>NZ_JOFS01000183.1 GCF_000719285.1 Streptomyces bicolor | reverse complement strand
GGTCCTGCTGGCCTTCCCGGTCCTGGCCGCCGCGCTGTTCGCGCTGGAGGCGGACCGCAAGTTCGGCGCGCACATCTTCGACTCGGCCAACGGCGGAGCGTTGCTGTGGCAACACCTCTTCTGGTTCTTCGGCCATCCAGAGGTGTACATCATCGCCCTGCCGTTCTTCGGCATCATCAGTGAGGTCATCCCGGTCTTCT
>NZ_JOFS01000182.1 GCF_000719285.1 Streptomyces bicolor | reverse complement strand
GGGATCACGCCGTGCATGCCGACGCCCAGCGGGTCCGGCCAGGCGGTCGCGCCGTTGAAGGCGATCGTCGCTGCCGTCAGCAGCCAGGCCGTCTGACGCAGCAGCGGGAAGGGTATACGGATCCACGTCAGCAGCAGATCCAGGGCGAGGAGGACGCAGATGCCCGCGTCGATGCCGATCGGGAAGACATGACTGAGGTT
>NZ_JOFS01000181.1 GCF_000719285.1 Streptomyces bicolor | reverse complement strand
GGTCCTGCTGGCCTTCCCGGTCCTGGCCGCCGCGCTGTTCGCGCTGGAGGCGGACCGCAAGTTCGGCGCGCACATCTTCGACTCGGCCAACGGCGGAGCCCTGCTGTGGCAACACCTCTTCTGGTTCTTCGGCCATCCAGAGGTGTACATCATCGCCCTGCCGTTCTTCGGCATCATCAGTGAGGTCATCCCGGTCTTCT
>NZ_JOFS01000180.1 GCF_000719285.1 Streptomyces bicolor | reverse complement strand
GACCTCCTGGCCTTCCTCGACGGCGACCTTGACGATGGTGCCCTGCATCGGGGAGGCCAGGGTGTCACCGGAGGCGGCCGGACCCGACTTCTTCGCCGCCCGGCGCTTGGGCTTGGCGCCGGCCGCGAGGCCGGTGCGGGCCAGGGTCATGCCGAGCGAGGCCGGCAGGGAGACTTCCAGGCGCTTGCCGCCGACCTCGACC
>NZ_JOFS01000179.1 GCF_000719285.1 Streptomyces bicolor | reverse complement strand
GGTCGAGGTCGGCGGCAAGCGCCTGGAAGTCTCCCTGCCGGCCTCGCTCGGCATGACCCTGGCCCGCACCGGCCTCGCGGCCGGCGCCAAGCCCAAGCGGCGCGCGGCGAAGAAGTCGGGTCCGGCCGCCTCCGGTGACACCCTGGCCTCCCCGATGCAGGGCACCATCGTCAAGGTCGCCGTCGAGGAAGGCCAGGAGGTC
>NZ_JOFS01000178.1 GCF_000719285.1 Streptomyces bicolor | reverse complement strand
CTCGGCGGCCATGAGGGAGCGCCAGGAGAAGGCCCAGCCCTGCTTCAGGCCCGCGAGGTAGCCGGGCAGGGCGGCGGGCATGACGATGTGCCAGGTGCCCTTGAGGCCGGTCGCGCCGAGGGTGCGGCCGGCGCGCAGGAAGAGCGGGGGTACCTGGTCGACGCCGGAGACCAGGCCGTTGGCGATCGAGGGGACGGCGCCG
>NZ_JOFS01000177.1 GCF_000719285.1 Streptomyces bicolor | reverse complement strand
CGGCGCCGTCCCCTCGATCGCCAACGGCCTGGTCTCCGGCGTCGACCAGGTACCCCCGCTCTTCCTGCGCGCCGGCCGCACCCTCGGCGCGACCGGCCTGAAAGGCACCTGGCACATCGTCATGCCCGCCGCCCTGCCCGGCTACCTCGCGGGCCTGAAGCAGGGCTGGGCCTTCTCCTGGCGCTCCCTCATGGCCGCCGAG
>NZ_JOFS01000176.1 GCF_000719285.1 Streptomyces bicolor | reverse complement strand
CTCCCCGACCGCGGTACGACGCGTGCTGGAGCACTGCCCCGACACCGTCGTCCGCTGCGCCTACGGCCCCACCGAGACCACCCTGTTCGCCACCCAGGCTCCCTGGACCGTGGCCGACGCGGTGCCGGCGCCGATACCGGTCGGGCGTCCGCTGGACGGCATGCGGGCCTACATCCTGGACGACGTGCTCTCGCTGGTCCCT
>NZ_JOFS01000175.1 GCF_000719285.1 Streptomyces bicolor | reverse complement strand
GTCAGCCCCTCAAGCATCACCAGCACTCCCGAAGCCGATCCGCATACCAGGCGAAATGCATGTAATTGCGATGTAAACGCCCTCTCAGAGCCTGTGTCACATCCCCGGCCGGATCAGCGCGCGGCGTCATGGGGGTCCCCCCGCGCGAGGTGGTTCGAGCGTGGGGGCGCGTGCGAGCGCAAGGCGCCGGAGCGCCCTCGATG
>NZ_JOFS01000174.1 GCF_000719285.1 Streptomyces bicolor | reverse complement strand
CATCCCGTCCACGACCAGCTCGAGGACGTCGCGGTGGGTGACCGCCACACCCTTCGGGCGGCCCGTCGAACCCGAGGTGTACATCACGTACGCCAGCTGGTCCCGCCCACACTCCACGCCCGGGTCGGTGGCCGGCAGCGAGGCGAGCGTCTCGTCCTCGTCCACCACCACCAGCACGGGAGCGTCCGGCAGGCCGCGGCCAC
>NZ_JOFS01000173.1 GCF_000719285.1 Streptomyces bicolor | reverse complement strand
GGTACTCATCGGCGTGGTCGTGTTCGGCGCCGTGATCATCGCCGGCATCGGCTTCGCCGGTTCGTACGCGGCAGTCCGCGAGCTGGCCATCCAGAAGGGTTTCGGCAACCTCAGTCATGTCTTCCCGATCGGCATCGACGCGGGCATCTGCGTCCTCCTCGCCCTGGATCTGCTGCTGACGTGGATCCGTATACCCTTCCCGCTG
>NZ_JOFS01000172.1 GCF_000719285.1 Streptomyces bicolor | reverse complement strand
CAGCGGGAAGGGTATACGGATCCACGTCAGCAGCAGATCCAGGGCGAGGAGGACGCAGATGCCCGCGTCGATGCCGATCGGGAAGACATGACTGAGGTTCCCGAAGCCCTTCTGGATGGCCAGCTCGCGGACTGCCGCGTACGAACCGGCGAAGCCGATGCCGGCGATGATCACGGCGCCGAACACGACCACGCCGATGAGTACC
>NZ_JOFS01000171.1 GCF_000719285.1 Streptomyces bicolor | reverse complement strand
TCGTTGCTCCTGACGGCAGGGCCGCACAGCGGCACCACGTTCGACATCATCGGCAGCGTTGGAGTCGCGATCCTCGTGATCGTCGGTGCGACGGTGGCGATGGACCGCCTGCCCCGACTGCGCCGCCTGGCCAAACCCGTCATCGCCGTGGGCACCATGTCCCTGACCGCCTACGTCGGCCACTTCGTCGCACAGTCCGTGCTGTCC
>NZ_JOFS01000170.1 GCF_000719285.1 Streptomyces bicolor | reverse complement strand
CATCCCGTCCACGACCAGCTCGAGGACGTCGCGGTGGGTGACCGCCACACCCTTCGGGCGGCCCGTCGAACCCGAGGTGTACATCACGTACGCCAGCTGATCCGGCCGGCACTCCACGCCCGGGTCGGTGGCCGGCAGCGAGGCGAGCGTCTCGTCCTCGTCCACCACCACCAGCACGGGAGCGTCCGGCAGGCCGCGGCCACGCATC
>NZ_JOFS01000169.1 GCF_000719285.1 Streptomyces bicolor | reverse complement strand
CTCCGTCGGCCCGACGTAGACACCTCAAGCAGCCGCATCAGCTCAGACTGGGACAAGGCCATCGCGTGCTCCTCCGGTTGAACTGCCCGTTCACCAGGGAGACTTGCGCGATGGCCTGCCCTTGCTCAGGGAGCATGCACGCTCAACGGATGCACGCCCCGAGCAGACACCCGCGCGTTCCAGGACCCTGTCCGGCTACACCACTTCA
>NZ_JOFS01000168.1 GCF_000719285.1 Streptomyces bicolor | reverse complement strand
AGCATCGGGAAGTCGCGGGAGGGCAGGCAGTCGCCGTACCAGGAGGACTTCAGGGCGCCGCCGCGGCCGAAGACGTCCAGCAGCGGCAGTTCCAGCTTCATCTCCGGGGTCGGCACCCCGACCAGGACGACCGTGCCGGCGAGGTCGCGGGCGTAGAAGGCCTGCTTGTACGTCTCCGGGCGGCCGACCGCCTCGATCACCACGTCGGC
>NZ_JOFS01000167.1 GCF_000719285.1 Streptomyces bicolor | reverse complement strand
CCCGCCGTCACTTGAAGACCGGTGATCTCCTCCTCGGCGATCAGACGGGCCAGCGTCGCCACACTCAGATCACCCTCGGGCGACACCACCGTCCGCCCACCGTGCAGCAGCGGCACCCACAGCTCGTACGTCGACGGGTCGAACGCGTACGGGGCCACCATCAGCACCCGCTCGTGCGCACCCTCGCCGAACATCCCGTCCACGACCAG
>NZ_JOFS01000166.1 GCF_000719285.1 Streptomyces bicolor | reverse complement strand
CAGTTCGGGATTCTTCGCGGCTTCGTCGAGGGCCTCGCGCAACGCGGCCTCGTTGGTGGGGCGTGCCTCTTCGAGGAGTTCGAGGCCTGCTTCGGTGACGTCGGTGTAGACGCCTCGGCGGTCGGTGGGGCAGAGGTAGCGGGAGAGCAGGCCGCGGTCCTCGAGTCGGGTGACGAGGCGGGTGGTGGCGCTCTGGCTGAGGACGACCGC
>NZ_JOFS01000165.1 GCF_000719285.1 Streptomyces bicolor | reverse complement strand
GAGTGGAAGTGATATCCGGTATTAGACCCCGTTTCCAGGGCTTGTCCCAGAGTGAAGGGCAGATTGCCCACGTGTTACTCACCCGTTCGCCACTAATCCACCCCGAAGGGCTTCATCGTTCGACTTGCATGTGTTAAGCACGCCGCCAGCGTTCGTCCTGAGCCAGGATCAAACTCTCCGTGAATGTTTTCCCGTAATCGGGACGACACC
>NZ_JOFS01000164.1 GCF_000719285.1 Streptomyces bicolor | reverse complement strand
GCGGTCGTCCTCAGCCAGAGCGCCACCACCCGCCTCGTCACCCGACTCGAGGACCGCGGCCTGCTCTCCCGCTACCTCTGCCCCACCGACCGCCGAGGCATCTACACCGATGTCACCGAAGCAGGCCTCGAACTCCTCGAAGAGGCACGCCCCACCAACGAGGCCGCGTTGCGCGAGGCCCTCGACGAAGCCGCGAAGAATCCCGAACTG
>NZ_JOFS01000163.1 GCF_000719285.1 Streptomyces bicolor | reverse complement strand
GGAAGATCCCCAGCAAACCGGCGAGCCTGCGCAGCTCACGACCGGGCCCCGCCCGACGAAGCCAATACCAGCGGCGGACCCCCTCGAGTCACCAGTACCAGACGTGGAAGGCAAAGGGCACGGCGAACACCTCGCTGACGCCTACCAGTCCTGGCTCGACTCCTTCGGCGCCGAGCCCACCAGCGCACAGTTCGCTGTGTGGCTCCAGGACA
>NZ_JOFS01000162.1 GCF_000719285.1 Streptomyces bicolor | reverse complement strand
GTTCGTGGCTGAGGGTGTGTCGTCGGTTCATGTGACGGCGGGGTCGTTCCGGGTGCTGGCGGGGGAGGCGCCGGAGTGTTTCGCGGGCTTGCGTGAGGTGTTGACGGGTGGGGATGTGGTGCCTGCCGCGTCGGTGGCGCGGGTGCGGGAGGCGTGCCCTGATGTGACGCTACGTCACTTGTACGGGCCGACCGAGACCACGCTCTGCGCGACCTGG
>NZ_JOFS01000161.1 GCF_000719285.1 Streptomyces bicolor | reverse complement strand
GCCTCTTCTGCATCGTCAGCCCCTCAAGCATCACCAGCACTCCCGAAGCCGATCCGCATACCAGGCGAAATGCATGTAATTGCGATGTAAACGCCCTCTGAGAGCCTGTGTCACATCTCCGGCCGGATCAGCGCGCGGCGTCATGGGGGTCCCCCCGCGCGAGGTGGTTCGAGCGTGGGGGCGCGTGCGAGCGCAAGGCGCCGGAGCGCCCTCGATG
>NZ_JOFS01000160.1 GCF_000719285.1 Streptomyces bicolor | reverse complement strand
GTACTCCAGCAGCGTTTCGCTATCTGGCCTGGTCAGAGGCATCGTCGGGAGTGTAGTTGGCTGCTGGCATGTCAGGGGCGGTCTTGCCGGACCGCCCCTGCAACGAATGACGTCGCCGTCGGTAGTGGCACTGCCGGGCCACGGCCTGACGCCTTCGCCGCCATCGCGACCATCTCAGCGCATGGATGCGAAGTGGCGGGCGGGGCCGGTGTGCGGGGC
>NZ_JOFS01000159.1 GCF_000719285.1 Streptomyces bicolor | reverse complement strand
GCGGGCCAATCAGTTGGCGCACCGGCTGGTGGGTCTGGGGGTGGGGCCGGAGGCGCCGGTGGCGGTGCTGATGGAGCGCTCGGTGGACCTGGTGGTGGCACTGCTGGCGGTGCTGAAGGCGGGTGCGTTCTACCTCCCGCTGCACAGCGGTTACCCGCTGGAGCGGATGCAGTGGATCGTCGACGAGACGTCCGCGCCGGTGCTTCTGGCCGACACGGCGATG
>NZ_JOFS01000158.1 GCF_000719285.1 Streptomyces bicolor | reverse complement strand
CCTCGGGTTCGACGGGCCGCCCGAAGGGTGTGGCGGTCACCCACCGCGACGTCCTCGAGCTGGTCGTGGACGGGATGTTCGGCGAGGGTGCGCACGAGCAGGTGCTGATGGTGGCCCCGTACGCGTTCGACCCTTCCACCTACGCCTTCTGGGTGCCGCTGCTGCACGGCGGACGCACCGTCATCACCCCCGAAGGCGACCTGAGCGTCGCCGAACTCGCCCGA
>NZ_JOFS01000157.1 GCF_000719285.1 Streptomyces bicolor | reverse complement strand
AAGCCCGAGAGGGTGAGTACGAAGGAAGCGTCCGTTCCTTGAGAACTCAACAGCGTGCCAAAAATCAACGCCAGATATGTTGATACCCCGTCTCCGGCCGGAATGGCTGGGGCGAGGTTCCTTTGAAAAACACAGCGAGGACGCTGTGAACGGCCGGGCTTATTCCGCCTGGCTGTTCCGCTCTCGTGGTGTCGTCCCGATTACGGGAAAACATTCACGGAGAGTT
>NZ_JOFS01000156.1 GCF_000719285.1 Streptomyces bicolor | reverse complement strand
AAGCCCGAGAGGGTGAGTACGAAGGAAGCGTCCGTTCCTTGAGAACTCAACAGCGTGCCAAAAATCAACGCCAGATATGTTGATACCCCGTCTCCGGCCAGTCGGCTGGGGCGAGGTTCCTTTGAAATAAACACAGCGAGGACGCTGTGAACGGCCGGGCTTATTCCGCCTGGCTGTTCCGCTCTCGTGGTGTCGTCCCGATTACGGGAAAACATTCACGGAGAGTT
>NZ_JOFS01000155.1 GCF_000719285.1 Streptomyces bicolor | reverse complement strand
AAGTTCGTACGCGCCGCGATCGGCCCGATCCTGTCCGGCCTGCAGTCACTGCCCTCCGTCGCCTGGGTGCCCCCGGCCGTGATCTGGCTCGGCCTCAACGACCAGATGATGTACGCGGTCATCCTGCTCGGCGCCGTCCCCTCGATCGCCAACGGCCTGGTCTCCGGCGTCGACCAGGTACCCCCGCTCTTCCTGCGCGCCGGCCGCACCCTCGGCGCGACCGGCCT
>NZ_JOFS01000154.1 GCF_000719285.1 Streptomyces bicolor | reverse complement strand
TGGACACCGACGGCTACCGGCTGCTGGTGAACCCGACCGGGCGGTTCGAGATCGGTGGCCCGATGGGTGACGCGGGTCTGACCGGCCGGAAGATCATCATCGACACCTACGGCGGTATGGCGCGGCACGGCGGTGGCGCGTTCTCCGGCAAGGACCCGTCCAAGGTGGACCGTTCGGCGGCGTACGCGATGCGCTGGGTCGCCAAGAACGTCGTCGCGGCGGGTCTGGCCGC
>NZ_JOFS01000153.1 GCF_000719285.1 Streptomyces bicolor | reverse complement strand
GCGTGCAGGCAGTTCCACATCGTCCGGGCCGCGTGCGCCTGCTCGTCAACGACCCGGGTCTCGGCAGGGCTGAGCGCCAGCCGGGCACGGTGCCCGAACTGCCGCTTCACCAGGCCGAGTTCCGCCTTCACGTGATCACTCTATCGCTTGGTTCATGTCACCCCGATGGAATCCGAACCCTGATGTACGCACAGGCCGCCACGTCGTCTACAACCTGCACGTCCACTTGGCT
>NZ_JOFS01000152.1 GCF_000719285.1 Streptomyces bicolor | reverse complement strand
GAGCCTGGCGTCAGCCGAGTGCCTTCCCGGGCAACTCCACCTTCGCGCCCAGCTCGACGAGCTTCTCCATGCTGTGTCTATCCGGGGGATAACCCCCGGGCCCCCAGCCGGAGGGCGTTGTCGCTGGCCGGGGCCGGGAGCCTGGCGTCAGCCGAGTGCCTTCCCGGGCAACTCCACCTTCGCGCCCAGCTCGACGAGCTTCTCCATGCTGTGTCTATCCGGGGGATAACCCCCGG
>NZ_JOFS01000151.1 GCF_000719285.1 Streptomyces bicolor | reverse complement strand
TGATGGAGCGCTCGGTGGACCTGGTGGTGGCGCTGCTGGCGGTGCTGAAGGCGGGTGCGTTCTACCTCCCGCTGCACAGCGGTTACCCGCTGGAGCGGAAGCAGTGGATCGTCGACGAGACGTCCGCGCCGGTGCTGCTGGCCGACACGGCGATGCGTGGCCGCGGCCTGCCGGATTCGACCCTTCCACCTACGCCTTCTGGGTGCCGCTGCTGCACGGCGGACGCACCGTCATCACCCCCGAAGGCGACCTGAGCGTCGCCGAACTCGCCCGACTGATCGTCGAGGAGGAGATCACCGGCCTGGACATCACCGCTGGCCTGTTCCGGGTGATGGCGGAGGAGGAGCCGGGCTGTTTCAAGAACGTCCGCGAGGTCATCACCGGCGGTGACGTGATCTCCCCGACCGCGGTACGACGC
>NZ_JOFS01000150.1 GCF_000719285.1 Streptomyces bicolor | reverse complement strand
GCTGCTGGGTCGGGGAGTCGTCGGCCGGGACGTGGAGCTGGAGACGGCGCGGGAGCTCGCGCGCCATGCCGCGCTCAACTGCCTCGCTGCCGCTGTGCAGGCGGTGGGCGACCTGGACCGGGTACGGATCGTGCAGATGCTGGTCTTCGTGGCCGGCACGCCGGACTTCGGTGAGCAGTCGCAGGTCGCCAACGCGGCCAGTGAACTGCTCATCGAGGTGCTGGGCGAGAACGGACGGCACGCCCGCACCGC
>NZ_JOFS01000149.1 GCF_000719285.1 Streptomyces bicolor | reverse complement strand
TCTTCGTCGGTGACCATTTCGAGGGTCAGCTCGTCGTGGTTGCGCAGGAAGATGCCCCACTGGCAGCGCGAGGGGATGGCCGGGGTCTTGGCGAGGATTTCCGAGACGGGGTAGCGCGATTCTCGCCGCACGGCCATGAAGATGCGCGGCATGACCGGGAAGTGGAAGGCCATGTGGCATTCGGAAGGCCATGTGGCATTCGTCGCCGCCGCTTTGGTAGTCGCCGAAATAGTCGACGACGTCCTCCGGCCACTGGTTCGCTTCCGCCAGCAGCACCGTGTCCGGGTAGTGGGCGTCGATCTCCTTCCGCACCCGCTTGAGGAACTCATGGGTCGCGGGCAGGTTCTCGCAGTTCGTGCCCTCCTCCGCGTACAGATACGGCACCGCGTCCAGCCGGAAGCCGTCGATGCCC
>NZ_JOFS01000148.1 GCF_000719285.1 Streptomyces bicolor | reverse complement strand
AGCCCCTCAAGCATCACCAGCACTCCCGAAGCCGATCCGCATACCAGGCGAAATGCATGTAATTGCGATGTAAACGCCCTCTCAGAGCCTGTGTCATATGCCCGGCCGGGCGCGCGACGCCTGGCACGCACGCTCGCCGCGTTGCCGAACCGCCCACGTGGCTCCTCCCCCGTTATGTTTTCCGCGGTCCTGCAACGGGACCGCTGGCCTCCGGGCCCGGCATGGCTGGTCCCCCCTGTCGAACGGATGACCTGGGGGGTGGTG
>NZ_JOFS01000147.1 GCF_000719285.1 Streptomyces bicolor | reverse complement strand
AAGCACCTCTCAACGCATTCCAGATCGCCTTCGAGGGCCGCCTTACCCCGAGCAACAACTGACCACTCAACAAACAAGATCAGCCGTTAAATTGACACATCCGGCGGACGCCCTTGAGGGAGTTGACGAGCTTGGAGAGCTGGACTTTCGGCGGGTAGTGCACGAGGAGGTGTAGCCAAGTGGACGTGCAGGTTGTAGACGACGTGGCGGCCTGTGCGTACATCAGGGTTCGGATTCCATCGGGGTGACATGAACCAAGCGATAGAGTGATC
>NZ_JOFS01000146.1 GCF_000719285.1 Streptomyces bicolor | reverse complement strand
GACGTGATCTCCCCGACCGCGGTACGACGCGTGCTGGAGCACTGCCCCGACACCGTCGTCCGCTGCGCCTACGGCCCCACCGAGACCACCCTGTTCGCCTCCCAGTCCCCGTGGACCGTGGCCGACGCGGTGCCGGCGCCGATACCGGTCGGGCGTCCGCTGGACGGCATGCGCGCCTACATCCTGGACGACGTGCTCTCGCTGGTCCCTTCGGGCGTGGCCGGTGAGCTGTATCTGGCGGGTGCGGGACTGGCCCGGGGGTACTTCGGGCGT
>NZ_JOFS01000145.1 GCF_000719285.1 Streptomyces bicolor | reverse complement strand
GTTGAGGCCGAGCCAGATCACGGCCGGGGGCACCCAGGCGACGGAGGGCAGTGACTGCAGGCCGGACAGGATCGGGCCGATCGCGGCGCGTACGAACTTGACGCGGGCGACGAGCAGGCCGAGCGGTGTGCCGATGGCGAGGGCCATCAGGAAGCCGAGCAGGCCGCGTGAGACGGAGGTCCAGATGTAGTCGAGGAGGGTGCCCTGCAGCCAGGATGCGCGCAGTTCGCCCCACACGTCGGCCGGTGCGGGGAGCTTGGTCGGGTCGTCGACGATG
>NZ_JOFS01000144.1 GCF_000719285.1 Streptomyces bicolor | reverse complement strand
CATCGTCGACGACCCGACCAAGCTCCCCGCACCGGCCGACGTGTGGGGCGAACTGCGCGCATCCTGGCTGCAGGGCACCCTCCTCGACTACATCTGGACGTCCGTCTCACGCGGCCTGCTCGGCTTCCTGATGGCCCTCGCCATCGGCACGCCGCTCGGCCTGCTCGTCGCCCGCGTGAAGTTCGTACGCGCCGCGATCGGCCCGATCCTGTCCGGCCTGCAGTCACTGCCCTCCGTCGCCTGGGTGCCCCCGGCCGTGATCTGGCTCGGCCTCAAC
>NZ_JOFS01000143.1 GCF_000719285.1 Streptomyces bicolor | reverse complement strand
TGGGCGGACGGTGGTGTCGCCCGAGGGTGATCTGAGTGTGGCGACGCTGGCCCGTCTGATCGCCGAGGAGGAGATCACCGGTCTTCAAGTGACGGCGGGCCTGTTCCGGGTGATGGCGGACTGTTCCGGGTGATGGCGGAGGAGGAGCCGGGCTGTTTCAAGAACGTCCGCGAGGTCATCACCGGCGGTGACGTGATCTCCCCGACCGCGGTACGACGCGTGCTGGAGCACTGCCCCGACACCGTTGTGCGGTCGACGTACGGTCCGACCGAGACCACCCTGTTCGCGACCCAGGCTCCGTGGACCGTGGCCGACGCGGTGCCGGCGCCGATACCGGTCGGGCGTCCGCTGGACGGCATGCGGGCCTACATCCTGGACGACGTGCTCTCGCTGGTCCCT
>NZ_JOFS01000142.1 GCF_000719285.1 Streptomyces bicolor | reverse complement strand
GGCACCTGGCACATCGTCATGCCCGCCGCCCTGCCCGGCTACCTCGCGGGCCTGAAGCAGGGCTGGGCCTTCTCCTGGCGCTCCCTCATGGCCGCCGAGATCATCGCCTCCTCCCCCGACCTCGGCGTGGGCCTGGGCCAACTCCTGGAAAACGGCCGCCAGACCAGCTCCATGTCCATGGTCTTCTTCGCCATCCTCCTCATCCTGATCGTCGGCATCGCCATCGACCTGCTCGTCTTCAGCCCACTGGAACGGGCGGTACTGCGCAGCCGCGGCCTGCTGG
>NZ_JOFS01000141.1 GCF_000719285.1 Streptomyces bicolor | reverse complement strand
GCGTCAGACGGCCTGGCTGCTGACGGCAGCGACGATCGCCTTCAACGGCGCGACCGCCTGGCCGGACCCGCTGGGCGTCGGCATGCACGGCGTGATCCCGATCCTGTTCGTGGTGGCGGTGGAAGCGGCTCGCCACGCGATCGGCCGCACAGCGGACATCACGGCCGACAAGCACATGGAGGGCGTCCGCCTGACCCGCTGGCTGCTCTCGCCGGTCCCGACGTTCCTCCTGTGGCGCCGCATGAAGCTGTGGGAGCTCCGCTCCTACGAGCAGGTCATCAAGC
>NZ_JOFS01000140.1 GCF_000719285.1 Streptomyces bicolor | reverse complement strand
GCTTGATGACCTGCTCGTAGGAGCGGAGCTCCCACAGCTTCATGCGGCGCCACAGGAGGAACGTCGGGACCGGCGAGAGCAGCCAGCGGGTCAGGCGGATGCCCTCCATGTGCTTGTCGGCCGTGATGTCCGCTGTGCGGCCGATCGCGTGGCGAGCCGCTTCCACCGCGACCACGAACAGGATGGGGATCACGCCGTGCATGCCGACGCCCAGCGGGTCCGGCCAGGCGGTCGCGCCGTTGAAGGCGATCGTCGCTGCCGTCAGCAGCCAGGCCGTCTGACGC
>NZ_JOFS01000139.1 GCF_000719285.1 Streptomyces bicolor | reverse complement strand
CAAGAAGTACCAGGACATCTACCCCATCGCCTTCGACGCCGACCTCGACGGCCTGACCGCCGAAACCCTGCGCGTCCTGCGCCACTGGATGGCCCACGGCGTGCGCATCTTCCGCGTCGACAACCCGCACACCAAACCCGTCGTGTTCTGGCAGCGGGTGATCGCCGACATCAACCGCACCGACCCCGACGTGATCTTCCTGGCCGAGGCCTTCACCCGACCGGCGATGATGCACACCCTGGCCCAGATCGGCTTCCAGCAGTCCTACACCTACTTCACCTGGCGCAACACC
>NZ_JOFS01000138.1 GCF_000719285.1 Streptomyces bicolor | reverse complement strand
GGTGTTGCGCCAGGTGAAGTAGGTGTAGGACTGCTGGAAGCCGATCTGGGCCAGGGTGTGCATCATCGCCGGTCGGGTGAAGGCCTCGGCCAGGAAGATGACGTCGGGGTCGGTGCGGTTGATGTCGGCGATCACCCGCTGCCAGAACAGGACGGGTTTGGTGTGCGGGTTGTCGACGCGGAAGATGCGCACACCGTGGGCCATCCAGTGGCGCAGGACGCGCAGGGTTTCGGCGGTCAGGCCGTCGAGGTCGGCGTCGAAGGCGATGGGGTAGATGTCCTGGTACTTCTTG
>NZ_JOFS01000137.1 GCF_000719285.1 Streptomyces bicolor | reverse complement strand
GTGCTGCGGTCCCCGGACGGGGTGGCGGTGCGCTGTGCGGGACGGGAGCTGTCGTACCGGGAACTCGACGAGCGGGCCAATCAGTTGGCGCACCGGCTGCTGGGGCTGGGCGTGGGTCCGGAGGCACCGGTGGCGGTGCTGATGGAGCGCTCGGTGGACCTGGTGGTGGCGCTGCTGGCGGCGATGAAGGCCGGAGCGTTCTACCTCCCGCTGCACAGCGGTTACCCGCTGGAGCGGATGCAGTGGATCGTCGACGAGACGTCCGCGCCGGTGCTTCTGGCCGACACGGCGATG
>NZ_JOFS01000136.1 GCF_000719285.1 Streptomyces bicolor | reverse complement strand
CGCGGTGCCGGCGCCGATACCGGTCGGGCGTCCGCTGGACGGCATGCGGGCCTACATCCTGGACGACGTGCTCTCGCTGGTCCCTTCGGGCGTGGCCGGGGAGCTGTATCTGGCGGGTGCGGGACTGGCCCGGGGGTACTTCGGGCGTCCTGACCTGACCGCTGAACGGTTCGTCGCCGACCCCTTCGGCCCGGCCGGCAGCCGGATGTACCGCACCGGTGACCTGGCCCGCTGGTCCGACGAGGGACTGCTGGAGTTCGTCGGCCGGGCCGACGACCAGGTCAAGATCCGCGGCTTCCGC
>NZ_JOFS01000135.1 GCF_000719285.1 Streptomyces bicolor | reverse complement strand
TTGCATGTGTTAAGCACGCCGCCAGCGTTCGTCCTGAGCCAGGATCAAACTCTCCGTGAATGTTTTCCCGTAATCGGGACGACACCACGAGAGCGGAACCGTCGAGCGGAATAAGCCCGACCGTTCACAGCGTCCTCGCTGTGTGTATTTCAAAGGAACCTCGCCCTCTCAGAGTGAGAGAGACGGGGTATCAACATATCTGGCGTTGACTTTTGGCACGCTGTTGAGTTCTCAAGGAACGGACGCTTCCTTTGTACTCACCCTCTCGGGCTTTCCTCCGGGCGCTTCCCTTCGGTCTTGCGTTTCCGACTCTA
>NZ_JOFS01000134.1 GCF_000719285.1 Streptomyces bicolor | reverse complement strand
GAACGCTGGCGGCGTGCTTAACACATGCAAGTCGAACGATGAACCACTTCGGTGGGGATTAGTGGCGAACGGGTGAGTAACACGTGGGCAATCTGCCCTGCACTCTGGGACAAGCCCTGGAAACGGGGTCTAATACCGGATACGAGCCTCCTCCGCATGGTGGAGGTTGGAAAGCTCCGGCGGTGCAGGATGAGCCCGCGGCCTATCAGCTTGTTGGTGAGGTAACGGCTCACCAAGGCGACGACGGGTAGCCGGCCTGAGAGGGCGACCGGCCACACTGGGACTGAGACACGGCCCAGACTCCTACGGGAGGCAGCAGTGGGGA
>NZ_JOFS01000133.1 GCF_000719285.1 Streptomyces bicolor | reverse complement strand
CCAGGGCGGGCCGCTGGAGCATGTGATCGCGGCCAAGGCGGTCTCCTTCAAGGTCGCCGCCTCGGAGGAGTTCAAGGAGCGCCAGCGCCGTACGGTCGAAGGCGCGAAGATCCTCGCCGAGCGGCTGACCGCCGCCGATGCCCGTGCGGCCGGGGTGAACGTGCTCTCGGGGGGCACCGACGTGCACCTGATCCTGGTCGACCTGCGCGAGTCCGAGCTGGACGGACAGCAGGCCGAGGACCGCCTCCACGAGGTCGGCATCACCGTCAACCGCAACGCCGTCCCCAACGACCCGCGCCCGCCGATGGTGACGTCGGGCCTGCGC
>NZ_JOFS01000132.1 GCF_000719285.1 Streptomyces bicolor | reverse complement strand
GTCCAGATGTAGTCGAGGAGGGTGCCCTGCAGCCAGGATGCGCGCAGTTCGCCCCACACGTCGGCCGGTGCGGGGAGCTTGGTCGGGTCGTCGACGATGCCGGAGGAGACCAGGAACTGCCAGACGCCCAGCACGAGGGCGATGGCGACGATGGGTGGCAGGATCTTCTGGGTCAGGGTCTTGCGGAACGGGGTGCGGCTGGTCTGGACCGTTTCCAGGGCGTCCAGGCCGGCTTCGAGTCCGGCGAGGTCGTTGCCGTCCTTGGCGGGTGTCGTGTCAGTGCTGGCCATGGCGGCGGATCTCCCCACGCAGTTCTTCGGTGATCTC
>NZ_JOFS01000131.1 GCF_000719285.1 Streptomyces bicolor | reverse complement strand
CCACTGGGTGATGACGAATCCGACGGACGCGGAGACCGGTCTGCTCGGCACCGCTCGCCGGATGGACTGAATCCCGTCCGTTCGGCCCCGCGCACTCCTCCCGCCAGGGAACATGGACCCCGCACAGATTCCGTTCGATCGAAGGGACGCCGTCATGGGCACCCAGCAGGAAAAGGACGAGCTCTACGCTCTCGACATCTCCGGCGTGACGTGGCTCAGCGCACCGGGCACCGAGAAGGACGAGGAGCGGGTGGAGATCGCCCATCTTCCGGGCGGGGCCGTCGCGATGCGCTCCTCACTGGACCCGGACACCGTGCTGCGGTACACGGA
>NZ_JOFS01000130.1 GCF_000719285.1 Streptomyces bicolor | reverse complement strand
GGGGTGCTGTGGGGGTGGCCGTACTACGACTTCTTCGCGTTGTTCGAGGCGGGGGGTGAGCTGGAGGCGGTGCATCGAGGGCTGTACCGGGATCTTGTGGGGAGGTACTGGCTGGTGCTGCTGGGGGTGGCGGCGCTGGTGTCGCGGTGGGTGCGGGATCGGTGGGATCCACTGGTGCTGTTCTTCGCGCTGGGGGTGGTGGTTGTGGGCGTGGGTGGGGGGAGCGGGCACTACTCGTGGGGGCGGGCGTTGCCCGCGGTGGTGATTCCGGCGCAGGTCGCTGCCGCATTGGCGGTGGTCGGGGCGGGGGCGGGGGCGGCGGTGCGGTGGTGGTG
>NZ_JOFS01000129.1 GCF_000719285.1 Streptomyces bicolor | reverse complement strand
CGCAGCCGCTCGGGAACGGCTTGGCGGTCCATCAGCGGGTAGGCCGTGACCCACAGCGGCCTGCCGGTGCGGATACGCTCGACATCGACCGCCTCGTCGACCAGCCCTTCGAGCAAGGCCAGCCGGCGTTTGAGCGCCACGATGCGCGGTCCGAAGCGCCGCAGCTGGTGCGCTGTGCTCTCTACGGCGACGCCCGCAGCGTCCAGCGGCAGTCCCCAGTCTTCGGACGGCGCGACTCCCATCCGAGTGGAAAAGCGTTCCCAGAATCGCGCCAGCTGTTCGACGCCGTGGAAGAACGTCTCCTCGCTGGCAAGAACAGCGCCGTTGAGTGCGCCGATGCTCGTGCCG
>NZ_JOFS01000128.1 GCF_000719285.1 Streptomyces bicolor | reverse complement strand
CCCGGCCGGGCCGAAGGGGTCGGCGACGAACCGCTCAGCGGTCAGGTCAGGACGCCCGAAGTACCCCCGGGCCAGTCCCGCACCCGCCAGATACAGCTCCCCGGCCACGCCCGAAGGGACCAGCGACAAGTTCTCATCGAGAACATAGGCGCGCATGCCGTCCAGTGGACGCCCGACGGGTACTGGGGCGGGCACGGTGTCGGTGGCGGTCCAGGGGGCCTGGGTGGCGAACAGGGTGGTCTCGGTGGGGCCGTAGGCGCAGCGGACGATCGGGCGAGTTCGGCGACGCTCAGGTCGCCTTCGGGGGTGATGACGGTGCGTCCGCCGTGCAGCAGCGGCACCCAGAAGGCGTAGGTGGAAGGGTCGAAGGCGTAGGAGGCGAGCAGGACGACGCGCTCGTGTGCACCGGGCCCGAACATCCCGTCCACGACCAGCTCGAGGACGTCGCGGTGGGTGACCGCCACACCCTTGGGGCGGCCCGTCGAACCCGAGGTGTACATCACGTACGCCAGCTGGTCCGGCCCACACTCCACGCCCGGGTCGGTGGCCGGCAGCGAGGCGAGCGTAACCGCTGTGCAGCGGGAGGTAGAACGCACCCGCCTTCAGCACCGCCAGCAGCGCCACCACCAGGTCCACCGAGCGCTCCATCAGCACCGCCACCGGTGCCTCCGGACCCACGCCCAGACCCAGCAGCCGGTGCGCCAACTGATTGGCCCGCTCGTCGAGTTCCCGGTACGACAGCTCCCGCCCCGCACACCGCACCGCCACCCCGTCCGGGGACCGCAGCAC
>NZ_JOFS01000127.1 GCF_000719285.1 Streptomyces bicolor | reverse complement strand
GATGTCGAGGGTGGTGCGGATCCGGCTGATGAGGCGGGTGGCGAGGAGGGAGTGGCCGCCCAGCTCGAAGAAGTTGTCGTCGATGCTGACCGCCGGCACCCCGAGGATCTCGGCGAACAGGCCGCAAAGGGTCTCCTCCTGGGGGCTGCGCGGGGCGCGTCCGGTGCCGGCGGCGGGCTGGTCGGGGGCGGGCAGGGCGCGGTGGTCGACCTTGCCGTTGGTGGTCAGCGGGAGCTGGTCCAGGACCGTGAACGTGGAGGGGACCATGTACTCGGGCAGCAGGCCGGCGGTGTGTGCGCGCAGGGCCTCGGTGTCCAGGGTGTCGGTGTCGGTGACCACGTAGGCGACCAGGCGTTTGTCGCCGGGCTGGTCCTCGCGGGCCACGACCGC
>NZ_JOFS01000126.1 GCF_000719285.1 Streptomyces bicolor | reverse complement strand
GCGGCCCGGCGGATCAGCGTCCGCCCCTCCGGGCCGCCGGTCAGCCCGACCACGATCCGCTCGCGGGACCCCCAGATCTTCGACACCCGGTGATCGCTGCGGTACTGCTGCAGGTACTCGTCGACCCGGTCGGCCACCCAGAGCAGCGCCAGCTCGCGCAGGGCGGTGAGGTTGCCGGGGCGGAAGTAGTTCGACAGGGCGGCGTCGACCTTGTCCGGCTTGTAGATGTTGCCGTGGGCCATACGGCGCCGCAGCGCCTGTGGCGACATGTCGACCAGTTCGATCTGGTCGGCGCGGCGCACCACCTCGTCCGGCACCGTCTCCTGCTGCCGTACGCCCGTGATCGACTCGACGACGTCACCCAGCGACTCCAGGTGCTGGATGTTGACGGTCGATATGACATCGATCCC
>NZ_JOFS01000125.1 GCF_000719285.1 Streptomyces bicolor | reverse complement strand
GGAGACCGCCGGGGTCAACTCGGAGGAAGGTGGGGACGACGTCAAGTCATCATGCCCCTTATGTCTTGGGCTGCACACGTGCTACAATGGCCGGTACAATGAGCTGCGATACCGTGAGGTGGAGCGAATCTCAAAAAGCCGGTCTCAGTTCGGATTGGGGTCTGCAACTCGACCCCATGAAGTCGGAGTTGCTAGTAATCGCAGATCAGCATTGCTGCGGTGAATACGTTCCCGGGCCTTGTACACACCGCCCGTCACGTCACGAAAGTCGGTAACACCCGAAGCCGGTGGCCCAACCCCTTGTGGGAGGGAGCTGTCGAAGGTGGGACTGGCGATTGGGACGAAGTCGTAACAAGGTAGCCGTACCGGAAGGTGCGGCTGGATCACCTCCTTTCTAAGGAGCACTTCTAAGCCGG
>NZ_JOFS01000124.1 GCF_000719285.1 Streptomyces bicolor | reverse complement strand
GTGCGGTGGTGGTGGCGTGGGGTGGGGGCGGGGGTGCTTGCCGGGGCGCTGGCCGTGGGGGCGTGGACGCAGGTCGGGACCGTTGGGTACGTCGTTCCGCGTGGGGTGCTGCCGGGAGTGGTCGCGGGGAAGTACCGGGCGCCGTGGGTGGGGTACCGGTGGGTCACGCCGTGGGTGAAGTACGGGGATGTGGTCATGGCGCGGACGTTTCCGGCTCGGCAGCTTCCGGCGTATGGGGCCTACACCGTGGCGCCCGGGTATCCCGACTTCTTTCTGCCGGACGAGGGGCGGCGGGTGGCGGATGTGCGGCGGTACTTCGCGGTGGGGACGTCGGGGGGTGTGCGGCGGGGGATCGTGGCGGCGTATCGGGTGCGGTGGGTTGTGGATCGGGGGGGGGGGGATCGCCGCGCAGGCCGAG
>NZ_JOFS01000123.1 GCF_000719285.1 Streptomyces bicolor | reverse complement strand
GGCCGCCTTGGCGAGCTGGGCGGCCGCCTCCTCCGCCGCGGCCGTGTCGGCCTTCTCGGCCGCCTCCGCGACCAGCCGCTCCGCCTCGGCGCGGGCGTCGACGAGCGCCTGCTCGGCCTCTTCCTTCAGCGTCTCGGTGCTCTTGGTCGCCTCGCCGACCAGCCGGGCGATCTCCGACTTGGCCGTACGGGTGCGCTGCTCGTTCTGCGACTCGGCGGCGGCGAGCTGCTTGGCTGCCGTCTCCTTCGCCTCGGAGAGGAGCTTCTCCGCCTCCAGACGGGCCTCGCGCAGCCGGGTCTCGGCCTCCGACAGCCGCTGCTCGGCGGTGCGGTTCAGCTCGGCGGTCTGCTGGCGGGCCTGGTCGGTCTCCGCCGTCGTGGTGGAGCGCAGCCGCTCCGCGTGGCTGGTGGCCTCCTGCGC
>NZ_JOFS01000122.1 GCF_000719285.1 Streptomyces bicolor | reverse complement strand
TACTGCCTTCAAGAGCACGAACTGTTCGACGAACAGACGGCCTTCCCCACCGGACTCGCCGCCGCAGCTTGACACGCTAGCGCCGTGAGGTGTCTACGTTCACCAGCCCGAGCGTGATCTGTGGCACGACTACGAGTGGGGCAACGTGCACTGGTACTGCTGCGGCAACCCTCTCGAAGCCCGAGCCCTCCTCGACACCGTGATGCAGGCCGTATCGCCGCGAAGCGCCCGCGAACTTCGAAAGATCGTTAGCCGGTCAGACGCCGTCTGGAACCGTCCCTCCCCGCCCTATGACACGGACGGAAGATAAAGAACAAGCTAAGAGGGCGTTTCGTTCCGTTGTTTAGTCCCTGGATGCCCTAATTCGTTGAGGTTCTAGGTGCCGCGCCAGCTCGGGGTGGATTCGGCTGTGAGGCGGCG
>NZ_JOFS01000121.1 GCF_000719285.1 Streptomyces bicolor | reverse complement strand
TCGACCGTACGGCGCTGGCGCTCCTTGAACTCCTCCGAGGCGGCGACCTTGAAGGAGACCGCCTTGGCCGCGATCACATGCTCCAGCGGCCCGCCCTGGAAGCCCGGGAAGACCGAGGAGTTCAGCTTCTTCGCGAAGGCCTGCCTGGCCAGGATGATGCCGCCGCGCGGGCCACCGAGGGTCTTGTGCGTGGTCGAGGTGACGACATCCGCGTGCTCGACCGGGTTGGGGTGCAGCCCGGCCGCGACCAGGCCGGCGAAGTGGGCCATGTCCACCCACAGGTAGTCGTCCACGTGGTAGGGGACGACGTTGAACTGCTTGCCGGAGAAGTTCAGCCGCATCCCGTGGGTGAGGTGGCCGCCGTGGGCCAGGTCCAGACCGAGGATGGTGTCCCCGGGCTGGGCGAGCGCGAACAGGGCGGCTTGGTTGGCGGAGGCGCCGGAGTGGGGCTGGACGTTGGCGTACTCGGCGCCGAACAGTTCCTTGATCCGGTCGATGGCGATCTGCTCGGCGACGTCGACGTGCTCGCAGCCGCCGTAGTAACGACGGCCCGGATAGCCCTCGGCGTACTTGTTCGTCAGGACCGAGCCCTGCGCCTGCATGACCGCGACCGGCGCGAAGTTCTCGGAGGCGATCATCTCCAGGGTGGACTGCTGGCGCTCCAGCTCG
>NZ_JOFS01000120.1 GCF_000719285.1 Streptomyces bicolor | reverse complement strand
GTGTGGTGCCGTGGACGCCGGTGATGCGGGCGCTGGGAGAGCACGCCGCCACCGGGGAGTTCGCGCAGTGGGCCGTGGTCGCGGCGCCGCCCGGGCTGGAGCTGGAAGTTTTGGCGACCGGTCTGGGCGCGGTGCTGGATACGCATGCGGTGCTGCGGGCGCGTGTGGGCCAGGAAGCCACGCTCGTGGTCGGCGAGTCGGGCCCGGCCGCGGGCACGCTCGTGACTCGTGTGGATGCGGCGGGCGGTGATCTGGACGAGGCTGCGGGTCGGGCGGCGCGTGCGGCGGTGCGGCGGCTGGATCCGTCGGCCGGGGTGATGGTGCGGGCGGTGTGGGTGGACGCCGGGCCGGACCGTGTGGGCCGGCTGGTGCTGGTGGCGCACCACCTGGTGGTGGACGGGGTGTCGTGGCGGATCCTGCTGCC
>NZ_JOFS01000119.1 GCF_000719285.1 Streptomyces bicolor | reverse complement strand
GTCCTTCATCGGTTCCTGGTGCCAAGGCATCCACCGTGCGCCCTTAAAAACTTGGCCACAGATGCTCGCGTCCACTGTGCAGTTCTCAAACAACGACCAACCACCCGTCACAGCCCGCCGAAGCGAACCTTTACCGGGGCCGGCACTGAAGGCAGCCAACCGGCCGTACCTTCAGACACCCAACAGCGTGCCCGACACACTCCCCGCTTCCCTCAGCGTTCCACGCTCCGAAGAGCAGTACTAGCAGGAGAAGACGACCAAGTGTGCCGAGTAGTCAACGTTCCACCCATGAGCAACCAGCATCAGACGTTCGCTGATGTACTGGCCTCTGAACCAGCCCCGAAGGACCGGCTTAGAAGTGCTCCTTAGAAAGGAGGTGATCCAGCCGCACCTTCCGGTACGGCTACCTTGTTACGACTTCGTCCCAATCGCCAGTCCCACCTTCG
>NZ_JOFS01000118.1 GCF_000719285.1 Streptomyces bicolor | reverse complement strand
GTCCTTCATCGGTTCCTGGTGCCAAGGCATCCACCGTGCGCCCTTAAAAACTTGGCCACAGATGCTCGCGTCCACTGTGCAGTTCTCAAACAACGACCAGTACACCGTCACACACCAACATCGTCAGTGCTTCACCGGCGCCGGCATCGAAGGCTCCCGACCTCACGGCCGTACCTTCAGACACCCAACAGCGTGCCCGACACCCCCGCCACTCGTGATCAGCTTTCCACGCTCCGAAGAGCAGTACTGGCAGCCCGAGATGACTGAGAGTGCCGAATAATCAACGTTCCACCCATGAGCAACCAGCATCAGACATTCGCTGATGTACTGGCCTCTGAACCAGGCAAGCCCGGCTTAGAAGTGCTCCTTAGAAAGGAGGTGATCCAGCCGCACCTTCCGGTACGGCTACCTTGTTACGACTTCGTCCCAATCGCCAGTCCCACCTTCG
>NZ_JOFS01000117.1 GCF_000719285.1 Streptomyces bicolor | reverse complement strand
GGCGAGATCGAAGCCGTGTTGGCACACTTCCCCGGCCTGTCCCAGGTCGCGGTCGTGGCCCGCGAGGACCAGCCCGGCGACAAACGCCTGGTCGCCTACCTGGTCACCGACACCGACACCCTGGACACCGACACCCTGGACACCGAGGCCCTGCGCACACACGTGGCGGGTCAGCTGCCCGAGTACATGGTCCCCTCCACGTTCGTCGTGCTCGACCGGCTCCCGCTGACCACCAACGGCAAGGTCGACCACCGCGCCCTGCCCGCCCCCGACCAGCCCGCCGCCGGCACCGGACGCGCCCCGCGCAGCCCTCAGGAGGAGACCCTCTGCCGGCTGTTCGCCGAGATCCTCGGCGTGCCGGCGGTCAGCATCGACGACAACTTCTTCGAGCTGGGCGGCCACTCCCTCCTCGCCACCCGCCTCATCAGCCGGATCCGCACCACCCTCGACATC
>NZ_JOFS01000116.1 GCF_000719285.1 Streptomyces bicolor | reverse complement strand
GTCGGTGCGGTGGAGGCCGGTGGTGTCGAGGGCGATTCCGTGTGGTGCCGTGGACGCCGGTGATGCGGGCGCTGGGAGAGCACGCCGCCACCGGGGAGTTCGCGCAGTGGGCCGTGGTCGCGGCGCCGCCCGGGCTGGGGCTGGAGGTGCTGGCGGCCGGTCTGGGCGCGGTGCTGGATACGCATGCGGTGCTTCGGGCGCGGGTGGGCGAGGGAGCCACCCTGGTGGTCGGCGAGTCGGGCCCGGCCGCGGGCACGCTCGTGATTCGTGTGGACGGGGCGGGCGGTGATCTGGACGAGATCGCGGGTCGGGTGGCGCGTGCGGCGGTGCGGCGGCTGGATCCGTCGGCCGGGGTGATGGTGCAGGCGGTGTGGGTGGACGCCGGGCCGGACCGTGTGGGCCGGCTGGTGCTGGTGGCGCACCACCTGGTGGTGGACGGGGTGTC
>NZ_JOFS01000115.1 GCF_000719285.1 Streptomyces bicolor | reverse complement strand
GTGCCTGCCGCGTCGGTGGCGCGGGTGCGGGAGGCGTGCCCTGATGTGACGCTACGTCACTTGTACGGGCCGACCGAGACCACGCTCTGCGCGACCTGGTATCTGATACGCCCCGAGGACGACTCCGGCGCAGCCGGGTCTGTCGGCGGAGCGGTTCGTGGCGTGTCCGTTCGTGCCGGGTGGGCGGATGTACCGGACCGGCGACCTGGTGCGGTGGACGGATGAGGGTGCGCTGGTGTTCGTGGGCCGTGCGGACGCGCAGGTGAAGATCCGTGGGTTCCGGGTGGAGCTGGGTGAGGTGGAGGCGGCCCTTGCCGCGCATCCCTCGGTGGCCCAGGCCGTGGTGACCGTCCGGGAGGACTCCCCGGGCGAGCGTCGTCTCGTGGGCTATGTCGTCCCTGAGGGCCCGGACGGCGTGGACGCCTTGCCGGTGACGCGTCACGGGAAGGTGGACCGGGGGGCGTTGCCGGCGCCGGATTTCGCGGGCCGGGTTTCCGGTCGGGAGCCGGAGTCGGAGGCGGAGGCGTTGTTGTGCCGGGCGTTCGCGGAGTTGCTGGGCCTGGAGCGGGTCGGGGTCGACGACAGCTTCTTCGAGCTGGGCGGCGACTCGATCATGTCGATGCAGTTGGTGGCTCGGGTGCAGCGTGCGGGTCTGGTGCTGAAGGTGCAGGACGTCTTCGAGCATGAGACGCCGGCCGGGCTCGCGGCGGTCGTCGGTGCGGTGGAGGCCGGTGGTGTCGAGGGCGATTCCGGTGTGGGTGTGGTGCCGTGGACGCCGGTGATGCGGGCGCTGGGAGAGCACGCCGCCACC
>NZ_JOFS01000114.1 GCF_000719285.1 Streptomyces bicolor | reverse complement strand
AACGGGATGTCCTGGTGGGAGTAGGCGGCCAGGTCGGTTTCGCGGGTGCGGGCCAGGAGTTCGCGGAACGTGGGGTCGCCGGAGGTGTCGTTGCGCAGGACGAGGGTGTTGACGAAGAAGCCGACGAGGTCGTCCAGTGCTTCGTCGGTGCGTCCGGCGACGGGGGTTCCCAGGGGGATGTCCGAGCCCGCGCCCAGCCGGCTGAGCAGGGTGGCGAGGGCGGCCTGGAGCACCATGAACAGCGTGGTGTTGGTTTCCTGGGCCAGGCCGAGGAGTGCGCGGTGGAGGTCGGCGTCGATCCGGATCGGGACGGTGTCGCCGCGGTAGTCGGCGATCTTCGGCCGGGGGCGGTCGAAGGGCAGCTCGAGCTGGTCGGGTATTCCGTCCAGGGCCCGCTTCCAGAAGGCGAGCTGCTTGTTCGCCAAGGAGTCGGGGTCGGCTTCCGTGCCGAGGAGTTCGTGCAGCCACAGGGTGTAGTCGGCGTACTGCACCGG
>NZ_JOFS01000113.1 GCF_000719285.1 Streptomyces bicolor | reverse complement strand
GCCGAATACTCGCTTCGCTCGTTTCGCGCGTCCCCGCGCGAATTGCCCGCCTCCGGCGGGGGGTTATTGAAATGGGCTCCGGCCATTCCATAAACCTGCGTGCCTCCGGCACGGAAAAGATGCGGAAAGGGATTTGTGCCTCCGGCACAAATTCGGGTGCTGGATTTTGTTGTGTGGGTGGGGTGTTGGTGTTTGAGTTGGGGACTTGGTTGAGGGTTCGTCATACCGGTTATCCTGGCGGGGATTTCGGGACGGAATCTCCGATTCCCTTAAACCCAGGGGTATTTGATTTTTATTCCGTGGAAGAAGTAAAGCACGGAATATGGGGTGGGCAACAGGGGCCCCTCCGGGGCCCGTTGCCTCGTGGAAGGGGTGGAGGGATGGGGGCCTGCCTCCGGCAGGAACCCGGGGAGCGAGGAAGGGACGGAGAGGAGAGGGGGAGGGAGGAGAAGCGGGGAGAGTCGAGGCAGGGTGAGGAGAGGGGGAACCCCAGCCGAGACAACCCACCAC
>NZ_JOFS01000112.1 GCF_000719285.1 Streptomyces bicolor | reverse complement strand
GGAACTCGACGAGCGGGCCAATCAGTTGGCGCACCGGCTGGTGGGTCTGGGGGTGGGGCCGGAGGCGCCGGTGGCGGTGCTGATGGAGCGCTCGGTGGATCTGGTGGTGGCGCTGCTGGCGGTGCTGAAGGCGGGTGCGTTCTATCTGCCGCTGCACAGTGGTTACCCGCTGGAGCGGATGCGGTGGATCGTGGACGAGACGTCCGCGCCGGTGCTGCTGGCCGACACGGCGATGCGTGGCCGCGGTCTGCCGGACGCTCCCGTGCTGGTGGTGGTGGACGAGGACGAGACGCTCGCCTCGCTGCCGGTCACCGACCCGGGCGTGGAGTGTGGGCCGGATCAGCTGGCGTACGTGATGTACACCTCGGGTTCGACGGGCCGCCCCAAGGGTGTGGCGGTCACCCACCGCGACGTCCTCGACCTGGTCGTGGACGGGATGTTCGGCGAGGGTGCGCACGAGCGGGTGCTGATGGTGGCCCCGTACGCGTTCGACCCGTCGACGTACGAGCTGTGGGTGCCG
>NZ_JOFS01000111.1 GCF_000719285.1 Streptomyces bicolor | reverse complement strand
GAAGGCCATGTGGCATTCGTCGCCGCCGCTTTGGTAGTCGCCGAAATAGTCGACGACGTCCTCCGGCCACTGGTTCGCTTCCGCCAGCAGCACCGTGTCGGGATACATCGCGTCGAGGAACTCATGGGTCGCGGGCAGGTTCTCGCAGTTCGTGCCCTCCTCCGCGTACAGATACGGCACCGCGTCCAGCCGGAAGCCGTCGATGCCCAGGTCGAGCCAGAAGCGGAGGGCGGCCAGGATCTCCTCCTGCACGGCCGGGTTCTCGTAGTTGAGGTCGGGCTGGTGGGAGAAGAAGCGGTGGAAGAAGTACTGCCCCCGGACCGGGTCGTACGTCCAGTTGGAGGCTTCTGTGTCGACGAAGATGATGCGGGCGTCGGCGTACTGCTTGTCGTCGTCGGCCCACATGTAGTAGTCGCCGTAGGGGCCGTCGGGGTCTTTCCTGGATTCCTGGAACCACGGGTGCTGGTCGCTGGTGTGGTTCATGACGAAGTCGATGATGACGCGCATACCGCGCTGGTGGGCGGCGTCGACGATTGCTGTCCTGGAAGGAGCGGACCAGGACCTCGTAGAAGACGGCGCGCTTGAACCAGTCGGGGTCACGATCCTTGGCAGGGGTGTCCTCGAAGGTGTCCAGCACGGGCTCATTGACGGTCATGACGCGGGGGACCCTCCGATCTGCGGTGGCGATGCCTGGAAGTGGAGCACGTGCGCGGGAGCCCTGCCGGGCTGAAGGCGTACGTAGTTGCTCCGGCCCCATCGGTAGGTCTCACCCGTCAGCTCGTCGTGCACGGACAGGGAGGCATCCCAGTCCAGGCCGAGTTGCGGCATGTCCAACGAGACCGTGGCCTCCTGGGTGTGGTGGGCATCAAGGTTGGCGATCACCAGAACCGTGTCCGGGCCTGTGCGTTTGCTGAAGGCGATGAGCGCGTCGTTGTCCGTGTGATGGAAGCGAATGTTCCTGAGCCGGTGCAGGGCGGGGTGGGCCCTGCGAATGGCGTTGAGCCGGGTGACGAGAGGGACGATGGTGCGGCCCTCGAGTTCGGCTGTCTCCCAGTCGCGGGGTCGGAGTTGGTATTTCTCGGAGTGGAGGTATTCCTCGCTGCCGGGGCGCAGGGGGGTGTTCTCGCACAGTTCGT
>NZ_JOFS01000110.1 GCF_000719285.1 Streptomyces bicolor | reverse complement strand
ACGAACTGTGCGAGAACACCCCCCTGCGCCCCGGCAGCGAGGAATACCTCCACTCCGAGAAATACCAACTCCGACCCCGCGACTGGGAGACAGCCGAACGCGAGGGGCGTACGCTCACGCCACTCATCACCAAACTCAACGCCGTCCGGCGCGCGAACCCCGCGCTTCGGCAGCTGCGCGATCTGCACTTCCATCACGCGGACAAGGACGCGGTGATCGCCTACTCGAAACGGCAGGGATCGAACACGGTTCTGGTGGTCGCCAACCTCGACCCCCACCACACCCAGGAGGCCACGGTCTCGTTGGACATGCCGCAACTCGGCCTGGAATGGCATGAGTCGGTACCGGTGCGCGACGAGCTCACCGGCGAGACCTATCACTGGGGCAGGGCCAACTATGTGCGCCTCGAGCCGGGCCGTGCGCCCGCGCACATCTTTCGTGTTCTGCCGGCGACGGCGTCGGCGACCTCAAAGGCCTGACCGCAAAACTCGACTACCTGCAATGGCTCGGCGTCGACTGCCTGTGGCTGCCGCCCTTCTTCAAATCACCGCTCAGGGACGGCGGCTACGACGTCTCCGACTACACGTCGGTCCTGCCGGAGTTCGGTGATCTCGCCGACTTCGTGGACTTCGTGGACTCCGCCCACCAGCGGGGCATGCGGGTCATCATCGACTTCGTCATGAACCACACCAGCGACCAGCACCCGTGGTTCCAGGAATCGAGAAAAGACCCGGACGGGCCCTACGGCGACTACTACATGTGGGCCGACGACGACAAGGCATACGGCGACGCCCGCATCATCTTCGTCGACACGGAAGCCTCCAACTGGACCTTCGATCCGGTCCGCAAGCAGTACTTCTTCCACCGTTTCTTCTCCCACCAGCCGGACCTCAACTACGAGAACCCGGCCGTGCAGGAGGAGATCCTCTCCGCGCTGAAGTTCTGGCTGGACCTGGGCATCGACGGCTTCCGGCTGGACGCGGTGCCGTATCTGTACGCGGAGGAGGGCACGAACTGCGAGAACCTGCCCGCGACCCATGAGTTCCTC
>NZ_JOFS01000109.1 GCF_000719285.1 Streptomyces bicolor | reverse complement strand
GTGGACGCGGTGTTGGGGCGGTATCCGCTGCGGGACCTGGTCACCGCCTCCGATCCGCTGCCGCTGCTGGTGGAACGCGAGCGGGCCCTGTTCGGCTCCTGGTACGAGTTCTTCCCCCGCTCCGAGGGCACCCCCGAACACCCCCACGGCACCTTCACCACCGCCGCCCGCCGCCTGCCGGCCATCGCCGCGATGGGCTTCGACGTCGTCTACCTCCCGCCCATCCACCCCATCGGCACCACCTTCCGCAAAGGACCCAACAACACCCTGTCCGCCGGCCCCGACGACGTCGGCGTCCCCTGGGCCATCGGCTCCCCCGAGGGCGGCCACGACGCCATCCACCCCGACCTCGGCACCCTCGACGACTTCGACCACTTCGTCACACGCGCCCGCGAACTGGGCCTGGAGATCGCCCTCGACTTCGCCCTGCAGTGCTCCCCCGACCACCCCTGGGTCCACAAGCACCCCGAGTGGTTCCACCACCGCCCCGACGGCACCATCGCCTACGCCGAGAACCCACCCAAATCTTCCTGGCCGAGGCCTTCACCCGACCGGCGATGATGCACACCCTGGCCCAGATCGGCTTCCAGCAGTCCTACACCTACTTCACCTGGCGCAACACCAAACAGGAACTCACCGAGTACCTCACCGAACTCTCCGGCGAGGCAGCCGCCTACATGCGGCCCAACTTCTTCGCCAACACCCCCGACATCCTGCACGCCTACCTCCAAGACGGCGGCCGCCCCGCCTTCGAGGTCCGCGCCGTCCTCGCCGCCACCCTCTCCCCCACCTGGGGCATCTACAGCGGCTACGAACTGTGCGAGAACACCCCCCTGCGCCCCGGCAGCGAGGAATACCTCCACTCCGAGAAATACCAACTCCGACCCCGCGACTGGGAGACAGCCGAAC
>NZ_JOFS01000108.1 GCF_000719285.1 Streptomyces bicolor | reverse complement strand
TGGTGATCGGGTCGCGGTGGTGATGGAGCGGTCCGTGGACCTGGTGGCGGTGCTGCTGGGGGTGTGGCGTGCGGGGGCGGCGTATGTGCCGGTGGACGCCGGTTCTCCGGCCGAGCGGGTGTCCCTCGTCTTGGCGGATTGTGCTCCGGCGGTGGTGGTGTGCTCGGTGTCGACGCGTGCGGTGGTGCCGGAGGGAGCTGGTGCGCGCGTCGTGGTCGTGGACGAGCCGGCTACGGCGGCCGCGATGGCGGGGTGCGCCGATGAGTGCTGGATACCGGCGGCTGCGAGTGACGTGGCGTATGTGATGTACACGTCGGGGTCGTCGGGGGTGCCGAAGGGTGTGGCGGTGCCGCATGGGAGTGCGGCGGCGCTGGTGGGTGAGCGTGAGTGGGAGGTGGGTCCGGATGATGCGGTGTTGATGCATGCGCCGCATGCGTTTGATGTGTCGTTGTTCGAGTTGTGGGTGCCGTTGGCTGCGGGCGGGCGTGTGGTGCTGGCCGATCCCGGCGTTGTGGATGCCGAGCAGATTCGTGCGTTCGTGGCTGAGGGTGTGTCGTCGGTTCATGTGACGGCGGGGTCGTTCCGGGTGCTGGCGGGGGAGGCGCCGGAGTGTTTCGCGGGCTTGCGTGAGGT
>NZ_JOFS01000107.1 GCF_000719285.1 Streptomyces bicolor | reverse complement strand
CACAAGACGATCGGGACGCTGTATCTCGTCACGTCGTTCGCGTTCTTCGTGATCGGTGGCGTGATGGCGCTGCTCATGCGTGCCGAGCTGGCCCGTCCGGGCCTGCAGATCATGTCGAACGAGCAGTTCAACCAGGCGTTCACGATGCACGGCACGATCATGCTGCTGATGTTCGCGACGCCGCTGTTCGCCGGCTTCGCGAACTGGATCATGCCGCTGCAGATCGGCGCGCCGGACGTGGCCTTCCCCCGGCTGAACATGTTCGCCTACTGGCTGTACCTGTTCGGCTCGCTCATCGCGGTCGGTGGCTTCCTCACCCCGCAGGGCGCGGCCGACTTCGGCTGGTTCGCCTACAGCCCGCTGTCGGACGCGGTCCGCTCCCCGGGCATCGGCGCCGACATGTGGATCATGGGTCTGGCCTTCTCCGGCTTCGGCACCATCCTCGGCTCGGTCAACTTCATCACCACGATCATCTGCATGCGCGCGCCGGGCATGACCATGTTCCGCATGCCGATCTTCACCTGGAACGTGCTGCTGACCGGTTGCTGTGGCAACACCTCTTCTGGTTCTTCGGCCATCCAGAGGTGTACATCATCGCCCTGCCGTTCTTCGGCATCATCAGTGAGGTCATCCCGGTCTTCTCCCGCAAGCCGATGTTCGGCTACATGGGTCTGATCGCGGCGACCATCGCCATCGCGGGTCTGTCCGTGACGGTGTGGGCGCACCACATGTACGTCACAGGCGGCGTACTCCTCCCGTTCTTCGCCTTCATGACGTTCCTCATCGCCGTACCCACCGGCGTGAAGTTCTTCAACTGGATCGGCACCATGTGGAA
>NZ_JOFS01000106.1 GCF_000719285.1 Streptomyces bicolor | reverse complement strand
GCCACGCTCGCCGCCCAGATCGCGCAAGCGGGCTCGGCCCGGACCGCGCTGACCGCGACGGAGCGCCCGGCACGGATTCCGCTGTCACCGGCCCAGAACCGGCTGTGGTTCCTCGACAAGCTGGAGGGCGCGAACGCCACGTACAACGTCCCGGTGGCGTTCCGGATCACCGGGGACCTGGACACGGGGGCTCTCGAGCAGGCTCTGAACGATGTGGTGGTACGGCACGAAAGCCTGCGGACGGTCTTCCAGGAGATCGACGGCAGCTCGGCCCAGACGGTGCTGGGAACGGACGCCGTCGAGGTGAGGCTGCATCAGGTCATCTGCCAGGAAGGCGAGGTGCAGGCCGCGCTGCGCGACGCGGGACAGTACGTGTTCGACCTGGCTACCGAGCTGCCGCTCCGGACGACGCTGTTCACCGTCGGACCCGACGAGCACGTCCTGCTGCTGCTCGTGCACCACATCGCGAGCGACGGTGCCTCGATGGGGCCGCTCGGACGCGATCTGGAGACCGCGTTCCGCGCCCGGCTCCAGGGCCGGGCGCCGGAGTGGTCCGCGCTCCCGGTGCAGTACGCCGACTACACCCTGTGGCTGCACGAACTCCTCGGCACGGAAGCCGACCCCGACTCCTTGGCGAACAAGCAGCTCGCCTTCTGGAAG
>NZ_JOFS01000105.1 GCF_000719285.1 Streptomyces bicolor | reverse complement strand
CTTCCAGAAGGCGAGCTGCTTGTTCGCCAAGGAGTCGGGGTCGGCTTCCGTGCCGAGGAGTTCGTGCAGCCACAGGGTGTAGTCGGCGTACTGCACCGGCAACGGCGACCAGGTCGGTGCTGAACCCGCGCATCGCGCGGCGTAGGCAAGGCTGATGTCCCGGGCCAGCGGAGCCAGCGACCAGCCGTCGTTGCCGATGTGATGCTGCACCAGAAGCAGGACGTGGTGGTCCGGACCGGTGGCGAACAGCCGGGCCTGGAGCGGCAGATCCACAGTGACATCGAAGGCGGTGTTGCCGGCGGCTCGGAGTGCCTCGTCCAGGTCCGCTGTCTCGACCTCCACCACAGGGAGCGCGGGGCGGACCTGGGCAGGATCCAGAATGCGCTGTTGAGGTTGCCCGTCGACCTCCGGGAAGACCGTCCGAAGGATCTCGTGCCGACCCATCACATCGGCTATCGCCGCTTCCAGGGCTGCTCGGTCGAGGTCCCCTGACAGCCGCACGGCGAGCGGCAGGACGGTTCTGGGCCGGTGACAGCGGAATCCGTGCCGGGCGCTCCGTCGCGGTCAGCGCGGTCCGGGCCGAGCCCGCTTGCGCGATCTGGGCGGCGAGCGTGGCGATGGTGGGGGTTTCGAAGAGGGTGCGTACCGGTAGTTCGATGTCGAGGGTGGTGCGGATCCGGCTGATGAGGCGGGTGGCGAGGAGGGAGTGGCCGCCCAGCTCGAAGAAGTTGTCGTCGAT
>NZ_JOFS01000102.1 GCF_000719285.1 Streptomyces bicolor | reverse complement strand
AGACGTCATCTCATTTGGTGAGTCGGCGGTAGCAGATGAGGGTGCAGGCGATGCTGGTGAAGGCCAGGAAGTGCTCGGCTTTGCGCTCGTAGCGGCGGTGCAGTCTGCGGCATCCGGCGAGCCAGGACATCGTGCGTTCTATGGTCCAGCGGTGACGGCCCAGACGAGTCGAGGATTCGACGCCCTTGCGGGCGATGCGGTGCCTGATGCCGCGCCCGCGTAACCATCGCCGCAGGTGGTCGTAGTCGTACCCCTTGTCGGCGTGGAGCTTTCCCGGTCTGCGCCGCCGTCGTCCGCGCCGGGAGCGGATCGGCGGTATCCCCTTCACCAGCGGAACCAGCGCCTGACTGTCGTGCAGGTTCGCCCCCGAGATTCCGACGGACAGGGGCAGACCGGTCCGCTCGGTGATCAGGTGGACCTTCGAGCCGTACTTGCCCCGGTCGACAGGATTCGGGCCTGTCAGCTCCCCCTTTTCAGGGCTCGCATGTTCACCGAGTCGATCGCGCAGCGGGACCAGTCCAGCTCGCCGCGGGCGCCGAGCTCATCGAGGACCAGGCGGTGGAGCTTTGCCCACACCCGAGCCTTCGACCACTCGGAAAAGCGCCGGTGAGCCGTCGCTCCCGAGGGCCCGAAGGACGCGGACGGCAGCTGCTGCCACGTGCAGCCCGACGTGGCCACGAACACGATCGCGGCCAGCACCTCCCGGTCGCCGTGCCGACGCCGGCCGCCGCCCTGAGGCCGCGACGGAGCCTCCGGGACCACCCGCTGAAACAACTCCCACAACTCATCCGGCACCAGCCGCTCAACGATCGAAACCACGACCGACAGGCTACCGTTCCAAATGAGATGACGTCT
>NZ_JOFS01000101.1 GCF_000719285.1 Streptomyces bicolor | reverse complement strand
AGACCGTGTCCTACGTGGTGAGGCGGACGAGTCGCTTGTAGCAGCAGAGGGCGGCGGCAAGTCCGAGAAATGCCAGGTAGTTGCGGGGGTTGCGTTCGTAGCGAGGGCTGAGGCGCCGGTAGCCCGACAGCCAGGACATGGTCCGCTCGATCACCCATCTGCGGCGGCCTAGGCGCTCGCTGGACTCGACCCCTTTGCGGGCGATGCGTACACCGATGTGCTTTCCCCACAGCCATTTCCGCAGGTGAGGAACGTCGTACGCCTTGTCCGCGTGGAGCCGCTGCGGCTTGAAGTACCGGCCGCGGTGGGGGTCGTGTTTCGTTTGGTGGCCCTCGACCATGGGCCTCAGTCCTTCGCTGTCGTGGACATTGGCGGCCGAGATGCCGACGAGGAGGGGCAGTCCGTTCGCGTCCGACAGGATGTGCATCTTGGAACCCGGCTTGCCCCGGTCCACGGGGCTCGGACCTGTGTGTTCGCCCCCCTTTTAGCGCGGACGTGGGCGGTGTCGAGGACGACACGGGTGACGTCGATGAGGCCGGCGTCATCGAGCTGGTGCAGCACGGCCTCGTGCAGTCGGCCCCAGACGCCTGCCCGGGACCAGATCAGGAACCGGCGGTGAGCGGTGGACTTCGATATACCGAAGCAGGGCGGCAGTTGACGCCAGGCACAGCCGCTGACCAGGACGTAGATGATGGCCGCGAACAGCGTCTCATCAGGCGTGTCCTGCGTTCCGCCGCCCTGCGGACGCACCTTCGACGGTGGGATCAGCGGCTTCGCGATCTCCCACAGCCCGTCCGGAACAATCCAACTCCACGTGCCCCGCCCCATGCACGGTCCAACGCCCGCCTCACCACGTAGGACACGGTCTTA
>NZ_JOFS01000100.1 GCF_000719285.1 Streptomyces bicolor | reverse complement strand
GAACGCAACCCCCGCAACTACCTGGCATTTCTCGGACTTGCCGCCGCCCTCTGCTGCTACAAGCGACTCGTCCGCCTCACCACGTAGGACACGGTCTAAAGGAGTCCGGCCCCATTCGCTCACCGGGATCGCCGAGACGGTGCGGGCGTTTTGCCCGCGCGGCCCGCATCGATGCTTGTAGGCGATCGCCAGCACGTAGACCAGGCGCTGCTCGGCCAGCCAGCCGCGCAGGAGGGGTCCTGGCCGTAGACCTCGTCGCCCGTCACCCAGCGAAACGGCACCTTCGCGGCCAGGGCCCGCTCCAACATCGCGCGGGCCAGCGCGGGCTTGGTGCGGAAGAGGACCTCGTCACCGATCTTCGCGTCCGCCCGGCGGGCCGGATCCTCGATCCAGGAGGTGGGCAGGTACAACTCCCGGTCGATCAACGCCCGCCCCCTGGTGGAGGTGTAGGCCAGGAACACCCCCAGCTGGCAATTGTCGATCTCCCCGGAGGTGCCGGTGTACTGCCGCTGCACGCCGGCCGACCGGCTGCCCTTCTTGATGAAGCCGGTCTCGTCCACGGCCAGCACGCCGTCCTCGGCCCCCAGATTCTCCAGCACGAAACCGCGAACCTCGTCGCGGACCGCATCAGCGTCCCAGTCAGCCTGGTTCAGCAGCCGCTGCATGCCGTCCGGGCACACCTCACCGGCTTGCTCGGCCAGCGTCCAGCCGTTCTTGCGCTCCAAGGGCGCGAGCAGCCCGCGCAGGTACTCCATCGCCCGCCGACGCGGCTCCGACCTGCGGAAATACCCACCAATCCGAGCGTGCAAAGCGTCCAGACCAACCGCCCAGCGGTGCACCTCGTCAACCGTGACGTCCCCACCCATGCCCAGCCCAACGAGCAGCCCGATCACCGGTCACAGCAAGTGCGGCTGCAGTACTAGTACTCCAGCAGCGTTTCGCTATCTGGCCTGGTCAGAGGCATCGTCGGGAGTGTAGTTGGCTGCTGGCATGTCAGGGGCGGTCTTGCCGGACCGCC
>NZ_JOFS01000099.1 GCF_000719285.1 Streptomyces bicolor | reverse complement strand
GTGCCTGCCGCGTCGGTGGCGCGGGTGCGGGAGGCGTGCCCTGATGTGACGCTACGTCACTTGTACGGGCCGACCGAGACCACGCTCTGCGCGACCTGGCATCTGATACGCCCCGAGGACGACTCCGGCCCGCTGTTGCCGATCGGGCGTCCGCTGCCCGGGCGCCGGACCTTTGTTCTGGATGCCTTCCTTCAGCCGGTGCCGCCCGGAGTGACCGGTGAGTTGTATGTCGCCGGAGCCGGACTCGCACGCGGTTACTGGGCGCAGCCCGGCCTGTCGGCGGAGCGGTTCGTGGCGTGTCCGTTCGTGCCGGGTGAGCGGATGTACCGGACCGGCGACCTCGTGCGGTGGACGGATGAGGGTGCGCTGCTGTTCGTGGGACGTGCGGATGCGCAGGTGAAGATCCGTGGGTTCCGGGTGGAGCTGGGCGAGGTGGAGGCGGCCCTTGCCGCGCATCCCTCGGTGGCCCAGGCCGTGGTGACGGCTCCGCAGGAGCGGCCGGGTGAGCGGCGCCTGGTCGGTTACGTGGTGCCTGATGGGCCGGGGGTGGATGGCCGGCAGGTGCGGGAGTACGTGGCGCGGGTGCTGCCTGAATACCTGATGCCGGCCGTCGTGGTCGTCCTTGATGCCTTGCCGGTGACCCGCAACGGGAAGGTGGATCGCGGAGCGTTGCCGGCGCCGGATTTCGCGGGCCGGGTCTCCGGTCGGGAGCCGGAGTCGGAGGCGGAGGCGTTGTTGTGCCGGGTGGTCGCGGAGTTGCTGGGCCTGGAGCGGGTCGGGGTCGACGACAGCTTCTTCGAGCTGGGCGGCGACTCGATCATGTCGATGCAGCTGGTGGCACGCGCCCGGCGCGCCGGTCTGGTGCTGAAGGTGCAGGACGTCTTCGAGCACGAGACGCCGGCCGGGCTCGCGGCGGTGGCGGGGACGGCGAGCGACGACACTGCCCCGGTCGAGGTCGACTCGGGCGTGGGTGTGGTGCCGTGGACGCCGGTGATGCGGGCGCTGGGAGAGCACGCCGCCACCGGGGAGTTCGCGCAGTGGGCCGTGGTCGCGGCGCCGCCCGGG
>NZ_JOFS01000098.1 GCF_000719285.1 Streptomyces bicolor | reverse complement strand
CATGCATTTCGCCTGGTATGCGGATCGGCTTCGGGAGTGCTGGTGATGCTTGAGGGGCTGACGATGCAGAAGAGGCGATGAGGCGGGCGTCTCGTCTGCACTCCTCCTGTTTAATCCCAAGACGCGCCTTCGTGCGCCGTTCGCCTCACGCGCCCGATGCATGCGCCTGGGCCGGACCGGCGGCTGCCCGGTACTTCAAAACCATGGCCGAACGCCGTCGTTATCCCAGCGATCTGTCTGACGCCCGCTGGGAGTTGGTCGAGCCGATCCTGACCGCCTGGCGGGCCGAACGCCGCGGCCGAGGACTGGACATCGGCCGGCCCCCGGACCACGACCTGCGCAGTCTCCTGGACGCGATCCTCTACGTGAACCGCACCGGGATCCCCTGGCGCTACCTCCCGCACGACTACCCGCACTGGAACACCGTCTACGCCTACTTCGCCCGCTGGCAGGAGGAGGGCGTCTTCGACCAGCTCAACAGTCTCCTCCGCCGGCAAGTCCGCAGGCAGGAAGGCCGGGAGGCCGAGCCCAGCGCATGCGTGATCGACTCACAGAGCATCAAAACGTCCACCAACGTTCCCGCGGCCGGCCAGGGCGTGGACGCGGGCAAGAAGATCGTGGGCCGCAAGCGAAGCATCGTCATCGACACCGTCGGCCTGTTGCTGGCAGTGCTGGTCACGGCCGCGAGCGTGCAGGATTCCGTCGTCGGCCAGGCCCTCATCGAGAAGGTGGCCGCCGAGCATCCCACGGTCCGCAAGACCTGGGTCGACGGCGGCTACCGCCAGCACCTCGTCGAGCACGCCGCGACCCTGGGCATCGACATGCACATCGTCCGCCGCGACCCCGCCACCAGGGGATTTACCGTCCTGCCGAGGCGGTGGACCGTCGAGAGAACGCTGGGCTGGCTGATGAACCACCGCCGCCTGGCCCGCGACTACGAAGCCCACCCCCACCGCTCCGAAGCCATGATTCACCTCGCGATGATCAACCTCATGACCCGCCGCCTCACAGCCGAATCCACCCCGAGCTGGCGCGGCACCTAGAACCTCAACGAATTAGGGCATCCAGGGACTAAACAACGGAACGAAACGCCCTCT
>NZ_JOFS01000097.1 GCF_000719285.1 Streptomyces bicolor | reverse complement strand
TTGAAGCTCTCCCCTCCCTTCGCAAGCTCAGGGAGGGGATTCCTGTCTACCTTGCGGCGACAGGCTTGACGGTTTTACCCGCCCTGCGACCGCGCCTTCCGGCGGCCGGGACCTCCACGATGACGTGGCCGATCCGGTACAGGTGCAAGATGTTCCGGGCCGCGTTCCAGTCGGCGTTGCACTGAAAGCCGCAGTCGGGGTTCTTGCATACGAACGTGGCCTGGTCCTTGCGGCTGCCCGGTGCGGTGAATCCGCATGCGGAGCAGCGCCGGGAGGTGTTGGGGGCAGGAACCTTGACGAGCCGACCGCCGTGGCGGGCGAGCTTGTACGTCAGCATCGTGACCGTGCGTCCCCACGCCTCTTGGGCGATGGAGCGGTTGAGACCGGCCTTGGCTTTGACGTTGGTGCCCGGCTCGGCAATGGTGCCCCGGGCGGAGGTGACCATGTTCGTGATGTTGAGCTGTTCGACCACGACCGTGCCGTAGGTACGGGCGAGGTAGGTGGTCGTCCGGTGCTGCCAGTCAAGGGCTCGTCGCGTGGCTTTTGCTCGGAGTTGCTTGATCTGGTCGTAGGTGTGCTGCAAACGGCGGGAGGTCTTCTCCCCCTTCTTGCGGAAGGATTTTCGGTGTGCGGCCTGCCGCTGAAGCGTGAGGAGCCGGGCCTTCTCCTTCGGGGTGAGCCACTTGTCCCGATCGGCGGTGCCGTCCGGCAGGCGCGGCCGGCGCCCGTGGTCCTGGTGGTCCTTGTTGGACAGGGCCAGGGGGATGTTCACTCCGGCGTCGATGCCGACTTCCGGGCCCTGGTGAGGTGACTGCTTGCCTTCGAGAATCTGGACGCGGAAGGCGATGTGCCAGCCGAGCGCGTCTTTGACCAGCCGTGCGCCGGTGATCCGGTTGTCGGTGTTCGCCTTCTTGCCGACGGGGAGGTCCTTGGTCCAGCGGAAACGGACGCGGCCGATCTTCGGCAGGTTGACCATGCCCCAGCGGCGGTGGACGCGGACGATGTTCAGGTCACGGCCCTGCGGGATGTCCACGGACATCGCCGACCGGAACCGGGCCTTGAAGTTCGGCTCGTCCGCCCGGCCCTCCCAGCAGTTCACCCAGGCGCGGAAGTACGTCTTCAGCACCGCCTGGGAGGCCTGCGCGGGCAGCTTGGCAAGGAAGTCGAGATCCTTGCGGGCTTCCCGTATCGCCGCATCAGCGGCGGCAAGGGTCCGCTTGTCCTTCGGCATCATCTGCCACCAGGCGTGCAGGCAGTTCCACATCGTCCGGGCCGCGTGCGCCTGCTCGTCAACGACCCGGGTCTCGGCAGGGCTGAGCGCCAGCCGGGCACGGTGCCCGAAC
>NZ_JOFS01000096.1 GCF_000719285.1 Streptomyces bicolor | reverse complement strand
TGTGTCAATTTAACGGCTGATCTTGTTTGTTGAGTGGTCAGTTGTTGCTCGGGGTAAGGCGGCCCTCGAAGGCGATCTGGAATGCGTTGAGAGGTGCTTTCCAGCGCATGGTCCACCGCTTGCGGCCCTTCCCGGTCGGGTCCAGGCTCATCAGGGCCATGTAGATGCACTTGAGGGCGGCGGCTTCGTTGGGGAAGTGTCCGCGGGCGCGGACGGACCTGCGGATGCGGGCGTTGACGCTCTCGATCGCATTCGTGCTGCAGATGACCTTGCGGATCTCGACGTCGAAGGAGAGGAAGGGCACGAACTCGGCCCAGGCGTCCGACCACAACTTCACGATCGCCGGATACTTCCGGCCCCAGGACTCCTGGAACTCCAGGAAGCGCTCCGTCGCCGCGTCTTCGCTGGGTGCGGTGTAGACGGGCTTGAGGGCCTTGGCGACCTTGTCCCAGTCCTGACGGGCGGCATAACGGAACGAGTTCCGCAGGAGGTGAACCACACACGTCTGGACGATCGTGCGAGGCCAGACGGTCTCCACGGCCTCGGGAAGGCCCTTGAGCCCGTCGCAGACCAGCATCAGCACGTCGTCCAGGCCGCGGTTCTTCAGCTCGGTGAACACGTGCAGCCAGTACTTGGCGCCCTCGCCGCCGTCGCCGGCCCAGACGCCGAGGATGTCGCGGGTGCCGTCCACCGTCACCGCCATCACCACGTAGATGGGACGGTTCGCGACCTTCCCGTCCCTGATCTTGACGTTGATGGCGTCCACGAACAGGACCGGATAGACGCGGTCGAGCGGCCGGTTCTGCCACTCGGCCATGCCCTCCATCACTTGGTCGGTGATGGTGGAGACGGTCTGCTTGGACACCTCGGCGCCGTACACCTCGGCGAGATGAGCCGATATCTCCCCGTGAGTGAGGCCCTTCGCGGACAAGGAGAGCACCATCTCGTCGATGCCGGTCAGGCGCCGCTGTCGCTTCTTGACGATCTGCGGCTCGAAGCTGCCGGCAGTGTCGCGGGGCACCTTTACTTCCACCGGCCCGACGTCGGTCAGCACGGTCTTGGCCCGGCTCCCGTTGCGGGAGTTGCCGCTGCCCCGACCGACAGCATCGTGGCGTTCGTAGCCGAGGTGATCGGTGATCTCGCCTTCCAGGGCAGATTCCAGGACCCGTTTGGTCAGCTGCTGCAGCAGCCCGCCCTGACCGGTCAGCTGCAAGCCCTCCGACCGGGCCCGTTCCACCAGCATCGCGACCAGTTGCTCATCGGACACGGGTGCAGGCTGCCCGGACGGGGCACTCTCGACAGGTTCCACGGTCTCCAACTCCACGGCGGCGTCAGCCACTTGACGTCTCTCCCATGATCGTC
>NZ_JOFS01000095.1 GCF_000719285.1 Streptomyces bicolor | reverse complement strand
GGTAGTGGCACTGCCGGGCCACGGCCTGACGCCTTCGCCGCCATCGCGACCATCTCAGCGCATGGATGCGAAGTGGCGGGCGGGGCCGGTGTGCGGGGCCAGTTGCCAGGAGCCGTCGGACTTCTGCCACGGTGAGCGGAACCAGGGTGGAACCGTTTCTGCATCCCCCTTTGCCGCCGCCTGGGCTGCCGTGGCCGCGAGAAAGGCATGCGCGAGCATGGCCAGGGTGATGTGCCTCATCCAGCCGACATAGCGGCGGACTTCGTACTGGTCCAGGCCGCACTCGTTCTTCGCGGCCTGGAAGCATTCCTCGATCGCCCACCGGCGCCCGGCAACGCGCACGAGCCGGTCAACGTTGGTGCCCACTGGCGCGTATGCGAGGTAGTAGGCGATCTGATCGGGTCTGCTGATACTGCGCCGGGCCAGCGCCCAGCGGTGATGGGTGGGCCGCTCACCGTCGAAGTCCTCGATCACCGGGAGCTGGACAGCCGCCCAGTCATAGACGCGCGGGCCCTTGGCGCCGTCGCCGCACGAACGTCGCTCCCACGCCTCATCCGGAGCCTGGCCGAAGAGATAGTCGATCCGGCCGAAGCGTGGCACCGGCTGGGACTTCGGGACGGCGAGCACGTAGCCGACCGCGGCTTCTTCCAGAATCCGGCGAAAACGCCATTCCTGGCCGTAGGCGGCATCCGCGGTCACCCAGGAGATCGGCAGCGGGGAGGCGAGTGCGCGCAGCACTATGGCCCTGGCCAGCTCTGGTTTGGTGGCGAAGGCCCTCTCATCAGGGATCTTTGCGGCGCGGCAGCGTTCGCGGTCGTCCGTCCAGGACTTGGGCAGATACAGCTCGCGGTCCACCAGGGCGCGTGCGCGGGTGGTGGCGTAGGCGGCGAAGACGCCGATCTGGCAGTTCTCGGTGCGGCCGGCGGTGCCGGAGTACTGGCGCTGCACGCCCGCGGAGGTGGTGCCCTTCTTGATGAAGCCGGTGTCGTCGAGGATGAGGACTCCGTCGACTTGGCCGAGTTTGTCGGCGACGTATGTCTGCAGGTCGTCGCGGAGGTCGTCGGCGTTCCAGGTGGCTCCGTTCAGCAGCCGCTGCAGGCCGTCGGGGGTGCGGTGGCCTGCGTGTTCGGCAAGTTGCCAGCCGTTTTTGCGGCCGACCGGGCCGAGCAGGGCGCGGACGTAGTCGCGCATGCGCCGTCGCAGGTCGGCGCGGCCGAAGCGGTGGCCGATGCGCAGGAAGAGGTCGTCGAGTTCACGGTCCCAGGTCGCGTCGGCAAGGTCGTCGATCACGCGGGAAAGCTGCCCTCATCACCGCGCAGACAGTTCTCGATGCCACTCATTGGAGGGGCGGTCCGGCAAGACCGCCCCTGACATGCCAGCAGCCAACTACACTCCCGACGATGCCTCTGACCAGGCCAGATAGCGAAACGCTGCTGGAGTAC
>NZ_JOFS01000094.1 GCF_000719285.1 Streptomyces bicolor | reverse complement strand
TGCTCATTAGAGGACCATCCCTTCTGCAGCCCTGGGTAGGGTTGTGACCTCTCGGTCCCGGTGGGTGCACGGCCAAGGGTGCGAGCCAGGTGATGGCCAGCATGAGTTCCGCCGGCCCTGCCGGGCCGAGGCCGTCTGATCGGCGTCAGGGACACGCCCCTTCGAGGGCCGATTAATGAGCTTCCGGCAGACGTCCTCATCACCGGGCAGGTGCTCCGCGCACGACACAGGAGTGCATCTTTCGTGTACATCGGCTGGGACTGGGCGACCGAGACCCACGACGTGACGGTCATGGACAACAGCGGTGCACGCGTGGACCGTTGGGAACTCGCGCACAGCGAAGAGGGGCTCGCCAGAACACTGGCCCGGCTGCGCCGCCACGGCGACCCGGCCGACATGCCGGTGGCGATCGAGACCAGCCGCGGCCTCGTGGTCGACCGGCTGCTGGCCGCCGGTCACCCGGTGGTGCCGGTGCACCCCAACGCCTTCCACGCGATGCGCGCCCGCTGGGGCGCCTCGAAGGCCAAGACCGACGCCGGGGACAGCTTCAAGCTCGCCGACTACCTGCGCAGCGACGGCCATCTGCTGCCCCGGCTGGAACCCACCGACCAGACCACGCTGGACTTGCAGGCACTCACCCGGCAACGCGCCGATCACATCGAGGCCCGGATCGCCGCCGTCAACCAGCTCGCTGCTCTGCTCGATGCCCACTGGCCCGGCGGCAAGGCCGTGTTCGCCAGCCTGGACAGTGACATCGCTTTGGACTTCCTCGACCGCTGTCCGACACCGGCCGCGGCCGCCAAGCTGACCGCCGGTCGCCTCCAGGCATGGTGTCGGCGGCGCGGCTACTCCGGCAAGAAGCCGGGCAGCGAGCTGATCGAACGGCTGCGCTCGGCCCCCGCCGCCGCTTCGCGGCTGAGCGAGCAGGCCGTCACCCAGCTGGTGCGCGTCCAGGTCCAGCTGGTGCGCGCGATCCGCACGACCATCCGTGAGCTGGACAAGGCCATCGAGGCCGCCGTCGCCACGCACCCCTATGCGCCGCTGCTGGCGTCCATGCCTCGCATCGGCACGGTGAACCTGGCTCAGATCCTCGGCGAGCTCGGCCCCATCCTCGAACGCGCCCAGACCTGCGAGCAGTTCATCGCCGAAACCGGCGTCGTCCCGGTCACCCGCGCCTCCGGCAAGTCCCACGCGGTGACCTTCCGGCACGCGACCAACCGCAGAGCCCGTCTCGCCATCACGCTCTTCGCCGACAACAGCCGACACGGCAGCAACTGGGCCGCCAAGATCTACACCGACGCACGGGCCCGCAAGAAGCGCCATCCACATGCCGTCCGCATCCTGGCCCGCGCATGGCTGCGGGTGATCTGGGCCTGCTGGCGTGACGGCACGTGCTACGACCCCACGATCCACCAAACCAACAGCAAGACCAGAAACACGGACAGCGCACCCCAGCCTGCCTAGAGGTTGACTCAGGGAACTCATGC
>NZ_JOFS01000093.1 GCF_000719285.1 Streptomyces bicolor | reverse complement strand
CGCTTGGGCTTGGCGCCGGCCGCGAGGCCGGTGCGGGCCAGGGTCATGCCGAGCGAGGCCGGCAGGGAGACTTCCAGGCGCTTGCCGCCGACCTCGACCACGACCGTCTCGCGGCCCGCCTCGTCCTCGGCCTCGAGGTCGGCCGGGGCGGCGAAGGGCTTGATGTCGTTGACGAACTCGGTCTCGATCCAGCGGGTGTGGACCGTGAACGGCTCGGCGCTGCCGGTCAGCTCCGGGGCGAACGCCGGGTCGGTGACCACCGCGCGGTGGAACGGGATCGCGGTGGCCATGCCCTCGACCTGGAACTCGGCCAGCGCACGGGCCGCGCGCTGCAGGGCCTGCTCACGGGTGGCGCCGGTGACGATCAGCTTGGCCAGCAGGGAGTCCCAGGCCGGACCGATCACGCTGCCGGACTCCACGCCCGCGTCCAGGCGCACACCCGGCCCGGTGGGCGGGTTGAAGGCGGTGACGGTGCCGGGGGCCGGGAGGAAGTTGCGGCCGGGGTCCTCACCGTTGATGCGGAACTCGAAGGAATGCCCACGCAGCGGCGGGTCGTCGTAACCGAGGGCCTCGCCGTCGGCGATGCGGAACATCTCCCGCACCAGGTCGATCCCGGCGACTTCCTCGGTGACCGGGTGCTCGACCTGCAGCCGGGTGTTGACCTCCAGGAAGGAGATCGTGCCGTCCGCCCCGACCAGGAACTCCACGGTGCCGGCGCCGACGTAGCCGGCCTCCTTCAGGATCGCCTTCGACGACGAGTACAGCTCGGCGACCTGCTCGTCGGACAGGAACGGCGCCGGGGCCTCCTCCACGAGCTTTTGGTGGCGGCGCTGCAGCGAGCAGTCACGCGTGGACACGACCACGACGTTGCCGTGGGTGTCGGCCAGGCACTGCGTCTCGACGTGGCGGGGCTTGTCGAGGTAGCGCTCGACGAAGCACTCCCCGCGCCCGAACGCCGCCACCGCCTCACGCACCGCGGAGTCATACAGCTCCGGCACCTCTTCCAGCGTGCGGGCCACCTTCAGACCACGCCCGCCGCCACCGAAGGCGGCCTTGATGGCGATGGGCAGGCCGTGCTGCTCGGCGAACGCCACGACCTCCTCCGCACCGCTCACCGGGTCCGGGGTGCCGGCCACCAGCGGGGCACCGGCGCGCTGGGCGATGTGCCGGGCGGCGACCTTGTCGCCCAGGTCGCGGATGGCCTGCGGGGGCGGGCCGATCCAGATCAGTCCGGCGTCCAGGACGGCCTGGGCGAAGTCGGCGTTCTCGGAGAGGAAGCCGTAGCCGGGATGGATGGCGTCCGCGCCGGACTCGCGCGCGGCGTTCAGCACCTTGGCGATGTCCAGGTAACTGGTGGCCGGGGTGTCACCACCCAGGGCGAACGCCTCATCCGCGGCGCGGACATGCAGAGCGTCCCGGTCCGGGTCGGCGTAGACGGCCACGCTCGCGATGCCGGCATCCCGGCAGGCCCGGGCCACGCGGACAGCGATTTCGCCACGGTTGGCGATGAGCACCTTGCGCACGA
>NZ_JOFS01000092.1 GCF_000719285.1 Streptomyces bicolor | reverse complement strand
TCGTGAACGAGGGGGCTTCTCGCTATGCCGGTGCGGCTTCGCGACGGACCAGCCCGGCCCGTAGGACATTGATCGCGCCCACCGTGTCCGCGTGCGCGCTGTGGCCGCACGAGACGCAGTGGAACTTCTCCTGTGTGGGCCGGTTCTCCTTGGCGGTGTGCCCGCATTCGGGGCACCGCCGGGAGGTGTTGCGGGGGTCCACCGCCATCACCTGCCGTCCGGCTCCTTCCGCCTTGGCGGCCAGGATCGCGAGGAACACCCCCCATCCGGCATCAGAAATCGAGCGGTTGAGCCCGGCCTTCGCGCCGGCCCCGTTGGGCAGGAAGTTGCCCGCCTGTTCAGGATCCGGCTTCGGTGCGGGGGCCTTGCTCATGTTGCGGATCTTGAGGTCTTCGTGCGCGATGAAGTCGTGTTCCCGCACGAGAGCGAGCGCGGTCTTGTGCGCGTGGTCCAGACGCTGACGGCGCACCTTGCGGTGCAGTCGGGCGACGGTCTCCACGGCCTTGCGGCGGCGCTTCGAGCCTCGCTTGCAGCGACTGAGGGACTGCTGTGCGGCTTCGAGCTTCGCGGAGGCCTTCCGGCCGTGGCGGGGGTTGGGTATGAACTCGCCGTTGGAGCCGGCAAGGAAGTTGGCTATGCCCATGTCGACGCCGACCACACTGCCGGTCACCGGAAGCGGCACGGGTACGGTCTGCTCGGCGGTCAGGACGACGTACCAGCGGCGCCCTTCACGCTTGACGCTGATCGTCTTGACCTTGCCGATCACGGGCCGGTGCCGGTGCACCTTGACGTGCCCGATGCCTTGGAGCCGGACGCGGGTGACGGGGTCGTGCGGGGTGGAGTCCCAGCGGCATCCGTCGCCGTCCTTGGGGAAGTCCACGGTGTCGAACCGCTTGCCCGACCTGAAACGCGGATAGCCCGGCGCGTCTCCTGCCTTCACCCGCCGGAAGAACGCGGCGAACGCCTTGTCCAACCGGCGCAAGGTGGCCTGCTGAGACGAGAACGACCAACGCCCCTGACGCTCCGGGTCGAAGGCGCGGATGTCCTTGAGCTGGGCGGACTGCTGCCCGTACCGGACGGTGGTCTTCGAGGCGTGTCGGTAGGCGTCGCGGCGTTCCTGCAGCGCTCCGTTGTAGAGCGAGCAGTGATCACGCAGCATCTCGGCGAGCGCGCCCGCCTGGCCCACGGTGGGCCGCATGAGGAACTTGTACGCACGGATCATCCGGCCCACCCCCTCCCCGGTCAGCTTCGAAGAATATCCGTACCGGTCGTCACGTCACCTATACCCTTCACGCCCACTTGGTGTTCGTCACGAAATACCGGCGCGGCGTCTTCGACGACGCCATGCTGAAGCGTTGCGAAGAGATCATGCGTGAGGTCTGCGGCAGTTTCGAGGTGGAGCTGCGGGAGTTCAACGGCGAAGCCGATCATGTGCATCTACTGGTGCACTACCCGCCGAAGGTCGCCCTGTCGAAGCTGATCAATAGCCTCAAGGGCGTCAGCTCCCGGTACCTGCGGGCCGAGTACACCGGCCGCATCAACCGGATCGGGATG
>NZ_JOFS01000091.1 GCF_000719285.1 Streptomyces bicolor | reverse complement strand
TACTGCCTTCAAGAGCACGAACTGTTCGACGAACAGACGGCCTTCCCCACCGGACTCGCCGCCGCAGCTTGACACGCTAGCGCCGTGAGGTGTCTACGTCGGGCCGACGGAGTTGAAGCAATCAGGGTGGTGTGCGAGCGCATCCTGCAGGAGCTCATCGAGGCCGAGGCCACCGACGTCATCGGTGCCGCCCCGCGTGAGCACTCCGAGACGCGCACGACCTGGCGCAACGGACACCGCGAACGCGTCCTGACCACCCAGGCCGGCGACCTGGATCTGAAGATCCCCAAGGTGCGGACCGGATCGTTCTTCCCCTCCCTACTGGAGCGGCGCCGACGGATCGACCGGGCGTTGTTCGCCGTGGTGATGGAGGCATACGTGCACGGGGTCTCGACCCGCTCGGTCGATGACCTGGTCAAAGCGCTCGGGGCGGACAGCGGGATCTCCAAGTCGGAGGTCTCCCGGATCTGCGGTGAGCTGGATGAGGAACTGACCGCGTTCAAGGAGCGGCCGCTGGATCACACTGTCTTTCCCTACGTCTTCCTGGACGCCACCTACTGCAAGGCGAGGGTGAATCACCGGATCGCCTCGCAGGCGGTGGTGATCGCGACCGGGATCTCCGCCACCGGGCACCGCGAGATCCTCGGGCTGATGGTGGGCGACAGCGAGTCGAAGCCGTTCTGGACGAAGTTCCTGCGGTCCTTACGAGCCCGTGGTCTGGAGCATGTCCAGTTGGTCATCTCCGACAGCCACAGCGGGCTGGTGGCCGCGATCCGCACGGTCTTCCTCGGTGCGGCCTGGCAAAGGTGTCGGGTCCACTTCGTGCGCGACGTCTTCAGCGTGATCGAGAAGGGCTCCGGGGAAATGGTCGCCGCGACCATCCGCACGATCTTCGCTCAGACCACTGCCGCGGCCGTCCGCACCCAGCTGGACGTGGTCGCCGACATGCTCGGACGACAGTTTCCGCAGGTCGAGAAGATGTTGCTGGACGCCGCAACAGACATCACCGCGTTCGCGGACTTCCCGTCGGCGCACTGGAAGAAGATCTGGTCAACCAACCCGCTGGAACGGCTGAACCGGGAGATCAAACGACGGGCCGACGTCGTCCAGGTCTTCCCCAACCCCGCAGCCCTCGACCGACTCGCCGCCGCGGTCCTGGCCGAACTCCACGACGAATGGCAGGTCTTCGACCGCCGCTACCTCTCCGAAGGCTCCATGGCCGAACTCTTCACCACCCAGCCAACCCCGCCCGAACCGCAGATCACCCCACAACCGGAATCGAAACAGCTGCCGTGACTACACCACTCAGCGGGACATGACCGTCCGGCGGTGTCCCAGCGCCCCTGATCGCGTGCGCTCCTTCTTCGACTACCTGCTCGACTTGCTCAGAGGCCGGCCGTTCGCCGGCCCGGCAGGCGAGGGGACGCCGATCCTGCTCGGCTGCTGAGCGCCGCGGTCGCCATCGGTATCGCCATCACTGGCTGGACGCCGGCTCGCCGCTGGCGCCGACTCGGCCGGTGTCGAAGCCGTCCAGGCGTCCAGCGGGTGGGCAGTTGCACGTTTGGGACCCGATGCCGCCCCGGACAGGACCATGGATGCCCCCGATGAGGGGAGTGGTGGCGGCTGCGCCGACTAGAGCATTAGAGGGCGTTTCGTTCCGTTGTTTAGTCCCTGGATGCCCTAATTCGTTGAGGTTCTAGGTGCCGCGCCAGCTCGGGGTGGATTCGGCTGTGAGGCGG
>NZ_JOFS01000090.1 GCF_000719285.1 Streptomyces bicolor | reverse complement strand
AGCGGGGTGGGGAATGGCTTCTCTGGATTGCTCTGACCTCAACTGGGTGCACGGATCTGCACTGTTCACCTGTACCGCCTTTCTGCCGCATTAGACCTGTTGCGTGTGTATAGTGATCGCGTGACTGTGACCAGGAAGGTTCGCCGGTTCTCCGGCGGCGTGTACGACCTCGGGCTCCACGTGGTGTGGTGCCCGAAGTACCGCCGTCCGGTCCTCGGCGGCCGGGTCGCGGAACGCCTCGACGAGCTGATCCGGCAGAAGGCAGATGAGCGCGGGTGGAAGGTCATCGCTCTTGAGGTGATGCCCGACCACGTACACCTCTTCGTCAAGCACGATCCGAAGTCCTCGGCCTCGTACGTGGCGAACCAGTTCAAGGGCTTCACCTCCCGCGTCCTGCGCGCGGAGTTCCCGCACCTCAAGAGCCGCATGCCCACGCTGTGGTCGTCGTCGTACTTCGCCGCGTCGGTTGGCGCGGTGTCGGCGGCCACGGTGGAGAAGTACATCAACACCCAGTGGGAACGCCCCTGGAAGAAGGACAAGGAGGAACGGCCTTGATGCGGGCGTACAAGTTCCTCCTTCGCCCAACGGCAGGTCAGCAAGCCGCGTTGCGGGCGATGCTGGCCGACCACTGTTCGCTCTACAACGGGGCGTTGCAGGAGCGTCGGGACGCCTACCGGCACAGCTCGAAGACCTCGGTCAAGTACGGGGATCAGTCCGGCCAGCTCAAAGCGATCCGGGCGTTCGACCCGGAGCGTCAGGGCCGATGGTCGTTCTCCAGCCAGCAGGCCACGCTCAGGCGGCTGGACAAGGCGTTCCAAGGCTTCTTCAAGCGGGTGAAGGCCGGTCAGAGGCCCGGGTACCCCAGGTTCAAGGGCGTCGGGCACTTCGACACCGTCACCTTCCCCAAGGACGGCGACGGCTGCCGCTGGGACTCCACCCCGCACGACCGGCAGACCCGCGTCCGCCTTCAGGGTGTCGGGCACGTCCGTGTGCACCAGCACCGACCCGTGCAGGGCCGCGTCAAGACGATCTCGGTAAAGCGGGAGGGGAACCGCTGGTACGTCGTCCTCGCCTGCGACAACGTGCCCGCCGAGGAACTGCCGCCCACGGGCGCGATCATCGGCATCGACATGGGCGTCGCCCACTTCCTGACCACCTCCGGCAGCGAGCACGTCGCCAACCCGCGCTTCCTGCAGGCGATGGCCGACGAACTGGCCGAAGCGCAGCAGCACCTCGCGAGGTTCCCCAAACGAACTCGGCAACGCACCAAGCGCCACCGCGCGGCGGCCCGGAAGGTCGCCAAGCTGTACGGCAAGATCCGGCGGCAGCGCGCCGACTTCCACCACAAGACCGCCCGCGCGCTCGTCCGCGACCACGACGTGATCGCGCACGAACGGCTGAACACGGCGGGCATGACCAAGAGCCCCGCCCTCAAGCCCGACCCCGACCAGCCCGGCGGCTTCCTGCCCAACGGTGCTGCCGCGAAGGCCGGGCTCAACCGCAGCATCCTCGATGCGGGTTGGGCGCAGTTCCTCGGAATCCTGGCGAACAAGGCTGAGAGTGCCGGTCGCCTCGTGGTCCCGGTGGACGCGCGCAACACCTCCCGCACGTGCCCCGAGTGCGGGCACGTCGCGCAGGAGAACCGCGTCACCCAAGCGAACTTCGAATGCGTCAGATGCGGGTTCGCGGCGAACGCGGACCACGTCGGCGCGACGAACGTCCTCAACAGGGCCGGGCTGGTCCTCTGCACGGCGGCTTAGCCACCGACGCAGGAAGCCCGCGCGTTTACGCGTGGGTGGAGTCAC
>NZ_JOFS01000089.1 GCF_000719285.1 Streptomyces bicolor | reverse complement strand
GCTGGTGCTGGTGGCGCACCACCTGGTGGTGGACGGGGTGTCGTGGCGGATCCTGCTGCCGGACCTTCAGTCCGCCTGCGAGGCCGCAGCCGCAGGCCGAACACCCGAACTCGACCCCGTGGCAACGTCGTTCAAGCAATGGGCCACCCTTCTCACCGACCAGGCCACCTCGGACCGCCGGGCCTCCGAGTCGGACGCCTGGATAGAGCTGTCACGGGTGCCCGATGTCGTCCTGGGAAAGCGGGGGTTGGACGCGGCAGTGGACACGGCCGGGACCATGACGCACCGCTCATGGACCGTCCCGGCGCGGGACGCGGCCCAGTTGGTGAATGTGACGCCGACCCTATTCCACTGTGGTGGCAGGTGCGGTCGGTACCCGGCGGTGACGGTCTGGGCTACGGCCTGCTGCGCTACCTCAACCCGCGGACGAGCCCCGTTCTGTCCGAACTTCCCGCCGCACAGATCGGCTTCAACTACCTGGGCCGATTCACCACGGCCGGCCGACAGCAGTCCACCGCCGACGAACCCTGGCAGCTGAGCGGACAGACCGCGATCGGCGGCACGGTCGCACCGCGGACACCCGCCCTGCACACCCTGGAAGCCGCCGCGACCGTACAGGACCGTGCCGACGGGCCGGAGTTGACCGTCACCCTCAGCTGGCCGAGCGGTCTGCTCGATGAGGCGGCGGCGCAGGAGCTGGGTCAGGCATGGATACGGGTGCTGAGCTCGCTGGCCGCGCACACGGCCGGCCCCGCCGCGGGCGGCCACACCCCGTCCGACTTCCCCCTCGTCCGCCTCACACCGCACGGCGTGGCGGAACTGGAAGCCCGGGTGCCCGACCTGGTCGACATCTGGCCACTGTCACCGCTGCACGAAGGCATGCTCTTCCACGCCGCCTTCGACGACGAGGGACCGGACGTCTACCAGACACAGCGTCTGCTGGCCCTCGACGGCCCACTCGACGCGGCACGCCTGCGGGCGTCGTGGGAGGCGGTACTCGCCCGACACCCGGTCCTACGGGCCGGCTTCCACGAGCAGGACTCCGGCGAGGCGGTCCAGGTCGTCGCCCGGAACGTGGAACTCCCGTGGCAGGAGGCCGACCTCTCCGCGCTTCCGGAGGCCGCCGCACTGGCCGAGGCCGAACGGCTGGCCCGGAGCGACCTCTCCCGACGTTTCGACCTGACCGAGCCGCCGCTTCTGCGTCTGCTGCTGGTCCGGCTGGGCGAGGGCCGGCACCGGCTCGCCATCACCTGCCACCACATCCTGCTGGACGGCTGGTCGATGCCGATCGTCCTCAACGAGGTATCCGCCGTCTACGCGGACGGCCGTGACGCCCCCACCCTGAAGCGGGCGGCTTCCTACCGGGACTACCTGGCGTGGCTCGGCCGTCAGGACAAGGAGGCCGCTCGCGCCGCATGGCGGAAGGAACTGTCCGGCGCGGACGAGCCGACGCTGGTTGCCCCCGCCACAGCGGGGACCTCGCCGACCACGTCGGACGTGGTCTGGGAGCAACTGTCCCTGGAACGGACCGCCGAACTCACCGAGTGGGCGCGCTCGCAGGGCCTGACGCTGAACACCGTGGTGCAGGGCGCGTGGGCGCTGGTGCTGGCTCGCCTCGCGGGCCGTACGGATGTCGTCTTCGGCGGCACGGTGGCGGGCCGCCCGCCCGAGCTGCCGGACGTCGAGTCGATGGTGGGCCTGTTCATCAACACGCTCCCCGTGCGTGTACGACTCGAAGCCGACCAGCCCATGGTGGGCATGCTCACCGAGCTCCAGGAACACCAAGCGGCACTGATCGCCCACCAGCACCTCGGCCTGCCGGGCATCCAGCAACTCGCCGGTCCCGGCGCGACGTTCGACACCATGCTGATGTTCGAGAACTACCCGCGCGGATCCGTCGCCCTCTCCGGCTCCGACCGGTCGGGCGACGAGGTGACGATCACCCGGCTCCACACCGTCGCGGGCACCCACTACCCGCTGGCGGTGGGCGTCGTCCCCACCGACCGCCTCCGCGTGGTGGTGACCTACCGACCGGACCTCTTCGACGGGCAACAGGCCGGCCTGATCGCCCGACGCGTCGTGCGGGTCCTGGAGGAGATGCTGCGGAATCCGCTCGCGCTGGTGGGGCGGGTGGGTGTGCTGGGTGCGGTGGAGCGTGCGGCCGTGCTGGACGGGTCGAGCGCGGTGGGGAACGGGGTTGCGAAGGGTTCTGTGCCGGAGTTGGTTGCGGAGCGGGTGCGGGTGGCTTCGGGTGCGGTGGCGTTGGTGGGGGGTGGTCGGTCGCTTTCGTATGGGGAGTTGTGGGCGGCGTCGGGGCGGGTGGCGGCGTATTTGGTGGGTGTGGGTGTGGGGCGTGGTGATCGGGTCGCGGTGGTGATGGAGCGG
>NZ_JOFS01000088.1 GCF_000719285.1 Streptomyces bicolor | reverse complement strand
TGTCGGTGGCCTCTGAAAAGTGGACCAGTAGTGGCCTTTGAGAGTTGACCCCCTTCAGAGGTCTGGCTCGTTGAGTCAGGCCGGGAGGAAGGGTGATCGACGTGGAGGACTGGGCGGAGATCCGCCGGTTGCACCGGGCCGAGCAGATGCCGATCCGGGCGATCGCGAGGCATCTGGGCATCTCGAGAAACACGGTCCGGCGGGCCCTGACGAGTGACGCGGCGCCCAAGTACAGACGGGCGCCGAGGGGTTCGATCGTGGATGCGGTCGAGCCGGAGATCAGGGATCTGCTGAAGCGGTTCCCGGAGATGCCGGCGACGGTGATCGCGGAACGGATCGGCTGGACACGGTCGTACTCGGTGCTCAAGCGGCGGGTCCGTGACCTGCGGCCGGCCTACCGGGCCGCGGATCCGGTCTCACGGACCGGATATGAGCCGGGTGAACTCGCGCAGTGCGATCTGTGGTTCCCGCCCGCTGAGATCCCGCTCGGGTTCGGGCAGACGGGCAGCCCTCCGGTACTGGTGATGGTGACCGGCTACTCGCGCTGGATCACAGCGAGGATGCTGCCCACGAAGACGGCGGCCGACCTGATCTCCGGGCACTGGCGGCTGCTCACCGGACTCGGGGCCGTCCCGAAAGCCCTGGTCTGGGACAACGAGGCCGCGGTCGGCTCCTGGCGGGGCGGACGACCTCAACTCACGGAGGACTTCGCGGCGTTCGCCGGGCTGCTGGGCATCCGCATCATCCAGTGCCGCCCCGGTGACCCGGAGGCCAAGGGCCTGGTCGAACGGGCCAACGGCTATCTCGAGACCAGCTTTCTGCCCGGCCGCATCTTCGCCTCGCCGACCGACTTCAACATCCAGCTCGCCGACTGGCTGGCCAAGGCTAACCGGCGCATCCACCGCACCCTGCAGGCCCGCCCGTCCGAGCGGATCGAGGCAGACAAGGCGAGAATGCTGACCCTGCCACCAGTCGATCCGCCGGGCTGGTGGCGCTCCAGCCTGCGGCTTCCGCGTGATCACTATGTCCGCATCGACACATGCGACTACTCCGTCCACCCGCTCGCCATCGGCCGTCGCATCGAGGTCAAGGCCGACCTGGACCAGGTCCTGGCGTTCTGCGAGGACACCGAGGTCGCCCGGCATGCCCGCTGCTGGGCCCGGCACCAGTCGATCACCGACCCCACCCACGCCGCTGCTGCGAAAGCCGGCCGCGAACGAGCCCGGCAGCGGCCCGTCCCGGCCGACCAACTCGATGTCGAACAGCGGCCGTTGGACACCTATGACCGGATCTTCGGCGTCATCGACGGCGGACTGAGCACTGGCGAGGGAGTCGCGTGATGGCCGCCAAACAGACCTCGAACGGTCGGGATGTCTCCTCCGAACTCGTCTATCTCACCAAGGCGTTGAAGGCCCCTGCGTTGCGTGACGCGGCCGCCCGGCTGGCCGAGCGGGCCCGCGAAGAGGGCTGGAGTCATGAGGAGTATCTGGCGGCCTGCCTGCAGCGGGAGGTCGCCGCCCGCGATTCGCATGGCGCCGAGGGGCGCATCCGGGCCGCCCGTTTCCCCTCCCGCAAGTCGCTGGAGGACTTTGACTTCGACCACCAGCGGTCCGTGAAACGCGAGGTCATCGCGCATCTCGGGACGCTGGACTTCGTTGTCGGGAAGGAGAACGTGATCTTCCTGGGGCCGCCAGGCACCGGCAAGACCCACCTCGCCAGTGGACTCGGTATCCGGGCCTGCCAGGCCGGCCACCGGGTTGCCTTCGCCACCGCCGCCCAATGGGTCGCCCGCCTCGCCGAAGCCCACCAGGCCGGACGGCTGGGCGACGAGCTGACCCGACTCGGCCGGATCCCGCTGATCATCGTGGACGAGGTCGGCTACATCCCCTTCGAGCCCGAAGCCGCGAACCTGTTCTTCCAGTTCATCTCGGGCCGCTATGAGCGCGCGAGCGTGATCGTGACCAGCAACAAGCCCTTCGGGCGCTGGGGCGAGGTCTTCGGTGACGACACGGTCGCCGCCGCGATGATCGACCGCCTCGTCCACCATGCCGAAGTGATCTCGCTCAAGGGCGACAGCTACCGCATGCGCGGCCGCGACCTCGGACGGGTTCCCGCCGCCAACACCGGGGAATGACCAACATCAACTGACGGACCGGGGGTCAGAGTTCACTGACCACCACTGGGTTCACTTTCAGAGACCGCCGACA
>NZ_JOFS01000087.1 GCF_000719285.1 Streptomyces bicolor | reverse complement strand
GAACGCAACCCCCGCAACTACCTGGCATTTCTCGGACTTGCCGCCGCCCTCTGCTGCTACAAGCGACTCGTCCGCCTCACCACGTAGGACACGGTCTAAGGAGGCTCTGCCCGGGGGACTGCGGACCGGACGGCACCGCGCTCTGGAGACGTCCGGTCCGACAGCCCCTCCGGCCACACGCCGACGCCGTGCCACCCCGATGCGTGCACGTCGGCTGCTGGACACCGCGAGCGATGAACTTCCTGCGGCGGACCCGCCGGCTACAGGGGATTCCGACGGCTATCTGTGAGGACTGCAGTCGTCACAGTCGCAAGATCGTCGCAGTGGCGATGGTGACCGCCGCCAGAACCACTATCGCGGCGCGGACTACTGCCACCGCTCGATCTGCGCGGGACCTTGAACTAGTCACGGGGACATCATCGCCCGAGGTAGCCTCCCGCAGCAGGGCGCACCACGGGCAGTCTTCTTCGTCGTCATCGAACGTACTCGGCACAGGCGGCTCCAGGCTTTCTTGCCGACTGTGGGGGGCGCACTCAGGGTCCGCCCGCGTAGATATATCTGCAACCCCGCGCACCCGAGCGCCCGGCGCAGACGCCCGGCGCCCGCGTGCCGCGCAACACCAAGCCATGACGCCTCGCCGATCCCCGCCCCTCAGCTAGTGACCTGAGTCAGAGATTTTCGGGTAGTTCTCGTGAGCCGCCTGGCGCGCTTGAGGCCGGACTCCAGCAGGCCAGGCGGGACCTGGCGGCCGCATTGCATCCGGCTGGCGGCAGCCGATCTGACGAAGAACTTCTGACTCGGGTCACTAGCTAGAAGTAGCCACTTCGATGATCGAGGTGTCCACCGGGGTCAGGATCTGGCCGCCATACCAGTTCTCGATGGACAAGAGCGTCGTGGTGCCTCCAGCGCGTACCACTGTGGCCCGGGTCTGGACATGGCCTTTCAGTCCCATATCGCCCCCTTTGCATGCTTAGTGCCGCGTTGGGGGCGAATGGAACATGCATCCGATTCGGCCACGAGGGAAGGGGTGTGACCGGCTCGGCGACTTTCCCTGAGCGACACCCCTATGCCGGAGTGGGTGTGCAAGGCTCAGTGAAGGCCGTCGGCTCCGTCCACGCGCTCGAACCGCTCCAGCTCGCCCCCGTTGCCAATCACCGCAACCAGGTCGGCGCCGACCAGCCGTGCGCGCGGGATGCCCGTCTCGGTGATGAGCCGACCCACGGGCACACGCTCCGGATCGTCGGCTCCGCGGTGCTCGGTCGTCAACTCCGCGTCGTCGCCGATCAGAAGCAGGACCCTGGCCCTGACTCTTTCGCTCATCTGCTCATCCCTTCCGGAAGGGCTGTCAGGGCGGGGATCGTACAGTCGATCAAACAGGAGCAGAAAAAGCCTGCCGAGCCCGCTAAGAAGTTCCGACCGGACGCCCGGTCCATGACGTGGGCGCCGGTTTCCTCCGGGCGTGAGAGAGGTGCTGCTCTGCACCGGCGGCCCGGCCCGAGGCCCGCGCCGCCCAGGGTCGCCCCTTACCGCTGCTGGGTGAGGTGGCGACCGCTCTGTACGCCGCCAGTCTCGTGCGGGCGCTCCACACCCTTCACACGCGCCCGGCCTGCCAGGCCGGGCAGCTGATCGCGATGACCTGACCCTGGTGCTGTGCCAGCCCGCCGGGATTGGTTCTAGTGCCGTCTTCACCGCGGGTGGCACTTCGACGGCCTCCGTTCGCGTGCAGGGCGGACCCGTCACGGGGGCGCCAGCCTGCCTATGCATGCCGGAGCCCGCAGCCCGCAGCTCCACACAGGGCGGCCTCGTCGCCCCTCATGATTGGGTCACCTTCTACAGCGCATCGTGGGGCCGGTGTGTCACCGGGGACCCGCTCTGACGGTGTAACCGGGATGGCGCTGGCTCGCAGCTGGGATGTCGGCCAAGGCAGGCTGGAACCGTGGCCCACTTCCCTGAGCAGCCCGTGACGCTCATCGTGAGCGGCGAGCAGGTCGAGGTCGCGGCTGCCCTGGGAGTGTTCTCCCCTGCTGACAGTGAGTGGGGAGGCGTCCTGCTGGGTGTGCCGGTGCGGCTGGCTGCTGCCATGCAGCGCGGCGATGATGCATCGCTTCGCCTCCCCGATGGCCGGGAGCGGCGGATTCACTCGGTGGGGCCGTCACGCATCGATGGTCAGGGACGCCTTTTGGTGCCCTTCACAGGCGAGGGGCCGGTTCCGTTCTCGTGACGTCCAATGTCAGTGCTCCATTCGAGGCTTTGCGGGCGCCGACCGGCATCATTCACCCGGTCCAGGGTATTTAGTACATGGATGTACCGGATCTCTCCTTTTTGGAGAACATCTCCCCGGGGTTCCTCCTGCAGCAGGGACGGGAGGAACCCCGTCTGAGTGACACGGTCGTGCCCTGGCGCGTGCAGTCCTCGCTGCGTGAGTCGACACGTCGCCACGCACCGTGTCGGCGGCCCTGGTCCCCGCTCCCAGCCCGGTAATGAGGGGCCGGGGCCGCGTGGCACCTACCCGTCCCCCGTTATGTTTTCCGCGGTCCTGCAACGGGACCGCTGGCCTCCGGGCCCGGCATGGCTGGTCCCCCCTGTCGAACGGATGACCTGGGGGGTGGTG
>NZ_JOFS01000086.1 GCF_000719285.1 Streptomyces bicolor | reverse complement strand
GCTGGTGCTGGTGGCGCACCACCTGGTGGTGGACGGGGTGTCGTGGCGGATCCTGCTGCCGGACCTTCAGTCCGCCTGCGAGGCCGCAGCCGCAGGCCGCACACCCGAACTCGACCCCGTGGCAACGTCGTTCAAGCAATGGGCCACCCTTCTGACCCACCAGGCCACCTCGGACAGCCGAGTCTCCGAGCTACAACACTGGACCGACGAACTCGGCGAGGCTGAACAGCCACTGGTACCAGGTGAGTTCGACCCGAAGCGAGACACGGTGTCGACCCTCGTCCACCGGACCTGGACGGTACCCCCGGCCCAGGCACACACACTCGTCGGCGAGACGCCGGCCCTCTTCCACTGCGGTGTGCATGAGGTGCTGCTCGCCGCGCTGGCGGGGGCGGTGGCGCGCCGGCGTCCGGAGTTCGCGAGCGGTCTGCTGGTCGACGTCGAGGGACACGGTCGCGAAACGGTTGCCGGTACGGATCTGTCGCGCACGGTCGGCTGGTTCACCAGCACCCACCCGGTGCGGCTGGACGTCACCGGCGTAGACCTGGAAGAGGCCCAGGACGGCGGCGCGGCGGCAGGCTTGCTGCTGAAGACCGTCAAGGAGCAGGTGCGCTCGCTGCCGGGTGGTGACGCCCTGGGCTACGGCCTGCTGCGGTACCTCAACCCGCAGACAAGTGCCGTCATGTCGGGACTGCCGGTCCCGCAGATCGGCTTCAACTACCTGGGACGGTTCACCACAGCCGGCCGCCAGCAGTCCACCGCCGACGAACCCTGGCAGCTGAGCGGACAGACCGCGATCGGCGGCTCGGCCGGCCCGGACATGCCCGCACTGCACACCCTGGACGCGGGCGCCGTCGTACACGACGGCGTCGACGGTCCCGAGCTGAAGCTCACGTTGAGCCGCCCGGCGACGGTCCTCGACGAAACAGCGGTCGAGGAACTGGGCCGGGCATGGCTGGCCCTGCTCGCCGGACTCGCCGCGCACACGACCAGCCCCGTGGCGGGCGGTCACACGTCCTCCGACTTCCCGCTCGTCGACCTCGCGCAGGACGAGGTGGACGAGCTCGAAGCCGGATTCACCGGCGGCGTCTCCTGACCGGACACCACGCCTTGAGCGCCTTGAGGAGAGAAGCGATGACCCGATCCGCAGTCGAGGACGTGTGGCCCCTGTCTCCGCTTCAGGAGGGCCTGCTGTTCCACGCCGCCTTCGACGACCAGGGACCCGACGTCTACCAGGGCCAGCGGCTGTTCGACCTGACCGGACCGCTGGACGCGCGGCGGCTGCGGACGGCGTGGGAGACCCTCCTGGCCCGGCACCCGGCGCTGCGGGCGGGCTTCCGGCGACGCAAGTCGGGAGAGGCGATGCAGGTCATCGCCCGGGAAGTCGTACTGCCGTGGCGCGAAGCCGACCTCTCCGGACTTCCCGAGGCCGAAGTGGCGGCAGGTCTGGACAAACTGGCCCAGGCCGAGCGGGCGGAGCGGTTCCAGCTCGCGGTTCCGCCGCTGCTGCGACTGCTGCTGATCAAGCTGGGTGAGCGTCGGCACCGCCTGGTGCTCACCAGCCACCACGTCCTCATGGACGGCTGGTCCCTGCCCGTGCTGCTGAGGGAACTGAGGGAGCTGTACGCGGCCGACGGCGACAGTGCGGTCCTGCCGGCGCCCGTCTCGTACCGGGACTACCTGGTGTGGCTCGGCCGCCAGGACAAGAACGCTGCACGCGCCGCATGGCAGGAGGACCTGGCCGGCGCGGAGGAGCCGACCTTGGTGGCTCCCGCTGCCCCGGGTCGGGCACCTTTGGCCCCCGAGATCCTCACCCGCGAGGTACCCGCACGCTTGGCCGAGGAGGTGACGTCCTTCGCCCGTCGGCACGGCCTCACCGTGAACACGGTGGTCCAGGGCGCCTGGGCGTTGGTGCTGGCTCGGCTGTCCGGCCGTACGGACGTCGTGTTCGGCGCGACCGTGGCCGGCCGCCCGGCGGAACTGCCGGGCGTGGAGTCGATGGTGGGCCTGTTCATCAACACCGTTCCCGTGCGGGTGCGCCTGGACGGCGCGCAGCCGGTCGTGCGGATGCTCGCCGAACTCCAGGAGCGGCAGAAGAACCTGATCGGCCATCAGCACCTCGGCCTGTCCGAGATCCAGCAACTCACCGGTCCCGGCGCGACCTTCGACACGCTCCTCGTCTACGAGAACTACCCGCGCACCCCGGCCCGGGCAGCCGCCCAGGACTCCTTCGACCTGCGGGTGATGGCCGGTGAGGAGACGGCGCACTACCCCTACACGCTCGTCGTGGCCCCGGGCACCCCGATGCGCTGCAAGCTCGACTACCGACCCGACCTGTTCGACCGCGACACCGCCGAGTCGGTGCTCACCAGGTTCTTTGCGGTCCTTGAGCAGGTCGTCGGGGATCCGTCGGTGCTGGTGGGGCGGGTGGGTGTGCTGGGTGCGGTGGAGCGTGCTGCCGTGCTGGACGGGTCGAGCGCGGTGGGGAACGGGGTTCCGGCCGGGTTGGTGGTGATCGGGTCGCGGTGGTGATGGAGCGGTCCGTGGACCTGGTGGCGGTGCTGCTGGGGGTGTGGCGTGCGGGGGCGGCGTATGTGCCGGTGGACGCGGGTTCTCCGGCCGAGCGGGTGTCGCTGGTGTTGGGGGACTGTGCTCCGGCGGTGGTGGTGTGTTCAAAGGCGACGCGTGCGGTGGTGCCGGAGGGTGCTGGTGTGCGAGTCGTAGTAATGGATGAGCCCGCCACGGTGGCCGAGCTGGCCGGGTGTGCCGATGAGTGCCGGGTTCCTGTGGCTGCGGCTGATGTGGCGTATGTGATGTACACGTCGGGGTCGACCGGGGTGCCGAAGGGCGTGGCGGTGCCGCATGCCGCCGTGGCCGCGCTGGTCGGTGAGCGTGAGTGGCGTGTGGACTCGCATGATGCGGTGTTGATGCATGCGCCGCATGCGTTTGATGTGTCGTTGTTCGAGTTGTGGGTGCCGTTGGCTGCGGGTGGGCGTGTGGTGCTTGCCGATCCCGGTGTTGTCGATGCCAGGCAGATACGCGGGTTCGTGGCTGAGGGTGTGTCGTCGGTTCATGTGACGGCGGGGTCGTTCCGGGTGCTGGCGGGGGAGGCGCCGGAGTGTTTCGCGGGCTTGCGTGAGGT
>NZ_JOFS01000085.1 GCF_000719285.1 Streptomyces bicolor | reverse complement strand
AACACAGTGGACGCGAGCCTCTATGGACAAGCCCTCGGCCTATTAGTACCGGTCACCTCCACACATTACTGTGCTTCCAGATCCGGCCTATCAACCCAGTCGTCTACTGGGAGCCTTACCCCATCAAGTGGGTGGGAGTCCTCATCTCGAAGCAGGCTTCCCGCTTAGATGCTTTCAGCGGTTATCCCTCCCGAACGTAGCCAACCAGCCATGCCCTTGGCAGAACAACTGGCACACCAGAGGTTCGTCCGTCCCGGTCCTCTCGTACTAGGGACAGCCCTTCTCAAGACTCCTACGCGCACAGCGGATAGGGACCGAACTGTCTCACGACGTTCTAAACCCAGCTCGCGTACCGCTTTAATGGGCGAACAGCCCAACCCTTGGGACCGACTCCAGCCCCAGGATGCGACGAGCCGACATCGAGGTGCCAAACCATCCCGTCGATATGGACTCTTGGGGAAGATCAGCCTGTTATCCCCGGGGTACCTTTTATCCGTTGAGCGACGGCGCTTCCACAAGCCACCGCCGGATCACTAGTCCCGACTTTCGTCCCTGCTCGACCCGTCGGTCTCACAGTCAAGCTCCCTTGTGCACTTACACTCAACACCTGATTGCCAACCAGGCTGAGGGAACCTTTGGGCGCCTCCGTTACCCTTTAGGAGGCAACCGCCCCAGTTAAACTACCCATCAGACACTGTCCCTGATCCGGATCACGGACCCAGGTTAGACATCCAGCACGACCAGAGTGGTATTTCAACGACGACTCCACGAACACTGGCGTGCCCGCTTCACAGTCTCCCACCTATCCTACACAAGCCGAACCGAACACCAATATCAAACTGTAGTAAAGGTCCCGGGGTCTTTCCGTCCTGCTGCGCGAAACGAGCATCTTTACTCGTAGTGCAATTTCACCGGGCCTATGGTTGAGACAGTCGAGAAGTCGTTACGCCATTCGTGCAGGTCGGAACTTACCCGACAAGGAATTTCGCTACCTTAGGATGGTTATAGTTACCACCGCCGTTTACTGGCGCTTAAGTTCTCAGCTTCGCCAGAACGAATCCTGACTAACCGGTCCCCTTAACGTTCCAGCACCGGGCAGGCGTCAGTCCGTATACATCGCCTTACGGCTTCGCACGGACCTGTGTTTTTAGTAAACAGTCGCTTCTCGCTGGTCTCTGCGGCCACCCCCAGCTCAGGAAGCAAGTTCCCTCACCAGGTGTGGCCCCCCTTCTCCCGAAGTTACGGGGGCATTTTGCCGAGTTCCTTAACCATAGTTCACCCGAACGCCTCGGTATTCTCTACCTGACCACCTGAGTCGGTTTAGGGTACGGGCCGCCATGAAACTCGCTAGAGGCTTTTCTCGACAGCATAGGATCATCCACTTCACCACAATCGGCTCGGCATCAGGTCTCAGCCACAAGGTGTGCGGATTTACCTACACACCGGCCTACACCCTTACCCCGGGACAACCACCGCCCGGGATGGACTACCTTCCTGCGTCACCCCATCACTCACCTACTACAAGTCTGGTTCGTCGGCTCCACCACTCCCCTTTGCCCGAAGGCTCCAGGGCGGCTTCACGGACTTAGCATCGCCTGGTTCGATGTTTGACGCTTCACAGCGGGTACCGGAATATCAACCGGTTATCCATCGACTACGCCTGTCGGCCTCGCCTTAGGTCCCGACTTACCCTGGGCAGATCAGCTTGACCCAGGAACCCTTAGTCAATCGGCGCAAACGTTTCTCACGTTTGTATCGCTACTCATGCCTGCATTCTCACTCGTGAACCGTCCACAACTCGCTTCCGCGGCTGCTTCACCCGGCACACGACGCTCCCCTACCCATCACGATCCCCGTTGGGGGTATATATCGCAATGACACGACTTCGGCGGTACGCTTGAGCCCCGCTACATTGTCGGCGCGGAATCACTAGACCAGTGAGCTATTACGCACTCTTTCAAGGGTGGCTGCTTCTAAGCCAACCTCCTGGTTGTCTCTGCGACTCCACATCCTTTCCCACTTAGCGTACGCTTAGGGGCCTTAGTCGATGCTCTGGGCTGTTTCCCTCTCGACCATGGAGCTTATCCCCCACAGTCTCACTGCCGCGCTCTCACTTACCGGCATTCGGAGTTTGGCTAAGGTCAGTAACCCGGTAGGGCCCATCGCCTATCCAGTGCTCTACCTCCGGCAAGAAACACACGACGCTGCACCTAAATGCATTTCGGGGAGAACCAGCTATCACGGAGTTTGATTGGCCTTTCACCCCTAACCACAGGTCATCCCCCAGGTTTTCAACCCTGGTGGGTTCGGTCCTCCACGAAGTCTTACCTCCGCTTCAACCTGCCCATGGCTAGATCACTCCGCTTCGGGTCTTGAGCGCGCTACTCCATCGCCCTATTCGGACTCGCTTTCGCTACGGCTTCCCCACACGGGTTAACCTCGCAACACACCGCAAACTCGCAGGCTCATTCTTCAAAAGGCACGCAGTCACGAGAATGTGCAAGCACATTCCGACGCTCCCACGGCTTGTAGGCACACGGTTTCAGGTACTATTTCACTCCCCTCCCGGGGTACTTTTCACCATTCCCTCACGGTACTATCCGCTATCGGTCACCAGGGAATATTTAGGCTTAGCGGGTGGTCCCGCCAGATTCACACGGGATTTCTCGGGCCCCGTGCTACTTGGGTGTCTCTCAAACGAGCCGCTGACGTTTCGACTACGGGGGTCTTACCCTCTACGCCGGACCTTTCGCATGTCCTTCGCCTACATCAACGGTTTCTGACTCGTCCCACGGCCGGCAGACCGTGAAAGAGAGATCCCACAACCCCGCATACGCAACCCCTGCCGGGTCTCACACGTATACGGTTTAGCCTCATCCAGTTTCGCTCGCCACTACTCCCGGAATCACGGTTGTTTTCTCTTCCTGCGGGTACTGAGATGTTTCACTTCCCCGCGTTCCCTCCACATACCCTATGTGTTCAGGTATGGGTGACAGCCCATGACGACTGCCGGGTTTCCCCATTCGGAAACCCCCGGATCAAAGCCTGGTTGACGACTCCCCGGGGACTATCGTGGCCTCCCACGTCCTTCATCGGTTCCTGGTGCCAAGGCATCCACCGTGCGCCCTTAAAAACTTGGCCACAGATGCTCGCGTCCACTGTGCAGTTCTCAAACAACGACCA
>NZ_JOFS01000084.1 GCF_000719285.1 Streptomyces bicolor | reverse complement strand
GCCTCACAGCCGAATCCACCCCGAGCTGGCGCGGCACCTAGAACCTCAACGAATTAGGGCATCCAGGGACTAAACAACGGAACGAAACGCCCTCTAAGCTTGTTCTTTATCTACCAAGATCTTCCGGGCTTGCCGATGGCCTTGAGGGTCTCGGGACGTTTGACGGTCTTGCCGACGTCGTAGCGGGGTGCCCGGTGCTTGTTCTTGGAGCCGAGTGGTCTTCCGGGGCCGGCTCCTCGGGGTTTGGGAACACGGGCCAGGCAGGCGAGGTGGGCGCGGATGTTCCTGAACCCTCGGCGGACCCGGGCCGGGGTGAGCCGGTCGGAGGTGGTGGGTTTCTCCCACGGTCGGCGGAGGTCCGCGGCGAGGGGCCGGGCGAGCCGGAGTTGGGTGTGAGCGACGATCAGAATCCAGGTCCAGCAGTCCGCGGCTTCGGGAGTGCGGAGTTTTGGGGTGGTCCATCCGAGGGTCTGCTTCGCGAAGCGGAAGGTGTGCTCCAGGTCGAAGCGGCGGAGAAAAGCCTGCCAGAAGCGGTCCACGTCGTCCGGGGTGGCGCCGGTCTTGGAAGACCATAACCACACTGGCGGGGCATTTCGGCCCTTCGACAGATGCTCGACCTTCAACCGCATCAACGTGCCCTCGACCAGTGGAAGTTCACCGTCATGGTCAAGCCATGAGGAACGGTGGGTGAGTCGCGGGTGGACCCGGTCCCATGCCTGGGTCTCGGCCTTGCCGTAGTTGGTGGTGTCGGTGACCGTGGTGATCGCGGGCTCGGGCCAGGTCTCCGGCTTGGCGAAGCGGAACTCCGGCCCGTGCTTGGGCGGTCGGCCGTTGACGCCGTGCACCCTCGGTGGCTTCGGCAGACGCATCACGCGGTCCGAGCGGACTCGGCCGACCAACTCGACCGGCAGGTCGCGCAGGACCCAGGCCAGGCGGGTGACGTCGTATCCGGCGTCGCTGACGATCGCAATCGCCGGGTTCCCGGCCTGCCACTGGCCCGCGGCAATGAGCCGCTCGACGACACCGCGTAGCTGGGCGGCGGTGATCGCCGTCGCGTCGTCTGCCGGTCCTAGCCGGACCGCGTCCAGGATCGCAGTCCAGGATGTGGCGCCCGGCTCCAGCACGGCGACGAAGGAGTAGGGCCAGCCCGGAATGAACTGCGACGCCGTTTTCGCGCGACCGTAGACGTGGCAAAACAGGCGCTCTGCCGAGCACGGCGCGTCCGAGCGGAGCCATGGCGACACGTCGACCGCCAGGACCAGGCGCCCGCCATCGAAACGCGGCAGCGGCAGGCCGGCCAGCACCGTCCGCAGCCGGTTGACGTCGATCCGGCCGTGATTCAGGCCGCCGTACATCGCTCCGTGCCCACGACGATGCTCCGGCAACAGCGTCAAGTCCACCGGGGACTTCACCGCACCGTCCGCACACAGCACCGCATCTGCCAGCTCGAACAACTCGTCGCGCCGGGCGGTCAGACACTCGTAGAACTCTCCCCGGAAGCGTGACGCTTCCGCGAACGCTTCCATGCGGACAGCATCAGGCAGCAGACTCACCCTCACGGCCTTCGTCGTGGTCACGTGCACCTTGGTCGGAGCACATGATCAGGCGAAGGCCGCCTCCACGTCCGGCGAATCCCCATGCGAGCGAATCCGTTCGAGACGCCATTCGAGGCCGTGGCACCATGTACCGCATGACGACGAACCGAAAGGTCCATGCCGCGTAGACGGCCAGGACAGATCCGTGCTGGCGCCCTCGGCAGCCACCGGACAACGGGTGCAAGGCCCGTCATTGACGGCCTGTCTTCGCGTGCACTGTCCGAGATCATCCGTCTCGAGCACACCCGCAACTATCTGCAGCCAGGCGACGTCAGCGCGGCTGTGCGCCTGTGGAGGGACTAATCCGTTGTTAAGGCGGCCAGGATCTGTACGACGGTCCGGCTGCCCCTGGCGCCGGAGGCATGCCTTTGGAGTCACCGGCCGGTCAGGTCCAAACGTAGATCGGCACCTCCGGCGCCACCCATCGAACTTGAACTTCCTCATGTTCGTTGGCATTTGTGGTACGAGCCCACCGCGCGGTGATCTCTTGCAGTACGCGAGTACTTCAGCTCCTGCGCAGACCGAGACCCGCGCGGTGCGCTGGTGCCACGAACGGCTCGTGAGGTGTCGGCCCGACCCGCGCCTGGTCGAGGCCTGGGATTAGTGCGACGCGTGGCTCCGCATGCGCTCGTGACCAGCGCAAACATCCGTTCCACTGGGAGGGCACACCCTTGATCTATTGCGGTATCGACTGGGCCGAGAAGACACACGACGTCGCGCTGGTCGACGACACCGGCCAGCTCGTCGCCAAGCGGCACATCACCGACGACGCGTCCGGTTACAAGATCCTCCTGGACCTGCTCGCCGAGCACGGCGACAGCGAGGAGAACCCCATCCCGGTGGCGATCGAGACCCCACGCGGCCTGCTGGTCGCCGTCCTGCGGATCGGCACGCGCAAGATCTTCGCGATTAACCCGATGGCCGCCGCCCGCTACCGCGATCGGCACGCCGTCTCGCGCAAGAAGTCCGACCCCGGCGACGCACTCGTGCTCGCGAACATCCTGCGCACCGACATGCACGCCCACCGGCCGCTGCCCGACGACAGCGACCTGGCCCGCGCGATCGCCGTCCTGGCGCGCGCCCAGCAGGACGCGACCTGGAACCGGCAGCAGATCGCCAACCAGCTCCGATCCCTCCTGCGGGAGTTCTACCCCGCAGCCCTGGACGCCGTCGCCACCTGGGCCAACGGCCTGTGCCGACCAGAGGCCCGGGAACTGCTCAAGTCCGCACCGACGCCTGCCAAGGCCGCGCGGCTGACCCGAGACCAGATCCAGGCCGCACTCAGGCGGGCCGGCCGCAAGCGCGGCATCGAAGCCGAGGCCGACCGGCTGCGAGACATCTTCCGCGGCGACTACGCCCATCAGCCGCCGCTGGTCGAGGACGCACTCGGCAAGCAGATGCTCGCCCTCGTGGTCCAGTTGGAGGCCGCCTGCACTGCCGCCGATGACCTCGCGAAGGCGGTGGAAGAGACGTTCCCTCAGCACCCGGACACGGAGGTGCTCCTGAGCTTCCCCGGACTGGGCGTCCAGCTCGGCGCCCGGGTCCTCGCCGAGATCGGGGACGATCACACACGCTTCGCCGACGCCCGCAGCCTGAAGGCATACGCCGGCTCCTCGCCCATCACCAGGGCCTCCGGGAAGAAGTCGAGCATCACCCGCCGTTGGATCAAGAACGACCGCCTCAACCACGCCGGCTACCTCTGGGCGTTCTCCGCGATCACCGCCTCACCCGGAGCCAAGGCCCACTACCGGCGCCGCCGCGACGACCACGGTGACTGGCACGCAGCCGCCCAGCGCAACCTCTTCAACCGCATGCTCGGCCAGCTCTACTACTGCCTTCAAGAGCACGAACTGTTCGACGAACAGACGGCCTTCCCCACCGGACTCGCCGCCGCAGCTTGACACGCTAGCGCCGTGAGGTGTCTACGT
>NZ_JOFS01000083.1 GCF_000719285.1 Streptomyces bicolor | reverse complement strand
AACCTCGTACGCCGCCAGCTCCCCCACCGCCACATCACCCTCGACGGCGACACCATCACCATCTGGCCCCGCCCCCGGGAACACCAGTGAACCACCACAACACCCCACAGCCGACGCCGCCGCGCACCCTGCCCGCGGGCCCGAGCCCTGTGCCCACGGCGCGCACGGAGCCCACGGCGCCTGCGGCTGTCTCCCGTCGGCACTCGGCCCGCACGCCCGGCATCAGGGCGGGGCGGCGGTCCTCGCGGAAGGGCGGCCGGCCACGGGTGGTGGTGGCGGGGGTCGCGGCCGTCCTCCTCCTCGGCACGGCCGGCTGCGCAGACGCGCCCCGCAAGCCGGAGCGCACACAGGCAACCGCGCCCGACGCCGCCGCGTCACAGGCACCTTCCAAGGAGCCGCTGGCACGGCTTGCCGGCCCTGACCACCTGGCCCTGACCATCACCGAGGCGGACCGCGACCCCAGCGGCTTCCTCACCCTGCGCGGCACGCTGACCAACAACGGCACCGACACCACCGTGGTCCCTGCCGAACTACGCGGCACCGAACGCCACGTCCTGCGCAACGGCCAATCCCTGGCCGGGGCCACCCTCATCGACTTCCACCACCGCAAGCGCTACTACGTCCTGCGCGACGCAGAAGGTCGACCGCTGACCACCACCGGCCTGCAATCCCTTGAACCCCACGAAAGCGCCGCGGTGTTCTGGCAGTTCCCCGCCCCGCCCGCCACCACCACCGACGTCGGTCTCCAACTCCCCCAGTTCGACACCGCCACCCTCAGGATCACCCCGTGAGGACCAACCCCCCAGCCACCCCCTCGCGACGCCCTGCCGTCCGCCTCCTGCCCGCCCTCACAGCCACCCTCATCGCCGCGGTCGCCCTGACCACCCCACACGCGGGCGCCACCACCCCGCCTCCCACCAGCGCAACCGGCCCCGCCAGCACGCCCTCTGCTATCAACGCACACGACCCCGACCTGGCCCTGACGGACGGCACCACCCTCGCCCAGCCGAAAATCCTCGACCTCACCGCGCCCCAACTCCCCCTACGCCAACGCATAGAAACAGACACCCCCGTCGCACCCCGCCCCGGCACCGGCACGACCGGGCCCTCCCCCACACCCCACCCCAGCACCAGTCGGCAGCCCAGCGCGGCACACCCGACCAGCAGCGCCTCAGCCATGGACCTCGTACCCGAGCCCACCGGCGCATCCGCATCCGCACCCGCCCCGGAGCAGACGGGCGCCTCCGCTCCGGCCCGTCCCATCCCCGCGCTGCCCCAGATCCTGGGCGCCGGCGCACTCCTCCTAGCCGCGCTCACCAGCTGGCTCGCCTGGCGGCGCAGGCACCGCAATACCCGCAGCACCACGACCACCACGCCGGCAGCCTCGCCCGCGCGGGCGCAGCCCGCAGCGGCCGCCGAGCCCGGCGGTGCGGCCCGCCTGGACCGGGCGCTGCGCACCCTGGCCCACCGGGCGACGCAGCACGGCCATCCGCAGCTGCCCGAGCTGCGCGCCGCAACGATCGGGGCCCACTCACTTGAGGTTCTGCCGGATGACCCCGCCTCAGCGCCGCTTGCGCCGTTCACCACGAAAGCGGACCGGTGGTGGCTACTACCGGCTGACGCCGACCTTCTGGACGACGACCGGGCCCGCACCGTGCCGGCCCCGTATCCGGCACTGGCCACCATCGGCACCACCGCCACAGGCGCTCTGGCCCTCGCCAACCTCGACCAGCTGCCCACCCTCCTCCTTACCGGCCACCCCACCCACCTCACCGAGGTCTGCACCGCACTCGCCCTCGAACTCGCCACCAGCCCCTGGACAGCCGACACCGACATCACCACCATCGGTTTCGGCGCAGACCTCCCCCGGCTGCTGCCAGCCCGCCGCATCACCCACGCCCGCCACCCGGCACACGCTCTACGCGATCTGACCGAGCGGCTGCTCGAGACACACCAGACACTCCCCACCGAGCGCCCGCCCCACCTGCTGCTGTGCACCACAGCCCTGGACACCGACACCGCCCGGCAGTTCGCCGACCTCATCACCACCGCGCACGACGCCCGCATCACCCTGATCGCCCCAGCCCACGGCGCCGCGGCCCACTTCCCGACCGCCGAGATCCTCAACGCCTCCCTCACCACCCCACAGCCATTCCCCTCCCTCGGCACCGACATCACCCTGCAACGCCTCACACACACCGCCTACCAGCGCATCACCACCGCCCTCACCACACCCGGCCCCGGGGCCCACGCCACCGAGGGACCCCGGCCGCAAATCCCGTACGAACTCCAGGCCGAGCCGCCCACAGCCGCTCCGGGGAAGACGCCCACAAGCCCAGCAGCCGGCACCCACCCCGAAGCGTTCCGGCACGCGGCCGCGCAGGAAAGCGCCGGGGACGACGCGTCGCCCGCGCCCCACCCAGCCAACACGCCCACCAGCCCAGCAAACGGCCCTCACCGCGACGCGTCCGCACCGGCCTGCGCGCAGAACAGCGCCGCCGAGGGCGAGGTGTTCCCGGCCCTGCGGAACGCCCTCGCCGTTCCCTCCGCCACGCGACGGCCGCCCTTCACACCGGGCCACACGGCGTCAGACCGCGCCGCGGCTGGCAGCACGGCCGCCGCCGACAGCCCGCCCAAGCACCACGCCGCACCAGCCCCGACCGCCCCTCAACCCCAAACCCGCCACACCGCCACCAGCGGGCCCGCCCCGGCACACGATCCGAACGCGCCCGAAATCCGGGTCCTGGGCCCCCTCGAAGTCGACCGCGTGCACACCGGCGGCCACGGCCCGCGCATCGCCCAACTCGCCGCCCTGCTCTACTTCCGCCCCCACCACAGCGCCGACACCCTCTGCACAGACATGGACCCCCACGCTCCCTGGTCCACCACCACCCTCAACGCCCGCCTCCAAGGCCTGCGCCGCGCCCTCGGCAACGACCCCACCGGCCACCCCTACGTCCCCCGCCGCCACACCGCAGACGACCCCTACCAGCTCTCTCCCGCCATCCGCTGCGACTGGACCACCTTCCAAAACCTCACCGACCACGCACTCGGCCAAGGCCCCGCCGGCCTACCCCACCTCGAAAAAGCCCTCACCCTGGTCCGCGGGCGCCCCTTCGGACCCCGACCACCCGCCTGGGCCCAGCCCCTCCAACAAGAAATGATCACCCGGATCATCCACGTCGCCCACACCATCGCCCACTACCGCACCCCCGCAGGCCCCCACCACAACCTCACCAAAGCCCGCCAAGCCATCGCCACCGGCCTCGACGTCGACGACACCACCGAACCCCTCTACCGCGACTGGATCCGCATCGAACACACCGCAGGCAACCGTCAGGGGCTGCACACCGCCATCACCCGCCTCCAACACGCCAACCGGGCATTGGACTGCTCACTGGAGATAGAGACCGAACAGCTCATCAACGAAGTCCTTGACTCACGTTCTGCAGGCGTGCTGATTCCAGAAGCAGGAGGAAGGCAGCACGAGCAACGTCACCATCCGCCAAGTGAGCAGGCGGCCATGCGCCGGACGCACCGGATGCCGCCTTGAAGGAGGCTTACAACACGTCACGGACGCAGCATCAGCCGGCCATCCCTTGGCCAGCACACGAGAGGCAACGCGCGGACGCGCTCATGGTCAGTGGGACAGGTTTGGATGACAGCGTCGCGAGCGGCAGGCTTGGACAGGAGAGTGAAACGTGGCCGCGGGGAAGGGCGAGATACCCCAGCTGACCCGGGTGCATCAGGTACTCATCGGCGTGGTC
>NZ_JOFS01000082.1 GCF_000719285.1 Streptomyces bicolor | reverse complement strand
CCTGCGCAACGACACCTCCGGCGACCCCACGTTCCGCGAACTCCTGGCCCGCACCCGCGAAACCGACCTGGCCGCCTACTCCCACCAGGACATCCCGTTTGAACGACTGGTGGAAGCGATCAACCCCCAGCGCTCACTGGCCCGCAATCCCCTGTTCCAGGTGATGCTGGCGCTGCACACCCAGACGGCTCCCTCGTTCGACCTGCCCGGTCTGTCGGCCGTCACGGAGAACCTCACCAAGGACGTGACCAGCTTCGATCTCACGTTCAACTTCTACGAGGTCACGGACGGCTCCGGAGAGCCCGCGGGTCTCGACGGCTTCCTGGAGTACCGCACCGACCTGTCCGACATGACCACCGCGGAGCGGTTCACCGAGTGGCTCCGGCTGCTGCTGGCGGCCGTCGCCGAGCACCCCGACCTGCCGATCGGCGCCGCCGAACTGCTCTCCCCGGCCGAGCGGAACGAACTGCTCGCCGAGGGGGCGGGCGACCCGGCTCCTGAGCACCGGTTCTTCACCGACCTGTTCCAGGAGCAGGTGGCGCTCCGCCCGAACGCACCGGCGCTGGAGCACGAGGGCACCGTCCTCACCTATGCCGAGCTGAACACGCGGGCCAACCACGTGGCCCACTGGCTGATCCGGCAGGGCATCGGCTCCGAGCAGCTGGTGGCACTGGCGGTGCCGCGGTCGGTGGAGATGGTGGCGGCGCTGCTGGGCGTCCTGAAGGCCGGCGCCGCCTTCCTTCCCGTCGATCCGGAATACCCGGCGGACCGCGTCGCCTTCATGCTCCGGGACGCCGCACCGGTCCGCGTGCTCACGAGCCGGGACATTGCCGGGCGGCTCCCGCAGGGCGGCCCGGAGGTTCTGATCCTCGACGACCCCGCGGCCCTGGCCGGACTCGACGGTACCGATCCCACGGATGCCGAGCGGACCTCTCGGCTCCGGCCCGACGGCCTGGCGTACACCGTCTACACCTCCGGCTCCACCGGCGCCCCCAAGGGCGTGGCCGTCAGCCACCGCGGCATCTGCGCGCTGGCCACCACGCTGGCGGAGAAGTACCAGGTCCGGCCGGACGACCGGGTCCTCCAGTTGGCCTCGATCAGCTTCGACATGGCTCTCGAGGACTTCCTCCGGGCGTTCTGCTTCGGCGCGACCCTCGTCGTCCCCGCGCCCGGTCCCCTCGTCGGGGACGCCCTCGGCGACTTTCTGGAGCAGCGCCGGATCTCCTGTGCCGACATGCCGCCCAGCGTGCTCGCCACCCTGCCAGCGCGGCCCTTCCCCGCCCTGCGTGTGCTGAGCGTCGGCGGCGAGGCGTGCCCCCCTGCGCTGACCGCGCGCTGGGCGGCCGGTCGGCGGATGCTGAACCTCTACGGGCCCACCGAGTCGACTATTTCGGCGACGGCCAGCGAGCCGCTGTCCGCTACCGACCCGTCCGCGTCCACTCCCATCGGAGCGCCGGTGCGGGGCACCCGCGTGTACGTCCTGGACGAGCGGCTGCGACTGGCGCCGCGAGGAGTGCCGGGAGAGTTGTACATCGCCGGCGCAGGCCTGGCCCGGGGGTACCTGCGTCGTCCGGGGCTAACGGCGGAGCGGTTCGTGGCCGACCCCTTCGGCCCGGCCGGCAGCCGGATGTACCGCACCGGTGACCTGGTGCGGTGGCGGGAGGGTCAGCTTGAGTTCGTCGGCCGGGCCGACGACCAGGTGAAGATCCGCGGCTTCCGCATCGAACTCGGCGAGATCGAGGCGGTGCTGGGTCGTCATCCGGCGGTGTCGCAGGTCGCGGTGGTGGTACGTGAGGACCAGCCCGGTGACAAACGCCTGGTGGGCTATGTGGTGACCGGGTCCGGGGGCCGTGCCGTGGGCGCCGAGGCCCTGCGCGCTCATGTGGGCGGGTCCTTGCCGGAGTTCATGGTTCCTTCGGCGTTCGTGGTGCTGGACCGTCTGCCGTTGACCACCAACGGCAAGCTGGACCGGCGGGCCCTGCCTGTGCCCGTGTACGAGGCGGAAGTGGGCGGGCGCAGTGCGCGCGGTCCGCAGGAGGAGATCCTATGCGGGCTGTTCGCCGAGATCCTGGGCGTACCCGCCGTGGGTATCGACGACAGCTTCTTCGAACTGGGCGGGCATTCCCTGCTGGCGGCCCGGATGGTCAGCCGGATCAGGTCGGTTCTGGGTGTCGAGGTGCCGGTACGGACCTTGTTCGAGGCTCCGACGGTTGCCGACCTGACCGGTCGGCTCTCGGAGGCGGGTTCGGCCAGGCCCGCGTTGACGGTGGTGGAGCGCCCGGAGGTGGTGCCGCTGTCGCCGGCGCAGAACCGGCTGTGGTTCCTCAACAAGCTGGAAGGGGCGAGTGCCACCTACAACGTCCCGGTCGCGTTCCGGATCACCGGGGACCTGGACACGGGGGCTCTCGAGCAGGCTCTGAACGATGTGGTGGTCCGGCACGAAAGCCTGCGGACTGTCTTCCAGGAGATCGACGGAAACCCGGCCCAGATCGTGCTGGGAACGAGCGCCGTACACCTGAAGCTACGTCAGATCAACTGTGATGCCAGTGAGTTGAACGAGGTGCTGCGCACGGCCGGGCGGTACGTCTTCGACCTGTCAGCCGAAACTCCGCTGAGGGCAACGCTGTTCACCGTCGGACCGAAGGAACGGGTCCTCCTGCTGCTCCTGCACCACATCGCGAGCGACGGCGCCTCGATGAGGCCGCTCGTGCGCGATCTGGAGACCGCGTTCCGCGCCAGGCTCCAGGGCCACGCACCGGCGTGGTCCGCGCTCCCGGTGCAGTACGCCGACTACACCCTGTGGCAGCGACAGCTCCTCGGCACGGAAGCCGACCCCGACTCCCTGGTGAGCAAGCAACTGACGTACTGGACACAGGAGCTGGCAGGCATCCCGGACCGTCTCGAGTTGCCGTTCGACCACTCCCGGCCGAAGGCGGCCACCTACCGTGGCGACATGGTGCCGGTCCGCATCAACCCCGAGGTGCACCGCGCGCTCATCGACCTGGCCCGGGACACGAACACCACGGTGTTCATGGTGCTCCAGGCCGCCGTCGCCACCCTGCTGAGCCGGCTGGGCGCGGGGTCGGACATCCCGATCGGGACCCCGAGCTCAGGACGCACCGACGAGAGCCTCGACGATCTGGTCGGCCTCTTCCTCAATACGCTCGTGCTGCGGACCGACACCTCGGGGAACCCGACGTTCCGGGAGCTTCTGGAGCGGGTCCGCAAGACCGCCCTGACCGCCTACATGCACCAGGACGTGCCGTTCGAGCGAGTGGTCGAGGCCGTCAATCCGACTCGCTCGCCGTCCTGGCATCCGCTCTTCCAGGTCATGGTGGTCCTTCAGAACACCGGTGGTCACGAGTTCTCGCTGCCCGGCACGTTGACTGAACCCGAGGAGGCGTTCAGCACCTGTACGGCCAAGTTCGATCTCGGTTTCATCCTCAACGAGCGCTACGACGCCGACAACCGTCCGGCCGGGCTCGACGGGATGCTGGAGTACAGCACCGACGTCTTCCGGGAGGGCACCGCCGAACGGATGGTGGCCCAGCTGGTACAGGTGCTGACCCAGCTCGGCAGCGCTCCCGACCGCCGGATCAATGAAACGGACATTCTGTCGCCGGCAGAGCGTGTGCGGTTGTTGGAGTCGTGGGCCGGGGCGGAGCCCGGTGGGGGGCTGGGTGCCAGTTCGGTGCAGGCGGCTTTCGCGGCGCAGGTGCTGCGGTCCCCGGAGGGGGTGGCGGTGCGGTGTGCGGGGCGGGAGCTGTCGTACCGGGAACTCGACGAGCGGGCCAATCAGTTGGCGCACCGGCTGGTGGGTCTGGGGGTGGGG
>NZ_JOFS01000081.1 GCF_000719285.1 Streptomyces bicolor | reverse complement strand
AAGCACCTCTCAACGCATTCCAGATCGCCTTCGAGGGCCGCCTTACCCCGAGCAACAACTGACCACTCAACAAACAAGATCAGCCGTTAAATTGACACACCCGCGGTGACCGCTGCCCAGGCTCTCCCGGCAGGGTCAGTCGAAATGCCGTTGGGTGGGGTCCAGTCGGCTGAGGACAGCGCGTACGAGGTCGCGGCTGTAGGCGGAGCGGGGAGCGTCACCGGCGGCATGCGAGCCGGTGGATGCGTGGAAGCCGTCAGGTCGTTGTTTCGGCAGGCTCGTCCAGGCTGCCTTGGGCTTCGAGCATCAGATAGGTGAGCTTGGCCCATTGGCGGAAGTTGCCGTGGCAGACGACGTCGTCGATCCACAGCAGGTCGTCGGTGGGGACGGCGGTCCACAGCGGGTGGTATTGGGGGATGACGGTGAGAACTTCGCCTGGAGTGAGGGGCTTGTAGCGCTGCCAGAGGAGGATGCAGTGAGGTCGGCGTGCCAGGCCTGGGCGGGGGTGCGCCGGTGGAGGCGGGCGATGGTGTGGTCGTTGTTCCACCACTCCACCCAGTCAAGGACGACGGTGATGAAGGTTTCGGGTGGGGGCTGTAGGGCGGCAGGACGATCAGTTCGGTGCCGAACTTTTTGAACGCCTCGTCCACGCACTTGCCCAGGAAGTCACGGCCGCGGTCGGTGCGGATCTTGCGGGGGATGCCGCCGAAGGGCCGGTGGTGCTCCGTGCAGAGGATGGCGTCGCGGGCGGCGGCCAGGATGGCGTCCTGGCTGGGCTGGTGGGGGGTGAGGCCAGCCCGCAGATGACGGCGGTGGAGTGGTCGATGAACCAGGTGATCCAGGGTTTGCTGCGTCGTCCGTCGATGTTGACGAAGACGCTGGCTTCGACATGGTCAGTCTCCCAGACGTCGTTGCGGTTGCCGTGCGGGCGCAGGGCGTGGACGTCGTGGCGGCGACGGGCTGCTTCGCCTCCTTTAAGGGCGGCGCGCTGGCCGGGGGTGAGTTCCCGGTCGAGGGCGCGGTAGAAGGTTGCCTGGGATACGCGGGGCGGGTTGCCGAAGATGCCGTCGTCGACGAGTTCGCGGTAGGTGGCTGCTGCGTTGCCGTTCCATCGGGCCAGGGCGTCGTGCATGGCCGGGGTGAGGGTGAAATGGGGGCGGCCTTGGGGGGTGTAGGTGCCGTGGTGGGCGGTGGCGTTGTCCATCCAGCGGCGCACGGTGCGCCAGTGGACGGTGAAGGCGGCGGCGACAGTGCGCACGTCGTATTGGGTCAGGCGTTCGGCATTACGCAGGCGCAGCAGGCGGCGTACGGCGGCGGCGCGCAGGGAGGTGGTGTCGTAGGGGCCGTCGGGTGAGGGCGTGGCGGGCACAGAGATCCGGGATCTTCCTCGGGTGGGGGTGGGTCAAGCGGGGAGGAGGGAGAGCAGTCCGGCGCCGTAGGGCTTGCCGCGGCCGATGCCGGTGAGCACGGCGTGGCGCAGCCGGTCGGCTTCGGTGATGGTGGCCAGGCCATCGAAGCGGGTCAGCACGTGCAGGGGACCGGGGGCGTGATCAGCTTCGCCCGCCTCGGTGGTGGGGTGCGGGCGCTTGCGGGGGCGGCGGAAACGGGCGGGGGTGGTGTCGGTCGTGGTCAGGGCGAGGCCCGCCTGATGGGCGCGGCGCTGCCACCAGGCCATGGCGTCGTCGCCATAGAGGGCGACGACTTGCCTGCCGCGCCTGTTGTCGACGGGCTGGTGGTCGTCCAGGGCGCGGCGGACGGCGCTGGCGTTGGCGGTGATGCGGTAGCGCACCGCTCGGCCGGGGGCCAGTGCTTGGAACATGGGGTGCAGGGCACGGGTTTCGGCGGTGCCGTAGTCCTGGGGCAGGCGGGTGAGGTCGGGCGGCTGGTGGGACTGGATGAGCAGGGTGGGAGGGGCGTCGTCAGTGGCGTCTTCCAGGCGGAAGAGCAGACCAGCTTTGTGACGGGGGTGCTCGCCGAGGTCGTCGGGGGCCAGGAGCATCACGGTCTTGTGCAGGCTGACGGTGTCGGTCAGGTCGCGGCGGACGGTCTTGTTACGGCGGTTGAGGCGGATCCGGGTCAGCGTCGCCGTGGTGGCGAGCATGTCAGGGGTGCTGGTCACAGGGAGCGTCCTGGTCGGATGTAGGCGGCGAGCGCGGTGATCGCGGGCGGTGGGGCGTAAAGGTCGGCGCGCATGGGTTCGGTGGTGCGCCAGACGTGGCGGGTGTCGTGGAAGCGCCGGTTGGGGGTGAAGTCGACGGGCACGTCGGCGACTTCGCGGTGGGAGGGGGCGGCGGGCACGTGATCGGGCTGTCGTTCCCAGATGAAGTCCACCGGCACTGTGGCTTGCTCGCGGCGCGGCGCGGCGGCCAGGCTGAGCGGAACACGATGGCGGAGTTCACCGACGGGGTCAGGGTGCGGCCCCCCAGGACGAGGGGTTCGTCGGGGATGCAGGCTCGCCGACCCAGGTAGGTGCTGAAGGCGGGCTGTTCGAGCCGCTGGATGAGGTGCTCCAGGAGCGGGTCGGGGCCTTGGACGGCGAGTGTGAAGACGGCGTCGGCGAGGTAGACGCGCTTGCTGATGAGGGTGGACTTGTTCTGAGCCCGGTAGTCACCGGCGCTAGGGCGCAGGCCCTGTTTGTGAGGGCGGCCGCCGCCGACGGTGTGGTAGTCGGTGTGGCGGATGCCGGGGCGGTCGATGCGGACGGTGAACTCCAGGTCCGCGTAGGGGCTGTTGTGGGTGTCCGTGTCGGGGGCGAGGGCTTCTTCGCGCGAGCGCCCGTCCGCGGCGGCGAAGAGACCGATGAGGGCGGAGCGGGTGGGGAAAGGGAGGATGTCGCGGTAGTGGAAGGCAGCGTGTTCCCCGAACGACATCAGCGGGGCGGCCAGGCGCAGCAGGATGCCGTTCATGCGGCCGCCCGTGTCGCGGAGGACTGGGCGGCGGTCTGGGTGAGCGCGTCCGTCAGGTCGTCGAAGCTGGCGTGAACGGTGCCGAGGTGGTCGACGGGTGCGTCGTGCGCGGTGGCGTAGCCGGAGCCGATCAGGCGGCGATTGCCCAACAGCCGGTTCAATGCGCCGGCGTACTGGGACAGGGCTTGGACGGCGGGGGTGATGTAGCCGCCGCCGGGCGCGCTTTTGACGGGCTGTTCGAAGGCAGTGGCGAGGGAGACGGGGCGGCGGTCGCGCACCGCGTAGTGCACCAGGTAGGGGTAGGTGTGCGGGGCGGTGGCCGTCTTCTTCGCGCCGGGCATGACTTCGATGAACGCCTCGGCGAACAGCTCCAGCAGGTGCAGGGCCTGGTCGTGGTCGCCATTCAGGTTGCGGGTCAGTTCGGTGAGGTTGACGGTGGTATAGCGGTAGAGCAGGCCGGTGGTGAAGAAGCTCGTCTGCAGGTGCGCGCTGCCCGCCTCGTGGGGCAGCGACCAGTCCTCCACCGCGGTGAAGTAGTCGGGCTGCTGGCCGCTTTGGTGGACGCAGAAGGCGTGCGCCATCTGCACGGCGCCATCGACCTGGGCACCGGGCACTTCGGCGAGCATGCGGCCGAAGAGATTGATGGTGGCCGTGCGCCGGCGGATAAGGGCGGCGACGGTGGGCGTGGGCAGAACGGCCTCCGTCTTCTCCTTCCTTGCCTTCTTGCGGGGGCCCTTGGCCTCGGCTTCGGCCTCCCGTGCCTTCTCCGCCTTCTCCTTGGCAAGGGCCTCTTCCAGCTGCGGGCGGTGTTCGGCGCACAGGTCGGTGAGCTCATCGAGCACGGTGCGCGGCAGGTAAAGCGTGACCGAGGTGATGCCTCGGCCTTCTTCTGTCTTCAGTCCCTCCCTGGTGGCCGAGCGCACGATCTGGGCGCCGGCGAAGGCTGCCAGGTCCGTCGGCCAGCCGGCCTCGCGCAGGGCGTCGGCAACGCGCAGGGGCAGCATGCGGGTGCGGGCGGCGCGCTGATCACGAAACTGGATGCTGCCCGTCGACACAGCTTGACTTCCCCATTGGGAAGCCACTGCGCACTTCAGTTGGCCGCTCTGGTGCTCAGTGTTCGCGACGGTCGCCCGCCACGGTGCCGCCGATGTCCGGGGGCGCCTCGCGTGAGACGAGCCGTAACCGGGTGATACCCCACGATGGCCAAGAAGCGACCCCAGACGAAGGCCGAGCCCACCGGCCAGCGCTGCAAAGCCTTTCCAGTACGTGCCCCCGCGCACGTCGTGACCGAGCTGGTGCACCGTCCCTTCGAGGGACTTCCGGGCAAGTGCGGCTGGGTGGCGCTGCGTGAGCTGCTGCCGGCGGCCATGGTGGAGCTGCCCTTGAAGGGCGGCCAGCCCGAGGGCGTCCCATCCGTCACGCTGGCGACGGTGCTTCCGATGGCCTGGCCGGCCCTGCGCTGCGACGACGGCTCGGTGCTACTGGGCCTGCAGAACGACACGGCGTCCGGCGACATCAGCCGCGGCCTCACCCCGAAGGCGCGTTCGAGCCGATTGTGCACAGCGGCTTCGAGTTCTGGTCCCGGACGCGGAAAACGCCACGCCGGGTGACCGACTCGCTCGAGCAGGCCAACGTAGCGGGTACCCCGCCGACAGGCTCACTGGCGTGGACTTGCGAGATGCCAGGCAAGAACCACCTGCGCCGGGTCATGCCGCACGCGGAGGAGCAGCTTCTGGACGCCCTCGTGTGGCTGCTCGTGGTGGGCCGCTAGCCTCGATGAGCACCCGCCTCGTGATTTCCCTCCACGCTCACGGGCTCGTCATTCCGGTCTGGGATCTGCCGAGCGGGGTCGGCGCGCAGGACGTCGAGAAGCCGGCGGCCCGAGTTCACCGAGTGCCTCGCGGCGGCCCTCCCCTAGGAGGCACCGCTGACCGCCGACGAGCGTCGCGCGCGGCGGCCTCACCACGCCGGCAGGCCACGCTCAGTTGACAGAACGTGACGAGATCGGGCTCGACTGGCCGACCAGTCAACCAGACCCGACCTTTCGGAATCGGTGGCTCCGCTCACAAGTCCCGCTAGGAGCAAGTAAATCCGTGTCCGAATAGGCGAGATCGAATTTGCGAAGCGCGGATCTCTTGTTACGGTCTGTCACGAACCCCTGAAGGGAGACAGCCCGTCGGCACGAGCGGCCTGGACAGCTTCAACTCGCCCCGACGGGCAACGAGTATCACCACAGGAGAGGTGACGCATCGTGATGCCTGACAGTACCTCGCGACAGAGGGAACAGCACAATCCGAAGCCCCGCTGGGGCGTGGTTCTGGCCGCCGTCTCGGCTGCCGCGAACGTCTTTCGATTGCTGCGGGAACTCCTGATTCACCACTGAGAAGGACTGCTGGTTCTGTTGGTCTGCCTGCAGCTTTCTCCCCCACCCTAAGACGTCATCTCATTTGGTGAGTCGGCGGTAGCAGATGAGGGTGCAGGCGATGCTGGTGAAGGCCAGGAAGTGCTCGGCTTTGCGCTCGTAGCGGCGGT
>NZ_JOFS01000080.1 GCF_000719285.1 Streptomyces bicolor | reverse complement strand
CCGCTACGAGCGCAAAGCCGAGCACTTCCTGGCCTTCACCAGCATCGCCTGCACCCTCATCTGCTACCGCCGACTCACCAAATGAGATGACGTCTAAGAAACGCCCGCACTTCCGAACACGTGAACACCAGCGCTGGCCCGCCAGGAAAGCGTGAATTGCGCATGGCGACTTCATTTTCACCAAGTCGCGCAACCTCGACACAGTCGGCATACGCGTCACTCGCCGACGCCTTCACCCAGTTCGCCCCGACGATGCTGTCCGCCGCCACTCCATTGACGTAACCGCCCACTGAGCACCTTCCCTTCACCACTGACCAGCGCCGACGCAGCGGCCACCAGCCCCTCGCACCCGACACGCAACACCGCCACTGACCGATCGCAGCCACCCCTGCAATTGCACCAGCCGACGGAAGTGATCGAGATATTAGCGGCGCCACGGCGCCCGCACCGTCCCTCGAAAGGGCGTACTCATGAAAAGAGAATGCAGCCGTACGATTTTCTGCTGATCACACTGCGAAGATCAACAACGCATGCGAGGTTGGCTGAAGTCTCCCCGTGGCGAATGGCGGAATGTTCGAGTATCCGTTCCCATCCGGGGCTGGTCCGGACCTCCTGGCAGGCGAACGACCATCAGGGCAGGCAAGAAACGGGTCCCGCGGGACCTGAGCACAACCCCACGGTAGGTCCCGGCGCGGGCGAGGGCGGCAGCACGGGCATGCCGTGAAAGTGGCATGAACGGGAAGCAGGCCGAAGGACGCCTCCCCTGACGTTGCCGGGACGAGAGATGACCCTCACGATCGGGGAAGTTGGGCCGAGGGTTCCCGCACGCCCGGGCGGGGGTCCCGTCCCGCATGATCGACAACCAGAGCGCGTAATCCTGCCTCTTCGGCATGTCCGGCATCAGCTTCACCCCGACCACCCTGCGGTCGTACATGGCGGTCAGGACGCCGATGTGGTCCTGGACCAGCATCGCGCTGTAGTCCACGCGCTCCGGCGCCCACACCACGCGCCCGTTCGGGACGAAGTCCGCGGCCTCGCCCAAGTACAGGGCATCGACCTTGTAGTAGGAGGTGAACGTGAGGGGCGTCCCGGCCTCCGCGGCGAAGGCGAGCTGCTTCTCCAGCTTCGTGGGGAGCCACATGTCGTCGCTGTCTAAAGGGTGTTGCACAAGGCTCTGAACTGGGCATCTCCCGTGTATGGCCGGGGTTTTACGTGCTGAGCGGGTGTGGGTGGAGACGTTCACGGGGCTGCGGATGACACAGTTCTGGGTCTGTTGAAGGTGGTGCGGGAGCGGGGTGGCAACGGCACGCTGCGGGGCCGGCCGTGGTCGTTGCCGTTGGCCGAGCGGGTACTGATCGTGGCCGTGTACTACCGGACGAACCTGACGATGCGGCAGCTGGGTCCGTTGTTCGGTGTCTCTTCCTCCACCGTGTGCCGGGTCATCCAGCGGCTGGGACAGCTGCTGGCGCTCGAGCCCGCCTCCCGTCCGGAGATGCGGCGGAGAGGTTGTGGATCGTGGACGGCACCCTGGTCCCGGTCCGCGACCGGCAGGTCGGCTCGTCGTCACGCAACTACCGGTTCTCGGCGAACGTACAGGTCATCGTCGATGCCGACACCCGCCTGGTGATCGCTGCCGCCCGCCCGGTGCCGGGCACCACCGCGGACGCGCATGCCTGGCGGGCCTCCGGGCTGAGCGAGTACTGCCAGGGCGTGACCGTTCTGGGCGACGGCGCCTACCTCAACTGCGGGATGGTCGTGCCGCACCGCAAACGCCCCCACCGGCCCCTGCTGCCGGGCGAGGAGGACGACAACGCCGCCCACCGCAAGGTGCGTGCGCGGGTGGAGCATGTGATCGGCCGGATGAAGAACTACAAGATCCTCCGCGACTGCCGGCAACGCGGCGACGGCCTCCACCACGCTGTCCAGGCTGTCGCCCACATGCACAACCTCGCCCTCGCATCATGACCAGAAGACTGCGATCACAGGCCCTGACCTGCCCAAACACAGCCTTCTGCAACACCCTTTAGACACCTGATGTACCCCGAACTGACCGTAGTCTGGCCAGATTCCGCCTACGCCGGCCAGCTCGTCGACATGGGCGAAGGACTTCCTTCACCTCACCGTTCGCACCGTGTCCTGGCCCAAGGACGCGACCGGATTCGTCGTCCTCCCGCAGCGCTGGGTGGTGGAGCGGAGCCTGGGGTGGATCATGCACGCCCGCCGCTTGGTTCGCGACTACGAACGACTTCCGCAGCACAGCGAGGCCCTGACCACCTGGGCGGCCATCACCCTGGTGGCCCGTCGTCTGACCCAGCCGCCGCGCCAGGCCGTCGAGACCGTCCCCACGAGCGGTAATACGTGTCCAGCCATGCCATCCCTGCCGCGATCTGTGACGGTCTCAGCCCCGTCTCATGCTCCAGCGTCGACGGACTGAGCTTCTCTTCCTCATGCGCCATCGTCGCGCGGGCGATCTCGTACACGGACTGTTGGGCAAGCTCACCGAGCAGAGTGGCAGTGAATTCCACGGAGGCTTGGAGGACTTCGCCGTGCTCAGCGGGGTCGTTCCGGGCAAGGGCACTAGCGATCTCGTCAGCCTTCGTGGACGCCTCCACCGCTGCGGGCAATTGGGCGCTGTCCTGCGACAGAACCCAGGCAAGCTGGTGCCATGCCAGGGCAAGGCCTGTTTGGTGAGCGTGCGGATCCCTTTCAGCCAGCCGGTTGAGGGTGGCCAGTGCATCTCGGGCGGCGGTCTGGGCCTCATCGCGGCGCCCCAGGTGCACGAGTGGAATGCAGCGACGCATCAGGAGGTTGGCCAGTTCCGGTCCTGCTTCGTCAGGTGTGCTCTCGGCCGCGCGGCGGGTGAGAGCGATTGCTTCGGCGATCGCGTCCGCGGCCTGCTCATAGTGCCCCTCTTGGGCTGCCGAGGTAGATCCGAGGTCCCCGTCCTCCTCGCCGCGTTCTTCCAGATTGATCAGCGTGTCCCCGAGAGCCTTGAGAGCTTTGACTGCGTAACTGTCGTTTCCTGTCTTCGTGAAGAGGTCGGCGCTTTGTCGGAAGTGGAGGCTTGCCTGGTGGAGCTGTTCGTCCTCCGAAAAGAGTTCCCCCATGAGGATCAAGGCTCTCGCTGCATTGTCAGTTTCCCAGGGGCCGCCGACTTCGAGCGCACACGCAATGCATTCTTGGCAGGAGCTGATGGCTTCGGCGCGCCGTCCGGCACCCCTCTGTGCGGCGGCAAGGTTCAGCAGGGCGAGAGACTTTACGCTCCTGCTGGTCTGAGACAGTACTTCCAGACTCTTCCGCAAGACGTCGATGGCCTCGTTGTATTTCTCATGCTCTATGAGGTGCGAGCCGTAATCCATGAGCGCTACCGCTGCGATGTGCCGGCTAGGGCCTCGTTGCAGCAGAGGGACGGCTTGCTCGGACATCCGGAGCGCTTCCTCGTCGTGTCCGGCGTCGCTGAGGGCTGAGGCGAGGGCGCGTAGTGCCATGCCTTCGCCTGGTTGGTCACCCAGGCCGCGGAATATCTCCGCCGCCTTGCGGGCCTCAGCGACGGCGTCGCCGTAGGCTTTCAGCGCGCGCAGTGCGTCGCTGAGCGACACGCCGGCTCGGGCCGCTCCGCGCTGATCGCCCAGGACGTTTGCAGCCCGGACGGCAAGTTCGGCGCTGGCACGCCACTCTTCGGGGTAGCGGTGCAGGGAGAAGTAGTTCTCCAAGGCCACGGGTAAGTCCCGGGCGATGTCGTTATGTCCCGTGGATTTTGCCAGAGCCCCCAGGGCGAACAGACTGTCCCGTTCTGTGTCGAGCCATGCGATTGCCTGGGTTCGATCGGGGAAGCCGTGGGGCGCTGGTTCCGACACATAGACTATGTATTCGTCGGCCCTCGTTGCGCGTTCGAGGTAGTACAGGAGAAGCCGCCGCACGTCATCTTGCGTCGTGGGGTGCACGGCTGCCCGTTCGCCGGCATACACCCGGACCAGGTCATGCAGGCCCCAGCGCCCCCAGACAGCTCCGGGTTCGACCAAATGGGCTCGGTGGAGCTCCAGGAAGAGTTGCTCGGTGTGCCACTCGTCCGCAGCGGCCACGTGCGCGGCCGTAGCGGTGGACAGTTCGGGGCCGGGATTGAGCGCGACCAGCCGGAACATCCTGGCCTGGGATTCGCTCAGTTGCCGGTACGACAAATCCAAAGCAGCCCGCACGGCGCGGTTCTCGCGCGTGAGCGCGTCCAGCCGGTGCTGAACGTCGGACAGAGCCTGTGCGAGGGAAGCGAGCGGACGGCTGGGAGCCTCGGCGAGAAGGGCAGCGGAGATGCGCAGGCCAAGGGGCAGGCCCGCGCAGAGCCGAGCGATCGTCGAAGCGTCTTCGAGGGCGTCGGTCACGCGGGTGTCGGCAGCGCCGCGGGCCTCGAAGAGGGCCTTGCGCAGCAGCTCAACGGAAGCGTGCTCGTCGAGGATGTCGAGGTCGTGGAGGCGAGCCCCCACGTCGAGGGTGTGGCGGGAGGTGAGCAGAGCCGCGGTGGTGCCATCGGCGGGCAGCAGAGGATCGACCTGCTCGGTGCTGGAGACGTTGTCGATGACGACTAGGACGCGCTGCTTCTGCCTGGCGAATTCCGCCAGCACGCTGCGGTAGAGGCGCGAGCGGTCCTGCAGTTCCGCGGGAATGTGCTTCTCCGGTATGCCCAGGGCCTGTAGTAGGCCGTGCAGGGCCTGCGCGGGGGACAGACGGCGTTCGGTGTCGTAGCCGAACATGTCGACGAACAGCGCCCCGCCGGGAAACCAGCCCGGCTTCTTCAACGCCAGGGTGGCGGTCTGTACGACGAGTTCGGTCTTGCCGACCCCAGCCAGGCCCGCCACCGACGCCACCAGCACCGGTTCCTGCCGCCGTGGACAGGGAGCCAGCCCTTGCAGCAGTTCCTCCACGTGGGTGTCGCGGCCGATGAAGGTGGGCGAAGTCGGGGGCAGACCGTACATCGCTGAGGTGACCGGAGCAGGCAGTTGCAGACTGATATTCCGCCCCTGGATCACCCAGCCGAAGTACACACCATCGTCGATCCGGTTCGACGTGTCCCGGCCCGCGCCCGCTTCCTTGGCGTCGTCAGCCATGCCGGTCAGTCCTTCGCTGGCGGCGAGCTGGGGGTGATCGGGGGCGGAGTGGTAAAGGAGACTCCGGAGAAGTCCCGGCCCTGCACAGCCGGTCCATGAAAGGTGCCGCCGCTGATCTCGTTGTGCACCTCGCCATCACCGGTACGCACCAGCTTCGCCTGCTCATGCCATCGCTGCAGTCCTACCTGGAAATCCGCGTCCACGGCAGCCCGCACCGCCAGCGCGGTACTCAGCGCCTGAGCACGGGCCGGATCCGCCGGCGCATGCTCCAGCCTGACCAGCTCCGCCTCCCCCGAACTCACCGCTGAGCCGCCCGCAGTTTCCTGGCCGTGCTGGAACGGACGGCGCAGCAGTGCGCTCAGCCCTGCCCATGCCTGCCGCCCGACCTCGCCACCAGCGCCGCCAGCCAAAGCCGCCAGCAATCCCACGGAAACCGGATCCACCCCGCACCCCCCGCATCTATGCGTTCACTGACGGTAGACACGCTATGAGAAACGGCGGTTCCCTCAAAGACTGTCAGAGCGTCTTGGTACCCCGTCATGCAATCCCCGCGGAGGTTCGCAAACAGGCACTGAGAGGGCGTTTACATCGCAATTGCATGCATTTCGCCTGGTATGCGGATCGGCTTCGGGAGTGCTGGTGATGCTTGAGGGGCTGACGATGCAGAAGAGGCGATGAGGCGGGCGTCTCGTCTGC
>NZ_JOFS01000079.1 GCF_000719285.1 Streptomyces bicolor | reverse complement strand
CGTCGAGTTCCCGGTACGACAGCTCCCGCCCCGCACACCGCACCGCCACCCCGTCCGGGGACCGCAGCACCTGCGCCGCAAAAGCCGCCTGCACCGAACTGGCACCCAGCCCCCCACCGGGCTCCGCCCCGGCCCACGACTCCAACAACCGCACACGCTCTGCCGCTTCGATCACGTCGATCTGACTGATCGTCTGCTCCGGAGCGGCAGACACGGATTCGAGGACACGGACGAGGCCGGTGAACACGCGCTCCACGGTCTCCTGGTCGAAGAGATCCGCAGCGTACGTGACATACGCCCGCACAGGCCCGGGAAGACCTGCGTCGGTGTACTGCATGAGGAAGTTCAGCGACATGTCGAACTTCGCCGTCTGCTGCTTCCCCACGATCTCCTGGACCGTCAGGCCGGGCAGGTCCAGCGCATTGCCGTCGCCGGTCTGAAGGTTGAGCAGTACCTGGAAGAGCGGGTGGCGGGCCAGCGAGCGCTGGGGATTGACCGCCTCGACCACGCGCTCGAACGGCACGTCCTGGTGGGAGTACGCGGCCAGGTCGGTCTCCCGGACCTGCTCCAGCAGTTCCCGGAACGTCGGATTCCCGGAGGTGTCCGTCCGCAGGACCAGGGTGTTGACGAAGAAGCCGACGAGGTCGTCCAGTGCTTCGTCTGCGCGTCCTGCGACCGGGGTGCCGATCGGGATGTCCGTCCCCGCACCCATCTTCGTCAGCGTCACTGCCAGTGCCGCCTGAGCCACCATGAACGTGGTGGCGCCGGTCGAGTGTGCCAGCTCCGCCATGCCGCGGTGCAGTTCTGCGTCCAGCTCGAAGAAGACCGAGTCGCCGCGGTGGCCGGCCACCTTCGGCCGGGGGCGGTCGTAGGGCAGCTCGAGCTGGTCCGGGATGCCTTCCAGCGCCGCGGTCCAGAAGGCCAGCTGCTCACTCCCCAGGGAACCGGGGTCGTCCTCCGCGCCGAGGAGCTCACGCTGCCACAGCGTGTAGTCCGCGTACTGCACCGGCAGCGCCGGCCACGACGGCTCGATCCCCTGGATCCGGGCCCGGAATGCGACCTCCAGGTCACACGCCAGCGGCCCCATCGAGGCACCGTCGCTCGCGATGTGGTGCAGGAGCAGCAGCAGGACATGCTCGTCGGGAGCGACAGTGAACAGCGTTGCTCGCAGAGGCAGCTCGGCCGACAGGTCGAACACGTACTGACCGGCCTCGCGCAGCAGCGCGTCCACCTCGTCCGCACCACAGGTGACCCGGTGCAGCCCCACGCCGGCGGCGTCCTGGTCCAGGATCACCTGGACCGGGCTCCCGTCCACCTCCTGGAACACCGTCCGCAGGCTCTCGTGCCGTGCCACCACGTCGCCCAGGGCACGCTCGAGCACCTCGGGGTTCAGCTCCCCGGTGATCCGGAACGCCGCCGGAGCGTTGTAGGTGGCGCTGGTCTCCTCGAGCTTGTCGAGGAACCACAGCCTGTTCTGTGCCGGGGACAGCGGGATCCGCTCCGGGCGGGCCGTCGCGGTCAGCGCGGGCCGGGCCGCCCCTGCCTGCGCGACCCGCTCGGCGAGGGCGGCGACGGTCGGGGCCTCGAACACGGTCCGCACCACCAACTCCGCCCCCAGGACCGAACGGATGCGGCCGGCCAGGCGGGTGGCGAGGAGGGAGTGACCGCCGAGCTCGAAGAAGTTGTCGTCGATGCCGACCACGGGCACGCCCAGGACGTCGGCGAACAGAGCGCACAGGGCCTCTTCCCGCGCCGTCCGCGGACCGCGCCCGGCCCCGGTCGCCGGCAGCTCGGGGGCGGGCAGCGCCCGCCGGTCCAGCTTGCCGTTGGTGGTCAGCGGGAGCCGGTCGAGCACCACGAACGCCGAGGGCACCATGTACTCCGGCAGCTGACCCGTCGCGTGCGCGCGCAGGGCCTCGACGTCCACCCCGTTGCCGTGACCCGGCTCGGCGACCGCGTAGGCGACCAGGCGCTTGTCGCCCGGCCGGTCCTCACGCACCAGGACCGCCACCTCCGACAGTCCCGGGAAGCGGGCCAGCACGGCCTCGATCTCGCCCGGTTCGACGCGGAAGCCACGGATCTTCACCTGGTGGTCGACCCGGCCCACGAACTCCAGCAGCCCGTCCGCCCGCCAGCGCACCACGTCACCGGTGCGATACACGCGTGCCTGAGGATCGTCCGAGAATGGGTGCTTGATGAACCGCTCCGCGGTCAGCTCCGGGCGGTTCCAGTAGCCCCGGGCCACGCCGGGGCCGCCGACCCACAGCTCGCCTGGAACCCCCGGGGGAAGCAGGGCACCGTTGTCGTCCATGACGAACACCTCGGTGTTCGTCAGCGGTCGACCGATGGGGATCTGCCCGGTTCGGGGGGTGGTCCGGTCCACCGTGTAGCAGGTGGTGAACACCGTCGCCTCGGTGGGCCCGTAGCCGTGGACGAGGTGCGCGGGGGCCCACGGCCCGGCCACCAGCTGGTCCACCACCGGCCGGTCGATCGCCTCGCCGCCGAAGAACACGTACTGGACGTCGGCGAGGAGGTCGGGGCAGTCCAGCAGGTGCTGGCGGAGCAGGGGAGACGTCAGCCACATCATCGTCACACCGCAGTGGCGCAGGGCAGCCTTGAGCTCGACGGCGTCGAGGAGGACCTCCTTGTCCATCACCACCATGGCGGCGCCGGACGTCAGCGCGGGCCAGCACTCGAAGGTGAAGGCGTCCCAGGCGAAGTTGGAGGGATGGGCGACCACGTGGCCGGGACCGACGCCGGCGAACACGTCACTGTCGACCAGCCGGCAGATCGAGCGGTGCTCGATCATGACGCCCTTGGGGGTGCCGGTGGAGCCGGAGGTGTAGATGACGTGGAACAGGCTGTCGGGGCCGACCTGCACGGACGGGTCGGTGCGCGGCCGGGTGGCGATCTCGGGCCACTCCTGGTCGATCAGAAGCCGCCCGGCGGTCACGCCCGCCAGCCGGTCCTGGAGGTGGGCATGGGTGATGACCAGCGACGCCTCCACGTCGGCCACCATGAACTCCAGCTGCTGCACCGGGTAGTCGTGGTTGAGCGGCACATAGGCAGCGCCTGCCTTCAGGACACCCAGGACGGCAACGACCGCGTCGATGCCCCGTTCGACACAGACCGGAACCAGCTGCTCCGCGCGCACCCCTCGGTCGATCAGGTAGTGGGCGAGCTGGTTCGCCCGCATGTCGAGCTCGCGGTAGGTCACCGCCTCCTCGCCGCAGAACACCGCCGGCGCGTCCGGAGTCCTGGCGACCTGGTCCTGGAACAGCTGGTGCACGGTGGTGTTGTCGGGGTACGGCACGGTCGTGTCGTTCCACTCGACGACGAGCCGCCGGTGCTCCTCCGCGGAGAGGAGGCCGATCCGGCTCAGCGGCAGGTCCGGCTCCACCGCGACCGCGGCGAGCAGCCTCTCCAGGCAAGCCGCGATCCGCTGTGCGGTCTCCGCGGTGAACAGATCGAGGGCATAGCCGAGCCGCCCGCTGATCCCGTCGGGAACGCCCTCCCCCGCGTGCTGCTCGAAGAGTTCCAGGGTGAGGTCGAACTTGGCGACGTCGGTGTCACCCAGGCTCACGTCCGCGGTCAGCCCCGGAAGGTCCATCCGGACGGACGCGTTGTTCTGCATGGCGAGCAGCACCTGGAAGAGCGGGTGCTGGGCGGTGGAGCGCTCCGGGTTGAGGACGTTCACCAGGTGCTCAAAGGGGACGTCCTGGTGGGCGAAGGCCTCCAGCGACACTTCCCTGACCCGGGCCAGCAGCTGGTCGAAGGAGGGATCGCCGGTGGTGTCGGTCCGGATCACCAGGGTGTTGACGAAGAATCCGACCAGGTCGCCCATCGCCTCGTCGGTCCGGTTGGCGATGGGGGTACCCACCGGAATGTCGTGGCCCGCGCCCAGCCGGGAGAGCAGCGCGGCGAAGGCGGCCTGCACCACCATGAACAGACTGGCCTGACGGGTACGGCCCAGCGCGATCAGGCGCTGGTGCAGCTCCGCGTCCAGCTCGAAGGAGACCGAGTCGCCGCGGTGGCTGGCCACCTTCGGCCGGGAGTGGTCGTAGGGCAGCTCGAGCTGGTCCGGGATGCCTTCCAGCGCCTTGGTCCAGAAGGCCAGCTGCTCACTCCCCAGGGAACCGGGGTCGTCCTCCGCGCCGAGGAGCTCACGCTGCCACAGCGTGTAGTCCGCATACTGCACCGGCAGCGGCGTCCAGGACGGCTTCTCGCCCGCGTACCGTGCCGCATAGGCACGGCCGATGTCCTGGGTCAGCGGAGCCACCGACCATCCGTCGGACGCGATGTGATGGATGAGCAGGAACAGGACGTGCTCGGTCTCCGACAGGGCGAACAGACGGAACCGGACCGGCGGGTTCACCGCCAGGTGGAAACGCTCCGCAGCGAGAGCCGAGATGTGCCCGGGCAGGGCAGCCTCGTCGGTCCGGACCAGCTCGAAGTCCCGCATGGCGCGATCCGCCGACAGGATCTGCTGGAACGGCACACCCTGGGCGTCCTCGGGAAAGACGGTGCGCAGGCTCTCGTGCCGGTCCACCACGTCCTCGAGTGCGGCGTGCAGCGCGACCCGGTCCAGCGGCCCCGACAGGCGCACGGCGAGGGGAAGGTTGTAGGTGGCGCTGGTCTCCTCGAGCTTGTCGAGGAACCACAGCCTGTTCTGCGCCGGGGACAGCGGCACCCGCTCCGGGCGGGCCGTCGCGGTCAGCGCGGGCCGGGCCGCCCCTGCCTGCGCGACCCGCTCGGCGAGGGCGGCTACCGTGGGGGCCTCGAACACGGTCCGCACCACCAACTCCGCCCCCAGGACCGAACGGATGCGGCTGACCAGGCGGGTGGCGAGCAGCGAGTGACCGCCGAGCTCGAAGAAGTCGTTGTCGATGCCTACGGCCGGCACGCCGAGGATCTCGGCGAACAGCCGGCAGAGGGTCTCCTCCTGGGGGCTGCGGGGGGCGCGTTCGGTGCCGGCGGTGGGCTGGTCGGGGGCGGGCAGCGCCCGCCGGTCCAGCTTGCCGTTGGTGGTCAGCGGGATCCGGTCGAGCACCACGAACGCCGAGGGCACCATGTACTCCGGCAGCTGACCCGCCACGTGTGCGCGCAGGGCCTCGACGTCCATCCCGTCGCCGTGGCCCGGGTCGGCGACCACGTAGGCCACCAGACGCTTGTCGCCCGGCTGGTCCTCACGAGCGATGACCGTGACCTGGGAGATCCTCGGGAAGCGCGCCAACGCCGCCTCGATCTCGCCGAGTTCGATGCGGAACCCGCGGATCTTGACCTGGTCGTCGGCCCGGCCCAGGAACTCCAGCGCCCCCTCGTCGGACCAGCGAACCAGGTCGCCGGTGCGGTACATGCGGGTGCCGGCCGGGCCGAAGGGGTCGGCCACGAAGCGCTCGGCGGTCAGGTCCGGACGTCCGAAGTAACCGCGGGCCAGGCCGGCGCCCGCCAGGTAGAGCTCGCCGGCCACGCCGGCCGGGACCAGCGACAGGTCGTCATCGAGCACATGGGCCTGCATCCCGTCCAGCGGAAAGCCGATCGGCAGCGGTGCCGGCAGCTCGCTGCCGCGCCGCCACGGATGCTGCGTCGCATACAGCGTGGTCTCGGTGGGACCGTACGCGCTGCGCACGACGATGTCCGGGCAGTGGTCCAGCACCCGCTGCACCGCGGTGGGCGAGACCACGTCACCACCTGTGATCACCTCACGCGCACCTGCGAAGCAGCCCGGATCCTCCTCCGCCATCACCTGGAACAGGCCGGCGGAGACGTCCAGGGCGGTGATCTCCTCCTCGGCGATCAGGCGGGCAAGCACCGCCACACTCAGATCACCCTCGGGCGTGATGACCGTCCGCCCACCCTGCAGCAGCGGCACCCACAGGCCGTAGACCGAGGGATCGAACGCGTACGGGATGACCATCAGCATCCGCTCGTGCGCGCCCGGCTCGAACATGCTGTCCACGACCAGCTCGAGGACGTCGCGGTGGGTGACCGCCACACCCTTCGGGCGGCCGGTCGAACCGGAGGTGTACATCACGTACGCCAGCTGGTCCGGTCGGCAGTCCACGCCCGGGTCGGTGCTCGTCGAGTTCCCGGTACGACAGCTCCCGTCCCGCACAGCGCACCGCCACCCCGTCCGGGGACCGCAGCACCTGCGCCGCAAAAGCCGCCTGCACCGAGTCACCGATCAACGCCGCATTCGACTCGAACGACCGATCGTCGGCGACATCACCAAAAGTCGCAGCACGCATTACCAATCACCGTCTTTCGGGGTTGAGATCGCACGACTCGCGGTCGGGCCGGCACAAGAGAAGGGGCACTGGCTCACCGATGACCGCCGCCCACGAGGAGTGGGCGGCGACGTCACCGATGCCTGGGAAAGGGCCGAGAACTACGCCGGCGTCGGGTCCGCCGGGTCGCGGCTCCACTCGGATTTGGTGGACTGCCATCCGTCCTCGTCCACCCCGCGCCGCCAGTAGCCGGAAATGGACAGCTGATAGCGGGTCAGGCCGCGTTCCATTCGGAGGTGCTGCCGCAGCGCCTTCACGAAGTGCGCCTCACCGTGGACGAAGGCATGCACCGTTCCGGTCGGGAAGTCCAGTTCGGAGACGGCCTCGTGAAGCGCGTCGCCAATCCGACGCTCCCCGCGGTGCAGCCAGACGATCTCGGCATCGGCCGGCGTCCGGATCTCCTGCTCGTCCTCCGGACCGGAGACCTCGATGAACGCCTTGACGACCGCTCCTGACGGCATTGCCTCCAGGGAAGCCCCGATCGCGGGCAGGGCGGACTCGTCTCCGACGAGCAGATGCCAATCGGCCTCGGTGCTGGGCGAGTAGCCGCCGCCGGGACCGATGAAGTAGATCTCCTCACCGGGCTTGACCGTCGCGGCCCACGGGCCGGCCAGACCACGCTCACCGTGGTGGACGAAGTCCAGGGTCAGTTCGACGGCCTCCGGGTCCCACCCGCGGACCGTGTACGTCCGGGTCTTGGGCCACTGGTCCCGGGGGAGGTCCCGGCGAATGGCCGAGATGTCGAACGGCTCGGGGTACTGCACACCCTCGAGAGGGAAGATCAACTTCACGTAGTGATCGGTGTACTGCCCGGCGCCGAACCTCTGCAGGCCCTCACCGCCGAGGACAACCCTGGCCATGTGCGGGGTCACCCATTCGACGCGCAGCACCCGTCCTCGGTGCAGCGTCGACCTGTTGGCCGCAGGCTGGTCGGACATCAGTGGCTCCTCGCCTGCTTCATTCCCTCAGAACTGGTCTTCATCGCCCGAACCAGAACCGGAGCGATGTCCGCAAGCGCATCCGCGCTCATCATCTGCATGTGCGTGAACGGAGTGACGTGCTTCTCGATCCGGCCGCTCACATACGGCTCCCAGGCCTCCGCGAGTCCGGTGGACCCGCCGTCCGGCCCGGCCGCCTCAATGAAGATCATGCTGCCGTCGAAGTGCTCGGTGGCCGCTCCCCGGCTGATCCTGAGGTTGTTCTCCGTGATGTCGATGAGAGCGGCGACAGTCCGCTCCTCGAGGCTGGCCAGTGTTCCGCCGTGGGCCTTGAGAATCTCGAGGATGCGCGGCATCTCGATCGGCTCGTCGCCGGCTTCGGCGTAAAAGGCTCCGATTCCGTCGAACGCGAGCTCCAGGAGATCGCGCTGGCTGCGCGAACGGTCCGAGCTCGCGTGCCCTCCGATGCCGGAATCGAGCACGGCCAGCAGGGACACCTGCTCGCCCTCCTGCTGGAGGCGGGCCGCCAGGGTATGCGCGACCTTGCCGCCGAAGGACCAGCCCAGGAGGGAGTAGGGGCCGGACGGCTGGATCGCCCGGATGCGGCCGAGGTAGTCCTCGATCAGCTCGTCCATGTCGGCGGGGAGCGGCTCGTCCACGCCCAGCCCGCGGGCCTGGAGCCCGTACACCGGGAACTCCTTCGGGGCGAAGCGCAGCAGACCGGCGTAGCACCAGGCCATGCCGCCTCCGGGGTGCACGCAGAACAGCGGCGTACGGCTGCCGACCGGCCGCAGGTTCAGCACGTGCTCCAGCGCGCTGTCCTGCTCCTCGCTGTCCGCCTGGCCCAGGTTCGACAGAGCGGCCACGGTGGGAGTGTTGAGCAGGCTGCGGATCGAGAGCTTCACGCCCAGGATCGCCCGGACGCGGCTGACCAGGCGGGTGGCGGACAGGGAGTGGCCGCCCAGCTCGAAGAAGTTGTCGTCGATGCCTACGGCCGGCACGCCGAGGATCTCGGCGAACAGGCCGCACAGGATCTCCTCGCGCGGGGTCCGCGGAGCGCGTCCGGTCCGGGTGGTCGTCGCCGTGTCCGGTGCGGGCAGGGCGCGGTAGTCGACCTTGCCGTTGGTGGTCAGCGGGAGCCGGTCGAGCACGACGAACGTGGACGGGACCATGTACTCGGGCAGCTGACCCGCCACGTGTGCGCGCAGGGCCTCGGTGTCCAGGGTGTCGGTGTCGGTGACCACGTAGGCGACCAGGCGTTTGTCGCCGGGCTGGTCCTCGCGGGCCACGACCGC
>NZ_JOFS01000078.1 GCF_000719285.1 Streptomyces bicolor | reverse complement strand
GGCCAGCCCTCCCGCCACCCGCGGCCACACCTGCCGCCCCGGCCGCGCGGCGACCACGACAGCCAGCGCCCCCAGGGAGGCCACAACCCCCGAGAACTGATGGCACAGCAGAATCCCCGCCCACAGCACCCCGAGCCCGAGCCATGTCCCCCACCCGCCCACCGCCCGCGCACGCACCGCCCCCGCGAGCCAGGCCCAGAGGTGAAAGGCCGAGCCCAACGCGAACACACTCGGATACGACACCGTCAGCGCCAGGGAGTTGAGCCCGAGAAACCCGCTCCACGTGAACAGCGACGTCCCCCACAGGAACACCAGACACAGCACGGCGAGCGCGGGCGCGGCCCGATGCGCGCTGAGCGTCCGTACGTATCGCCATACGCCCGTGACCAGCAGCCCCAGCGCGACCACCGCGCCGACCCGCAGCACGACGAAGACCGAGAACCCCGTCACCCGTGCGAGAAACCCGAGCACCAGCGTCCACGGCGAGTAGTACGGACTCGGCGTGTCCGCGTCGACCAGGGGATTGCCGGGATCGACCAGGCTGTGCCGCAGGCGTTGCACGGTCGCCGCGTGCACACCGAGGTCACCGGCCCACGGAAGCCGGACGATCACGAGGAGGAGCAGCACGACGACCAGCGCGGCGACGACCTGCGGGATGACGGTCGTTCTCCGCAGCGCGGCCCGCAGGGTGCTCACCCGAGCACTGTAAATCCCGTTTTGCCCCGAATGCGCGAGCGCCCCGGACTGTCACAGCCCGGGGCGCCCTGACTCACGTACGGCTATGTGTGCGTCCGCAGCAGCGTCCGCATCGTGCGCATCGCCACCGACAGGTTGGCCAGGTCGAACGCCTCCGAGCCCCGGATCTCGTCCAGCGTCGTACGCGCCCGCCCCAGAATCGCCCCGTTCTTCTGCTCCCACGCCTTGTACCGCTGCTCGGGCGTCGCACTGCCGTTGCCGGCCGCCAGGACGTCGGAGGTCAGGGCCGCGTGGGCGGCGTAGAGGTCCTCGCGGATGGAGGCGCGGGCCATGGACTGCCAGCGGTCCGCGCGCGGGAGCTCGATGATGCGGTCCATGAGCTGGGTGATGTTGAGGCGGTCGGCCAGGTCGTAGTAGACCTCGGCGACATCCATAGGGTCCTTGCCCGTGCGGTCGGCCACGGACACGATGTCCAGCGTCGGGAAGGCGGAGGAGAAGCCGGCCACCCGGGTGGCCAGTTCGGCCGGGACGCCGGCGCCGGTCAGCTCGTCGTAGATCTGCTGGTACCACTCCAGATCCGCACCGCGCAGCAGCTTCGGCAGCTGCGACCAGACCTGCTCGACCCGCTCGGCGAAGAAGTCGATGGTCTCGGCGAGTTCCAGCGGCTGCGGCCGGTTGTTGAGCAGCCAGCGCGTGCCGCGCTCGACGAGGCGGCGCGAGTGCAGCCGGATCCGGGTCTGGACGTCGGCGTCGACCTTGTTGTCGAGCGCCTCGACGCCGTCCCACACGGCCGCCGAGCGGAAGATCGCGCGGGCCACGGTCTGCGCCCGGACGATCTCCTCCAGCGAGGCGCCGGTCTCCTCGCGCAGCCGGTGCAGATACGTCGTACCGCCCGTGTTGACCGTGTCGTTGACCAGCACGGTCGTGGTGATCTCGCGGCGCAGCGGGTGACTGACGAGGTGCTCCGGGAACCGCTCGCGCAGCGCGCTCGGGAAGTAGGCGTGCAGCAGGGTGCTCAGATACGGGTCGTCCGGCAGCGAGGTGTGCAGCAGTTCGTCGGCGACCGTGATCTTCGTGTACGCCAGCAGGACGGCCGTCTCCGGACCGGTCAGGCCGTGGCCGGCGCCGAGACGTTCGCGGATCTGGCGGTCGGTGGGCAGGAACTCCAGGGCGCGGTCCAGGGCGCCCTCCCTGACCAGGTGCTTCATATAGCGCTGCTGGGCGTGGAGCATGTCCTTGGACTGGGCGAGGGCGTTGGCGATCGCCGTGTTCTGCGCGTAGTTGTTGCGCAGGACCAGGCGGCCGACCTCGTCGGTCATCTCGGCGAGCAGCTTGTTGCGCTGCTTGACGGTCATGTCGCCCTCGGAGACCAGACCGTTGAGCAGGATCTTGATGTTCACCTCGTGGTCGGAGGTGTCGACGCCCGCGCTGTTGTCGATGGCATCGGTGTTGATCTTGCCGCCGTGCCGCGCGAACTCGATCCGGCCGAGCTGGGTCAGACCCAGGTTGCCGCCCTCGCCGACGACCTTGACGCGCAGTTCGGCGCCGTCGACGCGGATCGGGTCGTTGGCCTTGTCACCGACGTCCGCGTTGGACTCGGTCGAGGCCTTCACATACGTACCGATGCCGCCGTTCCACAGCAGGTCCACCGGCGACTGGAGGATGGCCTTCATCAGCTCGGCCGGGGTCATCTTGGAGACCTTGCCCTCGATGCCGAGGGCCTCGCGGATGTGCGCGTTGACCGTGATGGCCTTGGCGCTGCGCGGGAAGATCCCGCCGCCGGCCGACAGCAGCTCGGTGTTGTAGTCCTCCCAGCTGGAGCGGGGCAGCTCGAACAGGCGGCGGCGCTCGGCGTAGGAGGTGGCCGCGTCCGGGGTCGGGTCGATGAAGATGTGCCGGTGGTCGAAGGCGGCGACCAGGCGGATGTGCTCGCTGAGCAGCATGCCGTTGCCGAAGACGTCACCGGACATGTCGCCGATGCCGACGACCGTGAAGTCCTCGCTCTGCGTGTCCACGCCCAGCTCACGGAAGTGCCGCTTGACGGACTCCCAGGCGCCGCGGGCGGTGATGCCCATGCCCTTGTGGTCGTAACCCGCGCTGCCGCCGGAGGCGAAGGCGTCGCCGAGCCAGAAGTTGTACTGCTCGGCCACCCCGTTGGCGATGTCGGAGAAGGTCGCGGTGCCCTTGTCGGCGGCGACGACGAGGTAGGTGTCGTCCTCGTCGTGCCGGACGACGTCCGCCGGGGGCACGACCTCGCCGGCGACCATGTTGTCGGTGATGTCGAGCAGCGCCGAGATGAACGTCTTGTAGCTCGCGACACCCTCGGCCAGCCATGCGTCCCGGTCCACGCTCGGGTCCGGCAGCTGCTTGGCGACGAAGCCGCCCTTGGCGCCGACCGGCACGATGACGGTGTTCTTCACCATCTGCGCCTTCACCAGGCCGAGGATCTCGGTCCGGAAGTCCTCGCGCCGGTCGGACCAGCGCAAGCCGCCTCGCGCGACCTTGCCGAAGCGCAGGTGCACGCCCTCGACGCGCGGCGAGTAGACCCAGATCTCGTACGCCGGGCGCGGCGCCGGGAGGTCGGGGATGGCCTGCGGGTCGAACTTCATGGAGACGTAGTCGTGCGGCTTGCCGCCCCCCGCCTCCTGGAAGAAGTTCGTACGAAGGGTCGCCTTGATCACGGTCAGGAAGGACCGCAGGATCCGGTCCTCGTCGAGCGACGCGACCTGGTCGAGAGCGGCGTCCACCTCTTCGAGGAGGGCGTCGACGATTTCCCGGCCCGCCCGCTGCCGGTCCGGCGACATCCGCGCCTCGAACAGCGAGACGAGGAGGCGGGTGGTGTGGACGTTGTTGCGGAGGGTGTCCTCCATGTAGTCCTGCGAGAAGGTGGAGCCCGCCTGCCGCAGGTACTTCGCGTACGCCCGCAGCACCGTCGCCTGCCGCCAGGTCAGCCCGGCGCGCAGCACGAGGGCGTTGAAGCCGTCGTTCTCCGCCTTGCCGGTCCAGGTCGCGGCGAACGCCTCCGAGAACCGCTCGCGCGCGTCGTCACCGAGGTAGTCACCGGCGCCCGCCTGGGGCATGCGCAGACCGAAGTCGTAGATCCAGGCGACGCTGCGGTCGGAGCAGCGCAGTTCGTAGGGCCGCTCGTCGACGACCTCGACGCCGAGCCGGTTGAGCACCGGCAGGACGGCGGACAGGGAGATGGCCGGGCCCTTGCGGTAGATCTTGAAGCGGCGCTCCTCCGGGGCGGCGCCGACCGGCTCGTACAGGCTCAGCGAGAAGTTGTTCTCCTCGGTGAGCTGTTCGAGGTGGACGAGGTCCGAGACCGCGGAGCGCGGCTTGTGGTCGGCCTTGTAGCCCTCGGGGAAGGCGTTGGAGTAGCGGCGCAGCAGCTCGGCGGCGCGCTCCTCGCCGAGTTCGGCGTTCAGCGCGTCGGCGAAGCCGTCGGCCCAGGAGCGCGCGGCCTCGACCAGACGCGCCTCGATGCGCTCCTTGTCGCTGTCGCTGAGCTGCGGCAGCTCGGTGCCCTGCGGGACGCGGACGACGAAGTGCAGCCGGGACAGGATCGACTCCGTGTTCCAGGCGGTGAAGTCGACGCTGATGCCGTCGAGCTCCTCCTTCAGGATGTCGATGATCCGCAGGCGCACGCCGGTGGTGTAGCGGTCGCGCGGGAGGTAGACGAGAGCGGAGTAATAGCGGCCGTACTCGTCCTGGCGGAGGTAGAGGCGCAGCCTGCGCCGTTCCTGGAGGTACAGGACGGAGGTGGCGATGCGCTGGAGCTCGGGGACCGGGGTCTGGAAGAGCTCGTCGCGCGGGTATGTCTCCAGGATCTGCAGCAGGTCGCGCCCGTCGTGGCTGTTGGGCGAGAACCCGGCGACCTGGAGCACCTCGTCCACCTTGCGCCGGATGACGGGGACACGGCGGACGGACTCGGTGTAGGCGGCGGAGGAGAACAGACCCAGGAAGCGCCGCTCGCCGACGACTTCCCCGTTCTCGTTGAACTTCTTCACCCCGACGTAGTCGAGGTACGACGGCCGGTGCACGGTCGCCCGGCTGTTCGCCTTGGTGAGGATGAGGAGCTTGTGCTCGCGGGCCTTGGCGCGCGCGTCGGCGGGCAGCCGCTCGAAGGACGGGCTGACGGGGTGGCTGTCGGTCTCCGAGTGGTGCGGGTCGGAGCGCAGGATGCCGAGCCCGGTCCCCGGCACGGCGGCCAGCGAGTCGTCGTTCCGCAGCTCGTACTCGCGGTAGCCGAGGAAGGTGAAGTGGTCGTCGGCCAGCCAGCGCAGCAGCTCGCGGGCCTCCTCGAACTCCTGCTCGCGCAGGTCGGAGTGGGGCTCCTGGGCCAGCTCGTCGGCCATGCGCACGGCCAGGTCCCGCATCTTGCCCCAGTCCTCGACGGCCTCGCGGACATCGGACAGGACGCGCAGCAGGTCGGCGGTGATCTGCTTCAGGTCGGCGCGGTCGGTCTCGCGGTCGATCTCGACGTGGATCCAGGACTCGGTGTGCGTGTCGTGCGGCAGCTCGCCGGCGGGCGGCGTGGTGAGCACCTCGATGAGCTTGCCCGTGAGGTCGCGGCGGACGAAGACCTGCGGGTGGATGACGACGTGGATGCCCCGCCCCTGCCGGGTCAGCTCGTTGGTGACGGAGTCGACCAGGAACGGCATGTCGTCGGTCACGACCTCGACGACGGAGTGGCTGCAGGTCCACCCGTTCTCTTCCACGGTGGGCGTGTGCACCCGCACGTTGGCCGTGCCCTGGGGGCGGTTCTCGGCCAGACGGTAGTGCGAGAAGGCGGCCCCGAAGATGTCGACCGGGTCGCGGTCGGTGAGGTCCTCCGGTGCGGTGTGCAGGTAGTAGCGCTGGAGGAACGCGAGCACGATGTCGTGGTCCGGGGTGCCGGCGGTGCCCTCGTCCGTCGTCCCGGTCGGTAGATACCCCCCGACCGGGCTGTTCTCAGCTACCCGGGCGGCCCTCTCGAGCAGCTCGGCCTTGGCTTCGTCCAGCTTGGTCTGCATTGTCCTCTGGCTCCTGTCGCGCGCCGTTGCGTGACGTAGAAGGAAGTACGGTCTCTTCCCCTCCGGTGTAACGCCGCGACGCGGGGTGTCCGGTCTGCTTCGACGCTATGCCGCGAGGTGAGATGAGCGGGGATATATGAGCCATTTTTGAGCTGCCCACGGGGTGTGACGCTGCTCTCTGCGACGCCCGGGCCCGGGGTGTACATGACGTCCCGGGAGCCCTTACGCCCCCCTCCCGCCCGCGAAGACCAGCGACCGCCGCCCGGTCACGGATGTCGTCCGTGCTCTCCGGGCGCAGGGCAGGGGCTCCAGTGCCCCCGCGAGCTATCGCGCTGATCACGCCACCAAGGCTATCGCTCCTTACAGGGGGGTCGTCATGAGCCGTATGTGTACAAAACCAGGGGTCGAACTTTGACGTTCTGCACAGGGGCAAAGGGGGCGGGCAGGGCGTAACTGGCGGGGCGGGGTGGCGAGGGGGAGGCTGGGAGGAAGTACGGAGCGGGCGGCCGGGGCAAGGGACGACGCGAAACCAGGCCATCCGGAGGCAGCCCGTGTCCGAAAACAGCGGTGAACGGGGACCGTCAGCCACACCTGACCAGCCTGCGGGCAGTCGCGCCGCTGGGGCGGCACGGGCACGGGTGGGCGCAGGCGGCACCCCCTCGCGCCGGGCTGCGCAACGGCCCCGCCCCGGCCGCAACGCAGGGCACCCAGCAAACACCGCGCAACCGGAACCCACCCTCCCCGCACCCCCCATACTCGCACGCCCCCTTGGCAATCCCCCCGCCCCGAGGCAAGTTGCCCAGT
>NZ_JOFS01000077.1 GCF_000719285.1 Streptomyces bicolor | reverse complement strand
GGAGCCGAACAGGGCCCGCTCGCGTTCCACCAGCAGCGGCAGCGGATCGGAGGCGGTGACCAGGTCCCGCAGCGGATACCGCCCCAACACCGCGTCCACGTTCGCCGCGAACGCCGCCTCCAGCCGCGACACGGGCGGCAGCGAGTCGTCACGCAAGGCCTCCGCGGCGGCCAGCACGGTCGCCCGCCCCGCGTCGTCCGGCACTCCGGCGGCCGCACGCTCGTACATCTCGCCACCCTCTTCCAGGACCAGCCCGACATCGATCCCGGCCGGAACCTTGATCCGGGCCGTACGGCGCCAGGTGGCCACCGGATCGCTCCAGGCCTCCACGTGAAACGTCCACTGGCCCACGGTGGGCGGGGTCACCTTGGCGCCCCAGCGATCGCTGCCCGGAGCCACCTCGTGCATCGGCGTCCACGGGCCCGGGCGGCCGTCCGGATCCGTCAGCACGACATTGGCGGCCACGGCGTCATGGCCCTCCCGGAACACGGTGGCCGTGACCTCGAAGGTCTCACCCGCGACCGCCTTCGCCGGATGCCTGCCGCACGCCACGGCCGGCTGTACGTCCCGTACCGGGATGCGGCCGATCGTCCCGGTCCCCCGACCGGTCCTCGTCTTGGTCCTGCCCATGGTTCACCTCCACCGTGCTCGAGGCCGGGCACCAGGCCCGGCCGGGGATCCAACTGCGCCGTAAGGCGGCTACCTCCCCGCGAGGAAACGCCACCGCCGTGATCTCGACGGACCCCGTCGCGTCGCCGCGTGCAGATGGGGCCGCTCGTCCTGCTCCCGGAGGTAGGCCGCCAGGGTGATGCGCAGATAGCGTTCCGCCGCGTCCGCGGCCTCGCGCGCGCAGCGCTTCCCCATCAGCACGCACAGCGTGTAGCCGGCGTCCTCGAACGTGGCGCGCACCGCACGGTCGGCCGGGGCCGCGAGCATGGCGCGTTCCCAGGCCCGGTATCGCCGCAGTTGCCGGGCGACTTCGGCTTTGGCCGGTAGCAGCATGGCGCCGTTCACCTTCCGGGCTGCTCGATGACGCGTCTCCCGACCGTCGGGCGGAACCCGCGCGCGTACACGCACGGGTTCCGTTACGGGCATCGAGGTCTTCACATATGGTGCATGGTCGACGACGCAGCGTCCTGTTGGAGCTTCAACTACCTCGGATGCCCGCTCGTGTTGCACGAATGGCGTACCGCATCCACCCTGAAGTGACTCAGAAGCGATCAGTGCTCACGCTCCGTGCTCGGGGCCCGTCCCGCAGGGGCGAGAGAGCGGGAGCCAGCGCGGTGAGGAGGTAACGACGGTGAAGACCGCAGTGCCCTGCTACTACCACCTCGACGTGGAAGTCAGCCCCGAACGGGTGGGTCAGGTCAGCCGAATTCTGGCCGCTCACCTCAGGTACTGGGACCTGGAGACGCTTGTCGAGCCCGTCCGCCACGGCACGGAGATGCTGTTGCGGGCCATCGACGAGCACGCGAAGGACAAGAACACCTCGATCGAGATGTGGTGGAACGGCCAGCACCTCATCACCGCCATCGGCGACAACGACCGCGCCCTGCGTCCGGACCACGAGCTGCGCGCCTGCCTGCAGCACCTGGCCGCGATGAGCGACGGGTGGGGCTGCTGCGCCACCGAGACCGGCAGCAAGGTCATCTGGTTCTCGCAGCGCGCCCGCGCCGGGGAACATGCCCCGCTCGTCCCGGCCGCGCCCGCGCCCAGCCTGCGGGAGGCGCGCGGAGTGCCGCGCGAGGTGCCCGTCACCGCCCTGGCCGACGCGGCGGGCATCCGGGACGGCGCCCTGGAGGAGGCCCGGTGACCGCGAGACGCCGCCGCAAGGACGTGCGCAAAGGGGTGCCCGCCTGGAGCGGGCACCCCTATCCGCTGGGCGCCGCCTTCGACGGACAGGGCACCAACTTCGCCCTGTTCAGCGAGGTCGCCGACCGCGTCGAACTCGTCCTCGTCGACGACAAGGAGCAGTACACACCGGTTGCGCTCACCGAGGTCGACGGCTTCGTCTGGCACGGCTATCTGCCCGGGGTCGGCCCCGGACAGCGCTACGGCTACCGGGTCCACGGCCCCTGGGCCCCGGACCTGGGCCACCGGTGCAATCCGGCGAAGCTGCTGCTCGACCCGTACAGCAGGGCGGTGGACGGCCGGGTGGACAACCACGCCTCCCTCTTCGAGCGCACCCCGGGCGCCCCGTCCCCGGCCGACAGCGCCGGGCACACCATGCTCGGCGTGGTGACCGAGCCGTACTTCGACTGGGGCGACGACCGACCGCCCCGGCGGCCGTACGCCGACACCGTCATCTACGAGGCGCACGTACGCGGCCTCACCCGCACCCACCCCGACGTCCCGCCGGAGCTGCGCGGCACCTACGCCGGACTCGCCCACCCAGCGGTCGTCGAGCACCTGACGTCCCTCGGGGTGACCGCCGTCGAGCTGATGCCGGTCCACCAGTACGTCCAGGACGGCGTCCTGCTCGACCGCGGCCTGGCCAACTACTGGGGCTACAACACGATCGGCTTCTTCGCGCCGCACAACGCCTACGCCGCCCACGGCACCCGCGGCCAGCAGGTCGACGAGTTCAAGTCGATGGTGAAGGCGCTGCACGCGGCCGGCCTCGAAGTGATCCTCGACGTCGTCTACAACCACACCGCCGAGGGCAACGAGCGGGGCCCGACGCTCTCCTTCCGCGGCATCGACAACGCCTCCTACTACCGCCTGGTGGACGGCGACTGGGCGCACTACTACGACACCACGGGCACCGGCAACAGCCTGTTGATGCGCCACCCGTACGTCCTCCAGCTGATCATGGACTCGCTGCGCTACTGGGTCACGGAGATGCACGTCGACGGCTTCCGCTTCGACCTCGCGGCCACGCTGGCCCGCCAGTTCCACGAGGTGGACCGGCTCTCGGCGTTCTTCGACCTGATCCAGCAGGACCCGGTGATCAGCAGGGTCAAGCTGATCGCCGAGCCGTGGGACGTGGGGGAGGGCGGCTACCAGGTGGGCAACTTCCCGCCGCTGTGGTCGGAGTGGAACGGCAAGTACCGCGACGCCGTACGGGACTTCTGGCGCGGCGAGCCCGGTTCGCTCGGCGAGTTCGCCTCCCGGCTGACCGGCTCCTCCGACCTGTACGCACACAGCCGGCGCCGCCCGCGCGCCAGCGTCAACTTCGTCACCGCGCACGACGGGTTCACCCTGCGCGACCTCGTCTCGTACAACGACAAGCACAACGAGGCCAACGGCGAGGGCAACCGGGACGGCGAGAGCCACAACCGCTCCTGGAACTGCGGCGTCGAGGGCGAGACCCGCGACCCGGCCGTACTGCGACTGCGCGCCCGCCAACAACGCAACTTCCTCGCCACGCTCCTGCTCTCCCAGGGCATCCCCATGCTCTGCCACGGCGACGAACTCGGCCGCACCCAGCGCGGCAACAACAACGCCTATTGCCAGGACAACGAGGTCTCCTGGATCGACTGGCGCACCACCGACGACCAGCGCGCGCTCACCGAATTCACCCGCTACGTCATCGCCCTGCGCGCCGCCCATCCCGTCCTGCGTCGCCGCCGCTTCTTCCGGGGCGAAACAGCGACCCACCCCGAACAGCCACTGCCCGACCTGGTCTGGCTGCAGCCCGACGGCCGCGAACTGACCGACGACGACTGGCACCGCCCCGACGCCCACTCCCTGGCCGTCTTCCTCAACGGCGACGCCATCGCCGAACCCGACGCCTGCGGCCGCCCCGTGGTGGACGACTCCTTCCTGCTCCTGCTCAACAGCTACTGGGAACCGGTCGAGTTCCAACTCCCGGACAACACCTACGGCGACCGCTGGACCACCTTGATCGACACGGCCGAACCCCAGGGCCCACCGGACGAGGCGGAACACAAGGCGGCCACCGCGCTCCTGGTCGAGCGCCGCAGTCTGGTGCTGCTGTCGAGACCGTCACGTACAACGCCCTGAAGGGGGGCGGGGCTGTGTCGATATGCGGCTCCGCCGTGTGGGCGCGACCGGCGTCACCGTTCCCGATGCGAAGTAACCGTGAACTGCGCCCCGTCAGGATCCCGCAGCACAGCCTCCTCGCTGCCCTTCGACAGCACACTCCCCCCATGCAACTCCGCGGCCCGAGTGCAGCCCTCCACATCGCCCACCGCGAAGTGAACCTGCCAGTGCGGTCGAATCGTCGGATCCGGCGCGGCCTCCAACGCACCCGACTCGATACGCGCCACCACATCACCCCCACTGCGCAGCACGACCTCCCCACCCTCGTAACGGACCTCGCAGCAGCCGGGCCGCTCCGTCGCCCAGTCGAGGACCTCGCCGTAGAACATCGCGGCGTCGAAGGCGTCACGGGTGTGCAGCCGGATGAACGTGGGCGCGGCCCGGCGCCAGGTCTCCCAGTTGGAGATGAGCTCCCCCTCCCAGATGCCGAACGTCGCCCCGTCCCGGTCGGCCAGCAGCGCCGCCCTCCCGGGCGGCAGCGACAGCGGCCCGACGGCCGTGGTGCCGCCCCGCTCCTGCACCCGCGCCACCGCCTCGTCCGCACTGGGCACGGCGAAGTACGGCGTCCAGGCCACGGCCATCTGCCACATCGAGGCGACCGCGGCGATCCCCGCCACCGGCACGCTCTGCGCCAGCGCGACCCGGAAACGGTCGCCCAGCTTGGCCGGCCGCCAGCGCCAGCCCAGCACGGCCGAGTAGAACTCCTGGGTGGCTTCCAGGTCGCGGCTGGTCAGGCTCACCCAGCAGGGCGCGCCGAAGACGGAGTGGGTGGACACGATCTCGGCCGTGCCCCGGGGGTTTCGCACATCGTTCATGGCAGTCGCGTCCTGGTCTCGCCCGACCGGCGGCCACCGGTCCTTTCCCAGTGTCCGGCCGGAACCGTTCCGGGGCCTGTCGAGTACCCCCGGCAGAGCGCCGAAACGGCCGAGGACCAGCCCTCCGCCTCACTGGCATGCGTCCGGCAAAGCGACGAGGATGGTGGCGTGGCACCGACACCGAACGAGCCCGCCGACAAGAACGAGACGGACCGCATCCTCGAGCTGGAGGAAGAGGTCGACCAGCTCAAGGAAGCGGTCGTCTCGCATGCGGTCGTGGACCAGGCGATCGGCATGGTCGTGGCTCTCGGGCGGGTGGCGCCGGACCAGGGCTGGGCTGTGCTGAAGGACGTCTCCCAGCACACGAACATCAAGCTCCGCCATGTCGCGGAACTCATTCTCATCTGGGGCCGGGACGGCAGGATGCCCCCGGAGATCGCCGCGGAACTCGAAGAGGCACTCGAACGCTACGGCCCGACGCAGATCCCGGGATCGGCACAAGACTGACGCCTCGCCCCTTTCACTTTCCGGTTCGGCCGCCCGGGTCAACGGACCTCGGCGAGCAGTTCCTCGCGCAGTTGGGCGAAGCAGCCGCTCAGCAGCCGCGACACATGCATCTGCGAGATGCCGAGCTGCTGCGCGATCCGGCTCTGGGTCATCCCGCCGAAGAACCGCAGGTAGAGGATGGTCCGCTCGCGCTCCGGCAGCCGCTGCAGACACGGCTTGACGGCGACGCGGTCGACGACGACGTCGTACGCCGGATCCGGACCGCCGATCGCGTCCCCCAGTGCGTATCCGTCCGTGCCCGGCATCTCCGCCTCCAGCGACAGCGCGGAGAAGCACTCCAGCGCTTCCATCCCGGTGCGCACCTCACCCACGGTCAGATGCGCGTGTTCGGCGATCTCGGGGATCGTGGGGGCGCGGCCCGGGGTCCGCTGGGACAGCTCCTTCGCGGAACTGCGCACCCGGTTGCGCAGGTCCTGGACCCGGCGCGGTACGTGCAGCGTCCACATGTGGTCGCGGAAGTGCCGTTTGATCTCGCCGGTGATGGTGGGAACCGCGTACGCCTCGAAGGCGTGACCGCGTGCCGGGTCGTAGTGGTCGACGGCCTTCACCAGTCCCAGGGCGGCCACCTGGTACAGGTCCTCCAAGGACTCCCCGCGGCCCTTGAAGCGGACGGCGATCCGCTCGGCCATGGGCAACCAGGCCTGGACCAGATCGTCCCTGAGCTCCTTGCGCTCCGGCCCGTCGGACAGCCCCACGAGCCGGTCGAACGCCTCGGCGGTGTCAGGGGCGTCGTCATGCGGATGCTGCTTCGTTCTGGTGGTGGCACTCATGAGTGCGCACCTCCCTCAGCGGGTGCTGACTGGACAGACACCATGGGAGGTGCGGACTCGGACCTCATGGAGGCGTCCAGGAACACCCTGGCGGGCCGGCTCCCACGGACGTGCCTCCGGTCCGAAGCACATACAGGTACATTCCCCCCTGAAACGGCAGCCGAAACAAAATTCGTGAATGCGACTACGTGTTGCCGTCGAATGACAGTGCGTTGTCGAGAAGCGCGTCCGACGCGCGGCTGCGCGGTTCCGAGTGAGCTGTGGCGGCCGGCTCGCCGATCCCGGCTCGCTGATCTTGGCGCGGAACGTGATGTGCGGCACGTGGGTGAACACGGTCGGCGGGCCGGTAAGCGGATTCTTCCTGCCCACGGCTTGATCGGCGATCAAGGGGGCGAATGGGCTGGCCACAGCGCATTCTGCTCATTTGACAGTGCACTGAGCGCAAAGATAGGAAGCAGCTCTCTGGGTCGAGAGGTGGATTGTGTACGAGCCGAACGTGGTCGGGGACTGGCACGAGTACGACGAGCATGCCGGTCTGCGTGTCCGCGTCCACCGCCTGGAAGCCGCCGAGCCGCCCCGCGGACGGGACGACGCCGCCGAAGGTCTGACGTACTTCAGGATCCGCGTCACCGTCGAGAACCGCGGCGAGAGGCACCTCGGCATTCATCTCGAGGACGGCCAGATCGACGTGCGGATCGGCCGCGACGGCGAGGCCGCGTTCATCGACTGGCGCAACTCGCAGTTCATCGAGGGCTTCGACGTCTACCCGCTGCGCCGGGCCACGGCCGTGCTGTACGCCGCCGGCCCGGAGGCGAGCCTGGGCCAGGTCGACGTCCAGATCCAGCTGCGCGTGGAGGAGGAGTGGGCCGACCGCCGGCTGTGGACCGGCGGCCTCGGCCTCCAGGAGTCGGTCGGCGCCCACTCCGCCACCCTGCGGGACGGCCTCGCGCTCCAGGTCAGCGATTTCCTGCGGGAGCAGGCCGAAGAGGGCACCGCCTGACGCGCGAGCGGCTCACCGCCCGGTGTCTCAGAGCCTGTGTCACATCTCCGGCCGGGCGCGCGACGCCTGGCACGCACTCCCCCAGAGGGGGGACCCCCAGCCGCGTTGCCGAACCGCCCACGTGGCTCCTCCCCCACGCTCGAACCGA
>NZ_JOFS01000076.1 GCF_000719285.1 Streptomyces bicolor | reverse complement strand
GGCCCACCCCACCCCCGCCGCCACCACCGGGCCCCAGCCCGGTCCCCGGCCCGGACCCGTCTCCGATCCCCCCGGGCCCGGAACCCGTACCGAATCCGGAGCCGGGCCCACCACTGAGCTGAGCCCCGGCGGGAACGCGGCGGGCAGTGAAGAGGCGGTGGGCGACGTGAAATCGCCGCCCACCGCAACGCCGCAAGGGGCGCGGGGAACTACGCGACCGGCCCCCACAGGCCGCACCCCCGCGCTACGACCGAACCCTCCGAGCTACTAGGCGGAGACCTCCGACCGATCCCCACCCCACAACGTGTGGAACGACCCCTCCTGGTCCACCTTCCGATACGTGTGCGCCCCAAAGAAGTCCCGCTGCCCCTGCGTAAGCGCCGCAGGCAACCGCTCCGCACGCAACGCGTCGTAGTACGCCAGCGCCGCCGCGAACCCAGGAGTCGGCACCCCCTGCCGCGTCGCCGCGATCAGCACCTCACGCCAGTCGTCCTGCGCATCCGCGATCTCCCGTGCGAACGTCTCGTCCGACAGCAGGCTCGGCAGATCGGCCCGCGTGTCGTACGCGGCCCGGATACGGTCCAGGAACGCCGCCCGGATGATGCAGCCGCCGCGCCAGATCGCGGAGACCGCGCCCAGGTCGATGTCCCAGTCGTACTCCGCGCGCGCCGCGTCGATCTCATGGAAGCCCTGCGTGTACGACACGATCTTCGACGCGTACAGCGCCTGCTCGACCCGGTCGGCGAACGCCCCCGCCTCCGCCTCGCTCAGCGGCGACGCCTTCGGTCCGGCCAGCCCGCGGGAGGCTTCCCGCAGCGCCGCGTGCCCGGACAGCGACCGCGCGAACACCGCCTCCGCGATGCCGGACACCGGCACTCCCAGGTCCAGCGCGATCTGCACGGTCCAGCGGCCCGTGCCCTTCTGCTCGGCCTGGTCGACCACCACGTCCACGAACGGCTTGCCCGTCGCCGCGTCCACGTGCGACAGCACCTCGGCGGTGATCTCGATCAGGTAGGAGTCCAGCCGGCCCCGGTTCCAGGTCCGGAAGATCTCCGCGATCTGGGCGGGCTCGTACCCGGCGACGTCGCGCAGCAGCTGGTACGCCTCGCCGATGAGCTGCATGTCGGCGTACTCGATGCCGTTGTGCACCATCTTCACGAAGTGCCCGGCACCGTCCGGACCGACGTGCGTCACACAGGGCGCCCCGTCCGCCGCCTTCGCGGAGATCTTCTCCAGCATCGGGCCGAGAGAGTCGTACGACTCCTTCGGGCCGCCCGGCATGATGCTCGGGCCGAGCAGCGCGCCCTCCTCGCCGCCGGAGACGCCCATGCCGACGAAGTGGATGCCCTGCTCACGCAGGTCGCGCTCGCGGCGCCGAGTGTCGGCGAAGTGCGCGTTGCCACCGTCGATGATCATGTCGCCGGGCTCGAGCAGCGGTGCGAACTCCTGGATCACCGAGTCGGTCGGCTCACCGGCCTTCACCATGATCACCAGCCGCCGCGGCCGCTCCAACGCCGCCACGAACTCCTTGGCGGTCTCGGCCGCGATGAACTCGCCCTCGCTCCCGAACTCCTCCACCAGCGCCCGCGTGCGCGCCGGCGTCCGGTTGTGCACCGCGACCGTGTAGCCGTTGCGGGCGAAGTTGCGGGCGAGATTGCGGCCCATGACCGCGAGACCCGTGACGCCGATCTGCGCCGAAGTGCTCATGCGTTGGCTCCTAGTGACCTCGATATATCAGCGGTGCCGGTCCCGCCCGCCAGTATTGCCCCATCGTCCATCCTGACGTGCCGGTTCTCCGGCCGCACACCCGGGGTGGCGCGATGTCGCAGGCAGATACGCACGGAAGGCCCCGCCGCACTCAGCCGTCCCGAGCCTCGTCCCGGACACCGGGCAACGTACGCCGAATCCTCGCCACTTGGCGTGAACGGGAGGCTGAATTTCCGTCTTGTCATGGCCTGTTCGCAGCGCTTACTTTTGCCCCTCCTGACGCATGTCAATGGGGGGCTCCGTCATGGCCGCACGCGGTCGCCACCGCCGGTACCAGCCGAACAGGATCAACCGCGCCTCACTCACCGTCACCGCGGGCGGCGCCGGAATGGCGCTCCCCCTCATCGGCACCGGCGCAGCGCAGGCCGCCGACGTGGACACCTGGAACAAGGTCGCCGCGTGCGAGTCGACCAGCCGCTGGCACGTCAACACGGGCAACGGCTACTACGGCGGCCTGCAGTTCGCCCAGTCGACGTGGGAGGCGTACGGCGGCACGCGGTACGCGGCCCGGGCGGATCTGGCCACCAAGGACCAGCAGATAGCCGTGGCGGAGAAGGTACTGGACGGGCAGGGGCCCGGCGCCTGGCCGGTGTGCTCGGTACGGGCCGGGCTGACCCGGGGCGGAGACACGCCCGACATCCACCCCGCCGGCACCACGAAGAAGACCTCGGTCCAGGACGTCCAGCCGCAGACCACGCCCCAGTCGCGGGCCGGCACCGCCGAGATGTACACGGTCGTCCGCGGCGACACCCTCTCGGGGATCGCCGAGTCGCAGAAGGTCAGAGGCGGTTGGCGGGGGCTGTACGCGGCGAACCGGAAGACCATCGGAGCGGACCCCGACCTGATCCTGCCGGGCCAGCGGCTCGCGCTGCGCGGCAAGGCCGCCGCGGCGACGACCGAGACGACGTCCACCCCCAAGTCGACCCCCAAATCCACCTCGGGGAAGACCGCGCCGGACCGCCAAGAGCAGGCCACGACGGGCAGCCGCGCGCTGGTCGCCCCGGTGAGCGCCGCCCCGGGCACGCCGTACCGCAAGGCGGGCGCCTCCTGGTCGAAGGGTTACCACACCGGGGTCGACTTCGCCGTACCGACCGGCACATCCGTGAAGTCCGTCGGGGCCGGGCAGGTCGTGAGCGCCGGGTGGGAGGGCTCCTTCGGCTACCAGGTGGTGATCCGGCACACCGACGGCCGCTACACCCAGTACGCCCACCTGTCGGCGATCTCCGTGAAGGCGGGGCAGTCGGTGGGCGCCGGGCAGCGCATCGGCCGCTCGGGGTCCACGGGCAACAGCACGGGCCCGCATCTGCACTTCGAGGTGCGGACGGGGCCCGGCTTCGGCGCGGACATCGACCCGGTCGCTTATCTCCGGGCCGGTGGGGTCAGGATTTGACGCGCGTACGGTGCCGGTCGACGAGTGGCATCGGCACGTACGGGCCGCCGTAGAAGGGGCCGTAGAGGTTCGGCGGCTCGCTGCCGGGGTACGGCGGCTCCGCGTCTGCGTACGCCGCCTCCGCGGCAGCCTGGGCCGGTATGAGGACGCCGTCGATCCGGTCCGGTACGAGGAGTTCCTCGCGCGCCATCGCCGCGGGCTGCTCCGGGAGCCCGGCGAGCAGCTCCTCCGCGCCCACCGCCGGCCCGGCCTCGGTCGCCGTTTCGCGCCGGGCCTGCGAGGCCTCGCCCTCCGTGCGCGCGATCCGCTCCGTCGTCAGCAGGATCAGGCCGCCCGCCGCCACCACACCGCAGCCCAGGGCGAGGACGGTGCCCGTGGTGTCGTAGCGGAAGGTTTCGCCGAACATCGTTATGCCGACCGCGGCCGCCACCACCGGGTTCACCACCGTCAGCGTGGCCAGCGGCGCCGCCAGGCCCGCGCCCCGGTAGGCGGCCTGGGACAGCAGCAGACCGGCCGTGGCGAACGCGCCTATCGTGGCCAGGGCGGGCACGTCGGCAGCCGACACCCCGCCGTTCCAGTCGACGGTGACGATCTTCGTGAACACCGAGGACATGCCGAAGGCTATGCCGGAGCCGGTCGCGAGCAGCATGCTGCGCACCGCCGGATGCCGGTGGGCCGCCCGGCCGGCGACCATCAGCGTCACGACGATGCCGCCGGTCACCAGGGCCACCGCGGCCTGCTCCGCCGTGCCCAGCGACTGCGACTCGGAGGAGCCGACCAGGGACAGCAGCCCGGCGAGACCCACGGTCGCCATGATCGCGCCCCGCCAGGCCGTCGACCCGGCCTTGCGGCCCACGAACAGTGCCGCCATCGGCAGCGCGAACACGATCGTCAGCGCGCCCAGCGGCTGCACCAGACTCAGCGGACCGAAGGCCAGCGCCACGACGTGCAGCAGACCTCCGAGGCCGTTCAGCGCGACCGCCGCCCACCAGCCCGGCCGGCGCATCGGCGCGAACTGCTGTCCCGGCGAGGACACCGCGACACGCTCCTGCACGATCGCCCCGCCCGCGTACGCGACCGCGGAGATCAGCGACAGGAGCACGGACAACGCGAGGGCGCTCATGAGCTGCTCCTCTGCGTGAGGCGGGGGTGGTGGCCCCTGCGCGGCGAACGGTCGGCTGTCATAACCAACACGATGCCGCGAAATGTTCTTCCCGTCGTCGTACCAGAGCACCGACCGTGTCGTACTGCCGATGGAGTACTGGGCGGCCCGCCTCATCCTCTGGGCGGGGGACCCCGGGTGGAGACCCCCAGGTGAGAACCCCGACGGGCCTTGGTACTACTGCTCTTCGTGGACCTCGACCCCGATCTCGCAGCGCTCCGGCCGCTCGGCGGCTTCTTCGTACTACACGCACCAGGGGCAGCACTTCGGCCACTTCCGACCCTGGCCGAGGCGTACGGCGAACCGGCATCGGACCCCGAGGGGAGTCCCTTGGTTTTCCGCGTCCGGAAAGTCACGAACGCCCTGCGCGCCCCCGAGTTGCGCATCGCCGCCTCCGTGGCCCAACAGGGGATCGCGGCCCGCCTCTGGTCGGTCACGCTCGGCTGCGCCGCCCTCCACGGCCGGGTCCCCGACCTCGACCCGCGCCTGCTGCGCTGGGACCCCGACGGCAGCGCCCCCGACGACCTGTGGCTCACCGAGGTGCGCCCGCTGCCCGGGGATCCGGACACCGTCGCCGAGATCGTCGTGAACGGCCACCTCGCACCCCTGACCGCAGCGCTGCACACCCGGTACCGCGTCGCCACCGGCCTCCTGTGGGGCAACGCCGGATCCGCTCTCGCGGGCGCAGCCCGGCAACTGGACCAGTGGGCGCGCGCCAACGGCCGTACGGACGCCGCCGCCCGGGGCCGCGCCCTGACCACCGAACTCTTCACCCACCCACTCCTCGCCGGCACCGGCACCCTCACCGAAACCGCGTTCCGTCGCCGCAGCTGCTGCCTCTACTACCGGGTGCCCGGCGGTGGTGTGTGCGGTGACTGTTGCTTCACACGAGCCCCGCGCTCTTCCCCACGCGCCCCATCTGGGTGACCATGAAAGGGCAACCAGCCGCTGAGAACAGGGGGTTCCGGGTGCGAGTGGGACTGCTGACCCGGGAGTACCCGCCGGACGTGTACGGCGGCGCGGGCGTCCATGTCGAATTCCTCGCCCGGGAGTTGAGGGACCTCGTCGACCTCGAGGTGCACTGCTGGGGCGAGGGCCGCGCGGTGGGCGTGCTGCGCCACCGCCCCTGGTCCGCGCTCGACACCTCCAACGACGCGCTGCGCACCTTCTCCGTGGACCTCGCCATGGCCGCCGGCCTGGAAGGGCGCGAACTCGTCCACTCCCACACCTGGTACGCCAACCTCGCCGGCCACCTCGGCAAGCTCCTGTACGGCATCCCGCATGTGATGACCGCCCACTCCCTGGAGCCGCTGCGCCCCTGGAAGGCCGAGCAACTGGGCGGCGGATACGCCCTGTCCAGCTGGGCGGAGCGCACCGCGATCGAGGCCGCCGACGCGGTGATCGCCGTGTCCGGCGCCATGCGCGAGGACATCCTCGGCTGCTATCCGGCGCTGGACCCGGAGCGGGTCCACGTCGTGCACAACGGCATCGACACCAGCCTCTACCGGCCCGACCACCGCACCGACGCCCTGGCGCGCTTCGGCCTCGACGCCGACCGCCCGTACGTGCTGTTCGTCGGCCGCATCACCCGCCAGAAAGGCGTGCCCCATCTGCTGCGCGCGGTACGGCACATCGACCCGGCCGTGCAGGTCGTGCTGTGCGCGGGCGCGCCCGACACCCCTGAGATCGACCGGGAGTTCCGCGACCTCTACCAGGAGCTGAGCCGGGTCCGCGAGGGCGTCCACTGGATCCCACAGATGCTGCCGCGCCCGGAAGTGATCCAACTCCTGACCCATGCCGCCGTGTTCGTCTGCCCCTCGGTTTACGAACCCCTCGGCATCGTCAACCTGGAGGCGATGGCCTGCGGCACTCCCGTCGTGGCCTCGCAGGTCGGCGGCATTCCGGAGGTCGTCGACGACGGCAAGACGGGCCTGCTCGTCCCGCTGGACGACGACGTCGAGGCCTTCGAGGCAGGGCTCGCGCGGGCGCTGGACTCGGTGATCGGCGACCCCGACTCCGCCCGCCGGATGGGCGAGGCCGGACGGGAGCGCGCCGTGGGGGAGTTCGGCTGGGACGCGGTGGCGCGGCGCACGGTCCGGCTCTACGGGGAGATCCTCAAACAAGCTTAGCGCGCGCCGCACAGGGGCAGGCTGGGAGCAACCACGGTGAGGGGAGCGGCCATGCGTCGTGGCGGACCTTCGGTGCTCGGAATCGTACTCGCGGGCGGAGAAGGCAAACGCCTGATGCCCCTGACCGCGGACCGCGCGAAACCAGCGGTCACCTTCGGAGGAACGTATCGACTGGTCGACTTCGTCCTGTCCAACCTCGTCAACGCCGACATCCTGCGCATCTGCGTCCTCACGCAGTACAAGTCGCACTCGCTGGACCGGCACATCACCACGACCTGGCGCATGTCCAGCCTGCTGGGCAACTACATCACCCCGGTCCCGGCCCAGCAGCGGCTCGGCCCCCGCTGGTACCTCGGCAGCGCGGACGCGATCCTCCAGTCCCTTAACCTGATCTACGACGAACGCCCCGAGTACGTCGCGGTGTTCGGTGCCGACCACGTGTACCGCATGGATCCGCGTCAGATGCTCACTCAGCACATCGAGGGCGGGGCGGGCGTGACGGTGGCGGGCATACGGGTGCCGCGCGCCGAATCGTCGTCCTTCGGCGTGATCAGCCCCGGCTCGGACGGCCTGACGGTGGAGCGCTTCCTGGAGAAGCCCGCCGACCCGCCCGGTCTCCCCGACGACCCGGAGACCGTGTTCGCCTCCATGGGCAACTACATCTTCACCACCAAGGCCCTCATCGAGGCGCTCCATCGGGACGCCGAGGACGTGAACTCCGTGCACGACATGGGCGGTTCGATCCTGCCCCAGCTCACCGACCGGGGCGAAGCCCAGCTGTACGACTTCAGCGCCAACCACGTCCCCGGCGAGACCAACCGTGACCGGGGTTACTGGCGGGACGTGGGCACCCTGGACGCGTACTACGAGGCGCACATGGACCTGATCGCCGAGCGCCCCGCCTTCAACCTCTACAACCGCAGCTGGCCCATCTACACCCACTCCAACCAGCTCTCCCCGGCCCGCTTCAACGCGGGCGGCATGGCCAGTGAGTCCATCATCAGCGCCGGGTGCCTGATCCGCGGCCAGGTCACGCGGTCCGTGCTCTCGCCGGGCGTGGTGGTCGACCCGGGCGCCGTGGTGCAGGGTGCGGTGCTGCATGACAACGTGCGCATCGGGCGGGGCGCGGTCGTACGCGGCGCCGTGCTCGACAAGAACGTCGAGGTGCCCCCGGGCGCGACGATCGGCGTCAATCCGGAGCGGGACGCCGACCTGTACACCGTGTCCAAGGACGGGGTGATCGCGCTGGGGAAGGGGCAGCGGGTGCCCTAGGCCCTGTCGTCAAATTCCCGCCTGCCCGGCGACGCCTGGCACGCACGCTCGCTGCGTTGCCGAACCGCCCACGTGGCTCCTCCCCCACGCTCG
>NZ_JOFS01000075.1 GCF_000719285.1 Streptomyces bicolor | reverse complement strand
CGACGAGGCGGTCGATGTCGAGCGTATCCGCACCGGCAGGCCGCTGTGGGTCACGGCCTACCCGCTGATGGACCGCCAAGCCGTTCCCGAGCGGCTGCGATACATGGTGGAGCTCGCGACGTCCTCGTCGTCGTGCACCTGCACCCCGACGCCCGTGTAGCTCCGAGCGCAGCAACCGGCCTTGTCAGAGTCGACATCCGGCCGAGCCTCCCGATCATCCCGCCCGGCCCGCTCGGGCCGCTGACCGGGATGATGGCCTTCTCACCTGAACGCGTCGGCGCCCTGCGGGCGCTCGGCTACCGCGACGCTGTGGCGCGCTTCGGGGAGATCAAGCGCGTGCTGGCAGGCCGTGGCGCCCTCGCCGAAGCCGAATCTGCGATGCTGTCCGCCCGGCGGCGGCTGCTGGGCGAACAGCGGTCGCTCTGACGGTTACGGGCGCAGGGAGAGGAGCCTTCGAACTGGAAGTGCCTCGACTGCTCGCCCAGGGCTGAGCAACATCAAACCCGCCTGCCAGCTCCATCTGTCCGATGTGCCAGTCAAAAGCACGTCTCCTCCAATGCTCAGCCTGCGTGATCAGGTACCGGCGGTGGCTGTCGCGTACGAGACCGGAGTGGTCAACGCCAGGGGGCACCGAAGTACCTCACAGCCGTGAGTCGGGGCGGCCAGTGACCAGCATGGGTACGTGAGGCTGGCGCAGACGTCGGGCTCGGCCCGATAAGGTGACGAAGAGACGTCTGGCCTGCGATAACGGCCCGTAGAGGATCTGCTCCGACATCAGGGGCGAAGCCTCTACGCGCTGGAAAGGAAATCCGCTGCGGGCATGTTCGAGAGTCCCGTCTGACTGGCGCGATCGCCGGATGATCGCGGACCGATTCCGCTGTGCGACGGAGTTGAGGACGCGTTGAGGACACAAGGATAGGAACAGAACGACAAAGACGAAGGACCGCTTGCATGACTCACCCAGCCTGACCTGCAGAAACGCCAAGAATCGGCGTTGATCGGCAAGGGTCGCCAAGATCCTCAAAGGACTCATAATCCGTCGGCCGTGGGTTCGAGTCCCACCCGCCCCACCGTGCAGGCCTCTGAGCTGCGGAAACGTCTCAAGTGAGCAGCGGATTCAGGACTTTGGGTCAACGGACTGAATCCGCTGCTCGCGACTTCAACGTCCCTGCTGTCGGCAGCGGTTCGAACGGTTCTGACCTGCACGGATGTACCACTCAGCGCCCGGAGAAGCCGCCGCATGCGGCGTATGTGAGTGCCCGGGCGCCGGATTCGGGACGTTCGCAGGACGCAGGGCAGCAGGGTGTCTCGGAGCAGCGTAAGAAGCCTCCCGGCATGCCGGGAGGCTTCCTCTCATGCCCGTCACTCATGCAGAGCTGGAGATCGTCGCTCAATTCTCCTCACCGCTCAGAGCCCGGTGCCGTGGGCGCTACACACAAGGTTCCGCTCGCCGCTCGACCGGTTCACGCCGGGCCGTAGAGGGAGGTCGCTGAGCGGCCCGGGTCCTCGTTTCGCCTGCTCACATCACCGGGGTCGGCGGTCAAAGGTGAGGAAGGTGGCTCCGCTGGGCAGGACGGTGTGGTCGGTGAGGTTCCAGGATTCCGGGGAGAAGGCGGCGCTGCGGCCGAACAGGGGGATGCCGGTACCGATGGTGAGCGGGCTGAGCTTGACGATCAGGCGGTCGATCTCGGAGTAGAGCGCGCCGGCGAGTTCGGCGCCGCCGACGAGCCAGATGTCCTTGCCGCTGCCGTCCTCCTTGAGTTTCCGCGCGGTGGCGACGGGATCGTCGGCGACGATCTCGACATCGGGGTCCGGGCTCTGGGTGAGGGTCCCGGAGAAGACCAGGTGCCGCAGGTGGGGATAGGCGTTGGCGACACCGGCCGCAAGGCCGACCTCGTAGCTCTTGCGTCCCTCCACGACGGTGTCGAAGCAGGTGCCCTCGGCGGTGACAACGAGCGCGGCCCGAGCCGGCCCGGGAAGGGTTTCGGGGTATTCGGCGATGAGGTGCCGGACGTAGTCGTCCGTGGGGTCCAGAAGCCTCCTGGCTCCGTGGGGTCGCCGCCGTCCGGTCCGGCGATGAAGCCGTCGAGGGTGGAGGCGATGTAGTACACGAGCTTGCGCAACGATGATTCCTTCGATTCCTTCGTAGATCGGTCGTGGTGCCCGGCGCTTGGCTGAACGCCTCGGTGAGGAGGCTGCCGGTCCTTCAGGAGCGGGGAGGCGTGGCCTGGCGGCCGGAGGCGGAGGCCACGCCGAGCCAGGTGTGCGGGTTGCCTTCCCAGCACCACCCCAGAGTGGGCGGCTTGTGGCTGATCCAGAGCGCCGGGACGCGGCGACCACCGGACCGCGAGCCAAGAAGGGAGGTGGGGTGACCTCTTACTCGGCCGTCCAGAGTGGGCGTATCTCGAGGCTCTCCGGGGTCGGCCACGTCTTGGCGATGTCCACGGCGGCATCCCGATCGGCGGCCTCGACGAGGACGTAGCCGCCCAGCGTCTCCTCGCTGTTCGAGAACGGGCCCTCGGTCGCCTTGGGGATGCCGTCATCCTCCCGGCGCACCGTGACGGGAGGGACGGACTCGGTCTCGAACGCCTCGCCGCCCACGAGGACACCGGCTTTGGCCTGCTCGCCCATCCAGGCCTCGACCTGCTTCCGGTACGCGAGGCGGTCCGCCTGGATTCGGTGTTCTCGATGATGACGATCGCGAACTTCGTCTGGGTTCTCCTTGTCACTGAGAGTAGGAACCGAAGGGGAATGCAGGCCGTCAGGCGGCCGCGTCGCTGGTGCGGCGGCCGTCGGCAGAGGCCATGCCGAGCCACGTGTGCGGGTTTCCCTCCCAGCACCAGCCCAGCTTGGGGGCCTTCTGGCTGATCCAGAGGGCCGGGACGCGGCGGTCACCGCTGCGGGAGCCGCCGAGCGAGAAGCACTTGTTCTTCACCAGCACCTGCGGGAAGTGCGTGACGAGGGCAATGCCCTCCTCGATGGTGAGCAGGGTGCGCCCCCGCTCCGCGATCGTGGCCATGGCGTCACGGGGTACGACGCCGCAGAACTCCTCCCCGCGTTCGACGTCGAACAGCAGATACACCCGCTGGTCGGGCAGTTCCGCCTCCGGCGTGGCGACGAAGCGTTCGAGGGCGCCGGGCTCGAAGGAGCGGTCGACGAATCCGGGAAGCTTCCCGCCGTGCAGGGTGGTTCGCGGCATCGTCTCCTCGATGGGGGCGAGCTCGCGGGTGACGACCAGAACGAACGGCACGCGGCCGCTCTCGGGGTCGTACTCCGTGCCCGTCGCCGTCAGGGCGGTGGCGCGCAGCGGCTCCAGCAGAGCGGCGAACCGCTCCGGGGCGAGGCCGGACAGCTTCGGGTACCCGAGCTCCGTGAGGGTGCGGACCTGCCGGTCGAACTCGGCTGCCGGGTCGAAGGGGGTCATGCGGGTTCCTCTCGTTCGGTGAGTGCGAGTTGGTACTCGTAGGTCGTGCGCAGGCGGCGGAAACCGAGCTGTTCGTTGACCGCGAGCATGTGGGTGTTGTCCGCGGCGTTGTCGGTCTCGACCTCGGTGACCTGGGGGTACTCGTCGTGCAGGCGGCGCAGCATCTGGGCCTTGAGCCACAGGCCGAGGCCGTGGCCGCGGTGGGCGGGCACCACGGCGGTGTCGTACTGCTGGGCGCGTGCCGCCGTGCCACCGGGGATCACGACCTCGGTGAAGCCCGCGATCTCGGCGGCCCCGTCGCCGGTGCCGCCGCCGGTCCCGTCCCCGTGGACGGCGGCGACGGTCAGCAGCGTGTCGCCGCGTCCGGTCACGACCGCGGCCATGGCGCGCAACCGCTCGGCGTCCCAGGCGACCGTGCCGTGGTCGAGGTCGCCGGTGGGCATGTCATTCATGGCGTTCTTGGCGGCGGCGCAGGCGTCCGCGAGTGCGTCCGGCGCCGTGCCGTTCCACTCGGCCGCGCGGTAGCCGGGGCGCTCGGCGGCGGTCAGTTCGTCGAGCCAGCCGCGGTGCACCTCGCTCAGGGGCAGCAGGAGGTGGTGCAGCGTCAGGGCGCGGCGGAAACCGTGCCGTACGCAGAAGAATTCGGCGGCGGTGCACGCGGGCACCTCCGCGATCAGGCTGCGGCGCCCTGCCGAGACCGCCGCGGCGACCACGGCGGACAGCAGCTCCGTGCCAGTGCCGCGGCGCCGCGCGTCGGGGCGTACGTACAACTCCACCTCGGCCAGGTGCTCCTGGCCCGCGCGGTCGAACAGACACAGGGTGGCCGCGCCCACCGCCCGGCTGTGACCCCGGCCGTCGTCCTCGTACGCGAACCAGGTCAGCAGCCTGGTGCCCAGCCGCGGGCCGGTGAGCCTCGCGTGCGCCTGTGCACCGGGCGGCGGGGGTACGTCGGGCAGGTCCTCGGCCATCGACGCGGTGACGACCTCGTGCCAGGCTTCGGCGTCGGCCTGGGAGACCGGCTCGACGGAGCGGATGCTCGCTGGCGTTCCCATGAGCTGGGTGATCTCCTCGGGTTAGGGTCCTTGCGGAGCGTTGGTCCGTGGGGGGAGGCGGCGTGGAGCTGCGGGACATCGAGATATTCCTGGCGTTAGCGGAAGAACTGCACTTCGGGCGGACCGCGGAGCGGCTGCACATTTCCCAGGCCAGGGTCAGTCAGGCCATCGCCAAACAGGAACGCCACATCGGTGCCGCGCTGTTCGAGCGGACCAGCCGCCGGGTCGCCCTGACCCCGCTGGGGGAGCGGCTGCGTGACGACCTGAAGGCCGGGTACGAGCGCATCCGCGACGGGGTGGACTCCGCGATGGAGTCCGCACGGGGGGTCAGGGGCTCCCTGCGGCTCGGGATCTTCGGTCCCCTCGCGCACGACCTGGCGCCGGTCACCAGGCTGTTCCGGGAGCGGTATCCGTCCTGCGGTCTCTCCTTCCAGGAGGTGGGCTTCAGTGATCCGTTCGGGCCGCTGCGCGCCGGCGAGGTCGATCTGCAGACCTGCTGGCTGCCGGTGCGGGAGCCCGATCTGACCGTGGGCCCGGTCGTCATCGAGGGGCCGTTGTCCCTGATGCTGTCCGTCTCCCATCCCCTGGCCGGTCGCGACCGCGTCTGCCTGGAGGACCTCGCCGACTGCGCCCTTCCGACGATCCCCGAACCGGCACCCCGCTACTGGGTGGGAGCCCTCGAACCCTTCCACACCCCGAGCGGGCGGCCGGTCCCCCGCGGCCCGGTGGTCACCACCTTCCAGGAGGTCGAGAGTTTCGTCCTCTCCGCGGGACTCGCTGCCGTGGTGCACGCCGACGGCCCCCGCTACTACCAGCGCCCCGGCATCGTGTACCTCCCGATCGAGGACGCCCCTCCCGGCCGCTGGGCGCTGATCTGGCGCACGGCGGCCGAGACGGAACTGGTCCGGGCGTACGTACGGGCCGCCGAAGACACCACGGAAGAGCTGCCCCGCGGCCCTCACCCGGCAGGAGGCGCGCCCCGCCGGGCCGGAGCGAACCCCAGGGCGTCCAGTGCCGTGCCCAAGGTGGCCTCCTCGTAGGCGAAGTGCCGATCCAACTGGCCTATGAGCCCGTCCAGTTCGTCCATCACCCCGGCCGGATCGCCGACCTCCAGCCTCTCCAGCCGGTCCGCGATGTCCGAGCGGTGGCGGGCCACGGTGCGATGCTCCTCGCGCAGCCGGGCGAGGACCGGGGCGAGACCGGGGAACGTCTTCTCCAGGGCGGGGAAGGCGTGTTCGTCCTCGCCGCCGTGGTGCACCTCCAGCGCGTGGCAGAAGCTGAGGCAATGGTCCCGCAGGTCCTTCAGTACGTCCGGGACGACGTCGCCCGAACGCGGCTGCTCCCCCTGCCCGGCGACGAACGCGGCGGCCCGCTCGCGCAGTTCGCCGACCTCCTGACGCAGCCAGGCGTGCACTTCGGCCAGCTCCCGGCCGAGCCCGCGCGCCCGGCGCCCGTCGTCGTAGTCCTCGGTCTCCAGTACGACGACGGGGAGGACCCGGTCGGTCTGCCGCTGGTACTCGGCGTACCCGGGGGCGATCTCGCAGGCGCGGGCGAAGAGCCGGTCACGCTCCTCGCCCTCCGTGATCCGGGCGCGGGCCTGGTAGGTGTCGGTTCCGACCTCGACGGTCAGGACGGGGTTGGCGCGCAGGTTGTGGTACCAGGCGGGGTTCTTGTCGCCACCGCCCGCGGAGGCGATGACGACTGCCAGGCCGTCGATCTCCAGATGGCCGACGGGACTGGTGCATGGCCGGCCGGTCTTCGCCCCGGCCGTGGTGAGCAGGGCGAGGGTGCCGCCCTCGAAGGGGCCGCCGACCTTGCCGCCGTTCGCCCGGAACTCGTCGACGACGGGGCGGTTCCACTCGGCGACGGCCGGCTTCAGCCGCTCGGCGGCGACGGCCTCGATCTCCGCCGGGGTGCCGGACATGATCGTGCGGACATGCTCGGTGACCAGCTCGACCGGCCAGTCCCACCAGGCGGCGCGCAGCAATCGCTCGACGTCCTCGTCGTCGTACCGCTGCTTGATGGGACGGGCCGGGTTGCCGCCGACCACGGTGTAAGGCGGCACATCGGAGGTGACGACGGCCCCGGTGGCGATGATCGCGCCGTCGCCGATCGTCACGCCCGGCATGACGGTGACGCCGTGGCCGAACCACACGTCGTTGCCGACGACGGTGTCCCCACGGCTCGGCATCGAGGTGACGATGTCGAGCGTCCGCTCGGCCCAGGTGTCGCCGAACATCGTGAACGGGAAGGTGGACACCCCGAGCGTGGGGTGTTCGGCGCCCGCCATGAGGAAACGGGTGCCGGTGGCGATGGCGCAGTACTTGCCGATGACGAGACGCTCGGGGCCGTACGCGTACAGCACGTTGCGCCGCTCGAACTGCTCGGCGCCGTCGGGATCGTCGTAGTACGTGAACTCGCCGATCTCGATGCGCGGGTCGGTGACGAGGGGCTTTAGGAGTACAACGCGCTCGTGCTCGGGTAGGGGGTGCAGCACGGTCGGGTCGGGGATCGTGGACATGGTCTTCACGATTCCGGGCCTGGACCAGCTGATCAACGACGAGTTCGGGAATGATCCATAATCCTTGGCTTATCGATCGCGCCCCGGCTGGTGGTGCGTCCCGCTGGCTCCGGCCCGTCGGCCACGGCTCGCCGCGCCAGGTGGCAGGTCCGAGGGGTGCTCGGTGAGGGCGTGCTCGGCGGCCGAGACGAAGGCCCGGATCAGAGGGGTTTCGGCTGTGGTACGCCACACCAGAGCCCACTCTCCCAACGGAGCGTCGCGGATGGGCAGATAGACGATGTCCGGCCAGGAGTAGTAGTGGGCGGCCTCGGCCTGGATCGGCGTCAACACCTCGCCAGACGCCACCACGGCCAGACACTCCTGCCACACGGCGATACGCGGACCACCGCGCCGGATGGGCCGTCCGGAAGGAGTTCTGGAGGGCAGCAGGGCCTCCAGCCGATAGGGAGGGATCGGCGCGTCGGGGTGCGGTCGGGTCACCAGACAGTCGCCCGGGTCCTCCATTTCCACCGATTCGCGCCTGGCGAACGGGTGGGACGCGCCGACCATCAGCACCAATGGTCTGGCGCGCAGTACCGGCCCGACGGCGAGGTCGGGTTCGCGTACCGGCAGCCACAGCAACCCCAGATCGACCTCTTCCCTGCGCAGGGGCCCGAAAGGGTCGCTGCCGTGCATCTCCTTGAAGGACAGGACACACGCCGGATGCCGGGCTCGGAACATCCCGGTGATGTCGGCGATGTCATGCGCCAGTGCGCCCATGGTTCCCGACACGAGGCTGCCGCGGGTGCCCTCGGCGGCCTCCGTCGCCGCGGCGACACCGGCGCGGATGCGGTCATAGCCGGCCTTGAGATCGTCGCCGAGCCGGGCACCGATCGCGGTCAGCGTCACTCGCTTGCTGGTGCGTTTGAACAGGGCGGCACCGATGCGCCGCTCCTGCCGCCCTGGTGAACGGGCAGTTCAACCGGAGGAGCACGCGATGGCCTTGTCCCAGTCTGAGCTGATGCGGCTGCTTGAGGTGTCTACGTCGGGCCGACGGAGTTGAAGCAATCAGGGTGGTGTGCGAGCGCATCCTGCAGGAGCTCATCGAGGCCGAGGCCACCGACGTGATCGGCGCCGCCCCGCGTGAGCACTCCGAGACGCGCACGACCTGGCGCAACGGCCACCGCGACCGGTTACTGACCACGCAGGCCGGCGACCTGGACCTGAAGATCCCCAAGGTGCGGACCGGCTCGTTCTTCCCGTCGCTGCTGGAACGCCGGCGGCGAATCGACCGGGCGTTGTTCGCCGTGGTGATGGAGGCATACGTGCACGGCGTGTCCACCCGCAGCGTTGATGACCTGGTCAAGGCACTCGGTGCGGACTCCGGGATCTCCAAGTCCGAGGTCTCGCGGATCTGCGGTGAGCTGGACGAGGAACTGACCGCGTTCAAGGAACGGCCGCTGGATCACACCGTCTTCCCCTACGTCTTCCTGGACGCCACCTACTGCAAGGCCCGCATGAATCACCGGATCGCCTCGCAAGCGGTGGTCATCGCGACTGGGATCTCCGCCACCGGACACCGCGAGATCCTCGGACTGATGGTCGGCGACAGCGAGTCGAAGCCGTTCTGGACCAGGTTCCTGCGCTCGTTGCGGGCCCGTGGCCTGGAGAACGTCCAGTTGGTCATCTCCGACAGCCACAGCGGTCTGGTGGCCGCGATCCGCACGGTCTTCCTCGGATCGGCCTGGCAGCGCTGCCGGGTTCACTTCGTCCGGGACGTGTTCTCGGTGATCGAAAAGGGCTCGGGAGAGATGGTCGCGGCCACCATCCGCACCATCTTCGCGCAGACCACCGCCGCGGCTGTCCGCACCCAGCTGGACGTGGTCGCCGACATGCTCGGACGACAGTTCCCGCAGGTCAAGAAGATGCTGCTAGACGCCGCGGTCGACATCACAGCCTTCGCGGACTTCCCGTCGGCCCACTGGAAGAAGATCTGGTCCACCAACCCGCTGGAGCGGCTGAACCGTGAGATCAAACGGCGGGCCGACGTCGTCCAGGTCTTCCCCAACCCCGCCGCCCTGGAGCGACTCGCCGCCGCCGTCCTGGCCGAACTCCACGACGAATGGCAGGTCTTCGACCGCCGCTATCTCTCCGAAGCCTCCATGGCCGAACTCTTCACTGCTCAGCCAACCCCGCCTGAACCGCAGATCACCCCGCAACCGGAATCGAAACAGCTGCCGTGACTACACCACCCAGCGGGACATGACCCGCAGACGGCGAGGGTCAGGCCCAAGAAATGTCGGCCGACGTCCAGAGTTTCCAGGCGGGTGTTCAGCACGGTCGCCACCTCGACGGGATCGAGGGCGGCGAGCAGAGCCTTGCCGAGGGCGGTCGAGTGAACCGGCACACCCCAAGCCGACCGAGACGCGAGGACGCCCGGACGAAGTGCTGCGATTCGCGGCTGGCGATTAGACGATCTCCGCGCAGTCCAGGCGTGCCAGGTGGGCGGTCTCGTCGAATTCTCTGCGCCACCTGGTCCGGGAGGCGTTGGCGATCTGTACGACCGGGCCCCGGTCGAGGAAGGCGGCCCAGACTAGGAGCGCCCCAGCACCACGCTGTGGGTCAGCACACGCGCGTCGGTCTGAATCCAGCCGCGGGCGACCAAGGTGCGCAGCAGGCCGTGCAGGCTGGACTCATCGCCCAAGCCCTCTGCCTCTCTCCCCGCACCGCCGAACACCATGTCGCCCGCGTCCTCAAAAACTCCACATCACCGATCGCAACGACATCCGCCAAGCACTCAGCGCTCAGAGACCGTGACCAGACAGGATGCGCCCCGGCGTTCTTCCTGTATCCGGCCTCCGTTTGGGGCAGTGCACCGCCGAGCTGAGCGGCTTGATCACGAGGCATCCGAGGATGCAGCAAATGATCAACGAGGGGCCGAGGAGACAGACCACACGTTTGGTCCCAGATGATCAGATCTACTCTGCAGCTCCTCATGACAGGGACAAACCGCCCAGGTCCTCGAACCTGCCCCAGTCGGCTGCCGCACGCTACCTAAACGGCCCCGACATGACCCCTATCCTTCGCCCCGACTACGGAGCCTTCCCCGGACGTCGATAGTGATCAACACCGACTGATCCCTGACGACCGGTACGAACGGTGACCGCACCGAGTTCATCCAGGCATGGGCTTCGTGGGCCCGTCTCGGTCTCCTGGAATCACAGGGAACCTCCGGAGTAATCCGATTTGTGTCCTGAGAATCTGACTACGAGGAGACCGGGATGGGGCCCACCATCACTGAGCCCGACGCCCTCGAGACGGCGGCATACCTTCGGTGCTATCCATTCGATGTCTGGAAAATGGAGGCACATCAGCGGGCGCTGCGCCAATATGCCAGGAGTCTCGGGCTGCGTGAACCTCGAATCTATCTGGATAATGGCCGGCGCTCTCGAGAGCCGCTGCCGTGTCTGAGACAGCTGATGGGACTGATAGCCGCGGAGGTCTATCAGGTGCTCCTGATTCCAGGCCCCTTCGTTTTCTCAGTGCACGATCGCGAGGCTTGTTCGACGATGCGAGAGATCAGGAATCTTGGTTGCAAGATATTGCAACTTCCATCCGCACGTCAGGCGATGACGTCTTGCCACATCATTGACCAATAAATGGACATCGAGACGGTCTAGTGTCACCTGACTATTACGACTGGCTCGGCCTGTTTTGATATCCGCCGGTGCTCGGCTCCCGACGCATAGCAAGCGAAAGGTGAAATCATTGACCCATCAAGGCACCTTCACCGGAGCATCTGAACAAATCCCTTCCAGCCCAATGTCCAGAATGGTTATCCAACTCACATGTAACCACCCATCCCCGGCAATAATACTGACCTGTCCTGAATGCGAAAGGAATATTAGGTTCACACCATCGACGTCCAAGGCTTTCGGGGTCTGCCGGCACATCGTGGCTTGCCTCACCACTTCAGCTGAATCAGCGGATATCAACCGTTCAGCACCCGACGAAAGGAGTAGCTGGGACGATTCAAAGTAAGGCCGGGACCACCACAGGAGCCCGGGATCCGAATTGTTTCAACACAGAAGATGACACCTGACCTCCAGAGTTTCAGGGAGAATAAATGGAGCGCATCCCCGTCTTCGTCCACGCCGACGACCCAATTTCCCAGGTTGGTGTGACTGGTACCCTCAGGGAACGGCCAGAAGTATTGGTGCTCGGGCCCCACGAGAAAGACCAGGCCAAAGTTGCTCTGGTGGTCAGCAATGCAGTTGACGACCAGACCCTGCAGGTTCTGCGGTCACTATCTCGAGCCAGCAAAACTCGCCTGGTGTTGATTGCCGCCCGGATTGAGGAGGCCGACTTGCTATCAGTGGTCGAGCATGGAGTGGTTGGACTGGTTAGGCGCATTGAGGCAACTGCCGAGCGGCTGATCGGGGTCATCCGCTCCGCCGCGGCAGGCGAGGCGGCTGTCCCGCCGGACCTTTTGGCTCGACTGCTCAGCCACATCGGACGGGCACAGAGCCAAGCACCCGGTCCACACGGCGCGGTCGAGAGACTGACCCTCCGCGAAATCGAGGTACTCAGACTCGTCGCCGACGGCTTGGACACCGCCGCTATCGCTGCCCATCTCTCCTATTCCCAGCGCACAGTGAAGCAAGTGCTACATGATGTGCAGAGCCGCTTCCACCTGCGCAATCGGTCTCACTCCGTTGCCTATGCCCTCCGCAACGGCCTCATCTGAGCGGACCGATTGGGAAGCGATTACTGATCATTCCTGGACCGCCGCGACCTCCGTCGCAGCCGACCCTGGACCACAACGCTGCCATCTTGCGAGATAGCACAGTGCCATCACTACGCCTAAGACCGTGTCCTACGTGGTGAGGCGGACGAGTCGCTTGTAGCAGCAGAGGGCGGCGGCAAGTCCGAGAAATGCCAGGTAGTTGCGGGGGTTGCGTTC
>NZ_JOFS01000074.1 GCF_000719285.1 Streptomyces bicolor | reverse complement strand
GGTGGGCTGGGCCGGGATGGGCTGAGCCTGGGTGTTCTGGGCAGGAGTGTCGGCCGTTGGGGGTGCCGTCTGGGCCGGGATTCCGGGGGCCGACGACGGGGCGGGGACGTCAGGGGCTGGAGGCTGTACGGGGGCGGGGACGCCGGCAGTGGGGCCCGGAGCCGGAGCGCCGGGCGTCGAGCTCGGCGGCGGCATCGGTACGGCCGTCCCGTGCGCGGGCGTCGTCGCCGGGTGCTGTACGGGCGGAGCGGGAGCCCAGGGGCCGGGCTCGCCGTAGGGCGGGGTGCCGTAGGGGTCGGGGTCGTGGAGGGGCTTGGGGCGTGTGTCGGCGGGCTCCGCGGGAACCGTGGCCGCAGCGTCGGCAGGCTGCGACGGGACAGCCGCGGACACCCCACCAGGCCGCGCCAGCTCGAAGTCCCCCTCGGCGGACGCCACGTCACCACCACTACCGCTCACACCAGGCCGACGAAGCTCGAAGTCCCCCTCGGCCGAAACCACCTCTCCACCACTGGCACCCGCACCAGGCCGACGAAGCTCGAAGTCACCTTCAGCGGAAGCCGACGCACCACCAGCGGCGCCCGCAGCGGGTCGACGAAGCTCGAAGTCTCCCTCAGCCGAAGCCAGGTCACCATCACTGCCGCTTGCCGCGGGCCGCCGAAGCTCATCCTCGGCAGACGCCACGTCACCACCACCGACGCGCGCCGCCGGCCGGGGAAGCTCGAAGTCCCCTTCGGCCGAAGCCGCGTCGCCGACCGCGCGCGCGGCGGGCTGCGCCAGTTCGAAGTCGCCGTCGGTGACTGCGTCCGTGGTGCCGCCGAGTCCCCCTTCGCCGGTGCTCCCCGATGCGGTGTGTCCAGCCGCGCCCGATGCACGCGCCGCCGCCGAATCGGCCGGCGCCGCCGCATCGCCCGTCTCGTCCGGCGTCGGTTCGGTGTCCTCCGCCTGGGCGGCCGGCTCCTGCGGCCGAGGCCGGTTCCACCACTTCGCCTTCGCGGGCTTCCCCTCGTTCATGCTCTGCTTCCTGCTCGCTGCTGACCGTTGCTCGAGTAGGACGCTTCGCATTCCGCCGTGTCCGAAGGGACCCGGCCGGAGCGCGGCCGGACAGCCCCGGCCGATCGGCCGTCGTTGCGCAGCCCACGACTACGACGGCTCCGGTCTGCCGGCCCCCAACAAGCCTGGTTCCTCGGCAGGCCGCCATCGGGGACGCCCCGGTGCCCGAATGCCTACTCAACTCTGCGCTGTCGCGCTCGAGTTCCCTCCCGTAACCCCGGCGACCTCGTGCTCCCTCCCCCATCCGGCACGCGGCGTCAACGGTGGCCGCGGTTCGTCGACTCCACGCCCGGCCGAACAGGCCAGGGCGCGGCCCACCCCGGATTCAATCAGGTTCGTGGGCCGCTGCGCAGAGGCCGGGTCAGCGGCCGGTGGCGGGCGGGGTGGAGGGGGACGACGTCGTGTCGGGGACGGGTGCGGCGAGCAGGTCGGGGGTCGCCGTGACCTCGGGGACCGTGGACCACGAGGTCAGGGTGAGCGGCGGGGTGGCGCTGAGCGGGCGTATGAGAGGGGACATGGCGGCCGCGCCGGCCACCACGGGCGCCGTCAGGGCGTGCACGTCCTGCTCGGCGGGCTGGGCCGGCATCCCGGGCAGGAGGGGAGCCGACACCTCGGTCGGAGCCGCCGGGGTGTCCGGCGTCCACTGGCCCTGCCCCTGCGCGAGCAGCGGACCGACTCCACGCCGGCGCTGGTTCTCGGGTGCCGTCGAGGCGCCGGTGCCCTGCGTCCGAGCCGGCGTCACATTGCTGCCGCCCGAGCCTGCGCGGGCCTCCGCGTCGGTCGGTGCGCTCGATGTGACGCCGCCGAGCGAGATGGCGGCCAGGGACACCGCGCCCGCCGCGACCAAGGCGAACCGCATCCGTGAGGACCCGGAGCGGTCGGCGTCCGGACGGCCCACGGGATGGGTGCGGAAGCCGCGGTCCGACGAGTCGGGCAGCGCCGGGGCGTGCGGACGCGAGGGAACGTATCCGAACTCGAAGCGGTCGCCCCGCTTCATGCCGAACGCCCCGGTGGCGCCGGGCCGTCCGGACAGTCCGCCGAATCCTCCCCCGCCCAGCGGCGAGCCACCGCCGTCCAGGTCACCTCCCCCGGGGAGGCCCTGAAGACGGGCCAGGAAACTCTCGGACGGAGGCGGCGGGGCCGCCTCCGCGAAGACGTTCTTCAGTCGGCGCTGGGCGTCGGCCTCGGCCTTGCACCTGGCGCACGTCGCCAGGTGGGCCAGGACACGCTCGCGCGTCTCATGACCGAGCTCTCCGTCGACGAGGGCGGAGAGTCGGTCTCCCAGGTGCTGCTCTGCCAGGAGCCTTTCGGCCGGGTTGGGTCGGGAGCCACTCACGCGGTCGCGCCCCCTCCCCCCAGAGCGGCCACGCGCGGCACGAAGGAGCGGCGCTCGGCGCGCGCCTCCGGCGAGCGGTGGGCGAGGGCCTTGCGCAGCTGCGAGCGGCCTCGGTGGATCCGGGACCGGACGGTGCCGAGCTTGACGCCCAGGGTCGCGGCGATCTCCTCGTACGAGAGCCCTTCGATGTCGCACAGGACGACCGCGGCACGGAACTCGGGCGCCAGCGTGTCGAGGGCCTGCTGGACGTCGGCGTCGAAGTGCGCGTCGTTGAAGACCTGCTGGGGTGTGGGCTCCTTGCTGGGCAGCCGCTCCGCCGCGTCCTCGCCCAGCGCGTCGAAGCGGATGCGCTGCTTGCGGCGCACCATGTCCAGGAACAGGTTCGTGGTGATGCGGTGCAGCCAGCCTTCGAAGGTGCCCGGCGTGTACGTCGACAGGGAGCGGAAGACGCGGACGAAGACCTCCTGCGTGAGGTCCTCGGCGTCGTGCTGGTTACCGGTGAGGCGGTACGCCAGCCGGTAGACCCGTCCGCTGTGCGTGCTGACGATCTCCTCCCAGGTGGGCGGAGTCCACGCCTGCCCGTCCGCGTCGGTGGAGAAGGTCGCGGTCTGGGCGTAGTCGCCGGCGTGGCTGTGGTCAGCGGTGTCGTTCACGGATTTCGGCCTGCCCGCCGATCCGAGGAAGCGCCTCAGCACTCCTCCCCGATCCACAGGCGCAGCCGCACCTCCCCTGTCGGCTCTGGTGGTGTCCAGTGGAGCCCCTACCATAGCCACCTCGCCCGTTAGCTCCGGATAAGCGGTTTTACGAGAATTTGATCTGGGCTGATACGGCTGGTGGGCCTGCGTCAGCACTTGCTCGCGGTCCCGTTCCTCATCGTGATCCAACTGTGTCCCCCCGCTCGTCTTCCCACCCCTCTAAACGCCCGGTCCCATCTGCGGGTTCCCGCCCGCAACGGATACAGTCACGCCCAGGCAACCACGGGGACAGGAGAGGGTCATTACCGGCAACCGGCAGACGAGCTGGGCGTTCGCCGACGCCTACGTCGCCGAGGACGACGTCCTGCGCTGGGCCCGCGACCGGGCCCGTGAAGCGGGGCTGCGCTCGGTGTCGCCCGGCACGGGCGCCGCGCTGCGGATGCTGGCCGCCTCGGTGGACGCGAAGGCGGTGGCGGAGATCGGCACCGGCACCGGCGTCTCCGGCATCCATCTCCTGCACGGCATGCGCCCGGACGGGGTGCTGACCACGGTGGACCCCGAACCCGAGCACCAGCAGTTCGCCCGCCAGGCCTTCCGCGCGTCCGGCTTCGCCAGCAACCGCGCCCGCTTCATCCCGGGCCGCGCCCTGGACGTCCTGCCCCGCCTCGCGGACGCCGGCTACGACCTCGTCTTCTGCGACGGTGACCGGCTGGAATTCCTCGACTATCTCGCCGAATCGTTGCGCCTGCTGCGTGCGGGTGGCCTCGTCGTCTTCGAGGGCGTCTTCGCCAACGGCCGCACGGTGGACTCGGGCCCGCAGCCCACGGAGGTCATACGCATCCGGGAGCTGCTGCGCGCGGTACGCGAGAGCCAGGAGCTGGTGCCGTCGCTGCTGCCGGTGGGGGACGGGCTGCTGTGCGCTGTGAAGCGCTGACAGCCTGACCGGCCGTACGCCGCTGACGTACTGGGAAAAGACCGCAACGTACCGGGTAAACAGCGACCCCGGCACCATGTGCGATGCCGGGGCCACCGAAAGGGTAGGGTCGCTTTCCGCGTCAGCCGACGACCTTCTTGAGGGCGTCGCCCAGTGCGTCGGCCTCGTCAGGGGTCAGCTCGACGACGAGCCGACCGCCGCCTTCGAGCGGAACGCGCATGACGATGCCCCGCCCCTCCTTGGTCACCTCGAGCGGGCCATCGCCCGTCCGCGGCTTCATGGCCGCCATGCTCGTTCCCCTTCCTGAAACCAGCTCATAGTCAAAGCCGACGGCCCCATGGAGGGCACGCGTATCTGGCATGAGACACGCGACACCGGCATCGAACACATTGCTTCCAAGCCATTATCCCGCATCTCAGGACCCGATGACCAACATCAGTCGGCATCGCTTGGGCAACGCGCGCGAGCAAAACCACTCAATTCGGCGATGTGACTGCGATACTGCGCCACCGCACACGCTTGGACCGAACAGAACCGGACGTGAATTCTTTGACGCAGGTCACACGTCCGGTCAGGGCCGTTGTCGGCGATCTCCGCCATGCTGTCCTTCGGACAAGTGCGTACCGACCAGTACGCCTAAGCGTCGAGACCCGGAGGGGATACGCCATGGCCGACACCGTGCTCTACGAGGTGAGCGACGGACTCGCGACGATCACTCTGAACCGTCCCGAGGCGATGAACGCGCTGAACATCGAGGCCAAGGTCGCCCTGCGGGAAGCGGTTCGCTCCGCGGCGGACGACAGTGCGGTGCGGGCGGTGTTGCTGACCGCCGCGGGGGATCGGGCCTTCTGTGTGGGCCAGGACCTCAAGGAGCACATCGGGCTGCTGGCCGCGGACCGGGAGAACGGGTCGGGGCAGACGATGAGCACGGTGCGGGAGCATTACAACCCGATCGTGACCGCGCTTACGTCCATGTCGAAGCCGGTGGTGGCCGGGGTGAACGGGGTCGCGGCCGGGGCGGGATTCGGGTTCGCGCTGGCTGCGGACTATCGGGTGGTGGCGGATACGGCTGCCTTCAATACGTCGTTCGCGGGCGTGGCTCTGACGGCCGACTCGGGGATCTCCTGGACCCTGCCGCGCGTCATCGGCGCCGGCCGCGCCGCCGACCTGCTGCTTTTCCCCAGGTCCATCAAGGCGCAGGAGGCCTACGAGCTGGGGATCGCGAACCGGGTTGTGCCTTCCGCCGACCTGCGCGGGGAGGCCGAGAAGGTGGCGCGGGCGTTGGCGGAGGGGCCGACGGTGGCGTATGCGGCGATCAAGGAAGCGGTGGCGTTCGGGCTGTCGCACTCTCTTGAGGAGACCTTGGAGAAGGAGGACGAGCTGCAGACTCGGGCGGGGTCGTCCGAGGATCATGCGATCGCTGTGCAGGCCTTCGTGAACAAGGAGAAGCCGAAGTATTTGGGCCGGTGAGCTCGGGGGCGGTAGCGCCGTCGGGGCTGCGGGATCGTCGTGGCTGATCGCGCCCCCGCGGCGGAGCCGCACATCGATGCAGCCCCGCGCCCCTTACGGGGCGCTTCTCGCGAAGCAGACTTCCAGGTGATCGTCCACCAGACCGCACGCCTGCATCAGGGCGTAAGCCGTCGTCGGGCCTACGAAGCGCAGGCCGCGGTTCTTCAGGGCCTTGGACAGGGCCGTCGATTCCGGAGTGACCGCCGGTACGTCTGCCGGCGTCTTCGGGACCGGGCGCGTGGTCGGGTCCGGGGCGTGGGACCAGATCAGTTCGTCCAGCTCACCGGGCGCCCACTCGGCCAGCACGCGGGCGTTGGCCAGGGTCGCGTCGATCTTGGCGCGGTTGCGGATGATGCCCGGGTCGGCGAGTAGGCGGCCCCTGTCGGTGTCCGTGAAGGCCGCCACCTTCGCGATCTCGAAGTCGGCGAAGGCGGCGCGGAAGCCCTCGCGGCGGCGCAGGATCGTGATCCAGGACAGGCCCGACTGGAAGGCCTCCAGGGTGAGGCGTTCATAGAGCGCGTCGTCGCCGTGGACCGGGCGGCCCCACTCCTCGTCGTGGTACGTGACGTAATCAGGGGTGGACAGGGCCCAGGGGCAGCGCAGTGCGCCGTCCGGACCGGCGAGGGCCGTGCCGTCGCTCATTGCTGGTCCTCCTGGGCGGGCTTCTCCATCGACACATGCGGCATATGGCCGCCGGTGGACGCCTGGGCGCCGGCCAGCGCGGACTCCAGGTCGGCGATCCGGGCGTCGCGCTCGGCGAGCTCGGCGCCGAGGCGGCTGAGGGCGTCGTCGACGTCGGCCATGCGGTACCCGCGGGCGGCGAGCGGGAAGCGGAGGCTCTCGACGTCGGCGCGGTTGACCGGGCGGTCCGGCGGCAGCGGGTCCTGCAGGCGCTCGGGGGCGGCCTCCGGCAGCGGGCCGTCGCCCTCGCCGCCGCCCACCACGGCGAGGGTCACCGCGGCGACCACGACGGCCAGCGCGACGACCAGGAACAGGAACATAACCATCGCTGTGGCCCCCATGGTCGGTGAATGCGTGCGGTCGAGTGTGTCAGGGTCCGATCGTGCCATGCGACTCTGACAGTTAGGGTCGCAGGCGGCCGTATGCAGGCGACTTGCCAGGACGCACTAGGAGAGGTCACAGGGGATGCTCAGGCTGGGCAGGCGTGAGTTCGGCACGCACGAGCCGGCGATCATGGCGATCGTGAACCGGACCCCGGACTCCTTCTACGACCAAGGGGCGACGTTCCGCGACGAGCCGGCCCTCGCGCGCGTGGAGCAGGCCGTGGCGGAGGGGGCGGCCATCATCGACATCGGCGGGGTGAAGGCCGGGCCCGGGGAAGAGGTGACCGCCGAGGAGGAGGCGCGGCGGACGGTCGGGTTCGTGGCCGAGGTGCGGCGGCGCTTCCCGGATGTCGTGATCAGCGTGGACACCTGGCGGGCCGAGGTCGGGGCGGCCGTGTGCGAGGCCGGGGCCGATCTGCTGAACGACGCGTGGGGCGGGGTGGATCCCGCGCTGGCGGAGGTCGCCGCGCGCTACGGGGTGGGGCTGGTGTGTACGCACGCCGGGGGTGCGCAGCCGCGGACCCGGCCGCACCGGGTGACGTACGACGACGTCATGGCGGACATTCTGCGGGTGACAGTGGGATTGGCCGAGCGGGCGTTGGCACTGGGGGTGCCTCGGGAGTCGATCCTGATCGATCCCGGGCACGACTTCGGGAAGAACACTCGGCACAGTCTCGAGGCGACCCGGCGGTTGGGGGAGATGGTGGAGACGGGGTGGCCGGTGCTGGTGTCTCTGTCGAACAAGGACTTTGTCGGGGAGACGCTGGACAAGCCCGTGAAGGAGCGGGTGGTGGGGACCCTGGCCACGACCGCGGTGTCGGCGTGGTTGGGGGCGCAGGTGTACCGGGTGCATGAGGTGGCGGAGACGCGGCAGGTGCTGGACATGGTTGCGTCGATCGCGGGCCACCGGGTGCCGGCGGTGGCGCGGCGGGGGCTGGCATAGCGCCCTTCTTCGCCCCCGCCGCCCCTACCCGTCCCACGGGCTGAAGGACGTCAGCGCCCCGCCTCCTTCGACACCAACGCCACCGCCTCGTCCACGTCGTCCGTCACGTGGAACAGGAGCAGGTCCTTCTCCGACGCCTTGCCCTGGGCCACCAGCGTGTTCTTCAGCCAGTCGATCAGGCCGCCCCAGTACTCGCTGCCGAACAGGACGATCGGGAAGCGGGTGACCTTCTGGGTCTGGACCAGGGTGAGGGCCTCGAAGAGTTCGTCGAGGGTGCCCAGGCCGCCAGGAAGCACGACGAACCCTTGGGCATACTTGACAAACATCATTTTCCTTACGAAAAAGTATCGGAAGTTCAGGCCGATATCGACGTAAGGATTGAGGCCCTGTTCGAAGGGCAGCTCGATGCCCAGGCCCACCGAGATGCCCTTCGCCTCGCAGGCGCCCTTGTTCGCCGCTTCCATGGCGCCCGGGCCACCGCCGGTGATCACCGCGAAACCGGCCTCGACCAGGCCCCGGCCCAGCCGGACGCCGACCTCGTATTCCCGCGAGTCCACGGGCGTACGGGCCGAGCCGAACACGCTGATCGCCGCCGGGAGTTCGGCGAGTGTGCCGAAGCCCTCGATGAACTCCGACTGGATGCGCAGGACACGCCACGGGTCGGTGTGGACCCAGTCCGAAGGGGCACGCTCGTCCAGCAGCCGCTGGTCCGTGGTGCTCGGCGTCACCTGGCCCCGCCTGCGCAGCACGGGGCCCAACCGCTGCTCCTCCGGTGGCTGCTTCTTCCCCTCGGGGTTACCGGTAGCCATGTGCGCTCCCTCCACTGCGGGGCCTGCGGGTGTTGCAGGTCTTTCCACCTCAGCGTAGATCCACGCGGGTTACAGACGGGGGACGTGAGCATGACCGCCATGAAGCGCCATCCCCGCGATCCCCACCGCACCCGTCACCTCGGCCCTACGTCGTGAGCCACGCCCGCAGCCGCTCCTCCCCCGCCAGGACCTTCGCCGTCTCCACTCGCTCGTCCCGCTTGTGCGCCAAGTGCGGGTTGCCGGGACCGTAGTTGACCGCGGGGATGCCCAGGGAGGAGAAGCGGGAGACGTCCGTCCAGCCGTACTTCGGGCGCGGGGTGCCTCCGACCGCCGCCATGAACGCCGCGGCCGCCGGGTGGGAGAGACCCGGAAGGGCGCCGCCGCTGTGGTCGTCCACCACGAACTCCTCGACCCCGCAGTCGGCGAAGACCTCGTGGACGTGCGCGATGGCCTCCTCCTCCGTACGGTCCGGTGCGTAGCGGAAGTTGACGGTTACGACACATTCGTCCGGGATGACATTGCCCGCCACGCCACCGCTGATGCCGACCGCGTTCAGGCCCTCGCGGTACTCCAGGCCGTCGATCACGGGGTAGCGGGGTTCGTACGACGCCAGCCGCGCCAGGATCGGGGCGGCCGCGTGGATCGCGTTCGAGCCCATCCAGCCGCGCGCGGAGTGGGCGCGCTCCCCCTTGGTCTTGAGGAGCACCCTGAGCGTGCCCTGGCAGCCGCCCTCCACCTCGCCGTCCGACGGCTCCAGCAGCACCGCGAAGTCGCCCTCGAGCCACTCGGGACGGTTCTCGGCCACGTGCTTGAGGCCGTTGAGCTCGGCGGTCACCTCTTCGTTGTCGTAGAAGACGAAGGTCAGGTCGCGGTTGGGGGCCGGGACCGTGGCCGCGATGCGCAGCTGGACCGCCACGCCCGACTTCATGTCGCAGGTGCCGCAGCCCCACAGGACGCCGTCCTCGTCCAGCCGGGACGGGACGTTGTCCGCGATCGGCACCGTGTCGATGTGGCCGGCGAGGATCACGCGCTCCGGGCGCCCCAGGTTCGTCCGGGCCACGACGTTGTTGCCGTACCGCTCCACCGTCAGATGCGGCAGGGCGCGCAGGGCGGTCTCGATGGCGTCCGCGAGGGGCTTCTCCATGCCGCTGACGGAAGGGAAGTCGACGAGCTGCGCGGTGAGCTCGGCGGCGTCCAGCGTGAGATCAAGAGAGGTGTCGGCCATGGTCCCGACCCTAACCCGCCGGTCCGTCGCCCCTGATTTCGCACTGAGCCCATACCCCTCAGTAACCTCGGTTACCTTGTAGGACGTGCCGAAGTCGTCCGCCTCTGCGAAACGTCGTGGCCGCCTCCTGCGTTGCGGGGCGGCCTTTGTGGTCCTGCTCGCCGTCGCGGGATATCTCGCGGTGCAGTACGTCACCGGAGGCGCGGGAGCGCCGGGCTGCGAGGTCGTCTCGGGCAAGGGCGACGGCGCGCGGTACGAGTTCACGCCGGAGCAGGCGGTGAACGCCGCGACGATCGCCGCCGTCGGTACCGGGCGCGGGCTGCCCGAGCGGGCCGTGACGATCGCGCTCGCCACCGCGCTGCAGGAGTCGGCGCTGCGCAACATCACCCACGGCGACCGTGACTCGCTGGGCCTGTTCCAGCAGCGGCCCTCGCAGGGCTGGGGCACGGAGCGGGAGATCCTGGACCCGATCTATTCGGCGGGCATCTTCTACGAGCACCTGGTCAAGGTCCGCGACTACACGGAGTTGCCGCTCACCGTCGCCGCCCAGCGCGTCCAGCGCAGCGGTTTTCCGGAGGCGTACGCCAAGCACGAGCCGGACGCGACACTGCTCGCCGCCGCCCTCACCGGGCGTTCGGAAGCGACGCTGACCTGCGAGGGGCTCGCCGGGGGCGCCTCGGCCGGCGGCACGGACTCCGTACGGGCCGCGTTCGTACGGGACTTCGGGCAGGACGCGCTCCAGTCGGCCGCCGCCGAGGTGGGCGCCGCGAAGGCCACGCCCACGCCGACTCCCTCCGTGACCGAGAGCGACGGGCGGACCGTCCTGCTGCCGGTGACCGGCGGCAAGGGCTCCGTCGCCGGTCGCGGTGTCCGCGAGCGCGGGTGGCAGCTGGCCCACTGGGCCGTGGCCAACGCCTCCGAACTGCACATCCGGCGGGTGTCGTACGCCGGCCGGGAGTGGACCGCCGGGCACACCGACAGCCAGTGGCGTGCGATCGCCGGGCCGGGTACGTCGGGGCCGAGCAACGGGCTCGACTCGGTCCGGATCGTCACGACCCACTAGGTCCTGTCGTCAAATTCCCGTCGTCCGCCCGAAGGGCGGGCCCGGCGGCGTCTGGTGCGTGCGATCGCAAGGCGCCGGAGCCGCCCTCGATGGGG
>NZ_JOFS01000073.1 GCF_000719285.1 Streptomyces bicolor | reverse complement strand
CTCCACGCCCGGGTCGGTGGCCGGCAGCGAGGCGAGCGTCTCGTCCTCGTCCACCACCACCAGCACGGGAGCGTCCGGCAGGCCGCGGCCACGCATCGCGGCATCGGCCAGCAGGACGGGCGCCCACCCCGTCCGGGGACCGCAGCACCTGCGCCGCAAAAGCCGCCTGCACCGAACCGGCACCGATCAACGCCGCGCTCGAATCGACCGACCGATCGTCGGCGACATCAACAGCACCCGCAGCACGCATTACCCATCACCGTCATTCGAGGTCGATTTCGTACGAAGTTCAGCCGGAGCGGTCGGAGCCGGCGAGACGCCGCTCATCCGCTCATCCTGTGGGTGTCCGAATCCTGGAGCTCCTCGCCCAACTCCTGCGCGAACTCCATCCAGGTCTCGGCGAATTGGCTGGCCAGCTGCGCCACCAGGCCACCGGAGTGCGGCGGTACCGCGGCGGCCAGGTCGGCCCACATCTGCTGGCCGATGGCGTTGTACTGCAGCAGGCGCAGCAGCTGGCGCCCCGATTCCCGCTGGCGCAGGGCAGGGTCACGCCGCAGCTTCTCCAGTACCGCGGCAGGGTCCGCCTGTCGCGGCTGCATGCGGCGCACCGTGGGGCCGGCCGCTACGGCGAGCGGCGCGCTCGAACGCTCCCGTGCCGCGGTGGTGCCGCTGTCACCCCGCTGCCTGGGCACACTGCCCGTCCCGCCGGGATCCTGGCCTGCCTCCAGGCGATTGCGGACGTCGCTCACCGTCATCGGCGAGATCCCCGCGATCCGCGCCACCTCGCGCAGCGAGGCCTGCGGATGCTCGGCCAGGACCTCGGCCGCGCGCTGCCGGCCCTGCACGCTGCTCAGCGGCCGGACCCGGCCGTCCCTGCCCACCCGCGCGTTCTCCTGGGGGTCCGCGCAGGAACGCCGGCGGATCGCCGCCACGGTCTTGGCGCCGAGGCCCGAGGCACGGGCGATGGACCGGTCGGACATGTGCGGATGGGTCGCCACGATCCTTTCCGCGGCAGCACACCGATCGGCCTGGGAGAGGGGAAGACCGTGCGTGACGTTCGCCTCGACGCCGCGCAGGAACGCGTCGTCGGCGCTGCCGTCGAAGAACCGTACGGCGATGGTCTGTTGACCGCGCAGCCGGGCGGCGGCGAGGCGGTGCATCCCGTCGATGACCCGCATGGTGCGGCGGTCCACCAGGATGGGCGGAAACTGCTCCTCGGACTCGGCCAGAATGCTGATGTGTTCTTCGTCCTCCCCGGTGGACCGGGGGGACTCGCCGGCTGTCAGCACGGCGACAGGAACCTCGGCGGTCTGTGCGTACGTCGCTCTCACTGGGTCGGCCTCCGAAGATCCACAGCGATGCACTGGGCGACAGTCCATCCGGCCATGGGCGGGGCCTGTCCCAGCACGCGTTGCATGAGTCGATCGACCTGTTGCTTGGCGTGGGCCAGGTCGCATGCCCTGACGAAGACCGTGATGCTCAGGTCCTCGGTGCCTCGTGTCACCGTCAGGTGCTCCAAGCAGTCCTGCGGCAAGGCGGCCGCCCAGGTCAGGCTTTCGACCGCAGCGGCGTTGGGGACGAACTCCCCGGCCGGCTGGGACGGGGTCAGGTGTACGACTACGGGGAGCATGGTGGTGCCTCCTGCTCAGCCGATCCGGCGACGCGGGGCGTGCTTCCCGGTCCCACCGGCGATGACGAGCGGTGTCGGAGGACAGGTGGCGACGACAGCAGCGGCGCGAGGCATGGCGGTGCTCCTGTGGGGAGAGGCATGGGTCTATCGCCTGGCATCCGGCCGGTTCAGCGGCCGTTTCTCGGTGGCGATGGAGAAAGCTTCCCCCGCCGTGCACCCCGCTCGTAAGGACTTGTGGCTGGCAGGAAATGCCCGGGCCGGTCAGTGCCAGTCGCCGGCTCCTGGAAATGCGATTGACCAGCGCCTTTGCCGCATTGGCACACACCGGCCAGGCCTCTAGCGGCCAATCCCCTGAAAGGCCCCCGTCGCGGCCCTCTTCTCGAGGAACGGCGTCCATCTGCGGCACTGCGGCAGTTGGACGCTCCGTATCGCTCCGTATCGCGGAGGGGGAACGGGAAGTGCGTACACGCGCGTTCGTATTGGACGCGACCGGCGGAGGCTTGGAGTTCTCCCACCGGCCGTGCAAACCTCACTCCAGAAGGCCACTGGGCCACTCAACGGGGTGATCGTGCGCACAGTGAATCGTTCCTGTTTGCGTTGCCGAATTCTTTCGCGCCTTCCGTCCGCCAAGGACGAGAAACTCCGTGTGCAGTCGCAGGGAACAGAAGGAGTCACGACATGTCCAATCCTTTCGAGAACTCCGAGGCGGAGTACCTCGTACTGATCAACGATGAGAAGCAGTACTCGCTCTGGCCGAAGTTCATCGAGGTTCCGGCCGGCTGGACCGCCGTTCACCAGAGCGATCGCGCATCGTGCATCGACTACATCAACGCGAGCTGGACGGACATGCGGCCGCACAGCCTCGTCCAGCAGATGAACGCAACGGCCTGAAGCAATGGCTAATTCGAATGCGTCCGTTTTCGGCGGACTGTCCATCGACCATGTCGAGTTCTACGTCCACGACACCGCGGCTGCTGCGGCGCAGTTCATAGACAGCTACGGATTCGAGGTCTACGGCGCCTCCGAGCCTGCCGAGTCCGTCACGGGCATCCGTTCGGTGGCGCTCGGCAAGGACCAGATCAGGCTGGTGCTGACGACGGCGCAGGGTGCTGACCACCCCGCAGCCGCCTACGTCGAGCAGCACGGTGACGGGGTGGCCAACATCGCGCTCACCACCCCCGATGCCAGGAAGGTGTTTGCCGAGGCGGTGCGTCGGGGCGCCGCCGCGGTGGCGGAGCCGGCCGAGCGGAACGGGCTGGTGACGGCCTCGATCAAGGGCTTCGGAGATGTGATACACACCTTCGTGCAGCGTCCGGAGAACGAGGATGTGCGGAAGCTTCCGGGTTTCTCGCCGGTTCCCGGAACGGGCCCGCGGTTCGACAGTGGACTGCGTACGATCGACCACTTCGCCATCTGCCTGGAGGCCGGCCAGCTCGCGCCTACGGTGGAGTTCTACGAAAACGTCCTGGACTTCCGGATGATCTTCGAAGAGCGCATCATGGTGGGCAGCCAGGCAATGGACTCCAAGGTGGTCCAGAGTCGATCCGGTGATGTCACGCTCACCCTGATCGAACCCGATACCTCGTTGGAGCCCGGGCAGATCGACGGGTTCCTGAAGAATCACGGCGGGGCCGGCGTCCAGCACATCGCTTTCACCGCCGACAGCATTGTGGAGTCGGTGGGTCTGCTCAAGTCGCAGAATGTGTCTTTCCTCGGCACTCCGGATGCCTACTACCGGATGCTGTCCGTGGATCTGACCAAGTATTCTGTTTCCGAGCTGAAAGAACTGGACATCTTGGTCGACGAAGACCACGACGGCCAGCTCTTCCAGATCTTCACTTCCTCGGTCCACCCGAATCGCACCTTCTTCATGGAGGTGATCGAGCGCATGGGTGCCCGCACTTTCGGGAGCGGGAACATCAAGGCGCTCTACGAAGCGGTCGAGCGACAGCGGGCCGACGCGGAGGCTGAGAAGTAATGGCACAGGCGCAGCCCGTGTGCCTGGAAGACCTGCAGCAGTCGGCCGCCGCCCGTTTGGCGCCGCCGGTGTGGGACTTCATCGCCGGTGGCAGCGGCAGGGAAACCACCCTGGACGCCAACCGTGCGGCACTGGACAGCGTGTCACTGGTGCCCAGGGTGCTGGCGGGCGTCAAGACGAGCGACACCGGTGCGCAGTTGCTGGGCACTTCGGCTGCGCTGCCGCTCGCGGTCGCGCCGATGGCGTACCAGCGGCTGCTGTGGCCGGAGGGCGAACTCGCGGCCGCGGAGGGCGCTCGGGCGGCGCAGGTGCCCTTCGTGGTCAGCACGATCAGCAGCACTTCGCTGGAGGAGATCGCCGAGGTCGGGGCGGACCTGTGGTTCCAGCTGTACTGGTTGCACGACCGCGGCCGGATGGTCGAGCTGATCCGCCGCGCCGAACAAGTCGGCTGCCAGGCCTTGATGGTGACCGTGGATGTCCCGATCATGGGCCGTCGGCTGCGCGACCTGCGGAACGAGTTCACGCTTCCCGTCTGGATCCGCAGTGCCAACCTGGAGCCCGAGGGTCCCTCTGCGGCACACTCACGCCGGGCCGGCGAGTCAGCGGTGGCCGCGCACACGAAGATCGCCTTCGACTCCACATTCGACTGGTCCGACCTGGAGTGGATCCGGGAGCAGACCCGGCTTCCCCTGGTGGTCAAGGGAATCCTCGCTCCCAGGGATGCGGAACAGGCGGTCGGACTCGGGGTCGACGCCGTGGTGGTGTCCAACCACGGTGGCCGGCAGTTGGACGGCGCGCTGCCCAGCATCACCGCACTGCCCTGGGTGGTCGAAGCGGTGGACGGGCGGTGCCAGGTCCTGATGGACAGCGGTGTCCGCAGCGGCACCGACATCCTGCGAGCGCTGGCGCTGGGCGCCGACGGGGTCCTGATCGGGCGTCCGGTGCTGTGGGGGCTGAGTACAGCCGGGGCTCAGGGGGTCACCCAGGTGCTCTCGATCCTGCGGACGGAACTCGAGGAGGCCCTCCTCCTGGCCGGCTGTGCCGATCTGGCCGCCGCGCGCGCGTTGCGCACGCTTACTCGCTGAATCAACTTCGGAAGGAGAGGAATCCATGCCTGAAAAGAACGACCACGAGTTCGACGTGGTCGTCGTCGGTGGTGGGCCGGGCGGTTCCACCGTTTCCACCCTGGTGGCCATGCAGGGTCACCGAGTTCTGCTGCTGGAGAAGGAGGAGTTCCCCCGGTACCAGATCGGGGAGTCCCTCCTGCCGTCGACGGTGCACGGTATCTGCCGGCTCCTCGGTGTCTCGGAGGAGCTGGAGAAGGCCGCGTTCATGCCCAAGCGCGGCGGCACCTTCCGATGGGGGCGCAGCCCCGAGCCGTGGACGTTCTCCTTCTCCGTCTCCGAGACCTTCTCGGGCCCGACCTCGCTGGCCTACCAGGTCGAGCGGATGAAGTTCGACCAGATCCTCCTGGACAACGCACGCAGCAAGGGCGTCGAGGTCCGCGAGAAGAGCTCCGTGGTGGATGTGATCGAGGAGGACGGCCGCGTCAGCGGGGTGCTCTACGCCGACGCCGACGGGGTCCGGCACGAGGTGCACAGCCGCTTCGTGGTGGACGCCTCGGGCAACAAGAGCCGCATTCACGGCCGGATCGGCGGTACCCGGCACTACTCGGACTTCTTCCAGAACATCGCACTCTTCGGGTACTTCGAGGGCGGAAAGCGGCTTCCCGCGCCCAACTCCGGCAACATCCTCTGCGCCGCCTTCGACGCCGGCTGGTTCTGGTACATCCCGCTCACCGATGAGCTCACCAGCGTCGGCGCGGTACTGCGGCGCGAGTCCCTGGACCGGGTGCAGGGGGACCGGGAGAAGGCTCTGATGAGCCTGATCGACGAGTGCCCGCTCATCGCGGAGTACCTGTCCGAGGCGCGCCGGGTGGAGAGCGGGCCCTACGGTGAGATCCGGGTCCGCAAGGACTACTCGTACTGCCAGGACAAGTTCTGGCGACCCGGCATGGTCCTGGTCGGCGATGCGGCCTGCTTCATCGATCCGGTCTTCTCCTCCGGCGTCCACCTCGCCACCTACAGCGGTCTGCTGGCCGCTCGCTCCATCAACTCCTCGCTGAGCGGGGGCCTCGAGGAGGCGAAGTGCTTCGAGGAGTACGAGGCGCGGTACCGGAACGAGTACTCGCTCTTCCATGACTTCCTGGTGGCGTTCTACGACATGCACCAGGACGAGGACTCGTACTTCTGGACCGCCAAGAAGGTCACGAACAGCTCGGCACCCGGAGTCGAGTCCTTCGTCGAACTGGTCGGCGGTGGAGCTTCGCACGAGAGCGGTCTGGTCAACGCCGCTTCCTACGCCGAGCAGCGCGAGTCCACGTTCCGGGAGTTCTCCGAGCTGGTCGACCAGCCCGCGGGCGAGGGCGGAACGGAGCGCGACCTGTTCGACTCGACGCTCGTCCAGTCCGTGCTCGAGGAGGGGGCCAAGATCCAGCTCCATGCCTCGCTGGGCGAGGTTCTCGACGACGAGGGTCCGATCCGGGACGGCGGTCTGGTGCCGTCCGCCGACGGAATGCACTGGGCGGACTTCCGCTACTGACCTTTCCAGGCAGTCGGCGGCATGGGGGTTTCGGTGATGCGAACGATGGCTGTGGTCGGCACGGGCCTGATCGGTACGTCGATCGGACTGGCCGTGAGCCGGCACGGGATAAAGGTGCATCTGCTCGACCAGGACGAAGTAGCCGCTCGCACGGCCGCCGCGTTGGGGGCGGGAGTGGCTGGTCCTTCGGACGAGCAGGTCGACCTGGCGGTGATCGCCGTACCGCCGAGCGCGGTCGGCGGTGTGCTCGCGGAGATGCGGGCACGAGGGCTGGCCCGGAGCTACACCGACGTGGCCAGTGTGAAGGCACAGTTGGCACGGGAGGTGACCCCGTCCAGCTACGTCGGTGGACATCCTCTTGCCGGCGGTGAGCGAGGCGGTCCGCTTGCCGCCCGCGCGGATCTGTTCGAGGACCGGGCCTGGGTCCTGACGCCGTCGGAGTCGACGTCCCAGGACGCGGTGAACCGGGTGCTCGAAATGATCGCGTTGTGCGGGGCCGTTCCAGTGATCATGGGGGGTCGCGCGCACGACGACGCGGTGGCGTTGACCTCGCACGCTCCTCATCTGGTGGCCAGTCTCATGGCCGCGCGACTTCAACACGGTTCGCGGGACTCGTTCCGGCTCGCGGGGCAAGAGCTGTGCGACGTGACGCGGATGGCTGTCAGGGACACCGGGCTGTGGAGCGACATCCTGCAGGCCAACGCACCGGCTGTCGCCGGAGTGCTCCGGGAACTGAGGGACGACCTGACGACACTGCTGACCACGCTCGACGACCTGTCCGGCGAACCGCAGGACAACAGGAGTCCGAGCCTGGAGCCGATGGTCGACCTGCTGAACAGAGGTGCTGCCGGACTGGCGGCGATTCAGGGATGGCAGGGTCCCGACCGGCAGGCGCACCTGGAGGTCCTGGTGCCGGAGCGCCCCGGGCAGTTGGTCCGCCTGCTGGACGCGCTCAAGGAATTCCGGGTGGAGCCGGAGGACGTGGTGCCGCGGTACTCCGCGGAAGAAGGAACGTTCTCGGTCATGTTCGCGGTGCCCGCGATGCGGGTCGGCCAGATCGTCCTGCAACTGGGCCGTGCCGGTTGGAATGCCGAATCCGTCGACCCGGTCGCCGGCACGCCCTGTTCAGCCTGAATCAAAGCCTTTTCGAGAGAGAGGACAGGTGAATGTACGCACAAGAAGGATCCATTGCTGACCCCCTTCGCGTGGCTATCATAGGCACGGGAAACATCGGCTGCGATCTGCTGCTCAAGGTCATGGCCTCGCCCCAGCTCCGGTGCGAATCGTTCGTCGGCCGACGCAACAGCTCGCCGGGTATCGCGCTCGCGACTTCTCACGGCATCCCGACGACGGCCGGCGGAATCGACGCCCTTGCCGAGATGGCGGACCGGATCGACGTGGTGTTCGATGCCACGTCGGCCCAGGACGCGCTGTGCAACTGGAAGATCCTCGAGGGCCTGGGAATTCCGGTCATCGACCTCACGCCGGCGCATCTTGGTAGGTTCTGCGTCCCGGCACTCAACCTGGAGGAGTGCCTCGACGAGCAGAACGTGTCCATGGTGACCTGCGGCGGACAGGCCGCGGTGCCCATCGCTCGCTGCTTCAGCGACGCCTCCGACGGCGGCCTGGGATACCTGGAGATCGCCACGGCCAGCTCGTCGGCGAGTGTCGGTCCCGCGACGAGGGCGAACATCGACGAATACGCTTTCACGACGCAGCGGGCCACCTACGAGTTCTGCCAGGTGGACACCGCCAAGACGATTCTCATCATCAATCCGGCGGAGCCGGGAATCGTCATGCGGAACACCATCGCGGTCCCGGCTTCCGAAAAGATCGATATGGAAGCGCTGCGCGTCTCGGTCGACGCCATGGAGAAGCGGATCAATTCCTATGTCCCGGGCTATCGCGTTGTCGTTCCGCCGGTGGCTGTTGACGATCGCATCATGGTGACCATCGAGGTGGAAGGCCTCGGTGACTGGTTGCCGCGCTACGCCGGGAATTTGGACGTCATCACCTGTGCGGCAGTGGCTGTCGCCGAAGGACGGGCGGAGGCACGTCGATGAGTGCACATGCCGAGCGGCAGCTCAAGATCTGTGACACGACCCTGCGGGACGGAAATCACGCCGTATCACACCAGCTGGGTCATTCGGACATCTCCTCCTATGCCAAGGCCGCAGAGCTCGCGGGGGCCGACCTCCTTGAGGTCGGGCACGGCAATGGACTCGGCGCCTCGTCCATCCAGGTCGGACGTGCCGCGCTGACCGACAGGGAGATGCTCGAAGCCGCGCGCGCCCAACTGAAGAACACGCGGCTGGGCGTCCTGTCCATCCCGGGGATCGCGACGGTCGAGCGAGATCTGAAGCCCGCGCTGGAGTGCGGAGTCGACGAGGTCAGGGTCGCTGCCCACTGCACCGAGGCGGATGTGACCCGCCAGCAGATCACGATGCTCCGGGCGATGGATGTGACCGTCAAGGGCATGCTGCTGATGAGCCACATGGCGCCGACCGAGACGCTCGTCAAGCAGGCGCGGCTCATGCAGGAGTACGGCGCACACGCGGTCATCCTGATGGACTCGGCCGGCGCGTACACCCCGGCTGTGGTTCAGGACAAGGTCGGCGCGCTCGTCGAGGCACTCGACATCGAGATCGGCTTCCACGGCCACAACAACCTCGGCCTCTCGGTGGGCAACAGCATGGCGGCCGTCAAGGCCGGCGCGACCATCGTGGACGTGACGGCGCGCGGCTTCGGCGCCGGGGCCGGCAACGCACCGCTCGAACTGGTCGCCGCGAACCTGCACCTGGAGCGGATCGAGACCGGGCTCCAGCTGTTCGCGGCACTCGACGCGGCCGATCTCGCGGAATCCACCTTCGTCAAGGTCATTCCGACGAACGACAGCGTCACCATCGCGAGCGGTATCGCCGGTGTCTTCTCCGGATTCGCCGCCCCCACCCGCCGCGCCGCGGAGCGCTTCAAGGTGGACCCGCGAGAAATCCTGATGGAGCTGGGCCGCAGGGGCGTCGTCGCAGGTCAGGAGGACACCATCATCGAAGTGGCGATGGGTCTCGCCGAGAAGAACTCGCTGTACGACGTCATTTGATGACCTTTCAGCAAAAACAAGGAGTACAGGTGAACATGAATTCCGTGCGTGAGGCGGGAGCGGATTTCGCGGCGGTCGCCGCGCTGCTGCAGATCGCCGCCGAGATCGGCGTGGACGAGGTGCTGGACTCGGGCCGCACCTTCGGCGCCGCGGATCTGGCCGGGGCGACCGGTCTCTCCGAGGACAGTCTCAAGGGCTTCGTGCATGCGCTGTCGGCCGCCGGGCTGCTCACCGCCGAGGACGGGAACGACCGGTACCGCCCGTCCGACGACTACGCGGACTGGCGGCACGAGGTCGGGTACCTGTCCTGGGCGCTGACGGCCAACAGCCCGTTCCTGCAGAACGCGCGGGCCTTCCTCACCGACAGCGAGTCCGCCGCCGACGCCTACCGCCGCGACGGCCGCCGGGTGGCGGTCAGCTCGCGCTGGATCGGGGACCGGACCTTCTACCCCGCCGTTGTCGACCGGGTGGTGGCCGCCGACGCGAAGCACGTCGTCGACCTCGGCGCGGGCGCGGCCGGTCTGCTCATCGACCTTCTCGTTCAGGACGACCGCCGTACCGGTGTCGCCCTCGACCTGAGCGCGGGTGCCTGCGCTGCTGCGCGAGAGGCCGCGGGACGAGCCGGCGTGGACGGCCGGCTGCAGGTCGTCGAGCGGTCGGTCGAGTCGCTGATCGCCGATCCCAGCCCGCTGGAGGGGGCGGATGTCATCCAGGCCTGCTTCGTGATGCACGACGTCCTGCAGGACGAAGCCGCCTTCGACGACGTGCTGCGCACGTGCCACAAGGCCCTCGCGCCCGGCGGGCTCGTGGCCGTGGTCGACGCGGTCTCGTACGGGCAGGAGGACCGCGAGCGCAAGTTCAGCGCTCTCTTCACCTACCTGCACTCGACCTTCATGGGAGTCGAGCTTCCCACCGAGGACCAGTGGGTCGAGAAGTTCCGCAGCGCGGGCTTCTCGAACGTCGAATGCGTCTCGCAGGTCATGCCGGGTGGCCGGCTGTTCCTGGCGACCAAGTAACTCCCCGAGGACGAGTCATGCTGCATGGTCCCCACGCCGTTCACGAGCGGATAGCCGGCGAACTGCGGAACGCCAAGAACGAGCGCAAGCCGATACCGCCCATCTCCGCCCGGTATCCCGATTTCACCGCGCAGGACGCCTACATCGTCCAGCGTGCGCTCCGTGCCCTTGAACACAAGGACGGAGCGGTGCACGCCGGGTACAAGGTCGGCGCCACAAGCGTCGCGATCCAGGAGATGTTCGGTGTCGATGAGCCGGATTTCGGGTTTCTGACCGAAGGCATGCTCCTCGCCGACGGCGCCGGCCTCGATCCGGAACGGTTCATCTCGCCCAAGGTCGAGGGGGAGATCGCGTTCCGGATCGGCGCCGACCTCTCCGGTCCCCGCACGACGGCCGCGGATGTCCTGGCCGTCACCACCGAGCTCTACCCGGCCCTGGAGGTGCTCGACAGCCGTATCGAGAACTGGGACATCGCGTGGGTGGACACCGTCGCGGACAACGCCTCGTCGGCCATGGCCGTCCTGGGCAAGGGCGTTCCCTTCGACGGGCGCGACCTCGCCGCCGAGACGATGGTGTTCGAGTCGGGTGAGTCCGTCCTGACGGCGAACGGTTCGGCCGTGATGGGGCATCCGGCGGAGTCCGTGGCATGCCTGGTACGCATCTTGGCCTCTTTCGGCGCGGGGATCGGTGCCGGCGACGTGGTCCTGGCCGGATCGCTGGCCGCAGCGATCGATCTCGAGGCCGGCGCCACCGTCAGGGCGTCATTCGGGTCCTTGGGATCCGTATCCCTTTCTATGCGCAACACATGCGAGATCGAAAGAAGGTGATGGGTAATGCGTGCTGCGGGTGCTGTTGATGTCACCGACGATCGGTCGGTCGATTCGAGCGCGGCGTTGATCGGTGCCGGTTCGGTGCAGGCGGCTTTTGCGGCGCAGGTGCTGCGGTCCCCGGACGGGGTGG
>NZ_JOFS01000072.1 GCF_000719285.1 Streptomyces bicolor | reverse complement strand
AACCTCGTACGCCGCCAGCTCCCCCACCGCCACATCACCCTCGACGGCGACACCATCACCATCTGGCCCCGCCCCCGGGAACACCAGTGAACCACCACACAGCATCCCAGGCCGAGCGGGTACGGAGCCCGTCAGACAGTACGGACCATGTGCATCCCGAACGAGTGAACACACGGCTAGAAATCAGCTTCTGGTTGCGGAAGCGACCGGATAGGCCTCAAGAGGTACGAGTGAACTCAACCAGCGAGCCTGGAAGTTGACCGATATGTGCAATCTTGCGGTCACGCAGACGCATCACCGCAGCTGGACAAGGCCTCGGGCCTGGCCCGCCCTGCATGGCATTTGGACAGCAGCCTGTCGCACCGCGTCGTACGGGGAGGCATCGTGAAACACCGCGCACACCGTATTCCTCATTCCCCTGTTCTCACCAGAGAGCACACGACCGCACTGCTCCTCGCCAGCAGTCTGCTGGCGCTAGCCGGTTGCAGCGACACCGGCACGGGCGCGGCACCGTCCACCCCCAGCCCTACTCAAACGGCTGCCCCGTCGTCCCCCAGTTCCACCGACATCGAGAACCCCGCCGTCATCGCGGCGTACACCAGTTCATGGGCCGCGCAGACCGAGGCCTACAGCAAGGCCTCCTCCGCAGGTACCGACCTGAAGAAGAACACCACCTTCGAGGCCCTCGCTGACATCGAGAGGGACCTGTTGGCCATGCGGAGGGCCGGACAGGTGACCACCGGGAAGCCGGTGATCCATCCGAAGGTCGTCAAGGTCACCGCCGCCAAGATCCCCACGGCCACGGTCGCGGACTGCGTCGACACCACGAACTGGACGCTGATCGACAAGACCTCGCAGAAGAAGGTCCCGCTGCCAACGGAGCGACTCACCAAATACGTCAGCACCGCAACGCTTGAAAAGTGGGGGACGAAGTGGATGGTCACGAAGCTGACCGCTCAAGATCAGTCCTGTTAACCCGGCGGCTCGCCGTCCTCACGAGCGCCCTCGTCCTTGCCAGCGCCGGCACCGCCCACGCAGCCGATGATCCCGACGTCGATGCGGGCGAGTGCCAGGTCGTGAAGTTCTGCGTCGGCGTGGGCGTCGGTGACGAGACCGGCGGCAGCGGCGGCCAGGCGGGCGGCGCACAGGGCGGCAGCGGTGACACCACCGGCCTGAAGTGCGAATACACCAAGATCGAGCCGAAGCCGCCAGCCGAGCACCCTGCGTGGAAGGGCCAAGACCGCGAGAAGTCAGTCATGTACTTCTACACGTGCTGGGACAGCACCAAGCCCGATGGGGAGCAGCTGCAAGAGCTTGACGGCTTCATCGCCGTGCCAGAGGCACAGCCTCCTGCTCCGCAGGTGGACCCCCAGGAGTTGGCCCAGCAGGCGGTCGACTCCATGACGCTGCTCGGCCCGGACATCGCCAGCCCGAAGGCGGCGGGGAAATTCACCGTGGGTGTCCCGATGTGGATGTGGGTCAACCAGAGCGCCACGACCTACGGTCCGAACACCGCGTCGGCCTCGGCGGGCGGGGTGACCGTCACCGCCACCGCGAAGGTGTCAAAGATTGTGTGGCAGATGGGGGACGGCGCCACCGTGACCTGCAACGGCCCGGGCACGCCCTACCAGGCGTCCCAGGGCATGGCCAAGTCGCCGACCTGCGGGCACGTGTACTCCAAGACCTCAGCTGGTGCCCCGGGCGGTAAGTACCAGGTCACGGCGACCTCGACATGGACCATCGACTGGCAGGGCGGCGGAGCAGCCGGCCAGCTCACCGAGATCCGGCAAACCAACGTGCAGGTGGCGATCGGCGAGCTGCAGGTCGTCAGGTAGCCGCCGGAAGGACAGGACCCGTTGAGCAAGACACACGAACGCGCGGCCCCTGTGAACGGCGTGCCGCCGCAGATGCAGGTGGCTGGCCCGGTGACACCTCCTCGGGTGTCGGCGCGCAGGCGCCGACCGGGCGTGATCGCCTTGTCGCTGGCGCTGATCGCTGCTGGTGGCGCGGGGGTTGCGGTCCTCCTGCTGCAGGTCGGCCACCGCACCGAGGTAGTGACCGTGGTCCGAGACGTGCAGGTCGGGCAGGTTCTCACCGAGCAGGATCTGGGCGAGGCCTCGGTCGCGCTGGACCCGGCCGTGAAGGCGGTCGGGGCCGACGACCTGAAGTCGGTGGTGGGCAAGCGGGCCGCGGTCGAGCTCAAGCCCGGCTCGCTTCTTGCTCCGTCGCAAGTGACGAAGGATTCCCTGGTCAAGCCGGGAGAGCAGCTGGTGCCGATCGGCCTGAAGCCGGAGCAGGTGCCGGCCACGGATCTGGTGCCGGGGCAGAAGGTAAAGCTGGTTCATGTCCCGGCTCAGGGCATAGCGGCCTCGGACGCGGAAAGCGATACGCCGCCCGAGACGATCGCAGGTCGGGTGGTCAAGGCATCCAAGGCCGCGCCCGGTACCGGTGTAGTGGTCGTCGACGTGGCCACCACCACAGCCGACGGCCCGACGGCCGCGGCCTGGGTGTCGGCCGGCATGCTGCGGCTGGTCCTGGACGCTCCGGACGGCAGCTGATGAGTGTGATCGCGCTGGCTGGCTGCAGTGGCGCGCCGGGGGTGACCACGACGGCGTTGGCGCTGCTGTTGAACTGGCCGCTGCAGCCGGGTCGGAGGATGGTCCTTGCCGAGTGCGATCCGGACGGTGGTTCCGTGCTCCACGGCCTGCTGCAGGGCACTCTCGGCGATCGGTATGGGCTGCGGAACCTGTCGGTCGCCGTCCGCAAGGGCGAGTTCAGTGACGCGTTCTGGCGGCAGCTGATCGATCTGAGCAGTGAGGAAGGCAAGAAGGAGTCGCCGCGTGACCGGCTGCTGCTGCCCGGGATCACCGATCCCGCGCAGGCGGCGAGCATGGGCCCGGTCTGGAAGATCCTGGCCCAGATGTTCCGCGGTATCGACGCCGAGACCGACCATGACGTGCTGATCGACCTCGGCCGCTCTGGGGCATTCGGGCCCGCTGGTGTGCTGGCCGAGCAGGCCGACACCGTGCTGGTGGTGGTGCGCAATACGCTGCGCTGTCTGCAGGCCGCTCAGGCTCGGGTGAGCGCGCTGGAGGAACGCCTCGGCGGGGTCGGCCTGGTCATGATTGACGAAGGCCCGTATCCGGCCGGGGAAGTGCAGCGCGTGCTGCAGGTCCCGGTAGTGGCGACGCTTCCGTACGCCCCGGCCGATGCCAAAGTGCTCTCCGACGGCGCCGAGCAGCCCCGCCGCTACGCCAAGTCGGCGCTGATGCAGGCGGCCCGCACGGGCACCACCCCGCTCGCACAGCGCGCGGCCCTGCGCCACGCGCGCCTCGCGCCGGGAGGGCAGGTGACCCATGGTGCGCGGTAGGCCTCTGCACTCCGATCCCGCCGTGGCTCCGCCGCCCGGCCCGCCGCACGCCTGGCCACGGCAGGCCGATGGAGCGAGCGTCGGTGCTGCGTCGAGCCCCCAGGTCCTCGCTCCCGGCACGCCCCAGGTCACCGTCGACTACAGGGTCGCCCGGCACATTGCGTCCCAGGTGGCGCGGCAGCGCGAAGAGTTGCTGAAGACCGCACCAGAGGTGGACCGGGCGACCGAGGAGCAGCATTGCCTGAACTGGATCAATGAGGCGGTCGCTCTATGGTCGGATGCCCAGGGCGTCGAGCGTGGTGTGAGTCCCACGCCGGACGAGGATGACGCGCTGCGGCGTGCCGTGTACGACCTGCTGTACCGGGCCGGCCGGTTGCAGCCGTACCTGGACGATGATCGGGTCGAGGACATCATCATCCAGGGTCCGGACGAGGTGTGGCTCGACTACGGCGACGGCCAACGGCGCAGGGTCGGCCCGATCGCGGACTCCGAAGAGGAACTGCTGGAGTTACTGCGGGAGTTGGCCCGCGACTCCGGGCACAGTGAGCGCACGATCTCCACCGCCAGCCCGACGCTCGCGCTGTCACTGAAGGACGGCTCCCGTCTGCAGGCCATCACCGGCCTGGGCCCGAAGACCTATGCGGTCATCCGCCGGCACCGGGTCTCGCTCGCCGACTTGGACGACTTGGTCCGGCTGGGCACCATCGACCCGATCCTGCGGGAGTTCCTCGGCGCGTGTGTGCGCGCCGAGAAGAACATCATGATCGCGGGCAAGCAGAAGGCGGGCAAAACCACCCTGCTGCGGGCGATGCTGCGGGAGTTCGACCCGGAGTGCCGGTTCGCCACCGTCCAGACCGAGGACGAGCTGTTTGCCCACACCAACGGCTACCACCGCCAGGTCGTCTCCCTGATCGGGCGCGAGTCCAACGGCGAGAAGGACGCCACGGGGCGTGGCGCAGGCGAGGTGACGCTCCTGGACCTGATGCACCCGGCCCTGCGGATGTCGCTGGAGCGAATCGTGATCGGCGAGGTCCGCGGCCCCGAAGTCGTCGCCATGATGCAGGCATTGACCAACGGGGCGGGCGGCAACCTGTGCACCATCCACGCCCGGCGCCCGGACATCATCTTCGACCGGATCGCCGAACTGTACGCGCTCGCCCAGGGCAACCTGTCCGAGCAGCTGGCCTACCGGCAGACCGCCAACGGCCTGGATTTCATCGTGTACGTCGACATGACGGACGAGACGCGGATCGGCGGCCGCCGCCACCGCTACGTCTCCCACGTCCTGGAGCTCACCGGGATCGGCGAGTCCGGCCGCCCGGCCACCAACGAAATCTTCTCCCCCGGCCGCGAGTTCGGCGAACTGCGGGCGGTCCCGCGGATGGACCCCGGGTGCGTTGATGATCTGCGGCGGGTCGGCTTCGACTCCGCGCTGCTGCAGCAGCCGTACGGGGCTTGGCCTGCGCCGCTGCCGCTGAAGGTGGGGGTGGGGCGGTGACCTTGTTGTTCGCGCTGTTGTCCGGCATGTCCGTGGTCGGCGGGCTGATTGGTGTCATCGCCGGGCTGGTGGGGACGACCGCGCCCCGCAGGGCACCCCTGCGGCAGCGGTGGCAGGCGTTGCGTGCCGGCCAGGAGCAGGGCGAGGGCGGCCGAATGCGCCGGCGGACGCTGACCAGCGCGGGACTCGTGGTGTTCCTCGCCGTGTGGCTGGTCTCGGGGAACTTCGTGGCCGGCGCGTTACTCGGCGCCGCGGTCATCGGTGTGCCGTGGCTGGTCACGCCGGCGCGGATCGCGCAGGAGCACATCGGCCGGCTGGAGGCCCTGAGCGAGTGGACCCAGCGCCTGGCCGGTCTACTGCGGTTGGGCATGGGCCTGGAGCAGGCGATGATCACCAGCCGCAAAGGGGCGCCGGACGCCCTCGCACCGCAGATCGCGGGCCTGTCCGACCGGCTGCGGTTGGGCTGGCGGCCGGAGGAGGCACTGCGGGCCTTCGCCGCCGAGCTGGATGACGTCACCGCGGACAAGGTGACCGCCGCGTTGATCCTTTCGGTCAATGACCGCGGCCCGGGACTCGCCCAGGCACTGGAGGACCTTGCGGGCACGGTCCGTGACGAGGTCGCCCGCAAGCGGTCCATCGAGGCGGACCGCGCCAAGCCGCGCACGACCGTGCGATGGATGACCTTCATCACCCTCGGCGTGATCGTCGCCGGGTTCTTCGTCCCGTCCTACACCCGCCCCTACGGCACCCTGCTGGGCCAACTAGTGCTCGCATTCCTGACCGCCGGGTTCGTCGGCGTGCTGGTGATGATGCGACAGCTGGGCAACTTCCGCCGCATCCCCCGTTTCCTGATCGCGGATGCCCGCAGCACAGTGCGACTGCCCGCCCCGGCTCCTGCGGCGAAATCGGCTGCTGGAGCGGTCGAGCGTGAGCCGGAAGGAGCCCCGTCATGAACCTGCTTCCCGTGGTCCTCACCGGCGGCACGGTAGGTGCCGGCGTCGCGCTCCTGGTACGCGAACTGCTGCATCCGCAGCCTGCGTTGGCGGCCGCGCTTGCGCGCAGCGCGCCGGGCAGCTTGAGCATGCCGGAGCCGGAGCCGGAGCTCGGCCGTGAGGAGCTGTGGGGCCGGTGGTTGCTGGCCCGTCTCGAGCGTCTGCCCGGCGTGCGGGTCCCGACCAAGAACCTCGCCCTGCTCGGGCAGGGTCCGGGCCAGTTCATGCTGAAGAAGACCGCCCTCGCCGCTCTCGGGCTGCTCTGCCCGGTACTGGTGACCATCCCCTGGATCATCGCGGGCATCTCGCTGCCGTTCTACGTACCCGCCGCGGTGGGCCTCGCTGTTGCCGGTCTGCTGTTCCTCACCCCCGACCTCGCCGTACGCGACCAAGCCAGGCGAGCGCGCGAGGAGTTCGCGCACGCCCTGTCCGCCTACCTGGACCTGGTGGCGTTGAAGCGGGCCGCGGACGCCGGTCCGGCCGAGGCCCTGGAGAAGGCGGCCGCAGTCGGCCGCGGCTGGCCCTTTTTGTATCTGCAGGGCGCCCTGCGCCGGGCCCGGCTGGAGAAGATCCCGCCCTATCAGGCACTGACCGAACTCGCCGACACCTACGACCTGCCCGGACTGGACGACGTCGCCGACATCATGCGCGGCTCGGCCACCGACGGCGCCGCCGTCTACAAGGCGCTGCGCGCCCGCACCGCCGCCCTCAATGCCGAGCTGCTGGCTGATCAGGCCGCAGAGGCGAACTCGGCCAGCGAGAAGATGACCGCTCCCGGAGCTCTCCTGGCTGTGCTGGTGATGCTGCTCATGGCGTTCCCCGCGGTGATCCGCATGCTCACCGTCTAAGACCATCCCTATCTATTTCAACGCTGCTGAGAGGTAACGAACATGAGGCACACCGCAGCCCGCACCCGCCGTGCTGTGCTCCGGCTGACCACGCGATGGCAGGAAAGCCTGGAGGAGGCCACCCGCCGCCCGGACCGCGGCGACATCAGCATCACCACAGTGATCATCTGGGTTGCCGCCGTCACCGGCGCCCTGGTGATCGCCGGAACCATCGCCGCGGTGATCGCCAGGTACAACGGGAACCTGAACGGCATTTGATGATGGACGGCGACCGGCTTCGGGCCTGGTGGCGCGGACGAAGATGGCGCGATGACCGCGGGGACGCCTCCATCCAGATGGCGATCGTCTACCCGTTCATCCTGCTGGCCACGATCGCCGTCATTCAGGTGTCCATGTGGTACTACGCGCGGTCGATCGCGCTGACCGCCGCCCGGGAGGGACTGACCGCGGCCCGCGCCTACCAGGCCTCCCCCGCCGACGGCACGGCCAAGGCCCAGGATGTGCTTGAGCGTTCGGCGGGCGACAGTCTGCTCGGCTACAGCGTCTCCACCGCCGGCAGCACCGCCGAGCGGGTGCGGGTGCAGGTGACGGGCACAGCCCAGTCGATGATCCCGGGCGTGGCCGGTCTGCGGGTCAGCCAGTCGGCATCCGGTCCCGTGGAGCGCTGGACGCTCCCAGGGGGGTGAATTGCGTTGAGCAGCAGGTCTTGTTGGGCGCGCGGGGTGCGCAGCGATGAAGGCAGTGTGGCGATCGAGGCCGCCATTATCGTCCCGCCGCTGATCATGTTCCTTTGCCTGGCGATCGCGGGCGGGCGGCTCGTCATGTCCGGCGCGAAGATCGATGCCGCGGCCGAGGACGCCGCGCGGGAGGCGTCCATCCACCGCACCGTGGCCGCCGCCCAGGACGCTGCCCACGCCGCGGCCACCGAGTCGCTGGACGATCAGGGCATCCGTTGCGCGTCTGCCGACGTCACGGTCAACACGGCCGGGCTGAACGTGGCGGTAGGTCAGGTGGGTACCGTCACCGTGACCGTGAAATGCACGGTCAGCCTGTCGGACCTGCTGCTGCCGGGTGTCCCTGGAGCCCGTACTCTCACGTCGACCGCGACCTCCGTTGTTGATCAGTACCGGCAGCGGGAGGGCTGATGATCTTCCATCAGGTGGGTGGGCGAGCGCGGTTCGACGACCGCGGTGGTGTCACTGTGTTCGTCGCGGTCTGTGTGATTGCGCTGATCGGCATCATCGGCATCGCTGTGGACGGCGGCAGCAAGATGCGTGCGGTGGAACGCGCCGACTTCATCGCCGGTGAGGCCGCCCGGGCAGGCGGGCAGGCCATCGACCCGGCCCAAGCGATCAGCGGCGACGCCGTCGTCGTGGATCCGCAGGACGCGGTAGCCGCCGCCCGCTCCTACCTCAGCTCCGTCGGCGCCACGGGCGCGGTCAGCGTCTCCGCCGATGGCAAGACCCTCACCGTCACCGTCGACAGCTCGTACGACACCAAGTTCTTGTCGGTCGTCGGGATCGGCACGCTCGCGGTGACCGGTCATGGCAAGGCGACCCTCCTGTATGGCGTCACCGCTCCGATAGGAAACTGATGCGCACCACCCACTCCCCCGCCGCAGCGGCCGGCCGCACCCTGGGCCGGGCCCTCACGGCCGTGCTGAGTCTGCTCATCCTGGTCGGCGCAGTCGCCGGGCTTCCGCTGCTGCTGTCCTGGGTCACCCCGGTCATCTGGGCGTCCAGCCACGACGACCTGACACACCTGCTGGACCGCCAGGACACCGGCTCCGTGTTCCTGCTGCTGCTCGTCGCGGTGGGCTGGATCGGGTGGGCACAGTTCACGTTCTGCGCCGTACGCGAGCTAATCGCCCAACTGCGCGGCCGGACCTGGCACGCCCCGCGCGGGCTGGCCAGCTCACAACGCGCCGCCGCGCTGCTGATCGGCAGCATCCTGGTGCTGCTACCCACAAGTTCGGCGCTCGCCTCCGACGCCCAGGCCGCACCGGCCGCCACCGCTGCCCGCCTTCCCGCCCAGGCCCCGCAGACGGAGGAGGGCGAACCGGCCGCGACGTCCGCGGCGAGCACCCCGGCGTCCGGTGCATATACGGTGCGCGAGAGGCGGCCCGCGGAGAGCCTGTGGAGCATCGCCGAGCGCGAGCTGGGCGACGGTGAGCGGTGGCGGCAGATCGCCGCCCTCAACGAGGGCCGCACCATGACCGACGGCCAGGTCTTCAGGGCCAACAGCTTCCTGCAGCCCGGCTGGCAGCTGCAGATGCCCGACGAGACCGCGTCGACCGAGGGCGCGCGAACCCTGCTGGGCGACGAGGCTCCGGCTGCCGCCGAGGAGAGCGCGCACGTGGTCACGGTGGAGGCCGGCGACTACCTGTCGAAGATCGCCGAGGAGGAACTCGGCGACGGCGCCAAGTGGCCCGAGCTGTTCGAAGCCAGCCAGGGCAAGCCGCAGCCGCACGGCCTGCCAGCCATCACCAACCCGGATGTGGTCTACACGGGGCAGCAGGTCACCGTGCCCGGTGGACAGCCCGACCAGCACGATTCGGCGCCAAACAGCGCCGAGCAGGACGACTCCGGCAGCCAGCAGCGCACTCCCCCGGCCGCCGAGGATCCGCACAACGAACACGAGGGGGGACAGCAGCAGGGCAACCCGGCGCCGGGTCAGTCCGCCTCCCCGGCACCAGAGCCGTCGGCCCCCGCTACCGAGTCCAGTCGCACCGCCGGGCAGCACGAGCAGGATCAGGCCTCCCCTTCCGCAACGGCCTCTGCGACGCCCGCTCCCAGCGCAAGCGCCTCGCCCTCCGGCGCGGCCCCGTCGGCGTCGGCCGATCCGTCCGCCTCCTCCGCCAGCACGGCGTCCGAGAGCCCGGCGACGGCTCCGTCCAGCAGCCCGCTGAACTTGCGCACCGTGCTCGGCGCCGGCGCACTGCTGGCAGCCGCCGTCACCGGGGCCCTCGCCCTGCGCAGGACCCTGCAACGCCGCCGCCGCAATCCCGGCGAGAAGATCGCCATCGCGCCGGAGACGTCCACGGCAGAGGCTCAGTTGGCGGCGGCCGCCGAACCCGCCAGTGCCGCCCTCCTTGACCTGGCGCTGCGGACGCTCGCCCACAGGGTGGCTCAGGCAGAAGCCACTGCGCTCCTGCCTCCGCTGCGGGCCGCACGGATAGGAGCCCGCGCGCTGCAGGTGTTGCCCGAGGATCTTTCCCAGGAGCCGCAGGCGCCCTTCGTCTCCGGCCAAGGCGGATGGTGGGTCCTGGCCTCGGATGCGGTCCTCCTGGACGAGGAGGCGGCCCGCGAGGTGCCGGCGCCGTATCCGGGGCTGGTCACGGTCGGTAGCACCGAATCGGGTGCGCTTGTGCTGCTCAACCTCGCGCAGTTGCCTGCGTTGCTGCTGGACGGCAACCCGGTCCACATCTCCGAGGTGTGCACCTCGCTCGCCCTGGAGCTAGGGATGAGCCCGTGGGCCAGTGATGTCGAGGTCGTGACGATCGGGTTCGGTGAGGACTTGCCGCAGCTGCTGCCCACCGCGCGGATCGCCCACATGCGGCAGGCCGCGCACGCGCTGCGCGATCTGTCCGAGCGGCTGCTGGAAGCGCACCAGATGCCCGAGACGCAGCATCAGCCGTATCTGCTGCTGTGCGCGACGAGCCTGGATGCCGACAGCGCCTGGCAGTTCTCCGATGTCATCGACAAGTCCGGCACGGTGCCCGTCACTCTGGTCGCCCCGGCGAGTGCGGCGGCCGCGCACTTCCCCGAGGCGGAAGTCCTCAACGCCTCACTCAGCGAGCTCCAGAACCTGGACTATGCCGGCATCGACATCACAGTGCAGCGCCTGGAGCACACCGCGTACCAGCAGATCACCACAGCCCTCGCGGTGTCCGGGCAACCCCCTGGACCACCGGAAGGAGCATGGCGGGAGGTACCCGGTGAACCTGCGCCGCAAAAGCAGGCCGAACTGGCCGACTTCCCCTGGACAGACGAGCCCGCCTCCGGCATCGAGCCTGCCGGCCCGGAACAGGACACCGACGAGGAGATCCTCGATGACGCGGACACCGGCGCCGGGACGTCTGCGCCGGCGGCCCGCAACGGGATCGGCGAGGGCTTCTTCCCAGCCCTGCTGGCCGCCTCCCCCAGCCCGGCCGGGATGCGCCTGCTGCCCCCCGCACCACACCAGACGCCGGACAACCCGCAGGAAATGCCCCCCGCACGCTCACCACAGGCACCGGCTCCCCAAAGGCCACAATCCACGGCCCCCGAGCCCGATACGCAGCGCGCCAGGAGCCCGGAGACGGAGCCCGACGATAGCCATGCGCCGCAAATCCGGGTTCTGGGACCGGTCGAGGTGGACGGCGTGGCCAGCTCCGGGCACGGCCCGCGCATCGCCCAACTGGCGGCCCTGATGTATTTCCGCCCCGGACGCAACGCCGATGCGCTGTGCACCGACATGGACCCGCTCACCCCCTGGGAAGTCAGCACCCTCAACGCCCGGCTCCGGGGCCTGCGCAGCGCACTGGGCAACGACCCAACCGGCAACGCCTACGTGCCACGCCGCAAAACCGGCGACGACCCCTACCGCCTCTCCCCCGCCATCCGCTGCGACTGGACCCGCTTCCTCCAACTCGCCGAACACGCGCTGCCCCAAGGCCCGACCGGATTACCACACCTGGAAGATGCCCTCGCCCTCGTACGCGGAAAGCCGTTCGGGACAAGGCCACTGCCCTGGGCCGAACCCCTCCAACAAGAAATGACCACCCGCATCGTCGACATCGCGCACACCGTGGCCCGCTACCGCACCCAGGCCGGCCCACAACACGACCTCAACAAAGCACGCCAAGCCATCACCACCGGCCTCGACGCCGACACCAGCGCCGAGCTGCTCTACCGAGACTGGATACGCATCGAACACGCCGCCGGGAACCGGCAGGGGCTGCACACCGCCATCAGCCGAATCCAGCACATCAACCGAACACTGGATACGTCACTGGAGATCGAGACCGAACAACTCATCAACGAACTGACTCACGTTCTGCAGGCGTGCTGATTCCAGAAGCAGGAGGAAGGCAGCACGAGCAACGTCACCATCCGCCAAGTGAGCAGGCGGCCATGCGCCGGACACGCCGGGTGCCGCCTTGAAGGAGGCTTACAACACGTCACGGGCCACAGCATCAGCCGGCCATCCCTTGGCCAGCACACGAGAGGCAACGCCCGGACGCGCTCATGGTCAGTGGGACAGGTTTGGATGACAGCGCCGCGAGCGGCAGGCTTGGACAGGAGAGTGAAACGTGGCCGCGGGGAAGGGCGAGATACCCCAGCTGACCCGGGTGCATCAGGTACTCATCGGCGTGGTC
>NZ_JOFS01000071.1 GCF_000719285.1 Streptomyces bicolor | reverse complement strand
GGTAGGGGGTGGGGCGCGCACAGGGGTGGGGCAGCCCTCAGTGGCTTCGCCTCTTAATGCCGGTCCGCATCTCTCAGCCCGTCTGGGGGAGTTTGAGGACGAGGCCCCTTCAGGGCCGACGGGGGTCCAGGGGGCGGAGCCCCCTGGCGGGGCCGAAGGGGCGGAGCCCCTTCAGGATGGGACGGGTAGGGGCAGCGGGGGCGAGAACCCTCCCGGCCCGCACACGGCCGACTCACCGTAACCACGCCCCCACGCCGCCAAAACCCGTGCCCCAAGCATCCACCCCCGCGACAATGACCAGGTGCGGTACAAAATCCTGGGCGTCACCCAGGCGGAGGACGACCAGGGCACCGTCATACCCGTCGGCGGCCCACGCCTACGCGCGCTGCTCACAGCTCTCGCCCTGCGCCCCGGCCGCCCCACCACCCCCGACACCCTGATCGACGAGATCTGGGCCGGGAACCCACCCCAGGACGCCCCAGCCGCTCTCCACGCCCTGGTCGGCCGCCTGCGCCGCACACTCGGCAAGGAGGCCGTCACCTCCGTCCCCGGCGGCTACCGACTCGCGGCGACCGAGGACGACGTAGACCTCTTCGTGTTCGAACGCCTCGTACGCCAAGGCACCTCCGCCCTCGACCGCGGCGCCCCGTCCACCGCGGCCCACGACCTCACCGCCGCCCTCACCCTGTGGCGCGGCCCGGCCCTGGCCGACCTCCCCGACCGCACGGCCGCAGCGACCCGCCCGGAGGCCCTGCGCCTGGAGGCGACCCGCGCGCGTATCGAGGCGGAGCTGCGACTCGGACGCGCCCAGGACGTCGTACCCGAACTGAGGGAACTGACCGCGGCTCACCCGTACGACGAACCGCTGCACGCCCTCCTCATCCGCGCCCTGCGCGACACGGCCCGCCCGGCCGACGCCCTCGCCGCGTACGAATCCGCCCGCCGCGCCCTCGCCGACGGCCTCGGCACCGACCCCGGCACCGAACTCCGGGCCCTGCACGCCGAGCTGCTCACACCGACGGCACCTGAGCAGAGCAGGGGACCGAGCACCGAGACCACTCCCGAAGGCCTGGAAACCCAGCCGCAGCCACGCCCGCCGACCCCGGGCCACCGGCACCACCCGCACCATCCGCACCGCCCCGAACGAAACGGCAACCTCCGTCCCCGCCTTACCTCTTTCGTGGGCCGGGAACTCGAACTCGACGCCATCCGTTCCGAATTGCACAGGGCCAGACTGGTCACGCTCACCGGACCGGGCGGCTCTGGAAAGACCCGTCTCGCCGAGGAGGCCGCCGCCGGGCTCCCGCAGGCATGGCTGGTCGAGCTCGCCCCGCTCGACCGGCCGGAGGCGGTGCCAGGCGCGGTGGTCAACGCGCTCGGTCTGCGCGAGACCGTGCTCCTGACCAACGAGCTGGCAGGCCCGCAGGACGACCCGGTCGCCCTGCTGATCGAGTACTGCGCCCCGCGCAGCAAGCTCCTGATCCTTGACAACTGCGAACATGTCATCGGCGCGGCCGCCACCCTCGCCGAGACCCTCCTCACCCACTGCCCGGGCCTCACGATCCTCGCCACCAGCCGTGAACCCCTGGGCGTCCCCGGCGAGTCGGTGCGCCCGGTCGAGCCCCTGCTCCCCGACCAGGCGCGCCGCCTCTTCGCGGAGCGCGCGGCGGCCGTCCGCCTCGACGCCGCCGCCGTCCTGCGCGACGAGCGCGACGAGGACGCCGTCGCGGAGATCTGCCGCCGCCTCGACGGCCTGCCGCTGGCCATCGAGCTGGCGGCGGCCCGGCTGCGGCTGCTCACCCCCCGCCAGATCGCCGACCGCCTCGACGACCGCTTCCGCCTCCTCACCTCCGGAAGCCGTACGGTCCTGCCCCGCCAGCAGACCCTGCGCGCCGTCGTCGACTGGTCCTGGGACCTGCTCGACGAGCCGGAGCGGACGGTGCTGCGCGAGGTGTCCGTCTTCGCGGGCGGCTGGGACCTCGCGGCGGCGGAGGCCGTGTGCGCCGGGCCGACGACCGCGGACGTCATCGGCGCGCTCGTCGACAAGTCCCTGATCGTGGCCACCCCGTGCGAGCGGGACGGCTCGGACGGCATGCGGTACCGCATGCTGGAGACCATCCACGAGTACGCCGTCGAGCGTGCCGCCGAACTCCCCGAACTGCGCCTCGCGGCCGAGCGCAGGCACCGCGTGTGGGTGCGCGCGCTCGTGGAGAAGGCCGACCCGCTGCTGCGCTCCGCCGACCAGCTCCCGTGGATCTCCCGCCTGGAAACGGAGTTGGACAACATCCGGGCCGCCCTCGACCGCGCTCTCACGGCAGACGACGAAGCGGCCGCCACGTCCATCTGCCTCGCCATGGGCTGGTTCTGGTGGCTGCGCAACTACCGAGTAGAGGGCGCCGCTTGGGTCGACCGGATCCTGCGCCTGTGCGCCGCCCTGGACGCCACCCGCCAAGGCGCCCCTCCCGCTGCCGACCCGGTGGACGCCTTCCTCGCCGACCCGGAGGGGCAGGCGCGCCACTCGCGGCATGCGCCCCGGATGAGTCTGCGCCTGCTGCATCTGTTCCTGGCCATCGAGTTCGAACCGGTGGAGCACTGGCAGGACGATCGACTGCGGTGGTACGTCGAGCAGGTGCGGGCCCATTTCGCGCGGGGCGGCCCCGAAGCGGCCCGCCTTCCGGGCCTGGTCTGGCCGCTGACCCACTACATGCTGGGTCAGACGGCGAACACCGGACCCGTCATGGACGCCGTGCTGGCCAACTGCCGTGCGCACGGCGGTGACTGGGAGACCGGCTGCATTCTGATGTTCCGCACGCACATGCTCGTCGATTCACCGGGCGGCTTGGCGGGGATCGACGACGACCTCGCAGAACTGCGGATCCTCAGCCGCCGGGCCGGCGACCGCTGGATGCGGGCCCAGGTGTGCAGCGCGGCCGGCGAGACGGCCGTGTCGCGCGGCCGCTTCGAGGAGGCCAAGGGCGAGTACGAGGAGGCGCTGCGCCTCGCCCACGAGGTGGGCGCGTACGCGGAGACCCCGTTCCTCGTCGCCAGGCTCGCCGAGTTGGCCTACCGCTCGGGCGACCGTACGGCCGCCCTGGCCGCGCTGGACGAGGCCGCCGCGGCGGCCGACCGGTTCGGCGTGGCGGACTCACGTGCGTTCGTACTGCTGATGCGGGCCCAGATCGCGCTGGACGACCAGGACACGGCACACGCGCGTGAGCTGTGTGAGGCGGCCCGCGTGGAGACCGAGCGTGCCACGCCCCCACCTCAGTTCGTCGTCATGCTCAACACGCTCGACGCACTGACCGTGACCGCGGAGTCGGGCCCGAAACAAGGCCTGCCCCGCCTGGCCGGCGCACTGCGCATGGCCGTGGAGAAGCGCTGTGCCGACCTGATCACGGCGACCCTCGCGGACACCGCGGCGGACCTGCTGACCCGCCTCGGTGACCATCCGCGCGCGGTACGCCTGCTCGCCGCCTCGGAGCACTGGCGCGGTGGCCATCCGCGCCTCCCGCCGGAACGCGCGCACGCCGAGCGGGCCGAGTCCGCCGCGCGCACCGCCCTGGGGGCCGAGCGGTTCACCGCCGAGCACTCCCGCGGCGCCGCCCTCACCCAGGACGAGGTCCTGCGCGACCTCGACGAGGCCGTGCGCGACTTCCAGGTCCCCGCCGAACAGGCGTCATAAGCCCCAGAAAGCCGGGTGAACACGTTGAACGCGTTGTTGAGCACCCCTACACGCAGCTGAACTTCGACTCCGCCCAGTCCGCCAGCAACAGGGTGTCGACGGTGCTGTGCGGCTCGACCACCAGCCGTACGGTCTCGCGCCCGGCGAGGTTCACATGGACGGGCACCGCCGGGTCCCCGCCCTTGAGCAGCGGGGACCGCCACAGCCGGACGCCGTCGGCGTAGACCGAGAAGGAGAACTTGCCGAGCCCCAGGGTGGTGTCGTCGACGCCGACGAACGCGTCGTAGGCGGAACACTCCCGGTTGAGGTCGACGGCGACGGAGGACCGGCCGTGCACGGTGACGCCGTGCGCATAGCGCTTGTCGGCGATCGAGACGCCGTACCGCTGCCACACCCAGCTGCTCTCGCCGATCCGCATCTCGGGTTCGGTGCCGTCGCCGGCGACGTCGTACGACAGCTCGCTCCACTGGTAGACGACCGGGGCGGGCGGGGGTGTCGGCGTCGGGGTGGGTGTCGGGGTCGGTGCGGGGGTGGGCGTGGGCGTCCCGGAGGGGGTGGGCGTGGGCGTCGGACTGGGCGTGCGGGTCGGCGTCGGAGCCGGGGTGGGTGTGGGGGTGGGTGTCGGGGTCGGCTTCGGTTCCACGGCCGGGACGATCGCCGGCGGCTGCGGAGCGGGCTCCTTCTTCGACGGTTCCGGCGTGGGCGTTTCCTCGACGATGGGGGAGGGCACGGGAGGCTGTTTGGCGTCCTCCTTTTCGGCCGGCTTGTCGTTGCCGGTCAGCGCGAGCACGATCGCCGCCGCCACGCCCACGGCGACCACACCGGCCGCGATACCGGCCTTCAGCGGCGCGCCCAGCCCTTCGGAGGCCGCCGCACCGCCCCCGGCGCCACCGGACGAACTTCCGCCCGCGGCCCCGGCCCCGCCCGCGGCACCGGCACCGCTCGCCGAACCACCGCTCGCCGCCGCGGCCGCCCCCGCCGCTCCGGCCGCACCCGCTCCGGCACCGCCGGCGATGAGGCCGGCCGCCTTGGCGTACCCGGCGGCGCCGAACCAGCCGATGACCGCGACCGGTACGACGGCGGGGATACCGCTGGCGACTTCCTTGATCTGGCCCGCGGCCAGCCGGCACTTGGCGCACTCCTCCAGGTGCTTGCGCAGACCCCGCTCGGCACGGGTGCGCAGGCTGCCGCGGGCGTAGGCGCCGAGCCGGTCGGCGTAGCGGGCACATGCCTCGTCACCGGCGAGGCTGGCGCTGACATGAGCCTGCAGGTAGGCCTGCTTGAGGCCCTCGCGGGCACGGCTGGCGAGGACACGCGTGCCGTTGGCGTCGAGCCCGAACAGGGTGGCCACCTCGCTCGGCGACTCGTCCTCGACCTCGGTGTGCCACAGCACCGCCTGCCAGCGCTCCGGCAGCGACCGGAAGGCCCGCATGGCCATGGACTGCTCGGCCTCGTGCATGGCGCGCACGTCCGCGCCCAGGTCCAGGCCCGCTCCGCCGGAGCCAAAGGACGCGGTGTCGTCCGACACGTCGGGCACGCGCGCGGACTGCGCGGCGAACACCGCGAAGTCGTCGACCAGTTGCTCGCGCCGCGCGGACTTCGTCCAGTCCGCGGCGGCCCGCCGGATCGAGGTGAGCAGATACGCGCGTACGGCGTGCTCGGGCCCGGAGCCGCCGCGTACCGCCTGGAGCATGCGGGCGAAGACCTCGGCCGTGAGGTCGTCCGCGGTGTGGGCGTCACGGCAGCAGGTGCGCGCGTACCGGCGCACCGCTTCCGCATGGCGCCGGTACAGCGCCTCGTACGCGGTGTCGTCGCCGGCCCGCATCCGCCCGATCAGGTCGGCGTCGGACGGCGGCAGTTCGCGCGGCGCAGGCAGCGCGCCGTCCTCGCGCCGGTCGCGCTGTGCCGGGACGCCGCCCTCCGCGCGTGCCTGCGGGCGGTGTTCCGCGGGGTCGCCGCCCGACGGCACATCCGCCCGTCCGCCCTGACTGGGCACCTGAGGAGTCGCCGAGTCACCGTCACCGCGTGACTCGTCCCACCCGTCAACGCTCATCGCGGAAAGCCCCCGCCGCCAGCTCCACCAGTCCTGGACACCGGGTCAGGGTGCCACATCGGCTTTTGGTCAGGACCCACCCGTACGTACATCCACTCGTCCGTGGGGGCTTCCTGCACCGTCGTACTACCCCTCGCCCGTACGGGGAAGTCTCAAACAGCCTTCGTCGGGCGGGAGTTGACCGCGGTGCCCGAGATTCCCGGCATATCCCGCGACGGTGTTCGAGGCGAGGGCGGCGCAGCACCCCGCCTCTTGGTCACCCTTTCGAAGTCACGCTCGTCCTCGAAGCAACGGTCGTCGCCTCCGCCGGCTCACGCCTGAGGCCGCGACCGCAGCCCCTCCAGCAGGATGTCCAGCAGCCGAGCCGAGGCCGCCGCCTGCTGCGCCGCGTCCGGCAGCGAGGGCGCCGCCGTCGCGATCACCAGCAGGACGTCCGACACCGACACGTCGGCCCGCAGCTCACCCGCCGCGCGCGCCCGCTCCACGAGTTGGCCCACCACGTCGAGCAGCGCCGCCGCTCCCGCGTCGTCCGTCGGCACCGCCGCCGGCTGCTCGGGCACCAGTCGAAGCTCGCCCGCGCCCGGCTGCGTCCGCTGCTGCGGCACCCGGGCCTCGTCGACCACGGCACCGTCGTCCGCGACCCCGACCCGCAGCACCTGCGGCGGCAGCAGCCGGCCCGCCCCCGACGCCACCGAAGTGCGCAGGAAGCGCGAGAGCGCCGACCACGGCTCGTCCTCCTGGCCGAGCGCCGCACGCGCCTGGTCGGTCAGCCGCGAGGTCTCCTCCTCGGCTATCCGCCGCACCAGGACGTCCTTGCTCGGGAAGCGCCGGTACACCGTCCCGACGCCGACCCGCGCGCGCCGCGCCACGTCCTCCATCGGCGCGCCGTATCCCAGCTCGCCGAAGACCTCGCGCGCCGCACGCAGCACGTGCTCCAGATTGCGCTGTGCGTCCACGCGCAGCGGCGTCGTACGCGCATCCCCGCGTCCGTTGCCCGCAGCCGCGCTCATCGTGCCGCCCACCGCTCCGCCGCCTGTTGTGATGGCGGACGCGGAAGACCATCGAGAATCCTGAACATGCATAAGCGATCCCCCGGTAATGACGTCTCCCCCCGGAGACTCTCCCCGTCATTGCAAAGCCGGAGCGTCGCGGAACAAGCCCGGACTACGGGTCCGCCGTGTGTGACTCACGGACCCGAAGAGCGCATCCCCCTACACCCCGTCGACATACGAACATAGTTGAGCGGGACTCAATTCAGAAGGGGCACGTTCCGCACGGAGCGCCCCTCGATCGGAGTACGAGTCGTTTACGTCCCGATTGAGCCACCCGCGATCCCCCGGCGCACACCCACTGACCTGCGGCGTTTCCGCGCACTCCGGCAATTCGGCCAAACCGTGAGGTCGACGGCCTCCGGTCACACAAATTGTCGAGCCTGTGGACAAACGCAAGCGCCGGGTGCGTCATGGGATGGTGAAGGAACGTGCGCGCATTCTCGTTGTCGGCGGCGGCTACGTCGGGATGTACACGGCCCTGCGCCTTCAGCGGAGGCTGAAACAGGAACTCGGCCGGGGCGAAGCCGAGATCACGGTCGTCACTCCCGACCCGTACATGACCTATCAGCCGTTCCTCCCGGAAGCGGCCGCCGGCTCCATCTCGCCGCGCCATGTGGTGGCACCGCTGCGCCGCGTCCTGCCGCAGTGCCGGATCATCATCGGCGAGGCCACGGCCATCGACCACGCCAAGCGCACCGCGACCCTCACCACCCTCGCCACCGAGGAGGAGGGCACCGGCACCGAACAGCTGTCGTACGACGAACTGGTCCTCGCCCCCGGCTCCGTCTCGCGCACCCTCCCCATTCCGGGCCTGGCCGACCACGCCATCGGCTTCAAGACGGTCGAGGAGGCCATCGGGCTGCGCAACCACGTCATCGAGCAGATGGACATCGCCTCCTCCACCCGCGACCCCGCGATCCGCGACGCGGCCCTCACCTTCGTGTTCGTTGGCGGCGGCTACGCGGGTGTGGAGGCGCTCGGCGAACTCGAGGACATGGCCCGCTACGCCACGCGCTATTACCACAACGTCCGGCCCGAGGACACGAAGTGGATCCTGGTCGAGGCCTCCGACCGCATCCTGCCCGAGGTCGGCGAGGACATGGGCCGCTACACCGTCACCGAACTGCGCCGCCGCAACATCGACGTACGCCTGCACACCCGCCTGGAGTCCTGCGCGGACCGCGTGGCCGTCCTCAGCGACGGTGCCCGTTTCCCGACCCGTACGGTCGTCTGGACGGCCGGCGTCAAACCCCACCCGATCCTCGCCGCGACCGACCTTCCTCTCAACGCGCGCGGCAGGCTGAGGTGCACCCCGGAGCTGACGATCGAGGGCACCACGCACGCGTGGGCCGCGGGAGACGCCGCCGCCGTCCCCGACGTCACCGCCCGCGAACCGGGCACGGAGTGCGCCCCCAACGCCCAGCACGCCCTGCGCCAAGCCAAGGTGCTCGGCGACAACATCGCGCACACCCTGCGTGGCGAACCCCTGGAGGCGTACGCCCACAAGTACGCGGGATCGGTCGCCTCCCTCGGCTTCCACAAGGGCGTCGCACACGTCTACGGCCGCAAGCTGAAGGGCTACCCTGCCTGGTTCATGCACCGCGTCTACCACCTCAGCAGGGTGCCGACCTTCAACCGCAAGGCCCGCGTCCTGGCCGAGTGGACACTGTCGGGGCTCTTCAAAAGGGAGGTCGTCTCCCTCGGATCACTCGAACATCCCCGAGCGGAGTTCGAACTCGCGGCCGGTGGAAAGCATCACCTCAACCCGGGAGACGACACGAAGGGGTCGTCCTGACCGGACCCAGGAACTCCACCGACGGGGCAGGCGTCTGACGGGTGTCGGCCAGGTCGGCCGCACTGCCAGACTGATCCCCGAACCGATCCCGACCCTGGACGACCCCGGACGGGCACCCGCCCGCCCTTCGACCCGCGAGGCTCTCTCACAGTGCTGCAACCCCGGGGTGCTGGTGCCACCCCTCAGACCCCAGGCCGGGTCCGGAGCCGGCAGAAGACGACGACACGAGGCAAGGATTCGTGAACTTCACGCGCTGGAGCGCCCGGCTCCCCGGAACGCAGCGCCGCGCCGCAGCGCGGACCGAAAGCACGGCGGCGGTCACCCAGGACCGCCGGGGGGAGAACCCGGGCGCCGTCCCCGCGGCCCGCGCCGAACACCTCACCGACGAGGCCACGCCGATCCCCGCCCTGGACGAGCTGCCGGTCCGCGAGGTCCTGGACCGCGTCCCGTCCCTGGTCGCCCTCGTCCACGGCTCCGACCACCGACTCGCCTACGTCAACGACGCCTACGTCACGGCCTTCGGCGTACGGCCCCCCGGTGAACCCGCGCGCGAGGCGCTGCCCGAGCTGGCCGAACTGGGCCTGCTTCCGCTCCTCGACCAGGTCCTGCGCAGCGGCAAGCCCCGCACCCTCAAGTCCCGCAAGGCCCCCGACGGCCGCTCCTACACCTTCACCTGCACCCCGGTCACCGAGGGCGACGGCGGCGTCCTCGTCTTCGCCACGGACGTCACCGACCACGCGGAAGCCGCCGAACGCCTCCGCGCCAGCGAACGCCGCCAACGCGAAACGGCCGTCACCCTCCAGCGCTCCCTCCTCCCCCAGGAGCTCGAAGAACCGGACGACCTGCGCATCGCCGCCACTTACCACCCCGGCGGCACGGAGGCCGCGGTCGGCGGCGACTGGTACGACGTGATCACCCTGGGCGGCGGCCGCACGGCCCTCGTGATCGGCGACGTCATGGGCAGGGGCGTACGCGCGGCAGCGGTCATGGGCCAACTCCGTACGGCGGTGAGGGCGTACGCCCGCCTGGATCTCCCCCCGCACGAGGTGCTCCAGCTGCTGGACGGCCTGGCGACGGAGATCGACGCCAACCAGATCGCCACCTGCGTCTACGCCGTCCACGACCCGAACGAGGGCCGCCTGGTGTACGCATCCGCCGGCCACCTCCCGATCCTGGTCCGCGACGAGAACGGCGCGGTCGAGCGCGCCGACGAACCCACCGGCCCGCCCCTCGGCACGGGCGGCTGGATGCACGCGTCCGGCTCGATCGCCCTGAGCCCCGGCTCCACGGCGGTGCTCTACACCGACGGCCTCGTCGAACGCCGCGACGAGGACCTGGACGAGGGCATCGCGTCCCTGGAGCGCGCGCTGGCCGGCGCGACCGGCACCCCCCAGGTGATCTGCGACCGCCTGGTCCGCTCCGCCGGTGTCACGGCGGACCACGACGACGACGTCGCCGTCCTGGTCCTCCAGCACCCGGCCCGCACGGGCCCCGACAGCGACCTCTTCCGCAACGCCGCCCTGGAACTCCTCGGCGGTGTGGAGGCGGCCCCACGCGCGCGTGCCTTCGCCTCCGGCGTCCTGACGAGCTGGCGCTTCCCGACCGACCTGCACGACCTGGGCGTCCTGGCGACGAGCGAGCTGGTCGCCAACTCACTCCAACACGGCACCCCACCCATGCGGCTACGGCTCCGCCGCACCGACCGCCGCCTGATCATCGAGGTCACCGACGGCGACGACCACCTCCCCCGCCGCCGACGCGCCGAACCGGCCGACGAGTCGGGCAGAGGCATCGCCATCGTCGCCACCATCGCCTCCGCCTGGGGCTCACGCAGGACGCCGGGGGGTGGAAAAGCGGTGTGGTGCGAGTTCGCACTCCCGCAGGGGGCGGGCCGCTAGCGAGGGGCGCCACTCAGCGGGCAGGGCACATGTCAGGCATGCGCCTGGGACTGCCCCACCGGTGAGGCCGCCCCCTGCGCCACAACCCGGCTCTTCCCCAGCCACGGCCGGTCCTGCACCGCGCTGAGCTCACGCCCCAGCCGCAGCGCGAGATAGGTGATCCCCAACGAGAACAACAGGAACGTCACGACGTACGGCCCATGCAGCGAGGCCCCCATGGGTCCACCCACCGCCGGCCCAACCGCCAACGCGAGCTGCTTGACCAGGGCGAACGCGGAGTTGTACTGCCCAGCCATCCCCTCCGGCGCCACGTCCGCGACCAGCGGGGCGACCGTCGGCGACAACATCGCCTCACCCAGCCCGAACAGCGCATACGTGGAGACGAAGGCAGCCGTGGCCATCTCCTGACTCCCGTGCCCGAGCCCCGCATACCCCGCAGCGACCCACGCCACGGCCCAGATCAAACCCACAGCCGCGATCACCCGTGACCGCCTCCGCCGCTCGACGAACTTCAGCACGGCGAACTGCGCCACCACGATCATCGCGGTGTTCGCAGCCAGCGCGGTCCCGAGCGCGGACGTCGACACCCCGGCGGCCTCGACCCCGTACGCACTCAGCCCCGACTCGAACTGCCCGTAGCAGGCGAAGAACAACACGAAGCCCAGCACACACAGCTGCACCATCGCCCGGTTCCCGAGCAACTGCTTCCAGCTCCCCTTCGCCGAGCCGGCCCCCGGCGCACCCTCGATGCGCGGCGCCCGCGGCATCCGCACCGTCGACATCACCACGACGAGCAGCAGGAACATCGCCGCCTCGATCGCGAACAGCAGCGTGAAGGACGAGACGCTCGACGCGTCCACGAGATGCCCGCCGATGAGCCCGCCAACGCCCAGCCCGAGGTTCTGCAGAAAGAACTGCATCGCGAACGCACGTGACCGGGTCTCAGCCGTGGAGCAGTCCACGATCATCGTCGCGAGCGCCGGCTGCATCACGGCCTGCCCCGCCCCGAGCGCGGCCGCCGACAGCAGTACGGCCGCCGCACTTCCCGCGAGTCCCAGGCTCAGCGCCCCCAGCGCGGCGGTGACCAGAGCGGCGAGCAGCACCGGAAGCGGGCCCCGCCGGACGATCGCCCGCCCGGCGAACGGCAGCACGACCAGCGCGGCCACGGCGAAGACGGCGAGGACGAGCCCCGCCGTCATGGAACCCAGCCCCCGTACCTGCGCCACATAGACGTACAGGTAGGGGACGGTGAAACCGAGCCCGAACGCGCTGAGTGCGTTGCCCACGTGGATCCGGCGCATCGCTGCGCCCATCGCCCTGGTCACGTTCACCTCTCTCATATCTCTCGGATGCAGATCTGAAGACTTCAAAGCTAAACTTCGAAGCTAAACAGTACATGCCGAAGAACTTCAACGCCAAGCGAGCCCGTGCCATACTCGGCCCATGGGCGACACCCCCGGCGTCAGTGAGCCGACCCTCGAAGAACAGATCGCCGCCTACCAGCGCGAGTTCCAGGACCTCGACCCCCAGGTCGAGAAGATCGTCTCGGCACTGTCCCGCCTGAACCGACGCATGAACGTCGCCTACGGCCGCCAGACCGCCGCCCTCGGCATCAGCAACGCCGAGTGGGAGGTCCTCAAGGCCCTCGTCCTCTCCGGCGCCCCCTACCGCATGGGCCCCAGCGACCTCGCCAAGCGCCTCGGCCTCACCCCGGCCGCCATGACCCACCGCATCGACCGCATGACCGCCGAGGGTCTGGTCACCCGGGAGCGCGACGAGTCCAACCGCGTCCGCGTCATCGTCGAGCTCACCGCGGAGGGCCGCGAGAAGTGGCTGGAGGCGATGCGCCTCGCGTCCGTCTTCGAGGAGGACCTGCTCCAGGACCTCTCGGCAGAGGAGCGCACCACCCTCGGCGAGGTCCTCACCCGCCTGCTCCGCAGGGTGGAACACGCCCAGCCGGACGCCGGCGGACGACTCAGCGACCTGGACTGACGCAGGCCCCGGCACCGACACAAAAGATCTTGACAGGGGACGCTTGACAGCCCCCAGCCGGATCCGTAGAGTTCTTCGGGTTGCCGCGGAGCCGTAACGGTTCTGCGACAGCACCTCCCGCCGCGAAAGCGGCACCAAACCACCAGCACGATCTCCCAACGGGGTTGATTTCGGCATGCCCGAATTCAATTCGAATTGGGACTCGGCGGCCCGATTGGGAATCGCCGAGCGGATCCGCTAAGGTTTGAGACGTCGGAACGGCCCAACGGCCGCGAAGACAAGCCCCGCTGACTGGGAGTCAGGCCCGAGAGGATCTGATAAAGTCGGAACCGCCGGAAAGGGAAACGCG
>NZ_JOFS01000070.1 GCF_000719285.1 Streptomyces bicolor | reverse complement strand
TGATGATCTTCCGGCCGGTCAGACCCGCGTCACCCATCGGGCCACCGATCTCGAACCGCCCGGTCGGGTTCACCAGCAGCCGGTAGCCGTCGGTGTCCACCTTGATGCCGTCGTCCAGCAGGGCCTTCAGCTCCGGCTCGACCACGAACTCCCGGATGTCGGGGGCGAGAAGGGACTCCAGGTCGATGTCGCTCGCGTGCTGCGAGGAGACGACCACCGTGTCGAGGCGTACGGCGCGGTCGCCGTCGTACTCGATGGTGACCTGCGTCTTGCCGTCCGGGCGCAGGTAGGGGATGGTGCCGTTCCTGCGGACGTCCGACAGGCGCTTGGACAGGCGGTGCGCCAGGAAGATCGGCAGCGGCATCAGCGTCGGCGTCTCGTCCGTCGCGTAGCCGAACATCAGGCCCTGGTCGCCCGCGCCGCCCGTGTCGACGCCCTGGGCGATGTCCGGGGACTGGGCGCCGATCGAGACGGACACCCCGCAGGAGGCGCCGTCGAAGCCCTTCTTCGAGGAGTCGTAGCCGATCTCGAGGATCTTGTCGCGGACCAGCTGGGCGATGGGCGCGTACGCCGTGGTCGTCACCTCGCCCGCGATGTGCACGAGCCCGGTGGTGATGAGGGTCTCGACGGCGACCCGGGAGGCCGGGTCCTCGCGCAGGAGCGCGTCGAGGACGGTGTCGCTGATCTGGTCGGCGATCTTGTCGGGGTGGCCCTCGGTGACGGACTCCGAGGTGAACAGGCGTACAGCCATGGGGGTTTCCTTCGGTGGGTGGGAAGGGCCGGGTCGGGGCGTCAGCGCGCGGTCGCCGCCTGCTCCGCCGGGCCGAACCAGCGCTCCAGTGCGGCCGTCGCCGGCTCACCGTCGGTTGAGGTCCAGGCGACGTAGCCGTCCGGCCGTACGAGGACGGCGGTGGCGTCGCCGAACGGGTCGGTGCGCGACTCGGTGACGTCGAGGGACGCGGTCACCGTGACCACGCGGTCCTTCCAGGCCTCGGCCGCGTGGCGGAGTTCGGCGTCGTCGGCGAGGTCGAGCAGCACGCCCTGCGCCTGGTGCAGCAGTTCGGCGGTGGTGGTCGTCGTGCCGGTGGCGGTGCGCAGCGCGCGGGGCGGCAGTCGGCGGCCCAGCAGGGGGTGGCTCCCGGTGCCGAGGTCGTAGCGGATGTCGAGGTGGCTGACCGAACCCGCCAGGTGGCGCTTGACGTCGTCGTACGCGAGCAGTTCGGTGAGCAGCTCGCGCAGCGGGTCGGCCTCCTCGCCGCCGAGGAAGACCATGCCCTGGGCGCGGGTGTTGCTCAGCAGCCGCTCGCCGACCGGGTGGCGTTCGGCGTGGTAGGAGTCGAGCAGGCCCTCCGGTGCCCGGCCGGCCACCTCGGCGGCCAGCTTCCACCCCAGGTTGACCGCGTCCTGCACGCCCGTGCTCAGGCCCTGCCCGCCGGCCGGCAGGTGGATGTGCGCGGCGTCGCCCGCGAGCAGGACGCGGCCGCGCCGGTATTCGGTGACCTGGCGGGTCGCGTCGGTGAAGGAGCTGACCCACTCGGCGCTGCCGTGCGAGATGTCCTCGCCGGTGATGCGCTGCCAGGCCTCGGCGACCTCCTCGAAGGTGACCGTCTCGCTGCGGTCGCGGGCCGGGGTGCCGTGCGGGCAGACGATGATGCGGTCCACGCCCTCGGCGAGCGGGGCGGCCATCACCATGCCGTTCGGCAGCTTCTCGCCGAGGAAGCGGGGCTTGAGACCACAGCCGACGACGTCGGCGAGGTACATGCCCCGGGTGGCCGGGGTCCCGGGGAAGTCGAACCCGGCGGCCTTGCGGACCACGCTGTGTCCGCCGTCGCAGCCGACCAGCCAGCCCGCGGTGAGCCGCTGCTCGCCCTCCGGCGTGGCGAGGGTGACCTCGACCCGGTCGCCGTGGTCGGTCAGGGCCGTGAGCGCCCAGCCGCGCCGGATGTCCGCGCCCAGTTCGCCGGCCCACTGCTCCAGCACGGCCTCGGTCTGGGACTGGGGTATGCCACGGGCGCCGAAGTGGGCGTCCTCCAGCGTGGTGTAGTCGAACTGCACGCCGCCGAAGTGGCCGAGCGGGCTGGTCTCCAGGCCGCCGAACCTCGGCAGCAGGCCGCGCTGGTCGAAGGCCTCCATGGCACGGGCGGTGAAGCCCAGGCCGCGCGACTGCCCCGTGGGCTCGTCGAGCAGCTCCGCCACGACGACCCGCGCCCCGCCGAGGCGAAGCTCACCGGCCAGCATCAGTCCGGTGGGCCCGGCACCGACGATGATCACGTCCGTGTCCACGAACGTCCCCTCCTGTCTGTGGTGGTGTGGTGTCGCGCTGTGCGCCGTGGCGCTCGCGCGCGATGTGACGGGGGCTGTCAGGCAGCGGCCGCCGACCGCGCGGCGTCCCGGACGGGCCGCCACCACTGCGGGTTGTCCCGGTACCAGGCGACCGTCGTGGCCAGCCCGTCCGCGAAAGCGGTCCGCGGCGTCCAGCCGAGTTCCTCGCGGATCTTGGTGTCGTCGAGCGAGTACCGCAGGTCGTGTCCCTTGCGGTCGCTGACGTGCCGGATCATCGAGCGGTCGGCCCCGCACAGCTGGAGGATCCGCTCGGTCAGGTCCAGGTTGGTCAGCTCGTTGCCGCTGCCCACGTTGTAGATCTCGCCGGCCCCTCCGCGCATCAGCACCAGCTGGATGGCCCGGCAGTGGTCGTCGACGTGCAGCCACTCGCGCCGGTTCTGCCCGTCCCCGTACACCGGGACCGGGATGCCCTGGAGCAGGTTGGTGACGAAGAGCGGGATCAGCTTCTCGGGATGCTGGTAGGGCCCGTAGTTGTTGGAGCAGCGGGTCACCGAGACGTCGAGGCCGTGGGTGCGCCAGTAGGAGCGGGCGACGAGGTCGGAGCCCGCCTTGGAGGCCGCGTACGGGGAGTTGGGCAGCAGCGGCCAGTCCTCCGTCCAGGAGCCCTCGTCGATCGAGCCGTACACCTCGTCGGTGGAGACGTGCACGACCCGTTCCACGCCGGTGGCCAGTGCCGCGTCCAGCACGGTCTGGGTGCCGAGGGCGTTCGTACGGACGAACTCGGCGGCCCCGGTGACGGAGCGGTCGACATGGGACTCCGCGGCGAAGTGCACCACGGCGTCGTGCCCCGGCAGCAGGTCCAGCAGCAGCTCCCGGTCGCAGATGTCGCCCTGGACGAAGGTCAGCCGCGGGTCGGCGGCGGGCAGGTTGGCGCGGTTGCCGGCGTAGGTCAGCTTGTCGAGGACCGTGACGGCGGTGCCCTGGGCCTCGCCGTACTCACCCGCGAGCAGCGAGCGCACATAGTGGGAGCCGATGAACCCGGCGCCCCCGGTCACCAGAACCCTCATGACGCCGTCCCCAGCAGTGTGGAGAGCCGGTTCATGACGTCGGCGGGCGTCGGCATGGTCCGCATCTCGGCGGCCACCTCCTGGCTCGCCAGCCGGTAGCGCGGCTCGCCGAGCAGTTCGCGCAGCGCCGCCGCGATGTCGGCGCCGGTGGCCTCCCGGCCCTCCAGCATCAGGCCGGCGCCCCGGGCCGCCGGCACCTGGGCGTTGGCCCAGCCGTCGTCGTGCGCCATGGGCACCCCGAGCTGGGGCACCCCGGCGTCGAAGGCGGCGTACATGGTGCCCATGCCGCCGTGGTGCACGATCGCGTCGCAGGTGGCGAGCAGTGCCCGCAGCGGCATCCAGTCCACCGTGCGCACATGGCCGGGCAGCGGTGCGGGCAGGGCGGTCAGTTCGGCGCCGCTGGTGGTGAGGACGACCTCGACGTCGAGTTCCTCGGTGCCCTTGAGGATGTCGCGCAGGTGGGCGCCGTCGCTGTAGAAGACGCGCAGCGAGCCGAGCGTGACGGCGATCCTGGGCTTCTCGCCGCGGCGCAGCGCCCAGTCGGGAAGTTCGGCGCCGCCCGTGTAGGGGGCGTAGCGCATCGGCAGCGTGTGACCGGCGCCGCCCTGGTGCGGGGCGTCCTGGTGGATGGTCTCCAGGGAGGCCGGGCTCAGGTCGATCTCCACCTCGGCCTCGTCCAGGGCGGCCACGCCGAAGCGCTCGGCGACCGGCGCGAGACGGTTCAGGGCGGGACGGAAGGTGGGGCGGCGGGTGCCGATGCCGTGCAGGACGGCGGGGATGCCGGCGGCGCGGGCGGCGAGCAGGCCGGCCACGGCGGGCGGCGGGTAGACGACGGCGTCCGCGTTCCAGGTCTTCGCGACGTCGACCAGGCCGTCGGCCATGCCGCCGGCCACCTCGGCGAAGACCCCGGCGACGTGCTCGATCACCTCCCCCGGGGTGAGGTTCCAGCTCACGTCGGTCTCGGTGAACCGGCGGACGAGGTCGTCGTACGGCGTCACGGACCGGCCGTCGTCGGTGGCGACGGTGTGCAGCCCGGCCGAGGCCGCCGTGGTCCGCGCGGAGCCGTTCGCCGCGACCAGCACGTCGTGGCCGGCGGCGAGGGCGGCGTGGGCCAGCGGGGCCAGGGGCAGCATGTGCGAGGCCCCCGGAATGGTGGTGAACAGATAGCGCATGGCTGTGCTACTCCGGTCCTGGTCCGTGGTCGGGGTTCCGTGGGGAGGTCAGCTCGCGGCGGAGCGGGAGTGCCACACGCGGAAGGTGTTCGCCCAGCGGGACGTGGCCAGGGAGCGGGCGCGCACCCGGCCCTTCTGGACGTCGAGCGGCCGCTGCTCGTCGGGGAGCGTGTGGAACGCGTCGTAGGTCTCCTTGCTGTCCCACTGCGCGTAGTTGACGACGGCCGTGCCGTCGAGGGCGCGGAAGTAGGCGTGGGAGCGGTAGCCGGGGACCGTCAGCAGCCAGTCGTCGGGCTTGGCGAGCGCGTCGACGAGGGCCTTCTGGTTCTCCGGCTCGCAGCGCAGCACGAAGATCACGGTGTAGTCGTCGCGCTGCGTGGAGATCTCGGCGGCGTCCCCGAGCGAGGGGTGCCGCTGGGCGAAGACCGCCTCGGTCTGGATGAGCTGCACGGTGGTGGCGAGCCGGTGGAACTCCGGCACGGTCTTCGTCCGGAACTTCTCCCCCGCGTACCGCGCCTTGAGGTCCTCGGCGCTGCGCCACTGAATGTAGTTGGCGGTGCCGGGGGAATCCTGACCGGCGTGCACGGTGGAGGAGATCCAGCCGGGGTAGTCGGCGTTGTCGACGATGTCCCGCATGGCTTCGAGCACCTGGTTCTGCTTTTCCCGGTCCTCGGTGTCGAAGAGGTTGAACAGCGTCATGTATCCGTCGTCGGGCGATATGAAAGGCATGATTCTCCGCTGGTCTCCGCTGTCGGAAAAATGGTGTGAACTCTCAGCCGGCCGCGGCGATTTCCATGACATAACGGCCGTACGAGGATTTCGCGAGCTTCTTGCCGAGCCGGTGGCAGGCCTCGCGGTCGATGAATCCCATGCGCCAGGCGATTTCCTCGATGCAGGCGATGCGGACACCCTGCCGGTGCTCCAGGATCTGCACGTACTGGCCGGCCTCGGTGAGGGCGTCGTGCGTGCCGGTGTCCAGCCAGGCGAAGCCACGCCCGAGGGAGATCAGCTTCGCCTTGCCCCGCTCCAGGTAGACCCGGTTGACGTCGGTGATCTCCAGCTCGCCCCGCGCGGAGGGGCGCAGGTTCTTGGCGATGTCGACCACGTCGTTGTCGTAGAGGTAGAGCCCGGTGATGGCCAGGTTGGACCGGGGCCGGGCCGGCTTCTCCTCCAGCGAGACCAGCCTGCCGTCGGCGTCCACCTCGCCCACCCCGTACCGCTCGGGGTCGCGCACGGGGTAGCCGAACAGCACACAGCCGTCGACGTCCACGACCGCGTCCTGCAGCAGGCCGCTGAAGCCGGGGCCGTGGAAGATGTTGTCGCCGAGAACCAGCGCCACGGAGTCGTCGCCGACGTGGTCCGCACCGATGACGAACGCGTCGGCCAGGCCGCGCGGCTCGTCCTGCTCCGCGTAGGTCAGGCGCAGCCCGTAGTCCGAGCCGTCCCCCAGCAGCCGCTGGAAACCGCCCAGATCACGCGGTGCGGAAATGATCTGGATATCGGTGATGCCCGCGAGCATCAGCACCGACAGTGGGTAGTAAATCATTGGCTTGTCGTACACCGGGAGCAATTGCTTCGACATTCCCAGAGTGATCGGCTGAAGCCTTGTCCCATGGCCTCCGGCCAGAATGATCCCTTTCACTGTCCCTGCCTCCAGGCAATTCTGCTGGGTTGTGGTCGGGGGAACCGGTGACCAGTCTTCTTCGGACGTCCGGACGGGTTCAAGTCCCGTCAGGTCAGAGCGATGTCAATTTCTGTCAGAAATGGCGGTGGCGCCGCCAACGGGACCGAACCAGTTGTTCAACGCGATTTCCGGTTCCCGGGGCCCGCCTTCCGCCCCGGTCCACGCGATGTATCCGTCGGGCCGCACGAGCACCGCACGGGCCGCGGCGAGCGGTGTGTCCGGCTCCGCCCGGGCGGTCACCGTGACGATCCGGTCGGCCCAGGGCCGCGCCGCGGTCCGCAGACCCGCGTCACCGGCCAGGTCGAGCAACAGGCCGCGCCCCGAGGTCCGCAGCAGCTCCGCGGTGCGCAACGGCCCGTCGGGAGCGGCCAGTTCGGTGTACGGCAGCCGGGTCCCGAGGAGCGGATCTGCGGGATCCGTGTCGGCGCCGTAGCGGATGTCGAGGCCCGAGATCATCCCGGCCAGGTGCCGGCGCACCTCGGGGCGTTCGGCGATCAGCTCGCCGAGCAGCGCGCGCAGCGGCTCCACCTCGGGCCCGCCGAGCAGCAACAGCGCCTGCGCCCTGATGTTGGCCAGGACCCGCCGGCCGACCGAGTGCCGCTCGGCGTGATAGGTGTCCAGCAGCCCTCGCGGTGCCCGGCCGCGCACCTCGGCGGCCAGTTTCCAGCCGAGGTTGACCGCGTCCTGCAGCCCCAGGTTGAGCGCCTGACCGCCGGCGGGCATCTGCCGGTGGGCCGCGTCACCGGCGAACAGCACGGGGCCGTGACGGTAGGCGACGAGCTGCCGGTTGGCGTCGCCGAAGGAGTTCACCCACAGCGGGGTGCCGCCGCTGATGTCCTCCCCGGTGACCCGCTTCCAGACCTGGGCGACCTCGGTGAACTCCGGCTCGGCGGACCGTGGTTCGGCGACGGCGCCGAACTCGTGCACCATGACCCGGGTGACCCCGTCACCGCGCCGGGCGGCGATCGCCAGCCCCCTGTCCAGCCGCTGGAAACGCCGGTTAGGTACGTCGATCCCCGCCACGTCCGCGCGCAGCAGCTCCCGGTCCGCGTCCCGGCCGGGGAACTCGGCCCCGGTCAGGCGGCGCAGGGTGCTGTCCTCGCCGTCGCAGCCGACCACGTACCGCGCCCGGATCCGCAGCGCCCGGCCGCCGGGTCCCGCCGCCACCGCCTCGACGTGGTTCCCGGCCACCCGCACCGCCCGCAGTTCGTGCCGGCGCCGCAGATCCGCGCCGAGCCCGAGCGCCCATTCCTGCAGCAGCCCCTCGGTACGGGTCTGCGGCACCTTCCACTGGCCGGGCCAGGGGCTGGGCAGCGTCAGGTCGAGCGGTACCCCGCCGAAGTGACCGCGCGGCTCGTCGGGCGGGGTACCCAGGGCGTCCAGCAGCCCGCGGCTGTCGAGGAGTTCCATGGTGCGGGCGTGCAGCGTCGAGGCCCTCGACTCGGTGGTCGGGGCGCCCCGCCGCTCCAGTACGACCGTCCCGGCGCCGCCGAGCCGCAGCTCCCCGGCGAGCATCAGCCCGACGGGTCCCGCGCCGACGACGAGGACCTCGGTGTCCAGCGTGCGCGAGGCCACCCTCAACGCCTGTTCTCGGCGTGGTCCTTGGCGTGACCCAGGGTGGCGCGGCTGTTGGTGCTGAGCGCGCCCTGCACGTACGCGCGTGCGTCCGCGACGGTGGCGTCCTCGCCGAGGATCCTGGCGATGTTGGCCGTGTTGAGGACCACGGTGTGCTGCGAGGAGGCGGCGACGCCGGACTCGTTCTCGGTGAAGGTCCAGTAGCCGGTGTGCAGGGTCATCAGCGCGGGCAGGGTGACCTGCTTGTAGGCGATCCTGTGGTGCGGGAACGTCACCCGGTACGACTTGGTGGTGTGCGTGGACCCGTCCTTGGCGCGGGTGTCCATCTCCAGGCTCTGCAGGCCCGGGGTGTCCTCGCTGAAGCGGACGGAGGCCACGTGCGGCAGCCGTTCCACCCAGAGCCCGGCCTCGTTGATGAAGTCGTACACGTCCTTGGCGGAGCCGTCGATCTGGACGGTGTCCTCGAAGGAGAAGGTGATCTCCTCGGAGGCGTGGGCGAGTTCGACGTTCGTCTTCAGCGCGGCCAGCTCGGAGCGCGAGTTGCGGTCGACGGCCTCGTCGATCCACTTCAGGCCCTCGGGATCGTCGTCGATCGCCCGGTAGTCGTGCAGCAGCCTGATCCTGGACGAGGCCGCGGACAGCGGCTCGATGATCCAGGTGCCGCCCATCGCGGCGACCGGCGGGGTGGACACCTCCTGGCGGAAGGTGATGCGCAGGTTCTCCGGGTCCAGGGTGCGGCGCGAGGTCCAGTTCTTGGCCTCGCCGTTGGCGGTGGCCCAGATCCGTATCCGCTCCTCGCCCTCGCCGCGCTCGAGGTGGTCGACGTAGATGGTGGGCGGGAAGATCCGCGGCCAGTTCTCCACCTCGGCGATCAGCCGGTAGACGGCGGCGGCCGGGGCCTCGACGGTGATCTCGTGCTCTACCTGACGGGTCGTCATAACGTGGCTCTCCTCCGTGTGTCAGAAGTTGCCCAGCCCACCGCAGACGTTTAGCGCCTGGGAGGTGATGGAGGCGGCGGTGTCGGAGGCGACGTAGCCGACGAGGCCGGCGACCTCCTCGGGGCTCGAGTAGCGGCCGAGCGGGATCTTCGCCCGGAACTTCTCCAGGACCGCGTCCTCGGTGGTGTCGTAGGCGGCGGCGTACCCGGCGCGCACCCGCTGGGCCATCGGCGTCTCGACATAGCCGGGGCAGACCGCGTTGACGGTGATGCCGGTCGGGGCGAGCTCGTTGCCGAGCGCCTTGGTGAACCCGACGACGCCGTGCTTGGAGGCGGAGTAGGGAGCGCCGAGGACGACGCCCTGCTTGCCGGCCGTGGAGGCGATGTTGATGATGCGGCCACGGTCCTTATGCCGCATTCCACCGGTGTTCAGCACTTCACGCGTCATCCGGAAGACGCTGTTGAGGTTGGTGTCGATGACGTCGTTCCACAGTTCGTCGGCGATGTCGGCGGTGACGCCGCCGCCGCTGCGGCCCGCGTTGTTGACCAGGACGTCGACGGTGCCGAAGCGGTCGACGGCCGCCTGCACGAAGGCCTTGACGCCGTCGGTGGACCGTACGTCCACGGCGGCCCCGTCGACGTCCAGGCCCTCGGCCTGGAGCTCCTTGACGGTGGACGCCACGTTCTCGGGGGTGCGGGCGCCGAGGAAGACCTGGTGGCCCTGCTCGGCGAGGAGCCGGGCGACGGCGAGGCCGATCCCGCTGGTGGCTCCGGTGACGAGGGCGACCCGCTTGTGCTGCTGCGCCATGTTCTCTTCTCCCATGGGTAGTGCGGTGCGATGACGGTCGGCGGCCCGGAGGGGGTGCGGGGCGGGCGACGGCGGGGCAAGGCCCGGACCCGCCCCGCGATCACCTCCGGGCACCGCGTCAGGCGGCGGCGCCCACTCCGAGCAGGGCGTTGACGGCCGCGATCAGGGCACGCGGCGTGTGAGCGTCGGTCAGGACGTCGTCGTCGAGCGTGATGCCGAACTCCCGCTCGATCCGGCCGCCGGTCTCCAGCAGCGCGAGCGACTCGTAACCGAGCTCCTCGAAACCGGTGTCGAGGATGTCGCCGTCGAGGTCCACGCCCTCGTCGGCACCCGCGCCCTCGCGCAGGATCCGCTTCAGGTCGTCCAGGGTGAATTCCGTTGTGGCCACGTGAGGTTGGTCCCTTCGTGTTCTGGTGTGTAGGTGATCGCCGGCTTACGACGTGGTTCGGGCGCTACTCCACGCCCCGCACCACCACCGCCGAGTTGAACCCGCCCTGCCCGCGAGCCAGTACCACCGCCGTGCGCACCTGCGCGGGGCGCGGCTGAGGACCGACCAGGTCGAGGCCGTACTCGGGCAGCGGCTCGGTGTTGACGGTGGGCGGGATCAGACCGTCCGCCATGGCGAGGAACGCGGCGGCGAGATCCAGCGGCGCGGCACCCGAGTACAGGCGCCCGGTCATCGTCTTGGGCGCGGTGACCGGAACACCGCCCACCCCGAACACCGCGTTGATCGCATCGGCTTCCGCCCGGTCCAGCTCGGGCACGGCCGCCGCGTCCGCGAAGACCACGTCCACCTCGTCGGGCCGGATCCCGGCATCCGCGAGAGCGGTCTCCAGCGCCCGGCGCAACCCGGGCTCACCCCCGCTCCCCGGCCGGGGGTCGATGGTGGCGCCGTACCCGGCGATCTCCCCGTAGACCTTCGCACCGCGCCGCCGCGCCGCCTCGGCGGACTCCAGGACGAGGATCGCCCCGCCCTCACCGGGCACATGGCCCCGCGCGTCGGCGTCGAAGGGCAGGTAGGCGCGCGTGGGCTCGTCACTGGCGCTCAGCCGGCCCCCCGCGAGCTGCGCGACCCAGCCCCACGGGCAGATGGAAGCGTCCACCGCCCCGGAGACGATCAGCGCGGTCCCCTTGCGGATCTGCCGCCTGGCCTGCGCGACCGCGTCCAGCCCGCCGGCCTGGTCGCTGACGACCACACCGCTCGGCCCCTTCATCCCGTTGCGGATGGAGATCTGGCCACTGTTGACGGCGTAGAACCAGGCGAAGGACTGGTACGCGCTGACGTGCTGACTGCCCAGACTCCACAGCTTGCGCAGCTCGTTCTGCCCGAACTCGAACCCACCGGAGTGGCTCGCGGTCACCACGCCCATGTCGAACTCGGGCAGTTCCGCCGGTGTCACCCCCGCGTCGGCGAGCGCCCAGTCGGCGGCCACCAGCGCGAGCCTGGTCATCCGGTCGGTCTGCGGCAGCAGCCGGTTCGGCAGATGGTCCTCGGCGACGAAGCCCGGGATCTCACCGGCCAGCCGCGCAGGGTACTGGGAGGGGTCGAAGCGGGTGATCCGGCCGATGCCGCTCTTGCCGCCCCTGGTCGCGGCCCAGAAGTCGTTGGTGCCCAGCCCGTTGGGGGACACCACACCGAGGCCGGTCACCACTACGGCCGTGCTCATGCCGCACTCCTCTCGGGCCGGGCGAGCACCATGGCGCTCTGGAAGCCGCCGAACCCGCTGCCGACCGAGAGCACCGCGTCGGTGATCTGGTCGCGGGCCGTCAGCGGCACGTAGTCGAGGTCGCACTCGGGGTCGGGGGTGTGCAGATTGGCCGTGGGCGGCACCACGTTGTGCTCCATCGCCAGCGCGGAGGCCGCGATCTCGATGGAACCGATCGCCCCCAGCGAGTGGCCGACCATCGACTTGATGGAGCTGACCGGGGTCCGGTAGGCGTGCTCGCCCAGACTCCGCTTGAAGGCGGCGGTCTCGTGCCGGTCGTTCTGCTTGGTGCCCGAGCCGTGGGCGTTGATGTAGTCGATCTCCTCCGGGTTCATCCGCGCCTCGTCCAGCGCGACCCGGATCGCCTCGGCCATCTCCGCGCCGTCCGGCCGCAGCCCGGTCATGTGGTACGCGTTGCTGCGCGTGGCGTACCCGGTGATCTCCGCGTAGATGTGCGCGCCGCGCCGACGGGCGCTGCCCAGCTCCTCCAGGACGAACACCGCGGCGCCCTCGCCGAGGACGAAGCCGTTGCGCGTGCCGTCGAAGGGTCGGGAGGCCCGCTCGGGCTCGTCGTGCCGCGGAGTGGTCGCCTTGATCGCGTCGAAGCAGGCCATCGTGATCGGCGAGATCGGCGCGTCCGAGGACCCCGCGACCACCACGTCCGCGGAGCCCTCCCGGATCAGCTCCACCGCGTGGCCGACCGAGTCGATGCCCGAGGTGCAGCCGGTGGACACCACCGTGCTCGGCCCCTGGGCGCCGACCGCCCAGGCCACCTCGGCCGCGAAGGAGCTCGGCACCAGGTAGTTGTAGAGGTGCGGTACGGCGTAGGTGTGGTCGACGAGGTCCAGCCGGCCGCCGTCACTGACGATCCGGTACTCCTCGTCCAGCCCCATCGTGGCGCCGACGGCGCTGCCAATGGTGACGCCCACCCGGTAAGGGTCGTACTCCTCCACCTCGATGCCGCTGTCGGCGACGGCACCACGCGCCGCGACCACCGCGAACTGCGCGGCGCGGTCCATCCGGCGGACCTCCTGCGGGCTCAGCCCGTGCTCCTCCGGATCGAAGTCGATCTCCGCGGCCACCCGGGAACGGAACGGCGAGGGATCGAAGAAGGTGATCCCACGGGTCGCGGTCCGGCCCTCGCTCAGCAGGCTCCAGAAGTTCTTGGTGCCGATGCCGCCGGGGGCCAGGACCTCCATCCCCGTGATGACGACTCGTCGTGCCGTCACGCCGACGCCTCCCAGTGGTAGAAGCGGGTCGCCATGGCGTCGGCCGGCGAGCGCCAGGTCGCCGGGTCGTAGGCCTCGATGAACGGCTTGAGGTCGTCGCTGATCCGGATGAACCGCGGATCGGCCTTCGCCTGCTCGATCAGCTCACCGCCGTTGTCCGAGTCGAAGTCCTGAAGATGGAAGTAAAGGCCCCGGTACGAGAACAGCTGACGGCGCCGGGTACCCATGCGGTGCGGCATGTCGCCGGCGTCGAACTCCGCGAACAGTTTGGCCACGTCGACGCTGGAGTCGGGATCCATCCGAGCCACGATCAAAGTGCTGTGCATGCGTCTCTCTCCTCCACGACAGAGTTTCCCGGTAATTCCACGCGCGGTGACCGGATGAATTCACATCGCATGACTCTCGGCAGAGTTCCGAGAAGCGCGAGAAAGGGAATCTGACAACCAGGTTCTTCGCTTTTCCGGCCGCTTTCAAGGGAGTTCAGGTCATACGAATGTCATCAGTCCTTGATTTCGCAGATGGGGGCGCCGGAGGTGAGGGAGGCGCCGACCTCGGCGGACAGGCCCTTGATGGTGCCGGACTTGTGGGCGTTGAGGGGCTGTTCCATCTTCATGGCCTCGAGGACGACGATCAGGTCGCCTTCCTTGACCTCCTGGCCTTCCTCGACGGCGACCTTGACGATGGTGCCCTGCATCGGGGAGGCCAGGGTGTCACCGGAGGCGGCCGGACCCGACTTCTTCGCCGC
>NZ_JOFS01000069.1 GCF_000719285.1 Streptomyces bicolor | reverse complement strand
CGCCTCACAGCCGAATCCACCCCGAGCTGGCGCGGCACCTAGAACCTCAACGAATTAGGGCATCCAGGGACTAAACAACGGAACGAAACGCCCTCTGAGCCGAACTCCTCGTCACCGCGCCGCCGTTGTCGGCACCGGTCACCGAGCCCAGACCTTCACCCGGGCCCTCGCCGAACGCCCCGACCACCTGGTCGCCGCCCTCTGCGACCCGAGCCCCACCCGCATGGCCTTCCACAACCGGCTGCTGGCCGAGGCCGGCGCGCCCACCGCCACCCAGTGGGAGCTGGACCGCTTCGCCGACATGCTGGCCAAGGAGGAGATCGACGAGGTCGTCGTCACGACGGTCGACGCCGAACACGACCGGTACATCGTCCCGGCCCTCAGGGCCGGCTGCCGCGTGGTCACCGAGAAGCCGATGACCGTCGACGCGGACCGCTGCGCCCGCATCCTTGACACGGTCCGGGAGACCGGCAACTCCCTGACCGTCGCCTTCAACTACCGCTTCAACCCCGTGCACGAGAAGGTCCACGCCCTGCTCGCCGAAGGCGCCGTCGGTGAGATCCTCTCCGTCCACTTCGAGTGGCTGCTCGACGTACACCACGGCGCCGACTACTTCCGCCGCTGGCACCGGGAGAAGGACCTCAGCGGCGGCCTGATGGTGCACAAGTCGGGCCACCACTTCGACCTGGTCAACTGGTGGCTCGCCGACGAGCCGAGGGACGTCTTCGGCTACGGGCGGCTCGGCTTCTACGGCCGCGCCGCGGGCGAACGCCACGGGCTGCGCCGGGCCTACGACCGCGCCCACGGCGCCGACCGGGCCGCCGACGACCCCTTCGCCCTGGATCTGGCGGCCAACGACACCCTGCGCGCCCTCTACCTCGACGCCGAGCGGGACGACGGGTACGTCCGCGACCGCAACGTCTTCGACGGGCCCGTCACCATCGAGGACGACATGGCCGTCCTCGTGCGGTACGCCAAGGGCGCGACGATGACGTACCACCTCACCGCGTACTCCCCGTGGGAGGGCTATCGGGTGATGTTCAACGGCAGCGCCGGACGGCTGGAACTCGAGGTCGAGGAGAGCCGCTGGCAGCCGCCCCGGACCCGGATCAGCTCCCGCGGCGGAGCGCTGCACGGGGACACGGCCGCCGCCGAGCACCCGGGCGGCGCGCGGCTCACGCTGCGTCCGCTGTGGCGGCCTCCGGTGAACGTTCCCCTCGTGACCGCCCACGAGGAGCACGGCGGGGGAGACCCACGGATGCTCGACGCCCTCTTCGGCCCCGTCGATCCCGCGCACGCGGTCGACACGGGCACGGCCGCGCACCCCACGGCCACCGAACGCGACGGCGCGCTGGCCCTGGCCGTCGGACTCGCCGCGAACCAGTGCTTCGAGACGGGACGGCCCGTCGCCGTACGGGACTTGGTCCCCGGCCTCCGGGAGGCGTCAGGCGGTCGGGAGCAGGCGGCTCAGGTCCAGGCCCGGTAGGGCTCGTCGACCAGCTGGAACACCGGCTCGCCCCGGACCGGGTCCTTCGCCGTGGACAGCCGGACCCGGTCCCCGCTGTGGATGCCGATGGGCGGGCCCATGACCCGGCCGCGCACCACGAACCCCTCGGCCATCTCGACGAGCGACACATTGCGCGCGGCGGGGGTGTTGCGGTGCACCACGGTGGAGTGGCGGACCGTGCCCACGCCCTCGCTGCGCTCCGTGCGCAGCTCGCTGCCCTGACAGACCGGGCACAGCAGCCGGTGGTACATGGCGGTGCCGCACCAGGTGCAGCGCTGGAAGAGCATGGCCTCCGGGTCCGGGGCCGTGGGGTCGAGGAGGCCGGCGGCGAAGCCGGTGGTCTGACGAACAACGCTGCCTGAGTGGTGGTACACGCTGGTCAACTCCCTGCGCTCGGCCGGAATCCCACGTGCTCGGGGCGTCCGGGCACGCTTGTGCGCGGCTCACCGTGCCACCGCGCACATCGGCAGCGTATGGCACTCAGTGCCAGACGTAAAGGCACTCCGTACCCTTAATCTGGCGGGGGCCCGGATCAGTCGCGCCCGAGCGTGGTCTCGATCTCCTGGACGACCCGCCACAGCGGGGCGCCGCGCCGGGACACGACGACCACGACGTCGTCGGGCTGCTCGTCGACGGCGGGGCCCGGGGTGGGGGCGACGCCGAACGCCGACTGCACATAGGCCAGCGCGTGGTCCACCGCGGCGTCCGAGTCGCCCTGGCCGTCCGACCGCAGCCACGAGCGCAGCGCGTTGTTGTGCGCCGCGACCACGGCTGCGGCGATCACGTCGGCCTGCAGGGTTCCGTCGCGCCGGCCGGCGAAGCGCTCGCGCAGATACTCGGCGAGGGCGCGCTCATAGCGCCACACCACGGACAGTTCGTACGCGCGCAGCCCCGGCACCTTCTTGGTGAGCTGGTAGCGCTGCACGGAGAACGCCGGGTTCTCCGCGTACATGCGCAGCACCAGCCGGGCCGCGTCGCACACCCGCCGCACCGGCTCGTGCTCGTCGTCGCTCGCGGCGAGGAAGGCCGTCATGTCGGTGAGGCACCGCTCGTGGTCGGGGAAGACCACGTCCTCCTTGGACGGGAAGTAGCGGAAGAACGACCGCCGGCCGACACCCGCCAGCGCCACGATGTCGTCGACGGTGGTCTGCTCGTAACCCCGCTCCAGGAACAACTGGAAAGCCGCCGCGATCAGCGCCTCGCGCATCGGGGGCTTCGCCGTCCCGGCCTCCGTCTTCTCGTCGCCGCCGGGTGTCGCGTTGCTGGAGCTCATGGAGGGGAACGTAGCACCGGAGCGGGGCAGATGGCACTCAGTGCTGCCTTGGCAGGGTACTGAGTGCTGCCAGCTCCTGGTCGGAGATCGGCACGCCGGAGCTGGGAAGGAGCTGCGGGATGCCGTCGATCACGGGGTAGCGGCGCCGCAGCCGGGGGTTGTAGAGCGCGGAGCCCGGTTCGTCCAGGATCAGCGGGCCTTTGTCGAGCGGGCAGACCAGGATCTTCAGCAGCGGGTCGTCGGGCCTCATGAGCGGTTCCTTTCGATGCGGGACGGTTGGCGTGGTGACGCCGCGGGGCGGGGGCGGCGTGTGCGGGAGCCTGGACGGTGGGGCTCATGAACGTGCCTCGCCGGGACGTGCCTCGTGGCCGACCGGCGTCGCGGGCTAGCCGGTGCGGCGCAGGATCAGCAGGAGATTCCAGGTGGCGAACTCCCTCAGCCCGGGGATCCGGGTGACGGCTGCCGGGAGGACGGGCCAGTAGCGGGAACGGGCCGAGACGATGCGCACGTCGTCGCGGGCGCGCACATGCCGCAGGGTGGGGCCGATGTGGACGGGGAACAGGTTCTCGCCGACGGTGTGCTTGGCATCGCGGCCGGTCCGTCGCCGGTGGCGCTCGCGTGCCCGGCCCGCCCCCAGGTAGTGCCAGGGCGCGGTCTCGTGGCCGCCCCACGGGGAGAGCCAGTTGGTGAAGGAGACGTAGATCAGCCCGCCGGGCCGGGTCACCCGGACCAGTTCGCTGAGGAAGGTCCGCGGATCCGCCACGTGCTCCAGCACGTTGGAGGAGAAGCACACGTCCGCGACGCCGTCGGGCACCGGCAGCAGATAGCCGTCGGCGACGACCGCACCCTCCGGCGGGCGGCCCCGCGCTCCCAACTCCCGCGAGTCGGGCTCGAAGAGGTAGGCGTGAGCACCCCGGCGGCGGAACTCCTCGGTGAAGTGGCCCGGGCCGCCGCCGACGTCGAGGACGATCCGGCCCCGCAGGTCCGTGTGGCGCGCCACCTGGGCGACCGCGTCGCGCGCGAGCAGCGAGTAGCAGCGCTCGGGGTCGGCCTGCTCCCGCAGGAGGGCCCTGAACAGGGTGAGCGATCTGCGCAGCGAGGGGTCCCTGAGGGGACGTTCGACGGCCTCAGTCATGTGCGGTCACCTCGGGCGCCGGTGGGTCGGCGGTCGGCGGCGGGACGACGGGGCGGGGCTCGGCACAGGGCGGGCGAGGTCCCGGAGCGACAGCCGGCTGGTGCGTTCCGGGCGCCACGGTCCCGCCACCCGGCGTGGACCGTGCCGTCGCGCGGCAGGCCTCCGCGGCCACCTCCCGGAACTGCCGCACCGTGCTGCTCCAGCGGAAGTTGTCGGCACGCGCCTCGGCGGCACGCCCCATGATCCTACGGCGCTCCGGGCTGAGCGCGAGCGCGCACCAGGCCGCGGCGAACGAGCTCTCACCCCCGGCCAGCACACCCGTCACCCCGTTGACGACGGAGTCCCGCAGACCGGGTACGGCGAAGCCGACCGTCGGAGTGCCGCGCGCGGCCGCCTCGGTCACCACCAGACCCCAGCCCTCCACCAGGGACGGATGCAGCAGTAGCCACGCCCGGCACAGCAACCGGTGCTTCTCCGCCTCCGGGACCCGGCCGGTGAACATCACACCGGGCCCGGCCATGGCCTGGAGCCGCTCCCGCTCGGGGCCGTCGCCGACGATGACGAGCCGCCCGCCGGTGACCGGACGCACCCGCTCCCAGAGCCGTAGCAGCAGATCGATCCGCTTGTACTCGACCAGCCGCCCGACCGCGACGAACAACGGCTCGGCGGCCTTGGGCAGCAGCGGCCCGGGTGCGTCGACGCCGTTGTGGACCACCCTGATCCGGTCCGGCCCGACGCCGATGGCGCGCAGTGCCGCGGCGGTGGAGTCGGACACGGCCACCGTCAGGCTGCCGCGGTGCGGCCCGGTCAGCGCCCAGTGCTCCAGCCTGCGGCCGAGCCGGGCCACGGGACCCGGGTAGCGCATGTCCCACAGGTCGGTGTGCACCTGGTTCACCAGGCACAGCGTCGGCCCCTTGTGCCACAGCGGCGCCAGGTACGGCATGCCGCCGCACACCTCCACCAGGAGGTCGCAGTCGCCGACCCGACGGGCGAACGCCCGCTTCGCGCGCAGGAAATGACCTGCGTCGCCGCCCGCCGACACCACGCGGTAGCCGCGGATGGGGGCACCTCCCGCGCGAGCGGATTCGAGCGTGGGGGAGGCCGGGCCACCGCACAGCAGCGTGACCTGGTGGCCCTCGGCGTTGAGTCCGTCGGCGAGGCGGTCGACGAGGAGTTCGGAGCCGCCGGCGGCGGGGTTGTCCAGGTCGCGGCGGGCGAGGAAGACGATCCGGCGCGGGAACGGGGACGGGCCGGAGGCAGTGCCGTCGGGGCCGGGCGTACGACGACGGCCGGCATGCGGACCAGCGGCACCGCGATGAGCGGTAGGGGCGGCATGAGCGGCGGTGATCCCCTCCTGGCCGAAGACCGGGGAGGAAGTGTGCTGGGGCATCGTTGCTCCAACTCGTCGAATGCGGGGGCTGGGGGCCGGGCGTCCGGGGAGACACGCTGGGCTGCGATGTTGTGTGACGGTTTTGGCGGGTTCCGGGGGAACGCGCAGGTACTGGTAGGTAACGTCAGTTTTCGGATGGACCGTTCGATATGGCTACGCACGCGGGTGACAATTTCTCCCCGCTCTCGCACCCGGGCCAGTCACCTGTGTGAGTCCCGTCGGCTCGCTGTGAGTCCGCCGGTACGGCTCGTCGCCGCCGCTCACGGACCAGGAACGTCAGTCCGGCGGCGGTGGGCACACCGCCCGCGAAGGTGGCGAGCGTGGGCGCGGTCTCGCCCAGGACCTCCAGCCGGCGACTGTCGCGCAGTGTCTGCGTCACCTGGGGGCGCCGGGTCGCTTCGGTGGATCCTCGGCCCGATGCCGGCGTTCATGATCCGGCCCGTGCGCCGCTCCACCACCACCTGGGCGCCACGGCACCGGTGAAGCGGTGACCCTCGTGCTCGAGTACCTTCGCGGTGCAAGCGGCTCACCCGGCGCGAAGATGGCCTACCGGGGAGTAAGTAGTTGTGACCGGCGAAATCAGGCCGCTATTGACCCCATGTCAACAGTGACTCGATACTGATCGGGCCGGACCGGGCCGGAACGCTGGGTGACCACCTCGTCGAACGAGAGGCTCCTCGTCCCCATGCCAAGAAACCTCGCCGCCCTCCTGACCTGCGCACTCTCCGCCACCCTGGCCACGGGCGCCGCTTTCGGCCTCGTCACCGCCCTGACCGCCACCCCCGAGCAGCCGAACGTCCCGCTCGTCACCTTCGCCGACCCGGCCGGCGCCCGGCCCGCCCCCGCGCCCTCCGCGCAGACCGCCGACCGCTAGGAGATGCTGCCCGTGCCCGCGTCCTCCGCCTGGCACAAGGTGCCGCCGGACCAGGTGCGGCGGTTCGCCGAGCTGGCCATGGAGCAGGTGCCCGACATCGCGCAGGACATCCTGCGGGCCATGCGCCGGGAGTTCCCCAACCTCGAGCTGACGACCGACGAGAGGGGCGAGCCGAAGGCGCTCGTGGCGACCAGGCTCGCGCTCGAGAGCTTCGTCGCGCAGCTGACCACGGACATCGAGCGACCCCGCGAACTCCCCGAGGTCTTCAGGGAGTTCGGCCGCAACCAGGCCCTCGCGGGCCGTCGCCTGGACTCCCTGCAGGCGATCTACCGGCTCAACGTACGGCTGGCCTGGCGCAGCCTCGCCGAGATCGGGCAGCAGGTCGAGATCCCGCCGCCCGCGATGTACGAACTCGCCGAGTCCGCGTTCGAGTACCTCGACGAGCTCGTGTCCCACTCCCTGCACGGCTACGCAGAGGTCGCCGCCGGCCAGGCGGGGGAACGGATCCGTCGCCGGCGCCTGCTGGTCGACCTCCTCCTCACCGAGCACCGCACCGACCCGACCGCCGCCCTCGCCGAACGCGCCGCCGCCGTCGACTGGCCGCTGCCCGAGGAGGTCGCCGTGGCCGTCCTGCTTCGCCCCGCCCAGCAGTCCGTCACGCCCGCCCTGGGCGACGAGGTCCTGCTGGACATGGACGGCGAACCGCCCCGACTGGTGCTCGCGGACCCCGACGCACCCGGCCGCGTCGAGCGGCTGTACCGCGCCATGGGCGGCTGGTCCGGAGCCATCGGGCCCAGCGTTCCCGTGACGCGGGCCGCAACATCACTGCACTGGGCGACGACGGGCGCCCGCATGATCCAGGAGGGCCTGCTCCCGCAGGGCCACCTCCTGCGCTGCAGCGAACACGCCGAGGCGCTCGTGCTGCTCCCGGCCGAGAAACTGATCGACGATCTCGCGCGCCGTCGGCTGGCCCGGCTGACCGAGACGGGGCCGGAACAGGCCCGCCGTCTCGCCGAGACGCTACTCGCCTGGCTGGAGACCCAGGGCGGCGCGCCCGAGGTGGCAGCCCGGCTCGGCGTCCATCCCCAGACGGTGCGCAACCGGCTCCGGCAGATCCGGGAACTGTGGGGCGATGACCTGGCCGACCCCGATCGCCGCTTCGAGCTCGAACTGGTGCTGCGCACGCGCCGGTTGCGCGGGGAGCTCGCCGGCCCGGACGCCTGACCGGCGGTGCCGCACACGTCGGGGGAGCGCTCTCCTCAGGCGCGTTCGGGTCCGTGGCTGCCCGCGCCGCACAGCCGGTGTACTAATCAGCCCCTCCGCTGACCAGCGGGATGAAAGGGAAGGATCCCGCCGGGCCCGACTACCACTGGGTGCGTGACGGTCCGGCGTGCGGCCCCTCGAGCCCGGCTGCATCGATGCTGCGAGTTCTGGACTCTCGACCTCTTCGTCCCGAATGCGGTCCGATCATGTCGCCTACTTGCTTCGGCTGGCATTGTGCTGGTCAGAGCGCGGGTCGTGGTTGGTCTCGGGCGGCTTCGCAGGGGCTCTGGGGGAAGATCTTGTCCCAGACTTCTCCCAGGGCGGGGCGGTCCTGGGGTTCCGCCGATGACTCAGGTCGCGTTGGCTTGAGCAAGTTTGCGCCCGCCTAGGATGTCGGGTCCGCGCATGCAGATCAGGGAGGTCGCCGCACGGACCGCGCTGTCGCTGCGCACCATTCGGCACTATGAGGATGGCGTGCGGTACGCGATCGTGTCCGTGAACTCCGTCGACAAAGCCACGGCCACATCGTTGCTCCCGCGCCAACGTGCCATGCCCCGGGTAGAGGCAACGGGCCTTCGCCAGAGCATCGCTCCGAGCCGCCAGCCTGCCGCTAACTGGCCGCGAGCCGGAACTCTGAACTGGCCACCGACACAGGCCACGTCTTGCCGCTTGTCGTGCGCCGCCCTTAGCTGGGCATACGCTACGTCGCCGAGTGGCGACGATCAGTGTCCGGGAGGGGTGCTATTCCGGTTTCGGTAAATCTGCACATCGGCTGCGCAACCTCGGCGCGGTGTGCGCGTGATCCGGACTACGTCCCTGCCGTATAGCGCGCTGTTCGCGCGGAGTGTCCCGTTCGGGAACGTGGTCGCAACACCGGCTGGGATCCCGCTGCCGCGTGACATGTAGAGAAGCTGCCTCCAACTTGTGTGCGTGACTCCATGAATGCGCAGCCTGTTCGTTCAACTTCCCGGATGCGCGCTCCGGTTGATTGGTCGCGCGGCGTGCTCCGTGCTTTGATCCTCAGCGCCGCAGGGCCGCGCGAAGGTCTCCGGAAGCGGGGATCGCGTGCCCTTCTGCGGCCGAGACCCGCGAGCTGTCCCCAGCGGGGCCGCCCCCCTTGTGGATCATCCATATGAAGGGAAGTTTCATCATGAACTCCGCTCACCAGGTTGAGATCGTTGAGATCTCCGACGCCGAGCTCGACAACGTCTCGGGCGGCCTGAACCCGCACGCCAGCCTCGTCGCCGGCCCGACGGCGGTCAGCAGCGCGGATGTCCTCGCCCAGGTCGACGGCGTCAAGAACGAGGTCCTGGGCGCCGCTGGCCAGTACAACCACGCCAGCGTCAGCGCGTCCCTCTGATCGACGGCCCGAATCAGTCGGTGAGCCCCCTCCAGACTGAGGGGCGTTGGGCCGTCGGCGGATTCAGGCATGCTGCACGCTAGACAAGGCTCCTGGCAGCGATGGGTTCTTGACTGAGATCACCCGTGTCTGCCAGGAGCTGGGCGTGCTTGCTTCGCTGTCCAGTCCGCGCTTCCAGGGTGGGCTGGGGTGAGAGGGTACGGGGCCGATGAGGCGCCCGACGGGCCGTAGCGCTCTGTGAGCGCAGGGGTGTCTGAGGGTTGTGACACTTCTGTGCGGCCTGGCGCTGATGAGTGGGGGACAAGCCCTTTGGTGTCCCCGGTGCGGGTTCGTCAACGCTCGCTGCGCACTCGGTACGAACGGGGACAGTGTTGGGCATACATGATGAACCCCGCAGCGTGCAGGCGTGCGACGGGGAGTTGGCGGTGGCTGTCGCGCGAGCCCAGGAAGGCGACGAGTCCGCGTTCGCGGTCGCGTACCGGATGGTGCAGCCCGGACTGGTCGGCTATCTGCGGGGGCTGGTCGGAGACGACGCGGAGGACGTGGCGTCCGATGCGTGGCTGGAGATCGCCCGGGACCTGGGCCGGTTTTCGGGTGACGGGGCGGGCTTCCGCGGCTGGACCGCGGCCATCGCCCGGCGCCGGGCGATGGATCATCTGCGCCGCCAGAAGGGGCGACCCCGATCGACGGCGTGCGAACAGGACGCACAGAACCTGCCCCGCCAGCACAGCACGCACGACGAGGTGCTGGAGTCCATATCCACCGAGTACGCCCTTCGGCTGGTCCACGGGCTGCCGCGGGACCAGGCCGAGGCCGTGCTGCTGCGTGTCGTTGTCGGCTTGGACGAGCCCGCCGCCGCCCGTGTCATGGGCAAGCGTCCCCGTGCGGTGCGCACCGCTGGGTGCCGTGGGCTGAAACGCCTTGCCCGTCGGCTCGGCGTCGCAGATGTGACGCACGAGGTTCCCCGGACGCTGGGGGAGTCGATATGAACGGCACCGACGGCCGACCGGCGGACAGGGACGGATGCGGAAACGGGATGAAAGCGGGCATGCGTGAGCCGCACAACGACGGCAGTACTCCCGGCCGTCGGCGCGTGCACCCAGGCGATGCCGTGACCGGCCCGGAGGGCGCCGCACTGGAGGCACTGCTCGCCGCCCTGCCCCAGGCCGCTGCCCACACCGAGGACGAACAGCGAGCCGTGGCGGCCTTCCGGGCCGCCCGGGACGCCGGGGCACACCGGGCGCGCACCCGGCGCCGGGACGACTGGCGTCCGCGCGAGCGGCGGCGGGTCTGGCACTCGGTGCGGGCCGCTGTGGCGCTGTCCGTGGCCGGCCTCACCCTGAGCGGCGTCGCGGTGGCGGCGATCGGCGTCGTCCGCTCGTCGGACGACGGCCACGGGGACCGGCGGCCGCCGCAACCGGCGGCCACTGCTTCCAGCCGGGCCGGCGCGGGCGCGTCTCCCGCCGAGTCCCGCACGCCCGGTGCCTCCGCCACGCCTGGCCACCCGGCCAACGCCCAGGTCACCGAGGCCCACTGCAGGGCGTACGAGAAGGTCAAGGGCCACGGCAAGGCACTGGACGCGACGGCCTGGCAGCGGCTCGTCGACGCCGCCGGCGGTGAGAAGAACGTCGCCGTGCACTGCGCCGAGCAGTTGGCGCGGCCCTCGGCAGGAGACAAGCAGGGCAAGTCTGAGAAGACCAAGAAGGCCCAGGAGACAGAGACGACTGAGGAGACGGTCAAGCCGAGCAAGCCCGCCAAAACGGCCAAGCCCGAGAAGTCGTAACCGCCTCGACGCGGCTGTATGGCCCGCGTGCACGGTCAGGTGTGACAGATCAGATCAGTGGTGCGCTGTAGGAGGCGACCCGATCACGAGGGTCGAGGGGTCCGCCCTCTGTGGAGGAGGCAGCGGGCTCCGACGTGCAGGGGCAGGCTCGGTTACCCCCGTGACGGGTCTGCCCCTGCTCGAGGAGGAAGGCCGGCCCTGGGTGCCCGACCGCGCAGCGGTACCCAGGGCCTTCTCGGTGGGCGGGGTGGCAGGGGCCGCTCTTCAGGCTTGCGGCAGCCTCGCCGGATCAGGGCCCGCTGCACGCCTCGGCTGAGGCCGTCGTCAGGCCGTGCTGTTCCAGTCGTACGGACCGCCGCCGCGCCACTCGATCAGCTCGGGGTCGTCGACGGCGGTGTCCTCGGCCGGCAGGCCCGCCTGGTGCAGGAAGTCGAGCACGTCGAACAGGTTGTACGCGGTGCCCATGCGCTCGCCGTTGATCGTCACCCGCCGTTCGCCGTCCGACGCGGGTGGCAGCACCACCACGGGAGGACGCTCTCCATGGCACCACCATGCACCTTGAGACGGTGTGCAATCGCTGGCCACCCTGCTGTGGCGGCGCATGACGGTGGTACTCAGCGGATGTCCTCCAGCGCCGGCCGGCCGGACAGACCGGTCGGCGCTACGTGGTCGGCGACGCCCAAGGGTCGCACTCCCGGGTAAGGCCCGGGTCAGCGAGGCGCGGCAGACCGTGCTAGGAGTTCGAGCCCCGGGCTCCCGTCAGTGCTTGCCCTTGCCATCGCGTTTGCCGGGCTTCTTGGGGCTCTGGGCGTCGGGCGCCTTGACCGTCTCCTGCACGTCGGGCTGCGCCGGGGATGAGGAGAGTGACGACGTGGGCGACGGCGAGGAAGCGGTGCCGTCCGCCTTCGAGGTGGGTGACGTGGTGGTCGCGGAGGACGGGGACGTGGTGGGGACCGCGCTCGTCGACGGCCCGGTCTGCGGTCCCTGCGCCGAGCCGGTGCCGGACGAGAACCACGCCATGCCGACGAGCAGCGCCACGGTGAACAGGGCGGCGCCGCCCAGCACGGCCATCAGCCGGGTACTGCCAGGGAACGGCAGGCGCGAGCGGCGGGGCACTGTACGGTGCACGCTCGTCTTCCACTCGTTGTCCGCCACCGAACCGAAGGCGCCCCCAGCGGAGGCACTGCCCGAAGACATTGCCGGGGCATGGGCCTTTGAACCCGTGACGGGCGGTACGCCCGGGCGGCTGTGCTCGTGGTGTTCGCTGGGCAGGGGTTCCGGCGTCCCGCGCCAGGCTCCGCGCCCGAACCAGTCGGCCACCTCCTGGGCCGTGGGCCGGTCCCCGGGCTCCTTGGCCAGCAGGCCGAGCAGATAGCTCTCGAAGGCGGGCGGGAGATCGGCGCCGAGCTGCCGGGGCGGGACCAGGGCGGCGTCGAGGTGCTGGTGAAGCACCGCGAGCGCGGCGTCGGCCTGGAACGGCGGACGGCCGGTGAGGAGTTGGTAGAGCACGCAGCCCAGGGAGTACACGTCGGAGGGCGGGCCGGCGGTGCGGCCCAGAGCGCGCTCGGGCGCGAGGTACAGGCTGGTGCCGACGATCTGCCCGGTCGCGGTCAGCGCGGCGCTGGGGTCGTCGAGGAAGCGGGCGATTCCGAAGTCGCCGATCTTCAGGGTGCCGTCGGCGTCCAGCAGCAGGTTGGCGGGCTTGATGTCCCGGTGCACGATGCCCTGCCGATGCGCGGCGGCGAGCCCCGCGGCGGCCTCGGCGGCGATACGGGCCACCCGCTCGGCGGGCAGCGGACCGGAGGCGGCGAGCACCCGGGCGAGGCTGTCGCCGTCGACCAGTTCCATCACCAGGAACAGGCGGCCCTCGGACTCGCCGAAGTCGAGCACGCCGACCACATGCGGGTCGCTGAGCCGGCCGGCGGTCTGCGCCTCCAGCCGGAAGCGGGAGGTGGCGGTGGGGTCGGAGCCCTGAGGGAGCAGAAGCTTCACGGCCACCGGTCGGCCGAGTGTCTCGTCGAAGCCCCGCCACACCTCCCCCATCGCGCCCCGCCCGATGGCGTCCCGCAGACGGTACCGGCCCGCTATCAGCACCTGTGTCTCATCCTCATGCCCAAAAACGTCTCGGTCGCCGCAGGCCATGGCTCACCGCGAGGGCGCGGATCAAAGGTGGGGGGTGCCGCAGCGGCCCCAGCGTACCGGCCCTGCAACGGCGGCCTTCCGGGGCGTGTGGACCCGGAGGCCGCGCTCGGCTGTTATGAGGAGGCCCCACTGGATGAGGAGGCCCCACTGGTGGCCGGCAGTTGTGCCTGGTTCGCGGGCGAGTCGTGATGGCCTGAAGTTTCGCCCTTCACAAGCACGCTGGACTCGTGAGCATCTCCCACTTCCCGTGACACTCTTGGCACACGGTGCGCTGGGAAGAGTGACCCGATCATGAGGGTCGAGGCGCCCCGACTCATGGGGAGGTACGCGGGCGCCAGCGGCAGGAGCGGCTGGTTCCCCCCGTGCCGGCTCGCTCCTGCGCGCATACGGCAGCCCGGGTGTCCCACGTGGCAGTGGCGCCCGGGCTGCTGTCGCGAGTGGTGCGACGGGGGGCCTGGCGAGCCGGCTGTCGGCAGCCCCGATTCATCGTGGACGCCATCAGAACCTAGCCAGGGGACGCCCCGCTTTAGCGGGGTGGGGAATGGCTTCTCTGGATTGCTCTGACCTCAACTGGGTGCACGGATCTGCACTGTTCACCTGTACCGCCTTTCTGCCGCATTAGACCTG
>NZ_JOFS01000068.1 GCF_000719285.1 Streptomyces bicolor | reverse complement strand
CAGCGATCACCGGGTGTCGAAGATCTGGGGGTCCCGCGAGCGGATCGTGGTCGGGCTGACCGGCGGCCCGGAGGGGCGGACGCTGATCCGCCGGGCCGCGCGGCTGGCGGAGAAGGGCGCCGGCGGCGAGGTGCTGGCCGTCTACATCTCCCGCAGCGACGGCCTCACCTCCGCCTCGCCCAAGGAACTGGCCGTCCAGCGCACCCTCGTCGAGGACCTGGGCGGAACCTTCCACCACGTCGTCGGCGACGACATCCCGGCGGCGCTGCTGGACTTCGCGCGCGGGGCCAACGCCACCCAGATAGTGCTCGGCTCCTCACGCCGCCGGAGCTGGCAGTACGTCTTCGGACCGGGCGTGGGCGTCACGGTGGCCCGGGAGTCGGGCCCCGACCTCGACGTGCACATCGTCACGCACGAGGAGGCCGCCAAGGGGCGCGCACTGCCCGTGGCCCGTGGAGCACGCCTCGGCCGGTCCCGGATTCTGTGGGGCTGGCTGGTGGGCGTCGGCGGCCCCGCACTGCTGACCCTGCTGCTGACCCACGTCGACGCCGACCTCGGTCTCGCGAACGACATGCTGCTGTTCCTGACCCTGACCGTGGCGGCGGCCCTGCTCGGCGGGCTCTACCCGGCACTGGCCTCGGCGGCGGTCGGCTCGATCCTGATCAACTGGTTCTTCACAGAACCGGTGCACCGGCTCACGATCGCCGACCCGAAGAACCTGCTCGCACTCGTGATCTTCGTGTTCGTGGCCGTGGCGGTCGCCTCGGTGGTCGACCTCGCCGCCCGGCGCACCCACCAGGCGAACCGGCTGCGCGCCGAGTCGGAGATCCTCTCCTTCCTGGCGGGCAACGTGCTGCGCGGCGAGACCGGCTTGGAGGAGCTGCTGGAACGGGTCCGGGAGACCTTCGGCATGGAGTCGGCGGCCCTGCTCGAGCGGGCGGGCGACGTCGATCCATGGACCTGCGCGGGCCGGGTCGGCCTGGGGAGTGAGCTCGTGCGGCCGGAGGACGCGGACGTCGACGTGCCGGTCGGCGACCACATGGCCCTCGCGCTGACCGGCCGTGTGCTGCCCGCCGAGGACCGCCGGGTGCTCGCCGCCTTCGCCGCCCAGGCCGCGGTCGTCCTGGACCGGCAGCGCCTGCGCCACGAGGCCGACCAGGCCAAGGAACTGGCCGAGGGCAACCGGATCCGCACGGCCCTGCTGGCCGCCGTCAGCCATGATCTGCGTACCCCTCTCGCCGGCATCAAGGCGTCCGTGTCCTCCCTGCGGTCCGACGACGTGGCGTGGTCCGAGGAGGACGAGGCGGAGCTGCTGGAGGGCATCGAGGAGGGCGCCGACCGGCTCGACCATCTCGTGGGGAACCTCCTCGACATGTCCCGGCTGCAGACCGGCACGGTCACGCCCCTCATCCGCGACATCGACCTCGACGAGGTGGTGCCGATGGCGCTGGGAGGGGTGCCGGAGGACAGCGTGGAGCTGGACGTTCCGGAGACGCTGCCCATGGTCGCCGTGGACCCGGGGCTGCTGGAGCGGTCGGTGGCCAACCTGGTCGAGAACGCCGTCAAGTACAGCCCGGACGGCCATCCCGTCCTCGTCTCCGCGAGCGCCATCGCCGACCGTGTCGAGGTCCGGGTGGTCGACCGCGGACCGGGTGTCCCGGATGAGGCCAAGGAACGTATCTTCGCGCCCTTCCAGCGCTACGGCGATGCCCCGCGCGGCGCCGGAGTGGGGCTCGGCCTCGCGGTCGCGCGCGGCTTCGCCGAGGCCAATGGCGGCACCCTCAACGCCGAGGACACGCCCGGCGGGGGGCTCACCATGGTGCTCACCCTCCGGGCGGCTTCGCGTGGCGGGGGACCTCCCGGTTCAGGGGAGTCGTCCCAAGCCGGGGAGCTCGCACACGCGGCTGAGGCTCCTGGCGCCCGGGAGCCCAGCCAGTCCAAGGGGCCTCCTCACGCCGACGGGCCTCCTCGGGCCGAGGGCCCTCCTGGCTCCGACGGCCCTACTCGCTCCGACGGCCCTCCTCGCTCTGACGAGTCCCTTCACTCCGTACGACCCGAAAGGCAGACCACATGACCCGGGTTCTGGTGATCGACGACGAGCCGCAGATCGTGCGCGCCCTCGTGATCAACCTCAAGGCCCGTAAGTACGAGGTCGACTCGGCGCACGACGGGGCCACCGCCCTCGAACTCGCCGCCACCCGCCACCCCGACGTGGTCGTGCTCGACCTCGGTCTGCCCGACATGGACGGCGTCGAGGTGATCCGGGGGCTGCGCGGCTGGACCCGCGTGCCGATCCTGGTGCTGTCCGCCCGGCACTCCTCCGACGAGAAGGTCGAGGCGCTGGACGCGGGCGCCGACGACTACGTCACCAAACCGTTCGGCATGGACGAGCTGCTGGCCCGGCTGCGGGCCGCGGTCCGCCGGGCCGAGCCCACCGGGGGCGGCGAGGACGACGTGATGGTGGAGACCGAGGAGTTCACCGTCGACCTGGCCGCGAAGAAGGTCAACCGGGGCGGAAAGGACGTCCGGCTCACCCCGACCGAGTGGCATCTGCTCGACGTGCTGGTGCGCAACACCGGGCGCCTCGTCAGCCAGAAGCAGCTGTTGCAGGAGGTGTGGGGGCCGTCGTACGGGACGGAGACGAACTATCTGCGGGTGTACATGGCCCAGCTGCGCAGGAAGCTGGAAGCGGACCCTTCGCATCCGAAGCACTTCATCACGGAGCCGGGGATGGGGTACCGCTTTGAGAAGTGAGCTGTGAGGGGGCTGGGGGTCCGGGGGTTGTCCCCCGGGAGATGCAGCATCACGGAGCCGGGGATGGGGTACCGGTTCGAGAAGTGAGCCGGTCACAGGGGGTCGGTTCGAGTGTGTGCACCGGGGGTACGAAGGTGTCGGTGCTCCCCGGTACGCTTCAAGACATGAGTGCTGTTCCTCGTTCCGAAAAGTCGGTGGGCCGGTTCCGGCGCATGCTCGACCGGCTCTCCTCGTCGCAGGAGGACCTGGAGTCCGAGGAGCTGCGTGAGGACGCCGAGACGGCCGGCTGTATCAAGATCGGTGACTGTCGTGACCGACAGATAGTGACCGTTACTGGTACCTTGCGCACGGTCACCCTGCGGCCGCGTGCGGGAGTCCCGGCCCTGGAGGCCGAGCTGTTCGACGGATCCGCCGCCCTGGACGTGGTGTGGCTCGGCAGGCGCTCCATAGTCGGCATAGAGCCGGGGCGCCGGCTGATCGCATCGGGCCGGATCTCCATGAGCCGTGGCCGCCGGGTGCTGTTCAACCCGAAATACGAACTGAGACCCCTCGGACGGGAGTAGCCGGTGACGTCGCTCGACAAGCCGACCGAAGACACCACCGCAGACGCCGAGCAGGAGGCCCGGGCGGTGACCGAGGCCGCGCTGTTCGAGGCCTTCGGCGGCATGCGCGGCATGATCGAGACGGTGCTGCCCGGTCTGCTCTTCGTCACCATCTACACGATCAACAAGGACCTGCACCTGTCGGCGATCGCCGCGCTCGCGGTGTCCCTGGTGCTCGTGGTCGTGCGTCTGGTGATGCGGGACACCATCAAGCACGCGTTCAGCGGTGTCTTCGGTGTTGCCTTCGGTGTCGTGTTCGCGATGATGACGGGCAACGCGAAGGACTTCTATCTGCCCGGCATGCTCTACACGCTGGGTCTGGGACTCGCGTACATCATCACGACCCTGTGCGGTGTGCCGCTGATCGGGCTGATCCTCGGGCCGGTGTTCAAGGAGAACCTCTCCTGGCGCAAGCGGAATCCCGGGCGCAAGAAGGCGTATGCGAAGGCCAGTTACGCGTGGGGCCTGATTCTGCTCGCCAAGTGCGCGATTCTGTTCCCGCTGTACTGGTGGGCGGACACCACGCAGTTCGGGTGGGTGCTGGTGGCGCTGAAGATTCCGCCGTTCCTGCTGGCCGTGTGGCTGACCTGGGTGTTCCTGGCGAAGGCGCCCGCGCCTATTGACGTGTTCGCGGAGATGGAAGCGGCGGAGAAGGCGGAGCGGGAGGCTGCTGCTCGGCCGGCCGAGTAGACGGGCTGAGACAGCCGGACCGGCATGGAGAACGCGCGAAGGGCGCCCTGCGAACACAGGGCGCCCTTCGTCGTCGTAGAACCCGCGAACCGGAGCCGGTTCAGCCCGCCGCGTCCTCGCGCCGGACCGACAGCAGGTCCTCCAGCTGCTCCTCCCGCGCCTGCGCGGCCACGAACAGCAGCTCGTCGCCTGCCTCCAGGGAGTCCTCGCGGGACGGGGTGAGGACGCGGGTGCCGCGGATGATCGTCACCAGGGACGTGTCCTCCGGCCACTCCACGTCGCCGACCTGGGTGCCGGCCAGGGCCGACTCCTCCGGCAGGGTCAGCTCGACGAGGTTGGCGTCGCCGTGGCTGAAGCGGAGCAGACGGACCAGGTCGCCGACCGAGACCGCCTCCTCGACCAGGGCGGACATGAGGCGGGGGGTGGAGACCGCCACGTCCACGCCCCAGGCCTCGTTGAACAGCCACTCGTTCTTCGGGTTGTTCACTCGGGCCACGACGCGCGGGACGCCGTACTCCGTCTTCGCCAGGAGCGAGACGACCAGGTTGACCTTGTCGTCGCCCGTCGCGGCGATCACCACGTTGCAGCGCTGCAGCGCCGCCTCGTCCAACGACGTGATCTCGCAGGCGTCGGCCAGCAGCCACTCCGCCTGCGGGACCCGCTCGACCGAGATGGCGGTCGGCGCCTTGTCGACGAGAAGGACCTCATGGCCGTTTTCGAGTAGCTCGCCCGCGATCGAGCGGCCTACCGCGCCGGCACCGGCAATGGCGACCCTCATCAGTGACCGCCCTCCTCTTCGGGACCCTTGGCGAACGCCGCCTCGACCTTGTCGACCTCGTCGGTGCGCATCATCACGTGCACCAGGTCGCCCTCCTGCAGCACCGTCTGCGACGAGGGCAGGATCGCCTCGCCGAGCCTGGTGAGGAACGCGACGCGGACGCCGGTCTCCTCCTGGAGCCTGCTGATCTTGTGGCCGACCCAGGAGTTCGAAGCGTGTACTTCGGCCAGCTGGACGCCGCCCGTGGGGTCGCGCCACAGCGGCTCGGCGCCGGCCGGGAGGAGGCGGCGCAGCATCTGGTCGGCCGTCCAGCGGACCGTGGCCACGGTGGGGATGCCCAGGCGCTGATAGACCTCGGCGCGGCGGGGGTCGTAGATACGGGCCGCGACGTTCTCCACGCCGAACATCTCGCGGGCCACGCGCGCGGAGATGATGTTCGAGTTGTCGCCGCTGGAGACGGCGGCGAAGGCGCCGGCCTCCTCGATGCCCGCCTCGCGCAGGGTGTCCTGGTCGAAGCCGACGCCGGTGACGCGGCGGCCGCCGAAACCGGGGCCCAGCCGTCGGAACGCGGTGGGGTCCTGGTCGATCACTGCGACCGTGTGCCCTTGTTGCTCCAGGGTCTGGGCCAGAGCGGAGCCCACCCTTCCGCAACCCATGATGACGATGTGCACGGCGCTTACCCCGCACTCCTCGTGAGGCGTCTGACTTGCGTGAACGTGGTGCTCATAACCTTCTCTCGGTTCGCCGGGCAACAGGCGCGGGCCGGTCGCGGACCGCTGGGCAACATCATGCCGGGGAATGCCGGGGATGATCCCTCGCGGTACGGATCGTGGACTCGCGTGTGCCTCAGTCCACCGTAACGTTCGGCTCTGACACACCGACCGGGGAGTCGGGTCTTGCCGCTCGCCCGCTCAACGGCGGTTGAAGCTGCGCAGGCTCGCCAGTGCGAGGACGCCGAGGCCGGCGAGCGAGACGAGGGCTCCGACGAGCTGAGCGGTCGTCTGCGACATGAGGCCTCCCGGATGTGATGAGCGTACCGACGCAGGTCATGGAGGCATGCGGATGCCTTCCGGCCCGGCGCCCGGCGCGAGCGTGGCACGGAATTCACCCCCGCGCCGCTCGCGATTTCACCCGGATGTGCTCCGGACCAGGCCGGGGGCCTACGATTCTCTGTTGTGTCCAAACTGACCGACGTGCCCAAACGGATTCTGATCGGGCGCGCGCTGCGCAGTGACCGGCTGGCGGAAACGCTGCTGCCGAAGCGCATCGCCCTGCCCGTCTTCGCTTCCGACCCGCTGTCGTCCGTGGCGTACGCGCCCGGAGAAGTGCTGCTGGTCCTCTCCATCGCGGGCGTGTCGGCCTACCACTTCAGCCCCTGGATCGCGGCCGCGGTCGTCGTGCTGATGTTCACGGTGGTCGCCTCCTACCGGCAGAACGTGCACGCCTACCCCAGCGGTGGCGGCGACTACGAAGTGGCCACCACCAACCTCGGCCCCAAGGCGGGACTGACGGTCGCGAGCGCCCTGCTCGTCGACTACGTCCTGACCGTCGCCGTCTCCATCTCCTCCGGCATCGAGAACCTCGGCTCCGCGATCCCGTTCGTCGTCGAGCACAAGGTCGAGTGCGCGGTCGGCGTGATCGTGCTGCTGACGCTGATGAACCTGCGCGGCGTCAGGGAGTCCGGCAGCCTCTTCGCGATCCCGACGTACGTCTTCGTCGCGGGCGTCTTCATCATGATCGCGTGGGGCGCGTTCCGCGGGCTGGTCCTGGACGACACCATGCGGGCGCCCACGGCGTCGTACGAGATCAAGCCGGAGCACGAGGGCCTCGCGGGCTTCGCGCTGGTCTTCCTGCTGCTGCGGGCCTTCTCCTCGGGCTGTGCCGCGCTCACCGGTGTCGAGGCGATCTCCAACGGCGTCCCGGCCTTCCGCAAGCCCAAGTCGAAGAACGCCGCGACCACGCTCGCGATGATGGGCCTGCTGGCCGTCACCATGTTCTGCGGAATCATCGGGCTCGCCATGGTGACCAAGGTCCGCATGGCCGAGAACCCGGCCGTCGACCTGGTGAAGGACGGTGTGGCGGTCGGCGCCGACTACGTCCAGAACCCGGTGATCACCCAGGTCGCCGAGGCCGTGTTCGGCAAGGGCAGCTTCTTCTTCCTCGTGCTCGCGGCGGCCACCGCGCTGGTGCTCTTCCTCGCGGCCAACACCGCCTACAACGGCTTCCCGGTGCTCGGCTCGATCCTCGCCCAGGACCGCTATCTGCCGCGCCAGCTGCACACCCGCGGCGACCGGCTCGCCTTCTCCAACGGCATCGTGCTCCTGGCGGGCGCGGCCGCGCTGCTGGTGTGGGTCTACGGCGCCGACTCCACGCGCCTGATCCAGCTGTACATCGTGGGCGTGTTCGTGTCCTTCACGCTCAGCCAGACCGGCATGGTCCGCCACTGGAACCGCCTCCTCGCGACGGAGACCGACCAGGCCAGGCGCCGCCACATGATCCGCTCCCGCGCGATCAACACCTTCGGCGCCTTCTTCACCGGACTGGTCCTGGTCGTCGTCCTGGTCACCAAGTTCACGCACGGCGCCTGGGTCGCCCTGCTCGGCATGGTGATCTTCTATGTGACGATGACGGCCATCCGCCGCCACTACGACCATGTCTCCGAGGAACTCGCCGCCCCCGAGGGGCCGAGCGACGACAGCGTACGGCCGTCCCGCGTGCACTCCGTCGTCCTGATCTCCAAGATCCACCGCCCCGCCCTGCGCGCCCTGGCCTACGCCAAGCTGCTGCGCTCGGACACCCTGGAGGCGCTCAGCGTCAACGTCGACCCGGCGGAGACCAAGGCACTGCGCGAGGAATGGGAGCGGCGCGGGATCGACGTCCCGCTGAAGGTGCTCGACTCGCCCTACCGCGAGATTACGCGGCCGATCATCGAGTACGTGAAGGGGCTGCGCAAGGAGTCGCCGCGCGACGCGGTGTCGGTGATCATCCCCGAGTACGTGGTCGGCCACTGGTACGAGCACCTGCTGCACAACCAGAGCGCGCTGCGCCTGAAGGGCCGGCTCCTCTTCACGCCGGGCATCATGGTGACCTCGGTGCCCTACCAGCTCCAGTCCTCCGAGGCCGCGAAGGTCCGGGCCCGCAAGCGGCAGGACTGGAACGCGCCGGGTTCCGTGCGCCGGGGGCCTGCGCAGGAGCGGGCGAAGGAGACCGAGGCCCAGCGGTGACGCGGGCTGGGGCCCGGCCGGAACCACGTAGACTGGTGGGCTGTTGTCAGGCCCTCGGAGACCGCAGCTGAGGCCGTACCCCTTCTCGTCGTACCGTTTCTCGATCTGGAGTCACCCCACCATGCAGGCAGAACCGAAGAAGTCGCTGGTGGGGGAGGAGTACGAGGTCGAGATCGGCCCCGTCGCCCACGGCGGGCACTGCATCGCCCGTACCGACGCCGGCCAAGTGCTGTTCGTCCGGCACACGCTGCCCGGCGAGCGGGTCGTGGCCCGGGTGACCGAGGGCGAGGAGGGCGACCGCTTCCTGCGCGCCGACGCGGTCGAGGTCCTGTCGGCCTCGAAGGACCGCATCGAGGCCCCTTGCCCCTTCGCCGGGCCCGGCCGCTGCGGCGGCTGCGACTGGCAGCACGCCAAGCCCGGGGCGCAGCGCCGGATGAAGGGCGAGGTCATCGCCGAGCAGCTCGAGCGGCTCGCGGGGCTGACTCCGGAGGACGTCGGCTGGGACGGCACCGTGATGCCGGCCGAGGGCGACAAGCTGCCGGCCGGGCAGGTGCCGCAGTGGCGGACTCGGGTCCAGTACGCGGTCGACGCCGACGGCCACGCGGGTCTGCGCCGGCACCGCTCGCACGAGGTGGAGCCGGTCGACCACTGCATGATCGCCGCGGAGGGTGTCAGCGAGCTGGGCATCGAGAAGCGGGACTGGACGGGCATGGCGTCGGTCGAGGCGATCGCGGCGACGGGGTCGCAGGACCGGCAGGTCATCCTGACGCCCCGGCCGGGCGCGCGCCTGCCGATCGTCGAGCTGGACAAGCCGGTGTCGGTGATGCGGGTCGGTGAGAAGGACGGCGGCACCCACCGTGTCCACGGCCGCCCCTTCGTCCGCGAGCGCGCCGACGGCCGCACCTACCGGGTCGGCAGCGGTGGTTTCTGGCAGGTCCACCCGAAGGCCGCGGACACCCTGGTGACGGCGGTCATGCAGGGCCTGCTGCCGCGCAAGGGCGAGATGGCCCTCGACCTGTACTGCGGCGTGGGCCTCTTCGCGGGCGCTCTCGCCGACCGCCTCGGCGACAAGGGCGCGGTCCTCGGCATCGAGTTTGGCAAGCGCGCGGTGGAGGACGCCCGGCACAATCTGGCCGGCTTCGAGCGGGTGCGGATCGAGCAGGGCAGGGTCGAATCGGTTCTGCCGCGTACGGGGATCACCGAGGTGGACTTGATCGTCCTGGACCCGCCGCGGGCTGGGGCGGGGCGGAACACGGTGGCGCATCTGGCATCGCTGGGGGCGCGGAGGATCGCGTATGTGGCTTGCGATCCGGCGGCGTTGGCTCGGGATTTGGGGTACTTCCGGGATGGGGGGTATCGGGTGCGGATGCTGCGGGCGTTTGATTTGTTTCCGATGACTCATCATGTGGAGTGCGTTGCCATCCTGGAACCGACCGCGAAGGGCTCCTGACCTGCGGTTTTGTGCGTGTGCATGGGGTATGGTGTGGGCGCTACGGGCGATATCTCGACGCTGAAATGACGCTCGTTCTGACGGGATGTCAGGGTCGCTTGCGTCGCTGCTGAGGTGCTCTGGTGGCCACCTCCCACCATGCCTGAGCCGGCAAGAACGAAGTCGGTCCCCGGAACCCTGGGCTCGCAGCTCTCGTCACGGAGAGCTGCGAGCCCAGGGTGCGCTCGGGGTTCAGCCCATCAGCTTGCGGATCTCGGTGATGAGACCGACCAGGGCCTCACGCTCCGGGGCGGTCGTCTCCGGGTGCCACAGGTCGACGAGGAGACAGGCGCGCGGCCTGTCGCCCTTGTTCCACGCCTCGTGCTCGAAGGAGTAGTCGAAGAGCAGGCACTCGCCCTCCTGCCACTGCCGGGTCTCGCCAGCCACCGTGATGCCGCATCCCTCGGGGATGTCGATCGCCAGGTGCAGGTTGATGCTGAAGTTCCACAGGTCGCAGTGCGGGGCGATCGAGGCACCGGGCAGCAGCGTCGAGAAGTGGCTCTCCAGGAGGGGACAGAGCTTGCCCTGCTCGACGGCCTCGCGGGTGAGGATGGTGTACGCGGTGGGCACCAGAGCGGCCGAGGACTCCACCGGCCCGCCGTCGCGGAAGAGGTACAGCGCCTGCCAGTTCTCCTGGCGGGTCAGGTAGTGCTCGTAGTCGGAGAAGGCGCTCTTGCGGTCGGACCAGGCGGCCGCGAGCTCCTGCTTGATGGCGCCGTGGCCGGCTTCGAAGGCGCGGACGACGGGCTCGATCTCCGGGTGCTCGTAGGGATCGTGCCACGGCTTCTGGGAGATCCCCGGCATGACCCACTTGGCGTCCTTCTGCAGCGGATGCCGCTCCTGCCGCTTGGCGTACACCATCTCCTCGACGCGGGTGATGGAGCCGGCTCCGTGCCGGTCCTTCACGACCTGGAAGATCTCATCGATTTCGGGAGTCATGTCTCGCTCCTTGTGGGCGGGGTGGTGAGGTGGGTGGAGCAGCGGCGGTCGGTGGGCCACGACTTCGCGCTGCTGGACGGAGTTGCTCGCCGCCGGGCCGCCAGGCGGTCGATCAGGGTGAGTGCGGGCGCGGTCAGCACCGTGGTGACCAGCGTCATCACCACGAGCATCGCGAACACCGTGGGCGTGATGATCTTCGTCTGCAGTCCGACGCCGAGGACCACGAGCTCGGTCAGCCCCCGGCAGTTCATGAGTGCGCCGAGCGAGAGCGACTCCCGCCAGCCGAGCCCGGCCAGTCGGGCCGCACCGGTGCTCCCGGCCCACTTGGTGACGGTCGCGACGGCGACGATGAGGGCGCACCAGCCCCACAGGCCTGGCTCCGCGCCGAGCAGTCGGAAGTTGGTCTGCAGTCCGGAGTAGACGAAGAACAGCGGCAGCAGAAGCACCACGGTGACGCCTCGCACCTGTTCCACGGCTGCCGTCTGCGCCGCACCGCGCGGAACGATGGCGCCGAACAGGAACGCTCCGAACAGCGGGTGGATGCCGATCCAGTCAGTGGCGAACGACGCCAGCAGGATCCCGGCGAGGATCACGAGCAGGAGTGCCGTACCCCCGCCCAGCCGATCCGCGTGACGCTCGGCCAGCCGGACCAGCACGGGGCGCACTCCGTACATCATCACGGAGATGAACACAGCGGTGAGGGTGACGGTGATGACCACCGCGGCGAGCGAGGTGTTCCGTCCCAGCGCGGTCGCCAGGGCGAGCAGGCACCAGGCGGTGATGTCGTCGACGGCCGCGCAGGTGAGGGCGAGTGCCCCCACCGGGGTTCGGTCGATCTTCCGGTCCGTCAGGATCCGCGCGAGCACCGGGAACGCCGTGACGCTCATGGACAGGGCGATGAAGAGCGCGAACGCCGGGAACCCGATGTCGGGTTCGGCGAACCGCCCGTACATCACGAGTGCGAGGAGGATCCCGCCGAAGATGGGCACGGCCACGCTCACGTTGCTGACCAGCACCGCGACCCTGCTGCGGCCACCGACCTCCCGCAGGTTCAACTCGTACCCGATCAGGAACATGAAGAGGACGAGGCCGACCTGAGCCAGTGCGTTGACCACGGACAGCAGGCCCGTCGGAAAGAGCCACTGCTGCCCCGCCGGCCAGACGGCTCCGAGCAGGGACGGGCCCAGCGCGATGCCGGTCAGGATCTCGCCGATGACCGGCGGCTGCCCCAGCCGCCGGCAGAGGCGGCCGACGACATGGCAGCAGACCATGATCAGGGAGAGCATCAGGAAGAGATGGGATGTCGGAGACACGGCGGGCAGATCAATGGCCACGGCGAAGCACCAGTTCTGTGAGTTCTGGAAGGGACCTATCGCGCATCCGTCCGAGCAATGTCCCGCCATATTTCGGCCAGCGAGTCCCGCCGAGCCATTTCCGCATGACTGCAGGCAATGCTCGCGACGTCGAGCCGGCCCGACACGTATGCGCTCCAGGCAGTCGCCGCGTGCAGGTCAGCGGGCTTGCCGTGCTCCGCCTCGTAGAATTGGACGTTGCCGTCGAATTCACCGGGGATGTGCTCCGTCACGATGCGGTGATTGTTCTCGTAAATCGCGGCGATGTCTGCGAGATGCCGCTCGGCAAGCTCGGTGAACACGCTCCGGTCCCGGCGCAGTGCCGCCACGATCCCGGTCATGGTGAGTGGCTCCTCGCCGTCCTCGGCCTGGACTCCGAAGAATTCGGCAAGTCCCCCCACCACGTCCTCGTCCGTGACCGGGAGCGGATCCTCGGCCGTGTCCACGGGGTAGGAGTCCAGCAGCGCGAGGGTCTCCACCTGCTCGCCCTGGGCCCTCAGCTGGACGGCCATCTCATGGGCGACGACACCGCCGAAGGACCAGCCCATCAGGTGGTACGGACCCGATTCCTGCACAGCACGAATCTGCTGGACGTAGTCGGCCGCCATCTCCTGGATCGAACCCGGGAGTGCGTCCCTGCCGTCCATGCCTCGCGCCTGGAGGGCATAGACAGAGTGTTCCGGGGAGGCGATACCGGCCAGCGGCGAATAGCACCAGCCGATTCCGCTCACGGGGTGGACGCAGAAGATCGCCGAGTTGCCGCCGTGGTCCTTGATGGGCAGGAGAACCTCGAACGCCTCCCCGACCGAGGACCGGCCCAGCTGTTCGGCAAGAGCGGCGGGCGTGGGCGCGGCAAAGAGAGCTCGAATGGCGAGCGTGTCGCCGAGGACGTCCCGGATGCGGCCGATCAGTTGGACTGCCAGCAGGGAGTGGCCGCCCAACTCGAAGAAGCTGTCGTCGATTCCGACCGCCGGCAGGCCCAGGACCTCCGCGAACAGACCGCACAGGATCTCCTCCCGCGGGGTCCGCGGACCGCGCCCGGCCATGTCCGTCTCGTACGAGGGCGCAGGCAGGGCCCGGCGGTTCAGCTTGCCGTTGGCGGTCAGCGGCAGCGCCGCCAGCACCACGAAGGCGGAGGGCACCATGTACTCCGGCAGCAGACCGGCTGCATGGCTGCGCAGGGCCTCGGTGTCCACGGTGTCGCCGCCGGCCGCGGCGACCGCGTAGGCCACCAGGCGCTTGTCGCCGGGCCGGTCCTCGCGGGCCACCACCGCGACCTGGGACAGTCCGGGGAAGTGTCCCAACACGGCTTCGATCTCCCCGAGTTCGATGCGGAAGCCGCGGATCTTCACCTGGTCGTCGACCCGGCCCAGGTACTCCAGCAGTCCCTCGTCGGACCAGCGGGCCAGGTCACCGGTGCGGTACATCCGGCTGCCGCCCGGGCCGAACGGGTCGGCCACAAACCGCTCCGCGGTCAGGTCCGGACGCCCGAAGTACCCGCGGGCCAGGCCCTCGCCCGCCAGGTAGAGCTCCCCGGCCACGCCCGCCGGAACCGGCTGGAGACCGCCGTCCAGGACGTAGGTCCGCGTGTTGTGCAGCGGGCGGCCGATCGACGGTGCCTCCGTGATGGGGGCGTCCGTGGACCACACCGTGGCGTACACCGTTGCCTCGGTCGGGCCGTAGACGTTGTACACGCGCTCGGCCTGGAGTTCCGCCTTGACCTCGGCGGCGGCCTGTGCCGTGAGGGCCTCGCCGCAGAACACCACGGTCTCCGCCGTGGTGCGTACGTCGCCCTGGGACACGATCCGGGCGAGCGCGGACGGAACCCCGCTCACCAGGACCTCCGAACGGTCGTCGGCGTCCCGGTCGCCCAGCGCCAGCAGGTCACGGAGCACTTCGATGCAACCGCCGGTCAGCAGCGGGCCGAATATCTCGAACACGGAGACGTCGAAGTTGAGCGACGTGGTGAACAGGACGTTGGCCAACCGCTGTTCGCCGAACTCGGCACGGGCCCAGGCGACCAGGTTGGTCACGTTGGCATGGGTGACGACAACGCCCTTGGGACGGCCGGTCGAGCCCGAGGTGTAGATGATGTACGCCGGGTGCAGCGGCTGCAGGACGCTGCCGCGATCACGGTCGGTCGGGTCGGTGGCGGGCCGGCTCTCCAGCGCGGCGACGACCTCGGGAGCGTCCAGGACCAGGCGCGGAGTCCGGGAGCCGTCCGGGATCACCTGCTCGGTCTCCTCGACAGTGAGGACGAGCGCCGGCTCGGCATCCTGCAGCAGGTAGGCGATCCGGTCCGCCGGGTACGCGGGGTCGACCGGCAGATAGGCAGCTCCGGCCTTGAGGACGGCGAGCAGCGCCACCATGGTCTGCGCGGTACGCGGCAGAGCGAGAGCGACGAACTGCTCAGGGCCGACCCCGTGCGCGATCAGGTGGTGGGCCAGGCGGTTGGCCCGCTCGTTCAGCTCGGCGTAGCTAAGGTCGGCGTCGGCGGCCAGGACGGCCGGGCGCCCGGGCGTCAGGGCGACCTCCGACTGGAAGAGCGCGGGAACCGTCGCGTCGGTCAGCTCAGCCCCGGTGTCGTTCCACTCCTCCAGAACCTGCCGCCGCTCCGTCGCGGAGAGGATCCCGATCCGGCCGACCGGCCGGTCCGGATCCGCGACCACCGCTTCCATCACTCGCACCAGCTGGGTCACGAGGGCCTCGACGCTCTCGTGGTCGAACAGGTCCGTGCTGTAGTGCAGCAGGCCGCCGATTCCATCCGGACGGCCGGCGATCCCGTACCGCTCGGTGAAGTTGAAGCCCAGGTCGAACCTGCTGTACTCGAACGGGACCGGCTCCTGAGCGACCGTCAGGCCGGGCAGGCTCAGCGCACTGCCGCTGGTGGCGTCCACGCCGAAGATGACCTGGAACAAGGGGTGGCGGGCCAGTGAGCGCTGGGGGTTGATCGCTTCCACCAGTCGTTCGAACGGGATGTCCTGGTGGGAGTAGGCGGCCAGGTCGGTTTCGCGGGTGCGGGCCAGGAGTTCGCGGAACGTGGGGTCGCCGGAGGTGTCGTTGCGCAGG
>NZ_JOFS01000067.1 GCF_000719285.1 Streptomyces bicolor | reverse complement strand
CGGACGGGCCAGCTCGGCACGCATGAGCAGCGCCATCACGCCACCGATCACGAAGAACGCGAACGACGTGACGAGATACAGCGTCCCGATCGTCTTGTGATCGGTGCTGGTCAGCCACTGGACGGCCTTGACGGTCTGGACCGCCTTGACGTTTCTGATCCTTTTCACGCCCCGCCTGTGTCCGCCCGTCGACCGGCCGTCACACTCTCAGGACGCGACAAGAATCACGGAAACGGGTGTGACGATCCGGCGGGTGCCGGACACGAACGGAACATGAGCAACGACGAGATCTTCGCCGCTGCCTATCGCGAGCACTACTGGGCGGTCAGCCGCTATGTCGCGCGGCGACTGGACGGGCGCATGAGTGAGGTCGAGGAAGTGGTGGCGGAGGTGTTCACCGTCGCCTGGCGGCGCCGGGACGACCTCCCGGCGACCCCGCTGCCCTGGCTGTACGGCGTGGCACGCAACTGCCTGGCGAACGCGGTACGCGGCTACGGGCGCCGTCGGCGACTGGTCGACCGGCTCGGCAACGACGACGCCGCGCACGGCCGGCACATCGAGGCCGGCCCCGACGCCGAGTCACCGGGTGCCTGGGTGCACGAGGCGCTGGCCCGGCTGTCCCCGGCGGACCAGGAGGTGCTGCGCCTGACGGCGTGGGAGGAACTCGGCGTCGACGAGGTCGCCGTCGTCCTCGGCTGCGGCCGCCGGGCCGCGGCGATGCGGCTGCACCGGGCACGCCGACGGCTCAGAGCCGAGATCGACCGTTTGTGTCCGACGACCGCCGCCGGCGCGACCCCCTCGAAGGAACACGGCCATGGCTGACGAACTCGACCTCCTGCGCGCCGCCAACCCGGTGCCGACCGACGGCCCCCACTTCGGCGACGGGCCCCTCGACCACGACGCGGAACGGCACCTCGACCGGTTGCTGCACGAACGCCCTTGCGGCGCCCGCCCCCGGGCCCGGTTGCTGTGGGGCCTCGCGGCCACCGGCGTGGTCGCCGCGCTCGTTTCGGCGTTGCTGCTCACCGGCCAGACCACCGCGCCGGCCATCGCCGCACCCCGCCCGCTGGTCGTACGGGCCGACTCCACCCCCGTATCCCTGAAGACCGTGGCCGAACGCGCGAGAGCCGACGCGCAGGACGGTGCCCCCACGCTCCGCAAGGGCACGCACGTGCAGTCGTGGAGCCTGGGGATGAGCGAGGACAAGCCGCCGATCACCCTCCCCGAGGAACGCATCGTCCGCTGGCACGCCGACGACAGCCACACGGAGATCGTCGTGGCGACCGACCCGCGCCACCCGGGCCGGCCCGTCCTCGTCGAGGGGGGCGGCGAGCCGCGTGTCGTCGACGACGGCCATGTCCTCAGCAGGCAGACCTATCCGCCGAGTTGGAGCGACGCCCCGCCCGAGTCACCGCCGCCGCACGACGCCGTACGCCTGAGCGCGTATCTGGCGGAGACGGTGCGCGCCTACCTGTCGGACCACAGCAAACCGCTGACCACGCCCCAGCTCCTCGACGCCACCCAGACCCTGCTGGACCACTGGACCCTCGGCGCCCGCGAGTCCGCCGCGCTCGCCCGTCTCCTGGCCGACGCCGAGGGACTACGGCCCGTCGGCAGGGTGACGGACCGGTTGGGGCGCAGCGGACAGGCGTACATGTACGAGACGTCCGGCGCCCGCCGCATGCTGATCATGGACCCCGCGACCGGCGCCGTCCTCGGGCTGGAGACGACATTCACCAGGGCCGAGCCCGAGTACGGCGTCAAGGCCGGAGACGTGATGTCCTACAGCGCCTGGATGCGCTGATCCGGGCGAGGCCCGGCCGACAGCGTTCCGCTTCATTCGGACGTGCGCCCACGGCGACCGGGGCAAGGGCATGAGCTTCCCGGCACGATCCGCCGGTCGTCGCACGCCTTCCTCAGCCGGGCCACGTGCCGGTCAGGCGGCGGGTCGCGACGGCCCCCGCGCGGTCCACGGCCGCCTTGACCCCGGCGAAGATCGCGCCCTGGATCGTGGCCGCCGTCAGGATCTCCCGCCAGTCGCGGTTCTCGTCGGTGGCGTCCGGAGCGTCCTTGTCGTGGCCGAGCATCTTCCAGGTCTGCTTGAAGGCCGCGCCGGCCAGCACGCCGCTGACGGCGCCGAGGGCGAGGCCCACAGGCTTGTAGGCGATCTTGGAGGCTTTCATCGGTGGCCTCCTGCGCGGCGCCGTGCCAGCAGGACGGCGCCGCCCACCGCGACCGTCCCGCCCACCGCGGCCGTCCCGGCCAGCAGCGCGCCCCGGTGCCGTTGTGCGATCCGCAGACCACGGTCGGTCCGCGCCCGTATCGGCTCCGGCGTCCTGTCCTGCACCATGTGGCCGGCCCGGGCCGCGGTGTCCCGGACTCGGTGGGAGGCTCGGTCGGCACTGTCCTGCACCGGCTGCGGCACCTTCTCCCGCAGACGCCGGGTGACCCGGGCGGTCGTACGGCCGACCTGTTCCGCTGCCTCGTGGGCCTTGTCCTGGGCACGCGCCCGGACGTCGGTCCGGGCAGCGAGCTCCTCCACGGTCCGGCCCAGTTCCTCACGGGTGTGCTCGATCTCCTGGCGCAGTTCCTCAGGCGTGGGGTCCTTGCCGGGCGTCGCGTCGCCGGTCATCGCTGTGCCCTTTCCTTGATCTCGGCCAGGTCGGCCCTGACGCTGTCGACGGTCTGCTCCGGTGTCGGCGGGGTGGCCCGCGCGACCTTCGCCTTGCCGAAGGCCGCCATCAGCGCGGCGACGACCAGCAGGGCCCCGGTGATGATCAGCCCGGCGGCCCACACCGGCAACGGCACGGCCAGGGCCGCGATCGCGGTCGCGACCATCGCCTGCAGGGCGAGGAAGCCGACCAGTCCGGCTCCGCCGAAACTGGCGCCGCCCACGCCGAGGCGCTTGCCCTTCTGCGTCATCTCCGTCTGCGCCAGCCGCATCTCGGCCCGGACCAGGTCGGTCAGCTCCTGAGAGGCCTCCTGGACCAGTTCGCCGACCGAGGCGTCGGAGCGGGAGCGGTACCGCGGGTGCGCGGTGGTCATGAGGTCACCTTCTCCTCTGCGTTGCGGTTCGCGGATGAGGCTGTGACGCCGGGTACCCAGAGCCGGTCTCCCGTACCGCGCGGCACGTCATGGACCACGCAGACGGCGCCGGTCCTGCTCGTCCCAGGTGCGGGTGTCGCGCGGGGCGACGTAGGGCTCCTCGTCGGGTGGGTGCCCGCCCGCGATCGCCCGCTGCCGTGCCGCCTCCGCGTCGAACTCCAGGCCGAGCAGGATGGCCAGGTTGCCGACCCACAGCCAGATCAGGAAGACGATCACGCCCGCCATGGTGCCGTAGGTCTTGTTGTACGAGGCGAAATTGGCGACGTAGAGCGCGAAGCCCGCGGAGGCGATCATCCAGATCAGCAGCGCGAGGAAGCTGCCCGGGGTGATCCACCTGAAGCCGCGGATCCTGGCGTTCGGGGTCGCCCAGTACAGGATCGCGATCATGGTGGTCACCAGGACGGCCAGGACGGGCCACTTGGCGATGGCCCAGACGGTCAGGGCGGTGTCGCCGATGCCGAGCGAGTTGCCGACCTGGCGAGCCACCTCGCCGGTGAAGACGACGATCAGCGCGCTGAGCACGGCCAGCACCATGAGCGTGACGGTCACACCGAGCCGCACCGGGAGGACCTTCCACACCGGACGCCCCTCCGGCATGTCGTAGACCGCGTTGGAGGTGCGGATGAATGCCGCGACATAGCCGGACGCCGACCACACCGCCAGGACGAGGCCGACGACGGCCATGGCGGAGCCGAGACCGCCGCTGCCCTGCAGTTGCTCGACCGCGCGTGTGAGGATGTCCCGGGCCTCGCCCGGCGCGAGCCGCCTGATGTTGTCCAGCACCGCGTCGGTGGCCGACCTGCCGGCCAGCCCGAGCACGGACACCAGCACCAGCAGGGCCGGGAAGAGCGACAGCACTCCGTAATAGGTCAGTGCCGCGGCGCGATCGGTCAGCTCGTCGTCCTTGAACTCCCGCAGCGTGCCCTTCAGCGCCGCCCACCAGGACCGTTTGGGCAGCTCGGTGGGCGTGTCGGGGGCCCGCCGCTCCACCTGCGTATCCGGACCGAACTGCTCCTGCGAGTCCTCGGGCGCCGACTGCGGAGGCGGACTGCGCCGCTCCCGGTGGTTCTTGTGCCTGGGTTTGAGAAGTCGAGTCATGCTCCCCGTGTATCCGCCCCGGCGCCGCTCACGCGCCCGACGCACAAGTCCGGGGGCGCGGACGGGGCCGTCGCTGGGTGTGGTCGTTCCAGTACGGCGCCGTCCTGCTGCGGCCGCGTCCCGCGGGACCGGCACGGAGGCAACCAACCTGTGCGACGCCGCCGCGGAGTTGGGCCGAGAATTACCGAGACACCCCCGGGCGCCCGCTGTTAACGTCGGTTCCATGAAGGTCATCAGGCACACCCGCACCGCAGCCGCGCGAGCGACCAGCTCCTCGGCTGCCGACGCCTGATCCCCCTCCTCCCGGCGGCCGGAAACGGACCGCCGGTGTGCGCCATCCTCTTCCTTCCGGTCGCATTCTGTGCCGTGGCCCGTTCCGGTCGGCAATGACCCGACGACCGAAGGAACACCGCGATGACTCCCACACCCACCACCGACCAGATCGTCCGCACCTTCACCGACTTCTTCCGCGAGCGCGGACACGAGCTGGTCACCGGCGGCACACTCCTGCCGCCGCCCTCCGACCCGGTGCTGTTCACCACCTCGGGCATGCACCCGCTCACCCCCTACCTGGAAGGCCGCCCGCATCCGCAGGGACGGCGCCTGGTCAACGTCCAGCGGTGTCTGCGCACCAGCGACCTCGACGAGGTCGGCGACCCGACCCATCTGACGATGTTCGAGATGCTCGGCTCCTGGTCCCTGGGCGACTACGACCACTCACAGAGCCTGCGTTGGGGACACGAGCTGCTGCGCGACGGATTCGGTGTCCCGCCGCAGCGCATGTACGTCACCGTCTTCGGGGGAGACGACGAGGTCGGTCCCGACAGCCGATCGCTCGACACCTGGCTGGAGTTGGGGCTGCCCGTCGAGCTGACCCGCGACGAGAACTGGTGGTCCCACGGCCCCGTCGGCCTCTGCGGCCCCGATTCCGAGATCTTCGTCTGGACCGGTGACCCGGGCACCCCGCCTCAGGGCACTCCCACCACCGACGCCAGGTGGGTCGAGGTGTGGAACCACGTGAGCATGCGCTACCGCCGGCTCGGGGACGGCGGCCTCCAGCCCCTCCCGCAGCCCAGTGTGGACACGGGTATGGGACTGGAGCGACTCGTGACGGTTCTCCAGGGCCACAACTCCGTTTACGACAGCGACCTGTTCGAACCCTGGATGAGGGTCCTGCCGCCGCTGTGGAACCTGGACGGCACGTCGAGGCGACTTGTCTGCGACCACCTGCGGTCCGGCATCGTCGTCATCGGCGAAGGGGTACGGCCCGCCAACACCGGACGCGGCTACGTGCTGCGCCGGCTGATCCGCCGTGCCCTGACCACCCTGTGGCGCGACGACCCCTCGCGCACCCTGTCCGACCTGCCCGAGGAGGTCCTCCGGCACACGCTGGACCACTTCCGTCGGCCCTGCGGAACCGGTCCCGTGCGCGAGGTGCTGCTGGACGAGGAACGGCGGTTCGGCAGGCTGCTGGAGCGGGGGCGTCGTGTGCTCGGCAGGCGGGAGTTCGAAGGACCGTTGAGCGACGAGGACTACCGCTACCTCCATGACACCCACGGACTGCCGCGCGACCTGGTCACGACGCTGCGAACTCCTTGAGCAGGGGGAAGAAGGTCCAGGCCGGCCTTGAGCCGGCCTGGACCTTCGGCCGCTCCTCACCTGCTACTGGTCATCCTGCGTGTCTCCTACTCGTCCCATGCCTCGATCAGGATCTGCTGGGAGATCTTGCCGTCCCGCAGCGTGACCATCGACTCGGACAGGACACGCACCCCGTCCGCGTACTCGCAGGACTCGCTGTAGGCCGCGCGGTTGCCCTGGACGACGCATCCCTCCAGCTTGTGCGACATGTCGCGGCTGTAGACGTCGTCGAGCATCTCGGCGATCTCGTTGCGGCCGTGCAGCACCCTGGGGTGGCTCGGCTGGCTGTTGCGGTTCACGACGCGCAGCTCCGCGTCGTCCGTGTACAGCGACAGAAGTGTCTCCGGGGTCTGTCCTTCGATGCCCCGGCGCAGTGTCTCGGTGTCGAACGAGGGGTTTGTGGCGGTGCCCATGGTGACCTCCTCCGAGGCCCGCGGCAGGACGAGGGAGGGCCGCGAGGACCTCTCCTCCGAGACTCCTCCGCCCTGCCGGACTCGGCAAGCGCGGCCGGAGCGCTGGGCCTGACGGGTGAGCGCCGCCGGGCGGCCGTGTCCGGCGGCGGCCCGCCCGCGTTGCTCAAAGCATGATCTCAACACGACGTATCGCAGCCGCCGTTGGTCTCGCCGCCGGCCTCACCGGCCTTGCCGCTCCGCTTGCGAACGCGCACAACGCGGACACCCGGAACGCCGGGGCCCGGCTGAACCCGATCACCGCGCTCGACTCGCTCGCCCAGACCGGCATCCCCCCGCAGCACCAGCACCGGGTCCCGCGGGTCTCCCAGCAGCTGGGCCACCTCGACCGCATCAACACCCTGAACCCGGCGCAACTGGGGCACCTCCGCTAGACCGCCGAAACACCGAAAGGGCCGCCCGGATGATGCCGGCGGCCCTTCGTGTGTGCGGAGGGTGACGAGTCGCTACCCAGCGGTGTCGGTGTGCGCAGACGGAACAGGGCTGGTCGTGGCCCTTCGTCGCCGGGGTCCGCAGATGGTGCGTCCCCCCGCGCACGACGGCGAACTCCTCGCCGTGGCTGTGCTTCTCGAAGCGGTGCTCAGGGGAGCCGTAGTCGACGTGCATGCCGCCGCCGTTCACCGCCAAGTGGGCGTGGACACCGCGCCCACTGAGGTGCGGATACGTCCCGTCGGTGAGGGCCCGGACGACCTCGACGGCCTGCGCCGGTTCCATACCGAAGGGCGTCGGGCGGCCTCCCATCGACAGTGAGCTGCCCGCCAACGACCCGTCGGCCACCGGCAGGTTGAGGCGCCGGCAACGCCGGTGACGTCACCCGGCGGTCGCCAGGAACTGCGTCGCCGCCAGCTCCGCGTAGAGCGGGTCCGCTGCGACGAGTTCGCGATGCGTGCCCACCGCGCGCACCCGGCCCGCGTCCATCACCACGATCCGGTCGGCCATCGTCACCGTCGACAGCCGGTGCGCGACGACCAGCACCGTCGTCGTGCGGGCGACATCGGCGACGGTGTCGCGCAGCGCCGCCTCGTTCACCGCGTCCAGCTGCGAGGTCGCCTCGTCGAGCAGCAGCAGCCGGGGACGGCGCAGCAGGGCCCGGGCGATGGCGACGCGCTGCCGCTCCCCGCCGGACAGCCTCGTGCCGCGGTGCCCGACGAGCGTGTCCAGACCGCTGGGCAGCCGGGCGACCAGGCCGTCCAGGCGGGTCGTCTTCAGCACGCGCGTGACGGCGTCGTCGTCCGCGTCGGGATTGCCCAGCAGCAGGTTGTCCTTGAGCGATCCCGACAGGACCGGGGCGTCCTGCTCCACATAACCGATGGCGGACCGCAGTTGGGGCAGTTCCCAGTCCACCAAGTCCCGCCCGTCCAGTGTGATGGTCCCCGCCTCGGGGTCGTAGAACCGCTCGATGAGGGAGAACACGGTGGTCTTGCCCGCGCCCGACGGGCCGACGAACGCCGTCATGCCCTGCGCGGGCACGGCGAACGTCACGCCGTGGTGGACGTACGGCAGGTCGTCGGCGTACCGGAAGCGGACGTCCTCGAAGGCCAGCGCGGCGGGCCCCACCCCGGCGGCGGGCAACGGCGCCGGCTCGGCGGCCGGTTCGGCCGGCAGCCGTAGCGCCTCCTGGATCCGGGCGAGCGCCGCCGCGCCCGTCTGGTACTGCGTGATCGCGCCGACGACCTGCTGTATCGGCGACATCAGATAGAACACGTACAGCAGGAAGGCGACCAGCGTGCCGACGTCGACCGCCCCCGTCGCCACCCGTGCCCCGCCCACCGCGAGCACCGTGATGAAGGCGATCTGCATGGCGAGCCCGGCCGTGTTGCCCGCGGCCGCCGACCACTTGGCCGCCCGCACGCTCTGCCGCCACGACTCCTCGGCCGCCTCGTGCAGGGTCCGCTCCTCCCGGTGCTCGGCACCGGACGCCTTCACCGTGCGCAGCGCGCCGAGTATGCGTTCCAGGGAGGCCCCCATCACGCCGACCGCGTCCTGCGCCTGCCGGCTGGCCCGGTTGATGCGGGGCACGATCACACCGAGGATCGTGCCGGCGCCCAGGATCACGGCGAGCGTGACCGCCAGCAGCACCGGATCCACCAGGCCCATCATCACCACGGTCGCAACCAGCGTGAGCCCGCCCGTGCCGAGGCCGACGAGGGAGTCGGTGGTGACCTCGCGCAGCAGCGTGGTGTCCGAGGTGATACGGGCCATCAGGTCGCCCGGCTCGCTGCGGTCCACGGCGGTGATGCGCAGCCGCAGCAGATACGACGAGAGGGCGCGGCGCGCGCCGAGCACAACCGACTCGGCGGTGCGCCGCAGCACGTACGAACCCAGCGCGCCCACCGCCGCGTTGGCCACGACCAGCCCGGACATGAGCAGCAGCGCCCCGGTGATGGCCCGGTCGTGGGACAGGTCGTCGATCAACTCCCGCGCCACCAGCGGAAGGAGGAGCCCGGTGGTCCCCGTGACCAGCGACAGCACGGCCCCGGCCAGGAGGGCCCACCGATGCGGCCGTACGTATCCGAGGAGCAGCCGCCACGCGGGCTGGTCGGTCGGCGTCCGGTCAGTGCTCACGGCGCTCCTTCGGAGTCGGTCGGAGCACTCAGGCTACGTCGGCCCGTCCGTGCGGGGCGCGCCAGTTCCGGGCGACGGAGAGCACGATCGGCCGATCGTCCCCGTGCGGCAGACAGTCGTCGAGCATGCCGGTCAGGACCTCGCCCGGTCCCAGCTCGACGAAGGCGGTCGTACCGTCGCGCCGCATGCGGGTCACCGCGTCCATGAACCGGACGGGATCGCGCAGCGCCCGCACCCAGTGGTCCGGCCCGGCGGCCTCGTCGCCCACCGGCTCGGCGGTGGTGTCGGAGATCAGCGAGATGCGCGGGGCGCGCAGGACGAGTGTCCGAAGGAGGCGCCGATAGTCGGCCAACAGCGGGTCGAAGTGCGGGGAGTGGGGCGCCACGTCGGCACGCAGCAGATGGGTGCGGCGACCGCGGGCCGTCCACTCCCCGCAGATCTCGGTCACCGTCGCACGGTCCCCCGACACGACCACCGACCGGGGCCCGTTGACCGCTGCGATCACCGCCGTAGGTCCCAGCCGCAGTTCCTCGGGAGAGGCCTCCACGGCGGCCATGCGTCCGCCTTCCGGCATCTTTCCCATGAGCTGCGACAGCGTGCCGACCGCGTGGCAGGCGTCCGCCAGCGAGAAGACACCCGCCGCATGCGCGGCCGCCATGTGCCCGGCCGAGTAGCCGAACAGCACGTCCGGTTCGAGTCCCTGGCTCTCCAGCAGCCGGTACTGCGCGACCTGCAGCGCGAAGATCGCCGGATAGCCGTACACGATGCGGTCGAGCAGCGCGGCCGTGGGCGTCCCGGCCGGCGCGAACATCACCTCCCGCAGAGAGAGGTCGAGGTACGGATCGAGGCGCGCGCAGACCTCGTCGAGAGTATCGGCGAACACGGCGGAGGAGCCGTAGAGTTCACGCCCCATGCCGGGCTGCTGGGACCCGGCCGCGGAGAACATGAACGCGGTCCGGCCCGTCGGTATCCGCACCACGGCCGGCGTGCATGGGGCAGCGGGGCCCGTGCCCGCCAGGTGGGCTACCACCTCCTCGGCCGACTCGCACACGACGACCCGCTCCAGGTCGCCCGGATGGAGAAACCCCTCGTCCCGCGCGTGCTCCAGGAACGACAGCAAAGGACGGTAGAAACCGAACGGGTCGAGCAGCAGACACGGCTTGCCGTGGATCCGCAACTGGGCCCACGACAGCACCTCCAGAAGCTCCTCGGCCGTGCCCAGGCCACCCGGCAGCGCCACGAAGGCGTCACACGACTCGGCCATGCCCGCCTTGCGCTGATGGATGTCCGCGACCACCTCCAGCTCGGTCAGTCCGGTGTGCGTGATCTCGTACGGCAGCATGCGGCTCGGTACGACTCCGGTGACCGAGCCCCCCGCGGCCAGAGCCGCGTCCGCGACCGCGCCCATCAGACCGATGCGGGCACCGCCGTAGACGAGCCGCAGACCCGCTTCGGCCAGGGAACGGCCGAGGTCGGCGGCGATCCGCACATGGCCCGGCCGGCTGCCGGGGGAGGACCCGCAGAAGACGGTGACCGTCGTCACGCCCACAGCCCGTACCCCCTGGTCAGGATGTGGTGCGGGTCGTACCGGTCCTTGGCGCGGACGAGTTCGGGCCAGACCGGGCCGAAGTGGGCGCGCCAGTCGTCGGGCGTCATGGGCAGTGCGGCGACCGGGTGGAGGACTCCGCCGACGGTCCTGGCCCGCTGGTACAGCGCCCGGTTGGCCGCCACCAACTGCCGTACGACGCCTGGTCGGCCGGGCGGTGCCGTGCGCATCAGGGACAGGAGGCACAGGAGTTCGCCCGCGGGCCTGGGCACCAGCGGGGCGTGCAGGGCCCGGCCGGTCAACGGGCGCAGCTGGACCGTCCCGCAGGTGCGCAGGCCTCGCTGGGCGTCCTCGGCCAGCAGGGCCGGGACGAAGGAGGTCACGGTCTGCTCCGGGAGCAGCAGCGTGAGCCACGGGTGCGGGCGGTCCCACTCGCCCGTGGCGCGCAGGAGACGTTCGTCGCGGTCGAGGCGGTGCAGGTACTCGGCGTACGACAGGTCCGCGATCTCCTCGGTGTCGCGGTCGTGCTCCAGGTCGCCGACCAACAACTCGTCGTCGGCGGGGGGCCGGCCGGGGCACGGTGGGGCGGCATGCGGTGCCACCGCCTCGATCATGTACTGCCAGCCACCGCCGAGCGCCGGTCGTGCCTGCCCCGTGACATGGCTGAAGCGGGCGTCGCGGGCCAGCCGCCGCTGGTCGGTGACGTAGGTGTCGGGGGAGTCGTAATAGAGGCGGTAGCGGCGCACATGCGTCGGGGCGGGCACGAGGGCGAGCGTGGCGCCGACGATCAGCGCGCACTGGCCCAGCCCCGCCAGGACGGCACGGAAGAGGTCCGGACGCCGGTCGGGTGAGCACGTCAGGTGCTCGCCGGTGCCCGTGACGACCTCCACCTCGCGCACCCGGTCGGCGACGAGCCCGTGCCGGTGGCTGGAGCCGCCGAAGCCGCCGGTGCTCAGCACACCGCCGACGCTGCCGCCGAGGTGGTCGGGCAGCACTGCGGGTGTGAGACCTTCCCCGAGCGCGGCTCGTACGACATCCCGCCACGAGGCACCCGCCCCGGCGGTCAGCGTCCGCTCGTGCGGAATGCAGCGCACCTCGTTCAGTGCGGCCATGTCGACGACGTAGCCGCCGTGCGCCTGCCCCTGCCCGTACAGGGCCTGTCCGCCGCCGCGGGCGGAGACCGGCAGCCCGTGCGGACCGGCGAAGGTCAGGAGTTCCTGTACGGCGGCAGCGGACGGCGCCTTGACGACGCCGAGCGGACAGGAGTCGATGATGTGACCGAAATCGACGGTCACGTCCTTCACATCCGGAGTTCCGGTCATGCCGCACGCTCCAGGGTGCCGAGGCCGAACCCGTGATGCGGCACCGGGCTTTCGAAAATTTCGGTGAACACGCGATGCTGGAGATACCCGTGTTCCGCGTGCCGTTCGGCGATGAGCTCGGCGATCCGGTTCAGGACACGTTCAGGGATGTCCTGTTCATGGATGCTCGCGACATCGAGTGAATATTTTGCACAGCATTCGAGAACGGCCTCGAATCCGTTGACGGATGCCGCGAGCAGCCGTCGGCCCGGATCGCGCCACAGCGCGGCCAGTTCCTGCAGGAGGCCGGGACCGCAGGCGCCCGGGGTGAGCATCTCGTGCGCCCGGCGGGTCAGGGCGGCGAGGTACTCGTCGCGCGCGGGCAGGGGCAGGAGACGGACCGTCAGCTGCCAGGAGAGTGCGGGCCGGCGGTCGCACAGCTCCCGCAGCAGCGAGATGGAGCCGCCCTCGACGATCACGAGCGGGTGCGTCGAGGCAAGCCGCTCCACCAACGCGACCAGCGCTTCCGTCGCCTCGGCCGCGGACAGGTCGCCGTCGGCGGACGTCCGGTCGCCGAGCCAGTGCCGGCACACACCGGGTACGTCGGCCCCTGCGCGGGCGCTGGTGGTGGCCAGGTCGGTGAAGCACTGCAGGCGGTCCGCGACGACGATCGGGGCACCGGTCGCCCGGGCCAGCTCGGTGGCCGCCGCGCTCTTGCCGACCCCGGTCGGCCCCGCGATCAGATGGACGCACGGACGGGTCACGGGAGGTGTTGCGTTTTCGGCCATGGCGGAACTCCCCCTTCGGCTTGGTCTGCCGGATAGAACATCCCTCAAGCTACGCACCCGAACCCGCGTACTGACCCTGCGGTATGCCCGGATCGGGCAAAGAGACAGCCACATTCCTGTGGGTTTGTTAAAGCTTCAAGAAGGTGGGGATGGGGCAGATAACTCCGGGTAATTCAGGTTCGTGTGACGGCCGGTCGGGGCGTTTTTCTTAACGAATTCCTGACGTGCCCTAATGAACCAGTCCCGGAAGGATTCCCCCATGAACTCCGACATGCTGCTGGCCGCCGCCGAAGCCCTTCCCCGGTCCCGCGCGGATGTGCCCGCGGCGCCCGCCGCCGTCCTCGTCGGCTACGGTGCGGTCGACGAGCTGGCCAGGTTCGCCACCGACCCCCGCTGGGCCGTGCACGTCCCCGGTCACCCCGACGAGGTGCGCCGTGCGATCCAGGGCGCCGTGCGGCGCGGCGACCGGGCGTATGTGCACGTGTCCGGCGACTCCAACGCCGAACCACGCGGCGTGAGCGAGGGCTTCGAGCTCGTCCGCGAAGGGCTCGACGGCGTGGTGGCCGCGGTCGGCGCCACCCTCGACCCCGTCCTGCGCGCCACGTCCAGCCTCGACCTGACCGTGCTCTACGCGGCCACCGTCCGGCCCTTCGACCAGGTCGGTCTGCGCACGGCCGTCCTGGCCGCCGACCATGCCGACGTGGTGCTGGTCGAGCCCGGGCAGCCCGGTCTGTCGGCCCGGCATGTCGCCGAGACGCTGGTGCACGTACCGCACCGGCTGCTGCCCCTGGGCGGCGCGGACGGCCTGGACGAGGCGGTCCTCGCCCGGGCCGTCCGGGACTTCCTCAGGTGATCCGGGATTTCCTCGGGTGAGCCGGAACTTCCTCAGGCGGCAGGAGACTGGCCGCGCTCGGCCAGAGCAGCCAGGGTCGCTTCGAGGTCGGCGGGGCGCGGGCGGTTGTGCGGCAGCTTGGACAGCAGGACGGCCATGCCGCAGGTGTCGGTGAGGGCTGAGAACATCAGGCCGCCCGCGATCCCCGCGGAGAGCAACTGCCAGGCCGGGTGCAGCAGTCCGAGGGCCAGGCCGACCAGGACGATCGTGCCCGCGGTGAAGCGCACCTGGCGCTCCATGGCCCAGGCGGCACGCTTGCCCGGCTCCGGCCGGCGCAGTTCGTGCCCGTGCTCTGCCCAGCCCTGGGTGCCGCCCGTCAGGGTCATCGCCCGTATGCCGTGCTCGGCGAGGATGCGGCAGGCGTTCTCCGAGCGGGCGCCGGACGCGCAGACCATCAGCAGTTCGCCGGGGAGCCGCCGAAGCGCGGGCAGGGCTGTGCCGAGCCGGTCCAAGGGGATGTTGAGGGCGTCGGGCAGATGTCCGGTGGCGTACTCGCCCGGGGTGCGCACGTCGATGACGGTCAGACCTGGCAGCCGGGTACGGGCCTCGTCGGCGTCGAGGGCGAGGGGATCGAGGGGTGGGTTCACGGGGAAGTGAGATCCTTTCGAGGGGGAGGAGGTAAAATACCCCCAAGGGTATATGGAGGAGTGATCGTGGAGCTGCAGTTCGAGGGCGATGAGCTCAAGTCGGTGCTGAACCGCCTGCGCCGGGCGCAGGGTCAGATCTCCGGAGTGATCAAGATGATCGAGGAGGGCCGCGACTGCGAGGACGTCGTCACTCAGCTCGCCGCCGCCTCCCGGGCCCTGGACCGGGCCGGCTTCGCGATCATCGCGACCGGGCTGCAGCAGTGCCTCACCGACGCCGAGAAGGGCGAACGCAGCGGCGAGACGACGGAGCAGATGAAGGCACGACTGGAGAAGCTGTTCCTGTCGCTGGCCTAGGTGCCACGGGCGTGCGGGTCACCGGCCTGGGCGTCATGACCCCGGAGTTCATACGACGGCGTCGGCCAGCATGAACAGCGCCACCGCGAGCAGCACGTACGCGAAGATCCGCTGAAGCGTGCCTCCGGAGACCTTGCCGGCAAGCCGCTTGCCGTCCCACGCGCCGAGCACCGCGGCCGCCACGAACGGCGCGACGGCGGTCCAGTCCACCGGCGCGACCGAACCCGCCCGAGCCGCCAGCGCGACCAGCGAGTTGACGGTGATGACCAGCAGACTCGTGCCCACGGCGGGCCGCATGCGCAGCCCCACCACGTTCACCAGCGCCGGTACGGCGAGGAAGCCACCGCCCACTCCGAGCAGCCCGGTCACCGCACCGAGTCCCGCTCCGGCCTGAACGACCCGACCGGCACGCACCGGCACGTCGTCGTGCCGTACGGCGGCCGACGGCCGGAGCATGCGCAGCGCGGCGCCAGCGGCGATCACCGCGAACGCCCCCGTGAGCAGCCCGGGAGGCAGCCACGCCGACACGGCCCCGCCGACCGCCGCGGGCACCAGGCCCGCCGCCGCGAACAACGCCCCTGCGCGCCACTGCACCGTGCCCTCACGGGCGTGCACGCCGAGCGCGGTCACGGAGGTGACGGTGACGACGACCAGACTCGCCGTGGCGGCCGCGGCCGGCGTGAAGCCCAGCAGATACATCAACGCGGGGACGGCCAGCACGCTGCCGCCGCCTCCCAGCGCCCCGAGCGCGAGCCCGGTGACGGCACCGGCGAGCAGACCGAGGACCAGGGCGCTCACCGGGGGTGGCCGGGGGTACTACAGGACGCCCCCGACTCCGCCACCACCGGAAGCCCCGCCTCGGCCCAGGCCTGCATCCCTCCGATGACGTCCACGACATCCGTGCCGCGTGCCGCGAGCAGGGCCGCGGCCTCCCGGGAGCGCCTGCCGGAGCGGCAGATCGCGACGACCGGGCGTCCCTGCGCGGCCGGCGGGAGCAGCTCACCCGACGTCAGCGACGACAGGGGCGCGAGTACGGCGCCCGGAGCGTGCCCCGTGGCCCATTCGTCGGGCTCGCGCACATCGACGAGAACGGCGTCCGCGCCCGCCCGCTCATGCGCCTCGGCCGCGGTGATGCGCGCCATGGGGAGCCCGGCGTCGTGTGCCGCCGCGAACCCGTCGTCCACGGCGACCACGTCCCGTCCCGCCGCGTCGAGCAGCGAGGCGGCGATGGCGGCCCGCATTCCGCCGGCGCAGTGCACCCACACGGCGCCGTCCGGTATTTCCGCGAGACGGTCGCGCAGCCGGTGCAGCGGAATGTGCACCGAGCCCCTGATGTGACCGGCGTCGCGCTCGGAGTCGCGCCGCACGTCCAGGATCACGACACCGTCCGGGGCGGCCCGTCGGGCAGTGGCCAGGTCGCCGAAGGTGCCGCGCGGGAAGGAGCGCGGGTGCTCGCCCGGCCGTGTCCAGTCGGCGGGGGAGCCGGTCGAGGCGGCGGCCGGACGGTCGATGCCGACCCGGACCAGTTCCCGCTGGGCATCGGACAGTTGGGCCGGGCTCTCGGCGAGCAGCGTGACCGGCTTGCCCCACGGCAGCAGCCAGGCCAGATACGTAGCGAGCTGCCCCTCCGCCTCGAAGTTGAGCGACCCGGCGACATGCCCCTCGGCGAACGCGACCCGGTTGCGCAGATCCACCACCCACTCACCGGCGGCCAGCCGCGCCGCGATCTCCTCGGCGTCGGCACGGCGCGGCGGGGTCAGGTCCACCGGCGCCGGGCCCTGCGCATTCGCCGGACCCATGTGCGCGTAGTACGCGGGGATGTCGTCCAGCCCGGCGAGCAGGTCCGCGACGAACGCGTCCACGTCCTTCACCAGGGCGTCGTTGACGGCACGCTCACGCCCGATGGTCGTCGCCGCACCGCCCGCCGCCTGCGTCGCGGAGCAGAAGCTGCCGAAGCCGTGCGTCGGCAGCACCGCCGTCTCGTCCGGCAACTCGGCGGCCAGCCGGTGCGCGGAGTCGTACTGCGCCCGCGCCAGCCGCCCCGTCAGCCGCGGTTCGACCAGATCGGGCCGCCCCACCGTGCCGATCAGCAGGGAACCGCCGGTGAAGACGGCCACCGCCCGCCCGGACTCCTCCAGGACGTACGAGGTGTGGTGCGGGGTGTGCCCGGGGGTGGCCAGGGCACGCAGCGCCAGGCCGTCCGCGATCGGCGTGCGGTCCCCGTCGGCGACCGGTACCCGCTCGTACCCGACCCGTGCCGCGGCCGGCACGAGATAGGCGGCACCGGTGATCCGGGCCAGCTCCAGGCCGCCGGTCACGTAGTCGTTGTGGACATGGGTCTCGGCGACCTGCGTGATGCGCACGCCCCGCCGGGCGGCGGCCGCGATCACCCGGTCGATGTCCCGGGGCGGATCGACCACCACGGCGCTGTGCGCACCACCCGCCAGATAGCTGCGGTTGCCCAGCCCCGGCACATCGATGGTGTCGACGAAGTACACGGCAGTGCTCCTCTCCTCGTCTCTGTGTCCGCGTGCAACCCCTCGGACGCATTACCCCCGGGGGTATATGGCCAAGATAGCAGAGGTACCCCCGGGGGTATTCGGGCGGCATGGCCGGAAGGCGATGTGAAGGCGCCTGTCCCGCCCCTTTACCGATCAGTCACATCTAGGGTCGGTGGTGGACGCAGAGCCGCCGAGGAAGGGTGAAGCACCATGGCGCAGGAAGTTCGCGGGGTGATCGCACCGGGAAAGGACGAGCCGGTGCGGGTGGAGACGGTCGTGGTGCCCGACCCGGGGCCGGGCGAGGCCGTGGTCCAGGTGCAGGCGTGCGGCGTGTGCCACACCGACCTGCACTACAAGCAGGGCGGCATCAACGACGACTTCCCGTTCCTGCTGGGGCACGAGGCGGCCGGTGTCGTGGAGTCGGTGGGGGAGGGCGTCACCGATGTCGAGCCCGGAGATTTCGTGATCCTCAACTGGCGTGCGGTGTGCGGTCAGTGCCGGGCCTGTCTGCGGGGCCGGCCGTGGTACTGCTTCGACACGCACAACGCCAAGCAGAAGATGACCCTCGCCTCGAGCGGGCAGGAGTTGTCCCCGGCGCTGGGTATCGGCGCGTTCGCGGAGAAGACGCTGGTGGCCGCCGGGCAGTGCACCAAGGTGGACGCGTCGGTCGCGCCGCAGGTCGCGGGTCTGCTCGGCTGCGGCGTGATGGCCGGGATCGGCGCGGCGATCAACACGGGCAACGTCGGGCGGGGTGACAGCGTCGCGGTGATCGGCTGCGGCGGAGTCGGCGACGCGGCGATCGCCGGGTCACGCCTGGCCGGTGCGGCGAGGATCATCGCCGTCGACATCGACGACCGCAAGCTGGAAACGGCCCGCGCCATGGAAGCTGGAACTGCCGCTGCTGGACGTCTTCGGCCGCGGCGGCGCCCTGAAGTCCTCCTGGTACGGCGACTGCCTGCCCTCCCGCGACTTCCCGATGCTGATCGACCTGCACCTGCAGGGCCGCCTGGACCTGGCGGCGTTCGTCACCGAGACCATCCAACTCGACGAGGTGGAGAAGGCCTTCGAGCGGATGCACCACGGCGACGTCCTGCGCTCGGTGGTGATGCTGTGATGGCCGCCCGCATCGAACGCCTCGTCACCTCCGGGCAGTTCAGCCTCGACGGCGGCACCTGGGACGTCGACAACAACGTCTGGCTCGTAGGCGACGACCACGAGGTGATCGTCATCGACGCCGCCCATGACGCCGACGCCATCGCCGAGGCCGTCGGCGACCGGCGCCTCACCGCGATCGTCTGCACCCACGCCCACAACGATCACATCGACGCCGCGCCCGAACTCGCCGATCGCACCGGCGCCATCATCTGGCTCCACCCCGACGACCTGCCGCTGTGGAAGCAGACCCATCCAGGCCGCGACCCCGACGCCCATCTCGTGGACGGGCAGATCATCGAAGGCGCGGGAGCCGACCTGACCGTCCTGCACACTCCGGGCCACGCGCCCGGCGCGGTGTGCCTGCACGACCCCGGCCTGGGCGTCGTCTTCACCGGCGACACCCTCTTCCAGGGCGGCCCCGGCGCCACGGGCCGCTCCTACTCCCACTTCCCGACGATCGTCGACTCGATCCGCACCCGCCTGCTCACCCTCCCGCCGGAGACCAAGGTCCTCACCGGCCACGGCGACGCGACCACCATCGGCGCGGAGGCGCCGCACCTGCAGGAGTGGATCGACCGCGGTCACTGAGGCCGGAAAACCCGTGGTCGGGGACCGATGGGCGGCCATAGGCTCACGCCCCATGACCACCAACACACTCGTGACCCTGCATGACGTACGCCTCCTGCGCTGCGCTCCCGAGGGTCCGCCCCTGGACGGCGAGAGCGCGGCGCTCGAACTGATCGGCGACGCGTTCGGGCAGGATGCGGGGTTGGTCGCGGTGCCGGTGGAGAGGGTTCCCGACGAGTTCTTCCGGCTGCGGTCGGGTGTCGCGGGCGCGGTCATGCAGAAGTTCGCCAACTACCGGGTGCGCCTCGCGGTGGTCGGTGACATCTCCCCTCACATCGCCGAGAGCACCGCACTGCGCGACTTCGTCCACGAGACCAACAACGGCGGCCACATCTGGTTCGTGCCGACGTACGACGCGCTCGACGCGAAGCTGCGCCCGGCCGGGTGAGCCTCCCCTGAAAGGCCGAAGCCGCCCGTCATACACGACAGAAGATGTCCGGCTTACCCGGCACCCTCGATAGCGACATCGCTCGCACAGGGTCGGGAGGCCGGACATGTCACAGCCGCTGAAGGACAAGGTCGCGCTGGTCGCCGGGGCGACGCGGGGAGCCGGACGCGGCATCGCCGTGGAGCTCGGGGCAGCCGGAGCCACCGTCTATGTGACGGGACGCAGCACACGCACCCGCCGCTCCGAGTACGACCGCCCCGAGACGATCGAGGACACCGCCGACCTGGTCACCGAGGCCGGCGGCCAGGGCATCGCCGTACCCACGGACCATCTCGACCCGGCACAGGTCCGCACCCTCGTGGGCCGCATCGCGGACGAACAGGGCAGCCTCGACATCCTCGTCAACGACATCTGGGGCGGCGAGAAGCTCTTCGCCTGGGACAGTCCCGTCTGGGAGCACGACCTCGACAAGGGCCTGAGGCTGCTGCGGCTCGCGGTCGAGACACACGCGATCACCAACCACCACGCCCTGCCTCTGCTCCTGCGCCGACCCGGGGGACTGGTGGTGGAGATGACCGACGGCACCGCGGAGTACAACCGCGACCACTACCGCAACTCCTTCTTCTACGACCTCGCCAAGGCGTCAGTCCTGCGCATGGCCTTCTCCCTCGGCCACGAACTCGGACCACGCGGAGCCACCGCCGTCGCGCTGACCCCGGGCTGGCTGCGCTCGGAGATGATGCTCGAGGCGTTCGGAGTGCGGGAGGACAACTGGCGCGACGCCCTCGAACGCGTCCCGCACTTCGCCATCTCCGAGACCCCGCGCTATGTGGGCCGCGCCGTCGCCGCCCTCGCCGCCGACCCCGGCGTGGCCCGCTGGAACGGCGAGTCCCTCTCCGCCGGGCAGCTCGCGCGGGTCTACGGCTTCACGGACCTCGACGGCAGCCGCCCCGACGCCTGGCGGTATCTCGTCGAGGTCCAGGACGCGGGGAAGCCGGCGGACACCACGGGTTACCGCTGAGGCGGCACCGGATCGGCCGCGCGGATCGGCCGGCGCGCGGAGTGGCCCGCCGGGAGGCCGAGGTCCTCGCGCACCGCCGTGTAGTAGCCCTCACGCCCGGCGCGCTGCCGCTCCAGCAGCGCCTGCCAGGCCTCCCGGTCCTGACCGCCGTCGTGGACGAACCGCTCCATCTCCATCACCGTCACCACCCAGGCCCGTGCCTTCTCCACCACGGCGACGCTCCCCAGCATGATCAGCGCCTCACCCGAGGGATCCCGCTCGTTGTTCGCCTCGGCCGGCAGCGGCCGGGCCTCCTCGGAGGTGAGGGGGTGCGGGTGGGTCCCGTGGCCGTTCCTGGCGGCGACCCGGTAGGCCACCGTGACCGTCTTCTTCACCGACCGCGCGTAGTCGGCGTACACGACGAGCCGCCGCTGCCTGAACACCGACATGAACGAACGCTGTCCGCCCGGGTGATCGTCTCGGTACTACGGTTCCGCCCATGACGGACACAACGCGCTTCGCGGGTTACGGAGTTCTGATCACCGGCGCGGCCCGCGGCATCGGCGCCGCCACCGCACGTCGTCTCGCCGAGGAGGGCGCGCGTGTCCTGGTGACCGACAGGGACGCACCCGAGGCCGAGAGGACAGCGGCGGAGCTACGGGGACGAGGGCTCCGGGCCGAGGCGCTGGCGTGCGATGTCGCCGACCGCGACTCCGTCGAGGCGGCCGTCGCCCACGCCGTGGAGGTCTTCGGCTCGCTCGACGTCCTGGTCAACAGCGCGGCCTCCTGCACCCCCGACACCTCGCTCTTCGAGGACGGCCCGGACGACGCATGGGCCCGCGACCTCGACATCACCCTGACCGGCACCTACCGCTGCTGCCGCGCCGTGCTCCCGCACCTGGCCGCCACCGGCCACGGCGCCATCGTGAACATCGGCTCCGTCAACGGCCTCCAGGACTTCGGCAACCACGCCTACAGCGCGGCCAAGGCCGGCCTCGGCTCCCTCACCCGTACCCTCGCCGGCCACGCGGCCGCCCGGGGAGTCCGCGTCAACCTGGTGGCGCCGGGCACGGTGCGCACCTCCGCCTGGGAGGGACGGGACGCGGATCTCGACGCGGTCCGCGCGCTGTACCCCCTCGGCCGGGTCGGCGAGCCGGAGGACATCGCCGCCGCTGTCGCCTTCCTGGCGTCCCGCGACGCGGCCTGGATCACCGGCACGACGCTCACCGTCGACGGCGGCCTCACCGCGGTGAACACCGGGTTCCGGGCAGCGATCCGCCACCCTGGCGACGCCTGAGGCGTCCGTCACATCGAGTGGGCCGCGTCGGCCACGCCCTCCCGCCCGGCGAAATTTCACCGTTTGGTCACAGCCCGGACCGGGCCACAACCGAGACCCCCACCCGCCGGTCTACCAGGCAGAAGTCCAGAGCCGCACGTAACAGGAAGGGCCCGGCCATGGGGGACATACGCAGACGGCGCGCCGTCGCACTCGGCATCACCGGCGGACTCGTCGCACCGCTCACGCTCACGCTCGCCGCCGCGCCGGCGCAGGCGGCCCCGAGCTGCACGACCCAGACCGGCCCGTATCAGAGGCAGGTCGAGAAGTTCCTCGGCCGACCGGTCGACGGCAAGCAGTCCGCCGCCGACTGCAAGGCCATCCAGGCCTTCCAGACCAAGCACGGCATCAGCCCGAACGCCGGCTACGCGGGGCCCGTCACCTGGGGCGTGATGGACCTCATGAACAAGCAGAAAGCCGTCGGCACCAACCCCAACAAAGACGGCAAGTGCCCTGTCAACAAGGGCCGCATCGCCTGTGTGAACCTCACGCTCCAGCTGAGCTGGATCCAGGACGGAAACAAGCTGGTCTACGGCCCCGTACCGGTCCGCACCGGCCGCAACGGCTACGAGACGCGCACCGGCCTGAAGAAGATCTACTGGCGCAACATCGACCACGTGTCGAGCATCTACGACGTGCCCATGCCCTACGCCCAGTTCTTCGACGGCGGCCAGGCCTTCCACTCGGTCGGCGTCAGCATGTGGAACCCGCCGGGCTCGCACGGCTGCGTCAACATGACCAAGACCGACGCGAAGAAGTACTGGTCGCTGCTGAAGAACGGCGACGACGTCTACGTGTACGGCCGCAAGCCGGGCACCTGACAGATGCGGGCACCCGGCTCGCGAGACAACGGGGGAAACGTCACGCCTCGGGCGCGTCCCCGAAGTCCGGGATCTCCAGCCTGACCCCGCCCTGCTGCGCGGAGTCGTGCGCCACGATGCCCGGCAGGGTGTAGCGGGCCGCCACCCACGCGTTCACGGACGGCAGGGTGCGGGTGTTGACCGCGGTCACGAAGTCGTCGACCAGGAAGTGGTGGCTGCCCTCGTGGCCGTTGTGCAGGTTGTCGAACTCCCTCGGCAGCCGGGAGCGGTCGTGCACCGGTGCCGAACCCGAGGTGAACGCGGCCCGCAGCTCCGGCGCGATGTGCTGGAGTGACGGATCGTCAGGAGACATGGTGGGCTTGGGTTCCAGCAGCTCGCTGATGTCCTTCACACCGTTCTTGTCCTGCCACATCGCCACCGTGGCGAGCTGCTCCATGCTCGCCTCGGTGCCGAAGAACCGGAATCGCGACTCCCGTATGTGGGAGGGGTATCCGACCCGCCGGAACTCGTTCGTACGGAACGAGCCGCCACCGGCGACCTCGAACAGCGCGGTCGCGTTGGACACGTCGTTGTCGAACTGGCTGACCGACCTGTCGAAGACACCGTCGCCCCGGTCGTCGACGACACCGATCGCCGACACGCTCACGGCGTGCGTCTGCCAGGCCCCGAGCACCCCGCCCACCGAATGCGTCGGGTACAGCAGCGGCGGATAGGAGGCGGTCGCCTTCCAGTTCTCGCCGCCGCTGTACTGGTACGCCTCGTAGAACCCCAGGTCCATGTCGTGGACGTAGTCGCCCTCGGCGTAGAAGAGCCGCCCGAAGGCGCCCTCGGCGATCTGGTTGCGGGCGTGCACCGTCGCCGGGTTGTACTGGCTGGTCTCGCCCATCATGTACGTCAGACCGGTCGCCTTCACCGCGTCGATGATCGCCGCGATCTCCTGCGTGGTGATCGCCATGGGGACCGCGGAGTAGACGTGCTTGCCGGCGTTCAGGCCCTGGAGCACCAGCGGGCCGTGCGTCCAGCGCTGGGTGAAGATGGCGACCGCGTCGACGGCCTTCGACTCCAGCATGGCCTCGTACGACGGGAACGTACCGGCCAGTCCCTGTGCGTCGGCGAGCTGCTCGGCCCGCTCGGGCAGCAGATCGGTGACGTACACGTCGCCGACACCGGGGTGAGCCTGGAACAGCGTGGCGAACTGGCCCGAGAACTGGCCGGCGCCGACGATGCCGAGGGAGAACGTCATGAAATGTATGCCTTTCACTGGCCGAGGACGAGGTTGATCTGGTCGTTGGTCTTGGTCAGGCCGCTCACCGGGGCGTCGTTGGCGTAGACGTCCTGCATCGCGGGGCGCATCAGGGAGTACACGTCCGCCGCGTAGTCGGTGATCGGGAAGGAGAAGGTCGTGGAGTCCTTCTTGTCGGTGACCGGTTCGGTGAAGGCGGACACGTCTATCCCCTTCTTCTCGTACGCGGCCACCGCCGCGTCCGTGCCGTCAGGGGTGGCGGGGAAGACGATGCCGTAGCCGCCGACGGTCTTCTGGCACTCGTTCGAGGCCAGGTACCGCACCCATTTCTTCGCGCCCTCCTTGTTGCGGGCGTTCTTGGTGATGGAGTCGGCGAGGCCGTTCATCATGGTGGCCCGCTTGCCGGTCGGGCCGATCGGCGTGGGTGCGGTGCCCACCTCCAGGCCCTTGGTGCCGTAGTAGGTGGAGATCATCCAGGCGCCGTCGAAGGCGGTGGCCGCCTTGCCGGAGGCGACCTGGGCGTTGGCCGGGTTGGCGCCGTCGGTGTAGTCGGTGAAGGGCGCGAGATAGCCCTTCTTCGCCAGGCCGAAGTACCAGTCGACCACCGACTGGAACGTCTCGCTGTCGTACTGGTACTTGGTGCCCCAGCGCGCCTTGTCCGTGTAGTGCCAGCCCGCCGAGGCGACGAACGGGCTCCACGTGGTCTGCCCGTCGGCGTCGCCGGCGCCGCCCGTGGCCATCCCGTACACGCTGACGTTGTTCTTGTCGAAGCCCGCCTCGTCACCGCGCCTGCCGTTCTTGTCGACGGTCAGGTGCGCGATGGCCTTCTCGAAGGTGCCGCCGTCCTTGGGGTTCCAGGAGAGGGTGTTGAGCTCCTGCGCGGTGAGCCCGGCCTCCTTCACCATCTTCTGGTTGTAGAAGAGGGCGACGGTGTCCCAGTCCTTGGGCGCGCCGTAGCGGTGGCCGTCCTCGCCCGTCCAGTTGGCGCCGAGTCCCGCCTGGTAGGCGGAGTTGTCGATGCCCAGGTCGTCCAGCGGTTCGAGCACCTGCAGATCGGCGAACTGCCCGAACGTCTGGATGTGGTCGGTGAAGACGTCCGGCTCGGTGCCCGCGATGAAGCTCGCGGTGAGCTTGGTCCAGTAGTCGCCCCAGCCCAACTGGGTGATCTTCACCTTCAGGCCCGGATTCTGCTTCTCGAACCCCTTCGCACAGGCCTGGTACGCCAGCAGCTGGTTGGCGTCCCACAGCCAGTACGTCACCGTGTTCCCGCCCGACCCGGCCGCACCGCTCTGCGCGCAGCCGGTGGCCAGGGACAACGTCAGCGCTCCGGCCAGCGCCAGGATCGTACGCATACGAACTCGCATACTCATCCCCTTACTTGATCCCGGTGAAGCTGATGGAGCTGACGATGCGGCGCGCGAAGCAGGCGAACAGCACGAGCATCGGGAGGGCGGCGATCAGCGTGGCCGCCATCAGGCCGGACCAGTCGTAGCCGGTCTGCGGGGTCTGCGCCCGGAAGATGGCCAGTGCCACGGTGAGCACGCGCGAACTGTCGCTGTAGGACACCATCAACGGCCAGAAGTAGTCGTTCCAGGCGGTGATGTATGTCAGCAACCCGAGGGTGAGGATCGGGGTGGACGCCATCGGCAGCATCACCCGGAAGAAGATCCGGATCTTTCCCGCCCCGTCCAGCAGGGCGGCCTCCTCCACCTCCCGGGGCACGTTCATGAAGAACTGCCGCAGGAAGAACACCGCGAACGGCGTCATGAACATCGTCGGCAGTGCGACGCCCAACAGGCTGTCGACCAGGCCGAGTTGCTTGATCAGGACGAAGTTGGGCAGCAGCGTGAAGATCGTCGGCACCATCAGTCCCGCCAGGAACAGCCCGAACACCTTCTCCCGACCGCGCCAGCGCAGCCGGGCGAAGGCGTACGCCGCCATGGCCGAGAAGAAGATCTGGCAGACGGTCACCAGCGTCGAGACGATCACCGAGTTGATCAGATAGCGCCAGAACTTGAGCCCGCCGCCCGAGCCGCCCTGGGCGATCGCCTCCTCGGTCGACTGCAGGCCGAGGGCCCGCTCGAAGCCCCCGGTCGTCGGATCGACCGGCAGCGCATCGCCGGGGTGGGCGGCGAGCGCGGTGTTCGAGGACAGCGCGGTGCGCAGGATCCAGTAGAACGGCAGCAGCGTGATGAGCACGATGGCGGCCATCACCGCCCAGGCCGCGATCCGGCCCGGGGAGAGCTTGCGGCGCTGCGTGCGCCCAACGTTCGGCACCTTCGTCGGTGCGGCTGTCACGGCAGCCATGTCGGTCGCTCCTTTCCTCAGCCGAGGTCGCTCTGGCCGGCCCGGGTGAGCCGGTACTGCAGGACGGTGATCGCGCTCAGGACGACCAGCAGGGCCACCGACATCGCCGAGGCGTACCCGAACTGGAAGCGGCCGAAGGCGGCGCCGTAGATGTAGTACTGCAGGACGTTGGTGGCGTTCGCCGGTCCGCCCGCGGTCGTCACCGCGACCGTGTCGAACACCTGGAACGAACCGATCACCGTCATGATCAGAACGACCGCCAGGACCGGCCTGAGCAGCGGCATCGTGATCCGCCAGAACATCCGCCACTCACTCGCGCCGTCCACCTTCGCGGCCTCGTACATGTCCTTCGGGATCGCCATGAGTCCCGCGAACAGCAGCAGCGCGGTGTATCCGACGTGCCGCCACACGTTGATCAGGGCGATCGTCGGTACCGCCCATGTCTCGTCCGCGAGGAACGGGATCCGGTCGAAACCGAGCCCGGCGATGATCTCGTTGCCTATGCCGAGCTGGGTGTCCAGGATCCAGAGCCAGACGATGCCCGCGACGACGTTGGACATCAGGTACGGAGTGAGCACGATCCCGCGCAGCACGGCCGACTGCGTCAGCCGTTGCAGCAGCACCGCGATGGCGAGCGCCGACACGGTCTGCACCCCGATGTTGATGACCACGTACTCGACGGTTACCACCAGCGAGTCCCAGAAGATCGGGTCGTTGACCATCCGCACGTAGTTGTCCAGGCCCACCCACTCCGCCGGTGTGAGCAGGTTGAAGCGGGTGAAGCTCAGGTAGATGCCCCGCAGAGTCGGCCAGAGCAGGAAGACGGCGAAGCCCAGCAGCGCCGGTGCGATGAACACCGCGGCGAGCCGCCCGTCTCCCTGGCTCTCGCGGGTCGGAGCCCGCCGTGTCCGCTGCTTGGTCCCTGCCCCCTCGGCGCCGCCCAGCGGCAGACGCGACGGAGGGCTGCTGGAGGCGATGGTCATCGGGAGACTCCCTCGTCTGCGGCTCGTCCTCGGCCACTTACTTTTGTGGCGGAAGAATCCAGCCGTCAAGAGGCGCGCCAACTTCTTCCTTGCAGGGCCCGGCCGTCATAGACTGGCCTGGTTGATTTTGCCGAGAAAGAAATCATGCGGGAAAGATCATGTGGGAGCCTGACGACCATGAACCCAGTAGCCGCCAGCTGGCTTCCTCTCAGCCCCGGTGAACGCTCCGTCGCGATCGAGGTGCTCCTCGGTGGCCCTCTGTCGCGCACCGAACTCGCCCGGCGGCTCAATCTGTCCGCGGGCAGCCTCACCCGGCTGACCAAGCCGCTGATCGAGTCGGGCCTCCTCGTCGAGGTCCCGGAGGCGGGCGCTCCGGCGGAGGTGCGTCAGGGGCGCCCCTCCCAGCCGCTGGACGTCGTCGCCGAGTCCCGCTCCTTCGTCGGGTTCAAGATCACCGAGGACATGGTCTACGGCGTCGTGACCACCCTCAGGAGCGAGATCGTCGCCCGCCACGACCGCCCCCTCGCCACGCACGACCCGGCCGAAGTCGCGGACCTGCTGGGAGAGATGGCCGAGGAACTCGCCGGCGACCACCCCCGACTCGCCGGCATCGGCATCGGTGTAGGCGGCCTCGTCGAGGACCGTGCCGTGGTCGGGGAGTCCCCGTTCCTGCACTGGAGCGACGTCCCGCTCGCCGAGCTGGTCGAGGAGCGCACGGGGCTGCCGGTCGTCGTGGAGAACGACGTGGCCGCCTTCGTCGAGGCGGAGACCTGGTTCGGCGCCGGCCGCGGCCTCGACCGTTTCGTCGTCCTCACCATCGGTGCCGGCATCGGCTACGGCCTGGTCCTGGGCGGCAGGCGGGTGCCGTACGCCGAGGAGGACCGCGGTTTCGGGCGGCACTGGATCGTGAACCCCAACGGCCCGCTCACCCCCGATGGTGCGCGCGGTAGTGCCGTCTCACTGCTGACCATCCCCAACATCCGCTACCAGGTCCAGGCGGCCACCGGCCGGGACCGCACGTACGAGGAGATCCTGGAGCTCGCCGCGGCGGGTGAGGCGATGCCCGCCCGGGTCGTCGAGGAGGCGGCCCGCGCGCTCGGCACCCTGGTCGCCCAGATCGGCAACTTCGTGCTGCCGCAGAAGATCCTGCTGGCCGGAGAGGGGGTGGGGCTCATGGGCGTCGCCGGAAAGACCGTGACGGAGACCATCCGCGCCCACCGGCACCCGCTCGCGGCGCCGATCGACCTGGAGACCAAGGTGTCCGACTTTCACGACTGGGCACGTGGCGCCGCGGTGCTGGCGATCCAGGTGCTCGTGCTGGGAGCTGCGGATGCCTGAACTCGGCCGCGCGTGCGGACAGATGGACGTGATCAGCAACACGGTCCGGTATGTCCGCATTGAGTGTGCTTGCTCACAGCGTCTTCACCTCTGCGGCCGTATGCTTCACAGCATGTCCACCACTGTTGCATTCGCCTCCGAGCGATCGGCTGACGAGGTCAACGAGGAGATCCGCGCGCTGTGGCGCCGGTCGGGCGGGACACTGAGCGTCGAGCAGCGCGAGGAGTACCAGCGCCTCGTCCTGGAGTGGGCCGCAGCGGCCCCGCAGCCGGAGAAGGCGGCCTGAGCGCTCGCCTCGGCCCACCCCCGCACACCGTCCTCGGCCCGCCTCACCGTGCATCGGAAAACCCTGCCGGGGCACTCCTGTCCCGATGGGTGCCTTTCTCGCTCTGACCTCGGCCGTCATCTACGGCGTCGTTGACTTCGCCGGCGGCATCCTGTCCCGGCGCGCCCACTTCGCCGCCGTCACCGTCCTCGGCCAGCTCGGCGGCCTGCTCCTGGCCGCCGCGGCCGCATTCCTCGTTCCCGCCCCGGCCGTCCGCCCCACCGATCTGCTCTGGGGTGCCCTGTCCGGCGTCGGCAGCGGGGCGGCGATGCACTTCCTCAACCGCGGGCTGAGCCGGGGCGCCATGAGCACCGTCGTGCCTGTGAGCGCGGTCACCTCCGTCGCCCTGTCCGTGCTGTGCGGGGTGCTGCTGCTCGGTGACCGGCCCGGGGCTGTCGCCTGGGCCGGCTTCGTGGTCACCGTGCCCGCCCTCTGGCTCGTCGCGGACGACCGGAGAGCCCTGCCCGGATCGGTGGCCTCGCGCGGTGTCACCGACGGTCTGCTGGCCAGTGCCGGTGTGGCCGTGCAGTATCTCGCGCTCGGCCAGGCCGCGGCGGCGAGCGGGCTGTGGCCGGTCGCGGCGGGCCGTGTCGCCGCCGTACTGGCACTGCTGCCGGTCGCCGTCCGGCACGGACGGGAGATGCGGCTGCCGGCGCGGTGCCGGACCCAGGCGCTGCTGATCGGAGCGGGAGCGGCGCTCGGACTCATCCTCTACCTGCTCGCCGCCCAGCGGCAGTTGCTGGCCGTCGCCGTCGTCCTCGCCTCCCTCTACCCGGCGCTCCCCGTGGTCCTGGGGTTCGTGCTCCTCCACGAACCCCTCACCGGGCGACGCGCGATCGGGCTGATCGGCGCGGCGGCGGCCACCGTCCTGCTGACCCTGGGCTGACGGGCCGACCCGGTCACCCCCAGGTCGCCGAGTAGTAGCGCCGGTACGCCTTGCGGTCCTGTTCCGCCCGGATGAACCGGGTCGCCACGAGTGCGACCAGGCTGCCCGCGACGACCAGCAGACCGGGACCGGCGTTCTTGGGGTCCGCGAGGCGGGACAGCAGGGTCGAGGCGTCCGTGCCGCTCACCGATGCGGACGAGCCGGGCGAGGCGTCGCCGGGCGCGACCGCGCTCTGCGTCGCGGACGGGGCCGGCGAGGCGCCCTGACCCGAACCGTTCTGCGCCGCCACGAGCAGCTTGACGTCCAGCGCTTCGAGCGCCTTGGTCACCGGCTGGAAGAACGTCGTACCGCCCGCGTTGCAGTCGCCGCTGCCGCCCGATGTCACCCCCAGCGCGATGCCCTCGGAGAACATCGGACCGCCGCTGTCCCCGGGCTCGGCGCACACGTTCGTCTCGATCAGCCCCGTGACCGTCCCCTCCGGGTAGTTGACGGTGGCGTTGACCGCGGTCACCTCGCCGTCGCGCAGCCCGCTCGTGCTGCCGCTGCGGAACACCCGCTGTCCGACGGCGGGATCAGCGGCGCCGGTGATCCGCACCCCCTTGCCGTCGCCGATGGACACGACGTCGGCACCGGCGCCCGCGTCACCGCTCGCGTACTCCACGAGGGAGAAGTCACCGCCGGGGAAGTTCTGCTGGACCGTCGGGCCGATCTGCTGGTTGCCCCGGTTGTCGGCGAACCACACCGAGCCGTTCGGCCCGCAGTGCCCGGCGGTGAGGATGAAGTCGCGCTGCCCGTCGGTGACGTTGAAGCCCGCCGAACAGCGGCCGGCGGTCGACAGCAGCGGCAACGCGCCGTTCAGCCGCGTCGTGAACGTGCCCTCGGTGCGCTCCATGCGCACGAAGCCGCCGATGTCGCCCGCGACCCGCGTCATCCGGGACCAGTCGGCGGCGGAGACGGTGCTGTCACCGCGTACGACCACCTCGTTGGACCGGTAGTCCATGACCCACGCGGTGCCCGCCACCCGGGGCGCCGAACGCAGCGTCGACGTCGCCGACTTCAGCTCGTCCATGCTGTGGTCGACCAGCTTCGCCTCGGCACCGGCCTGGCGCACCTCGGCGGCCGCCGCCTCGTCGGTGACCGCGACGACCGGCTTCCCGTCGGAGTTGACCCAGCTGCCCGCCGTACGGGACGTGCCCAGACTGGAGACGAGGTCGCTGCCGGTGTCGGCGGCCGAAGCCGCGTAGGTACGCGGGACGGCGGAGGCGTCCGGTGGTTCGCTCGCCACGGCGCGTGTGACCATCGTTCCTCCGAGGAGGAGTCCGCCGACGGCCGCCAGCCGTGTCACTCGCCGGACGAGACGTCGTCGTGCGTGCCTCATGCAGGGCTCCCGAACCAGTACAGCGCGGCGTCAACGCCGCGGGGCCCTCCCGTAGTTGAGCACCCTCTCTCCATACGTGGCGAAGCCCGCCCGTGTTCACCGCACGGGTGATTGCTCCTGTGCCCGGTCCCGCCCGAGCACTGCCCAGCTGCGCTCGTCGCCCCAGATGGACGCCGGATCCACATACGGACGCAACAGCGCGGTGAGCGCCGGATCGCCGCGTCCGTTCAGTTCGTCGGAGGCGAGCTTGCGGGCGATCCCCGCGAGGAAGTCGGCGAGTTGCACCCGCGGATCGAGCCGCGAGTGCACCAGCCGCAGCCCGCCGAAGCCGACACCGGCCCGTCGGGCCGTTTCCCCGATCCAGGCGATGCGTTCCGGCGTCAGCATGTTCTGCCGGTCGTGGACGAGACGCACGGACCGCCCTCCGGCACTCCACAGCGCGGCCGTATTCACGATGGCGGGCAGCAGGGGATTGAGGACGGGAATGAGCGGCGGCCCGTCCAGCAGCCGTGCCCGATAGGAATCGGCGAGGGGCCGCGACGCCGCGAGCAGATTCAGCGTTCCGGCCACGTCCGTGCGGCCGTCCGCGCACCGCAGCGCCCGCACCGCGCGGAAGAATGCCTCGACGGGTTCCCGGGCCCCACCGTCGTTCCTGACCCGCAGCAACTGGTTGGCCGCCGTCAGGAATTCCCGCCAGATCTCCTCGCCGAAATCCCGCCGCCCCGCCCGGTACAGGCCGAGTGCCGTGCTGCCGTCGCCGAGCAGCAGGTCGACGGCCCGGTCCACGACGAAGTAGGCCTTCTCGATCAGATGCACCCGGGCGTTCCCATGGATCGGACCGGTCGGCGCGAGCAGCCATTCCAGCACCGCCCGGTGTTTCTCCCGCAGCAGATGGTTCGCCTTGTACTCCTCGGCGGGCGAACGAATACGGTCCCGGATCTCCCGCACATGACCGGCGGCCGATTCCACGGGCAGCCGCACACTGGCATGCGCGAACACATCGGTGTTCCCGCCGGTCAGATTCTCACCGTCCGACCCGGACTCGTCGCAGGCCACTTCCAGGAATCCGCCGCCCGTCACCGGCCATTGCCCGTCCTCGCCGTTCCCGGCCACCGCACAGCCCCCTATCTTGTGCCCCATGACCAGGATCCCGCACGAAACGTCCGGTGAGCCAAATCCTTTTCGCGCCCTCACCCTCGACCGGCTGCGATGTCGTACGAGCATGAAATGGCGCGCCTACCCCGACGACGTGCTGCCGCTGTGGGTGGCCGAGATGGACGTACCGCTCGCCGAACCGGTCGTCCGTGCGCTCACCGACGCCCTCGCCCTCGGCGACACCGGCTACCCGGCGGGCACGGGATACGCCGAGGCGCTCGCCGGGTTCGCGGCGAAGAGGTGGGGCTGGGACGGGCTCGCCGTGGCGCGGACGGCGATCGTGCCCGACGTGATGCTCGGTGTGGTCGAGATGCTGAAGCTGGTCACCGGACCGGGCGATCCGGTGGTGGTGAACTCACCCGTGTATCCGCCGTTCTACCAGTTCGTCGAGCACATGGACCGGCGGGTGGTCGAAGCCCCGCTGGGCCCGGACCTGCGCATCGACCTCGACACCCTGGACGAAACCTTTCGCCGAGTGACCGGGAGCGGCCGGCGCGCCGCCTTCCTGCTGTGCAGTCCCCACAACCCGACCGGCACCGTGCACACCGCGGCGGAGCTGTCCGCCGTGGCCGCCCTCGCCGACCGCCACGGCGTGCGCGTCGTCGCCGACGAGATCCACGCACCGCTCACCGCCGGCGGCGCCGAGTTCGTGCCGTACCTGAGCGTCCCGGGCGGCGAGAGCGGGCTGTCGCTGATGTCGGCGTCGAAGGCCTGGAACCTGGCCGGACTCAAGGCGGCCCTCGCCCTCGCCGGACCCGCCGCCGCCGACCTGGCCCGCCTGCCCGAAGAGGTCAGCCACGGTCCGAGCCACCTCGGCGTCATCGCCCACACCGCCGCCCTGCGCGACGGCACCGGCTGGCTCGACGCCCTGCTGGCAGGCCTCGACGACAACCGGCGCCTGCTCGCGGACCTCCTGGCCGAACACCTCCCGGCGATCACCTACCGCCCAGGTGAGGCCACCTACCTGGCCTGGCTCGACTGCCGCGCCCTCGGCCTCGACGAGGACCCCGCGGACGTCTTCCTGCACCGCGGCCGGGTCGCGCTGAACTCCGGGATCCCGTTCGGGACCGGCGGCGCGGGCCACGTACGGCTGAACCTGGCGACGTCGCCCGAGCTGATCACGGAGGCGGTACGGCGGATGGCCGCGGCACTCGACTGACACTGCAGGGGCGGGGCGCCTCACATGGCAGAGGTGGGGGCCGGACACGGCCGGGACGGTGCCCGACATGGCCGGGGTGGGGCGCCCGGACCGGCGCCCCACCCCGCTGCCTACACTTCCGCCATGGACGACACGTCGCTGGACCGGCTCGCAGCGGGCAAGTACCTGCTCATCACCAGCTACCGCAAGAACGGCACCGGCGTGCCGACGCCGGTCTGGGTCGTCCGCGACGGGGACGCGCTGGGCGTGTGGACGGTCGCCGACTCCTGGAAGGTCAAGCGCGTCCGCGCCCGCGCCGACGTCCTGGTCGGCCCCTGTGACCTGCGCGGCAAGCCCACCGGCGAGCAGGTCCCCGCCACCGCCGAGATCTGCGACGAGGCGACCAGCGCCCACTACCGTCGGCTCATCGCCCGCAAGTACGGGATCACCGGCCGCCTCACGCTCCTCGGCAGCCGACTGCGCCGCGGTGTGAACGGCACGGTCGGCATGCGCATCACCCTGACGAACTGACCCGCGTCACGGACGCCCGGTGACGTGTCACGGGGATTCCACCACCGGTCCGTCAGCACCGGGGCGCCGGGCAGCGGCTCACCGGACTCGACAGATGGAGTCCGTTCACCTTGGACAACGGGCGTTCCGGATCGGGGGACTCACCGGATCTCATCGAGGCGTGGGTGACGGGCCGATGGGAAAGGCCATCGGGATGAGAGCCTGTGTCATATCCCTGGCCGGGCGCGCGACGCCTGGCACGCACTCCCCCAGAGGGGGGACCCCCAGCCGCGTTGCCGAACCGCCCACGTGGCTCCTCCCCCACGCTCGAACCGA
>NZ_JOFS01000066.1 GCF_000719285.1 Streptomyces bicolor | reverse complement strand
CCACCCCTCACCCTGCCGCCCTCCCCAGCCCGCTCCCCTCGCTGTCCGTCCCGCATGCGAGGATCGGAGACGTACCTCACACGTGTACACAAAGAGGAGTGCGCGATGGCCACCAAGCCGCCCAAGGGTGATCCGGTTCAGGACGCGCCGCAGGTCGCCGAGCCGAAGCACGCGGCTGCGGGGTTGCCGGCCATCGGACACACCCTGCGTATCGCGCAGCAGCAGATGGGTGTGAAGCGCACCGCGCTGACGCTGCTGCGGGTGAACCAGAAGGACGGCTTCGACTGCCCGGGATGCGCGTGGCCGGAGCCGGACCACCGGCACAAGGCGGAGTTCTGTGAGAACGGCGCGAAGGCGGTGGCCGAGGAGGCGACCCTGCGCCGGGTCACCCCGGAGTTCTTCGCCGCGCACTCCGTCGCCGACCTCGCGACCAGGAGCGGTTACTGGCTGGGGCAGCAGGGGCGGCTCACCCACCCCATGTTCCTCGCCGAAGGGGGCACCCACTACGAGCCGGTCACCTGGGAGCGCGCCTTCGACATCGTCGCCGAGGAGATCACCGCCCTCGGCTCCCCCGACGAGGCCGTCTTCTACACCTCCGGCCGCACCAGCAACGAGGCCGCTTTCCTCTACCAGCTCTTCGCGCGTGAGCTCGGCACGAACAACCTGCCGGACTGCTCGAACATGTGCCACGAGTCGTCCGGGTCAGCGCTGACCGAGACGATCGGCATCGGCAAGGGCAGCGTGCTGCTCGAGGACCTCTACAAGGCCGACCTGATCATCGTCGCCGGGCAGAACCCGGGTACGAACCACCCGCGCATGCTCTCCGCCCTGGAGAAGGCCAAGGCCAACGGCGCGAAGATCATCAGCGTCAATCCGCTGCCCGAGGCCGGCCTGGAGCGGTTCAAGAACCCGCAGACGCCGCAGGGCATGCTGAAGGGCGCGTCCCTCACCGACCTGTTCCTGCAGATCCGCATCGGCGGCGACCAGGCCCTCTTCCGGCTCCTCAACAAGCTGATCCTCGAGACGGACGGCGCCGTCGACGAGGAGTTCGTGCGCGAACACACCCACGGCTACGAGGAGTTCGCCGCGGCCGCCCGCGCCGCCGACTGGGACGAGACGCTGACCGCGACCGGCCTCACGCGCGCGGACATCGAGAAGGCCATGGCGATGATCCTGGCCTCGCGGCGCACCATCGTCTGCTGGGCCATGGGCCTCACCCAGCACAAGCACTCCGTGCCGACGATCCGCGAGGTCGTCAACTTCCTTCTGCTGCGCGGCAACATCGGCCGCCCGGGCGCGGGCGTATGCCCGGTGCGCGGTCACTCGAACGTGCAGGGCGACCGCACGATGGGCATCTTCGAGCGGCCCGCCCCGGCGTTCCTGGACGCCCTGGAGAAGGAGTTCGGCTTCGCGCCCCCACGCGAGCACGGCTACGACGTCGTACGGGCCATCCGCGCGCTGCGCGACGGCGAGGCGAAGGTCTTCTTCGCGATGGGCGGCAACTTCGTGGCCGCGACACCGGACACCGACGTCACCGAGGCGGCGATGCGGCGCGCCCGGCTCACCGTGCACGTGTCGACGAAGCTCAACCGCAGCCATGCCGTCACCGGCGCCCGTGCGCTGATCCTGCCGACGCTCGGCCGCACCGAACGCGACCTCCAGGGCAGCGGCGAGCAGTTCGTGACGGTCGAGGACTCCATGGGCATGGTGCACGCCTCCCGGGGCCGCCTGGAGCCCGCGAGCACCCATCTGCTGTCGGAGCCGGCGATCGTCTGCCGCCTGGCACGCCGCGTGCTCGGCGAGGGCAGCCGCACGCCCTGGGAGGAGTTCGAGAAGGACTACGCGACGATCCGGGACCGTATCGCCCGGGTGATCCCCGGCTTCGAGGACTTCAACGCGCGCGTGGCCCACCCCGGCGGCTTCACGCTCCCGCACGCCCCGCGTGACGAGCGCCGCTTCCCGACGGCGACGGGCAAGGCCAACTTCACCGCGGCTCCGGTCGAGTACCCGAAGCTGCCGGAGGGACGGCTGCTGCTGCAGACCCTGCGCTCGCACGACCAGTACAACACCACGATCTACGGGCTCGACGACCGCTACCGGGGGATCAGGAACGGCCGCCGGGTCGTCATGATCAACCCCGAGGACGCCCAGCGGCTGAACATCGCCGACGGCTCCTACGTCGACCTCGTCGGCGAGTGGAAGGACGGCATCGAGCGGCGGGCGCCCGGCTTCCGCGTCGTGCACTATCCGACGGCCCGGGGCTGCGCGGCCGCCTACTACCCCGAGACCAACGTCCTCGTGCCGCTGGACGCCACCGCGGACACCAGCAACACCCCGGCCAGCAAGTCCGTCGTCGTACGTCTGGAACAATCGGCCCCCGACTGAGCGTTTGCTCAGTCGACCTTCACCGACTGAGCACCGACGAACGGAGCCGGACCCATGGGCGAGCAGCAGCACGTGACGTTCCCGCAAGAGGTCATCGACGAGTACGCCGCACTCGGCGTCGACCTGCCGGCCCTGTTCTCCGCCGGACACCTCGGCACACGCATGGGCGTCCAGATAGTGGAAGCGTCCGCCGAGCGCGTCGTCGGCACCATGCCGGTCGAGGGGAACACCCAGCCGTACGGGCTGCTGCACGGCGGCGCGTCCGCGGTGCTCGCCGAGACGCTCGGGTCGGTGGGGTCGATGCTGCACGCCGGCAGCTCCAAGATCGCGGTCGGCGTCGACCTCAACTGCACCCACCACCGGGGCGTGCGCTCCGGCCTGGTGACCGGCGTCGCCACACCGGTGCACCGGGGCCGCTCCACGGCGACGTACGAGATCGTGATCAGCGACGAACAGGACCGGCGGGTGTGCACAGCGCGGCTGACCTGCCTGCTGCGGGACGTCAACCCGGGCGACGGCGATCACATCCGCGCGGCGAGCTGACCGCCCACAGCAGGTACAGCCGACCGCCCACAGCACATACATAGGGAAAACCCTGGAGCGGCGGCCGCGCCCTTGTGGCGGCCGCCCCCGACCGCTTCACTTGCCCCACCCCCCACAGGAGAACACCCACGCTCACCTGCAGAAGGGTCCGTTCTTTTGTCAGCCATACGCGCCACCGCCGTCACCGCCGCGGCCTGTGCGACCGTGCTCGCCACCGCGCTGCCGTCCTCGGCCATCAACTCGTACAACGCGACGCCCGCCCCCGAACGCACCGAAGTCGGCGCCCTCGTCGCCACCTGGGACAACGACGGCGACCCCACGACCCCCGACCGGGTCGACTGGGTCTGCACCGGAACCATGATCGACGCGGACACGTTCCTGACCGCCGCGCACTGCACCACCGACTGGCCCGACAACGTGAAATTCCACGTGTCCCTCGACCAGGACGTGCAAGCCGGCCTCGACGCCGCCGCCCAGAAATACCCCGGCGACCCGGCCGCACAGGCGACCGCCGTCGCCGTCCAGGGCACCGCCCACAACCACCCCGACTACCCGGGCCCCGCCTCCGACACCCACGACATCGCGGTGATCGAACTGCCGGCCACAAAGGTCAGAGCCCGCTGGACCTTCACCCCGGCCACCCTGCCCACCGCAGGCCAACTCGGCGCGCTCCGCCCGCAGGGACTGAACTCCACCGACTGGTTCGTCGCCGGATACGGCACCCAGGAGGCCCAGCGCGGCCCCGGTGGACACACCCACCCCGGCGGCGGCGTCCGCATGAAGGCGCCCGTCACCTTCGACGCCCTCAACGCCACCTGGGTACGCCTGGCCATGACCCAACCGCAGGGCAACGGCGGCGCCTGCTACGGCGATTCCGGCGGCCCCAACTTCGCGGTAATCGACGGCCGGAACATCCTCGCCGCCACCACCATCACCGGCGACGGCCCCTGCTACGCGACCAACGTCACCTACCGCCTGGACACCCCCGGCGCCCGCGCCTTCCTGGCGCCCTTCGTGCAACTGCCGTAGCTCCGGACCGACAGGACCCCGCCCGAAACCCTCGGCACGCGGCACCCCCACGGCCCGCCGCCGCACGGTGGACGAAACCGCCGGCGGCGGGCCCGCCCGGCCCGCTTCCCCGCCCCCACCGCCTCGCCTACCGTTTCCCCATGAGGGTGCAGCCATGACCGGCATCGGGCCCGTCGAACCCGTCAACTCGCCGGAAACGAACGAGAGTCACGACACCATCGGCACCGACGCACCGCACCTCACCGACCGGATCGCCGACCTCTGGGCGGGGCTGACGCCCCGTACCCGCACCGCCGCCATCGCCACCGCCGTCGCCGGCGCGGTCGCCGCCGCAGCCACCCTGATCCCACAGGTCTCCGGCGACTCCGAGTCCCCCGCCCCCGTCCCCTGGCCCGCCAACGTCACCACCTGGCGCTACCTGGGATTCGCCGCACCCCACAACTCCGGTGCCACCAGCGGCCGTTACCACTTCGCCGTCACCGTCGACCACGGCCCGCCCGTCACCCTGAGGATCTCCGGCACCGCCTTCCCCGGGCTCACCGCCCACGCCCTGCCCGAGCCCGCCTTCACCGTGGCCGCGTCGACGACGCGAAAGATCACCGTACGGATATCCGTATCCGACTGTTCGGAACTCCCCCTGAATGCGGATCTTCCCTTTCTCGACGTAACGCTGCGTAACACGCGCGCAATACAGCACCACAGCTTCATCTTCGGCGGCACCTTTTCCCGGGACCTTTCGGTGCTCCTGCACGGAGCCTGCGACCGGGCCGCCGACGGGCCGGGCCCACGGCCAAGCGGAAGTGCGAATTCTCAGCATGTGGACGGAGTGGAAATTCCGCCAAACCGGCCGACAGCCCCCAGGGCCCTTGTCCGCCCTCCACGCCGTCATAACAAGAACGTCACAAGCGAGCTCGCGGCGATGCCACTGTCCGCATACCGGGCTTAGAGTCACGCCCAGTCACCGCTCCAACGGGAGTTCGGTACCAGCGCGGCACCTCACCGTCCCCACCAAGGCGGACGTGACCGCGGAAAGGACTGATTGTGCGACGTTCCTTGGTGATACTTACCTCCGTCCTCGCGACCGGAGCTCTGACCCTCACCGCCTGTGGCTCCCGAGACGACAACGGCGGCGGCGACAGCGCGGGCGGGGACACCACCACCCTGACCATCGGCGTGGACGCCCCCCTCTCCGGTGAGAACTCCACCACCGGCCTCGGCATCCAGTACGGCGCCCAGATCGCCGTCGACGACGCCAACAAGAACAAGCTGGTCCCGGGCGTCACCTTCAAGCTGAAGGCCTTCGACGACAAGGCGCAGCCGGCCACCGGCCAGTCGAACGCCACGTCGATCACCGGTGACAAGACCGCCGTCGGCGCGGTCGGCCCGCTGAACTCCGGCGTCGCCCAGTCGATGCAGCAGGTGTTCGCCTCGGCCAACATGGTCCAGATCTCCCCGTCGAACACCAACCCTGAGCTCACCCAGGGCAAGAACTGGCAGACGGACAAGAAGCGGCCGTTCAAGACCTACTTCCGCACCGCGACCACCGACGAGCTGCAGGGCAGCTTCGCCGCGGACTACGCCATCAACGGCCTCAAGAAGAAGAGCGTCTTCGTCGTCGACGACAAGCAGACCTACGGCGCGGGCCTGGCGAAGATCTTCACCGAGCAGTTCAAGAAGCTCGGCGGCAAGGTCGTCGAGACCGACCACGTCAACACCGGTGACAAGGACTTCGGTTCCCTCGTCACCAAGATCAAGAACTCGAAGGCCGACCTGCTCTACTACGGCGGTCAGTACGACGAGTCCGCGCTGCTCAGCAAGCAGATGAAGGACGGCGGCGTCAAGATCCCGCTGTTCGGTGGCGACGGCATGTTCGCCTCCACCTACATCGAGGCCGGCGGCGCCGCCACCGAAGGCGACCTCGCCACCGCCATCGGCGTCCCCGCCGACACCCTGCCCGCCGCCAAGCAGTTCATCGAGACCTACAAGGCCAAGGGCTACAAGGGCGACTACGGCGCCTACGGCGCCTACTCCTACGACGCCGCGACCGCGATCATCAACGCCGTCAAGGCCGTCGTGGACGCCAACGGCGGCAAGGTGCCCACCGACATGACCGACCTGCGCACCAAGGTCGTCGACGAGGTCCAGAAGTCCGACTTCCAGGGCCTCAGCGGCAAGGTCTCCTTCGACGAGTACGGCGACACCACGAACAAGCAGCTGACCGTCTACCAGGTCGTCAAGGGCGAGTGGAAGGCCGTCAAGACCGGCACCGCCGACCTGAACTGACCCAGGCCCCCCAGCACCGCCACACACGGGCCGCGCGGAAGGAGGACCCCGACCGCGCGGCCCGTTTCCACACCCAGACCCTCTGCACACGTCCGGTGCACAGACCCCGCACCCGAGTGCACACAACCACCTTCCTAATGGAGGCCATGCGGTGAACACCCTGCCGCAGCAGCTGGCCAACGGGCTGCTCCTAGGCTCGATGTACGGGCTGATCGCCATCGGCTACACGATGGTGTACGGCATCGTCCAGCTCATCAACTTCGCGCACGGCGAGATCTTCATGACCGGGGCCTTCGGCGCCTTCACGGTCTACTTCTACATCCTGCCCGACGGCACATCGATGGCGATCGCCGTTCCCCTCATGCTGATCGGCGGTGGCCTCGTCGCCATCCTCATCGCCGTCGGAGCGGAACGGTTCGCCTACAGACCCCTGCGCGGAGCACCACGACTGGCACCGCTCATCACCGCGATCGGCCTCTCCCTGGCCCTCCAGGAAGTCGTCCGCAACTTCTACCCCGGCGCCGACCGCGCCATCGCCTTCCCCGGCCTCGACACCACCCACGACATCGGCTCCGTCACCATCAAGGACGCCGACATCTTCCTCATCCTGGCCGCCGTCGTCTGCATGGCCGCACTCGCGTTCTTCGTCCGCAAGAGCCGCACCGGCCGCGCCATGCAGGCCACCGCACAGGACCCCGACACCGCCCAGCTCATGGGCATCGACACCAACCGCATCATCGTCATCGCCTTCGCCATCGGCGGCTTCTTCGCCGCAGTCGCAGCCGTCGCCTACGGCCTCAAGTACGGCAACATCGACTACCGCATGGGCTTCCTGATGGGCCTCAAGGCCTTCACCGCAGCCGTCCTCGGCGGCATCGGCAACATCTACGGAGCCATGCTCGGCGGCATCGTCCTCGGCATCGCCGAAACCCTCGCCTCCGCCTACATCGACGGCATCCCCGGCATGCAGCAGCTCGGCGGCCAGAGCTGGGCCAACGTCTGGGCCTTCTGTCTCCTCATCCTCGTCCTCCTCGTCAGGCCACAAGGCCTGCTCGGCGAGCGCGTCGCGGACAGGGCGTGATCACATGACCGAGATAGCCAAGACCGCCCCGGCCGCCCGCGGCCTCCTGCCGCTGCCCCTCGCAGCCGCCCGCGCCCTCATCCTGACCGGCGGCATCGCCACCGCCGCCTCCGCCTTCCTCGCCTGGACCTGGACCAGCGAGTTCCCCGGCAACCTCACCATCAACGGCTACCCCGGCGGCCTGCAGTGGCTGACCTTCACCGCCGGCGTCCTCACCGCACTGTTCGCCCTCGCCGCCTACGGCATCAAGGGCCTCGGCTGGCTCCTGCCCGCCAAGAACAACGCACCGCTCTTCCTGAGCGCCCTCGCCGGCTTCGCCGTCACCTGGTACGCCGTCATCGCGATCAGCGTCGAACTCGGCGGCCTCGTCAACCTCGAACCCGGCGGCTACATCGCGGCCCTCGCCTCCCTCCTGCCCGTCCTCGGCGCGCTCTCCCTCCCGGAGCAGCTCGGCGACGACACCAAGGAAAACCTCAAGGCGTACATCACCAAGGCCGAGAAGATCCCCGCACCCCAGCCCCTCGCCCCCTGGGCCGAGCGACTCGTCATCACCGTCGTGACCGCCCTCGGACTGGGCGTCTTCACCTACGGCATCGACACCGAGTACGGCGAACTCTTCATCGGCTACCTCCTCGTGGTCGCCTTCTCCATGTGGGCCCTGCACACCGCGGGACTCCTCGACCGGCTCTCCCGGCTCACCGCCCACCACCGCGGCTTCACCCTCCTCATGGGCTTCCTCGCCGCGATCGCGTTCCCCTTCACCCAGACCAACGACCACTACACCAACATCGGCGTCAACATCCTGATCTTCGCCACGGTCGCCCTGGGTCTCAACATCGTCGTCGGCCTCGCCGGCCTCCTCGACCTCGGCTACGTCGCCTTCCTCGGCGTCGGCGCCTACACCGCGGCCCTGGTCTCCGGCTCCGAGTTCTCCCGGTTCTCCGGCGTCCAGTTCCCCTTCTGGGCCTCCGCCCTCACCGGCGCCGCCGCCAGCCTCGTCTTCGGCGTCCTCATCGGCGCACCCACCCTCCGACTGCGCGGCGACTACCTCGCCATCGTCACCCTCGGCTTCGGTGAGATCTTCCGCATCGCCGTCAACAACATGGACGGCGACTCCGGCCCGGACATCACCAACGGCCCCAACGGCATCCCGTCCATCCCCGACATCAACCTCTTCGGCCTGAACCTCGGGGAGGCCAACGACATCGGCGGGATCACCCTCGGCCGCTTCGCCAACTACTACCTGCTGATGGTCGTCATCATGGCCATCATCGTCCTCGTCTACACCCGCGCCGCCGACTCCCGCATCGGCCGCTCCTGGATCGCCATCCGCGAAGACGAGACAGCAGCCACAGCCATGGGCATCAACGGCTTCCGCGTCAAGCTCATCGCCTTCGCCCTCGGCGCCACCCTCGCCGGCCTCGCCGGCACCGTCTTCGCCCACGTCACCTACAGCGTCGTACCCAACCCCTACCAGTTCGCCGGCGCCGCACCCCCCAACTCCGCGTTCCTCCTGGCCGCGGTCGTCCTCGGCGGCATGGGCACCGTCGCCGGACCACTCCTCGGCGCCGCCCTGCTCTACCTCCTCCCCGAGAAGCTCGTCTTCCTCCAGGAGAAGTCCCTGCTCGCCTTCGGCATCGCACTCATCCTCCTGATGCGCTTCCGCCCCGAAGGCGTCATCGCCAACCGCCGCCGCCAGCTCGAATTCCACGAGACCGGCCAGACCGACGTACCAGACACCACGACGCTGACCGACGAACCGGCCGTCACCACGAAGGCGGGTGCGTGACCCCATGACGACACCAGTACTCGAAGCCCGCGACGTCACCATGCGCTTCGGCGGCCTCACCGCCGTCCGCTCCGTGGACTTCACCGTCAACGAGGGCGAGATCGTCGGCCTCATCGGGCCCAACGGCGCCGGCAAGACAACCTTCTTCAACTGCCTCACCGGCCTGTACGTCCCCACCGAGGGCACCGTCTCCTACAAAGGCACCGTCCTCCCGCCCAAGCCGCACCTGGTGACCAAGGCAGGCATCGCCCGCACGTTCCAGAACATCCGGCTCTTCGCCAACATGACCGTCCTGGAGAACGTCCTCGTCGGCCGCCACACCCGCACCAAGGAAGGCCTCTGGTCCGCCCTCCTGCGCGGCCCCGGCTTCAAGAAGGCGGAAAAGGCCAGCGAGGAACGAGCCATGGAACTCCTCGAGTTCATCGGCCTCGCCGGCAAGCGCGACCACCTCGCCCGCAACCTGCCCTACGGCGAACAGCGCAAGCTCGAAATCGCACGAGCGCTCGCGAGCGAACCCGGCCTGCTGCTCCTCGACGAACCGACCGCCGGCATGAACCCCCAGGAGACCCGCGCCACCGAAGAGCTGGTCTTCGCCATCCGCGACAAGGGCATCGCCGTCCTCCTCATCGAGCACGACATGCGCTTCGTCTTCAACCTGAGCGACCGCGTCTCCGTCCTCGTCCAAGGCGAAAAACTCGTCGAGGGCACCCCCGAGGTCGTCCAGGCCGACGAACGCGTCATCGCCGCCTACCTGGGCGAGCCCTTCGAAGGCGACCCCGGCGAGGCGGAGGCCGCCGAAGTCGAGGCCGCCGAAGCCGCGGCCGACGCGACCAGCACCACCAGCACCAAGGGAGACGCCCAGTGACCGCACTGCTCGAGGTCGAAGACCTCCGGGTCGCCTACGGCAAGATCGAAGCCGTCAAAGGCATCTCCTTCAGCGTCGAGGCCGGCCAGGTCGTCACCCTCATCGGCACCAACGGCGCCGGCAAGACAACGACCCTGCGCACCCTCTCCGGCCTGCTCAAGCCGACCTCCGGAAAGATCATCTTCGACGGCAAGCCCCTCACCGGCATCGCCGCCCACAAGATCGTCTCCCTGGGCCTCGCCCACTCCCCCGAAGGCCGGCACATCTTCCCGCGCCTGACCATCTTCGAAAACCTCCAGCTCGGCGCCTTCCTCCGCAAGGACAAGGACGGCATCGAAAAGGACATCCAGAAGGCATACGACCTCTTCCCCATCCTCGGAGAACGCCGCAACCAGGCGGCAGGCACCCTCTCCGGCGGCGAACAGCAGATGCTCGCCATGGGCCGAGCCCTGATGTCCCAGCCGAAACTGCTCATGCTGGACGAGCCCTCCATGGGCCTCTCCCCGATCATGATGCAGAAGATCATGGCGACCATCGCCGAGCTGAAGTCCCAGGGCACGACGATCCTCCTCGTCGAGCAGAACGCCCAGGCGGCCCTCTCGCTCGCCGACCAGGGACACGTCATGGAGGTCGGCAACATCGTCCTGTCCGGCACCGGCCAGGACCTGCTGCACGACGAGTCCGTCCGCAAGGCGTACCTGGGCGAGGACTGACACCACCCAACCCACGAGAGAGGCCCGCGCCCCCGGTCAGGGGCGCGGGCCTCACTCATGCTGCTTCGCTACGTTACGTCAGCCCTTGCCGGCCTTCTTCTCCTCGGCATCCTGAATGACCGCCTCGGCGACCTGCTGCATCGACATACGACGATCCATCGACGTCTTCTGAATCCACCGGAACGCGGCCGGCTCCGTCAGCCCGTACTCGGTCTGCAGGATCGACTTCGCCCGATCCACCAGCTTCCGCGTCTCCAGCCGCAGCGTGAGGTCGGCGACCTCCTTCTCCAGCTCCTTCAGCTCCGTGAACCGCGAGACGGCCATCTCGATCGCCGGCACGACATCACTCTTGCTGAACGGCTTGACCAGGTAGGCCATCGCACCGGCATCCCGGGCCCGCTCGACGAGATCGCGCTGCGAGAAGGCGGTGAGCATGAGAACCGGCGCGATGCGCTCCTCGGCGATCTTCTCCGCCGCCGAAATACCGTCCAGCTTCGGCATCTTCACATCGAGGATGACCAGGTCGGGCTGGTGCTCGCGGGCAAGCTCGATCGCCTGCTCACCATCACCGGCCTCACCGACGACGGTGTACCCCTCTTCTTCGAGCATCTCTTTGAGATCGAGCCGGATCAGCGCCTCGTCCTCGGCGATGACGACACGGGTCGTCAGCGGAGGCACGTGCGACTTGTCGTCGTCGGGCGCGTCTACGGGCTGGGGCGACTCGGGGGCGGTCACGGGGGCTCCTCGTTCAGGGGCAGGGGTGCTGCTCCCAAGAGCCTACCTAGCTGCGACTAACGATGATGACCCGGTACACTCCTCGGAAGTGCCGAGCCGGGTTGGTGGAACGGTATACACGGAGGTCTCAAACACCTCTGCCTGTGAGGGCTTGCGGGTTCGAATCCCGCACCCGGCACTGCTTGACCAGGAAGCGGATGTCCACGTTCTCGTGAACATCCGCTTTTTGCTGCGCAGCGTCGCGATCACTCACTCAGAGTACTCGCATGAACTTTCACGGTACTGAGGTTCGACAGAGGGTCCTGACGCTGCTGCGCGACGGCGCCAGGAATGCCGACGTGGCCCGCCAGTTCAACATCCCGCTCGGCACAATCGGCTATTGGAAACACGCAGACCGGGCGAAACGCGGAGAGTGTCCAGGACGCACGCCCCCACCGTGCCCACGATGCGACGGCAATCTCGACCGTCCGGCCTATGCCTACCTCCTCGGCCTCTACCTGGGTGACGGCCACATCATCCAGAACCGCGCCATGCGATCGCCCAGCTTGTCCATCACCTGTGACGAGTCGCGTCCAGGACTTATGGACGAGTGCGAGAACGCCATGCGCTCGGTGTTCCCCCACAACGCCGTCTGCCGAGTTCGCCGCAAAGGCTGCCGGGACCTGAAGCTGCACTCCATGCACTTGTGGTGCCTCTTCCCCCAGCACGGCCCCGGCAAGAAGCACGAGCGCACGATCGCCCTCGAACCCTGGCAACAGGAAATCGTCGACGCCCACCCCTGGGAGTTCATCCGCGGCCTCGTCCACTCCGACGGCTGCCGCATCACCAACTGGACGACCCGCATGGTCGGCGGTGAGCGCAAGCGCTACGAGTACCCGCGGTACTTCTTCACCAACGTGTCCGACGACATCCGTCAGCTCTACACGGACACTCTCGACAAGCTCGGCATCGAGTGGACGCACTGCACCCGAAACGGCAACCCGTACAACATCTCCGTTGCCCGCAAAGCCTACGTAGCCCTCATGGACGCCCACGTAGGCCCCAAGCACTGACCCCACACACCAAAGGGCCCCTCCTCAAAGCCGAAGAGGGGCCCACCGCCTGCTACTTGGGACTGTCGTCCTCCCCGATGTGATGCACCCGCACCATGTTCGTCGACCCCGACACCCCCGGAGGCGACCCCGCCGTGATGACGACCGTGTCGCCCTTCTTGCAGCGGCCGTACTTCAGCAACAGCTCATCCACCTGGTCGACCATCGCGTCCGTCGAGTCCACATGCGGCCCCAGGAACGTCTCCACCCCCCACGTCAGATTCAACTGCGACCGCGTGGCCGGCTCCGGCGTGAACGCAAGCAGCGGGATCGGCGACCGATACCGGGACAGGCGGCGGGCCGTGTCGCCCGACTGGGTGAAGGCGACCAGGAACCTGGCGCCCAGGAAGTCGCCGATCTCGGCCGCCGCGCGGGCCACCGCGCCGCCCTGCGTCCTCGGCTTGTTCCGCTCGGTCAGCGGTGGGAGGCCCTTCGCCAGGATGTCCTCCTCGGCCGCCTCGACGATCTTCGCCATCGTGCGGACCGTTTCGATGGGGTACTTGCCGACGCTCGTCTCGCCGGACAGCATCACCGCGTCCGTGCCGTCGATGACCGCGTTGGCGACATCGCTGGCCTCCGCACGCGTCGGGCGGGAGTTGTCGATCATCGAGTCGAGCATCTGCGTCGCGACGATCACCGGCTTGGCGTTGCGCTTCGCCAGCTTGATCGCGCGCTTCTGGACGATCGGGACCTGCTCCAGCGGCATCTCCACGCCGAGGTCGCCGCGCGCGACCATGATGCCGTCGAAGGCGGCCACGATGTCGTCGATGGCCTCCACCGCCTGCGGCTTCTCGACCTTGGCGATCACCGGGAGGCGGCGGCCTTCCTCGTCCATGATCCTGTGCACGTCCTCGATGTCGCGCCCACTCCGGACGAACGACAGTGCGATGACGTCGAAGCCCGTGCGCAGCGCCCAGCGGAGGTCTGCCTCGTCCTTTTCGGAGAGGGCGGGGACGGACACCGCTACACCCGGCAGGTTCAGGCCCTTGTTGTCGGAGACCATGCCTCCTTCGACAACCGTCGTGTGGACGCGCGGTCCGTCGACCGAGGTGACCTCCAGGCAGACTTTGCCGTCGTCGACGAGGATGCGTTCGCCGGGGGTGACGTCGCCGGCGAGGCCGCCGTACGTCGTTCCGCACTGCTCGCGGTTGCCCTCTGCGCCCTCTTCGACGGTGATGGTGAAGGTGTCTCCGCGTTCAAGGAGTACGGGTCCTTCGGTGAAGCGGCCGAGGCGGATCTTCGGGCCTTGAAGGTCGGCGAGGATGCCGACGCTGCGGCCGGTCTCGTCGGAGGCCTTGCGTACGTGCTGGTAGCGCTCCTCGTGGTCGGCGTAGCTGCCGTGGCTGAGGTTGAATCGGGCGACGTCCATTCCGGCGTCGACCAGTGCCTTTATCTGGTCGTAGGAGTCGGTGGCGGGGCCCAGGGTGCAGACGATTTTCGCTCGGCGCATGTTTCGACTCTATGACTTACCGGCGGGTAGAGAATTCGTCCAGCGTGACTACTCAACAACCGTTGCGTGAAGGGCGGTTGACAAGTGTTGAATTGTGCGACGGGGTGCTCCGATGAGCGTTCGAAACACCCCGTCAGGGTGAACCGGGATATTCACAGCCGGGGTGGCGTCATGGTGAATCGGGCGTTCACTTGGGCGTAGACGTGTTGGCGTTCGGGTTCGAGATCGAGGGGGGCGGCTGCGGATTCCTCCGCGGCGGCGCCGTAGGCCATGGAGCGCATTCGGCTGCCGGGGGCCTGTGGATAGGCGGGGGTGTTCTCCGCGCCGATGTCGGCGAGTTCCACCAGCGCGGCCAGGGTGCTTCCGAGCGCTTCGGCGTACTCCCGCGCGCGCTGTACGGCTTCCCGTACTGCTTGTTGCCTCGCCTCGCGGTGGGCGGGTGAGTCGGGGCGCAGGGCCCACCAGGGGCCGTCGACGCGGGTGAGGTCCAGGTCGGCGAGGCGGGTGGTGAGTTCGCCGAGGGCGGTGAAGTCGGTGAGTACGGCGGTGATGTGGACGCGGCCGTGGTAGGCGTGGACGCGTTCGCCTCGGCCTTTGTCCTTGAGTTCGGGGCTGATGGAGAAGGCGCCGGTTTCGAGTCGCTCGACGGCGTCGCCGTAGGTTTTGATGAGGTCGAGGACGGTGGTGTTGCGGCGGGTGAGGTCGTCGAGGGCGGCACGGCGGTCTTTGCCGCGGGAGGCGACGGTGACGCCGATGCGGGCGATTTCCGGGTCGACCTCGAGGCGGGCCTCGCCGCGGACGGCGATGCGGGGGGCGTCGGGGGTGCCGTAGGGGACGGCGGGCTGTGGGTCGTCGGGCGCTGGGCTGGTCATACGTCCCACTCTGTCACTCATTGACTGGTTGGGGACCGGGAGTTCACGGCTTCGGTCATCAGATCGAAACCTGCGGGGTCTGTTGCTTCTCGCCATGCCCAGGTCAGAATCTACGCGCGTTGTTGACCATTCCCCCAGGAGAAGCACTCATGCCGTTGGACCGCCGGAAGTTCCTGAAGAAGTCCGCCGTGACCGGAGCGGGGGTGGCGATCGCCGGTGCGGCGGCGGCTCCGGCGGCGCAGGCTGCCGAGGCCGCGGCGGCGAAGAAGCCCGCCAAGCGCTACTCGCTGACGGTGATGGGCACCACCGACCTGCACGGCAACATCTTCAACTGGGACTACTTCAAGGACGCGGAGTACGCGGATGCCAAGGGCAACGCGAAGGGTCTGGCGCGGGTCTCGACGCTGGTGAGCCAGGTCCGTGCGGAGAAGGGCCGCTGCAACACGCTGCTGATCGACGCGGGCGACACGATTCAGGGCACGCCGCTGACGTACTACTACGCGAAGGTTGACCCGATCACCGCGGAGGGGGGTCCGGTCCACCCGATGGCCGCGGCGATGAACGCCATCGGCTATGACGCGGTGGCGCTGGGCAACCACGAGTTCAACTACGGCATCGAGACGCTGCGGAAGTTCGAGGACCAGTGCGACTTCCCGCTGCTCGGTGCGAACGCGCTGGACGCGAAGACCCTCAAGCCGGCGTTCCCTCCGTACTTCATCAAGAAGTTCCGCGTGCCGGGTGCCCCGCCGGTGAAGGTCGCGGTCCTCGGTCTGACCAACCCGGGTATCGCGATCTGGGACAAGGCGTACGTCGAGGGCAGGATGGTGTTCCCGGGTCTGGAGGAGCAGGCCGCGAAGTGGGTGCCGAAGCTGCGGTCGATGGGCGCGGATGTGGTGGTCGTCTCGGCGCACTCCGGTTCGTCGGGGACCTCCTCGTACGGTGACCAGCTGCCGTACATCGAGAACTCCTCCGCGCTGGTGGCGCAGCAGGTGCCGGGGATCGACGCGATCCTGGTCGGGCACGCGCACACGGAGATCGCGGAGCTGCTGGTCACGAACGAGAAGACGGGCAAAACGGTCGTGCTGTCGGAGCCGCTTTGCTATGCCCAGCGGCTGACGCTGTTCGACTTCGAGTTGGTCTTCGAGAAGGGCCGCTGGACGGTCGAGTCGGTGAAGGCGACGGTGCGGGACTCGAAGACGGTCGCCGACGACCCGAAGATCACCAAGCTGCTGAAGGACGACCACGACGTCGTCGTGGAGTACGTCAACCAGGTCGTCGGAACGGCGACCGAGAAGCTGACGACGGTCGAGGCCCGCTACAAGGACGCCCCGATCATCGACCTGATCACCAAGGTCCAGGAGGACGTGGTGAGGGCGGCGCTGGCGGGCACGGAGTACGCCTCGCTGCCCGTGATCTCGCAGGCGTCGCCGTTCTCCCGTACGTCGGAGATCCCGGCCGGCGATGTGACGATCCGGGATCTGTCGAGCCTGTACGTGTACGACAACACGCTGGTCGCGAAGCTGATGACGGGCGCGCAGATCAAGGCGTACCTGGAGTATTCGGCGGAGTACTTCGTGCAGACGGCCGCCGACGCGGCTGTCGACGTGGAGAAGCTGACGAACGCGAACAACCGCCCGGACTACAACTACGACTACGTGTCGGGGCTGTCGTACGAGATCGACATCGCCCAGGCGGCGGGTTCGCGGATCCGGAACCTGTCCTACAACGGTGCCGCGCTGGACGACGCTCAGAAGTTCGTGTTCGCGGTGAACAACTACCGGGCCAATGGTGGCGGGGCGTTCCCGCATGTGGCGTCGGCTCAGGAGTTGTGGTCGGAGTCGACGGAGATCCGGACCCGGATCGCGGAGTGGGTGACCGCTAAGGGTGTGCTGGACCCGAAGGAGTTCGCGTCGGTGGACTGGAAGCTCACGCGGAACGGCACGCCGGTGTTCTAGGACGCCGTGGCTGTCTTGCAAGGGGTGAGGGGCCTCAGATCCCGTCCATGAGTGGTGTCAGTGCCTTCGGCTGACGCGCTCGCGGGATCTGGGGCTCTTGCTGTTGCAGGCCGAAGGTGGTGAAGGCGGTGCGGGTGGGGAGGGGGTAGGGCTCCTTGCCGGTGAGGGAGTTGAGGATGCCGGCGCTGCGCCAGGCCGCGAGGCCGAGGTCGGGGGTGCCGATGCCGTGGGTGTGGCGTTCGGCGTTCTGGACGTAGATGTTGCAGCCGGAGCCGGTGACGGTGGGGTCCATGACCAGGCGGTTCTGGTCGTCGATGCGGGGGCGTTCCTGGCTGTCGCGGCGCAGGTAGGGGTCGAGGCCGGCGAGGATGCAGTCGAGGGAGCGTTCGCGGTAGCCGGTGGCCAGGACGACGGCGTCGGTGGTCAGGCGTGAGCGGGTGTTCTGGTGGACGTGTTCCAGGTGGAGTTCGACCTTGGTGGTGGCGATACGGCCGCCGGTGCGGACGCGGACGCCGGGGGTGAGGACGACCTCGGGCCAGCCGCCGTGCAGGGTGCGGCGGTAGAGCTCGTCGTGGATCGCGGCGAGGGTGTCGGCGTCGATGCCCTTGTGGAGTTGCCACTGGGAGGCGAGGAGCTTGTCGCGGACGGGTTCGTCGAGGGCGTGGAAGTAGCGGGTGTAGTCGGGGGTGAAGTGCTCCAGGCCGAGCTTGGAGTACTCCATGGGTGCGAAGGCCCCTGTGCGGCCGAGCCAGTGGAGCCCTTCGCGTCCGGTGGGGCGGCGGCGGAGGAGGTCCAGGAAGACCTCGGCGCCGGACTGTCCGGAGCCGATGACGGTGATGTGCTCGGCGGCGAGGAGTCTGTCGCGGTGGTCGAGGTAGTCGGCGGCGTGGATGACGGGGACGGTGGGTGCCTCGACGAGGGGCCTGAGCGGGTCGGGGACGTAGGGCTCGGTGCCGACGCCGAGGACGATGTTGCGGGTGTGGGTACGGCCGAGCGCTTCGGCGTCCCCGTCCGGGTCGAGTTGGGTGAAGTCGACCTCGAAGACGTCGCGTTCGGCGTTGAAGCGGACGGCGTCGACCTGGTGGCCGAAGTGCAGTCCGGGGAGGTTCTCGCAGACCCAGCGGCAGTAGGCGTCGTATTCGGCGCGCTGGATGTGGAAGCGCTCGGCGAAGTAGAAGGGGAACAGCCGGTCGCGGGTTTTGAGGTAGTTGAGGAAGGACCAGGGGCTGGCGGGGTCGGCGAGCGTGACCAGGTCGGCGAGGAAGGGGACCTGGATGCGCGCGCCGTCGATGAGCAGGCCGGGGTGCCAGGAGAAGGCGGTGCGTTGCTCGTAGAAGACGGCGTCGAGTTCGGCGAGGGGGTGGGCGAGGGCGGCGAGGGAGAGGTTGAAGGGGCCGATGCCGATGCCGACGAGGTCGCGGGGGGTGTCGGGGT
>NZ_JOFS01000065.1 GCF_000719285.1 Streptomyces bicolor | reverse complement strand
CCCCCACTCACGCCCTCCCCCGGTGCCGCCCGCCCCGTCATAGTGGCCCTCCGTCACGAGCGACGGTCGGGGGAGGCTGGGCGGTGGGGAAGAAGCGCGGTTCCGGTGAGGGTGGGGTTTCCGAGTCGGAGCGGCTGTTGTTCGGGGGGCCTCTGCGGTACGACATGGGGTGGAATCAGCATCGGGACGCGTTCCTGGAGCTGAGCTTCCGGGCCATGGTGAGGCGGTTGCCGTCCTTGTTGGCGTCCAGTTTCCGGCTCGCCTGGCAGGCCGATCGGCGGGCCGCGCGGACCGTGCTGGTGGCCGAGGTGGGCCGAGGGCTGGCGCAGGCGGTCGGGCTGCTCGCGGTCAACAGTGTGCTGGGGCGGCTGATCGGGGGCGGGGCGCTGGAGGAACGGCTACGGGGTGCCGTTCCGGCGCTTGTCGTCATGGCCGCCGTCATGGTCGTGTCCACCCTGCTGCGGGCCGCGTCGACGTATGCCACGGGCCGCCTCGAGCCCAAGGTGGAGCGCGTGGCGACCGAGCTGTATCTGGAGCGGGCCGCCGCCGTGGAGCTGGCCGCGATCGAGGACCACGCCTTCCACAAGCTGCTGGACACCGCGCAGTACGGCGCCTCGGCGGCCCGCCGCATGATCTCGTACAGCACGCGTGTCGTGAATGCCGCCATCTCGCTGATCGCGGCTGCCGGCGTGCTCACCGTGCTGCATCCCGCCCTGCTCCCGCTCCTCGCGACCATGACCCTGCCCAGCGCCTGGAGCGCCCTGACGAACGCCCGGCGCCGGTATGAGTCCTTCCACACCTGGGTGCAGCACTCGCGCGCCGGCCATCTGATCAGCGGGCTGCTGACCGAGCCCGCCGCCGCGCCCGAGATCCGGGTGCACGGTGTGGGCCCCTTCCTGCTGCGTCACTACCGGGCCATGTCGGAGACGGCGGAGGCCGAGCAGGCGCGGCTGGCCCGGCTCGCGGCGCGTACGGGGCTCATCGCGGCGGCGTGGACGGGGCTCGCGACCGTCGCGACGTACGCGACGCTGGGCGGGCTGCTGCTCGCCGGGGCCATGGCGCTGTCCGTGGCGGGTACGGCCGTCATCGCCATCCGCACCGGGTCCTCCAGCCTGGACAGCCTGGTGCTGGAGGTCAACGCGCTCCACGAGGAGGCCCTGTTCGTGGGCGATCTGCAGCGGCTGTACGTCGAGGCGGCCGAGCGGGCGATTCCGGCCGGTGGCGAGGCCCTGCCCGACGATCCGCAGGAGATCCGGTTCGAGAACGTCAGCTTCTCCTACCCGGGCGAGTCCTCCCGTCCCGCCCTCGACGACGTCACGCTGACCCTCCCTCTCGGCCGGATCATCGCGCTGGTCGGCGAGAACGGGTCCGGGAAGACCACTCTGGTGAAGCTGCTCGCGGGCCTTTACACGCCGGACCGGGGCCGCATCCTCTGGGACGGCGTCGACGCCGCGACCGCCGACCGGCGCCGGCTCGCCGAGCGCATCGCGATGGTGGCCCAGGACTTCAAGCGCTGGCCGTTCACGGCCAGGGTCAATGTCGCCGTCGGGCGTTCTTCCGCGCCGCTCACCGAAGAGCGCCTGGCCGCCTCGCTCGCCGAGGCCGGGGCGCAGGACGTGGTGGCCGATCTGCCGCGCGGCCTGGACACCCTGCTGGCCCGCCAGTTCAGCGGTGGGCACGAGCTGTCCGGCGGGCAGTGGCAGCGGCTCGGGATCGCCCGGGCCGCGTACCGGCGTGGCCACATCCTGATCGTGGACGAGCCGACGGCGGCCCTGGACGCACGGGCCGAGCTGGAGGTCTTCGAGAAGATCCGCGCCCTGGCCTCCGCCGGGCAGACGGTCGTCCTCATCACCCACCGGCTGGCGTCCGTACGCCATGCCGATCTGGTGCACGTCCTCGACCAGGGCAGGCTCGTGGAGTCCGGGACACCGGAGGAGCTGCTGGCCACCGGCGGTGTCTACGCGGAGTTGTACTCGCTCCAGGCGGAGCAGTTCACGGCACCGGTTCCCACGCCGAAAGCGGGCTGACCGACACCGCCCCTGCCACTGACCGACAGGCCCGTCCCAGGGGCGCACCGCACGCGGCTCACGCTGCGGCGCCGCCCGCGAACTCACCGCGGACGATCACCAGGAACGCGTCCGACGCGAGGTCCATGACGACCTCCGCGGGCAGGCCCTCCAGGCGCCGCGCGTGTGCGAATTCCTCGGCCGGCCATGATCCTCGTGGCCCGCCCGCGGGAAAGCGTTCGAGCACTGTTCGCCCGTTCACCATCCTGACCTCCAGAAAGCGTTGTACTTGTAGGAGTTAACGCCTGCCGGAGGTGAAACGGCTCGCCCGGTGACGGGACTGAGACGTAGTTGACACTCGTTCACCGCGATGTGTGAGCATGTACTCACTTTCCGAAGCAGACCCTCACACTCCGGTGATCCATCGCCACGTTCCGCGTCAGTCCTCGTATTCGTCGTGGTATCGGATGCGCTCACTGCCCGCAGGCGCCCCAAGAGCCGACGCACGCCCCTTGGGCTCCTCCCACTCCTCCTGCCGGCCCAGCGCGGTGAGGTCCAGGAAGCCGGTGGTCGAGCCCAGCCCGTCCAGGCCGCGCTCATACGTCGAGTAGGTGTGGAAGACGCGATCCCCGTCCCGCAGGAAACAGCTGACGCCGGGCCGTTCCACCAGCTCGCCCTCGTGCTCCAGGGTCGCCTCGAAGTCATGGTTGAAGTCGCTGCCGTGGGACGAGTACCAGGGCACCGTCCACCCCATGCGCGCCTTGAACGGCAGGATCTTCGGATACGGCGCCCTGGAGACGGCGACAAGAGTCGTGCCGCGTGCCTTCAGGTGCGCCAGATGGCCGATCTGGTCCAGGAACCCCGAGCAGCTGCGGCAGCCGGCGTCCCACTCGGGGGCGAACATGAAGTGGTAGACGACGAGTTGGCGCCGCCCCTCGAAGAGGTCGGCCAGTGTGGCCTTGCCGTCGCCGCCCTCGAAGACGTAGTCCTCCTCGATCTCGACCATCGGCAGTCGGCGCCGCTCGGCGTTGAGCGCGTCACGCGCGCGCGTGGCCGCCTTCTCCTTGACCAGCAGTTCCTCGCGCGCAACGCGCCACTGCTCGCGCGAGACGATCTCCGGAAGCGACATGGGCGCCCCTCCTGTTCGACGGTCCGTTCCGGGTGGTGACCGGTAGGAAGGGCGGAACTCATCGCCGGGCCGGCGGAATTTCAGGAGATTTCTCCGGGGTACGTCAGCGGCAGCGCGAGCAGCCCACGGGCGCGTGGCGAGGCGTGGTCGATGAGCCTATGTGTCGTACTCCTGGATCCGCTTGCCGTGACTCCGGTCCAGCAGAGCAGGCATCCGCTCCCCCAGCTCCCCGACCACCTCCGGCACATCGATCGTCAGCAGCTCACGGTCGCGCATCAGGATTCGCCCGTCGACGATCGTCGTGCGGATGTCGGAGGAGCGGGCGCTGTGCACGAGGGTGGCGGCGAGGTCGTGGACGGGCTGGGTGTGCGGGCCGGTGAGGTCGACCAGGATGATGTCGGCGCGGCGGCCGGGGGCGATGCTGCCGACCGCCTCGCCGAGTCCGACGGCGCGGGCGCTCTGCAGCGTGGCGTGGTGCAGAGCTTGACGGGACGTCAGCCAGCGGGGGTCGCCGGTGGTCGACTTCTGAATGAGGGCGGTGAGGGCCATCGACTCCCATACGTCGAGCGAGTTGTTGGAGGCGGCACCGTCCGTGGCCAGGCCGACCGGGATGCCGAGCTCGTGCAGGGCGCGTACGGGTGTGGTGGTGGGCCAGGCGAACTTGAGGTAGCCGCGCGGGGCGGTGGCGACGGCGATACGGCCGGTGGCGTTCCGGAGCACCGGCAGGTCGCGGTCGAGGATGCCCGTGCCGTGCGCGATGAGGACGTCGGTGTCGAGGATCCCGGCGCGGTGGAGGATTTCGACGGGGGTGACGCCGTGGCGGGCGAGGCTGGTGTCGGCCTGGTCGCGGTTCTCGGAGGCGTGGATGTGGACGGGGAGGCCGTGCTCGCGGGCGAGTTCGGCGGTGGCGGCGAGGTCGGCTTCGTCGACGGTGTAGGGGGCGTGCGGGGCGAGGGTGGTGGTGATACGGCCGTCCGCGGCGCCGCGCTGCCGTAGCGCGAACTCCAGCGACTTCTCCCGGCCTTGGGGTCCCTGGGAGGAGAAGTAGGCCTCTCCGAGGTGTGCCCGCATCCCGCATTCCGCCACGACGGCGGCGACGGCGTCCATCGCGAAGTAGTGGTCGGCGAAGCAGGTGACGCCGCCGCGGATCATCTCGGCGCAGGCGAGCCGGGCGCCCAACTCCACGTCCTTCTCGGTGAGGTTGGACTCGACGGGCCAGACGACGTCGTTGAACCACTCCTCGGTGGGCAGGTCCTCGGCGACCCCGCGCAGGGCGACCATGGGGGCGTGGGTGTGGCAGTTGACCAGGCCGGGGAGGGCGACCTGGCCGGCGGCGTCGAGCCGCTCGACCGCGGCTCGGTCCCGCACGGCGTCGGCGGTCGTGACGGTCTCGACGACTCCGCCGTGTACGACGATCGCGGCGTTCTCCTCGAACCCGATCCGCTCTTGATCGTCGTGCACGAGGACGGTGCATCCGGTGATGATGAGGTCGGCGGGAGCTTCTGCGGGAGAAGGCGTCATCACGCCAACGTACGACGCGGTCGTCGGGTCGCGTGAGCCGAACCGCGCATCCGGTCGCGGGGCTGTCGCACGGGCCGGACACCCGGGCACGCTGGCCCCACCACGGCCACTCGACGGCCGGAAGGCCCACGGCTTCTGGAAGGGGCCCGGCATGCTCCTCGGCACCTGGAACCTGGAGAACCTGTACCGGCCCGGCGGCGAGTTCGGCCCCAAGGACAAGGCCGCGTACGAGACGAAGCTCGCCGCGCTGGCCGCGGTCGTGACCGAGCTCGACCCGGCGCTGCTCGGCGTGCAGGAGGTCGGCGAGCCGGAGGCTCTGCGGGACCTGGTGGGGATGCTGGGCGGCGACTGGCATGTCGCGCTCTCCGAGCACGCGGACGGCCGGGGCATCCGGGTCGGCTTCCTCAGCCGTACGGAGCTGCGCGTACTGCACGACACGCAGGCCTTCCCGGCGAAGCTGGTCCCGGTGCAGGCGGACGACGAGGGCGGCAGGGCGTCGGCGGCGGGCCGGGGATTCCTGGCGGTGGAGACGGAGACGGGGGCCGGGCCGCTGCGGGTGGCGGTGGCCCATCTGAAGTCGAAGCTGCTGACGTATCCGAACGATCGTTTCTTCCCCCGCGACGAGGGCGAAAGGGCCCGCTACGGCGCGTACGCCCTCTACCGGCGGGCGGCGGAGGCGACGGCGCTGCGCGCACTGGCCGATGTGCTGCTGGCCGGCGACGGACGTGAGCGTGCCGTGGCGGTGGTCGGCGACCTGAACGACGACGTCCAGGCCGCGACCACCCAGATCCTGCTGGGCCCGCCCGGCTCGGAGATCGGCACGCCCGGCTTCGATGCGGACGACAAGGGCGACTTCGGCCGCCTGTGGAACGTGGCGCCGCTGATCCCGGCCGATCAGCGGTTCTCGCGGGTGAACTCCGGGCGGCGTGAGCTGATCGACCACGTCCTGTGCAGCCACCGCCTGGTCCACCGGGTGACGGCGGCGGGGACGGGGCTGCCGGGGGCCGGTGCGCCGGAGCTGCCGTCGGTGGGGGCGGATCCGCAGGAGCGGCGGGGCGCGGCGGGGTCGGATCACGCGCCGGTCTGGGTACGGGTCTAGGGCTGAGGGACGGACCGCCGTGGGCTCGGTCCCGGAGCGCCTGACGTGGGCGGTGCGGAACCTGGACCCCGCCCCCGGTGACCGGGTGCTGGAGATCGGCTGCGGCCGGGGAGTCGCCCTCGCCCTGCTCTGCGAGCGGCTGACCTCGGGCACGGTGACGGCGATCGACCGCTCGGGTACGGCGGTGGCGGCGGCCCGGCGCCGTAACGCGGAGAGTGTGGCGGCGGGCCGGGCCGTGGTTCGGGTGGCGGATCTGGAGGAGGCCGAGTTCCCGGACGGGTCCTTCGACCGGATCCTCGCGGTCGACGTGAACCTCTTCTGGGTCCGGTCCCCCGATCAGGAGTTGGCGGCGCTGCGGAGGTGGCTCGCGCCTGGAGGCACCTTGTGCCTGTGCTGGGAGCCGCCCGCGGGGCAACGGGCACAGGAGATCGCCGGGAAGGTGGAGCCGGTCGTGGCGGCGCACGGGTTCGCGACGGAGGTGCGAGTGGGGGTGAGCGGGAAGGGGAGCGCGTTGGTGTGTGTGGTGGGAAGGGCCGCAGGAGAGGACGACCGGGACGCCGGGGATACCGGATGGAGAGGCGGACGGGGCTGAAGTGCTGGGCGGCGCGTGACGTGTGATCGGTGTCTGAGGCGGTGGTCGGCGTCTGAGGCGGTGGCCGTGGCTCACACGGCGACGGGCAGCTCCGGCTCGTGCAGGCCCATTCGCTGTCGTCCCGCGGCCAGTTCGTCGAGGACCTCGGTGAGGCGCCGGGTGTGGTGGGCCGTGAGCCGGCCGGTGTCGTCGAGGTGGACGGCGCATGCGGTGGTGGTGTCGACGAGCCGCTCCAGGGCGTCGGCGAGTTCGTGCGCGCCCTCGGCGTGCCGGGCCAGCGCGGGCAGTTCGGCGGAGGCGAGGGCGATGGCGGTACGGGCCTCGGCGAGCGCGCGGTAGGCCTCGCGGCGGAGGGTCCAGCGGCGGGCCCGGTCGGCGGAGGCGGCCGGGTGGCTCTTGCCGTCGTGGTCAGCGTGATCGCCGTGTCCGGCACGGGATTCGGCATCCATCCCGACACGGGCACCGGAACCAGCCCCGCCATCGCACTCGCCCACCACATGCGCGAGGTAGGCATGCGCGGCCCGGCTCGCCGCGGCGAGGCGCGCCCGGACGCCCCCGCCCCGCTGCCCCGGCATCGGCAGGTGACCCACGACGAGCACGATCGCGCAGGCCAGCAGCGTCTCCCCGATCCGGCTCACCGAGGCCTGCGGCTCGCCACCGACCATCACGAGGGCGAGCACCAGGACGGTCACGACGGCGGTCTGGGCGGCGAAGTGGCGGGTGGCCACGGGAATGAGGGCACCGCTGAGGGCCACCAGCGCGATGAGCCCTTCCGGCCGGGGCAGCACGGCCGCGAACCCGGCGAACAGCAGGGCTCCCAGCACGGTGCCCGCGGCGCGGCACAGCACCCGGGACACGAGGGGACCGAGGTCGGGCTTGACGAGGAAGACCGCGGTGGCGGGAAGCCAGTACCAGTGCTCGTGCTCCCCGTACCACCTGGCGTGGTGCAGGGCCTGGGCGATGCCGGCGCTGGCCCCGAAGGAGAGGGCGACGCGCAGCCCGTACTCCCGTCCGCCGGCCCCGAACACCGATTGGATCAGGTCCCTCGCCGTACGGCGCCGGGTGTGCAGGTCGCGGTTGCCCTTGCCCCGGTCGAAGGCCTCGGCGGCGTGCAGCAGGGCGTCGTCGAGGGCGCGCAGCGCGGGCGCGGAACGGGACGGGGCGGGGAGTGGTCCGGTGTGCGTGTTGTCGCGTACGGCGGCGGCGAGGCGTCGTGGGCCCTCGGAGGCGCGGGCCGACGCGGCCTCCCCGGCCCAGGCGAGCGCGGTGGCGGCCTCGGCGAGCGGCAACGCGGCGGCGTACTGCGCGTGCAGCCTCCGCTCGGCGGACGAGGAGGCGTACCGGCGCAGCCGGGGCCCGGTGAGGGCGTCCTGCGCGTGATCGAGGGCTGCGGTCAGCGCGGCGCGGCGGGCGGTGGCCCGGTCGGTCCCCGCGGCGTCGAGCAGCTCGGCGACGGCGTCGTAGACGCCCGCCACCGCGTCCCGCTCCCCGTCGAACCGGAAGTCCCCGCCGAGGGAACCGGGCGTGGGGAGCGCGAGCCGCAACGCGAGCAGCCAGGCGGCGCCGGCGAGATAGGCGAGCGCCCGCTGCCACCCGCTCTCGGGCAACGGCATCCCGGCCCCGATGGCGGCCGCGACGAGAAGCTGCGTACCGGCGCCGGACGCCACCGGTCCGACGGCACTGATGCCGCCGGCGAAGAGCCCGAGGCCGGTCAGGAGAAGAGTGAGCGGAACCGCCCCGACGTGGTCCCCGGCGTATGTCCCGACGAACATGCCGGCCGCCCCTGCCAGCGCGGGCATCCCGAGCCGCTTGACGGAGGCACGGCGGCTGCCGGGGCGGTCGTTGATGCCGGCGAGCATGGCGGCGATGGCGGCGACGACGCCGAGGGAGACGCGGCCGACGAGGACGGCGGCGAGGAGGAGCGGGCCGGCGGCCAGCGCCCCTCGGGTGACGGCGCTCCAGGGGACCGGGCCGCGTTGGGCGCGCAGGGCGTGGGCCAGCCAGGGCGGAAGGGTGAACGTCGGGGCCGCGGGGCGGGACACAGGGCTCCTGTCAGGACGAGGGCGGGGCGGGCGCCTTCGGGCGACGGTGGCCGGGCGGTTGCTTGCGCTGTCCACGGTAGGCCGAGGTCCTGGAGGGGATGGGACGGCCGTATTTCGAGGATGTGACGATGCTTGGCAGAGCCACGTTCTTTATGAACGCAATCGCTCCCGGGCCTCCAACGTCATCGCTCGGAGGTTGCGGATCGCGCGGCTCACATGCCGAGGGCGATGGCGAGACGGGTGAGTTCCGCGGTGGTGTTGACCTGGAACTTGGCTCGGATGCGGCGGAGGTAGGTGTCGACCGTGTGCTGCGAGAGCCCCATGTGGCGGGCCGTCTGGCAGTAGGTGTGGCCTGAGGCGATGTGGAGCAGGGTCTCCCGTTCGCGGGGAGTGAGCGTGGCGGTCTCGGTGGGAGTGGCAGTGAGGTTCATGGGGGGTTCTCCGGCGGTCGGCTCGGTCGTCTCCGCTCGCACCCTTGAAAGCTGAAGAGAATGCCCGATTGCTGCTGTTTGTCCCTTGTAAAGACCCTGTCTGGAGAACGTCATCGCCGTGTCCGCCCGTTGTCACAGGCGTGTCACAGGCAAAGCCGCGGCCAAGAGTCCGCCAACTGTCGGGGCTGGTCCGGCCGGGAGTGCGCGTGGGCGCGGGGGTCTCCGGTTGGTGGTCGGCGCGCTTCAGCAGCACGCTGGTTAGGGGGTGCCGCAGGTACCTCAACGGCCAGAGGAGCGGTGATGGCGCGACCTTCCTCCCCTTCCGGCGAGTGGGCACGGGCGGGTGCTGCATCGCAGCGGGCGTGCACGGCCACCGTGGACGAGCGGGGCATCGTGACGGGGTGGAGCGAGGGGGCCGGGCGGCTCCTGGGCTATGGACCGGACGAGGTGGTCGGCCATCCGGCGGCGCGGCTGCTGGCCGGTGACGTCGGGGACCGGGCACGGCGGGTCGCGGCCGGACGTCGCAGGTGGAGCGGCACGGCGCTGTTGCAGCATCGGGACGGCCGGCGCCTGCAGCAACGGCTGCTGGCCCACCGACGGGATTCCGGGGCTGCGGCGGCCGAGTGGCTGGTGCTGGCGAGAACGGCCGGCGGGCCGTCGACGACGCCGGGGGAAGTGCTACCGCCGGGCGGCGTGTTCGGCGAGTGGGTGTTGCGCCAGCTGCCCTGCGTCGTCGGGGTCTTCGACTCGGATCTGCGGCTGGTGGGGGCGAATGCCGTCCTTGAAGGCGCGCTGTCACTGACCGAGGAGGAGATGCGCGGGTGGCGGCTGGCGGAGCTGGCACCGCATCCCTCCAGCGATCGGGCCGAGGCAGCGATGCGCCTCGTGCTGGAGGGAAACGGTGTCCAGCATGTCGCCGATCTCATCGGCCCCGGGGGTGTGGGTACGGAGGGCGCCTGGCCGGCGTCGCTGGCACCGCTCGCACCGCCGGAGAAGGCTGACGCCCCGGCACGTGCGGTGTGTCTGGTGGCACACCCCTCGGCGGGGGCGTACCCGGCCCGGCAGCGGATGCTGCTGCAGGGCCAGGCCCGCATCGGCACCACCGGTGACCCCGAGCGCACGGCGCGCGAGCTGGCCGAGGTCGTGGTGCCCGCGGTGGCGGACTTCGCCGCTGTCGAGGTGCTGGACTACTTCTGGCACGGCGGCGGGGCGGACACCACCGGGCCGACGGGGCGGGTGCGCCTGAGCCGTATCGCGGTGCGGTCCGTCCTCGGCGAGACCGGCGTGCTGGCCGCGGCGGGCGAGTCGGTGCGCTACCCGGCCGGTTCGCCGGTGGCCCGGTGTCTGACCGAGGGACGGGCGGCCGTGTACGGGGCGGGCGAGCCGGCCATCGCCCGGTGGGCGGACGAGGATCCCCAGGCCGCCTGGATCGGCCGGGCGGAGGTGCGTTCGGTGATGGTGGTGCCGTTGCGCGCCCAGAGCGATGTCGTCGGGGCGGTGCTGCTGGGCCGTCACCGGCGTCGGGAACCCTTCGACGCGGACGACATGTGGCTGGGCGAGCAACTGGCGGGCACGGCTGCCGAGGCCATCCACCGAGCCCGGCGCGGCGGTCGGGAGCACACCACCACGGTGACCCTGCAGCGCAGCCTGCTGCCGCAGACGTTTTCCGATCAGCAGGCCCTGGACGTCGCCACCCGTTACCTGCCGGCCGGCGGCCGGGCGGGCGTGGGCGGCGACTGGTTCGACGTGATCCCGCTGTCGGGCTCCCGGGTGGCCCTGGTGGTGGGCGACGTGGTCGGTCACGGCATACGCGCGTCGGCGACCATGGGCAGGGTGCGCACCGCAGTGCGCACCCTGGCCGACGTCGATATGCCGCCCGATGAACTGCTGACCCACCTCGACGATCTCGTCGTGCACCTGTCCGCCGAGGAAGCCGGGCCCGAGGAGGCGGTGCAGGGTGCCGCGGGCATCGGCACCACCTGCCTCTACGCCGTCTACGACCCCATCTCCCGGCACCTGACACTGGCCCGGGCCGGCCATCCCCCGCCCGCCGTGGTCGCCCCTGACGGCACCGTGCACTTCCTCGACGTCCCGCCCGGACCGCCCCTGGGCCTCGGCGGCCTGCCGTTCGAGACCATGGACACCGAACTCGCCGAGGGCAGTCTGATCGCCCTGTACACCGACGGTCTGCTCCAAGCGCGCGATCATGACATCGACGAGGCCCTGGACAAGATGTTCGCCACCCTCGCCCGCCCCGCCTCGACGCCGGACGCCGTCTGCGACCGGCTCCTCACGGCCATGCTGACCCACCCGCCGGACGACGACGTCGCCCTGCTCGTCGCCCGTTCCCGCTGCCTCGGCGCCGACCGGGTCGCCACCTGGGAGCTGACCTTCGATCCCACGGTCGTCGCCCAAGTCCGCCGGCTGGCCGCCGACCAGCTGGCCGCCTGGCAGCTGGAGGAGGCGGGGTTCGTCACCGAACTCGTCGTCAGCGAACTGGTCACCAACGCCCTGCGTTATGGCCGCGAACCCGCCCGGCTGCGGATGATCCATGAGGGCCGCAACCTCATCTGCGAGGTCTTCGACTCCAGCAGCACAGCCCCGCACCTGCGCCGCGCCCGGGTCTTCGACGAGGGAGGACGGGGCCTGCTGCTGGTCGCCCAGCTCACCCAGCGCTGGGGCACCCGGCACGAGGCCACCGGCAAGACCGTCTGGGCCGAGCAGCTGCTCACCCCGGGCTGAACGGCACCGCTTGACCGGATGCGGTGGAGCACGGCATACGGCCGATTCCCGGCCTGGGTCCAGCACCTGACCGGGGCACTGCCCCGCCTGCGGATGACGAGGTCGCCTGTGCCGCGAGCGCAGCGCACCCGCGGCACACCGCTGTCGTCGACCGAGGGGGCGGCGCCCTCTCGTGGGGCGGCCGGACGGCCGGCGACAGCCCCGCGGCACCTGGTCGGCGCCGATCAGCGGGCCGGCGCGGCGATCGGCGGGTCGCGGGCGCCGTGCGGGGTGACGTGACGGTGCGGGCCGTCCTGGGGGCGATCGTGCGCGGGTGTGCCGTCTGGGCGAGGCTTCGCCGCCAGAGCTGTGGGGACATGAGCACCGGATCCTTTCGGGAGCTGTTCGAATTCGGGGGGTTCAAATTCGGGGGGTTCAAAGCGGAGACGGGGTGAAGGCCGTCATGGCTTTCACCCCGTCGCGGTGGGCGTTGTGGCCCGCAGTTCGGTTTCCTCAGTGAGAACGGGCGACGGCGTCTCCACCGCCTCCCGTTCTCGTCACCTGCGCCTCAGAGGGCCGGTGCCGGGGCCTCCTCCGCCGGGGCTTCCTCGGCCGGGGCCTCAGCCGGGGCTTCCTCCGCCGGGGCCTCCTCGACCGGGGCCTCCTCAGCCGGGGCCTCCTCGACCGGGGCTTCCTCAGCCGGGGCCTCCTCCGCCGGGGCTTCCTCGACCGGGGCTTCCTCCGCCGGGGCCTCTTCAGCCGGGGCTTCCTCGACCGGCTCCTCCTCCGCGGGGGCTTCCTCGGCCGGCTCTTGTCCTCGTCCGGCTTGTCCTCGTCCGGCTTGTCCTCGTCCGGCTTGTCCTCGTCCGGCTTGTCCTCGTCCGGCTTGTCCTCGTCCGGCTTGGGCTCGTCCGGCTTGGGCTCGTCCGGCTTGTCCTGGTCGTCGTGGTCGTCCGGCTTGGGCTTGTCGTCGTCCCAGTCGTCGTGGTCGCCGTCCGGCTTGGGCTTGTCGTGATCGTCGTGGTTGTCCTCGACCCAGCCGTGGTCCTTCCAGTGGTGCTCGTCCTCCCAGAAGTCATGGTCCTTGTGGTAGTTCTTCCAGTAATCGTCGTGGCGGTGCTCCTCCCAGTAGTTGAATTCCTTGTGGCTGTCCCAGAAGTACTTCTTTTCGTGCTTTATGACTATGTAGTAGATCTCGTATTCATAGTCCCAGTAGAAGGTCTGACCGACCGCCCAGCAGGAGCACGGCTTGACCTTCTTGCCGCGGACCTTCTTGACCTTCTTGACCTTCTTCTTGTGAGCCTTGCTCCAGCAGGTGGTCTTCTTGCCCTTGCCGTAGCCGCCGCCCCCCTTTTCCTGGAACCCGGGCAGCGCCTCGGCCTCCGACGCCGGGGGCATCGGAGCCGCCGACGCGGTGGTGGCCGGCATGATGACGCCTCCGGCGACGACCGCGGCGGACACCGCCGCCGTGGCCAGGGCCAGACGACGCTTGGGACGGACACCCTCGTGAGTGCGGGTCGTAGAGTTCACGATTCCTCCTGAAGTGAAAGGCACTGATCCGTGCCCCGATGCCTCGGTTCATCCGGTTTGCCCGGTGAGGTCTTGCACTTCCAGTAGGCGGGAATCGTCCGGTCAGGTCACGTTCCGAGGGTTCGGGACTTGACAGACCCGGAGCCGTCGCGTAACCCACGGAGACCATGGGCCGCCGCGCGGGCTGAGCGGTGACGGCATACGCCAACCAGCCGACGCCGACGGCGAGTTGAGGAGCCCGACAGCTACCGACGGGGCCGCGTCACACGTGCACACTCAGTGACCGAGCCGGCGGGCAAAGACCGGCCGGGCCCACGAGGGCGGGTCAAGAGGCAGCCCGACGGTCCTGTCCACCCGGGTCGGCGGATGCGCGGCCGGCCGGACATCTTGCACCGCTGCGCGCAACGCCGCCACGAACTCCAGGCAGGAGTCGAATCGATCTTCTGGAACCTTGGCCAGGGCCCGATCCACCACCGCGTCCATCGCCTGCGGAGTACCGGGTCGGCGTTCACTCAGAGCGGGCGGCTGATCGTACTGGTGGGCCCACAGCAGTTCCATGCTGTCCTCCCGCTGGAAGGGCGGCCCGCCGGCGAGGGTTTCGTAGACGACACAGGCGAGGCTGTAGAGATCGCACCTGCCGTCCACGGGGCGCCCCGCGATCTGCTCCGGTGCCACATAGTCGAGCGTGCCGACGAACTCGCCCACGGACGTGAACCCCGTCAGCGACAGCGATTTCTTCGTCAGCCCGAAGTCCGTGAGATAGACGTGCTCGGGGTGGTCGCTGTCCGTACCCCTGGCCAACAGCACATTGCCGGGCTTGACGTCCCGGTGCACCAGATCATGCTCATGAGCCGCGTCCAGGGCGGACGCCACCTGTGCGGCGATGCGCAACGCGGTGTCGACCTGCAGGGGGCCGTCCCGGTCGAGCAGGCCACGCAGGTCCAGTCCCGGGACGTACCGCATGGCGATGTACAGGACACCGTCCGTCTCGCCGGCCTCGAAGATCGGCACGACGTGCGGGTGGTCGAGCGCCGCGGCGACCCGCTGCTCGTGCGCGAAACGACGGCGGAAGGTGTCGTTGCGGACCATGTCCGGGGTCAGCAGCTTCAGCGCGACCGTACGCTCGAGCCGCAGATCCCGTGCCCGGTACACGACGGCCATGCCCCCGCGGCCCAGTTCGCACTCCACCTGGTAGCCCGCGATCTGCGCCCCGATCAGTCCCGCACCCATCGCATGCCCCATCCGCACATCACCGGCCACCCTCGCCACCGGCGCCCCACAGGCGCTTCGCCCGACCGGCAAATCTCCTGTTCACCCACAATTGTCCTGCGCCCCCGCTCGACCGGCCACATCCCGGCAAGCACGACGGCCCACAGGGCTGTGCGGCGGTCGGGACGGACGGTGCAGGTGATCACCGACGGCGTTACCGGACAGGTGCCAGTCACGCGCGCGGCGACGCCTCCCTCTCCATCACCTGCTCGAAGAGCAGCTCCGCTTCGGCGACCGCCCCGCTCATCCGCTCACGGCGGCCACCCAATGACCCGATGACGCCGTCAACACCCCGCAGCCCCGCCCGCTCCAGCAGGCGCTTCTCGTTCGTCACCCACTCGCCCCGCGCCGCCAGCACCGCATGTCCGGTCTGCACGGCAGCCGAGGCGAGCGCGCCGGCGAGTTCGGTGAGGCGGCCCGGCGGGGCGTGGTTGGCCTTGGCGTATGCGAGAGTGGCTCGGGCGGTGCCGTACCAGCGCTCGGCCGCCGTGCGGCGCAGCTTCTCCGGATACGCCGCCGGACGCGGGAGTTCGCCCCGCAGCACCCGGTTGACGGCCAGCTCCGCGACGACCAAGTAGCTGGGAATCCCGGCGAGATGGAACAGCAACGGCTCCACCCGGAACCGCCCCTCCTCCGCCTCCGCCAACTCCCGCTCGACCACGTCGAGATCGCGGTAGTGGACGTCGACACGCCGCCCGTCGACCGTCAGCCACGCACCCCCGTTGAAGACACCCCCACCCCAGCCACCGACCTCGGACACCTCGCCTTCCCAGCCCACCGCGCGGAGCCGGGCCGGGTCGAAGGCGCCCCGGTAGTAGATCGCCAGGTCCCAGTCGCTGTCGGCTCTGTGGGTGCCCTGGGCCCGGGAGCCGCCGAGGGCGACGGCGTGGACGGTGGGGAGGGAGGCCAGGCGGTCGGCGACGGTGTTGAGGAAGTCACGATCGTCGGAGGTCGGCATGTGTTCAGCGTATGTAGCCCTGCGCTGCCCCTCCAGGCAATTCCGCCCGACGGCCTCACCCCGTCGGGGCCATTGTCAGTGGCAGGAGTTATCAATGAAGTCGTCACTCAGTGTTACGACAGCGGGGGAAGCAGTGATGACGACGCACGAGAAGGATCAAGCGGGTCAGGGCGGCGGGGAGCCGCAATCGAGGTATACGCATCTGTCCGAAGCCGGACTCCGCTCCCGGGGCTGGACCCTCGGGATGGTGCGCCAACTGCTCGGCCGGCCCGACAGGCTGGGGGGCAATCCGGTCTTCCGGACTGCCCCGCCGACCCGCCTGTACAGCATGGAGCGAATCGAGGCCGCCGAGCGGAGTGAGGAGTTCCGTGCCATCGCGGCTGCCGCCGTGCGGCGGTCGAAGGCGGCGCGGGCTGCAGCTGTCCGCAGGCGGCGGGAGCTGCTGGCGCGGATCGCGGCGGAGCCGCTCGAGGTGCCGCGGCTGGCTCCGGACAAGTTGGCGGCGCTGGCCGTCGAGCACCGTAATCGCCAGGAGGAGAAGCGGGCGCCCGGGCGATGGCGGCTCGGGCGTGCCGCGGAGCCGGCCACGGTCAAGGGTGCGGAGCCCGGTGCGCTCCGGCAGTGGGAGGTCGACTATCTGCGTCATCGGCTGAGCCGGTACCACGAGATCCTCGGTGAGCTGTACGGAAGCGCGGGCCGTGCCGCAGGCGAGAAGCTGCTGCGGCGCAGGGTGTACGCGACCATCTCCGAGGCGTACCCACACCTTGCACAGGAGTGCGAACGCCAGTTGCGTGAACGAGAGGGTGGTCCGCCCCCTGGATGACATCACCAGGTGGAGGTCGGTGAAAGGCCCGACCCGGTGGGGGCCCACGTCCCTACGCTCCGGCGCATGAAAGATGATCAAGTGGCCCGTCTCCACGAACGCCTCGCCGTCCGCCCCGAGTAACGCCCCGTCGCCTTCGGTGAGGGCCGACGGTTCGGTCTCTGGGACCTCGCCTCACATCGCCATCGACACCTGGCCCGTGGGCATGGGCGCGGTGCGCATCTCGTCGCTTTACGTCCAGGTGAGGTGACGTTCCTGGTGGCCGACGCCGAGGGGCGGTTGCTCCCGCTCCTCGTCGCCGGTAGCGACGGCGGGCGGCTGCGGCTGCGCGAGACCGAGCACTGCCGGCGCATGGCCGACGAACGTGATGCCGTACGGCTGTATGCGCGGGCCACGCCGGCGTTGCATTTGGCCGTGCGCGGACTGCCGTTGGTGCGCGGGGAGGAGGAGTGGGCCGAGGCCCACTGGTCGTGTGACATCGGGGAGCCGGAGGGGAAAATCGGGTGCGGGCGTGGGTCAGGGCGCGGATGATCGGCGAGTTGTCCGCCGTCCATCCGGCGAAACCTCAGGAACTCCCCGGAGCTCTCATGATCCGTCGCGTCACCTCCCCCGCTCTCTTCCCGCCGCCCACCTACTCCCACGCCACCGTCGTCGAGGCCGGCACAAAGCTCGCCTTCCTCGCCGGGGCCGTGCCCCTCGACGTCGACGGGAACCTCGTGGGAGAGGGCGACCCCGTGCGGCAGGCCGAGCAGGTGATCGCCAACATGGAGAAGCAACTGCGGGCGGTCGGCAGCGACTTGGCCCATGTGCTGTCGACCGACGTGTACGTGGTGAGCGGTGAGACCGCGGTGCTGTCCGCCGTGTGGGAGGTCGTGGAGGCGTCCGGGCTGAGCACCGGTCCGCATTCGTCGACGCTTCTCGGGGTTGCCTGCCTCGGTTACTCGGGGCAGTTGGTGGAGATCACGGCGACTGCCATGGTTCCCGAGGAGCCCGCAGACAGTGCTCTTCCCGAGAAGCCGACGGACGGCGCTGCTTCCCAGGCCCCGGCCGATCGCTCGCAGTCATGACCGCCGTAGCCCTGCGCCGCGCCCTGGCCACCGACGCCGGTGCCGCCGCCGACGTCTGGCTGCGGTCGTTCGCCGCCGCGCTTCCGACGGTCGTCCGGGCGCACTCGGACGACGCGGTGCGGACGTATTTCCGGGAGGTGGTGGTGCTGTTGCGGGAGACCTGGGTGGCCGAGGCCGCCGACCGTGTCGTCGGCGTCATGGTGCTCGACGGTGACCTGCTCTCCCAGCTCTACCTCGACCCCGACTGGCGTGGCCGCGGCATCGGAGACCGCTTCGTCGACCTCGCCAAGCGGCGCCGCCCCGACGGACTGAGCCTGTGGACCTTCCAGGTCAACAAGCCGGCCCACCGCTTCTATGAGCGACACGGCTTCGTCGCCGTCGAGCACACCGACGGCAGCGGCAACGAGGAGCGGGAGCCGGACGTGCGGTATGTCTGGCGTCCCGGTCAGCCCTGATCACCGCTGTTCCCGCCCCCACCCCCGCCGCTTCGGCAGCGGCTTCGCATACCCCCCGACCCGGCTCGTCGTCAGTCCCAACGCCACCAGCGACTCGGCGAGTTTGACGGCCGCCGCCACCCCGTCGACCACCGGCACCCCCAGCTTCTCCCCCACCGTCCGCTGCAACCCGGTCATCCCGGCGCACCCCAGCACCAGCACCTCGGCACCCGCGTCCCGCGCCCGCTCGGCGGCCGCCAGAAACGCGGATTCCGTGCGCTCACCGGACTCCAGCTCCAGCACCCCGAGCCCGGTACCGATCACGGCGACACAGTTGCGGCCCACCCCGGCCGTCTCCAGGCTGTCCTCGATCTGCCCGCACGACCGCTCCAGCGTGGTCACGACCCCGTACCGCCGCCCCAGCAGGCAGGCCAGATGCGCCGCCGCCTCCGTGATGTCGACGACCGGCACGTCCACCAGCTCCCGGACACCCTCACGTCCGTGCTCCCCGAAACCGGCCATGACGACCGCGTCGTACGCGGGACCCTCGTACGTCCGCAGCGCGTCGATCACCGCCGCCGCCGAGAGGTAGCTGTCGAGCCAGCCCTCGGCCGACTCGGGGCCCCACGCCGGGGTGAGCCCGAGCACGGTGGTGCCCGGGCCTGCCGCGGCCCGGGCACCTCGCACGATCTCCTCGGTCATCTCCTGCGTGGTGTTGCAGTTGGTGACGACGATCCGCACGTCCTTCAGACCTCCCGCGCCACGGACTCGGTGCCGGACCCGGCGACGGACCCGGCTACGGACGCGGTCGCGGACTCGCCGGCGGACTCCGCACGCTCACCGCGGCACAGCACCAGGTACAGCCCCGCCGCCATCGCCGTACCGATGAACCACGAGTACGGCGCCACATCGCTGAACGTCTTCACCAGCGCCAGCACCGCCGCGACACCCGCCGCCGGCAGGAACGCCCACAGCGCCTTGGGGTTGACGCCCTTGCGGTAGTAGTAGCGCGAGCCCGGCTCGGCGGAGAACAGCTCGTTGACGTCCACCCGGCCGCGCTTGACGAGGTAGTAGTCGACCATGATCACGCCGAACAGCGGGCCCAGGAAGGCGCCCAGACCGCCGAGGAAGTAGTTCACGACCGTCGGGTTCGAGAAGAGGTTCCACGGCGTCACCACCAGCGCCGCCACCGTGCTGATCATGCCGCCGACCTTGAAGGTGATCTTCTGCGGCCAGACGTTGGCCAGGTCGTACGCCGGTGAGACGAAGTTGGCGACGATGTTGACGCCCATGGTGGCGATGGCGAAGGTCAGCGCGCCGAGCACCAGCACCCAGGTGTTGCCGATCTCGGCGACCAGGTAGGCCGGTTCCGTGATGGCCTTGCCGAACACCTCGATCGAGCCCGCCGTGACGATGACCGAGACGACCACGAATGCCGTCGAGTTGATGGGCAGGCCCCAGAAGTTGCCGCGCTTGACGGTCTTGTAGTCGGGCGAGAAGCGTGAGAAGTCGCAGAAGTTGAGCATCAGCGTGCCGTAGGTGGCGAGGATCAGGCCGATCGCCCCGAACCACTGCCGCCACTGCTCGCCGACCGAGACCGGGTTCGGGGTCGAGGTGAGCGAGATCGTCCAGCCGGCCTTGGCGAGCACCCAGATCGCGAGGGCGATCATCACGATCCAGATGGCGGGACCGCAGAAGTCCTGGAACTTGCGGACCGACTCCATGCCCTGGCTGATGATCGCCGCCTGGAGCAGCCACAGGGCGATGAAGGTGCACCAGCCGAGCTGGTGCAGGCCCAGGAAGGAGTTGTGCGTCCAGGACTCCAGGCCCGGCCAGGCGGCCAGCAGCATGATGTTGACGGCGACGGACGCCAGATAGGTCTGGATGCCGTACCACATGATGGCGATGACGGCCCTGATCAGCGCCGGGATGTTGGCACCCCACACGCCGAAGCTGATGCGGCTGACCACGGGGAACGGGACACCGTGGCGCTGGCCGATCTTCCCCATCCAGTTCATGCCGATGTAGATGAGCACGAAGCCGACGAGCAGGGAGGTGAAGACCTGCCACACGTTCATGCCGAGGACCAGCAGTCCGGCCGCGAACGTGTAGTTGCCGAGGTTGTGGACGTCGGACATCCACATGGCGAAGAGATCGAAGACCTTCCAGTTGCGCTTGCCCGCGGGCGCGAGGTCTTCGTTGGTGAGCCGGGGATCGGGGACGAACGCTGCTGTGCCGGTGGCTTCGGCACGGTCGGCGATGGACACGGGGCCTCCAGGAGCGAGGGGACGGAGGACTGCTTGTGGAGGAGCCGCCTACGATACGGCGGGTTTGGTATACCAAACTGCGGACATAGTCCTCCCGTCAACCGTTCCGACCGATGTCGCTCTTGTTAACGCTCCGTAAAACACACCCGGAGTCGGCGAAGATGAGCCCATGAGCTCCACGACGAAGATCGAACCTCTGGGCGCGGTCCGCGAGCGCGTCCTGGCCGGCCTGCGGCAGGAGATCATCGCGGGCCGCCTGCGCCCCGGCGACCGGCTGGTCGAGCGGGAGCTGGCCGAACGCTTCAGGGTCTCCCGGGTGCCGGTCCGCGAGGCGATCCGCGCGCTGGTCGCCGAGGGGTTCGTCCACTTCGAGACGCCGCGCCGCACGGTCGTACGGCGGCTGACCCCGACCGATGTCAAGGAGCTCTTCGAGCTGCGGGAGGCGCTGGAGGTGTACGCGGCGGGACTGGCCGCCTCACGTGCGACACCGGAGGACCTGGCCGAGGTCGAGCAACTCCTCGACCAGGCGGCCACCGCGACCGAGGCGGGGGACGCGGAGGCGATCACGGACGTCAACAGCCGGCTGCACGACCGGATCCTGGCCATGGCGGGCAACACCCTGCTGATCGAGGTCCTGGAGCCGGTCGCGGGCCGACTGCGCTGGATGACCCGGCGCAACGAGGAGTGGCCCCGCCTGCCCGGCGACGCCTGGCACGCACGCTCGCTGCGTTGCCGAACCGCCCACGTGGCTCCTCCCCCACGCTCGAACCGAGCTTCGCTCGGCTCGCGTGGGGGCACCCCCATCGAGGGCGCTCCGCCGCCTTGCGATCGCACGCACCAGACGCCGCCGGGCCCGCCCTTCGGGCGGAAGACGGGAATTTGACGACAGGGCCTAGCAGCGGCACGGCCCCTCGGCGGGGTCACGACCGTGCCGCCGAACGGCGGTCAGGGCCGGACGTCGGTGTGCAGGGCGGCGAACACCCCCCGTACCCGGGAGCCGTCCGGCATGTCCCAGGCGCCTGCGACGTGGCCCGTAGTCCCCGGCGGCAGGGCGAGCGGTCCGTCCGGGGCGGGGCGCAGGACGCGGTGCAGGCGCAAGGTCACGCCCTGCGGTGGTGCGGACAGCTCGGTACCCTCCCGGTCGTCGGTGGCAGTGGTGAAGTCCCGGGGGACGGCGCCGTCACCGGTGTAGGACCGGCTGACCTCCTGGTCGGGCGTGTCGCTGAGGCTCTGTGCCTGGGCCTGGACCCGCCCCTCGATCAGGGCCGTCAACTGGGCCACCAGCACCGGGTCATGGCAACCGTCGTAGGCCCAGCGCCGCCCCAGAACGCCGTGCTCCATGGTGCCGACCAGGGCGTGCTCCGCGCCGTCGAGGGGTGCGCCGCGATAGGTCAGCGGCACCAGGTAGGCGGTGGGAGCGGCACCCGAGGCGTCGGTGACCACCATGAACTCCATCCCCACCTCGCCCTCCGGATCGTCCAGCCGGAACCCGCCGGCCTTGGTCAACTCCGGTTCGCCCGGGCCGCCCTCGTACCAGGGGCGGGTGGGCAGCCAGGTCGTGAGCAGCTCCAGCTTGGTCGGCTTGAGAGTGGTGTGGTGAATGACAGCCATCCACGCACCGTAACCTCCGTACGACCACCCCGCCCGCTCATTTCAGCCCGGCCGCCTCCGCCGCCGCACCCAGCACCTCCGTCAGCATCGCGGGCGTGAGCCGGCCGGTGAAGGTGTTGCGCTGACTGACGTGAAAGCACCCGAGGAGTTCCAGCCCGTCCAACGCCACCCGAGCCCCATGCCCGAACGCGGGCCGCGGCCGGGGCACCCCCCACCCCGCCTCCGCCAGCGCGGGCAGCGTCGCCTGCCAGCCGAAGGCCCCGAGTGCTACGACCGCCCGCAGCGTCGGCCGCAGCAGCCTCAGCTCCTGCACGAGCCAGGGCCGGCAGGTCTCCCGTTCCCCCGGTGTGGGTTTGTTGGCGGGCGGCGCGCAGTGCACGGGAGCCGTGACGCGGACGCCGTACAGCTCCAGCCCGTCCCCTACGGCGACCGACGTGGGCTGCGAGGCGAGGCCCACGTCATACAGCGCCTGGTACAGCACGTCCCCGGAGCGGTCCCCGGTGAACATCCGGCCGGTGCGGTTGCCCCCGTGCGCGGCCGGCGCGAGCCCGACGATCAGCAGCCGGGCGTCCGGCGGACCGAAGCCCGGTACCGGCCGGCCCCAGTACGTCTGGTCCGCGAAGGCGGCACGCTTGGTGCGGGCCACCTCCTCTCGCCAGTCGACGAGCCGCGGACAGGCCCGGCAGCCCGCGATCCGGCGGTCGAGATCAGCGAGGGCGTCCACAGCTCCACCGTACGGCCGCCTCCGCCCGTACGGGACCACGGTCACCGTACGGGGACTAAGGTCGAGGCATGGCTTCCGAGGAAGACGAGGCGAAGGCCGGCGGTACGGCCGAGGGACAGCGGCCGGAGGCGGGGCAGGTCGAGCAGGCCGTCGACCCGAAGAACGCCGCCGCCGTGGCCGCCGCCGAGGCCGCCGGTCCGCAGAACGGCGAGAGCGTGCGGATCGACAGCTGGATCTGGGCCGTACGCCTGGTCAAGACCCGCTCTCTGGGCGCGACCGCCTGCAAGGGCGGGCACGTGCGGGTGAACGGCCAGAACGTCAAGCCCTCCCACACCCTGCGCATCGGCGACGAGGTACGTCTGCGCCAGGAGAACCGGGAACGGGTCGTCATCGTCAGGCGGCTCATCCGCAAACGGGTCGGCGCGCCCGTCGCGGCCCAGTGCTACGTCGACAACTCGCCCCCTCCCCCGCCGCGCGAGGCCGTCGCCCCGGCCGGCATCCGCGACCGGGGCGCGGGCCGGCCCACCAAGCGGGACCGCCGCGAGATGGAACGCCTGCGCGGACTCATGGGCGACGGCGCGGGCCGGCCACCCGGACGGTGACTCCCCCATGGCGGTGGCGTCCGGCAGGCCGAGCAGGCCCGGGCCGGACGCCAACCGTGCCGTCGGCTCATGCGCGTCGTCGTACCAGCCGCAGAAGATCCGCATTGGAGCTCCGTCGTGCCCAGGCGATCAGGGCGAACGGCACCATCAGAATGAGCGGTGTCGCGGCGTACTGTCCGTCGAAGACGGCGACCTGAACGACGAACGCGCCCACCATCAGGGCGATGAACGCCATGGCCGCCAGGGACTGCAGCACCGGGATCAACAGGGCGATGGCTCCCGCCAGTTCGAGGGCGCCGATGGTGTACATGCCCACGCTGCCCCAGCCGAGCTCGTCGAACGACTCGGCGGCCGAGGAATGGGCGATCAGCTTGGGCACAGCGCTCGCGATGCCCATGAAGAGCGCGAGGAGAACCTGCAGGCCGCGCAGGGCGATACGGGCCCGGCGACCGCGCCGGGTCGCGGACTCGGCGATGACCGTGGCGGACGGGGCGGAGGCGGCGGTGGCGACCGAAGCGGCGGTCTCGGACATGGGGTCTCCTGGTGAGCGGTGGTCCGTGGTGCTGTCACGGAGGTAGACCGGGGCTCGCGCCGGAACTCATCGCCGGCGCCACGGAATTCCGAAGGGATTTCACGCGCCGTCGCCGAACGGCATCCACCCGTGCCCGACATACCAGTGACCTCCCGCCCGCAGATGGTCCCCGACGGCCCGCTCGACCGCCGTGCGGCGCGGCAGGCCCCCGATCGGCAACTCCGGGTCGCCGAAGACGAATTGGACCGGCTCGGTGTCGGCCGGCTCCGTTTCCGCGCGGGTGATACGGAAGCGCTCCTGGAACCGGACGATGTTGGAGTCCTCGGGCAGGTACTTCCTGAGCTGTGGGTCCAGCAACCAGGACTGGCAGGTCATCACCCGGTGGCGCTCCTCGGGAAAGTGCAGTGGGAAGAACTCCCGGGCCAGCGCCAGCGACCGGTCGACACAGGCCGGCGTCAGCGGCCCGTGGAAGTCGGGTATGTGCAGGTTGAGGCAGGGCGAGTCCGGACCCACGTCAAGCCCGGCCGCCGCGAGCGCGGTCCCCGTCCGCCGCCCGAGCCGCGCCCGCTCGAACTGCAACCGCCCCAGCTGGTACAGCTCGCCGCGGAAGTGATGGGTCAGCCACCACGGAGCCTGCACTCCCGCCCGCCCGTACCGCCGGCGGTACACGGCCATGTTCCGCCCGAGATCGGCGAGGGTGCGCCGGGAGACATCGGCCGGGACGCCTCGCTCGCGGTGGTACGCGCGCGTGGCGGGCAGCGCCGCGACGAAGACGTACACCGGGAAGCAGCGCTGCAAGGGTCCCGACGCCCAGTCGAGGTCCGGCAGGTCGACGGCGCCGCCGACCTCCCCCATGCCCCGGACGAGCTCGTCGACGGACCGCTCCAGGAACTGCCTCAGCTCCGGGTCGTCCGTCACCCGTCGGGCCATCCGCACGAGGTCGTTGATGTCCTCGTGGGGTACCTGGAGGTCGAGCAGCATCTCGGCCAGTTCATCGGTGTCCGGCAGCACGGGGCCCCCTGCGAGGAGTACGAGGAGTACGTTTCAGAGAGGAGTGGTGATTTCCGATGCGTACGGGCAGTGAACCTGCGACAGCGCGCAGTGCGCTGCGGGCCCGCTTCTGGCTGTGCGTGTGGGGCGTGGCCTGGGCGGTCTTCGGCACCGTCGCGTTCGCGCTCGCGGGCCGTCCCGGCTGGGCGGTGGCCTGCGGTGTGCTGTGGCTGGTGATCATGGTCGACATGGTCATGGTCCTCAGGCACATCCGCCAGGGCCCGCACTACCAGCCGGGCCGCGACATACCGCCGTATCGCCCGCCCGAGGACCGCCCGTACCGGCCGCCTCCGCCGGGGAGCCGCTACCCCTAGCCGCACCGGAGAGCCGTCATCCCCGGTCGGCCGCCGTCGCCGCTCACCCGTCGAACCGTGCCGCCTTGAGGTAACGCGGGTTCGGATCGAGCGCGGCGGCCAGCCGGAAGTGCCGCTTGGCCTGATCGTGTCTGGCCTGGCGCTCGTAGGTGCGGGCGAGCGCGAAGTGCGCGAACGCGTTGTCCGGCTCGCGCTCCAGGACGATCGTGAACTCCAGCTCGGCGGGCCGTAGTTGGGCGGCGGCGAAGAAGGCACGCGCGCGCAGCAGCCGGGCGGCGGTGTTCTCCGGGTGCGCGGCGATGACCCCGTCGAGCAGCTTCACCGCGCCCCGCGGGTCTCGCGCGGCGAGCAGTTGCTCGGCGGCGCGGAAGTCGATGACATGCGTCTCCGGAGTACGTCCGGTCGAACCGCTGGTCTCGGGCACGGCAAAGTCCTTCCCTCACTGGAGGAGTTCAACGCGCGACCGGCGCGCCGCTATTCCTGGGGCGACCGGGACCGTGGGCTCCCCTGCGCCTAGTGAGAACCCCGTATGTCCCCATGGGCTCGGCGCACGAGTTCGTCCCAGACGTCCTTGACCCGCCGTTGAAGCACATCCAGCGGCACGTCGTTGTCGATGACGACGTCCGCGATCTCCAGCCGCTTCTCCCGCGTCGCCTGCGCGGCCATCCGCGCGCGTGCGTCCTCCTCGGTCATACCGCGCAGCCGGACCAGCCGGTCGAGCTGGGTCTCGGGACTGGCGTCGACGACGACCACGACGTCGTACAGCGGAGCGAGGCCGTTCTCGGTGAGGAGCGGGACGTCGTGCACGACGACGGCGTCGTCGGCGGCGCTCTCCTCGAGCTCACGGGAGCGGGCGCCGACGAGGGGGTGCACGATCGAGTTCAGTACGGCGAGCCGGTCCGGGTCGGCGAAGACGATCGAGCCCAGCTTGGGCCGGTCCAGGCTGCCGTCCCCGGCGAGCACCTCCTCCCCGAAGGCCTCGACGACGGCGGCGAGACCGGCGGTGCCGGGCGCGACGACCTCGCGCGCGATACGGTCCGCGTCGATCAGCACGGCCCCGCACTCGACGAGCAGCCGCGACACCTCGCTCTTACCGGCACCGATCCCGCCGGTCAGGCCCACCTTCAGCATGACCGAAAGCTTAGGCCCTGCCACCGACAGCGCACCCGGCAGGACCGGCCCAGGGCCCCGGCGTCTCAGCCGTCGCCCTCCCGCTCCGCCAGGAAGCGCTCGAACTCGCGGCCGATCTCGTCCGCCGACGGGATGTCCACGGGCTCGGCGAGCATGTTGCCGCGGGTCTCGGCGCCGGCGACGGCGTCGTACTGGTGCTCCAGGCCCTCGACCAGGTTGGTGAGCTCCTCGTCGCCCTCGCGGATCTGGCGGTCGATCTCGTTCTGCGTGCGGTGGGCCTCGGTGCGCAGGGAGTGCGCGATGCCGGGCAGGACGAGCCCGGTGGCCGCGGTGACGGCCTCCAGGACGGTCAGCGCCGCGTCGGGGTACGGGGAGCGGGCGATGTAGTGCGGTACGTGCGCGGCGACACCGAGCACGTCGTGCCCGGCCTCCATCAGCCGGTACTCGATGAGGGACTCGGCGCTGCCGGGCACCTGCGCCTCGTCGAAGGGGCTGCGGTGACCCGGGACGAGGTCGGTGCGGTTGCCGTGCGGGGTGAGGCCGACCGGGCGGGTGTGCGGGACGCCCATGGGAATGCCGTGGAAGTTCACCGACAGGCGCACCCCGAGCCGCTCCACGATCTCCTTGACGGCCCCGGCGAAGCGCTCCCACTCCACGTCCGGCTCGGGCCCCGACAGCAGCAGGAAGGGCGCGCCGGTGGCGTCCTGCACGAGCCGCACCTCGATGGCGGGGTCCTCGTAGTCGCTCCAGCGGTCGCGCTTGAACGTCAGCAGCGGGCGGCGGGCGCGATAGTCCACCAGCCGGTCGTGGTCGAAACGGGCGACGACCTGGTGGGGCAGCGAGTCGAGAAGCCCGTCGACGATCTGGTCGCCGGTCTCGCCCGCGTCGATGTATCCGTCGAAGTGGTAGAGCATGACCAGACCGGCCGACTCCTGGGCCAGCGCCATGTCGACTACGGCCAGCCCCTTCGGCTCCCATGCGTACAAACCCTGCGGATCAAGCACTGTGACCGCTCCTCCTCGTGTCCGTACGTGACAACGCCCTTACGGGCGTGGGCATTCCCGGAGGGAGGGGCTCATTGATCTTGCCGGCTTGGGCAACGCCTCAAGGGGCGCGGGGCTGTATCGATATGCGGCTCCGCCGCGCGGGCGCGACCAGCCACGACCGCGCCGCAGACGAACGACAAAGCCCCCGAGCACGCCAAAGGGCCGCACCTCGAAAGGTACGGCCCCTCAGCTAACGGCTAAGCCTCAGCGGCCAGCGTTCAGCTCTGGCCGCCGGCCAGCTTCTCGCGAAGCGCGGCAAGCGCCTCGTCCGAAGCCAGCGCACCGGAGGTGTCCGCACCCTCGGAGGAGTACGAACCGCCACCCGCGGCCGGAGCCGCACCCGCGGTGTCGCCACCCTCGGCGGCAGCGGCAGCGTCGGCCTCGCGGCTCTTGATGACCTGCTGCTGGTGCTGCTCGAAGCGGGTCTGCGCCTCGGCGTACTGGCGCTCCCACTCCTCGCGCTGCTTCTCGTAGCCCTCGAGCCAGTCGTTGGTCTCGGGGTCGAAGCCCTCGGGGTAGATGTAGTTGCCCTGGTCGTCGTACGAGGCAGCCATGCCGTACAGGGTCGGGTCGAACTCGACCGAGGCCGGGTCGGCACCGAAGGACTCGTTGGCCTGCTTCAGCGAGAGGCTGATGCGACGACGCTCGAGGTCGATGTCGATGACCTTGACGAAGATCTCGTCGTTGACCTGGACGACCTGCTCCGGGATCTCCACGTGGCGCTCGGCCAGCTCGGAGATGTGGACCAGACCCTCGATGCCCTCGTCCACGCGGACGAACGCACCGAACGGAACCAGCTTGGTGACCTTACCCGGGACGACCTGACCGATCTGGTGGGTCCGGGCGAACTGCTGCCACGGGTCTTCCTGGGTCGCCTTCAGCGACAGGGAGACACGCTCGCGGTCCATGTCGACGTCGAGGACCTCGACGGTGACTTCCTGGCCGACCTCGACAACCTCGGAGGGGTGGTCGATGTGCTTCCAGGACAGCTCGGAGACGTGGACCAGACCGTCGACGCCACCCAGGTCCACGAAGGCACCGAAGTTGACGATCGAGGAGACGACGCCCGAACGGACCTGACCCTTCTGGAGGGTGGTGAGGAACGTCTGGCGGACCTCGGACTGGGTCTGCTCCAGCCAGGCACGGCGGGACAGGACCACGTTGTTGCGGTTCTTGTCCAGCTCGATGATCTTGGCCTCGAGCTCCTTGCCCACGTAGGGCTGGAGGTCGCGAACGCGGCGCATCTCGACCAGGGAGGCCGGGAGGAAGCCACGGAGGCCGATGTCGAGGATGAGACCACCCTTGACGACCTCGATGACGGTACCGGTGACGATCCCGTCCTCTTCCTTGATCTTCTCGATGGTGCCCCAGGCACGCTCGTACTGGGCGCGCTTCTTCGAGAGGATCAGGCGGCCTTCCTTGTCCTCCTTCTGGAGGACAAGGGCCTCGATCTCGTCACCGACGGCGACGACCTCGTTGGGGTCGACGTCGTGCTTGATCGAGAGCTCGCGGCTCGGGATAACGCCTTCGGTCTTGTAACCGATGTCGAGCAGGACCTCGTCCCGGTCGACCTTCACGATGACGCCGTCGACGATGTCGCCGTCGTTGAAGTACTTGATCGTCTCGTCGATCGCGGCGAGGAAGGCTTCCTCGTTACCGATGTCGTTGACCGCTACCTGCGGGGTGGTGGCGGTGGTCTCGGTGCTGCTCGTCATGTGGGAAAGGGCTCCGGTACGGACATTGAGTCGTAGGTACTGCTTACGCCGGGAGCCCGTTTCGCTCTGCAGAAGCCGGACAGCCTAGGAAGCGCCACTCGAAAATCCTGGTGGCGCCTCGACAACCGAGGGGACATACAACAGATGCGAGCGCAGCCTGCTACGTCTGAGGTGCGCAGGCCCGCAGCGCAACTTGTAGCATACGGGGGCAGCCGGACATGGTCAATGCGCGAACGCGCACACCCGGGGCGGATCGCCCCATACCCGGCACAAATCGCGTCCCTCGAGGCCGCGCAGGCCTAGGGGCGCCCCTTTCCTGACACCGCCGGGAGGGGCCGCGCCGTTCAGGTGACGGAAGAGTACGACGAGGGAGCCGATCATCCAAGAGCCCGTATCGCCCGAGATCGCGTCCGACGCCTCCTTCGAACCGGAGGCCACCAGGCGCGACGCCGGTGTCGCGGAGAGTTCCCGCGCCAATCGGGGCTGGTGGGACCGCAACGCGGACGAGTACCAGATCGAGCACGGCACCTTCCTCGGCGACGACCGCTTCGTATGGGGTCCCGAGGGCCTGGACGAGGTGGAGGCCGAGCTGCTCGGCCCGCCGGAGGACCTCAAGGGCAAGGACGTCCTGGAGATCGGCGCGGGCGCGGCGCAGTGCTCGCGCTGGCTGGCCGCGCAGGGCGCCCGCCCGGTCGCCCTGGACATCTCCCACCGCCAGCTCCAGCACGCATTGCGCATCGGGAGCGCGTTCCCCCTGGTGTGCGCCGACGCGGGCGCCCTCCCCTTCGCCGACGCCTCCTTCGACCTGGCGTGCTCGGCGTACGGCGCGCTGCCGTTCGTCGCCGATCCGGTGCTGGTGCTGAGCGAGGTGCGGCGGGTGCTGCGCCCGGGCGGGCGCTTCGTCTTCTCGGTCACCCACCCCATCCGCTGGGCCTTCGCCGACGAGCCGGGCCCGGAGGGCCTGTCCGTCTCGGCCTCGTACTTCGACCGCACGCCGTACGTCGAGCAGGACGACGACGGCCGCGCGGTCTACGTCGAGCACCACCGCACGCTCGGCGACCGTGTCCGGGACGTCGTCGCGGCGGGCTTGAGGCTGGTGGATCTGGTCGAGCCGGAGTGGCCGGCCTGGAACACCTCGGAGTGGGGCGGCTGGTCACCGCTGCGCGGGAACCTGATCCCGGGGACGGCGATCTTCGTGTGCGTACGAGACTGAGAGCGTGATCCGTTACGACGCCCTGGACGCGCTGCCCGTACGCGGTGCCCTGCCCTGCCTGAAGGACGCTCTGGAGGGTCACGGCACCGCCGTGCTGGTGGCGCCGCCCGGCACCGGCAAGACGACCCTGGTGCCGCCGGCCCTGGCGGGGCTGCTCGGCGAGGGACCGGCCCGGCGGGTCGTCGTCGCCGAGCCCCGGCGGATCGCGGCCCGGGCCGCCGCGCGGCGGATGGCGTGGCTGCTGGGCGAGAAGGTCGGCGAGAGCGTCGGGTACACCGTGCGCGGTGAACGGGTCGTCGGGCGGCACGCGCGCGTGGAGGTCGTCACGACCGGTGTGCTGTTGCAACGGCTGCAGCGTGATCAGGAGCTCGCGGGCGTGGACGTCGTGGTGCTCGACGAGTGCCACGAGCGGCATCTGGACGCGGACACGGTGGCGGCGTTCCTGTGGGACGTACGGCAGACGCTGCGGCCGGAGCTGCGGCTGGTGGCCGCGTCGGCGACGACGGACGCGCAGGGCTGGGCGCGCCTGCTGGGTGACGCGCCGGTGGTCGAGGCGCAGGGCGTGTCGCATCCCGTGGAGGTGGTGTGGGCGCCGCCCACGCGCCCTGTGCGGCCGCCGCACGGGATGCGGGTCGACCCGGCGCTGCTGACGCATGTGGCGTCGACGGTACGGCGGGCGCTGGCCGAGCGGGCGGGGGACCGTGCTGTGTTTCCTGCCGGGCGTGGGTGAGATCGCGCGGGTGGCCGCGCAGCTGGGCGACCTCGGGGACGTCGAGGTGCTCCAGGTGCACGGGCGGGCGTCGGCGGCCGTGCAGGACGCGGTGCTGGTGGGCGGGGAGCGGCGCCGGGTGGTGCTGGCGACGTCCGTGGCCGAGTCGTCGCTGACGGTTCCCGGTGTGCGGGTCGTCGTCGACTCGGGCCTTGCGCGGGAGCCTCGCGTCGACCACGCGCGCGGGTTGAGCGCGCTGACGACGGTACGGGCCTCGCAGGCGGCCGGGCGGCAGCGGGCGGGGCGGGCCGGGCGTGAGGCGCCGGGTGCGGTGTACCGCTGCTGGGCGGAGGCCGAGGACGCGCGTCTGCCGCGTTTTCCGTCGCCGGAGATCAAGGTGGCCGACCTGACGGCGTTCGCGCTGCAGGCGGCCTGCTGGGGCGATCCGGAGGCCACCGGGCTGGCCCTGCTGGATCCGCCGCAGGGCGGGGCGATGGCGGCGGCGAGGAGCGTACTGACGGCCATCGGTGCGGTGGACTCGGACGGGCGGGCCACGGAGCGGGGCGGCGCGCTGGCCCGGCTGGGGCTGCATCCCCGATTGGGGCGGGCGCTGCTGGACACATCCGGTGCGGGTGCCGAGGTGGTCGCACTGCTGAGCGAGGAGGCCCCGAGGGAGTACGGGGACGATCTGGCCGCCGCTCTGCGGGCGGCTCGGCGTGGCGGTGACGCCTACGCGGGGCGCTGGCGTGCGGAGGTACGGCGGTTGCGCGCGAGCGGCGAGAGCACGCCGGCGCAGGACGCGGACGACCGCAGCGTGGGCCTCGTCGCCGCCCTCGCGTTCCCGGAGCGCGTCGCGAAGCTCGACGGCGGTTCCTACCTCATGGCCTCCGGCACCCGCGCCGCACTCGGTGACGGCAGCCCCCTGCGCGGTGCCCCGTGGATTGCCGTGGCCGTCGCGGACCGGCCCGTCGGCAAGGGGCACGCGCGCGTGCAGCTCGCCGCCGTCGTGGACGAGGATGTGGCCCGGTCGGCGGCGGCCTCGCTGTACGAGGAGGGCCAGGAGGTGCACTGGGCGGACGGGGATGTCGTCGCCCGGCGGGTCGAACGGCTCGGGGCGATCGAGCTCGCGGCGCGGCCCCTGACGGACGCCGACCCCGTACTCGTACGCGATGCTCTCCTCGAAGGCCTCCGGCAGGAAGGGCTCGGCCTGTTGCGCTGGTCCCCAGACGCCGGCGTTCTGCGGCAGCGGCTCGCGTTTCTGCGCCTGCACCGCGGCGAGCCCTGGCCCGACGTGTCCGACGACGCGCTCCACGCGCGCGTGGACGAGTGGCTGGAGCCCGAGCTGAGCCGGGCCCGGCGGCGGGCCGACCTCGCCCGGATCGATGCCGGTCAGGCGCTCGCCCGGCTGCTCCCGTGGGCCTCGGGCGACGCCGGGCGGCTGGACGAGCTCGCGCCGGAGCGGATCGCCGTACCGAGTGGGTCCAGGATCCGGATCGACTACGGCAACCCCGAACAGCCCGTGCTCGCCGTGAAGTTGCAGGAGATGTTCGGGCTGCACGAGTCGCCGTCGGTCGCCGGGGTGCCGCTGCTGGTCCATCTCCTCTCCCCCGCCGGGCGCCCCGCCGCCGTCACCGCCGACCTCGCCTCCTTCTGGAAGGACGGCTACAAGGGCGTACGGGCGGAGTTGCGCGGCCGTTATCCCAAGCACCCGTGGCCCGAGGACCCGGCGACCGCCGAGCCGACCCGGCACACCAACGCCCGGCTCAGGCGGTGACCGGTTCCGGTTCGGTGTCCTGGGCCGGACTGGGGTCGCCGGGGCGGCGGCCGCGTGCCTCAAGGTAGAGGGACAGGGACAGGAGCAGCACGCCCAGAGTCAGGAAGCCCCAGGGCAGGTACGACGTCATCAGCAGGACCAGGGTGCGGTTGGACTTGACCAGGTCGACCGTGTAGTCGATGTAGTCCTCGCGCATCTTCACGTGGCCGGCGAACGCCGTCACCTTGTCGCGGTCGCCGAGCAGGGTGCCGCCGCGCAGTTCCTCCTTGTGGATCTCCTCCCCGTAGACGGGGGCGCCGGTGTGGGGTTCGACCCAGAACTTGCGGACGGTGGTGTACCAGCGGGTGGTGCCGGTCTTGGCCACCGACTCCGGTGTGATGCCCTTGACCGGCATCGTCCTGGGGAACTTCACCTTGGTCCACGGGATGGTCTGCTCGAAGTAGTAGACCTCGACGCCGCGGAAGTCCTGGGTGCCCTTGTAGTGGATGGGCGCGCTGGTGCGGGTCTGTGCGTCGAAGTACTCGTAGTCCCGTTTCTCCGTCAGGAAGGGCCACTTGAACTCGATGCCCTGCCGCCTCACCGGGTCGCCGTCGACCATCTCGCCGGTGGCGTGGACGGGTTCCTGGGTGTGGGCGTCGAAGATGTAGCGCTCGGGGATCCTGGAGACCATCTTGCCGTCGGGGCCGACGACATAGGACAGGCCGTCCCAGACCACCACGTCCTTCCCCGCCGTCTTCTCGATCTTCTCCGAGGCTTCGACGTTGCCCTTCAGGGTCTGCACGATGGTGACCTTGGGGACCTTGCGGGCCCGCATCGTGCCGTAGTCGAGGAGGGTCGCGTCCTTCGCCTCCAGGACCATGTCCTGGTACTGGTTCGTCGGGATCTTGGCCAGGCGCGGGAAGGCGTACCAGCGCAGCAGCGGGGACAGTGCCGCGAAGAACACGGCGAGGGCGAGCAGGATCAGACCGGCCTTGCGGCGCATCTCGGCCTCCCTCCCGGACGGGCGGACGCGGTTACGGGTGTGCGGGCACTGTTGTCAGCAACGGCTTGGGCGATGTCTCGCCCGCCGGGCCGCCGAGCGCTGTGAGGGTGAACACGAGGGCGAGCGCGACGGCGAGACCGGTCGCGGCGGCGATCAGGGCGCGCATGCCTGCCTCCCGACGGACGGAACCTTCAGGACAGCGGAACTGATACATCGTCAGGTTCCGCACCGTAGCAACGGGCGGGCGAGATGAGAACACGTTGCACACACAACGAAGGGCGCCCGGTCCGCCGTGGCGGAAGGGCGCCCTGCGTCGGGCCGTGCGGTGGCTACGCGGTGGGGCTCGGCGATGCCGACCCGGACGTCGACTCCGACGGGGTCGGGCTGGGCGACGTCCCGGCCGCCGCCACCTTCAGCTCGACGGTCAGTGTCGCGCCGCCCGCGGTGTTGATGCGGAGCAGGAACGTGCCGGTGGTGTCGTCGGCGTACAGCTTCGGCAGCTTGAGCAAGCCGTTCGCGTCCGTCGTCAGGCCGGTCAGAGTGCGTACGGTCTTGCCGTCGGCGTCCTTGAAGTAGGGGCCCTTGTCGTTCTCGGTCGGGTCGTCCGCCGACTTGATGAGGGTGGCGGTGGCCGCGACCTTGTCCGCGACGGCGCCCTTGTAGGTCGCCTTCACCTCGACCTGGTCGGCGAACTCGCCGCCCGGGGTGCAGGTCAGCGCGGTGTCGCTGGTGCGGGTCAGGGTGTCGGCGGCGCGCTCGGTGACCGTGGCCGTGTAGTCGAGGCCGGCGATCGTGCGGCCCACGACGGTGGCGCGGACGACGAACTCGCCCGTGTTCTCGCCCGCCTTCAGCGCGGGCGCAACGGCCTCACCGGCGGTGTTGGTGAGGGTCGTGGCGTACTTCTCGCCGGTGCTGAAGGTGGCGTCGGTGGCGCCGATGATCGTGAAGCGGACCCGGACCTTGGGAATGCCCTTTCCGGCCGAGGTCTCGGCGCGGGTGCTGATTTTCTCGGTGAACGTGTCGCCGGCCATCGCGGTGAGCTTGGCGGTGTCCGCGTCCTCCAGGTGGTCCACCATGTCGGTGGGGGTGGGAGGCGTGGTGCTGGGCGGGGTCGTGGTCGGCGGGGTCGGCTTGGGGCTCGAGGAGCCGCCGTTGTCGCCGGGCTTGGGGGTGCTCGGCGCCGAGGGCGTCGAAGGGGTCGTCGGCGTGCTGGGCGTCGTCGGCGTCGGCGTCGGGCTGGCGCCCGCCGTGTCGTCGCTGCGGTCGGAGGGGAGGGTGCCGGTGCCGTCCGGGATCTCGTGGGTGCCCTTGCGGTAGTACTCCAGCCACGACAGGACGAGGTTGAGGTAGTCCCGCGAGTTGTTGTAGCTGAGGATCGCGCGGTCGAGGTCGTCCTGGGTGGACAGGTCCCAGCCGTAGCGGCACAGGTAGTGGGCGGCGGCGAGCGCGGCGTCGTAGATGTTGTTGGGGTTCTTCTCCCCGTCGCCGTTGCCGTCGCGGCCGGCCCAGGCCCAGGTTGAGGGGATGAACTGCATGGGGCCGACGGCACGGTCGTACGAGCTGTCGCCGTCGTAGGCGCCGCCGTCGGTGTCACTGATGTTCGCGAAACCGTTGCCGTTGAGCTGCGGGCCGAGGATCGGGGAGGTCGTGTCGCCGTTGGCGTCGACGCGGCCGCCGCGGGCCTGGCCGGACTCGACCTTGCCGATGGCGGCGAGGAGTTCCCACGGCAGGTTGCAGCCGGGCTTGGCCTCCCGGAGCGCCGCCTCGGCCTTCTTGTAGGCGTCCAGGACGGTCGCGGGGATGCCCGCCTCGCCGGCGGCCGGGGTCACGGGCGTGGTGGTGCCCGGCGAGGGGCTGGGGCTGTTGAGCGGCGGCAGGTCCGTGTAGTACGGCGAGTTGCCGGTCGCGCTCTCCTCGGCGGGCGTGTCCGCGGAGGGCTGGGTTCCGGTGGTGACCCTTCTGCCGGCGTCGTCGGTCGTCACTCCCGGAGCCTGGGAGGCGGCCAGTGCCGCGACCACGACCGCGGCCACCGTGGTGTTCACCGCGCCCTTGCGGAGCCTGCCGAATTGCGCCGCCATGAAATGGACCCCTCCCGTGGACGCCCGAGCGCCCGCCTCTGTCTGTCGGGCTCGCCGTGTCGTGCTCGCCCCTGTAGTGACGATCGACTCGCCGCGACAGTTGCCCTCGCGGCACGCTTTCCGTCGCTGTTCATCCGTTCGGCCGCGTTCCCCCGGCACGGTGACCCAGGCGACCCTACGACAACTTCCTTTGCAGGGGCACCCGTTGGTGCCCGATTTTTACCAGTTGGCCATGTGCGGTCCGTCCATCGGACGTCGCGCATACTGGCTTCGCCGACGACCCGGGGCCGAACGCCCCCTCAACACCCCGAACAAGGAGCACCGTTGCCGTTCACGCTCAGCCATGCGGCGGCCGTACTGCCCGCCGTACGCACCGACGGAACCGGCCGCGGCGCTCTGGTACCGGCCGTACTGGTGGCGGGTTCCTTCTCTCCCGACATGACCTATTACGCGGCGAGTGTCCTGCCCGAGGCGATGGAGTTCGGCGATGTCACGCACTCGTTCGCGGGCGTGTTCACCGTCGATGTGGTGGTTGCCTGGGCGCTGGTGGGCCTGTGGCTGCTGCTGCGCGAGCCGCTGGTGGCGCTGCTGCCGGTACGGCGACAGGCCCGGCCGGCCACGCTGCTGCGCTGCGGGGCGCCACGCGCGCGCGTACGCCCTTCGCTCGCGGTGCGGTGGTACGTCTCGGCCGCGCTCGGATCGCTGACGCATGTCGTGTGGGACGCGTTCACGCATCTCGACCGCTGGGGGATGCGGCTGTTTCCCGTCCTCGGCGAGGAGATCGCGGGGTCGCCGCTGTACTGGTATCTGCAGTACGGCGGTTCGGCGGTCGCCGCGGTCGTCATCGCCGCGTTCGTGGTCGTGGCGCTACGGCGGACTCCCGCGGCCGCGCCGGTCGGGGTTCCGGTCCTTTCGGTACGGGACCGGTGGCTGGCCGGTGCGGTGATCGGTGGGCCGGCCGTGGTGGCGGCGGTGCGGCGGGCGGCGCGCTGGTGGGAGTACTGGGGGTCGACCGCGAAGTACTGGGAGCTGATTCCGACGCTGTGCTTCGGGGCGGGCGCGGGGCTCGTGCTCGGGTTGCTGCTGTACGCCGTGGCGGTCAGGGTGTGGCGTCCGGTCCTGGGCCCCGGTGGTTCGGGTGCGGATTCGGATGCGGATGCGGGCGAGGCCGGTCGGGAGCCGAGCCGGCCTGCGGCTCGGTGAGGGTGCCGGCGGTCGCGACGAACACGGTGACGATGCGGACGGGGCGGGGCCGTGGGAGCAGGGTGCGGGCCAGGGCCAGGTAGCTGCGGGTGAGCTCGGCCCAGTCCTGTGCGCGGTGCGGGAGGCGGTGCCAGAGGGCTGCCGCCGTGTGCCGCAGGGTGCGCATCGGGTCGGTGGGGATGCGGGCTGTGCCGGCGCCGGCGGCGAAGGGTGGGGCCGCGGGCGCTGTGGAGGGGGCGTCGCCTGCGGTGGTCGCGTTCGCCGGTGCCGGGGTCGTCCGGCGGTTGAGCGTGCGTATACCCATGCCCGCCATCTTTACGGGCAGCGGGGGGCGGGGGCGCTTTTGCGGGGGCCACGAGAGTGACGGGCCCTCCGGGGTGGGGCGGGGGCCCCTGCGTGTGCCGGGTTGCGGTGGTTCTCGGGGCTGCGGGTGGTGTGTGGCTGGTCGCGCCCACGCGGCGGAGCCGCATATCGACACAGCCCCGCGCCCCTTGGAGGGCGTTGCAGTCCCCCCATCAAAAAGCCCCGATGCCGGGCCGGTCGGGGACCTGGCCCGGCATCGAGAAGTGGCTCTACCGCCGGAGGCTAGTGCGCTGCCGACTCCCAGTCGGGGCCCGAGCCGACCGAGACGCCCAGCGGGACCCTGAGGTGGACCGCGTTGGACATTTCCCGGCGGACCAGGGCCTCCGCCGCCTCGCGTTCGCCGGGGGCGATTTCCAGGACGATTTCGTCGTGGACCTGGAGCAGCATGCGGGAGGTGAGGTTCTCCTCGCGCAGGGCCCGGTCGACGTTGAGCATGGCGATCTTGACGATGTCCGCCGCCGTGCCCTGGATGGGCGCGTTGAGGGCCATGCGCTCGGCCGCCTCGCGGCGCTGACGGTTGTCGCTGTTGAGGTCGGGGAGGTAGCGGCGGCGGCCGAAGAGCGTCGCCGTGTAGCCCGTCGACCGTGCCTCGTCGACGGCGCGGCGCAGGTAGTCACGGACCCCGCCGAAGCGCTTGAAGTAGGCGTCCATCAGCGCGCCCGCCTCGGCCACATCGATGTTGAGCTGCTGGGAGAGGCCGAAGGCCGAAAGACCGTACGCCAGGCCGTACGACATCGCCTTGATCTTGCGGCGCATCTCCGCGTCCACCGCGGCGGGTTCCACGGCGAACACCTGCGAGGCAGCCGTGGTGTGCAGGTCCTCACCGGAGGTGAACGCCTCGATCAGGCCCTCGTCCTCGGACAGGTGAGCCATCACGCGCAGTTCGATCTGGCTGTAGTCCGCGGTCATCAGGGACTCGAAGCCCTCGCCGACGACGAAGCCCCGGCGGATCGCCCGGCCCTCGTCCGTGCGGACCGGGATGTTCTGCAGGTTCGGGTCCGTCGAGGAGAGGCGGCCGGTCGCCGCGACCGTCTGGTTGAACGTGGTGTGGATGCGGCCGTCGGTCGCGATCGTCTTGATCAGGCCCTCGACGGTGACGCGCAGCTTCGCCTGTTCCCGGTGACGGAGCATGATGACCGGCAGTTCGTTGTCGGTCTGCGTGGCGAGCCAGGCCAGGGCGTCGGCGTCCGTCGTGTAACCCGTCTTCGTCTTCTTCGTCTTGGGCAGGGCGAGTTCGCCGAAGAGGACCTCCTGGAGCTGCTTGGGCGAGCCCAGGTTGAACTCGTGCCCGGCCGCCGCGTGCGCCTCCTTCACGGCCTGCTGCACGGCGCCCGCGAACATCTGCTCCATGGCCTCCAGGTGGGGCCGGTCGGCCGCGATGCCGTGCCGCTCCATGCGGGCCAGCAGGGCGGAGGTCGGCAGCTCCATGTCGCGGAGGAGGTCCGCGGCGCCGACCTCCTCCAGACGGCTCTCGAAGGCCTCGCCCAGGTCGAGGACCGCGCGGGCCTGGATCATCAGCGCCTCGGCCTCGGCGCCGTCGTCCGCGCCGAAGGCCAGCTGGCCGTCGGCCGCGGCGGCCGGGGCCAGCTCGCGGTGCAGGTACTCCAGGGACAGCGCGTCCAGATCGAAGGAGCGGCGGCCCGGCTTGACCAGGTAGGCGGCGAGCGCGGTGTCCATGCGGACGCCCTCGATGCTCCAGCCGTGCTCGGCGAAGACCCGCATCGCGCCCTTGGCGTTGTGGAAGACCTTCGGCTTGGCGGCGTCGGACAGCCAGCCCGCGAACGCCTTCTCGTCGGCCTCGTCCAGCTGCGCCGGGTCGAACCAGCCGGCCGCGCCGTCGGCCGCGGCGAGGGCGACCTCGGCGACCGAGCCGGTGCCGAGCGCCCAGGTGTCGACGGTGGCCACGCCGAGGAGCCCGCCGCCGTGCTCGGCGAGCCAGGGGGACAGCTCGCCGGTGCCGAGCACGGAGCCGTCCAGCTCCACACCGTCGGTCGAGATCGGGGTGGCCTCGGCCTCCTCGGCTCCGGGGTCGACGCCGAAGAGCCGCTCGCGCAGGGAGGGGTTACGGATCTCCAAGGTGTCCAGGATCATCGCGACGGCCTTGCGGTCGTACGGCACGCGCGCGACGTCGGCGACGGTCTTGGGCAGCTCGACGTTGCGCTCGAGCTCGGTCAGCCGGCGGTTGAGCTTGACGGCCTCCAGGTGGTCGCGGAGGTTCTGCCCCGCCTTGCCCTTGACCTCCTCGACGCGCTCGACGAGCTCCGCGAACGAGCCGAACTGGTTGATCCACTTCGCCGCCGTCTTCTCGCCGACGCCGGGGATGCCCGGAAGGTTGTCGGACGGGTCGCCGCGCAGGGCCGCGAAGTCGGGGTACTGGGCGGGCGTCAGTCCGTACTTCTCGAAGACCTTCTCCGGGGTGAAGCGGGTCAGCTCGGAGACGCCCTTCGTCGGATACAGCACCGTGGTGTGCTCGCTGACCAGCTGGAAGGAGTCGCGGTCACCTGTGACGATCAGCACCTCGAAGCCGTCGGCCTCGGCCTGGGTGGCGAGCGTGGCGATCACGTCGTCGGCCTCGAAGCCGTCGATGGCGAACCGCGAGACATGCATCGCGTCGAGCAGCTCGCCGATCAGCTCGACCTGGCCCTTGAACTCGTCCGGGGTCTTGGAGCGGTTCGCCTTGTACTCGGTGAACTCCTGCGAGCGCCAGGTCTTGCGGGACACGTCGAAGGCCACGGCGAAGTGCGTGGGCGCCTCGTCGCGCAGCGTGTTGGCCAGCATCGACGCGAAGCCGTAGATCGCGTTCGTCGGCTGGCCCGTCGCGGTCGTGAAGTTCTCCGCGGGCAGCGCGAAGAACGCACGGTAGGCCAGCGAGTGCCCGTCCATGAGCATCAGGCGGGGCCGGCTGCCGCCGGGGTTGTTTTCGGTCTGCTTCGATGCTGTCTCTGCCACGCCCCCGATCCTGCCACGCCCCACTGACACTCGGTCCCCATCGGGGGTCCGTCCGGTCGGACACGGCTGGACCCCGCCGGGCTCCGTGAGGGCTCCGCCGTGAGGTCGATCGCCGACGCGACGGAAGAAAGGAGAGCGGCGGAGCAAGAGCAGGCCGCAGAGGAAGGCGGCACAGCGCGGGCCGGTGCAGGCAGAGCCGTGCAGGTCGGGGCAGGCGCCGGCGGGCACCATGAGCGGCGGCGGACCGGCCGGCAGCAGGATCCCGCCCGCCACCCGCCTCTCCTCCGTCGGCTCGGGCGTCCACGCG
>NZ_JOFS01000064.1 GCF_000719285.1 Streptomyces bicolor | reverse complement strand
GAAGGCGCGGTCGCAGGGCGGGTAAAACCGTCAAGCCTGTCGCCGCAAGGTAGACAGGAATCCCCTCCCTGAGCTTGCGAAGGGAGGGGAGAGCTTCAAAAGGAGCGGAACAGCGTCGAACGCCTGATCAACAAGCTCAAAACATGGCGAGGCATCGCCACCCGATACGACAAGACTGCCGACACCTACCTCGCCGGTCTCCACCTGCGTGCCTCGATGATCTGGATCAAGGACCTCACCGGGACCACCCGATGATCACGACTCGATATGCCCCTAGGTGACGCGCTGAAGTGCCGGACGCCAAGGGCGAGCAGGAGTTGAGTCAACGGTCAACCAGCCGTGGACGCGGGGCCTCACCCGTGGATTCCGCGTCGGTGTCGTCGGTGCCGACCGGGCCGCGGGGAAGCATCCAGTCCAGCCACTTCGGCAGCCACCAGTTTGTCCGGCCGAGGAGTGTCATGGTCGCCGGTACCAGCACCATGCGTACGACCGTGGCGTCGATGAAGATCGCGGTGGCCAAGCCGAGCCCGAACATTTTGGTGGAGGGGTCCTCGGCTACGGCGAAGGACAGGAAGACCGCCACCATGATGAGGGCGGCCGAGGTGATGATCCGGGCGGTGCGCGAGACGCCCTCAACGATCGCCGTGCCGTTGTCGCCGGTGCGCAGGTACTCCTCGCGTACGCGGGAGAGGAGGAACACCTCGTAGTCCATCGACAGGCCGAACAGGATGGCGAAGAGGAACATCGGGATGAACGACACGATCGGAACCGTCGCTTCCAGCCCGATGAGTGCGCCTCCCCAGCCCCACTGGAAGACCGCGACCATGATGCCGTAGGCCGCGCCGATGCTCAGCAGATTCAGCAGTACCGCCTTGAGCGGTACGAGTATCGAGCGGAAGACCAGCATCAGCAGCAGGAACGACATCGCCAGCACGGCGGCGACGAACACCGGCAGGCGCTCGCTGGTGCGTTGGCCCACATCGGACAGGCTCGCGGCGGCGCCGCCGACGTGGGCCCTGGCCGGGCCGTGCCCGATCGCCGTGGGCAGCACGTCGGTGCGCAGCCGGGCGATGGTGTCGGCCGTGGCCTTGTCCTGAGGGCTGGTGGTCGGGAACACCACGAGGGTCGCGATGCCGGTGGCCCGATCGATGTGCGTCGGCGCGACGGATGCGATGCCCGGATCCGCCGCGACCGCCCCGACGAGTCGGTCCAGCACTCCCGGATCACCGGCGGGGTCCGCGGCGATGACGAGGGGACCGTTGGTGCCCGGGCCGAACCCCTCGGCGACGAGGTCGTAGGCCCGGCGCTCGGTACGGCTGTGGGGCAGTGAGCCATCGTCGGGCAGGCCGACGCGCAGGCCGAGCACGGGCAGCGTCGCGGTCAGCAGCAGCCCCGCCGCGCCGACCGCGTACGTCACCGGGTGCCGGCTGACGTGCCCGATCCAGCGCCGCCAACCGGCGGCGGGAGCGGCGCCCGCCACCCTGTCCCGCCGCCGTGCGAGTCGGCCCAGCTTCCCGGTCTGCAGAGCCCGGCCGATCCGGCCGACCCGGGCCAGGCGTGGGCCGGCGGCGCCGAGGAAGGCCGGCAGAAGCGTCACCGACGCAACCACCATGGTCAGAACGACAATCGAGACGGCGAGCCCGCCCACCGTCATGAACGGCACGTTCGCGACCGCCAGGCCGAGGATCGATACGACGACGACGCCGCCGGCGAAGACCACGGGCCTCCCCGCCGTGGCCACCGCTCGCCCCGCCGCCTCGTGGGGATCGAGCCCGCGCGCGAGGTACTCCCGGTGCCTGGCGAGCACGAACAGCGCGTAGTCGATGCCCACTCCGAGCCCGACCATGCTGCCCAGGACCGGCGCGAAGGTGGGGACGTCCGTGACCCCCGCCAGTACCCTCATCGTGGCGACCCCGACGGTCAGTCCGAAGACCGCCATGCCGATCGGCAGCGCGGCAGCGACGAGCGAACCGAACGCCAGGAACAGGATCGCGGCCGCGGCGAGGAGGCCGATCAACTCGCTCACGCCGCCGTCGGGGTCGGAGAAGGCGTAGAAGAGGTTCCCGCCCATCTCGATGCGCAGCGGCAGCTCGGGGCGCAGCCGGTCGCCGAGATCGACGAGGGCGTCGAGGTCTTCGCCCGACAGCCGGCTCTGGTCGGGATACTGCACCCGGACGACCGCGATCCGCCCGTCGGCCGAGACAAGGCCGCCGCGCACGGCGCTGTCCCCGCCCGCGTCGAGTGCCCCCGCCGGGTCGCTCGTGCCGAGCACGTGCGGCAGCCGCTTCACCTCGATCTGCAGCCGCGTGAGAGCGGTGCGCGCGCCGTCGTCGTCGAAGAACGTCGCACCGTCGTCGAGGGGGGTGACGACCACTTGGGCGGTCATCCCCTCCTGGCCGGTGCCGGCCCGCTCGATCAGTTCCGCGGCCCGCTGGGAGTCCAGTCCCGGAGCGGTCATCGCATCCGCATTCCGCCCGCCGAAGGCGACGGCGGCGAGGACGGCGAGCATGGCGGCGACCAGCCATGCCGCGATCACCCGCCAGGGATGGCGGGCGGCGCTTGCGCCCAGGCGCAACAGGGCTTTCGAGAGCATCGGGTCCTCCAACCACCTCGTCGGCCGTCCTTGTACGGCCGCCGATGCCGAGGCTCGTCGCCACGGCGCTCCGTGGCATCGGCCCGCAGGCCGCCGATCCGTCGGCCCCGGGGCGGAGTGACGACCCGTCCTTTCGGCCGATGCGCGGCACGCCGCGGCCTCTAGGCTGAGAACCGTGCTACGAGACGACCTGCGAGGCCTGTGGACCGAACCCCGGCCGCCCGACGCGCCCGCCCGGGTCTGGCGGGACTGGGCGCTGCTCGCCGCGAGCCTTGCCGGTGTGGCGCTGGAGGCCACCCTGCGCGAGAACGTCGTGTGGCGGCCGGTGGCGGCGGTGTTCGCCCTATGGCTGTGCCTGCTGCCCCTGTGGCGCCGGACCCGCACGCTGGCGATGGTGACGCTGGCGTTCGGCTCGGTGGCCCTGCTTCAGGTGGCCTCGCTCGTCGCCGCACCGCGCGAGCCCGTCGGCCTGTACACCGGCGCGGTCGTGCTCGTGCTCGTGTATGCGCTGCCCCGGTGGGGATCGGGACGCGAGATCGTGCTGGGCGGCGCGGTGATCCTCGCGGTCGGCGCGCTGTGCTCCGTCACGGACGAGACCCCGGTCGTCGAGAACCTCGTGGGCTTCGTCTTCCTACTGCTGCCCGGCGTGGTCGGGGCTGCCGTGCGGTTCCGGGTGACCGCTCGCGAGCGGCAGTTGGACCAGGTGCGCTCCCGCGAGCGCGAGCAGCTCGCCCGGGAACTGCACGACACGGTGGCCCACCACGTGTCGGCCATGGTGATCATCGCCCAGGCGGGCCGGGTGCTCGCGGGCGCCGACCCGTCCGCCGCCGTCAAGGCGCTGGAGGGGGTCGAGGAGGAAGGGGCGCGCACGCTGGAGGAAATGCGCGCCATGGTCGCCGCGCTGCGCGACCGCGCGGTCGGCGCCGAGCTGGCGCCCCCTGCCGGAGTCGCGGATCTGGAGCGCCTGGTGCGCACCCCGGGTGGCCGCCTCAGGGTCGACCTGGGGCTCGACGGCGAACTGGACGCCCTGCCCCCGGCGGTGGACGCGGCCGTCTACCGGATCGTGCAGGAGTCGGTGACCAACGCGATGCGCCATGCGGTCGACGCGACCGAGCTCGTCGTCCGGGTCGCCGCGGAACGGCACACGGTACGGGTGAGCGTGCGCGACAACGGCCGGCGCACCGGCCGGGGCCGCGACGGATACGGACTTACCGGACTGCGCGAGCGTGCGACCCTGCTCGGCGGCACACTACGAGCCGGCCCGGGTACCGACCGGGGCTGGCATATCGAAGCCGAACTGCCGAGAGCGAGGAACGAGAGCGGTGTCCATTCGCGTCCTCGTCGCTGACGACCAGACCATCATCCGCACCGGGCTGCGGATCATGCTGAACGCCCAGCCCGGCATCGAGGTGGTCGGCGAGGCCACCGACGGACACGAAGCGGTACGGCTGGCCCGCGAACTACGCCCCGACGTCTGCCTGTTCGACATCCGCATGCCCGTACTCGACGGACTCGAGGCCACCCGGCTGGTCGCCGGCCCGGGCGTCGCCGACCCGCTGGCCGTGGTCGTCATCACCACGTTCGACCTCGACGAGTACGTCTACGGCTCACTGCGTGCCGGCGCCCGCGGATTCCTCCTCAAGGACACGGGACCGGACCTTCTGGCACAGGCCGTACGGTCGGCGTCCGACGGTGAGGCGCTCATCGCGCCCAGCGTCACCGTCCGTCTGCTCCAGGCATTCGCGGACCTGCCCGCCAGCCGGCCCGTGGCCCAGCCGGTCTCCCCCGTCACCGCCCGCGAGGAGCAGGTGCTCCTCGCCGTCGCTCGCGGGCTGACCAACACCGAGATCGCCGATGCACTGCACATCAGCCTCAGCACGGTGAAGACGCATCTGGCCAGCCTGATGGCCAAACTCGGCGCCCGCAACCGGGTCGAGATCGCGATGTGGGCCTACGAAACGCGCCGTATCCTCCCCGGAACCTGAGCCGGGTGCCGGGCCATGTCCCATGAGTCCCCGCCAGGACATCGTGCACCGCCCGGTGTGATGGAGATCGACGGCGCCCGATACCTGCTGCGGATGTTCGGCGCTGACCCGCACCCCGATGCGGAGTGGCACTACTTCCAGGACCGCCCAGTCCCACGCCAGGTACTACGCCCGTAGTTGCATTCGGCGCGATCATGCCGCATCCTGAGGCCAGTTCTGGCATGCCCTGAAACAACCAGGAAGCACTAGGCGCACGTTCGGGTCACAGGAACGTCATACCGCCTCCGCATCCCCTCCATGCGGCGCATGATGCTCACTCAGCTCACGCACCATCCCTGGGGGGACACCATGCGCACCCGCACCATCGCCGCAGCTATTGCCGCCGCAGCACTGCTCACGCTCACCGCCTGCGAAGGCACCGCCGACACCAGCTCCAGCAAGCCGGACTCCGCGGCCGAGGAGACCAGCGGCGACACGCAGGACACCGACACCATCGAGACCGACACGGCTGCGCCCGCCGATGACGCCAGCGCTGCCGAGCCCGAGTCGGAGACCGCGTCGCTGCCCGACCTCGTCGGCCTGGACCTTCAGGCCGCGCAGGACGAGGCGCAGGCCGCCGGGTTCTTCGTCCTCGATGACCAGGACGCCAGCGGCCAGAACCGGCTCCAGGTCTTCGACCGCAACTGGACTGTGTGCAGCCAGGAGCCCGAGGCCGGCGCATACCCCACCGACACGAAGGTGATCCTGTACGCGGTCAAGGACGACGAGTCCTGCTGACCCGCCTCCTCTGACTGGCCCGGCTCCCGCCCGTGCGCGGCCGGGCCTTCGCACGCACTGGGAGGTGACCGTGGGCAAGGTCATCGCCTTCACCGACCAAGAGAAGGCCGAACTCAAACCCCTTCACGGCCTCGGCCTCGCCCGTTGGGACGCGATCTCCAGGTCCATCACCTCGCACACCTGCCGCGCCCGCGGCGGCGCGTCGGCCGCGGCAAACACCGCCATGATCTGCTGGTAGGCCGGACGGTCCGGCAGCTGCGGGACCGGCGGCGCGGGCGGCGGCGGATCGGGCAGCTCCAGCAGCGTCTTGCGGGTGATCCGGACCTCCTCCGCAGCCCGGTCGAGTCCGTCCAGCCGTGCGGTCAGCTGCGCGATCTGCTCCCTCGTCGTCTCGGCCTGCGCGGCGATCTCCCCCTCCCGCTCCTCCAGCCGCGCCAGCCGCCCCGAGGGTCAGCGCCCCGCCGGCCATGCGCCTCGCCAGGCCGCTGCGGTGGCAGCGGTCAGCCGGCGCAGTATCACCGCGGTCATCGCCCAGTACACCCGCGACTCCGAACTGCGCGGCAGGTGCTCGTAGTCGCGCACCAGCCGGTGATGCAGCAACGCCTTCCGCGCCCGCTGGGGCTCTCCCAGCGTCCGCAGCCACGGCACCGGGTCCGAACCGCTTCCACCACCCGCTCGTCGGGGACCTCACCCTTCCTGGCACGGCTCGACCGTGAACGCCGAACCCGGCCTCACCCTCCTCATCTACACCGCCGAACCCGGCTCGCCTTCCGAAGAAGCCCTGCGCCTGGGATGTGCACTCATCTGCTGGCTACGTCTGCGCTCACGCTGTTGTCATCTAGCAAGGAGGGAACTGCGGGTCAGGAGTACACGCTGCTTCCTGGGCGGCCATAACCTCATCGCCGTACTCGAAGGCCCATGCACCGACCGCATCGATCGGCGCCAGCAAAGTGCGGCCCAGAGGGGTGAGTTGGTACTCAACCCGTGATGGTGCGTCGGGGCCTGCGTGCCGGTCGACCAGTCCGCTGAACTGAAGTCGGCGCAGAGTCTCGGTGAGGACCTTGGAACTGATGCCCCCGATCCGCTCCCGTAATTCGACCGGGCGCCTGGGGCCCTCACGCAGTGCCCAGAGCACCACGGCGTTCCAGGTGTTGGAGAGCAGGTCGAAGGCGAGGCGGGCGCGGCAGTCGGCGAGGAAGGCGTCGGTCGTCACGTACCAAATGGTGCCCGAACGGCCTTCTACCGTCGGTGTGAACGGTCAAAGCAGGCACGGAGAGGGACCACATGATGAGAATCGGTGTACTGGGCACGGGCAACATGGCCGACGCGCTCGCCACCCACTGGGTGCGGGCCGGGCACGAGGTGATCATCGGAGGACGGGACGCCCATAAGGCGGAGCGGCTCGCGAAGAGTATCGGAGGCAGCGCGAAGCCTGCCGGCCTACGCGCGGCGGCCGAGTCCGGCCAGGTGGTGTTGGCCGCGCTGCCCTTCGGGGCGGGAGCAGACGTGGCACGGAACCTGCAAGCGGCTCTGGAGGGCAAGGTGCTGCTCGACTGCTCCAACCCGGTCGGGCCGGGCTTCCGGGTCCTGACGGAAGGAGGCCCCTCAGCCGCACAGCAACTTGCCGCGGCGGCACCGGGAGCCCACGTGGTCAAGGCTTTCAACCTCTGCCACGAGGACGTGTGGCGCATGCGGCCGCCCGTGTTCGATGGGCGACCACTGTCCGTTCCAGTCTGCGGGGACGACGAGACGGCCCTCGCGCGTGTTCGCGAGTTGGTGCAGGACGTAGGCTGCGTACCCGTGGCTGGCGGCGGTCTCGAGCGTGCGGGACTCCTGGAAGCGACCGCCGCGCTGTTCATCGCCCTGTGGGTCGGCGAGGGAGCGGACGCGCAAGCAATCGCGCCTCCGCTGGCATACGCGGCCGGACCGAGCCACCAGGAAACGGAAGCCGGCAGGGCAGCTTTCCGTTAGGGATTCTTAACTGAAACGGAACGGCTGGTGGTGGCAGCAGCCAACCAGGCGTGCCATCGAGCGGGACGAGGAAGCGGTCGAGATCTGGCAGGCAGAGACCTGGCCGCAGGTAAGTGCGTCGCGGCTGAGCGCGGGGCCTGGATCGTTTTCGAGGACGAGGCCGGGCAGTCGCTGACTCCGCCGCGAGCCAGAACTTGGGGGTGCCTAGGACAAACTCCGGTGATGCAGGTGCACGGGCGAGGTTCCGGACGAGTGTCGATGGCCGACATGACCTGCTGCACGGCGGGCGAGCGTTCCCGCTTCTTCTACGCCATACGCGAGTACACCGGCCGCAAGGACGAGCCGAAAGGCTTCGGCTGGCGCGACTTGCGCGATCGATTGATCCGGGCCGGGATCCAGGGGCGGAACCAACGTACTGGTCTGGGACAGCGTCCGACTTCATTTGACCCGTGCACTACGGGAGTTCATCGCCGCGAACGCCTATTGGCTCACCGTCATCCGAGTGCCCACTCACGCTCCCGGCCTCAACGCCACGGAGGGCCTCTGGCCCCTGATCAAGCGCGACATCGGGAACTCGCCGGCGCCGACCTCCGCGAGATCACCCGCGCAGTCAGCCGAAGTCTCAAGAGCTTGCAGTACCGACCACATGTGATCGACGGGTGCCTGAGTGCCACCGGACTATTCTTTGACAACCTCCCTGGTCAGTCCTTGTCGACAGGCGACGTGACTCGAAAGCCCTGCGCTTCAACAGCCCAGACGTCCACCACCGGCTCAGCGGCCTCATCCCCAGCCGAGCAGCTTTCGACATGGAAGCCGAAGAATTCCAGCATTGCCCGCTCACCCAGTCCAAGTGGATGGAACGGCAGCGGATACTGCCCCTCGTCCTCGGAGGGCGCGCCAGGCTCCACCTGGTGGTGACCCTCCCAGTAGGGCAGTTCGAACGGCAGCCTTTGGCCGATGTCCTCGATGATGCCCGTGTCCGGCGACAGGCTCAGTGAGCGGACCAGTCGGCCGTCTGGCGACTCCCCCGGGCCCCACGCCAGCAATGACAACGAGACTGCTCTCGCGTCAGCCCGCCGAGAACGAGAGGGTGACACCGTTCTTACCGGAGCCTCTACGTCGGCCTGTCGCGGGGGTGCTCCCTCCTCGGTCGGGCAGGCGAAGCCCTACCGCGCCGTTCGTCGGGGTGCCAGGCTCGCGCCCGCGCGACCACCGAAGGCAGCTCGGCCTGGCGGCCCGGCGGACGGTGTGGTGCCCTCCGAGGCCCGACCGCGGAGGGAGTGCACACCGACCCACCTACCAGCCCCCACCCACTCACCGCAAGATCACACACTCCATCCAGCCCCCTCCGAGAGAGGGCCGGGTGTGTGGGGCGGAGCCCTTCATCGGTTGTGACCTGGCCTGTTCCGGCCTGGCTTGATCACGTTGAGCGGTGATCTGCTGACCCATTGTCAGTGCCTGCTGCAACGATGGGCGTTGCGCGGGGATGTTACTACGAGGGGGAGGCATCGATGCCTTGGGTACGGCCATACGTGCGCTCTGACGGGACACCGGTTCGCGGACATTCGCGGTGGGCTCCGGGTGCGCGCCGGGAAATGATGATCTTAGCCGTGGTGGCGTTAGCCGTGGTGGGGATGGGCGGCAGTGGGGCCTCGACGGGAAACGGGACGACTCCGAGGCCGCAGTCGACGGTGCGCTATCCGATCAAGTTCAACACCACGACCACGGTGAAACAGCGGCCGCAGCCGACGGTTTCATACCCGATTCCGTGGGAGCGCCCGGACGGTGACCGGTGACGAGGCGGCCGGCCCGGCGGCGTCCTGGTCGACGGAGCAGGCGGCAGCAACAGGCAGAGGCGCAGTTAGTCGGCCTGGTGGTCGCCGTTGCTGCGGTGGTCAGCCTGGTGGTAGCGGTCGTCAACTGGCTACTGGTGCACTGGTGGGTGCTCGTCGTCGTCATGCTGTTCGCCGTGCTGGCGGGCGTGGGCTGGTTCTACAGCCGTACGCAGCAGGTGCGTTGGGATGCGGTACGGGCTCAGGGGCTGCACTACGGGCTGTCTCAGTTGGACGCCTTGCACCATTCCCGCTTTGAGGACGCGATACGGGACCTCATGCGCCGGGACGGCTGCCGGGATGCGGCCCGGGTCGGCGGCGGCGGGGACCTCGGCGCGGACGTGAAGGCGACCGATCCTTATGGCCGTCGCTGGGTGATCCAGTGCAAGCACCGCCGCAACGGGGCTCGGGGCTCGGCGGTGGGCACCCCCGATCTGCAGGTACTCAACGGGACGGCCCGCCAGGTGCACGGTGCGGACGTCGCGGTGATCGTGACGAACGGGCGGGTGACGAGGCTGGCCGTGGACTTCGCCAAGCAGCAGCGGCTGCACGTGGTGGACCGTGAGACGCTCGGCGTCTGGGCGGCGGGCTCGCGTCCGCTGTGGGAGCTGTTGCGGGCGGTGCCGCCCCCGCGCCGGTCAACACCTTTGGGGTGAATGCGAGTTTTGCCACCCGCTGGGATGGGCTGCGGCCCGTGGTTGAGCGGAACCCGGCAAATTTGCCGGGTTCCGCTCAACCACCGTTTTGGTCCTCGATGACTTCCGCGTCGATGACGTCGTCGGCTAGAACCGTGACCTTCGACAGGATGCGGCCGACCTTCCGGATGCGGCTCTGCAGGTGCTTGGCATCGACAACCGTACGCCGCGACGTGGTCCCCTCGTTCCCGGATTCATTGACACCGAGCTCTGCGGCGTCCGGATCCGCGACCGCGGCACGGTCGTCGACCTGTCCGCTGTCACCCAGCGCTGGCTCCGCGACCTCCTCTGGGACCACCTGGACGCCCGGCTCACCGCCGATCCGCCCCGCAGCAACAGCATCCTCACCCGACCCCGGCGACGATGCGTCGAACTCAGCGCGTTCCTGGAAGCCGAGGCTCCCGCTGGCGGCCACGATCCCCGGCTGCTGGCCAAGACCACACGGTTGCCTTCGTCGCCGACCAGCGGCACCGCAAGCAGCACGGACTGCTGTCCGTCGGTCTCTACGAAAACGGCCGCAGACACGAACAGCGCCCCGTCACCAAGAGCACCCTGGCCACCACCTTCGGCGGCGCCCGCCAGGTCCTGAGAGCGGCGCTGAAAGTCGGCGACGCCGAACGACTCGGCCTGGCCCGCGAGTTCATCGTCACCATCCCCTGTCCCCCGCGAAGGCGGGCCGGCGCCGTCCCTTCCCCGACGATGTCGCACGCGCCCTGGCCAACGACGACAACCTCCAGCGGCTTGAGGACTCCGATCTCGACGACCGCGGCCTGCGCGACATCTGGGAAGCACTCGTGTTCACCGGCCGCCGCGGCAGGGAGGTCTCCAGCGTCCGTCTGGAGTGCATCAGCCGACTCAACGGCATCCCGCTGTTCTGGCACGACCAGAGCAAGGTCGGCAACTACGACCAGGCCATCCGCATCCCCGAGCGGCCCTACGAACGCATCGAGCGCCGTCAGACCAAGACGATCGCGCGCTTCGTTCAGCACCACGGACGGCCCCCGACCAGCCAGGAACGACGCGACCTCGCCCTCTTCCCCGGCGGTCGGCCAACCTCAGCGGGCAACGGAGCGTGACCTACGCCTGGTTCGGCCGCTGTTTCCGTACCTGGGTGGAGAACCTCGAGATCGGGAAGTGTGTCGCCCACCAGGCCCGGCACACTCTGGCCACCAATCTCCTGCGTAACGGCGCCAACCTCACCCACGTCAAGCGCTACCTCGGCCAGGTCTCCGAGCGCATGGCCGAGCACTACGTCCACCTCGCCAACACCGACCCCCGTCTGGAAGACGCGCTGAACGCGGTCTGGGTCGCCAGCCCCGGGGCGTCCGAGCCAGGCCTCCTCCTGTCCAGCAGCGAACCGATGACGCGGGAGGAAGCCGAAGCCCTCGCCATCGACCTCACCCACAAATCCACCCCTGCCGAAGGCGGCTTCTGCACCTTCCAGCCGGTCGTTGACGGCGACGCCTGCCCCTGGAACATGGACTGCCACAACTGCGACAAGTTCGTCCTGTCCGGCGCCGACCTCGTCTACTGGCACCGCAAGCGCGAGCAGTGGCGTATGCTCGCCGAACGCGCCCCCGACGGCGCCACCGCCGACTACCTGCACCAGGGCTTCGAGCCCACAGCCCGCGCAATCGATGGCCTGGAAAAGGCCCTGTCCGCCGTCGGCCTCCTGGATGAGGCCCTCGCCCTCGACCTCCGCCGGCCGCAGGACTACTTCGGCCGCGTCTGGTCCACCGCCTTCCGAGCACACGAGCTCGCCCGCCACGAGGACCACGGGGACGCCGACGTCCTCCACGACGACGATGACGCGGAGGCGTAGTGACCTCCGCCCCGGACCAGACCGCAGCGGCGACGGCCGCCCGCCGCCAGACCCAGGACAAGCTCGTCCGTGTCGAGAAGGCAATCGGTCAGCTCCGCCGCGCGCGCGGCCGGCTCGCCGTCCGCGCGATCGCCCAGCGCGCAGGCGTCTCCGCCACGTTCCTCTACGAGAACACCGACGCCCGCAGCCTGGTCCAAGCGGCCGTCACCGACAGTAAGAGCCGCCACGACCGAGTCGCCCAGGACGAGCACGAGCGCATCGAGGCGTCATGGCGGGAGCGGGCGCTCAACGCCGAAGAGGAACTGACTCGCACCCAGAAGGAGATCGTCGCACAGCGACAGCGGATCGGCGAGCTCATGGGCCAGCTCAGGGACTTCGAGCAGATGGTCCCCGGCGAATCCGTCCAGCAACTCGCCACCGAGAACACCACCCTCAAGCGCCGAGTCCACCAGCTGGCCCAGGAACACCGAGCCCTGCAGGAACGGCTCGAAGGCGCCCGCTCCAACCTCCGCTTCGCCGACAAGCGCATCGCCGACCTTGAAGCCCAGATCGTCGAACGGGACCAGCCATGACACTCCAGCCCGTCCCTGATGGAAGAAATCAGGTCAGTGCAGTGCCCGTGAGAACTTCACCGGGGGACGTGGGATAGCCGGACACAGCCCGGCCGGCCATGCTCTACTCGGACCAGCAACCTAGCGAAGGCCTCTACGCCCTCCAAATATCCAGCGCATCCGGTCCAGAGCCTCCGCCGCCTGCACCTGAACGTCGGCACTGAGAGTGGTGTCGTGGGCGAGGCGGGCCAGCAAAGCCATACCTGCCTCCCGGCCATCCCAGGCCAGCGCCCGAGCCGCCTCCACGCGGAGGTTGTCGCTGAGGGTGGTGTCGTCGGCCAGGCGGGCCAGCAAAGCAAGTACTGCAGGCCCGTCAGTTCCCCTTTGAAGGCGAAGAGCGGCCCTGGTTCCCTCCAGGACAGGATGGTGGAACGTTCCGTGTCGGTGTTCTGCTGAGTCATGCCGCCCCCTTGATCGAAGCCGGACCAAGTGCGCTTCGAATATCGAAGCGCAGTCGCAGGCTGGACACTTCCGCTTCGAGATCCGAAGCAGAAGGATTGGTGAAGGTTTCGCGCCTGCCCCCGGCGCTCGGCGGAGCCGCGGCAACCTCGTGACCCGGCGGTCCCGCCCCGCCTCCGATCCGAGGCGGGGCGTCAGTCCGCGGAGCCCCTCTCCGGCGCCCCGTCGCCCACAGTGTCCGGATGTGAGACGCGGCTGGCGGACTGGTCGTCGGTGTGGTCCGCCCCTTGCGGGTCGATCGTGGCCGCCCAGCGTTCCGCCCAGCGGGCGAGGGGGTTCAGGGCGTGGCGCGCCTCCTGTCCCAGCGGGGTGAGCTCGTAGCGGCTGTCCGGTAGTTGGTGAATCACCTGGGCATCCAGCAGTTCGGTCAGGCGCTGCCGCATCACGCTGGAGGACATGTCGTCGCACCGCTTCTGCAAGGGGCGGAATCCAAGCGGACCCGCGCGAAGCTCCCACAGGATGCGCAGACTCCACCGCCGCCCGAACAGATCGAGTGCGGCCATGAGGGGGCGGCCGGTGGTCGAGCCGCGAACAGGGTTGCCAGGCCTGGGTGTTGCCATGTCGGGATGTCCAGCTCTCCAGGGTTGATGCTTCGAATACCGACACGCTAGCATCGGTGACCGCTTCGGAAATCGAAACGAGGGAGGGTGGGTGAGAGGCGTTCCTGCCCGGGTCGACGGAGGCGAGACCGGCCGGGAGGACCGGTACATGCGCAAGGTGCCCCGAGTTCGACGTCGGCGCCGAGTCGCACGGACGGCTCACCCGGAACCTGTTCGTGGCGGGGGGACGGGTGACCGGCACGCGGGAGATCGAGTACAGGATCCACCAGGTCCTGCAAAGCGGCCCAGCGGAACTTCAGTGCTGCCTCGTCAGCGGTTGCCGCCACCAAGCCAACGTCCACTCAGCTGGAGATACCAGATGACCACGACCGAGTTTCCCTCGGCGCAAGCACGGGCCGCCGCCGCTGCCGCCCTGGCAGAGAACGCGTCAGGGAAGGACATCACCACCGAGTGGAGCGTTCCCGAGGGCCTGGCGGCCACGGCCGAGATCCGCACCCGGCAAAGCGGCATCGTCGCCGGCCTCCCCGTGGTCGCCGAGGTCTTCGCGCAGGTCGACCCCGACGTCAAGGTCGAGCCGGCCGTCGCCGACGGCGCCCGACTGGCCGACGGCCAGGGCCTGGTGCACCTGTCCGGTTCGGCGCGCAGCCTGATCACCGGGGAGCGTACGGCGCTGAACTTCCTGCAACGCATGTGCGGCATCGCGACGCTGACCTACCGCTACGTCCAAGCTGTGGCAGGGACCAGGGCGCGCATCCTGGACACGCGCAAGACGGCGCCGGGCCTGCGCGCCCTGGACAAGTACGCGGTCACCGCCGGCGGCGGCCACAACCATCGCCTCGATCTCGCGGCGATGGTCCTGCTCAAGGAGAACCACATCGCCGCGGCGGGCGGGGTGACCGCCGCGATCGAGGCGGTCAGGCGCGGGAGGGCGCGCACCGGGCAGACCGTGGAGAGCGATGTCGAGGTGCAGACCGTCACCCAGGCCGTCGAGGCCCTCGACGCCGGAGCCCGCTGGATCATGCTCGACAACATGCCGGTTGCCGACATCGAGCAGGTCGTGAAGGTCCGGGCCGGGCGGGCCGACGCTTCCCGGATCCTGCTGGAGGCCTCGGGCACCATCCGCCTGGACACAGTTCCCGCCATCGCCGGGACGGGCGTCGACCTCATCTCGGTCGGGGCGTTGACGCACAGCGCGCCCGCACTGGACCTGACCATGCTGCTGACCACCGGCCCGGTGCCATGTCCGAGGTAGCGGTCGTCGACGCGTGTCAGCGAGACGGCGCGGGTGGCAGCCCGACCGCCGTTCTGGATGACGCGCCGTTCACCGACGAGGAGCGATGCCGCATTCCCGCGGAGTGGGGAACATCGCACGCCGTCTTCCTCCGCGCGACCGGAATCGAGCGTCGTCAGCCCGCGTACACACTGCGGTTCTTCACCGCCCAGGACGAACTGCCCGCCTGCGGACACGGCACCATCGCCGCCCTCGCCGTGCTCGCCGAACGGGAAGGCGGCGACCACGACTACCGCGCCGTCCTGCGTACGGCCCACCGCAGCTTCGACGGTCGGGCAAGCCGAAACGGTGACGGCCTGACGGCGTCGTTCGACCCGGGCCCGGTCAGCCTGCGTAGCGCCGGTGGACCCGAACTGAGGGCAGTCGCAGGCGGCCTCGGACTGACGGAGGACGCGGTCGCCGGCGACGCCTGCGTGGCGTCGAACGGGCGGCCGAGGCTTCTGCTGCCCATCCGATCCCGCGCAGCACTGGCCGAACTCACGCCGGACTCAACCCTGTTACGCGCAGCCTGTGACCGCTACGGTCTGCTGGGCTGCTACGCCTACTCGCCCCCGGACCGACACGGCCGAGCAGCAGCCCGGATGTTCGCCCCGTCGATCGGCGTCCCCGAGGACATCGCCAACGCCAACAGCACGGCCTGCCTGGCAGCGCATGCTGCCGGGTTCGGCACACACCGCCTCGCTGTCGACATGGGTGACCACCTCGGCAGCCCGTCCACCATCACAGCGACCGTCCACCGCGACCGCACGGGACACCGGATCCGAGTCGGCGGCCAGGCAGCGATCGTGCGCAGGGTCATGCGGTGATCAATTCCGAACACAGGAGGAACCGTGGCCAAGGGCTACTGGGTCAGCGTCTACCCCACCATCACAGCCCCCGAAGGGCTTGATGTCTACAACGAACTGGCCGGTCTGGCCGTCAAGGCCGCAGGCGGGCGGGTGCTCGCCAGCATCGGCAGCCGGGTCGTCGCACACGAAGCCGGCATCGCCGAGCGCGTTGTCCTGATCGAGTTCGACAGCTTCGAACAGGCGGTGGCCGCATACGAGAGTGCGGCCTACCAGAAGGCGCTGGCCGAACTCCCCGACGGCTTCGAGCGCGACTTCCGCATCATCGAAGGCCTCGACTGACGACCGATGCTGCGTCCGGGAGGAACACGATGCCGGCTGCGGGGATCACCCCGGCTCGTCAGCGCACCGCACCGTCGCGAAAAGCGTCAGGCCGGTGGCATCGGCGGTGATGTCCAGTCCGGCGACGGTTCCCGGCGGCGCGGCGGCTCGGACGTCGGCCTCGATGTCGGCGAGGGTGCGTTCGACGAGGTTCCAGCGGCCGATGTGGGTCATCAGGGCGGCGTACGGGTTCGGGGTCGCGATTTTGGAGAAGTAGAACGTGCCTCCGGGACGGCACATGCGGGACAGGGTGGTGCGGATCAGGGCTCGGGCGAAGCGTTCTTCGAGGTAGTCGAAGAGGCCTCCGGCCAGGACCAGGCCGAAGGGGCCGTGGTCGGCGGCCAGGCGGGCGGCGGTGCGTAGGACGTTGCCGGGGCCCGCGGCGGTCTGGGCGCGGGTCGCGGGCGGCAGGTGTGTGAGAGCGTGCTGGAGGGCGTCGGGGTCGACGTCGTTGAGGACCAGGCGGTCGGCGGGGTGCAGGAGAGCGGGTCGACCCGGCGCAGGTCGGCGGCGCCTCCGGACGCGCTCAGCAGGATGCGGCGGCCGGTGGCGCGCGGGGGCCGTGCTCGGGACGTCCGCCGGGTCGCTCCCGAGTGCGGACTCGATGAGCGCGGCCTGATGGGCGATCTTCTTGCGGTGCTGGTCGGTGATGGGAGCGTGCAGGAGGTAGTCGTCGAAGTGGTGGCCCCAGGTGCTGGGCACGCCTCCGGGCTGAGCACGCAGAATGTGCTCGATGATCTCGAAGTTGCCGGCCCGGCCGCGAGCCTGCTCACGGCTCAGTTGGACCATGCCGTCGGCGTCGCCGAACATCTCGGCCAGCGGTGCCATGGCCGCCGTGACGGTGTCCTGACGGGCCGTGGCGAGCGCGGCGGGGAGTCGGCGGAGGGCGAAGTCGTCGAAGTAGCGGTGTGCGGTCGCGCGGTCTGCGCCGGCGACCGCCGGGAGTTCGGCCATGGCGATCAGCCGCTCTTACAAGGCGCGTTGGCCGCAAGCAGGCGTCCCAGCCCGCGAGGAGAGAGAGGTCAGGACTGCGCGGTCCGGAATGCGAGATACCGGCTGAAGGCTTCGTGGCTGTCGGGGGTGAAGCGCCACTCCAGCAGGGCCGAGCCGAGCTCCGGCTCGGCCAGCCAACCATGCCAGGCGACCTCATCGGGATCGGGGAGCACGGCATCCGGCACCACGGCTTCGTGCACGCCGAGCCAGTGAGGGCTCAAACCGCTGCGGTTGATGAACGTGAACAGCAGGCGCGGCAGCGCACGAATGCCCAGCTCTTCGGCCAGCTCTCGCGCGGCGGCCTGTTCATAGGACTCGCCGACATTTGCGGCGCCACCGACCTCGACCTCATAGAGCCCGGGGAAGCGCGACACCTGCTCCGACCTCCGGTGGACGAGAATCCGGCCACCCTCATCACGACACACCGTCACGGCGACCCGATGCAGCCAACCCTCCCGGATGGCCTCCCGACGGCTGACCACCCCCAGCACGCGATCTTGACCGTCGACACGCTCCACCAATTCATCCACGACGCACACCCTGGCAGAGCCCACCGACAACGCCGTTTCTCGGCGACTCGCGGAGGCCGGTCCCAAAGCACCTGCACCAGGAGGCCGCACGCGGATGACGACAGTTGTCGTGCAAATACGACACCTATCGTGCTCAGGCTCAGCGCTGGCCACCGAGTTCACCTTCCAGGAGCGCCCGTCGATCCCCGAGCAGGTCCCGCGTTCCCAGTCTGGGAACCCATCGCGGCGCGAGCGCCGACGAACACGCGGCGGCCGTCCGGCCCGCTGACCCCGCTCCGCGCATTCCGTCACCTCGGGAGCCGCATTTCGTCGGTTGGCCACAGCTGGCGGGAGGCGCCCGCGCTTGAGGTCCTGCGGGCGTACGAGGGCCGGGCGGTGCTCGCCGTTCCGGGCACGGACACGGTAATCCCGGCCGCGGTGACCGAGGCCGTACAGGATGTGCTGGCCGCCCGCGCCCAGTACACGCGGATTGACCTTCCGGACGCACAGCACCAGCTGGGAATGTGGTTCCGCGATCACGGCGACGACCGGCGGCAGTTCGTGGAGGCGGTGCTGACCGGCCTCGACGACCGTGGCTGGACGGCCACGCGAGCGTGGGTGGCCAAGCAGCTCGGCAACAGCCGCGAGGTCACCGACTTGCGCCTCCTGTCCGGTGGTTGGAGCTCCCAGATGCGCCGACTCACGCTCGACGACGGCACTGCTCTGATGCAACGGACCTTCGTGAAACCGTTCTTCCGCCACCACGGGCCCGGACTGCTGGCCCGCGAGGCGTCCGTCCTGGCGCTGCTCACCGGGCAGGAGAGCATCCCGGCGCCCGGTCTCGTCGCCGTGGACGCCACGGCCGAACACTGCGACCACCCGACCCTGTTGATGTCCGCGCTGCCGGGCCGCGTCCGCGTCAACGAGGAGGACCTCGACCGGCGCCTAGACCTGCTCGCAGACCAGCTCGTCCGCGTCCATGGCGTCGTACCGGCCGAAAGACCGCGCACGTACCAGGCGTGGACGTCCCCGGAGCGCGTCCGGACCCCGGACGGCCCCCTGCACCGCGACTTCCACCCCGGGAACGTGCTCTCACGGGAACCGGGTCCGAGCTGCGGATCACCGGTGTCGTGGACTGGGTCGAGACCTCGTGGGGACCTGCCGACCTGGACGTGGCGCACTGCTCGACCGCGCTCGCGCTGCTGCACGGGCCGGCGTACGGGCTGGACTTCCGCAAGCGGTACGAGGCACACGGCGGCCGGGACCTCGCCGACGACCCCGACCACCTGTACTGGCGGCTGCTCGACGCCGTGCACTACTGCCCCGACGCGGCGAAGCTGGCCGGGCCGTGGCGTGACCTGGGGCGGGACGATCTGACGTCCGAGGTGCTGGGAGAACGGCTGGAGGCGTACGTGGAGGGACTGCTGCGACGATACGGCTGACCGGCCCCTGAATCACTCGTCTGACACCGACCCGAGGAGGCGTACGCATTGGCCGCCGTGGTGCTCGTTCATGGCCTGTATCACCGTCCCGAACACTTCGCCCTGGTGGCAGAACGCTTGCGGACCGCAGGAACCGAGGTCGTCGTTCCCGGGCTCCACCGGGGCTCCTTGCTTGCTGACACAGCCGCGGTCCAGGCTGTCATCGACTCGCTACCGGAGCCTCCGATTGTGCTCGGTCACTCCTACGGCGGGTCAGTGATCACTGGGCTGCGCGGGGCGGGACACCTGGTCTATCTGGCGGCCTTCGTGCCGGATGTCGGCGAGAGCGCGGCCGGTCTGGGTGGCGCGTCCCCGCAGCTCCAGGACGCGATCAACCCTGAACCCGACGGCTCGACCAGCCTCCACGCCGACCGGGCCGCCGACACCCTCTACGGCGACTGTCCCGAACCTCTCGCCGCCTGGGCGGCTGGCCTGCTGCGTGCGCAAGCCTCCGGTTGCGGTATCCCAGAGCTGCAGAGCTGGAAGCACACTCCCTCCACCTACGTCGTCTGCGCGCAGGACCGGGCCATCGACCCGGTCCTGGAACGGAAGATGGCCTTGCGTTGCACCGACGTGCGCGAGTGGCAGACGGGCCACTCCCCGTTCGTAGGACAGCCGGATCTCATCGTTGAACTTCTGCAGGAACTGCTCGCCGCCGATACCCCGCACCAGCCGGATGAAGGAGTCACAACCGGTCGTTGATGTCGCAGGTTCAGGTAACTGCGCGATCAGGCGCTGGACTTGGCCGCGATCCTCGGATCTGGCATCAGCACGATCTCGGTCATGCACTGATCATGACGCAAGGCCAGGCTCAGCCCAACGTCAGCCAACGGATGCCCAGGCGGTTGACTTCCGCCGCTTCCTCCCTGGTCATTGGGTCACGTCCCGTCGCCTTGCGCAGGAAGTGAAGCTGGCTCCAGCCCAGCTTCTCCAGGGCTGCCGAACTGTCTTGACCGAGCAAAAGGTCCTGCACCACGTCCGCGGCCTGCGGGGTAATCCACGGCTCGCGCCCCAGGGCGTCGGCCAAGTCCAGGCCGTGCACGGCGACCTCGACCACCCGCGTCAGCAGGAACTCCGACAGAAGCATCGGATCGCCGTGCCGGGTGCGCACCACACGCCCATCCGGCGCGACACGACACAGACGGTCCGCCTCCTGCCAGGTGGCGTCGAATGTCTGGGCGAGCGCGGCCCCGCTGAGCTGTTCGGCTGCATGATCCTGAGCCAGAGCTATCCGGGCCGCGTTGGTCTCCGGGGCGAATCGCTCATCAGGCCGGTAGTACTCCACTGCAGACACCTCGGCGTGGAGCGGCGCCGGTGCCGCCAGCATGCCGGGCAGCCAGGCGATCACCACCCGAACGTGCGCCAACAACTCGCTTACCGTCCACGGCGCGCACCGTGTGGGCAGAGACCACTCAGCCTGCGAGACCCCGCTCATGGCCCGAGCGAGCCGTCCGGCCTCGCAACGAAACGCTTCAACTACCCGCCCCTGATCCATGTCGGTCAAGCTACCCGACCAGGACTGGCGCAGATGGCAGCCACTGTCGACGGCACTGGTTGAGCAGCTGTCGGGAGCGCCCGCTCGCTGCGTCGCCGTGGAGGACGCGCCGGCTGGCGTGCGTGCTACCCATGCCGGGGGATGCGGTGCATCAGCGTCGGCGGCACCTCAGTGGCCTGGGCAAGAACCGCTGGGTCGTCGAGGCGGCCTGCGCACTTCTGCGTTGGTTCCGCCGACTGCGTATCCGCTGGGAAATCCGCGCCGACATCCACCAGGCCGTCCTCACCCTCGGGTGCGTAATCATCTGCTGGCGGCGCCTCAAAATGCAGTGCTGAGCTGCGCCCTCAGCCCGAACTGCCGACCAGCGCCTCGCCGAGCGGGGTGCGTCGGTAGAGCACCGACCGTCCGGACCGGGCGCGGACGAGCAGCCCCGCGCCTCGCAGGATGGCGAGGTGGTCTCCTACCGCGCCGGGTGCCATGGCGAGGCTTCGGGCGAGGTGGCTGGTACTGGCCGGGGCGTCCAGCGCCACCAGCAGCCGGGCTCGGGCCCGGCCGACCAGAGCGGTCAGCGCGTCCGGTTGGGGGACGGTCTCCTGTTCGCCCCACAGGGCGGCGGTGCCGCGGGCGCGATAGACCAAGGTCCTGGGCCAGGGGTCTTCCAGGTGGGCGGCGATATTCCCGACGAAGACCGAAGGGATCAGCAGTAGCCCGTCGCCGACGAGGAGGACGCTTCCGACCGGGGCGAAGAAGCCGACCTCGATACCGCCGGCGCGCCAGGCGATGCTCGGGTGCAGGCTCTCGATGGTCGTGGCCCATCCGTGTTCGCCGATCACACCCACCCGGTGCACGACATCGCGCTCACAGATCGCGCGCAGTTGCGGCCAGTCTGCGGCGAGCAGCTCGTGCCACGCGTGGTCCATCGCCTCGGCGATCCTGGAGACGGCGTCCGGGGAGTCCAGCACTGCGCGTACGCGGGGATCATGGGCGGACGGGCCGGTCGCGGTGGTGGCGATTTCGTGGCGGGCAGCTTCCAGCGGTGTGGCCCGGATCATGGCCAGGTCGTCTGCCCAGGTCTGGTTGAGGCCGCGCGGGGGCGGGGCGACGAAGTTGGGTCCGCCTTGCGGGGTCTGCAGGGCGAGGGCGGCGTCCAGTTCGGTCTCGCGGCGAAGCCGTTCAAAGGCCGGCAGGAGCCGGGTGGCCCAGGCTCGCGGCAGCGGCCGGTCGTGGCTGGCGAGCGAGCGCAGCAGCAAGCAGAGGTCCAGCGCGGGCGACAGTGCGAAGCGGCTGCGCAGCAGGTCCTCGACGGAGACTTCGAAGCGGAGCACCCTGCGATGCTACCGCCGGATGTCTGTTCCGATTCGTCCAGCGACGAATCATTGGTGAGTGGCCTGGGCGCGCGGCGAGGCTCGGCGTCATGACCCCAACCGCCGAGCCCGCGCAGGGCAACCACCGTGCCACCTACCGGGAGGTGCTGGCCGAGCCGCGATTCCGGCTGCTCTTCTCGACCCGCGCCGTCGCGATCACTGCGGGCTCGCTGCGGATCACCACGTTCTCGGTGCTGGTCTTCGCGGCCACCGGCTCCGCGCTGTTGAGCGCACTGGCCTTCGGCATCGGCTTTCTCCCGCAGTTGTTCGGCTCGCTGCTGCTGGGCTCACTGGCCGACCGACTGCCGCCCCGCGCGCTCATCGCCGGCGGCTACGCCTTGGAGTGCGCCGCCGCCCTGCTGCTCGCCCTGGTGCCCATGCCGGTCGCGGCAAGCCTCGCTGTCGTGGCGCTGGTCGCCCTCGCCACACCGGTGTTCGGCGGCGCGTCGAGTCGGCTGGTCGCGCAGTGGCTGAAGGGCGACGCCTATGTACTGGGCCGTTCACTGAACAACATGGCCTCCTCCGGCGCGCAATTGTTCGGTCTGGCGCTGGGAGGTGCGGTCGTCGCGGTACTCGGCCCGCACCGGGCGCTCGCGGTAAGCGCCGCCCTCTACCTCGGCTGCGCGCTCGCCATCCGCATCCGGCTACCCCGGCTGGAGCCGGGAGAGTTCGGCGGCACACCCGGCAGCGCTCGGGGCGATGGCGGGGCCGTCCGGGCAAGCCTGCACGGTGCCGGCCTGCTGCTGCGCGGACACAAGGTACGACGACTGATGCTGGCCCAGTGGCTACCGCCCGCGTTCGTAGCGGGCGCGGAAGGTCTGATCGTCGCCTACGCGGGAGGACGCCACTTCACGCCCGGCTCGTACGCAGTGCTGATGGGCTGTCTGCCGGTCGGCATGCTTGTCGGTGACCTGCTGGTGGGTCGACTGCTACAGCCACCCGCCCGGGAGCGACTGGTAGTCCCGTTGATTGCGCTGACGGGACTGCCCCTGGTCGGCTTCGCCACCGAGCCCGGAGTGGGCGTCTCGTCCTGTCTGCTGCTGCTCTGCGGCTTCGGATTGGCCTACGGTCTCGGCCTGCAACGGCCGTTCCTGGACGCCCTGCCGCAGGATGGCCAGGGTCAGGCTTTCGGTCTGCTCGGCTCCGGCAGCATGACGCTGCAGGGCGTCGGGCCGGCCTGCTTCGGCTCGGTGGCCGCAGGCATCGGAACAGGCGGTGCAATCGCCCTGGCAGGCGGCGCGGCGGTGCTTACCACCGGCTGGATTCTCACCTGGCACCCGCCCACCTCCCCGGTCCCCGTCTCGAACTGCTCAACGGGATCAGAGAATGGCACCGAACAGCATGCGTGTAGTTCTCCTGCGCAGTAACCGTCGCAGGTCGGGTCGGCCGCGAGCCGTCACGCACCCCACCCCCGTACGGAATCTTGAGACCACGAACAGCCCATGGAAGGTTCATGCCGCATGATCGACAAATTCGCGAAGGACAACCTGCACGGGAGACTGCGGCGGGACCGCAATACGCTGCTCTGGAAACTCGACGGCTTGTCCGAATACGACGCCCGCCGACCGTTGACAGCGACCGGGACCAACCTCCTGGGCCTGGTCAAACACGTGGCCACCGTCGAGGCCAGGTACTTCGGCGAGGTCTTCGACCGCCCTTCCCCGGAACCGCTGTGCCGGTGGCAGGACTCCGACGGCAGCGATCTGTGGGCGACCGAGGACGAGACGCGCGATCAGATCATCGGGTTCTACCGGCGCACGTGGGAACACTCGGACGCGACGATCAACGAGCTTCCCCTCGACGCCCCCGGCCACGTGCCGTGGTGGGCGGAGCCTTATCCCAACACGAACCTGTTCGCCGTCATGCTCCACGTCCTCACCGAGACCATCCGGCATGCCGGGCACGCCGATATCCTGCGCGAGGGCCTCGACGGCCGGACGGGGGTGCGCGCCGAATACGAGCAGCCGATCGACGAGGAAGCCCGTGCGGCCTACTGCACGAAGATCGAGCAGGCCGCCAGGTCGGCCGCATCAATCAAGGCTTAGTCGAACATATCAGGCAGCCTGACATTGGCTCCCCTACCGGCGACCATGGCCCGAGCGGCGTCGATCCCCTACCCGGGCGCTCGTCCAGCACCTCGTGCGGACCGTGTTCACCAAACCCCCGCTAACTGCCGTGAGGCAGACTCCGGAGGCATGACCGCACCCGTGATCACACACCCTGTGCCGTACTACTCCCAGTGACTCCTCCCCCTCGTGAACGAGGGGGCTTCTCGCTATGCCGGTGCGGCTTCGCGACGGACCAGCCCGGCCCGTAGGACATTGATCGCGCCCACCGT
>NZ_JOFS01000063.1 GCF_000719285.1 Streptomyces bicolor | reverse complement strand
CACCCCCCACACTCGCACGCCCCCTTGGCAATCCCCCCGCCCCGAGGCAAGTTGCCCAGTAGGCCGGCCCCGACAGAGCCGCAGACCACGGCCAAAAGAGGAGCGCACCCGACATGACAGCGAAAATCCTCATCGTCACCGGCGACGCCGCAGAGTCACTGGAGGTCCTCTACCCCTACCAGCGCCTCCGCGAAGAGGGCTACGACGTCCACATCGCGGCCCCCACCCGCAAGAAGCTCCAGTTCGTCGTCCACGACTTCGAACCCGGCTTCGACACCTACACCGAGAAACCCGGCTACACCTGGCCCGCCGACCTCGCCTTCTCCGAGGTAGACCCCGGCGACTACGCGGCCATCGTCATCCCCGGCGGCCGCGCCCCCGAGTACCTCCGCAACGACCCCGAACTCCGCAAGATCCTCAAGTCGTTCTTCGACGCCGACAAACCGGTCGCCCAGATCTGCCACGGCCCCCTGCTCACCGCCGCGACCGACAGCCTCCGCGGCCGCCGCGTCACGGCGTACCCCGCCCTCGAACTGGACATGCAGGCCGCCGGCGCCACCTTCAAGGACGCCGAGGCAGTGGTCGACGGCACCCTGGTCTCCTCCCGCGCCTGGCCGGACCACTCGGCTTGGATGCGGGAGTTCCTGACGGTACTGAGGGCGAAAGCACCGGTGACGTAGCCCACCGGCACCACCGATCGGCACCGCCCCGGCCCCGGCGCCGGGCGCCACACACTCCGCCCGGCGCCGCAGACCTCCTACGCCGCCAACCGCTCCGCCTCCGCGACCGCCTCCCCCAACGTGTCCACCACCGGCACGCCCACTTCCTCGAGGCTCGCCCGGCTGTGCGACCCGCCGGTGTAGAGCACGGCCCGCGCCCCCACATGCAGCGCCGCCACCGCATCGTCGGCGGCGTCCCCGATCACCACCGTGCGAGCGGGATCCACGCTCACCAGCGCCTGGACGTGCCGCACCATGTGCTCGGCCTTGCTGCCCCCGGACGGCCCGGTCCGCCCGTCGACGCGTATGAAGTGCTCCTCGATCCCGAACCCGCGCACGAGCGGGACCAGTTCGTCATGCCCGTACATGCTGAGGATCGACTGGCTGCGCCCCGACGACCGCCACTCCACGAGCAGCTCCGCCACGCCCTCGGTGAGCCCGCACCTCACCCGGTGCTCGGCGTAGTAACGGTGGAAGGTCTCGTCCATGACCTCCCACTCGGCCTCGGTCGGCAGCCGCCCCAGCAACCGCTCGTAGAACTTCGGCACCGGCACGCAGTACAGCGCCCGGTACTGCTCCATCGTGATCGGTTCCAGCCCCAGCTCGGCGAACGCCGCGTTCGTCGCCCCGATGATCGCGTCATTGTCGTGGAACAGCGTCCCGTTCCAGTCCCAGACAATGTGCACCCCTACCTGCTTCCCCATGCCAAAAACCGTACCCGCCACCACTGACAATCAAGAGAACGGCAGGTCAACGGGCATCCGAGCACATCCGGCGCCAACGCCGAGCACCGGGCCGGGCCCTGCGCCGCGCCGAGGCCTCACTCCCCCAGCCCGACCAGATTCGGAATCTCCTGAGTGGCGTACCACAGCAGCTCGTGGTCCTCCGCCCCGTCCACCACGAACTGCGCGTCGTCGTCCCCACCGTCCGCCGCCGCAAGCGCCTCCGCTGCCGCCGCCACGTCGGCCTCCGCGTCGCCCGAGTCGACATGCACCGAGGCGGCCTTGGCCAGCGCCACACCCCCGGCGATCCGCACCTCACCCAGCGCGGACGGATCCAGCCCCCGGTCGGGGTCGGCGACGGCCGCCCCGTCGGGCACGTCCACGGCGACCACGACCCGCCGGCGCACCGCCCCGGCGTCCGCCGCCAGCAGCCGCAGCGAGGCAAGCGCGGCCCGGTTCAACGCCGCGTACTCCAACTCCTCGATGTCATCGGAGAGGTACCACTCGCGCAACGCCGGCGTGACCGCGTACGCGACGAGTGGCCCGGCCCCCAACTCGCCCGTCTTGTACGCCTCGGTGAGGCCGGGGAGGGTCAGGGGGACGTAGACGCGCATGGCCGACCGCTTTCGTACTCGTGAGGCTCCGCCTGGACCCGGAAGGGCGGGCATCGCGCCTCCCGGAAGGCCTTCAGGATACGTGCGGGTGTCCCCTTTCGAGTCCCCACCGCCGGCTCGTCGGGCGTCCACTCCGGTCCGGGAACTCACCCGGTGCAGGCCCGCCATCACGGCCTTCCACGCCTCGCGATCACCCAGATAAGTGAAGTTTCCGGCCGCCCGATCCGAACTCCCGCTTCCTTGCCGTCGGTGCCCAGAACCCCGTACAAGATCACCGACCGCGAAGTTACTGCCCGGTATCTCCCGGGCTCACCGAACGGGGACCCCATGAACAAGGTCATGACCAGGACCCAGCACCGCCCCGGCACCCGCCCACCGACCCGCCGCGACATCCGCCGCCCCGGCAGCACCCCACCCCGCACCCCGAGCGGCGGCGCACCTCGTACGGCATCGCCCGACGGCCGCCCACCCGGACCCTCGGCCACGACGGGAGCCAACGCACACACCAGGCCCAGGGACAACCGCCCACCATCCACACCCACCCAACCGCGAGCGGTCATGCCACCGCCGGCCTCGCCACAACCGCGGGCAGTCATGCCGCCGCCGGCCTCCGCTCAGCCGCGAGCAGCGGTACCCACGCAGCCTGCGGGCGGTGGTGCCGCTGGGGCGCCGCCCGTCCCGAAGGAGGGCGGCACCCTACAAGCGCCGAGCCGCGCGACCCACCTCACCCCAACCGCAACGCCGGGCACGGTGCCAGCCCCGGCGATCGTCCCGCCGCAGCCCCCTCCCACGCCTCTCCCCCACGTCCCCCAACCCCGCCCCACCGACGTCTTCGCAGACCGCCTGCTCCTGGTCCTGAGCGGCCAGCGCCCCGTCCACTCGATGCTCCGTCACACCGCGGGCCGTGCCTACGACGAACTCGCCTGGCTCGCGGATCGCAGCCCGCTACGCGCCCGCGGCACCCGCCCGGTGGTCCGCGACATCGGCTACTTCGAACCCCGCCCGGGCGCCATCGAGGCCTTCGCCCGCATCGGCGCAGGCGACCAGTTGCGCGCCATGGCGTTCCGCCTGGAACGGGGCGGCGACCTCCGCTGGCGCTGCACGGCCGTGGAACTGGGCGGCCCGCGCAGACCACGCACGGACGAGGACTGACCACCACACGACTCGTCCAGGGACGACTGCAGGCTGGCGCACGGACTCGCCCCCGGACGACTACAGGCCACCACCCGGGCTCACCCCATGGAAGGCCACCGCCCACACCCCGCGAGCCGCCCACACGCCACAACAGGCCACCACGCGGCCCCGTCCACAGCAACGACCACCTGCCACCCCGCGGGTCCCGGCCGCCCACCAACGACGAACCCCCTCGGACCGCCCACGCCGAAGGGCCGGGCCCCCAAAGGAGACCCGGCCCTTCCGGCCTGCCACTACGGCGTCCCAAGCGCCGTCACCGCCTGTGTGGGCGGCGCACGCTCCTCGCGCCGCCCCCTCAACCCGTGCTACTTCTTGCGGCGCCGCCCGCCACGCGACTGCTTGCGGCGCTCCGCGCGGGTGAGGCCGTCGGCCTCGGACCGCACCGGCTCGTCGCCGTTGTCGAAGTCACCCTCGACGATGTCGCCCTCACCGTCCACCTTGGGCGCGGTGAAGTGCAGCCGGTCCGGGCGGCGCGGAGCCTCGAGCCCCTTGGCGCGGATCTCGGGACGCGCGCCCGCCTGCGCCGGCACCGCGTCCTTCTTCTCGAGGTCGGCCACCGGCTTGGCGTCCTCGACCGGGACCTCCTCGACCTGCTGCTCGACCTGGACCTCCAGGTTGAACAGGTAGCCGACGGACTCCTCCTTGATGCCGTCCATCATCGCGGTGAACATGTCGAAGCCCTCGCGCTGGTACTCGACCAGCGGGTCCTTCTGCGCCATCGCGCGCAGGCCGATGCCCTCCTGGAGGTAGTCCATCTCGTAGAGGTGCTCGCGCCACTTGCGGTCCAGGACCGACAGCACGACCCGGCGCTCCAGCTCACGCATGATCTCGGAGCCGAGCTGCGCCTCGCGCTGCTCGTACTGCTCGTGGATGTCGTCCTTGATGGACTCCGCGATGAACTCGGCGGTGAGACCGGCCCGGTCGCCGGCCGCCTCCTCCAGCTCCTCGATGGTGACCTTCACCGGGTAGAGCTGCTTGAAGGCGCCCCACAGCCGGTCGAGGTCCCACTCCTCGGCGAAGCCCTCGGCGGTCTCCGCACCGACGTACGCGTCGATCGTGTCGTCCATGAAGTGCTGAATCTGCTCGTGCAGGTCCTCGCCCTCCAGAACGCGGCGCCGCTCGCCGTAGATGACCTCACGCTGGCGGTTGAGAACCTCGTCGTACTTCAGGACGTTCTTACGGGTCTCGAAGTTCTGCTGCTCGACCTGCGACTGGGCGGACGCGATCGCGCGCGTGACCATCTTGTTCTCGATCGGCACGTCGTCGGGGACGTTCGCCATCGACATCACGCGCTCGACCATCTGGGCCTTGAAGAGCCGCATCAGGTCGTCGCCCAGGGACAGGTAGAAGCGGGACTCGCCCGGGTCGCCCTGACGGCCGGAACGACCGCGCAGCTGGTTGTCGATACGACGCGACTCGTGCCGCTCGGTACCGAGCACATACAGACCGCCGAGCGCCTCGACCTCTTCCTTCTCGGCCTTGACGGCGGCCTGGGCCCGCTCCAAGGCGGCGGGCAGGGCGTGGGCCCACTCCTCGATGTGCTCCTCGGGGTCGAGGCCGCGCTGGCGCAGCTCCGCCTCGGCGAGGTCCTCGGGGTTGCCACCGAGCTTGATGTCCGTACCACGGCCGGCCATGTTGGTCGCCACGGTCACGGCGCCCTTGCGGCCGGCCTGGGCGACGATGATCGCCTCACGGTCGTGCTGCTTTGCGTTCAGCACCTCGTGCTGGACGCCGCGCTTGGACAGCTGCTGCGACAGGTACTCGGACTTCTCGACCGACGTCGTACCGACGAGGATCGGCTGGCCCTTCTCGTGCTTCTCGACGATGTCGTCGACGACCGCCTCGAACTTCGCGACCTCGGTGCGGTAGATCAGGTCCGACTGGTCCTTGCGGATCATCGGCTTGTTCGTCGGGATCGGCACCACGCCGAGCTTGTAGATCTGGTGGAACTCGGCGGCCTCGGTCATCGCCGTACCGGTCATGCCCGACAGACCGGGCATTTCCTTGCCCTCGTGGTCGTGGCGCTTGTACAGGCGGAAGAAGTTCTGGAGGGTGATCGTGGCGAGCGTCTGGTTCTCGTCCTTGATCGGCACGGCTTCCTTGGCCTCGATGGCCTGGTGCATGCCCTCGTTGTAGCGGCGGCCGGCGAGGATACGGCCCGTGTGCTCGTCGACGATCATGACCTCGTCGTCGATGACGACGTAGTCCTTGTCCTTCTTGAAGAGCTCCTTGGCCTTGATGGCGTTGTTCAGGTAGCCCACCAGCGGCGTGTTCACCGACTCGTAGAGGTTGTCGATGCCCAGCCAGTCCTCGACCTTGGCGACACCGGCCTCGTGGATGGCGACCGTGCGCTTCTTCTCGTCGACGTCGTAGTCGCCGGTCTCCTCCAGGCCCTTGAGCGGGTTGCCGGCCTCGCCGCGCTTGAGGCGCGTGACCAGCTTGGCGAAGTCTCCGTACCACTTGGTGGCCTGGTCGGCCGGGCCGGAGATGATCAGCGGCGTACGCGCCTCGTCGACGAGGATGGAGTCGACCTCGTCGACGATGGCGAAGTTGTGGCCGCGCTGGACGAGTTCTTCCTTGGACCACGCCATGTTGTCGCGCAGGTAGTCGAAGCCGAACTCGTTGTTCGTGCCGTACGTGATGTCGCACGCGTACTGCTCGCGGCGCTGGGCCGGCGTCATGTTGGCGAGGATGCAGCCGACGTCGAGGCCCAGGAACTTGTGGACGCGGCCCATCATCTCGGAGTCGCGCTCGGCCAGGTAGTCGTTGACCGTGATGAGGTGAACGCCTTCTCCGGAAAGGGCGTTCAGATACGCGGGCAGTGTGCCGACCAGGGTCTTGCCCTCACCGGTCTTCATCTCGGCCACATAGCCGAGGTGGAGGGCCGCGCCGCCCATGATCTGGACGTCGTAGTGACGCTGTCCGAGGACGCGCTTGGCGGCCTCGCGAACGGTGGCGAAGGCCTCGGGCAACAGGTCGTCCAGGCTCTCACCGTCGGCGTAACGCTGCTTGTACTCATCGGTGAGGGCCCGCAGCTCGGCGTCGGAGAGGTCGACGAAGTCCTCTTCGATGGAGTTGACCTGGTCCGCGATGCGGTGCAGCTTGCGCAGGATCTTGCCTTCGCCTGCACGCATGATCTTCGAGAGGACGGACACGGGGGTTGGTCTCCTTGCCGGTCGGGCCTGGGACGGTCGGTTTCCATTTGACTTGGCTGAGCAACGGCCATCGTATGCGAGGACCCCGCCACGCCGGGAGCCTGCCGGGGACGCCGACGATCCGCTGCTTCAAATCTCCCTCAAAGGGGACAACGGCCGGGGGTCGCGGATGGTGCCGCGTTCCGCCAACGAATTGTGCGAAACGCGATCAGGCGCTCACACACCGCATGGTTCACACAGCGCACAAAAGAATGGCGCTCGCGACGGCCCACGACCAGAATCGGCCGATGGAACCCGTCACGCTCACCACGGACCGCCTCCTCATGCGCACGGTCGGCCCACCGGACACCGACGCCGTGTACGAGGCCGTCCAGGACCCCGACATCCTGCGCTGGACCACGATCCCCTCCCCCTACCTGTACGAACACGCCCACAGCTTCACGCATCAACTGGTGCCGGAGGGCTGGAACAACGGTTCGATGTTCACCTGGGGCCTCTTCCTCCCCGAAGGGGAGGACCTGGTGGGCATGCTGGGCCTGACGATGCGTTCCATGAGCGACGCCGAGATCGGTTTCTGGGCCGCCAAGGAACACCGCGGCAACGGCTACGTCACCCAGGCCGTCCTGGCCGCTTCCCGCTGGGCCTTCGTCGACATGTCGATCGACCGTGTCGAATGGCGCGCGGAGGTCGGCAACACCCCCTCCCGCGCAGTGGCGGAACGCACCGGCTTCACCATCGAGGGCACTCTCCGCTCCGCCATCGTCCACCAGGGCGTACGCCGAGACTCCTGGGTGGGCTCCCTGCTCCCATCAGACCTGAGCCTCCCATCAACGGCGCCATATCTACCCGCCCCACCCCGGCCCCCCAGGCCCAACCACCCCTGAACGAGCCGCTTTCCTCGCCGACGGTGACTTCGCGTCTTTTCAGCCTGTCCGGCGCTGGAGGACGAGGCCCTTCAGGGGTCGAAGCCGGGCGTCTGGGGGCGGCAGCCCCCAGAAGGGGCCGGGGTCGAAGGGGCAGAGCCCCTGGAGGACGGGACGGGTAGGGGCGGCGGGGGCGAGAACCCAAACGCGCACCCTCACCCCAACTGCCCCTCCCCTCCAAATCCCCAGCTCACCCCCCATTGTCAGTACCACCCCCTATCGTCCGATCCCATGACGACCCCGCGCCCCACCACCGACCTCTCGGCAGACGAAGCCCGCCGCATCGCCCTGAAAGCCCAAGGCTTCCTCGGCACCCCCGACCGAAGGTCCGGCGTCCGCGGCATACTCCGTCACCTCGGCGCGATCCAACTCGACACCATCTCGGTGCTGGCCCGCTCCCACGAACTGATCCCGTACGCCCGCCTGGGCGCGGTAGGCCGCAAGACGGTCGAGCAGGCGTACTGGACGACAGCCGCCAAGGCCGCGCCTCCCACACCCCACGCCTTCGAGTACTGGTCCCACGCCGCCTGCATCCTCCCCGTCGAGGAGTGGCCCCACTTCGCCTTCCGCCGCCGCGCCTACCGCAACCGCCCCCACTGGAACCACGATCTCCCCGACGGCGCCTACGACCAGGTGATCAAACAGCTCCGCTCCGAGGGCCCCCTCACCGCGACCGAACTGGGCGGCGCGAAGAGAACCAGCGACTGGTGGGACTGGTCCGGAGCGAAGGTCGCCGTCGAACGCGCCCTCATGTACGGCGAGGTGGTCTGCGTCGAACGCCGCGGCTGGAAGCGCGTCTACGACCTCGCGGAACGCGCCATCCCGGCCACACTGCTGCACGACGAGCTGGACGACACCGAGTGCCTGCGCCGCCTGGTCCGCCTCGCCGGCCAGTCCCTCGGCGTCGGCACCCGCGCGGACATCGCCGACTACCACCGCCTCAAGGGCGACCAGGTGGACGCGGTGATCGCCGACTCGGGCCTGGTCCCGGTCACGGTGGAAGGCTGGGGCAAGCCGGCCTGGGCCGACCCCGCCGCCCTGGAAACACCCCCGCGCGGCCGCCACCGTACGACGCTCCTGTCCCCGTTCGACTCCCTCATCTGGGAACGAGCACGTACGGAGCGGATCTTCGGCTTCACCCACCGGCTGGAGGCCTACGTCCCCAAGCAGAAGCGGGTCCACGGCTATTTCGCGATGCCCGTCCTGGCCGGCGGCCAACTCGTCGGCCGCGTGGACCCGGCCCGCGACGGCCACACCCTGGTCGCCAAGCAGGTCACCCTGGACGGCCCGAAGGCGGTCCCCGCGGTCGCCCAGGCCCTGGCCGAGGCGGCGAGCTGGGTGGACTGCACGGACGTCCGCCTGGAACGGGTGGACGCACCGGAACTGCGCGAGCCGCTCGCCAAGGAGCTCACTCGCATCCTGGCCTGACCTTCAGGACCGTCGAAGCAAGCCGCTCGGCCCGGCTTCAGCGGATCTCGAGGATCTTCTCCCGCATCGCGTACACCACGGCCTCCATCCTGGAGTGCAGCTGCAGCTTCTCCAGGATGTTGCGCACATGGTTCTTCACGGTGTTCTCGGAGATGAACAACTCCTTGGCGATGTCGCGGTTGTTCATTCCGGTGGCGACGAGCTTGAGGACCTCCAGCTCGCGGTCCGTCAGCCGCGGCGCGGGCACGAGCCGTCGCTCGTCCGTGCGCTGGATCATCGACTTGAACTCGGTGAGCAGCTTCGACGCCATGGACGGGCTGATCTGCGACTGCCCGTCGGCCACCGCGCGGATGGCGGTGGCCACCTCGTCCGTGGAGATCTCCTTGAGGAGATAACCGGTCGCGCCGGCCTTGATCGCGTCGTAGAGGTCGGCCTCCTCGTCGCTGATCGTCAGCATGATGATCTTCGCGCTGGGGGCCACCTCCTTGATGGAGGTGCAGGCCTCGATGCCGCCCCGCTTGGGCATGCGGACGTCCATCAGGACGATGTCCGGCAGCAGGTCCGCGGCCTTGTCGACGGCCTCCGCGCCGTCGCCCGCCTCCCCCACGACCTGGATGTCCTCCTCGGCCGCGAGCACGATCTCCAGTCCACGACGGAAGAGAGCATGGTCGTCCACGACGAGGACTCTGATCGGCTCCTTGCGTGGCGAGCCCTCGTTCGGGCCCATGCCAACGACGTCACCGTCGGCATCCTCGTCCCGCATCGGTCCGAAGCTGTCCGCCATCGTTCCTCCCCCTGAAGGCTGTGGCTGGTCCTGTGCCATCGCCAACCCAAGGCAGCGGCCCACCGGTTGGGCCGGTGCGGCCATGATTTCATGCCCGTCCGACACTACGGTGACGAGCGGGGCGCGAAGTGGTCGCACACCGGTGCCCCTGGGGGCGCACACGCGCTCCAGGGGCACCGGCTCAGCTGTCAGCCGGATGGGTCAGCCGCCCAGCGTGCCACCTGCCGCGGGAGCCTGCGCCTGGGTGACCATCGGGTCCGTGCTGAGGTGGATGACGCCGTAGTCGTAGGCGTGCCGCCGGTAGACGACACTCGGTTCCTTGGTCTCGGAGTCGACGAACAGGTAGAAGTCGTGCCCGACCAGCTCCATCTCGTAGAGGGCCTGGTCGAGGGTCATCGGGGAGGCGACGTGCGTCTTCTCGCGTACGACGAGCGGGCCTTCGCCCTTCACTTCCAGCGAGCCGATCTTCTTGGTGGGAACGCCGTCCGGTTCTTCCGTCTGGAAGGTGTGGCCGTTCCCGTTGAGCGTCGCCGCGCCCGGAACGTGGTCGGGGACCTCGGCCGCCGTGAGTCGGCGTGCGCCTCGGCGCGAGAAACGCTTGTCGTGCTGCTTGCGCAGCCGGGCATCCAGCTTCTCCGCCGCCAGGTCGAGTGCCGCGTACGGATCGCTGGCCGCTGCCTCCGCCCGGATCACCGGACCGCGGGAGCGGAGCGTGATCTCCACTCGATCACTGCGGTCGGCCTGTCGGGGGTTGGGCTCCTTGGACACCTCGACGTCGAGGCTGATCACCTTGGCGTCGAGCCTCTGGATTTTCTCCAGCTTCAGCTTCTCGGCCACGTGCTTGCGGAACCGCTCGGGCACCTCGGTCTTGCGGCCCTTGACGACGATGTCCACGCAGAACTCCGTTCCCGGATCGCTCCGCTCCATCGGCGGAGCATCTCCCTTTTGCACCAGGCTCCGGTGAACCCCGGAACCTCGGACTCGGTGACTTCCACCTCCTCCTCCCCCATGGGCAAGATCTCCACCCCATGGCCGCGAGTCAATTGCGCAAAACCCGCAGCACGGCATTCGGATACGACGGGGATGGCCTGCGCCTTTCCCTCACAACCGAACATATCTCGCCCGGACGGATGTCGTCACCCTCTACTGCGGCGTACCTCCGTTCAGGTGAATAGGCCCTCTCGTAACCTGCAACGATGCAAGTTCGCGGTCAGTTCCGGTTTATTTCGAAAGAATCCGGTGTCGCAGCGACCACGGCCGCGCAGATCAGGTCGCCGACGCGTCCACCACCCATGATTCCCGGCATCTCGCGCGCTCGCCGCACCACGCCCTCCGTAGATCCGGTTCTCCGTTCCCCTGTGCTTTCCCGACTTCCCGTCGCGTACACAGCGGTTGTGCCGTCGCCACACGCACCGAACTGCTCGGTCACCCATCCATACGCATCCACCTCCGCAAACGTTCTGCCGTATACGCTCCCTCCCTCCGCCAAGGCCGCCCGCACGGCACGGGCCGCCTCCGCCAGGGACGCGCCCGTCGTCATCAGATCGTCGACGAGCACGACCGGACCACCCCCGAGCAGCCGGCCTCCCCCAGGAGCCACCGTCAACGCGCCCGCGAGATTGTCCAGCCGCTGCCGGGAGTTGAGCCCCGACTGATCGGCCACCGCACGCCGCTGCCGCAGCACGGCGAGCACCCGCGCCGGCGTCCCGGCCCGCCGCAGCTCACCCGCGGCCGCGAGCGCGATCCGCCGCGCCGGATCATGCCCCCGTGCCCGCACCGCCCCCCGCGCCGACGGAACGGGTACGAGCAGGACCGGCGCAGCGGCGCTCCCGGACCTCCCCACCCTGTCCGCGCGCACCTGAGCGCCCTGGACCCGCGCAGCCCCCATGGACCGCGCATCCCAGCCAGACCGCCCGGGCCGTGCTCCCCGCGCCGACGCCCCACAGCCACCCGCACCGGCCTCCTGAAGCGCCTCCCGCACAGCGCCCGCCAGCGCTGCGCCGAGCGGCGCGGCGAGCGCCAGCGCGCCGCGCTCCTTGTGAGCCAGCAAAGCCGCCCGCACCTCGTCCGTGTACCGGGCCACCGCGTGCACGACCGGCAGCCCGGGCGGCTCCGGCACCGGTCGCACCCGGCTGGGTACGGCCCCGCTCAGAACGGCACGGCACTCCGGGCAGAGCACCGTGCGAGACCTTCCACAGCCTCCGCACTCGGCCGGCAGCACCAGGTCGGTGAGGTCCTGCCACCACCCCCGCATGCCCACCACTGTGCCAACGCCCGAGCCGACCAGCCACCCCTGTGGGTAACCCCTGTGGAAAACTCCGGTCGCCCCGCGGAGACCCGCTTCCGCCCTACAGCCACGCCTGACCGGTTCCAGCCCCCGACCTCGCCGTATCCGTCCCACAGCCACGCCCGACTCCCGCGGAACCCCGCAGAGCGGGAGTCCCGCCCCACAACAAAGCGGCCGCCCCCAACCGGAGTTTCCTCCGGCCAGAAGCGGCCGCCAACTCACCGTCCGGGAACCTCGACGGCCCGTCCCGACCCGGCCCGGACACATCGTCACCCCGGATAAACCGGCGCGGTCCCGTCCGTCACCACCTTCTGCCACTGCATCCCGGAGGGCAGCCGTACGATCCCGTCCTCCGAGTAGCCGACCAGCGGCAGCCGCACGTCCTCGGACGCGGTGATCTCCCTTACGCCGCTGAGGGCCGCGGGCACCGGCCCCTCCGGTGTCGAGCCGTCGACCTGCACGTACCGCATGGTCTGGACGCCGCCCTTCTCGCGCCCGGCCACCACCAGGCGGCTGTCCCCGGCCCACGACATGGCGGTGACCTCCTCCAATTCCGGCGTCGCGGAACGCAGTTCGTGCACGGACACCGCCGTCGGCTCCACGTCCTTGCCGTCCTCACCGCGTTGGATCCGCCCGATGAGCAGCGACGACTTGTCGCCCTTCTTCACGACGAGCGCGATCCGCACACCGTCGGCGGCCACCCGCACGGACTCGATGCGCCCCTCAAGGCTCGGTGGCGTCTTCACCACCAGCGGATCGTCCACGCCCTCCTCCAGCAGGAGCAGCCGGGGGTTGTCGGGATCGCGGTCCGCCACCCACAGGTCGCCCTGGGCGTCCCAGCTCGGCGTCGACAACCGCTCCTCCGGCGTCCTGCCCTCGCTGGTCAGCTCGGGCTCCCCGACCGGGCCGCCCGACGCCAGCGCTCCGACGTACATCTCCTTGCCGTCGAGGCCGACCCCGGCCGCCATGTCCTCATCACGCGACACCGCCACCGAACCGAGCTGCTTCTCGCCCTCCCCGAGGGGACCCGGCACCGGATCGGGATGCGTGTCGTTGGTCGCGGCGGCCAGCCGAACGAGACGGTGCTTGGCGTCGAGGAAGTACAGGTAATCGGCGCGTTCGACCGACCCGCGCGTGACGACGGCCTCCGCCTGGTCCTCCCTGAGCGTGCACAGCTGCCTGCCGCCCGCCGTCAGCTCGACCTCGTCCACCGTGGGTGTGAGGTTCTGCAGAGTGAACAGAAGCTGCGCCGCCATCTCGTTGCACTTGGCCAGCCCGACCCCGGCCGCCTTGTCGTTCAACGGCACGGTCAGCCTGTTCTGGTCGTCGGGCGTCAGAGAGTCGCCGTCCTTCTTGAGCGCCGTACCGGTGGGGAAGCTGGACCTGACCACCGGGTTGAGCCAGCTGGTGGGCCCCTTGAGCAGCGAGCGCACCATCTCCGTCATGGGGTCCACGTTCCTGCGCACATACACGGGATCGGCGACCGCGGCCGTGTGCGGGGAGGTCCCGAGCGTGGTGTTCGTGGCGAAGTAGTACTTGTCGACGGACATGTAGTTGCGCTGGAAGTCCGACTTACCCATGACGACACCGCGCGGCGGCACGTCGATGCGCCACTGCTTGGTCTTCGTGTCCCGGGTGAGGTGCATCGTCTCCCGGTAGTCCCCGCCTGCGGGCGAGTACGACTGCTGGGCGTCGACCGTGGCGACCTTGGTGCCGCTCAGGGTGTACGAGAGGCTGTCGGTCTCCTCCCGGCCCCCCACCCGGTCGGGGTCGACGCCGGGTCCGTCGGCGAGCACCGTGGTGGACAGCAAGGGCCGCCACCTCTCCGAGGCCTCCTCGGTCAGGTACTTGCGCGCTATCTCGTAATCCGGATCGTCGCTGGTCAGCGCCTCCAGGAAGCCCGAGACGATCTCCGAGGACGAAGCGTCCTCGTGCGGCGGCATGGCGAAGACCCGCACGCGGTTGTCCTGGCGCGGCGTGGACTCGACGCCGCGCAGATCGCCGCTGTCGGGCATGGAGGCGCACCCGGCCAGCAGTACGGCGCCACAGGCTGCGTACGCCACCACGCGCCCACGCGTGCGCCGGGCGCCCCCCTCGCGCTCAGCGCCCACGAGATGCCTCCCCATGCTTGCTCGACTCCTCGGCCCGCCCGGTTTCCTCACTCGGCGGCCCTTCCGCACCCGGCGCGTCGTCCTGCCGACGCGCAGTCGACGCGGGCCGGGGCACCACACGCGCGCCGTTGCCGGGCAGCGCCGTCGGATCGGCCTTCGGGACCGCCGTGCCCCTCGGCGCGATCGGGTCCCTCGACGTCATCGGGGTCACCTGGTCACCGGTGGGCTGCGCCGGCACCGTCGCGGCCTTCTCACCGCCGCCACGCGGCAGACCGGCGTCATTGAGTCCACGATTGCGGCGCGAGTCCTTGGGCTCCAGGGGTATCGGCGAACCCCGCAGCGGCTCGTCCGCGGTCCGCGGCAGCGTCAGCCGGAACTGCGAACCGCCCCCCGGCTCGCCCCACGCCTGCAGCCAGCCACCGTGCAGTCGCGCGTCCTCCAGCGCGATGGACAGCCCCAGCCCCGTTCCGCCCGTGGTACGCGCGCGTGCCGGGTCGGCCCGCCAGAAGCGGCTGAAGACACGGGTCGCCTCCCCGGGCTTGAGCCCGACGCCGTAGTCCCGCACCGCGACCGCGACCGCCCCGCCCGCCGCCGCGAGTTTGACGACGACATCCCTGCCCTCGCCGTGTTCGACGGCGTTGACCACGAGGTTGCGCAGCACCCGCTCGACGCGCCGGGCATCGGCCTCGGCGACGATCGGCTGCTGGTCGCCGAGGATCCGTATCCGGGTGCCCTTGCGCTCGGCGAGCGGCTCGGCCCCGGTGACGACACGACGTACGACCTCCCTGAGGTCGATCGGCTCGGCCTCCAGCGCCGCCGCGCCCGCGTCGAACCGGCTGATCTCCAGCAGGTCGGCGAGCAGCGACTCGAACCGGTCCAGCTGGTCGGTGAGGAGCTCCGCCGACCGCGCGGTCACCGGATCGAAGTCCTCCCGCGCCTCATGGATGACGTCGGCAGCCATGCGTACGGTCGTCAGCGGCGTCCGCAGCTCGTGCGAGACGTCGGAGACGAACCGCCGCTGCATCCGCGACAGGTCCTCCAGCTGCTGGATCTTCAGCTGCAGGTTCTGCGCCATCTTGTTGAAGGCCTCACCGAGCCGCGCGATGTCGTCCTCGCCGGTCACCTTCATCCGCTCCTGCAGGCGCCCCGCCGACAACCGCTCGGCGATCCCGGCCGCCATCCGCACGGGCGTGACCACCTGGCGCACCACGAGCCAGGCGATGGCTCCGAGCAGTACGACGACGAAGAGCCCGGCCGTGGCGAGCGTCCCCTTGACCAGGCTCAGCGACTTCTCCTCCTGGCTGAGCGGGAAGAGGTAGTAGAGCTGGTACGGGTCGCCGTTGGGGTCGTTGACCTGCTTGCCGATGACCAGGGCCGGCTGGGAGTCCTTCTGAGCGGAGGGCTGATAGACGATGCGCGTATAGCTCTGGAACGCCCCCGTGGCGCTGTCGATGCGCTCACGCAGAGCCTCGGGCACACTCGCGGTCGGGTCCACATCGCCGGAGGCACGCCGCCCGCGCCCGCCGGTGTCACTTCCCGTGGAGGCCGGAAGCGTCACCACCTCGAAGGCCCCCTGCCCGCCACTGGAGAGCGAGGAGACGAGGTCGCTCATCCACGAGGTGACATTCTGCTCGGAACGGTCGTCCACCGTCGTTCCGTCGTCGGCGGTCCCGGCCGCCGCCTCGTCCGCCCTCTGCTTGGCCGCCGCGAACCCGCCCGTGGCCTGGCTCTGCGAAGCCTTCACCTTGGCGTCGAGCAGCCCGTTGCGCACCTGCCCGATGACCACGAAGCCCAGCAGCAGAACAACACCCAGCGACATCAGCAGGGTCGTGGCGACGACCTTCAGCTGGATGTTGCGCCGCCACAGCCGCATGACCGGCAGCAGCGGCCGACGCACCCAGCGCAGCAGCAGGCGGAGGACCGGGCTGCCCTGGACTCCGCCCTGAAGCAGCCCGCCCTCCAGAATCCGAGCCCAACGGGAGCCCGCCGACTTCCGGCCGACAGGCCGCTCCGGACGGGCCCCGGTCCGACCGGGGGCCGAAGCGGCACTGTCCCCGGTCATGTCAGCTCGGCCCTGCCTTGTAGCCGACGCCGCGGACCGTCACCACGATCTCCGGACGCTCCGGGTCCTTCTCGACCTTGGAACGCAGCCGCTGCACATGCACGTTGACCAGTCGGGTGTCGGCCGCGTGCCGGTAGCCCCACACCTGCTCGAGGAGCACCTCACGCGTGAACACCTGCCACGGCTTACGGGCCAGCGCGACCAGCAGGTCGAACTCCAGCGGCGTCAGCGCGATCGACTGCCCGTCCCGCTTCACGGAGTGCCCGGCCACGTCGATCACGAGGTCACCGATGGCCAGCTGCTCCGGCGCCGGCTCCTCCGACCTCCTCAGCCTCGCCCGGATACGCGCGACAAGCTCCTTCGGCTTGAACGGCTTCACGATGTAGTCGTCGGCGCCGGACTCCAGCCCGACCACCACGTCCACGGTGTCACTCTTGGCCGTGAGCATCACGATCGGCACCCCGGACTCCGCCCTGATCAGACGGCACACCTCGATACCGTCCCGCCCGGGCAGCATCAGGTCCAGCAGCACCAGATCGGGCTTGGCCTCCCGGAATGCGGCAAGCGCCTTGTCGCCGTCGGCTACGAAAGACGGCTCAAAACCTTCACCACGCAGCACAATGCCGAGCATCTCGGCCAGTGCGGTGTCGTCGTCGACGACAAGGACTCGTCCCTTCATGAATGCCATCATCCCATTCTCATAACAGTGGCGAAGGCAGTGGTGAGATAGGTCACCGGCCAGTGACCTTAGTCGTACGCGGTCGCCACTGTCTGCCCTTGCCGCGCTCACACAGCGTTACCATTTTGGCGGGTTTGCCCAGTTCTGCCCGCCGATCGTCTCCGGCCCCCACCTCACGAGCTCTGCGTAACCGGCCTCGCCCTGGCACACAGCTCCGCCAGCGCCTCAGCGGTCACGGGCGACACAGCCCCCTCCTCCGTGACGATCGCCGTCACCAGCTCGGGCGGCGTCACATCGAACGCCGGGTTGTACGCCTGCGTCCCCAACGGCGCCACCGGAATCCCGCCACCCGGCTCCGCTCCGGCCGCCGGCACCTGCGGCGCCACGATCTCGGTCACCTCGAATCCGGCGCGTTGCTCGACCTCGATGGACGCCCCGTCCGGGGTCTGCGGATCCACCGTCGTCAGCGGCGCCACCACGATGAACGGCACATGGTGGTACCGCGCGAGCACCGCGAGCGGATAGCTCCCCACCTTGTTCGCCACCGAGCCATCGGCCGCGATACGGTCCGCCCCGATCAGCACCGCGTCCACCTCCCCGGCAGCGAACAGCGAGCCCGCCGCGTTGTCCGTGAGCAAGGTGTACGCCATCCCGTTGCGCGCAGCCTCGTACGCCGTCAGTCGCGCCCCTTGCAGCAACGGCCGTGTCTCGTCCACCCACAGCCGCCTGAGCCGCCCGGCCCGGTGCGCCGCCAGCGCCACCGCGAACGCCGTGCCCTCCCCGCCCGACACCAGCGCCCCCGTGTTGCAGTGCGTGAGGACGCGATGCCCGCCGCCGGGCAACAGCTCGTCCAGCAGCGCCAGCCCCCGCTCGGCCATCCGCGTGCTGGCCTCGGCGTCCTCCTTGTGCAACGCCCGCGCCGCGCCCAGGGCCGCAGCGGCGGCCTGCTCAACATCCCCACTGCGCGCGAGTTCCGCCTGGTACGCGGACCTGGCCCTGCGCACCCCGACGCCCAGATTCACGGCCGTGGGCCGGGCACCCGCCAGCGACTCCGCGGCCGCGTCCACGTCGAAGCCGCGCGCGGCGGCGAGCGCGACACCGTACGCCCCGGCGATCCCGAGCAGCGGCGCCCCCCGCACGGCGAGCGAACGGATCGCCTCCACCAGCGCGGACGCGTCCGTACAGACCAGCTCCACCTCCTCGGCCGGCAGCCTCGTCTGGTCGAGAAGTACCAGAACGGGACCCTCGGGTGGTTCGTCCCACCGGATCGCAGGGATACCGGTCGGCCTGTCGTCCTCGCCGGATTGCGCGTACTGATCAGCCATGCGGTCAGTCTGCCCCGTGTCCGGCGGACAATTGAAGGTGTGCAGCCCATACCGCGGCCGGTACCTCGCCGACCACCCCATGGCACGATGGCTGCCAACCTGCCGCCGCGACCGCGGACGGGCACCGTGAAGGAGCGACGATGAACGACACTCCGGGCTGGGCCTCGCCCGGATCCGCCCCGTCCGAGGGACCGGAACCCGGCGCGTCCGGCCCCGCGGAGCCAGCAGACCGTCCCGACCCCGCGCCGCAGCCGGCACCGGACCCACAGGACGCCGGCCCGAAGTGGTCCAAGGAGCAGCCGCCGGCCGGCCAATGGTCCGCCCCGACGGGGCCCCAGGCACCCGGCCAGGCTCCTCCTCCGCCACCACCCGGCCCGGGCTGGGGCGCTCCCCCGCCCGCCGGCCCCACAGGTCCGGGCGGCTACGGCGGCGGCCACCCGGGCTACGGCGCCCCCGGCGGGTACGGCGCCTGGGGAAGCGGCTGGGGCGGCCCTCCGCCCGCTGCCAAGCCCGGCGTGATCCCCCTGCGTCCACTGGGCGTCGGTGAGATCCTCGACGGCGCGGTCTCCACCATGCGCACCTACTGGCGCACGGTCCTGGGCATCTCGCTGACCGTCGCCATCGTGACGGAGATCCTCGTGATCCTCCTCCAGGGCTTCGTCCTGAACGACCTCGCCAGCACCGAAGCCCTCAACGACCCGAGCGCGACCCTCAGCGAGCTGGCTCGCGCCACACGTGACGCCCTGCTCAGCTCCAGCGTGGTCTTCCTGATCTCGGTGATCGGCGCCATCATCGCGACCGCCCTGCTGACGACGGTCACCAGCCGCGCGGTGCTCGGCAAGTCGGTGACCACCAGCGAGGCCTGGCGCGACGCAAGCCCTCAGGTCCTGAGGCTCTTCGGCCTGCTCTTCCTGCTGCTGCTCATGACCTTCGGCCTGGTGTTCGTGGGTGCCCTGCCCGGCATCCTCGTGGCCGCCTCGGGCTCCGGTGACGGGGGTGCGGCACTCGCATTCCTGGGCATCCTCGGCGGCGGCATCGTCGCACTGTGGCTGTGGTTCCGTTTCTCCCTCGCCTCGCCCGCGTTGATGCTGGAGAAGCAGGGCATCGTGAAGGCCCTGAGCCGCTCCGCGAAGCTGGTTCGCGGCTCCTGGTGGCGTGTCTTCGGCATCCAGTTGCTCGCCACGCTCATCGCCAACATCGTCGCGGCGATCGTCGTCATCCCCTTCACCTTCCTCGCCGGCGCCCTCAGCGGCGACGGCGCGACCAGCTTCCTCGAAGGCAGCACCGACCTCGGCTGGACGTTCCTCATCGTCAGCGGCGTCGGCTCGGTGATCGGCTCCATGATCACTTTCCCGATCACGGCCGGCGTCACCGTCCTGCTCTACATCGACCAGCGCATCCGCCGCGAGGCCCTCGACCTCGAACTGGCCCGGGCAGCCGGCGTCCAGGGCTACGGCACCGACACCCGGGGGAGCTGAACCGGTGAGCCTGGCGGGGGGAGTTCTCACAACGGCGTCAGCGCTGCCGGATGCGGCCGTACGCGCGTTGCTGCGCACCGGCGACCAGGCCGTGCCGTCGCTGTCACGCTCCGGCGACACAGCCGTACTGGCCCTGCTGGCGCGCTCCGACGACGAGCCGCCGCTGACGATTCCGCGTGATCCCGCGCGGGAGGCGGCCCGACGCGAGCTGTCCAAGGGCATGTACCACGAGAACGAACCCGGTTGGTTCCAGCGCGCCCTGGATGCCTTCTGGGACTGGGTCGAGGACCTTTTCACCAGCGCCGCGACCGTGACACCCGGAGGTCCGCTCGGCCTGGTCGTCGTCATCCTGGTCGTCCTCGCAGTCCTCGGTGCCCTGTGGTGGCGCCTCGGCACCCCCCGCCGCGAAGCAACCTCCTCCGCCCGCCTGTTCGACGACCGCCCCCGCAGCGCCACCGAACATCGGGCCGCCGCCGAAGCACACGCCGCCCAAGGCCACTGGAACCAGGCCGTCCAGGAACGCATGCGCGCCATCGTCCGCTCCCTCGAGGAGCGCGCCCTTCTCGACGTCCGCCCCGGCCGCACCGCGGACGAGGCCGCCGCCGAAGCGGGCCGCGCGCTGCCTACCCACACGGAACGACTGCGCGCGGCCGCCCAGGACTTCGACGACGTCACATACGGCGGGCGGACCGCGACCCAGCAGGCGTACCAACGCATCGCCGACCTCGACCGCGACCTGGAGAACAGCAAGCCCCAGCTCGCGAGCAGCGCCCCCAGCACGGCCCACAACGCCCGCCAGGGAGCCGCCGAATGACCACCGAGGCCACGCTCCCGGCCACCTCGGCCTCGCCCACAACACGCCAGGTATGGACCCGCGCGCGAGGCGTCGCCCTCGCCGTCGTACTCCTGCTGGCGGCGGCCGTCGTGATCGCCACGATCCGCTCCGACACCCGGCACGGCACCCTCGACCCACGCTCCGCCGACCCCAAGGGCAGCCGAGCGGTCGCCGAGCTCCTCGCCGATCGCGGCGTGGACACACGCGTGGTCACCACCCTGGACGAGGCACGCGCCGCGGCCGCTGAAAACACCACGCTGCTCGTCGCCTCCCCCGATCTGCTGACGCACCGTCAACAGTCCCGACTGCACTCGGCAACCGCCGTCTCCGGCGGGCGTACCGTCCTCATCGCCCCGGGCAGCTGGTCCATCGAACGACTCGTGCCCGGGGTCACCGCGGACCCCGCCACCAGCCTCGACTCGGAGCTCTCCCCCGACTGCACCCTGCCCGCCGCGCAGCGCGCGGGCACCGCCGACCTGGGCGGAGTCCGCTACACCACCACCCACCTCAACGCCGACGAGTGCTACCCCAGCGAGCGCCTAGCCACCCTGCTGCGCGTCCCGGAGGCGACCGGGGACGGCGACTCCATCGTCCTCGGCGCGCCCGACATCCTCCACAACGAACGCCTCGACGAGCAGGGCAACGCCTCCCTCGCCCTCCAACTCCTCGGCTCCCGCCCCCATCTGGTCTGGTACCTCCCCTCGCTCTCCGACACCTCCGCCGCCAACGAGGACGACGAACGCAGCTTCTTCGACCTGCTCCCCTCCGGCTGGCTCTGGGGCACTCTTCAGCTCTTCATCGCGGCAGCCGTGGCTGCCCTCTGGCGGGCACGCCGGCTCGGCCCCCTGGTGCCCGAAAAACTCCCCGTGGCGATCCGCGCCTCCGAAACCGTAGAAGGCCGCGCCCGCCTTTACCGCAAGGCCAACGCACGCGACCGCGCGGCCGCCGCTCTTCGCTCCACCACCCGCACGCGCCTCGCCCCCCTCGTAGGTGTCCCCGTCTCCCAGGCGCACGCGCCCGAGGCCCTGCTCCCCGCTCTGTCCGCCCACCTCCACAACCACGGAGACGGACAGGCCCTGCACACTCTCCTCTTCGGCCCGCCGCCCAGCGACGACACGGCCCTCATCGCCCTAGCAGACCAACTCGACGCCCTCGAAAGAGAGGTACGCCGTCCATGATGGACCCGACCACTGACAACGCCGGGAGCACCGGGGACCCGGGCACCGCCCGCGCCTCCCTGGAAGCCCTGCGCGCCGAGATCGCCAAAGCCGTGGTCGGCCAGGACCCCGCAGTAACCGGCCTCGTCGTCGCCCTCCTCTGCCGCGGACACGTTCTCCTGGAAGGAGTCCCTGGGGTAGCCAAAACGTTGCTCGTCCGCGCCCTCGCATCCGCACTCGAACTCGACACCAAGCGCGTCCAGTTCACCCCCGACCTCATGCCGAGCGACGTGACGGGCTCCCTCGTCTACGACACCCGCACCGCCGAGTTCTCTTTCCAGCCCGGCCCGGTCTTCACGAACCTCCTCCTCGCCGACGAGATCAACCGCACCCCGCCGAAGACCCAATCCTCCCTCCTGGAGGCCATGGAGGAACGCCAGGTCACGGTCGACGGCACGCCCCGCCCGCTCCCCGACCCGTTCCTGGTCGCCGCGACCCAGAACCCGGTGGAATACGAGGGCACCTACCCCCTCCCCGAGGCCCAGCTGGACCGTTTCCTCCTCAAGCTCACGATCCCCCTCCCCTCCCGCCAGGACGAGATCGATGTCCTCACCCGCCACGCGGAAGGGTTCAACCCCCGCGACCTGCGCGCGGCCGGCGTACGCCCCGTAGCGGGACCCGCAGACCTGGAGGCGGCACGCGCCGCGGTGGCCAAGACGACCGTCTCCCCGGAGATCACCGGCTACGTGGTCGACATCTGCCGAGCCACCCGTGAATCCCCATCCCTCACCCTCGGAGTCTCCCCACGCGGCGCCACGGCCCTGCTCGCCACCGCCCGCGCATGGGCCTGGCTGACGGGCCGCGACTACGTCATCCCCGACGACGTCAAGGCACTCGCCCTCCCCACCCTCCGCCACCGCGTACAACTCCGCCCCGAGGCCGAGATGGAAGGCGTAACCGCCGACTCCGTGATCAACGCGATCCTCGCCCACGTCCCCGTCCCGCGCTGATGGCATTCACCGGACGCGCCGCACTCCTCGCGGCCCTTGGATCCCTCCCTGTGGGCATCTGGGACCCAGGCTGGACAGGCATCCTCGCGGTCAACGCACCCGTGCTCGCGGCCTGCGCCTGCGACTTCGCCCTGGCAGCACCCGTACGCCGATTGGGCCTGACCCGTGCCGGCGACACCTCCGTACGCCTGGGCGAGACAGCGGACATCACCCTCACGATCACCAACCCGTCCGGCCGCCCCCTCCGCGCCCACCTCCGCGACGCCTGGCCGCCGAGCAGCTGGCAACCCGGGACAGAGGTTGCGGCCTCCCGCCACCGCGTGACGATCCCAGCCGGCGAGCGCCGCCGCCTCACCACCCGCCTACGCCCCACCCGCCGAGGCGACCGCCAGGCCGACCGCGTGACGATCCGCTCGTACGGCCCCCTGGGCCTCTTCTCCCGCCAGGGCACCCACAAAGTCCCCTGGACGGTACGAGTCCTCCCCCCGTTCACGAGCCGCAAGCACCTGCCCTCCAAACTGGCCCGCCTGCGCGAACTCGACGGCCGCACCAGCGTTCTCACTCGCGGCGAAGGCACAGAATTCGACAGCCTGCGCGAATACGTCCCCGGCGACGACACCCGCTCCATCGACTGGCGAGCTACGGCCCGACAGTCCACCGTCGCCGTGCGCACCTGGCGCCCCGAGCGCGACCGCCACATCCTCCTCGTCCTGGACACCGGCCGCACCTCGGCAGGACGCGTCGGCGATGCTCCACGCCTCGACGCCTCCATGGACGCAGCACTGCTCCTGGCCGCCCTCGCGTCCAGAGCCGGCGACCGCGTGGACCTCCTCGCCTACGACCGCCGGGTACGCGCACTCGTGCAGGGCCGCACAGCCGGCGACGTCCTCCCCTCCCTGGTCAACGCGATGGCCACGCTCGAACCCGAGCTGATCGAAACGGACGCCCGAGGCCTTACTGCCACAGCTCTCCGTACGGCGCCCCGGCACTCCCTGATCGTCCTGCTCACCACGCTCGACGCCGCCCCGGTCGAGGAGGGACTCCTCCCCGTCCTGCCACAGCTCACCAAGCGCCACACAGTTCTGCTGGCATCCGTAGCGGACCCCCACATCGCCCGCATGGCAACCGCACGCGGAGATACAGACTCTGTGTACGAGGCCGCAGCATCCGCCCAGGCCCAGACCGAACGCCACCGCACAGCGGAACAACTCCGCCGTCACGGCGTAACGGTCGTCGACGCCACGCCGGAAGAACTCGCACCGGCACTGGCGGACGCCTATCTGGCCCTCAAAACGGCGGGACGTCTGTAGTCCAAGGGGAGAGTCTGATTGACGGACTCTCCCCTGGAATCACCCCCCCCCCAGCGCCGCGATCACCAAACGCAGAAAGCCCCCGAACCGGTATCCCCGGCCGGGGGCTTTCTCAAAATTTGTTCGGCGGCGTCCTACTCTCCCACAGGGTCCCCCCTGCAGTACCATCGGCGCTGTAAGGCTTAGCTTCCGGGTTCGGAATGTAACCGGG
>NZ_JOFS01000062.1 GCF_000719285.1 Streptomyces bicolor | reverse complement strand
ACACGGGTGCAGGCTGCCCGGACGGGGCACTCTCGACAGGTTCCACGGTCTCCAACTCCACGGCGGCGTCAGCCACTTGACGTCTCTCCCATGATCGTCAGATCCGCCGTTAGATTTACACTCCCGTCACCGCATCCTCACGCATAGCCCGTAGAGGACGTCACCTCCATGGTGGAGGCGGCGCGGCTGACGGTGGCGCGTGGCGCGGTCGCGTACTGGCTGTGGGAACGTGCCCGCTGGACCGCGGTGACGGCTGTCCTCACTTGTAGGGGGCGTGGATGGAATCGCGCGCGGCGGTGAGTGCTGTCAGGCGGGGCGCGAGGCGGGTGCCGTCGACACCAGTGGTGCGTAGCAGTTCTCCCAGTGTGTCGGCCAGTTCGGCTAGTTCGTCCCAGCGGGCCGACGGGGTGGCCAGCAGATGGGCCAGTTCCGCATCCACCGCGGGCCACCGATCGAGGGCCGCGTAGACGACGGTGCTGTATTGATGCCGTGTCCCGGCAGGGAGACTGGCCTGGTGTATGGCCTTCTCTGCGGCGTGCCACCAGGTATGAGCAGCCTGCCTGCCGTTACAGGTCTCAAGGGTCAAGGCGAGGCATGTCAGTCCGGAGGGGACGTTGCTGTGGCGCAGTTGCTCGGCTGCCTGCCGCGCCGCGCCTCCCCGGCCGGCTCGTCGGTGCGCGGTGCACAGAGTTTCAAGCACGGTGGGATTTTGCGGGTCCGCCGTCCAGGACTTCTGGAGTGCTGACATGGCCTGTTCGGCCCGGTTGCTGAGCAGGTGGATACGGGCGAGATGGTGCTGTGTCCGTGTGGCGGGTTCCCGTGCGCCATGTTCTAGGTAGAAGTACAGGTCAGCTTGGGCTTGTTGCAGGCGGCCGACTGCAAGGCAGAAGTCGATCCGGCGCCACGGCGACCAGGTGTTCGCGTACCCGAATCCCTTCTCGATGGTGGTCTCGAGATCGGCGCGTGCTTCCTCGAACCGCCCCAATCTGTGCAGCACTTCGGCGCGGTGCATGAGCGTGCTCGTATCACCGGGCGTCAAGGTGAGCGCGTTGTTGGCGTCGGCCAGTGCCTGCTCAAACGCTCCGAGCTTGGTGTGAACCCAGCAGCGGCGGGACAGCGTCCATGCATGGAGGGGAAACAGCTCCACTGAACGGTTCAGGTCGCTCAGGGCTTCCGGGTACCGGCCAAGAATGCCCAGCGTGGCGCCGCGACCGGTGTAGGCGCGGGCATATCTGCGGTCGAGTTCGATGGCTTGGTCGAAGTCAGCGAGGGCGGACTGGTGATCACCCATGATCCGTAGGGCCGAACCGCGTTCGCACCGCACCCAGGCAGCGTCAGGCTCCAACTCCACTGCCCGGTCGAGGTCTTCCAAAGCCTGCGCGCAGTGCCGCGGCTGGAAGGTACGCACCCGGGCCCTGTGGATCAGGGCCCGCACATTGTCGGGCTGCAGCTGCAAGGCATGGTTGAGATCGGTGAGGGCTGCCGCTGTGTCTCCGAGACGGTCGTGCGTCGCGCCCCGGGACGTCCACACCATGGGATCAAGCGGGGAAAGCTCGACGGCCCGTTGGAGATCACGCATCGACTCCTGGGGCCGGTTCGTGATCCGGTAGTAGTCACCCCGCCGTCGCAGGGTCTGCACCGTATTGGGAGCCAGTGCGTCGGCGTGGTCCAGGTCTTGGATGGCCGCGGGATACTCGCCCAGTTCGGCATATGCGAGTGCCCGGCCTACGTAGGCCGGTTCCATTCGAGGGCTGAGAGCGACAGCCCGGCGGTAGTCGGCCAGGGCATGACGTACCTCGCCTTCCGCGCGGCGCAGGCCCCCACAGGCGACCAGGACTGCCGCCTGACCCTCGGCGCCGAAACCCGCCTGATCAAGCAGCAGATGCAGAGTCTGCACCGTTCCTCCCTCGGCAAGGGCCGCCTGCAGGCTGAGCCCCCACCCACGGAGTTCCTCGGATTCCGTGTCCTCGCCCGCGTCCTGGAAGACCTGCGCCCAGCGGCGCGCCACGGTCTCACCGGCAGTACACGCAGACGCCACCTCTAGCAGGACCGCATCCCACGCACGCCGCGACCCGGTACACAGGAGGTGATACGACTCGGCCAGGCGCAGCTCTTGCCACCTGCCGTCCTTCCAGAACGAGCTCGGAGTCAGGTGTTCCTCGGCCTGCACCCGCCACTGCCCGAACAGCTCGGCCAGGGCCGTGTGCCGCTCATTCCAGTCACGCAATGAACGGCGGCGCTGCAGGCGCAGCATCTGGGCCCGCACCACATCGTGATAGCGCACACCGATGCCATGCACTGCTACGAAGGGCAGGCTGTGCAGCCACGGGAACAGAGCGGCCCCCTCGGCTTTGGAGCAGCCAACCGCTGTGCAGAAGATGTCAACGTCCAGATGCCGGGGCAGCGCGCCGGCCAGTGCAGCCGCTCGCCGCACCGGATCCTGCTCCCATCTCAGGAAGCCCTCCACCGCCGTGGCGCTGGGGTCGTTCACGCGGCCAGGTTCCGCGGGCCTGCTGGCCGCGAGGGTGGAGAGCAGCACTGGCAAGCCGCCGCTGAGCCGGAGTACCTCCCTGACCACCGGTTCGGAGACGACCCCCTTGTTCCGCAGCAGCTCCCGTGCCTCCGCCTCGGTGAAACTCCCCAGCGGCCAGTCCGCGATCACATCGGCGAACTCGCCCCACCCAGCGGCATTGAGGGCATACTGCCCGGCCGTCACCACAACGACCCGGGACGTCAAAGCGCCATACCGCGTCGTCGTCATCACATCCCGCAGCCAGCTGTCCAGAACGGGCGCCGTTCTTTCGTACGCATCGAAGAAGAGCACGATCCATGGAACGGACGCGGCCGCCTCAGCCAACTCCCGTAAGAACACCGGCGTCAGCACGAGCTCAGGGGACATCACCATCTGGACGTCTTCCTGGCTACGTAGCCGCGCACCGAGCGCGACCCGCAGCCGGTCCGCCCCCCGGGCCACCTGAACCGGATCGACAACTCCCGCGAAGGCCCCCGCACCGGGCACCAGCCCGAGCCCGACGAGGCTGGCACGCGCGGCCACCATACTGCCCGGCGATGGCTCCGGCACACTGCTGTCCGGCAATTCATCCAACCCGATAGATGCCGCCTCATCCCGGCGCTCCCGCCAGACGGCGAGCAGGCGGTTGAGCTCCCGGAACCTGTGATCTTGGTGACCAAACTGGGCGCTGAGCGCCCCGAGCGCCTCCGGCACGCTGTCGGCGGACTCGTCAAGGGAGGCAGTCAACGCTCCTTGCTCACGCGCGATGTGCTCCAACTCGGCCAGGAGGAACGTCTTGCCGACACCGGCGTCGCCATGAATGTGAAACAGAAAACGATGGCGCTCATCCTCTGGCGCCACGGCGAAGTTCTCCGTGAACGCGGCGCGCTCCGCCTCCCGGCCGAGGAACCCACGGCGTCGTCGTCCCCTGAGAATGCCCTGTACCGATTGCACTCCTGGCAGCCTTTGCCTCATCCGTCCCGCCCCCTGAGTCAGACCCGTGAGACCAGTCTGGCTTCGCCGCAGTCCTTTCGCCCAGAGGCCCGCCAGGGACGACCTGCTTCTCGGTATGAGGTCTTACATTTGATGCGGTGAACGCATGCCGTTGAACTGCAATGCCGCAGGTACATTGCGACGGCTTCTGAACCCTGCCTGGCCCGTTTGACCTGCGATCCTCCAGGTGAGTGTCCTCACGCTGCAGACCACCCAATGGCCGCGACCCGTCGATCCCGCCGCTGGTTCTCGACAGCCCGGTGCGCCGAACGGCGGAGGTTGCATTTGAGATCATGTGCCCATCCTTTGCTCGCCCTTAGCGTTGCCGGTCCTGCCACCTGCTCGTGCCAGACATAAGGGCGGCCGGCCCGGAAATGTGTAGTAGCAGCGACCAACCCAGTGCGCAGCAATCGGATCCCGTCTCGCAAATGCCGGCGTGAAACTCCGGATCGGTGAGCTCCTTCCCCCAACACGCGGCCTTGGCGATGTCGTTGTGCGCTCGCCGCCTCGACCCGGCGAACGAACACCACCCACAGCACTCGTCGCATCCTGCTGCGCCCAGACTCCGGGCGTCTCAAAACAGGGTAAACGGAGGGGTGTTGGGGCAAGCCGCCACCGCTACCCTGAGTGCGAGCAGTTGGGCAGATCTGTCGAGGGGGGCTTCGATGCCAGATCTGGTGGAAGTGGCCGTACGGGTGCTGAGTCCCGAAGGCGACGACCAGGAGGACCTGGAACAGCTGACCCAGTTGCTGCGCCAGGACCTGCTGGAGACGGATGTTGCAGCCGTTGATCTGGTGACCGCTCAGGAGAGTCCTGCAGGAGCCAAGGGGCTTGCCGCGGTGGCAGGAGCACTGGCCGTACAGGTGCGCACCTTCACGGCACTGCGCCAGATGGTCAGCGCGGTACGTGCATGGGCCGGCAGGACCGGCCGATCCTGCAAGGTCTGCCTGGACGGGGACTGCATCGAGGTCACGGGGGTGACGCCAGAGTTGCAGGAGCAGCTGGTCAACGCCTGGCTGGCCCGCCATGCCGCTGCCCCCTGAGTTGCCGAGTGAGCACCGGCACGCTCTGATCGTTGCCACCTCGCGGTACAGCGACAACGCATTGAGCCAGCTGCGCGCGCCGGCCAGGGACGCAAACCGGCTCAGCGCCGTGCTCGCCGATCCCGCCATCGGCGGGTTCGCCGTCACCAAGGTCGTCAACAGGACCGCCCAGAACGTACGCCTGGCCATCGCGACATTCCTCAGCGCCCGCGCCGCGGAGGACCTGGCCGTGGTCTACCTGACCTGCCACGGCGTGACCGACATGCGCCAACGCCTCTACTTCGCGGCCACCGACACCCGCAAGGACCTGCTCGCCGTCACAGGCGTGGAGTCGCAGTGGCTCATCGACCAACTCGACGAGCGCCGGGCGCGCAGCCAAGTCCTCATCCTGGACTGCTGTTTCAGCGGTGCATTCGCCCGGGGCGCGAAGGGCCCGGGCGACCTCTCCCTCGGCGAACGCTTTCACGGACACGGTCGAGGCCGGGCGGTGCTCACGGCGTCACGGGCCAATGAGTACTCCTACGAGGGGCAACCGATTCCCGGGCAGGTGCAGGCCGGCTCGGTGTTTACCAGCGCCCTGGTACACGGCATCGGGACCGGTGAGGCCGACACGGACCAGGACGGCCATGTCTCCGTAGACGACGCCTTTCTGTATGCCTTCGACCGGATGACGGCGCAGGACGCCACGCAGACCCCGCAGCGCTGGCTGTATGGCGCCGAAGGTAAGATCCTGCTCGCCCGCAGCCCTGCCGGAATCATCGTCGAAGCCAGCACGCTCCCGCCTGCCTGGGCCGACGCGGTCAACAGCCCACATCCCCGGATCCGGGCAGGCGCCGTTGCGGCCATTGGGGAGTGGCTCAAGAGCAGGGACCCAGCCCAAGTGCTCGCCGCACGCACGGCACTTGAACAGGTCGCGCAGGAAGACCTCGCCATAGTGGCGCAGGCCGCGCGGGCCCTCCTGGAAACTGAAGCCCCGTCCGCAGCAGCTGGTTCGGCACCTGCTGCCGCGTCCGCTGAAACGCAGACCACCACGCCCGCGAAGACGAATCGAACAGCCCAGCCATCCCGCGCCGTCGCACCCTCCGCTGGATCCTCCACGACGCCCCCGGCACGCGGAGAGTCCGCCAAGACCGACAGCAAACGACCCCGGACACAAACACGCACCACCACTGCTGCGCCGCAGACTCCGACGCCCCGGCGGACCCGGCTGGCGTGGCCTGGGGGATGGAGCGGATGCCTGCCCAAACTCGTCGCCTACGCACTCCTCATCCTGACTGTTGCAGGCGGGGGAACGGCCGCCTACGTCTGGTACTCCAACCACGCGCACATCCCCCGCACCGCCCATACAGACAAGATTTCCGACGTGGCGTTCAGCTCGAACGGCACGACACTTGCCAGCGCGAGCCGAGACAAGTCCGTACGCCTGTGGGACCCGGCGACAGGAAAGATTAAAAAGACCTTCACCTATGACAACTGGGTGTACACCATCGCGTACAACTCCGCAGGAACCCGCCTCGCCGTCGGTGGCTTCGGCAACAGCGTCATCGTGCAGCGCCCGAATACCAAGTCGGACCCACTCGTACTCAGCGGCACGTTCGCCTCGGTCTACGGGATCTCCTTCGACCCCACCAGCCCGAAGCTCGCCACCGGATCCTTCGATCGCAGGGTACGGATCTGGGATTCACGCAACGGCAAACTACTCAAGACACTCTCCGGCCATGAGGACGTCGTCACCGACATTGCCTTCAGCCCCAACGGCAGCATCCTCGCCAGCACCTCCGACCGCACCGTGCACCTGTGGAACCCGAACACAGGCCAGCTCCTGCGCACACTCACCGGACACACGGGATGGATCTCGGAGATCGCATTCAGCCCCAACGGGGAAATTCTCGCCAGCGCCTCGCAAGACCGAACAGTCCGCGTCTGGGACCCGCAGACTGGCAGGCTCCTGCACACCTTGAAGGACTCAAATGAAGGCTTCAACACCGTGGCCTTCAGCCCCAACAGCCAGATCCTCGCCACCGGAGCCGGCACCTACGCCGATCCCATGAACACACCGAAGACCGAACCTGGCGACAACGCAGTCCGCCTATGGGACCCCACCAGGGGCAAGGCACTGCGCACCCTCACCGGACATACCGGTGCGGTCAGCGCCGTGGCATTCAGCCCCAACGGAAAGCAGCTCGCTAGCGGTAGCGAGGACAAGTCCATACGCCTGTGGGACCCAGCCACCGGCAAACTCCTCCGCGGCCCCATGTGAGTTCGGCGAGTGCAGCCAATGCGGGAAGGGGGGCTTCGGATGAACACCGTCCCCCGTGTTCGAGTACGCCAGCCGTGCGCCGCAGCCTCACTCCGCACCGCAAGGAGACGGCCCGCAGCGAAGACCGGGTGGAGTCAGAGCTTCCGTGACGGGACGCGTGCCGCCAATTCCGCCGCGAAGTGACGAGAGGGTCCGCCTGGAAGCGCAGGAGCCACGGTGCCGGCCCGCCCGACGGTGAACCGCTCCGGGATCGGTGGAGGTGGTCTGCCCCGGGTCTGATGGAGCCGGGTCGCTGGAGAATTGACAGCTCATCAGCCTCCGGAGGCCGTCATGCCCCGCAGCTATCCGCCCGAGTTCCGTCGCCGCGTCCTCGATCTGGTCGCCTCCGGTCGCAAGGTCGCCGAGGTGGCGAAGCTCCTCGGCATCAGCGAGCAGGCCATCTACGTCTGGCGCCGCCAGCACCTCATCGACACCGGACAAGTGCCTGGTGTCCCCACCCATGAGCAGACCGAACTCGCGGCGGCCCGCAAGCGGATCGCGGAGTTGGAGGCCGAGCTGGCCATCCACCGCCGGAAAGGCGGTTCGAAGCCATCCGTGTGATGGCCGGCGAGGGACATGCGGTCCAGCGGGCCTGCCGGGTGCTGCACGTGGCGGAGTCCGGCTACTACGCCTGGCGCGACCGTCCGCCCTCGGCTCGCACTGTGCGGCACGCCTGGCTGACCGAGGCCATCATCGGCATCCATACCGCCTCCCGCGGCACCTACGGCTTCCGCCGCGTGCGCGCCGAACTCACCCTGGGGTTAGGCATCCACGTCCACCACGGCGCCGTAGAACTGCTCATGCGGCGGGCCGGCCTGCACGGCAACCGCACCCGCCGCCCCAAACCCGCAACACCATCCGTCGCCGACCTGGTCAACCGCGACTTCACCCGACACGCCCGCGACCAGCTGTGGGTCACCGACATCACCGAACACCCCACCATCGAGGGCAAGGTGTACTGCGCGGTCGTCCTGGACACCTTCTCCCGCCGGGTGGTGGGCTGGTCGATCGACGCCTCACCCACCGCCGCGCTGGCCACCAACGCCCTGGCCATGGCCATTGGCAACCGCCACCCACAGCCCGGCGGCACCATCATCCACTCCGACCATGGCGTGCAGTTCGGCTCCTGGGCCTTCACCGAACGCGCCCGCACCTCCGGCCTGCTGCCCTCCATGGGCTCGATCGGGGACTGTGTCGACAACGCGATGATGGAATCCTTTTGGGCCCGGGTGCAGGTCGAGTTACTCAACCGCAGACGGTGGCGCACCCGCCTGGAGCTGTCCACCGCCCTGTTCGAGTACCTGGAGATCTTCCACAACCGGCAACGCCGACACTCCGCACTGGAGATGCACACCCCAGTCGAGTACGAACTTCGCACAACGCCTGTAGCGTGAAATCAGCTATCCCGACTCCACGCAACTCGGGGCGGGCCGGAGGCCTCCACCGATCCCGGAGCGGTTCAGGCCGCACTCCGCCTCGCGGGCATCCTCATCTGGCCCCGACGCTCACCGGCTCGTGGTTGCCGCGCGCACTCTCGTCGACCTGACCGCGCGGGCCGCGGCGGTCCGCACGTAGTTGGCCACCAGATCGCGGTGCACACCGAACGGATGCGGCTGCTGATCGCCGCCGGCTTCGGGGACGTCTTGCAGCTTTTCGTCCTCGTCCTCGCGGTCGAAAGACAGATCGTCCCGGTCGACGCCGTGAAGCAATCAGGGTGGTGTGCCAGCGCGGCCAGCAGCTGATGCGGCAGCGGCTCCACTGGGCAAAGGCGTGTTGCGGAAGTGCCGACCGTGCAGCACAACGATGTCTGATTGCCGCCAGCAAGGTCCTGCTGTGGTCCTCATGCTGGCGGCATGACGATGTCATCCACTACGGAGTCAGCAACAGTTCTCACCGGCATGTATGCGGCTGAGGCGGAGTACCTGGCGGCGGGAGGCCCTGGCGAGGCTTCGTTCGACCTCCTCGCCCCCTTCTTTGCGCCGGATGTCGAGCTGCATCAAGCAGATGCCCTGCCCTACGGAGGCACGTGGCATGGGCACAACGGCATGACGCAGTTCTTCCTCATGATGGGAGAGGTGTGGGAGTGGTTCGAGATGGTGGAACAGGAGTTCCTGGCCACCGGTGAAACTGCGGTCGTGCTCACACAGGTCCGTGCTCGCGCTCGCGCGACCGGCCGTGAACTCAGCTTCCCCATTCTGCAAGCGATCACGGTCAAGGACGGGCGGATCACTGAGGTCCGTCCGTTCTACTGGGACACGCGGGCTATTGCCGACGCCTGCGCCGTGCCGACACCGACAGACTGAGGTCGACGGCAGAACCCACTGGTCACAGCCACTCGTTGAGGACTGCCACCAACGCGGTCGCCTCGTATCGAACGGCAAGCTTGTCGTATCTCGTGGCCACGGCCCGGTGACGCTTGAGGCGGTTGATCCCGCACTCGACCGCGTGGCGCTCGCGGTAGTCGGTCTTGTCGAACTTTGGCGGCCGACCGCCTCGGGAGCCGTGTTTCTGACGGTTGCGAACTCGGTCCGCTGGGACCGGAATGGTCGCCTTGATACCGCGTCTTCGCAGGTAGGCCCGGTTGCGGCGGGAGTCGTACGCCTTGTCGGCCCGCACACGGTTCGGTCGCCTACGGGGCCGACCAGAACCGATCCGCGGCACCCGGATCGCGTCCAGGACCGATTCGAACTGCGGAGAGTCGCCTCGTTGACCGGCCGTGATCAGCACTGACAGAGGCTTCTGCCTCTGCTCGACGGCAAGGTGCATCTTGGTCGTCAGCCCGCCCCGGGAGCGTCCGAGGCCGTGGTCGGCCGGCTCGACGGCAAGCCGCCGGGCGGCTCCTTTTGCAGATCCCCCTTTCGTCGCCCCGGCCGCGTGCTGGTGGGCCCGGCAGACGGTGGAGTCGACGTTCACGTCCCAGGTGATCAGGCCCTTCGCATCCGCCTCGGCCTGGAGGTGGGTGACGATTCTGGCCCAGGTGCCATCCCGCTGCCAGCGGCGGAACAGGTCATAGACCCTGTCCCAGGGCCCGTAGCGTTCCGGCACATCCCGCCAGGGAGCACCTGTCCGGGTCCGCCACCGTATGCCGTCTATCAGCTGCCGCCGCGTCCACACCGACGGACGGCCCGGCTTGATGCCCTGTGGCAACAACGGCTCCAGCCGAGCCCACTGGCTATTCGTCAGATCACCACGTCCCACAGAGGGTGATCATTCACGACCAAGATCCACTTCCGCGACACGGCCTAGCTTGATCTTTAACCTATGCGGCGGGGCCGGGGGGTCGTTGACTTCTTCGTCTGCCGGTTGGCTGGCTGCGTTCTGTGGGGTGTGTGCACGTCGTGGCGTGGTGTGGGCCGGGTGTTCTTGCGGCCCGGTGGTCGCCCGGGGCCAGGCCGGGTGGATTTCGGTGCTCTGGCCGGGCAGCCGGCCTGTGGGCGGATGTGCCGGAAGTCTCGGCGGACGCGGGCAGGGGTGAGCCTGTCTGGGGAGCTTGGTTTCTCCCAGGGGCGACGCCGGTCGGCTGCGAGCGGGCGGGCGAGACGAAGTTGGGTGTAGGCGGCGAGGATGAGCCATGTCCAGCGGTCCGCTGCCTCAGGGGTGCGGATCTTCGGGCAGGTCCAGCCCAGGGTCTGCTTGAACAGGCGGAACGTGTGCTCGATGTCGAAGCGCCGCAGGTATGCCTGCCACAGACGGTCGGCGTCTGCCGGGGTGGCATCGGTGCCTGACCACCACAGCCAGACCGGCTTGGGGGTTGCTCCGCTGGGCAGGTGGTCGATGTCCAGGCGAATCACCGTCCCCTCGACAATGGGGAGGGTGCCGTCGGCTGCCGCCCAGGAAGAGCGGTGGGTCAGCTTGGGGAGGAGCCGGTTCCAGGAGCGTGCGGTGGCGGTGCCGTAGAGGCGCGTGTCGGTGACGGTTTCGGTGTCCGGCGTGCCCCAGGTGTCGGGGTGGCCGAAGACGAACTCGCCGCCGTGCCGGGGCGGTCGGCCCATGGTGTGCGGCTGCCGGGGCGGGACGGCCCTGCGCAGGACGCGGTCGGAGCGCATCCGGGCCAGCACCTGCACGGGCAGGTCACCCAGCAGGAAGGCCAGGCGGGGTGCGTCGTAGGCGGCGTCCGCGATGATGAGGATGTCCGGGTCACCCGCCTGCCACTGCCCCGCGGTGATCAGTCGCCGGCTCCTACCACCAACCGGTCTTGGTGGCGGCCGCGTCGCAGTCGTGGGCGGGGTCGAACAGCAGGCAGCCCCGGTAGCGGACGCCGTCCCCCCGCTCGGTCTGCCTGCCCGTGGTGTACGTCCGGCTCGTAGCCTCCCTGTAGTGGGAGCAGTTGGCGTCGCCGTCGCCGTTGGTGTCGATCTCGAACTTGATGTACAGGTTGTCGTACTCGTAGCTGGTCGTCCGCGCCCAGGCGTACCGCACACCGTCGTAGGTGCCGTAACGGACCTGGGCTGTGCCTGTGGTGCCGGTGGCCGTCTTCGCCGTGCCCGTGCTGGAGGCATTCTGTGGATCGCTCAGGATCGCCAGGTCGGAGCAGGTGACGGCCGCCGTCGCCGCGCTCGCCGGGGCGGCGGCCGCCCCGGCGATCAGCGCGGCCGTCATGGCGAGCGCGGCGGTGGTGGCGGCCGCGGTCCTGCGGCTCAGAGTTCTGCCGGTCATGTTCGTTCCCTCCAGAGGCCAATAGCCTTGTGCGTTACAGCAGTCAGCTTCAGGTGGAGTCGCGGGTACCGGTACCTACAAGGTTTCAGGGTGCGGCCGGGCAGGAGACCGGCAGGCCCCGCCCGTCGGCCATGTCGCCGTTCGCGGTCCTCCCTGGAAGCGGACGCCCCGGCGCACATGATCGACGAACGCCGCGAACGGCTCCCGGGGGGGCGGAGGGCGGGTCCGTTTATTCGGCCCCCACGAGGACGGCCAGGTGCTCGCCGCGGGCTACGTGTCGGCGTCCTCGTGCAGGTTCAGGAAGAACCGCAGCCGTACGCCAGGCTCGCCGGGATCCCGGGTCGTACGGTCGTCCGGCGCGACTGCGCGCCGCGCGGCGAGCAGCTGCTGGATGGCGAACGCGGTCTCGTCATCGGCGGCAGCGACCTCCACCACGGCCAGGCCATGTCCTACCTGCCAGACCTCGAGGCGTACTTGGCCGACCTACTCCGCAACCGTGAGCGCCTCGCCGCGTTCGCCACTGCGGACGACTGGGCCAAGAGCGAAGCGATGCCCTCAGACCAGGAGATCATTCGCCTCCGGCGTCTGATCAAGCGTGTCCGTGAAGATCTCGACAGCCTCAAAGAAGAAGACCGCGCCGAGATCCAGCAGGCCGTGAGCATCATCCGCCGTTCCTGGCAGACCGTCTCCCTCGGCATGCCACGAGTCGGCCAGCCCCTGCCCGACTTCCGTCTCGAGAGGCCCGCATGACATCCACCGTGATCGACGGAAAACGAGCCGATTCCGTCCGGCGTCGCGAGCGTGTGATCAAGGCGCTCGACTCAGCCCTGAGAGCCGGCGACGACATTACGGTCTCCGGACTGGCCAGGGTCGCCCGAGTCGATCGCACCTTCCTCTACCGGCACTGCGACCTTCTCGAACGCGTCCATGCAGCGGCGACCATGCCGGTTGACGGGAGCCGACAGGCCGCCGTCAGTCGCGCCTCACTCCAAGCCGACCTCGCCAACGCGCTCGCCAGGAACAGGCGTCTGGCGGCTCGTGTTCGCCAGCTCGAGAAGCGCCTCTCCGAGCAGCTGGGTGAGAGCGCCTGGAGCGAATCGGGCATGGGGGCTTCAACCGACCTTGATCAGCTTCAGCGGCGGGTCGTCATGCTTGAGCGGGAACTAGCGAATAAAAAAACGGGGTGAACTCAGCGAAAAAGTAGAGGAGTTGGAGGCTGCGTGGGCCGCCAGCCGAGAGCTCACCCGTGCCCTCAACCATGCCCCCAGATGAAGACGCGCGCTCCGCTTCCGAGGTCTATCAGCTGGCGCGCGGCGCTGGATCCCCTCGCCCGCTGCCCGGGACTGTCCATTGGCTCTCTGCGCCAGGCGTCGGGTCAGCAGGTCATGCGGTACGGGATGTCGGGGAGGTACGTCTTCCAGTCCGCCGGGGAGAGGCCGGAGCCGGCCCGGGTGCAGGCCTGGCGGACGAGGCGTTCGGGGGCGATCTCGTAGCGCTGGAGCCGTACGTTCTTGCCCGTGGTGTAGAGCGTGTCGCCGTCCTCGGTGAAGGCCACGGAGAGGATGGGATCGCCCGGGGCGGGGAGGGCGGAGCCCAGGAGGCTGCGGGAAGCCGTGTCCCAGAGCTGGAGGGTGCCGGAGAGGCCGGCGACCGCCAGGGTGCGACCGTCTGGGGAGAAGGCCAGTGCGGTGACGTTGCTGTCGGCCTCGGGGAACGGCGCGCCGGTGTAGGTGCCGGCGAGCACGCCGAGGCGGGTGCGTACGTCGCCGTCCCAGAGGGTCACGCGCCCTCCGCTGTCCGCGGCCGCGAGATACGCGCCGTCGGTGCTGAAGGCCAGAGCCTCGATCTGGTCCTCGGTCAGCGTGCGCTGGATCACTCGGCCGGAGTGTGGATCGGCGACCGCACCGCTCGCATCGACGACCTTGCCCGTGTCGGGGCGCACGACCATGCTCAAAACGCCGGTGCCGGTAAGGGACCTGGCCTTCCTGGCCCGGTCGTGCTCGCGCAGGTCCCACACCTCGGTCACTGTTGTCGCCAGCTCACGGGCGACGAGGAGCATGCCGCCGTCCGGGCTGAGGGCGATGCCGAAGATGTCGGAGGAGCCTTCATCCTGTGGGCGGATGTCGACGGTCGCGTGGGTGCGGCCGGTCCTCGCATCCCACACGATGATCCGCTGTCGTCCCGCGCGGACACCGGAGGAGTCTTCTCCGACCCGGCCGACCGCGACATAGCGACTGTTCGCGCTCCAGGCCGCCATGTCGTAGCAGTCGACGGTGTCCTCCGGGTCGGACGGATCGAGCGCGTCGGCGGCGCACGGGTCCACGGGCGGGGTGGCCAAGGCCCGGCCGCTGCGGGTGTCCAGCAACCGCAGCTGTGTCGTTCCGCCGGGTGAGGATGGAAAGAAGGCGAGGGTGCGCCCGTCCGGGGCCAACTGCGCCAGGGGATAGTCGTTGTCGGTGTCGTGCCAGCGAGTGGTCACCGCGGGCCCCAGGCTCAGTGTACGGACCGTCGTGCTGTACTCGGTGCGGTAGCGCAGGGTATGCGTCGGCAGGTCGAACTCGAACTCCTCGGGCTGTTCGTTGACGAGGACGTGGCGGTACACGGGGGTGGCGGGAGCCGAGAGCCGCCACATCAGGATGTGTCCGTCGACCACGGCCGCGAGGAACCTGCCGTCCGGACTGAACCGCAGCCAGTAGGGCGAGGCCGCCGAGAGGCGGGAGATCTCGCGGCCAGTGCGGAGGTCCCAGCGGCGGATTCCCGTATCGGTCGCCATGGCCAGTGAGCGGCTGTCGGGCGAGAAAGTGAAGTCCTGGGCGTGGCAGGCGTCACGGCCGAGTGCGGCCAGGCGGGGCAGATCCAGTCTCCGCCGCTCGGCGATGTCCCAGACCTCCGGCGGACGGTCGTCGCTGCACGCGTACAGCAGACGGTCGTCCGGGCTGACCGCCGTCTCCCGTGTGCTCATGGCGTCTTCGAATCCCAAGGCCACTGTGATGCGGAGGCGGTGATTGCGCACATCCCAGACGCGCAGGCGGTGCGACGTACCGATGTCATCCGCCACCAGGGTGCGGCCACTGGGACCGAAACGCACCTCTGACGGCGATTCACCGTCCAGGCGCCACGCGATCCGCTCCGCCCGTATGTCCCACAGCAGTACGCCCTCCTCCTGCACGAGCGCGAGCGTGCGGCCGTCCGGGGACAACTCCACGGTGTCGGTCCACTCGTCGATCCCCTCACCCTCGTGGAACAGTTCGCCGGGCCCTCGGTAAGTGTGGGTGAGGCGGCCGGTACGCAGGTCCCAGGTACGGATGTTGTCGGGATACACGGCGAGCAGGGTGTGCCCGTCGGCGGCCAGCCGCTGCGCGATGGGCCGCGAGGCGGTGTCGGGGAAGGAGAACCTGTCCTCCTGCTGCTGAGTCGTCGCCCCCAGCAACGCCGACCGTGTCTCCGTGGTCTCGGCCAACCGCCAAGCGGCGACGCTCAGTTGCATGGCCCGAACGGGATCGGCGAACCGTACGCTGTCTGCCACCGCGGCGATCCGGCGTGCCTCCGCCTCCAGGTGGCGCCGATCGCTCGTCCGTGACTGCTGCCATGCGGTGATGCCCGCGATGAGGGCGAGGACGAGGAGAGTGGCCAGGCCGGTGAGCAGGCCGCGCCTTCGGCGGAGTTCATTGGTGTGCGTGGTGCGGCTCGCGGTGAGGAAGGCGCGTTCCAGCGGGGTGAGGGCCTGTTCGTCGCCGAGGTGTTCCTCCGCCATCGCCAGCCGCGTTCCCCGGTACAGTGCCCCCGCGTCCCGCCCCAACTCGTCCCAGGCGTGTGCCGCATCGGTCAGTCGGCGGTGGGTGCGCAGGCGTTCGCGGGCCTCGTCGATCCAGCCGGACAGGCGGGGCCAGGCGATGATCAGGGCCTCGTGGGCCAGGTCGACGGTGTCGTCGTCGAGGGTGAGGAGACGGGCCCGGGCGAGGCGGTCGAGGACCACGGTGACCTCGTCGGCGGGCGCGAACCCCAGTTCGGCGCGGTCGACCGGGCGCCGGGTGTCCTGGGAGCCCTCGCCGGGGGCGATCAGTCGCAGCAGGATCAGCCGGGCCAGCTCCGCGTGGTCGGCAGAGAGGCGAGTGTAGACCTCCTCGGCGGTCTGCGCGATCGCGCCGTGGACGCCGCCCGCCGCCTCGTATGCCTCCATGGTGAGCGCCCGGCCGCGGCGCCGCCGCCAGGTCTCCCGCAGGGCGTGGGAGAGCAGCGGAAGGCCGCCCGGCTCGCCGCCGGTCTCCTCCACCAGGCGGGCGGTCAGCTCGCGTTCGACGATCAGTCCGGCGGCCTGGGCGGGCCTGACGATGGCCTCGCGCAGCTCGGCCGGGCTCATCGGTCCCACCAGCAGGTTGGCCTCCCGCAGCGCGTCGGCGAGCTCACGGTGCTCGGCGCAGCGTCCGTAGAAGTCGGCGCGTACGCCGAGGACGACGCGCAGCCGGCTTGCGGGCTCGGCGGCGGCCAGCAGGCGGGCAAGGAAGCCGGCCCGCTCTCCTGGGTCGCGGCAGAGCGTGAAGATCTCCTCGAACTGGTCCACGATCAGCCAGGTATCCCCCTCGCCGGGGGCTGGGTCGCACACGGCGGCGTGGGTGCGCAGTGGATGCTCGCCCGGGGTGAGGATCCGCACCGCCGCCGGCCGGTGCGGTCCGTCGAGGCTGCGCAGGCGGGGAATCAGCCCCGCGCGCAGCAGGGATGACTTGCCGCTGCCGGACGGCCCGAAGACCGCAAACACGCGGTGCTCCGTCACCGTGCGGGCCAGCGCATCGGCCATTTCGTCGCGGCCGAAGAAGAGCTCCGCATCGCCCACGTCGAACCGGGCCAGGCCACGGTAGGGGGAAGGAATACTCTCGTCCGCCACGAGGTCGGCCGCCCGGGCCTGCTCCGTGACCGCCTCGCGCCAGCGCCGCTCCCAGGCCTGCTCATCGCCGCCGCACGCCCGCACATAGGCCAAGGCGACCGGCAGGGAGGGCAGTTGCTCTCCTTTGGCAGCTCTCGACAGGGTGGTGACCGAGACCTCCACCTGCCGGGCCATCTGCCGGTAGGTGATGCCGCCCGCTTCCTGACGCAGCTTGCGCAACTCGAACGCAAACCGCTGAACCGGACCCCGCCCCGGATCGAGGTCCGTCTCCGGACGCCCCATATCGCTTCCTTCCCCCGTGCCGACCGCGTGAGCTGCAGCGGCGTCTCATCCCAACACGCGCCCCACCACCGCGAAAGACGCCATCTCGCCAACCCAAGCCTGTGACCTGCTTTGTTTCACGCCCGAGACACGGCTGTGCAACAACCCCCAGCCCGATGAACTCGATGCCGAACCAACCGAACGGCACGCCCCGGGATCCGGTGGCGTGCGGCCGTGGGCACAAGCCGTGCCCGTGAGTCGAAGGAGAGATATGCGGTACATGCACAAGACGGGTATCGCGGTGGCCGGGGCGGTATCTCGCGTGCAGCGGCAGCCCGCGCAGTGGTGAACCCTCGGGGGCTGCCGCGGCGTTCCTCCTGATGCGACGGGGAGTCCGCGTCCATGTCGCCCTGGTTGGCGTCGGACCGGGCCTGGTGTTGCGTCATGATCAGCGCATGCCTGCATTGCTGGTCAAAGCCGCGCTGAAAGCGGTGGCGCCGGAGTCTTGCTGCAGCGCGATGCCGCAGCGCGGTGGCCGGCCCCGGCGGCGAGCTGCCACCACCGCGAAATGCCGCAGCATCCGAGGCAGCGCAGCCAGTGCCGTGCTTCCTTGGTCTCCAACATCACCCGCAGCTACGAGTACGGCACCGCCGGCGCCCTGGGTGACGGCCCGCACCAGCTCACCAAGGTCACCGAGAGGACCCCGACCGGGGAGAAGCAGTCGACGTACGAGTACGACGACGCGGGCAACACCACCAAGCGCACCATCGGCGGCAACGCCCAGTCACTGACCTGGACCGACACCGGCAAGCTCAACGAGGTCACCGAGGCGAACGGCTCGAAGACGAGCTACCTCTACGACGGCTCCGGCAACCGCCTCGTCCGCAAGGACCCGACCGGTACCACCGTCTACCTGCCCGGCACCGAGCTGAAGCTGTCGGCCGACGGCACCAAGAAGGAGGCCACCCGCTACTACGACTTCGCCGGCCAGACCGTCGCAGTCCGCACCGCGGCCAAGCTGTCCTATGTCGCCTCGGATCACCACGGCACCGGCGAGGTGGCGATCGACGCCACGACCGGCGCGATCAGCCAACGCCGCTTCGACCCCTACGGCGTCTACCGCGGCGAGAAGACTGGCACCTGGCCGGGCGAGAAGGGCTACGTCGGCGGCACCATCGACGCCTCGACCGGCCTGACCCACCTGGGGGCGCGTGAGTACGACCCGGTGATCGGCAAGTTCATCTCGGTCGACCCGGTCATCGAGTACACGCAGCCCCAGCAGATCAACGGCTACGCGTACGCGAACAACTCGCCGGTCACGCACGCCGACCCCAGCGGCATGATCCTCGCGGACTGCCACCAGGGGGTGATCGAGTGCACTGGGGGCAAGCCTGTCACCAGCACCACCACCGACCCGAAGGTCACCCAGGCGCAGTCCGACTACAGCGTGGCGTCCGCGAATCTGGCGGGGGCACAACAGCAGCAGGCTTCCGCCAAGCAGCGGATCAAGTCCGCGGGCAAGGCCCTCGTCAAGATCGTCCGGGACATCCTGGGCGTGGACGCGGCCCTGGACTGCATCTCCAGCGGTGACGTCGGTGCCTGCGGCGAAACCGTACTCAACATCGCAGGCAGCTTCGCGGGCGGCCTGGCGGGCAAGATCCTCGCCAAGTACGGCGCGCCGTGGAACTGGTCGAAGGGCCTCAGGCTCGCCAAGCGGGTGACCGACCTGGTTGGGGACCTGATCGGTGGGGCCAAAGACCTGTGGAAGGCCAACAAGTGGGTTAGCAAGGCGAGGGCCGGTCTTTCCAAGGCTGCGGACAAACTGGCGGACGCCAGAAAGAAGGCGGCGGCGGCACTCAAGAAAAAGAAAAAGACCGAGTGCCACAGCTTCCTGCCCGGCACAAAGGTCCTGCTGGCCGGCGGCGGTACCAAGCCGATCGAGAAGGTGAAGCTCGGCGACAAGGTCGTCACGACCGACCCGAAGAACGGCAAGACAACGGTCCGTGAGGTGGCAGGCACCATCGTCACCGAGGACGACAAGCACTTCTCTGACCTCACGGTGATATCCCCCTCGGGTAAGAAGCAGGCTCTGATCGCCACAACGACCCATCCCTTCTGGGCCGAGTCTGAGCAGGCATGGATCAAGGCCGGCGACCTGAAGCCCGGCATGAAGCTGCACACCCCGTCGGGGCACACGGCGGAGGTCACAGCCAACCGTCACTTCGACAAGCGGCAGCGCACTCACGATCTGACCATCACGGACATCCACGCGTACTACGTGCTCGCAGCTGACACCCCAGTCCTCGTTCACAACTGCGACATCGGAGATGGATACCTTTCCCGGGGCGTGCCCAACGGGCATCAGAAGCATGCTGATGCGCTTGAAGGCCAAGCTGTTCCGTTCGGGGGACATTCGGATCCGAAGCGGCATGTCGGTGGCGATACAGGTAGTGAGATGACTTCCTGGTCTCACGACCTTGACATAGCAACAGAATTTGCTGATGAATACGGTACAGGTGGGGTGGTGATGCGAGTTCCTCAGGGCGGTGTGCCAAACAGGGACGTCCAGGTTCACGACACTGAGCTGGATGGAAGCTGGTTTGAGGAAGAGCATCTACTCTTCAGCGTTGTCGAAGCGCCCGAGATCAGTATTGGCGGTGGATCGTGGTTCGATCCACGAAGACGAAAGGGGTGAGAATGGACCGAGATGAATTGATGCAGGCATTCCGTGACGAGTCTTCCGCCAGTTCTCAGGCAAAGAGTGCCCTCGTGGCTGGGGCGGACTTCGAGGTTTGGCCGGGTGAGATCCCTGCCACGAGACTTCATCGCACATATGCCAGACGACTGCGGATATCGCAAGAACTCAACCGCCCTTCGATTGGGTTTGAGGAAGCGGTAGCCAGTCTCGCTGCGAGTGGTGATCGAGAGCTTCTGATCGGGTATATCGATGACCGCAAAAGTGAAGGGTATTACTATCAACTGTTTCTTAGCTCTGATCTGACGAGAGTGATCGGATGTATCGGAGTAAAGAATCCCTCGTGAGATCTGCGTTCTCGCGGATGTCATGACGCTTCTGGTGCACAATGGAAATGTGGCCCTTAGGTGCAAGTCAGAGGGCCCGTACGAGTTGTGACCCTGTCTGGATAGGTGCCCGGTTTGACCTCTCAAACCGGGCCCCTCAGTCCGGAACAGCACCATCTGCGCCTGCCGCCAGGTCCGCCGCCCGGGCTTGTGCCTCTGCCACCGTCATGAGTCGAGGTCGGATTGTTTCGTTCCTTTCCTCGTGGGTCCCGCCGAAAGGGCACAGGCATGCCTGAGCCTGGTCGTGGTCGCCTTGCCCGCCCGGCTGGCAGCGGTCCCGGCCGCTGAGGTCGCTGTCCGCTGGCCGGTTAACCTGCTGGCCGGCAGCCTCCTCGGCGCCTGGGCCGGAGCTAGCTACGCGGACCGACACGTACGAGCAGGCGATCGCGGCGGTCCAGGCTGCCTACGGACTCAACCCCGCCGCAGTGGCGGGGGCGGTTGGCCGGGTCGTCTTCGCCGGCACCACCCCGGAGCGCCGCATCGTCGTGAGCCGCCACGGCATGCGCACAACCCTCACGCGGATCGCGCGGGTAGCAACGCGATCGTCCTGACCCACAGGCGGGCGCCCGCCAGGAGATCGGTCGCATGGTCGACTGGGCAGGCCCCGGCCCCGTCAGCCCGGTGGTCCCAAAATGGAGACGCCCTCCCGAGCATCTCAAGACGCCTGATCTTCACGAACTATTGGGGCCGATTGCGCTCGCCTCGACGAGGTCACTGACGCCCGACCTGGCCAAGCCGGGTCCGCGTGACTCGAATCCGAGTTGAACCGGAGCAGAGGAACCCTGTCGGGAACCTGCGGTACACCTGGCGGCATGAAGTTGAGCGACCTCAGCCCGCTGATGGCACGCCGCCAAGACGGCGGCCTCAGCTTCGCCCGCTTCCGCGCCGACCCGGCGCTGGTCTCCTTGCAGTGGCCGGACGACGTCCTCGAGCAGTTTCTCTTCGACCACGGCGACAACGCTGCCTTCGTACGCGACTACGGCGGCATCGACCTGCGCGACGTCAGGTGGCGGCTGGAGACGATCCCGGCCGCGGACTTCGTCAGGATGCCGACCGGAGCGTCCGATGCCGGCTGTATCGAGAGCTACGCCGAGAACCCGGTGCACTGGGTCAAGGTTCGCCGCCCCGAGGTGGGTCGGCACTGGGAAGAGCACGGGACGTGGCTGCGCCCGCTGATCCTGATCGTCCGACGCCTGCTGGACCCGTCAGACAGCGGGCTGCAGGTCGTGGAGGGCAGGACACGCGTTGGTGTCCTGCGCGGCCGCCTGCGCGAGGGGCTGCATGTCGCGTCCCACCATCAAGCCTGGGTCGGGCGCGCGTGACAACGCTTCGCGCACAACAGTGCGTAGGCTGCGAGCGTTTGACCGTTTCGAGGAATAGCTGCGGATGACTGAGAACCCGTCGGTGCCTGGGCCGCGCCGGGACCTGGCGATGCACAACGACTGGTGGGCTTCGGGCTGGGACCACGTCTTGCCCCGCCAGGGCTTCCCGCTGACGATGCTGATCGGGATCGCCAGTCAGCCTGACTTCACCGGCTCCCTGGAGCGACTGGCGGCCGCCACCAGCCAGGATGCCGACGACGTCCGCATCGCCCTCGCGGAGCTCGTGCAGTCCGGGGACGCCCGCGTGCAGCGGGGCCAGGAGCCGGCCGACGCGGAACGCCTGGAGGCACACCAGCGCTTCCGCCTGGTCATGAACTGGGAAAACTTCCACGAGAACCGGGTGAAGCTGAGCATCAAGGGCGACGACGCGTGACGGAGAGCGCGCCGGGCACGGTGGGAACGGAAGACATCGCGCCTGATCGTGATCCGGGGCAACAGCGCCTCGGGGAAGGGACCAAGCCGGTTCGCAAGGCCAACTGCCCACCCCTCGCGGGGTACTTGCACGTCACGTCAGCGCGGCTCATCCGGGGTTCACACGGCACGAGCACCGGCTATCAGTGAGCGAGGCCGCGCCGAATTCCCGCTACTGATCCTTCCGGCGCCTTTTCAGTGCTTCGTCGAGTCGGGTGCGGATCTCTCGCTCCGCTGTTGCTTCAGGGGGTTCGGCCGGGTGCATGCGTGGGGGATGCGGGTGGGCGGCTTCGGCTTGTTCCTCTTCTTCGAGCCGGCTACTGGTGCGCAGGGTGTGGGTGGGCGCTGATTCGGCGGGCCAGACCAGCAGCAGATACTCCTCCGGCGGCATCTGGGCGGTATGCCTTTGGGGGGCGTCCCTTCCGGTGGCGTGGACTCGGACGCGGTACTGGGTGGTGTCCGTGGTAGTCAGGGGGATGTCAGGGGCAGGCGGCCCATAGTCGAGCGATTCGAGCCGGAGGCGGTTTCGGGGAGCGGTGACGGTTGCCTCCACGACCTCTTCCCAGGGGCGTGACTCGTCGATCTCTTCGGCCGGTTGGCTCTCGGCGCGGACGTAGACGCGGACGTATCCCGTCTGGATACCTGTGCGGACAAGGGCGCCGCCCTGGAGCATCGGCGCGATCAGCCCGTTCGACCAGTCAGCGGAATGCACCGGGATCTCCCCGTCATCGAGCAGCCCGAAGGTGCCTTCCGTCACGAAGACGTCGTGCCATGAGGCGTTCATGGATCCTCCTCCGTTTCAGGCTAGCTTCGATGGCATCGGCTTCTCGCCCCGAGTGCGGCGCCGGGGAGCGTCCGGACGAATCCGCTACTGCTCCCCGGCGCCGCGTCACTGTGAGGTGACGCACTGCTGGTGGAGTCAGGGCGTCACCACTACACGGAACGGGTCCTTGTCGAGGACGCGTTCAGTGCGATACATAGCGGAGTGCAGTCCGCCCTGTGAGTTGTTCTCCGTAGCGGTGATCATGCAGACGCTGACGCCTGTGGGGCCTTGCCCGGCCGGGATGCCGGGGAACTGGCATCCATCGAAGGTGCGGCGGGTGCCGCCGGCCGAAAGGCCCTGATAGGAGCTGGCGACAGGGTATTCGTCGCATGATTTGCCGGTCACGCTGGGCGCATCGCCACATGCCTTCTGGCGGTTGTCTGCGTTGACCGCCGGATCCGTCGTGCGAGTCAGCGGTGCCTCGAAGGTCGCTCCCGGCAGGCCTGAGGCCTGGGCGCGTGAAACATGGGAGGCCAGGTCAGGGTAGGAGGCCTGGCTGTAGTGGACGGCCGAGGCGTACCACGGCACGACGCAGCCGGGGTCGGTCCGCCCTGCAGTGTTGTTGTCACACCGGAACTGGCGAAAAACGGGGACCACATACGTCGTCGAGGTGTAGCCCGGATTGGTGAAGGTCAGGTTCCATCCCGTGCCGCACTCCCCGACAGCGCCGGCGGCGGTCGCTGTCGAGTCGAAGAACGCCTCGCCTGTGTGCCACTGGTTCAGCGGTTGGATCGGCTTTGCGGAAAACGAACCGCTCTCCTTGGTGCAGGCATAGCCGACTCGCGCGTTGCCGCTGTAGGAGCCCTTGAGCGCGTCGCCCCAGCCACTGAAGGCGGTGACGTCGAGCTGATGGGCTATGCGGGACTCACTGGTGCTGCCGTAGCTGTAGTTGATGAGGAGGAGATTGGCCTCACCTGTCGTCGTCCGGGTGCCGTTGCGCACCACATACGTCTCGTAGTAGACCGAGTCGATCTGGCAGGCCTGAGTGCGCGTGGCATACACCACGCCCTGGGCTCTCTCGCACCACTGAGGCGGCGCAACTGCCGCCAATTGCATGTTGCCTTCGCCGTTCGGCAGGGCCGGTATGGTGCCGGGACTTTTGTACTCGACGCAGGACCCCCGGCCGTTCTCATCCGGCTCGGTGCAACTCGCTGCCATGCCAGAGAGCCGGCTTGCACCCGGTTCGCTCGAGGGTTTGTCAGAGCCCGGTGTAGTTTCCGGGGTAAGGCGGGTTAATTCCGAAACAACAGCGGCTTTGCTGCTTTCGTCCTGACTGCTCGCTATGGCGCCGGCGGGCGCCGCACCAGCGAACAGAATGAAAGCCGCACCTGTCGCTGCGATCGCGAGCCAGCGTCTCTTTCGGTACTGCTGCACGACAGTTCCTCTCAGACGACACGTACCACGTATGAGCGCGCACCACTGAAGCCTCACCGAAGGCAGAAGGTCAAGAGCCGAAAGTATCTGGTGGCTATTACGCGCCAGGACAGCACGTTTCAAAAGCAACAGTCGTTTACCTTGGAATCACCGCAGATTTACGGCTGCTTCAGGAACCTCGGCATTGTCGTAATGTCTGGGAGGTGTGCTTTCCCCGGCTCGGGCTCCCCTGGTGGAAACGGGCTGTCGCTCGGAGGGGGCGTTGTTGGGATCGCGTCCCATGAAGTGGTGTAGCCGGGCGTGGTTCCGGAACGCGCGGGTGTCTGCCCGGGGAGTGCATCCGCTGACCGTGCATGCTCCCTGAGCAAGGGCAGGCCATCGCGCAAGTCTCCCTGGTAAACGGGCAGTTCAACCGGAGGAGCACGCGATGGCCTTGTCCCAGTCTGAGCTGATGCGGCTGCTGGAGTCACTAATCCGTTGTTAAGACCGTGTCCTACGTGGTGAGGCGGACGAGTCGCTTGTAGCAGCAGAGGGCGGCGGCAAGTCCGAGAAATGCCAGGTAGTTGCGGGGGTTGCGTTC
>NZ_JOFS01000061.1 GCF_000719285.1 Streptomyces bicolor | reverse complement strand
ACACGGGTGCAGGCTGCCCGGACGGGGCACTCTCGACAGGTTCCACGGTCTCCAACTCCACGGCGGCGTCAGCCACTTGACGTCTCTCCCATGATCGTCGGATCTGCCGTTAGATTTACACTCCCCGGAGGTGGAGTTCGAGGGCGCCCACAAGAAGTGGGCGTCGTACGACTCGAAGAAGATGGCCAAGGTGAAGCCCGCGTCGAAGCGGGCCCCGGTGGAGGCGTACAAGCTCGTCAACGTCAGGGCCCCTGACACCACCCTGGTCCGCGATGCTGACTCCGACGGCACCAACGACGAGGTCTGGAAAAAACGGTGATCAACGGCCCGCCCGACACACCGTCCGCCGAGGACACGACGTCGCCGCTCCTGTCCCCTGATGTCAGGGGCATGACGGTCGAGGATGCACAGCAACTCCTGCAGAGCCAGGGCCTGCAGACCGGGACGACCGAGCATGTCTCCGACGCAGCCACCCCCGGCACGGTCATCGACCAGATCCCCCCGCCTGGCGAACCGGCCGCACCCGGCTCCACAGTGACACTAGTCGTGGCCTCCGCCACAGACCCGAGCACGGAACCCACCCTGCCCCCAGAGCCCACCGAAACCCCGCTGATCACCGGTCCTCCCGACGAGAGCACCGCGACCCCGGGCGCGGCGGCGTCCAACTTCTTCGACGGCACGACGAGCGACTGACGGGGCCTGTCCCCAGGCGCTGGACACACTCTCAGAAACAGCTAGCAAAGACTTCGTGAGGCAACGCCTCTTCCGTGAGCGATCCGGCCGCCCGGCGCATGCTGGATGAAGTCGCAGGTTGAGAGCTTCCTACGGAAGCTCGCCAAGTGGCCTTACGGAAGCGGGGTTGCTCCCGGTGGTCACTGTCAACGGGATCGCGGATTTGCTAATCCACTGCTACCGAACCGCCTTCATTGCTAATGAAATCGCGGATCCTAGACCGACAGCAGCCTCGATGATCCGGGTCTCCACAGGCGCCAGGATCTGTCCGCCGTACCAGTCCGCCAGAGATACGAGCGTGGTGTTCTCCCCGGCGCGTACCACGGTGGCACGGGTCCGGACATGGCCTTTTCGGCCCATGGCTCCCCCTTCTGTGCGCTTCGTGTTGCGTTGGGGGGTGAAAGGATCATGCACCTGATGCGGCCGCAGGGCTAGGGCGTGTCCGGCGGGTCGGTATGGGCCCTGCGACTGATCGGCGTAAGCCGGTATTCGGTTGCGCATGCAAGGCTGTGCGCAAGGTTGGTCGACACGTCGCTGGATGGGGTGATTGTTACGTTCGTCCCGTTACACGCGGCGGGTGTCGGTGGTCTCCTGGCGTTGTTCCGTCGCGGGCCTGGGTGCCCGCGTCGAGCGAACCTTGGGGAGGACCCGGCAAATGATGCGATCGATGATCAGACGCGCGTGGAGGCCGGCAGTCGCCGCCGCGATGGGCGTATGTGCCTTCATGGGAATGACGGCGCCCGCGCCTGCCGCACCGAAGCAGCAGCCTCAGGCTGGGATTGCCGCTTCGGGCTATCTGAACCTGCACCAGTGCGTGTACTACTCGTCCTCGGCGACGAACCACTTCACGACGGTGGTGACGAGCAACGACGGGCGGTTCGCTGCCGGGACGAACGTCTCCGGTACCGCCGATACGCAGGTGTCCTGCGGCGCGGGCGATGGCAACTACCAGCTCGTCCCGACCCTGTCGGGCGTCAAGGCGCTGGATCTGACCTCGGGAAGCTACGTGAATCTGCACCAGTGCGTGTACTACTCGTCCTCGGCGAGCAACCACTTCAGCACGGTGGTGACGAGCAACGACGGGCGGTTCGCTGCCGGGACGAACGTCTCCGGTACCGCCGATACGCAGGTGTCCTGCGGCGCGGGCGATGGGAACTACCAGCTCGTCCCGACCCTGTCGGGCGTCAAGGCGCTCTCCGTGGCCTAAAGGGCTGTCCGGCGGATCAGGAGCGAAGCCAGAGGCGGATAGCAACAACGGTCACCGTGCCGTGGAAGACATACGCCCGCTTGTCGAAGCGGGTGGCTACGGCGCGGATCGTTCGCTCGACTTCGTTGCGGCGCTTGTAGATCGTCTTGTCGAAGCCGACGGGTCGGCCGCCCGCGCTGCCGCGGCGCAGGCGGTTGGCCCGCTGGTCCTTGCGCTCGGGAATGGTGTGCTTGATCTGCCGACGCCGCAGATACTGGCGGTTCCGGCGGGACGAGTATGCCTTGTCGGCTCCCAGATGATCGGGGCGCGTGCGCGGATGACCGCCGACCGAGCGCGGGACACGGATGCGTTCGAGGACCGTGACCAGTTACGGGGCATCGCCCCACTGGCCTGGGGTGATGACGAATGCGAGGGGCCGTCGGCCACCTTCAGCGGCCAGATGGATCTTGCAGGTCAGTCCGCCACGGGAGCGGCCCAGGGCTTCGTCGGAACGATGCTGAACAGGCTGGCCTCGCCGTCCGGGCATACGCGCCGCGTCGGCGCGGGCGCCCGCCGCGTGCTGATGGGCCCGGCAGGGGGTCGAGTCCACGCTGACCATGCTCCAGTCGATCCGGCCTTCGGCGTCGGCCTGGACACCTCGTAGGACCCTGTCCCATGTGCCGTCGGCCGACCATGTTCGGTGCCTGTCGTGCACTGTCTTCCACTTCCCGAACCGCGCCGGCAGATCCCGCCAGGGGATACCGGTCCGCTGCCGGAAGAGGATGCCGTTGATCACCCTGCGGTGGCTCCTCCAACGCCCTCCTCGTCCCACGCTCTTCGGCAAGTGCGGCTCTAGCCGAGCCCACTCCCGATCCGACAGATCGCCCCGCCCCACACCAGCCAGAACGATGCGTCTGCCGACCTGGTCACACGGCCCACCGGACAGTGCCTAGGCGCTTCCCGTCCCACCCGCGCCCGCCCTCTCCTGGTCGGCGGCGACCCGTGGGCGGTCGATCTCGGGCGCGCACTGCGATCGGCCGGGCTTGAGGTACTGATGTGGGCGGGCTCCGAGGACCAGCGCGAGCGGATCCGGGAAGCCGGACTGGAACTGGCGCCCGGAGAACTGCTGGCGGCGGCCATGGGACGCGGGGCCCGCCTGGAGGGCATCACCGCCGTACTGCTCCTCACCGACGAGGACGACTTCAACGCCCTGGACAGCTGTGTTGGCGATTCCTTTCGACGTAGGTGCAGGTAGTGGCGGTGGACCATCAATGATCCGTGGGATCGCCGGTTTGGCTAACCGGCGATCCCGGGCTATGTTGCGCCATCGCAGCCCGGAGGGACCAGTTACCGATCAGGGAGCCGGTGTCGAGCAGGGTCCCCGCAGCGGTGGCGATCAGACACCCGGCGGCCATTACTGCGATCACGCCGAGGCTCGTTGAGCTGAGAAGGCGGATCAGGACTTTGGGATCATGGCCTCCACTGGGCGCCCTGGGCCTGCCGCCTGCCCCGGCTCTCCACCGTTTCGCCTGTACCGTTCGGAGCGGCTGCGAGCCTTCGTCGGAAAAGGCCATGACGTTGTCAGGGGCTGCTCGTATCTTCAGACCATGACCGTCACTGCCCGCCCGGGAGCTGGTGAGTCCAGCGACCCGCAACGCCTTTCGCTCGCTCGCCACGGATCTGACCATCCGGATCGTGGAGGAGCTGTGGGAGGACCATGGGTTCGCATCCATCCCTCCGGAGGAGCTGAAATACGACGACCCCGGGCAGCGGCGGACCACGTTCATGCTCTATGCGGAAGGCGTGGATTGGTCCGACCCCGAGCATGTCCGGCGGGCGCTCCTCGTCTTCGAGGACTTCATCCGCGCGTACCGGGACCCTGACCAGCAGGCCACCCCCAAGTGGCTGGAGGACGTCGGCGTTCGGTTGGAGCGGGACGGATTCCTTCTCGACAAGAGCGGCCGGATCTCGTGGAAGCACCCGCCCATTTCCCTCCTCGCCCGGGATCTGAGCGCACTAAGTGACAGCTCGGGGATCGTTGTCGAGCTGGAGAGGATCAGGCGAAACCTGACCACGGACCCGCATGGAGCCATCGGAGCCGCCAAGCAGCTTATCGAGGCTACGGCGAAGACGGCTCTCCGGGAGCTAGGCATCGAGATCGACAAGAACGCCGCCCTCCCAGCTCTGGTTAGCAATGTTCAGAATGCACTGAAGCTCGATGCCGCTTCGGCCCCTGAGGGGCCCGACGGCAGCAAAGCCGTGAAGAAGATTCTTTCTGGCTCGGTGAACATCGCCGTGGGCGTGGCCGAGCTACGCAACCAGGGCTTCGGCAGCGGACACGGGCAAGCCAGTGCGCCGTCCGGACTAGGGGTCCGTCACGCACGTCTGACGGTCAACGCCGCTGTGACCTGGTGTGAGCTGATCCTTGACACGCTCTCGGACCCCGCAGCGCCCTGGCGCAAGCCTGCCACTTGACCTGGCGGCCTTCTCGATCATAGGGCGGGGGAAGCGAGGGACCGAGCCGGGTGGCGCGGGCCGAGAAAGACTGCGATGCCGTTGCCGTCGGGGGCGGGATGGGTGGCCCGCGTCCAGCCCTGGCGGCGGTAGAAGGCCATCGCCCGGCCCGACCGTACGGAGGTGAGCAGCCAGGAACGCCCTTCGGGGGTGTCGGTGGTGACCGCCTCCAGGAGGCCGGTCGCGAGCCCGGTGCCGCGCGCGTCGGAGCGGACGGCTAGCTCGTCGATCTCGCGGGAGTCGCACAGCCATTCCGCCGTGCGCTTGGGTCCGAAGCTGGCGGCGGCCTGTGGGTAGCAGCGTTCGGAGGGGAACGATGAGAGGGCGGTCCAGGCGGTGGCGAAGCCGACAACCTCTCCGCCTTGAAGGGCGAGCGCGGCGGTGAACCCTGGACGTCGTACGTTCGCCGGCAGCTGACACACGAATTCGACCCCCTTCTCCTGCGCCTCGAGTCGGAGCGGCGGCGGGTTTCATCTTGTGTGGCCTTCCCACGCCGGACTTCCCGTGCCTGTTCATTCAGACGGTCGATCCCGTCCAGCCCGAGACCGCATAAGCGCATTCACAGGCCGGATCAGGGTGGAGAAGCTCTCGGGTGGCCGCGGCCGAGCAGGCCGGCGAGGTCCCCACCACGCGGGTCTGCAAAAGGGCCGAACTCGATTTCCGTCGGTGCGCAGTGGTTCGCCATGTCTGCTGGCCGGTACCCAGGCTGTGGTGCACGACCTCGGCCGCAGGTCTGCGGCCTCGAAGATGGCCGTGGCGTGGACATCCTGGCAAGAGTGGCCTTCAAGCTGAGCCTGGCTAGGCGCGACGGTGGGGACGCCCCGGTGAGCCGTCCAAGGATCGTGCGCGGGCGATCAGCAGGGCGACGTCGTCGTGGTTGTCGGGATGCCGGAGGTGGTGAAGGAGCCGGTCGCAGGTCTCCTCCAAGGGAGCGTCGTCGGCGTCGAGGAGGTGCAGGAGGGTGTTGAGGCGTTCGTCGATGGGGTGGTGGCGGGTTTCCACCAAGCCGTCGGTGTACAGGACCAGCTGGTCGCCAGGGCCGAAGCCGAGGGTGGTGGTTTCGAAGGGGACGCCGCCGACGCCTAGGGGCGTGCCCGTGGGCAGCTCGAGCAGTCGGGGGTGTTGGCCGCTGGGGACGAGGGCGGGTGGTAGGTGGCCGGCGTTGGCGATGTGGCACTCGGCGCGGTGGGGGTCGTAGGCGGCGTACAGGCAGGTGGCGATGTACTGCTCCAGCCCGGCGGTGATCGCGTCGAGGTGTTCGAGGATCTGGGCGGGGTCGAGGTCGAGGCGGGCGAAGGCGGTGGTGGCGGTGCGCAAGCGGCCCATGGTGGCGGCGGCGTCGATGCCACTGCCCATGACATCGCCCACGATGAGTGCTGTCTTGTCGCCGCCGAGGGGGAGGACGTCGTACCAGTCGCCGCCGATCTCGTAGGCGGCCTGGGCGGGCAGGTAGCGGGAGGCCACCTGCAAGCCGGGCAGGTGGGGCGGGTGCTCGGGGAGCAGGCTGCGCTGCAGGGTCTCGGCGGCGGTACGCACGCTCTGGTGCGTGCGGGCGTTGTCGATGCACACCGCGGCGCGGAAGGCCAGTTCGGCGGCGATGGCGAGGTCGTCCTCGTCGAAGGGCCGCGGGTCACGGGCGCGGGCCAGCCCAAGGAAGCCGAGGACGGTGCCGCGGGCGGTGAGCGGGACGGCCATGTAGGAGTGCACTCCGGCGCGGGCCAGCAGGGTGGCGGCGCGGTCGTCGCGGGCGATGCGCGACAGGTCGTTGCCGTCGGCGTGGCGGATCAGGAGGGGACGGCCGGTGCGCACGCACTCGGTGGCCAGGCGGTCGGCGTCATAGGCGGCGATGCGGCCGGGCGGGTCGGCGGCGTGAACTGCGTCGGTGGGGTAGGCGGCCTTCACCGCCAGCGCCCGGAAGACCGCGGGGCCGTCTCGGGTGGCGGGGCGGTGTTCGTCGAGGACGGAGTCGAGGACGTCGACGGCGACCAGGTCGGCGAAGTCGGGAACGGTGACCTCGGCCAGTTCCCGGGCGGTCTCGTCGATCTCCAGCGTGGTGCCGATACGGGCGGAGCCGTCGGCTATCAATGCCAGGCGTCGCCGCGTCTCGGTGGCCTCCACCGCCGCCTGGTAGCGCTCGGTGACTTCCACCACGATGTCGGCCACCCCGAGCACGCGGCCCTGAGGGTTCTCCAGGCGGTACATCGAGATGGACCAGGCGCGCTTGTGCCCCGGGTCGGCAGGGGTGTGGCCGACGATGGTGGCCTGGTCGACCAGGGGGAGTCCGGTCGTGAGGACCTGCCGCAGGGCGGCTTCGGCCACCTCGAACTTCGAGTCCTTCATGATGTCGCGGTAGTGGCGGCCGAGGTGCTTGGTCGCCGGGATGCCGTGCATGCGCTCCAGGGCGGGGTTGACGGCCACGTACTTCAGGTCGGTGTCGAGGATCGCGATCCCGATGGGGGACTGGGCGATGAGCCGGGTGGACAGGGCGACGTCGCGCTCGAGCTCGCGCAGCTTGGGGGAGTCGGTGCCCAGCCCGAGGGCGTAGAAGTCGCCGCGGTCGTCCAGCAGCCGCATGTTGCGCAGTTCCACCAGCCGAGTGCTGCCGTTCTTGCACCGGATGGGGAACGTGCCGGCCCAGCTCTGGCCGGTCTCCATGACCTCGGCGAACTTCTTGATCACCCAGTCCCAGTGCTCTTCGTGGACCAGTAGCCGCGTGGCGTACTGCCCGAGCGCCTCCTGGGCGTTGTAGCCGTACAGCTCCTCCGCCTGCGGACTCCACAGGACCACTCGTCCCTCGGCGTCCAGCAGTACCGCCGCCACACCGAGGAGATCCATCAGCCCGCTCGGCTGCGATGCCTCACCCTCCGGCGGGCGGGCGTCCGCCCGGCCGATGCCGGGGGGAGGCCGTTCGGCTTCGCTCATCGCAGGCACTCCTTCCGCCGGCCGGCGCTACGTGGACGAACCGCCGGCCTGCTGGAGCGGGCCTGTCTGTGTCTGCAGGCGCTTCGGCTTCCATGGTCCCGCGGACCACCGGACAACACACCCCCTGCTCACCGTGCTCCTCGGAAGGGACGATGGTGGGCTGGGCAACAGCTGTTGGGCATCCTGCCTGTGGGCGCCCTGCACAACACGAGGTGCGCCTTCGACGACGGGCTGTTCGAAGGCGATCCCGTCCGTCTCGAGTCAGTGCCGCGGGCTTCCTGATCGCGCACACTGCCGCCGGCGGCACCGGTGGCCAGGACTCGGGAACGGCGCAAGGCGATCACCGCGTCGACCACGACTTCGCCGCCCCCCTCACACAACGTCATGCGCGCAAAGGGGGCTATATGAGTCTGAAGCGGCACGTACGGACCCGGGCCACGGTGATACGCGCCGGGGACACCACAACTTTCGTATCCCTCGAAGATTGGTACAGCGGTCAGATCCTGGCCCCGGTGGACACCCAGATCATTGAGGCGGCTGCCGGTCTAGGATCCGCGACTCCATACGCAATGAAGACGGTTCGTTAGCAGTGGATTAGCAAATCCGCAGCTTCCTTAGCAATGACTACGAGCAGTAGCGGTCGCTTGTTTGGCACTTCCGTCAGCCGGCGGGTCGCCGGTTCGACACGCTGGTTCGGCGGTGGCGGCGAGGAGGGCGGTATCGTCGTCGACCCGGTCGGGGGTGTTCAGCAGCTCCAGGGCCCGTTCGGTGATCTGCTGGGGGTCGGTGCGGGCGGCGGCGGGCAGTGCGCCGCAGGTCTGGCGCAGGGCCGCCAGGCAATCGTCCAGGGACAGCGCCCGGTTTTCCACCAGGCCATCGGTGTATAGCAGCAAGCTGGTGCCGGGCGGGAACGCCACCTCGCGGTCGACTGGAGTGCTGCCCAGTCCCAGCGGCAGCGCCGGGGACAGCTCCAGGTAGGCGGTGTCGGCGGCTACCAGCAGGGGCGGCAGGTGCCCGCTGGCGGCGTAGCGCAGGCCGTGGCGGTGTGGGTTGTAGACCGCGTACAGGCAGGTGGCGAAGCGGTCGGTGGCGAGCGACTGCAGGTAGGCGTCCAGCCTGGCCAGCACCTGGGCCGGGCTGGCGCCCTCCATCGCGAGGCTGTGCAGGGCGGAGCGGAGTTGGCCCATCACGGTGGCGGCTTCCACGTCGTGGCCCATGACGTCGCCGATGGCCAGCCCCACGGCACCATCGGGCAGCGCGAGCACGTCGTACCAATCGCCGCCGACCTCGGCGCCGCGGTTGCTGGCCCGGTAGTGGCTGGCCAGGCGCACCCCGGGCACCTGGGGCAGGCGGTGGGGCAGCAGGGCGCGCTGCAGGGTCAGGGCGAGGCGGCGCTCGTTGTGGTACCGGGTGGCGTTGTCGTAGGCGAGGGCAAGGCGGTGGGCGAGGTTCTCCAGATACTTGTGCTCGACCGCGGAGTAGTCGGTGTGCCGGACCAGTACCAGGGCCCCCAGTGTCTGGTCGTGGGCGTGCAGCGGCAGGGTCAGCACGGCGGCGGGCGCCGGGTGCGGGACGGGTGGGGCTGGGGCAGTGCCGTTGATCGCGTGGGTGGCGGCGGTGGCCAGGGCCTCGCGGGCAAGAAGAGGGGTGCCTGCGATGTACGCCGGGGGCGACTGCGCCGGGGCGGGTGCCGCGGCGGTGAGGTGGATGCTGATCTGGTCGGCGAAGTCGGGCAGCAGGATCTGTCCGGCAGTCTGCAGTATCTGGTCCGGGTCGAGGGTGGCGGACAGCCGCAGGCCCGCGTCGGCCAGAGTGGCCAGCACGGCCAGCTGGTTGCGGGTCTCGGTCAGGACCTGTTCACGCAGCTGGGACAGTTCCAACCCGGTGCGGACGCGCGCCAGCAGCTGGCGCGCGGAGAAGGGTTTGGCCAGATAGTCGTCGGCGCCGGCCTGTCGGCCCTGCACGGCTTCCTCCTCGCCGGCGCGGGCGGTGAGCAGGACGATGGGTAGACGGGCGGTGCGCGGGTCGGCGCGCAGCGCCCGGACCAACTCGAAGCCGTCCATGCCGGGCATCATCACGTCGCTGAGCACCAGCTCCACCGGCTGCGCCAGGGCCAAGTCCAGGGCGGCTTGGCCGTCGGCGGCGAGCAGCACGTCGTAGTCGGGCTGCAGGAGCTGGGTGAGGTAGGCGCGCATGTCGGCGTTGTCGTCGACGACCAGCAGGCGGGCCGGGTGGAGGCGGTCGGTTTCGTGCGGGCCGGGGCCGTGGGGGGCATCGTGGGTCGCGGGGGCGTGCGGGGTGCTTCCCGCGGGGGTGGCGGCGGGGACGGGGTCGGCCGCCAGCCAGCCCAGCGCCTCGTCCACATAGGCCGCGGCGCGACCGGGCCGGCCGCCTCCGCCTTCCCTGGGGGATCCTGCGCCGGCCGCGGGCGGGGCCGGGCGGGGCCGGTGGGCGGCGGCGAAGGGGAGGTCCACGGTGACGGTGGTGCCCTGACCGGGCCGGCTGTCCACGCTGACGGTGCCGCCGTGCGCTTCCACCAGGTCCTTCACCAGCACCAGGCCCAGGCCGCTGCCCTCGTGGGAGCGGGAGCGGGCGCCGCGGACCCGGTGGAAGCGCTCGAACAGGCGCGGCAGCTCGTCAGCGGGAATGCCGGTGCCGGTGTCGGTCAGGGTCAGCCGGGCCCGGTCGCCGGCCGCGGCCACCTGCACCCGGGCGCCGCCGGTGAAGGTGAACTTCAGGGCGTTACTGAGCAGGTTGAGGATGATCTTCTCCCACATCTCCCGGTCCAGGGACACCGCCTTGGACAGCGGCGGGCAGTCCACCTCCAGCGTCAGCCCGGCCGCTTCGAAGGCGGAGCGGAACACCCCGGCCAGCTCGGCCGTGGCACCGGCGAGGTCGACCGGCTCGAAGGCCGGGTGCATCTGCCCGGCCTCGGCCCTGGCGACGTCCAGGAGGGTGTTGACCTGCTTCAGCAGGCGCAGGGCGCCGCGCTCGGCCAGCTCCAGCTGCTCGCGCCGCTCGGGCCGGTCCTCGTCGGCCAGGGCCTGCTGGAGCGGGCCCAGGAGCAGGGTGAGCGGGGTGCGCAACTCGTGGCTGACGTTGGCGAAGAAGGTGGTCTTGGCCCGGTCCAGCTCGGCCAGCGCCTCCGCCCGCCGCCGCTGCTCGTCGTGGGCGAGCGCGGCCGTCAGCGCCCCGGCCACGGCGGCGGCGAGCACCTCCAAGAAGTCCCGGTAGGCCCCGGCCGGTGGGTAGCAGGGGTTGACGCCCACCACCAGGACGCCTCCCACCTGCCCCGCACAGTCCAGGGGCAGAGCCAGCGCCTGCTCGACCGGGAGCCGGGAGGCCGCGGCATGCTGCCCGGCGGTGTTGCCGCCGGTGAGCGCGGCAGCCGGCAGCGTGGCAGGGGCGCCGTCGGCGACGACCTGCGCCAGCCGGGTCGCGATCTTTGACCTGTCGGCCGCACTCAGCGAGACGGCCTCGGGCGCCGGCCGGAGCCCGGCGGAGGCCGCCGGCCGCAGCATCCCCGGCCCGGAGGCCAGGTACAGGCCCAGAAACGGGATCTCCTCGGGATAGGAGCCCAGCACCTCCGCGACTACGCGGGCGACCTCGTCCGGGGTGGGCAGCCCGGCGGTGCGGGCGCCGGTCTCGCTCAGCAGGCGCAGCCGGCGCTCGCCCAGCACCCGGCCGGTGGTCTCGGTGAGGATCTGCAGCACGCCACCGGCGGTGCCGTCGTCCAGCAGCACGGGCTGGAAGGAGGAGTCGAAGTAGCACTGCTCCAAAAAGCCGTGGCGCTCCATGATGAGCGGCTCATCCGGGATCAGCAGGGGCTTGCGGGTGTCGGTCACATAGTGGAAGTGGGAACTCACGGGGGCCCAGACCTCGGGGAACACCTCCTTGTAGGGTTTACCGAGCGCCCAGGGGTGTTTGGCGCCGGGAATGGGTGCGGCGCCCAAGTTGTACAGCGTGACGAATTCGGCGCCCCAGTACAGAGCCATCCCGTGCTCAGAGGTGAGCATGAGGCGCAGGGTGTCCACCAGGGGCCCCGGCCAGGACCCGGAGGGCCCGAGCGGTGTCGCCGCCCAGTCGATCCCGGCCAGGAGTTCGCCGAACGCGCCAGCCTCGGCGAACATCCGGGCCGCCGCGGTGCGCGGGTCATCAGGCCGGGTCATCGAGAAATCTTCCTCCTGGCGCCTATCTCATCCGCGCGCGCCCTCCTAAGGTTGCCGACGGCCACTCACTGCGGACCTTGCGGGCAGATCGGACGCCGGATCCGACGGTTCTGGCTACGCCCCTGCCGGAATTGCAGGGTTAAAATAATTCAAAAGGTGATTTGCCAGCAGTGTACGCCTGCAGCCGCGCGCGGACGGCGGGGTGCCGGCTGTAGTTCAAGTGGTAGTGGTCGGCGGCGGCTTCGGCGAGCTCGTCGACCAGCGGGCTGCCGTCGGGCTCGGACAGGAGCGCGAGCTGGAGGGACTCTCTGACCGACGGGAGCCCAGCATCGGTGGTCATCGGATCCGCCCCTTCATGCCGGCCGGATGCGGCGTCGTGGCGAGTGGCTGGCGGGCAGGTCGTATGCGCGGATCTGGCCCCAGGGCATTACGCGCTGAGCTGCAGGAAGTCTCGCACCGCTCGAACGTTCCGGTGTGGGGCCAGCTGTACATCCTCGTCGACGAGCGGATCGACCCCTCACGGCATGCCGAAGCCAACGTCTGGCTTGGCTCGGGCTACAACCCTGGGGTCCGCAGCAGGCTCAGCAGTCGGCGGCCAGTTGCTCGCTCTCACCGGGCCAGGCCTGGTGGCCACCACGCTCGCTGGCGTAGCGCTCATCGCAACCGGCATCGCTCGGCGGCTACCGGACAAGCCGGCGCCCATCGAGAACGCAGTACCGAAGAGGCCGCTGCCTGAACCCGGAGAGTCCTCCAGTAACGCGACGCAGACCCGGTAGCCCGCTGGGGACACGAGGGCGGGGCCCGTCCGCGCTTCACCGGGTAGCGCGCAGGTGATCGCGCCGGGCGGTGACGAGTTCGCGCCACCGTGCGTGGGTGGCGTGTTCACTCTCCAGCCATTGCGGCGCAGTGTGCACGGTGGGGATTGCGGGAGGTCGACTATGAAGGATGCGATGTCGATGTAGTAGGCGTAGTCCCCGTCCTGGGCCAGCTCACGCAGTCGGGAGATTGTGGCGGTCAGCGCGTCACGGTCATCGAGGACGGCCTGGTGGAAGGCGAGGGCCAGCGCTCGTCTCGGCCCAGAAGCCATGGCCTGGGCATGCAGGCCTGCGGGCGCTGTACTCGTGACGTCTCGCTCGGCGGCTGTGAGGCCGGACGGACCACGGTGGCGAATGCGCTGCTCACCATCTCGTCCCGCCCTGCGGCATGCACATCCGCCGACACCCGAGAAAAGACGCCGTCCACCGCTGAATCCCGGCGCACAGAATCTAGAAGTGGTCGGGCAACCAGGGTTCGTGCTCTGTGGTCCGGATGAGTGTGCTGAGCGCCGTGTCGGATCTGGCGGCTACCCCCGCGAGGCGGGCTGCGGCCGCCGTCCGGTAGCCGCCGGCGTACCAGACGGCCAGTTGCCGTCGGGTGAGGCGGACTTCACCAGCGGTGTGCGTCTTGGTGATCTGTCCGGCGCCGCCTTTCACTTCGAGGAGGTACTGGTCCCAGCTCCCGCCGTCCGCGCCCTCGATGTCCACGGGCACGGCGATGTCGAGGTCATCCGGCCAGCCCCGCAGCCGCACCGCTTCCTCCGGGTCGAGGATGCGGAGCGTCCACGGGTGCCACGCCTCCGCCTTCGGCCGGTACCGCTGGAGGGTGTGCAGCAGCGCCGGGTACGGGGGGAGGGCGGAGCGCCGGAAGTGGATGACAGGCGCCCGCGTGTTGTGGCTGGCGAGGAATGCCATCATCTCGCCCACGGTGTCCGCGTCTGCGGCCCAGAAGTCGTGCACGGTCAGCTGCATCCCGTGCCGCTCGCTGCGCTTCATAGCGAAGGACAGCAGCCCTGTGGGGGACTGCGCCGGGCCGAACCGGTAGGTGGTCAGCTGTTGCTTGCCGTCGATCCAGGCGGGCCACCAGTCCGGGCGCTGCACGGGCCCGTTCCACTGCCTGGCCAGGCAGCGTTGCAGCTCGTCGGCTTCCGTTGTACGGCCATGCTCGATGGGCATCCCCGAGCGGGTGAAGGCCCGTTTGAGGTCCTCGGTGGCGATGGACCATGCGAACACGGGGACGGGGGCCTCCCAGCCGAGGCGGCGAACGTACCCGCTCGATGTCGTCCACAGCGTGGAGATCACAGCGCCGCGGTCGCGCAAGTGGCGGAGCCGTTCGGCGAGCATGTCGACGGAGAGGCGGGCGCCGCGTTCCTCCGGGGCGACGCACCCGGCGCTGAGCAGGGCGGAGGGCACGGGGGCCCCGCCGAAGAACTGCGGGACGAGGAGGCCGAGGCCGCCAGCGATGACGCGTCCGTCCCGGACGGCGACGCGGATGTCCGCTTGCTGGCTCAGGCGGGTGATGTCGTCCACGGGATGGCCGTAGCTGCGGGTGGCGAGGGCGTCGTACTGCTGCCACAACTCGTGGTCGGCCTTCACAATCCGGATCGCATCAGCATGTCGCCTCCCCTTTCTAGTAGTTGGTCCGGTCGCGCACGGCATCAGCGTCGACAGGGACGAGGAAGCTGCGCGTGAACGTCACCACGGTCTTGCCGTCCTGGTTGTGGCCGGTCGTGCGGCTCGTGACGATCCCGGTGTCCGGGCGGCTTTGGGACAGGCGGCGGCCGGTGATCTCCGTCTCTGCGTAGAGGGTGTCGCCCACGAACACGGGGTGGGTAAAGCGGATCTCCTCGAATCCGAGGTTGGCGAGGGTCAGGCCGCTAGTGCTGCGTACGGTCATCCCGCCGACGATGTGGAGGGTGATGCTGCTGCACACCAGGGGCCTGCCCCATTCGGTGAGAGCGCTGTAGCGGGCGTCGGTGTGGATCGGGGCATCGTTGCCGCCGAGCGTGGTCATCACGACGTTGTCGGCCTCGGTGACGGTGCGCCCGGGCCGGTGCTCGATGACCAGCCCCTCCACCAGGTCCGGGTAGCCCAAGCCCACCACTTCCCGGTAGCGGCCCTCCCTGATCCGCCGGTACCCCGCGGGCGCGGGGATGCTGGCGGTCACGCGCTCACCTCGCGCGGCGCGCGGCCATCCACGCGGGCCAGCAGAGCCCGGGCGGCTTTGACCATGGGTGGGCCGATCATCTGTCCGTCGACGCGGACGATGCGGCCGCTCGCCCGGTGGGCGGCGGCCACGATGGTGCGGGCGGCGTCGACTTCCTCGTCCGTCGGGGTGAACACCTCTGTGACGGCGGGGAGCTGGCGGGGGTGGACACAGCACTTCCCGGCGAAGCCCAGCCCCTTGGCGCGTTCGGCTTCGACCCGCAGCCCGTCCAGGTCGTCCAGGTCGAAGAACGGGGAGTCGATGGCGCAGATGCCGGCGGCGGCGCTGGTGACAAGCGAGGAGCGGGCATGCAGCATCGCTTCCCAGCCCTTGGAGGAGCCGATGGCCGTCGCGTAGTCGGCCGTCCCGAACACCACCCCGGCGATGCGCTCGGCCCGCACGATCGACGGCAGCTCCTCCAGCGCTCGCGGCGTCTCGATCAGCGCATACAGGTGCGGCCTGTAGTCGGGAGCGTCGAGTGTCCCGGCGGCGATTTCGAAGTCCCGGGCCGACTCGACCTTGGGAATCAGCACGACGTCCGGCCGGACCGGATAGTCGGCGATGGCCGTCAGGTCGAGGACGCCGTCGCGGGTGGTGGGAGAACTGATCCGGACCCCGAGGACACGACCGGCCGCCGTGGGGGCGGTGAAGAACGCGGCGGCGGCCCGCCGGGCCTGCGGCTTCACCTCGGCGGGCACGGAGTCCTCGAGGTCGACCAGGGCGACGTCCGCGCCGCAGCCGTGCGCGCTCGGGAAGCGCGCTGAGTCGTGGCCGGGCGTGACGAACCACACCCCGGCCGGGGCCATCGTCTGCATCACCGACCAGCTCCCTGTCCCGCAAGGGTGCGCGCCGTCTCCGGGATCAGGTCCTCCTGCCCGGCGATGGCCCTGCGCTGGCCGAGCTCGACGAAGATGTCCCAGGGGTGCACTCCCTGGCTCTCGGCGGCGGCCAGGACGGGCCTTTTGAACCCGGAGAACACCCCGGCCAGCCCGGATACGAGACTGGTGGAGTCGATCGTCGGCGGGACGGGCATCAGCGTCCGCTCGGCGAGATCGGCGGCGTCGGCCAGGCGCCGCAGGTCGATTCCGGTCCGGTAGCCGTAGCGCTCCAGCACGGCAACGAGAACTTCCAGCTGGGTGTTGCCCGCGCCCGCGCCGAATCCCCGCGCGCACGCGTCGATCGTGCGGGCGCCGGCCTCGCCGGCCGCGACTGAGTTCGCCACGGCCATCCCGAGGTTGTTGTGCCCATGGAACGCCACCGGCACGTCTACCGCAGCGGTGATGGCGGTGATCCGGGCGGTGACGTCGCCCGGCAGGTAGTGGCCGGCGCTGTCGAAGATGCACACCGCCTGCGCCCCGTAGCCGACCATCAGGGCGCACTGCTCGGCGAGTTCTCCGGGGCTGGCCATGTGGCTCATCAGCAGCACGCCCTGCGCCTCGGCGCCGAGCTCGCGGATGGCGCCCAGATGGCGTGCGGTGACGCTGGCCTCGGTGCAGTGGGCGGCCACCCGCACCACGTCCACGCCGTGGCGGACGGCCTTGCGCAGATCGGCGGTCGTTGCCCAGCCGGGCAGCATGAGGGTGGCCAGTCTGCTGTGGGCGAGGGCCTCGCGGGCGGTGGCGAGCATCTCGTCGTCGCTGATCCTGCTGCGGCCCACCTGCAGGGAGGACGCCCCGATGCCGTTGCCGTGGCCGACTTCGACCACGGGGACACCGGCTGCGTCGACGGCTGCGGCGTAGCCGCGGATCTGCCCGGCATCCAGCTGGTGCCGCACGGCGTGCTGGCCGTCGCGCAGGGTGGGGTCGTGCACGATCACCTGGCTCTGGGCGGTCATCGGGCGAGCTCCTTCAACGCGGGGACCTTGTTGAGGGCGTGCTGCTCGGCCGCGTAGATGGCGGCGGCGCTGATCACTTCGAGGTTCCCGGCGTGTACCGGCATCCGGTTGCGGGTGGCGGTCACCTCCGCGATGACACGGGCCGTGTCGCCGGTGACGGTGCACGAGGTGATCCGGTAGCCGGGCACGACGGTCCGCATGGCCGCCGCAGCCGCTTCCACGACCTCACGCACCTGGTCCTGCTCGACGCCGGGAGACACCATCGTCATGGCGATACGGAACGGCGGCGGTGGTGCGGCTGCGGAGATGTTCAGCATCGTTTTGGCCTCGCCGGCCCCGGTGAACCAGCGGATCGCGCCCTCGGTCGTCTCCACGAACTCGTCGAGGTTGAGACGGCTGGCCCAGCCCACGCTGACGCTGGCGGCCGTGGCCACCATCTCCACGTACTCGGGACAGTAGTGCTGGGCAAGGGCGTGCAGGACGGGGATCGAGGCCTGACCGCCGCAGGAGACGAGGCCGATGTGCTGGTGGGCGGCGGCCTGGTCGCCGTTCACGGTCGGCACGATCAGCGCACCGCCACTGGTGGGGGTGAGGTCGATGAGGACCGCGCCGGTGCCGGCGAGCCGCGCCCAGTGCTCGGGGTGCTCGAAGGCGTTCGTGGCGTCGAAGACGATGTCGAACCTCTGGCCGGAGTCGAGGAGCGCGGCGACGCCGCCCGCTGCGATGGCGCAGCCCAGCTCGGCGGCTTGAGCCAGTCCGCGGCTGTGGCTGGTGCGGCCGACGACGAGCTCGCAGCTCAGGTGCGGGGAGTTCTGCATGCGCTCGACCAGGTCGAGCCCCAGTAAGCCGGAGCCGAGGACAGCGGCGTGCACGGTGTTCGATGGCATGTGTGCCCCCTGTGTGGGTGGCAGGTCACAGGACCTGCAGGTCGATGGCGGGAAGCCGGGTGGAAGTGGCCCGGAAGTCTGTTCCGGGGGTGAGCGGCAGGCTCGCGTGTACGGAACCGGCCAGGACGATGTCTCCAGCGCGCAGGGGTGTGCCCAACACGGGCAGACGGTGCGTCAGCCATGCCAGCGCCAGCAGCGGGTTGCCGAGGATGTCGCGCCCCTCACCGGTCGCGACCACCTTCCCATCGGCTTCCGCCCGTATCTGCTCGGCAGCGAGGTCCCAGACTGGATCGAACGGGACGGGACTGCCGGTGATGACGCCGGCGCAGGCGGCGTTGTCGGCGATGCTGTCGACCAGCGTGATGTTCCAGTCGGCGAAGACGGTGTCGAGGACCTCGAACGCGAGGAACACCTCGCCCACAGCCGAACGGACGGTGCCCAGGTCCGAGGCCTCGGCCAGGTCGTGACTGAGCCGGAAGGCGATCTCGGTCTCGATCCTGGGGTTCATGAAGTCGGCCGACCGCAGCCGGGATCCGCTGGAGGCGACCATGCTGGTCAGAACGACTCCGGAGTCGGGCTCGTCAATGCCCATCTGTTCCTGCATCGCGGCCGAGGTCAGTCCGATCTTATGGCCGGCGACCCGGCCCCCTGCCGAAACCCGTTCCTCCAGGTTGATCCGCTGGATGCGGTAGGCGTCCTGAAGGGCCAGGCCCGGAAAGCGCTTCGACAGCGACCGGACAGGAACGCCGGTTCGGGCAGCGTCGGCCAGCTCCCGTGCCAGCCCCGCTAAGACTTCCCCCTCCGCCTCGGGCCCGGCCATCTGTCCGGCCGGATGGTTGTCGGCGTTTGCGGGCCTGACCATCTGCTACCTCCGCATGCAGGCCTGATCGGTCTCGCCGTTCACGGCATGGCGTGCGGCGAGCACCGGCAGGAAGTCGGCGTAGCGGCCGCCGAGCCCTGCCACGTCGGCGTCCGACCCGATGAACGCGATGCGGTCCAGCTCCGGGGTGCGGCCCTGGCCGCTCTCCGCGGCGACGAGCTGCGTGTACTGCTTGGTGAGTGCGTCGGCCGGGCAGGCGGGAGCACGGAAGTGCACGCCCACGTTGCCCATGCCGCCGCGGGTCACGGCCCACAGCTCCAGGTTTTCGGAGGCGACTTCACGCCCGGCCTCCTCTGCGAGTTCCAGCGCGGCGTGCCGGCGCAGGCACTCGACATCCAAGGCGGCGCCCGCCTCGGGGGGGCTCGATCGTCCCGCCGGGCAGCTGCCAACGCCCGGGGGCCGCAGTCGACGACGCCATACGCCCCACCAGCAGCCGACCGTCGTCCGTGGGCTGCGCAACGGACACGAAAACCGACGGGGCGGACACGGCGTGGACCGGATCCAGCCGCAGGACGTACAGGCGATAGGTCGCCCGGTACCAAGTCAGGAGCAGGGTCTGCGCGTCCTTCCACTCCAGTCCCGCGCACACTACGGTCGGCCCGTCGAATAGCGACGGGTTCGCCGCAACGGCCTCTTCCCACCTGCGCTCCATCGCCGCTGTCTGCTCATCGGTGAGCCGGGGCGGATCAGTCTCCGCAAGGAGCAGGCGGCGGATACCGGAAAGCTCAACGGCGGGAGCCTGCGGTTGATTAGGCAACGAAAACCTCCTGGTGAGTGCCCTACACGGGCAGCGCTGATCAGGCACGCGATGGCGGTGCGACCCTGGCCGCGAGCCCCAGACCGTACCTTCGTCACGGTCGTGGAGCGGCGGAGGGTCACAGTGGGGATCGCCGTACGAGCTTCAGCTCGGCCCATACGCGTTTGGCTGACAGTTCGCCGCTGCGGCGGGAGCGGAGCAAGTCGAAGCCCCAGCGGTTGGCAAGGTCGTCGACGAGAAGGAGGCCGCGGCCGTGGCCGGCGTCCTCGTCGGGCGTGCGCAGCTGCGGGTGCCGGTCGGGGGAGCGGTCGGTGACGGCGAGGTACACCCGGTCGAAGGCCGGGAGGCTCACGGCCAGGATGATCCTTGGGCCGTGTGCATGCCGCACGGCGTTCGCGACGAATTCGGACATCACCAGGGCAGCCGTCTCCGCGTCGTCCTCCAGACCCCACGCCGCCATCGCTACGCGCGCGAGCAGCCGGGCCTCCTTTGCCGTCTCCGGGGCGCGGTCGGCGGTCAGCCGGTAGCCGGGATGCCCCTTCATTCGGGGCCGGGGCGTCGTCATGGTCGTCATGACCGCCCACCAGCGACGGGCCGCGTCGCCCGCAGAGGGCCGGGATGCTCATAGAGGGTGAGCAGGGCGCGGCACTGGATGGCGAGATCCCAGACGCCCTTGGGAGAGGTGCCGTTCCCCTCCGCCAGCATGTGGCGGGTTCCGGCGAGGACGTGGCGCGCGGTGCGCCGCTGCTCACCACGCATGCGCGGCTCCACCCTGGCGAGTTCCGGCACCAGGAGCTGGACGTGCCCGCGCAGCAGGCCACCGAGCCTCTCCCAGTCCCCACCCGCCAGGCGCCGTGAGGCCGACAGGGCCGCCTCGTACGACTGCCGGATGCTCTCGGAATCGACCGGGAAGTTGTTGCCGGCGCCCGCTGGGCGGGGCGCCGGGACTGTCGCCGTTGCGCTGCTTGCAGCGTCTGCCACAGCGGCCTCCCTGATTGGTCGTCACGTCACCGCCTACGCAAGCAGCGCAGGACGAGCGAGTGCGACGCCAGCACAATGCAAGAACGATGAAACTTCGCCCAGTTGGGGTGAACTGCGGCCAAGGCCGGGCACCACAGGGGTGGGGGCGGTACGGTCGCCGCACCCGTCATGTCGGATACCGCCGGAGTCGGTATGGCTGACCGCCCCAAGACCCCCAACGCCCGGTTGCGCGCCGTGCGCGAGGACGAACTGCAGAGGTCCCGCCAGGAGTTCGCGAGGCTGATCGTGGAGACAGGCGAGGAGATGAGTGAAACAGTCGCCTGCACCGCGCGCTTGGTGGCGGCATGGGAAGACGGCGACGTCCAGCTCCCCAGGGCGGTCTACCGGCGGATCCTCACCCAGCTGACTGGACGCACCATGCAGGAGCTGGGCTTCGGGCCCAGTACCCCGGCCCGCACCGCCGTGCCGGCCGCCACGGCGAACCCAGAGGAGGAGCAGGTGACCCGCCGCGGGTTCATGGCCGACAGCGCAGGCGCGGTCCTGTCGCTCATCCCCCTCCCCTCCCCGAAGGATGGGGCCCCGCCGGGCCGGATCGGTGCCGTCAACGTGCGTGCCCTGGACACGGCCGTGGCGAAGATCTACGCCCACGACCACGACCACGGGTCAGCCGCCATGCGCCGCGACGCCTCCGACGCCCTGCACACCGCCTACTCGTGGCTGCAGGAAGGCACCTACACGGAGAAGACCGGTAAGCGGCTGAGGTCGGCGACCGGTCATCTTTCGATCGCCGCCGGGTGGCTCAGCTACGACTCCGGCCGTGCCGCCGACGCGCGCAGCCTGTACAACGAGGCCCTCGCCGCCGCGCGGATCGCCGAGGACCCGGGCCTGGAGGCGCACGCCTTCGGCTGTCTGTCCTTGCTCGCCAAGGCATCCGGTCGGCCGCGCGAGGCAATCTCGGCAGCGCAAGGGGCGCAGAGCGTGGCCAACTCCTACGGCTCACCAAGGATGCTGTCGCTGTTCGCGATGCGTGAGGCCGGCGGCTGGGCCCTGCTGGGGGACGCAAGCGCCACGGACCGGGCGATCATCCGCGCCCACCAGCTGTATGCCAGCGGGCCACGTGAGGCCGATCCGCACTGGCTGGAGTTCTACAACCCGGGCGAGCTGGCCGGGTTAGAGGCGCTGGCCCGGGCCGACCTCGCCCAGCACGAGCGGGCCGCAGCCGGGGCGGAACAGGCGGTGCTGCTGCACGGCGACCAGTTCGCCCGCAATCGCGCCCTGTACACAGCCGACATCGCCATTCAGCATGCCGTCAGGGAACGTCCGGAGCCGGAGGCCGCGGCCGAAGCCGCCGGACGCGTCCTCGCGTACCTTCCAGAGGTGCGCTCGGACCGGCTGCTGCAGCAGTTGCACAACGTCTCGAGCGCGCTGCAGCGGCACGCGTCCGTCCCGGCGGTCGCGGACTGGCTGGAGGAGTACCGCACCATCGCCGACGTCAGCTGAGGAGGAGACGGTGACCACCCCGAGCACCCGCACCGACGTGGTGATCCGCACCTACGGGCCCGGCCAGGTCCCACCGCTGATCGACACCCTCGCCGACATCTGGGCCGACAGCCACCCGGAACTGGTCGACAACCCGGGTGCGGAGGCCATGGGCCTGTCCGTGCCTGCACTCCACCGCCAGATCACCGGCCACCTCAAGCACCCCGGCTTCGTCCTGGTCGTCGCCTACGTCGGCGGCAGCGCCGTCGGCTTCGGTTATGCGTTCCCCTGCTCGCCCGACTACTGGTTCGGCCCCCTGGTCGATCAGGTCCCCGAAGGCGCCCGCCAAGAGCGGCTGATGGGCCTGTGCGAACTGGCCGTTCGCCCGCCGTGGCAGTCCAAGGGCATCGGCACCCGACTGCACGGCGCCCTTCTCCAGGCCATCGCCCCAAAGTGGTCCTCGTTGCTTGCCCTGCCCGCGAACCCGCGCGGCCACGACCTCTACGCCCGGCTCGGTTACAAGTACGGGGGGCCGTACCGCAACACACCTGACGGCCCGGAGTTCGACCTGCTGCTCCTGCACGTTCAGGACGAGGCCTGACGGGAGGCTGCACCAGCCCTCACCGGCCTGCAAGGAGAGGACCGGCGCCGGTTGGCGACCGCACACCTGCTGCGCTGAGTCGCCATCACGGCTACACGCAAGCTGAGTCAACAGCGGAGGCTTGAGCCGATGGGCCAGAGCCGCCGTCGTTTCTCAGGTCAATCCGGTAAGGACGACGCGCATGGTGTCGTACGTGTCGCGGACGCCGTCCGCGTTGTTCAGGCGGTGGCGCTCCAGCCGGATGACACCCAGGTGGCGGACCTCGTAGACGACGGACCGCCAGGCGGCGGAGTTCGAACAGGATCTTCAGCAGCGCAGTCGACGTGAACGCCTTCAGCGCCGTGGTGCGCCAGGTCGACCCCGCCCTCTCCGTGGGCATCGAGCCGTTCTCCTTCCTGTGCTCCCACCTGCTGGACCACGTCCTGCGTCACCTCGACCTGCACCCGCGCCAGATGCTCACCGACCTGGGCTGCGGCCGCGGCGGACTGGGCCTGTGGCTCGCCCGTCGTACGAACGCCGCCCTGATCGGCATCGACTTCTCCGCGGTCCCCCTCGACACGCCCGTGCCCGGGCCGCGGACCACGCCGCCGGTGCACAGTTCCTCCTCACCGACTTCGCGGACTTGCCGCTCGACGACGCCTCCGTGGACCGCGCCGTCTCCCTGGACGCCCTGCAGTACGCCGGGGACCGCATCGCTGCCGCTCGGCAGGCCCGCCGGATCCTGCGCCCGGCCGGCCGACTCGGCTGGCACCCCCGCATCCCCGGCGACCAGCGCCTGCCGCTCAGGCATCGGAACACCAACTGGCGCCAGGTGCTGTATGCTGCGGGCTTCATCGCCGTCGCCTGCCGCGACGATCCCGTCTGGGACTCCGCGTACCAGGCGATCTATCGGACCGCCTTGGCGATGAACACCGACGCGAACCCGGGCCTCGCCAGCCTGCAGGGTGAGGCCCGACGGAGGCTGGCGACGGCGCACCTTCTGCGACGGGTCGCCGTCACTGCCACGCGTAGCTACAGATGAACCTGCAGGGTCCGCGACTCCGTGCGCACCGGCTATTGGGAGAACATCAGAATCCGCGTGTGCCGAGCACCGCTTGGGACGGCTGAACCCGAGCAGAATTCCTTGCCGAGGCGTCCCTCCGCGATCACCACGGCGTAGCGTCCCGAGCCTCGAGTTGTGACAATCGGGGCTCCAGATTCCCGCGTCCCCGTTCAACGGGATGCTGCCACCGAATCATCCAGACGCCTGGGTACCGCGTGGTGCTTCCACGACGCCAGCGCCCCGGTGACGTCCTGACCGCCCATAGGACCTTGGTCTGGCAGAAGCACGCACGCGTCCATGCCAGGCAGACCCTCTGGGTTGGTCACGGACGAATGTGCTGCATGGCGTGTCGTTCTAACTAAGAATGACCCGGGCGGGGTTGATCTGCTGAGGGCGTTGCATGGAGGCAATGTGACACGGGACGAGACCGGGGCAGTGCCCGGTGCGCGAGAACTGGCACCCGCTCCCGTGTGCCCCTTTCGGGGACTGTCTCCGTTCCGGGAAACCGACGCGCCAGTGTTCCACGGCCGAAGAGTGGAGTGCGCGGAACTCGTGAGCGTGGTGGCCAACAACCAGTGGAGCGCTCTTGTCGGTCCGTCCGGTTCAGGTAAGTCGTCACTGGTGTCGGTAACGGCTGAATCGTGGCTCTGGATCACTTTCAGTGCCGAGGCCACGGAGGGTCACCACAAGCGCGATCATGAACGGCCGTGGGTGATGTGCTCCTCCGGGACCTGTGGTTCCACAAGACCGAAGGCGTCGTGATCGAAGGCGTCGCAGTTGATGACGAGTTGGTGGTCGTACGGGCCACCATCTCGGCTGAGCGGGCTGCCTGTCCCGCCTGCGGAACACTCTCGACTCGGGTGCACAGCCGGTATATACGCCGACTCGCCGACACCGCGGTCGGTGGGCGTCCCGTCGTGATCGAGTTACAGGTCCGGCGGTTCCGCTGCTGCGAACGCACCTGCGCGCAGGCGACTTTTGCAGAGCAGGTCGACGGGCTGACCTTCCGCCACGGGCGACGCAGTGCTGGACTGCAGACGGTCCTGCAGCAGCTGGCGGTGATGCTGGCCGGCCGGGCCGGCGCCCGCCTGGCCCACGCGCTCGCCGTACGGGCGAGTCGGTCAACGCTCCTCCGGCTGATACGCCGCCTGCCGGAGCCTTCGCCCCCCACGCCGCGCGTGCTCGGGGTGGACGACTTCGCGCTGCGCAAGGGACACAACTACGGCACGATCCTGATCGACATCGAGTCGCGCTGCCCGGTCGATCTGTTACCCGACCGGACCACCGCGACGGTGGCCAAGTGGCTTGCCGATCACCCCGGCATCGAGGTGATCTGCCGCGATCGCTCCACCGCCTATGCCGAGGCCGGACGGCTCGGCGCCCCTGACGCCATTCATGTCGCGGACCGCTGGCACCTCTGGAAAAACCTGGCCGAGGCCGTCGAGAAGACCGTCGTCCGCCACCGCGCCCTGCTCCGCGAGCCGGACCAAAAGGCCACGGCCACGGCCGCACCGACGGATGTATCGGCGCTGGAAGACAAGCCAACGGCCCACCCGCGCACCTCAGGACGCCTTTCCGAGCGGGTGCGGCGGCAGCACCCCACCGTTCACCAACTGCTGGCTCAGGGCATGGCGTTGCGGGCCATCGCCCGTGAGCTCGGACTGAGCCGAACCACGGTTCGCCGTCTCGCGCATGCGGCTACTCCAGACGAGCTGCTGGTCGGTCAATGGACGGGCCGCACCAGCATCCTGGACCCCTACAAGCCTTATCTACACCAGCGGTGGGCCGAGGGACGCAGGAGTGCCGTCCACCTTTTCGGTGAACTCCAACAGCGCGGCTACCGCGGCGGCATCACCATCGTCCGCGAATACGTCCGGCGGCTCCGAGATGTCCTCCCGCACGACGACCCGCCCCGCAAGGATCCGTCCGTGCGCGATGTGACCGGCTGGATCACCCGCCGCCCCGAGGACCTCAATGACGACCAAGCCGAGCGGCTCAAGAAGATCCTCGCCCGCTGTCCGGAGCTTGACCGGACTGCCGAACACGTCCGGGCGTTCGCTGAGTTGATGAATAGCCGCCGGGGCCGGGACCTCGGCCAGTGGATCGAGCGCGTCCAGGCCGACGACCTGCCCGTCCTCCACGGCTTCGTCAACGGACTCGGCCAGGACCTCGACGCGGTAGTCGCCGGGCTCAGCCTGCGCTACAGCTCCGGCGCCGTCGAGGGCCACAACAACAAGATCAAGATGCTGAAGCGGCAGATGTTCGGTCGCGCCAACTTCGACCTGCTCCGCAAACGGGTTCTTCTCGCGGGGCGAGGCCGTTCATGATCGCGCTTGTGGTGACCCTCCGTGGCCTCGGCACTGAAAGTGATCCAGAGCCCACATTGAGCCGTTGCCGACACCTTAGACGTCATCTCATTTGGAACGGTAGCCTGTCGGTCGTGGTTTCGATCGTTGAGCGGCTGGTGCCGGATGAGTTGTGGGAGTTGTTTCAGCGGGTGGTC
>NZ_JOFS01000060.1 GCF_000719285.1 Streptomyces bicolor | reverse complement strand
GCCCGGTTACATTCCGAACCCGGAAGCTAAGCCTTACAGCGCCGATGGTACTGCAGGGGGGACCCTGTGGGAGAGTAGGACGCCGCCGAACTCCTTTTAGAGCTCTGACCCTTGGGCATACAGCCCGAGGGTCAGAGCTTTTTTGCGTTGAGGTAGGGTCAGGGGGCATCGTAGGTACTTTTCCCGCAGGAGGCCCCCGGGTGGAGGTCCAGGAGACCCGTGTCCAGACGGACCGGGTCCTCACCATCCCCAACATCCTCAGCATGGCGCGGCTCGTTGGCGTGCCGCTGTTCCTGTGGCTGATTCTCAGGCCCGAGTTCGGCGGGCCCAAGAGCGACGGCTGGGCGCTCCTGGTGCTGGCTCTGAGCGGCGTCAGTGACTACCTGGACGGCAAGCTCGCGCGACGTTGGAACCAGATCAGCAGCCTCGGCCGGCTGCTCGATCCCGCGGCTGACCGGCTCTACATTCTCTCGACACTGGTGGGTCTCACCTGGCGCGAGATTCTGCCGATCTGGTTGACCGCTGTACTTTTGGCACGAGAGCTGGTTCTGCTGGTGATGGTGGGCATCCTCAGGCGTCATGGCTATCCGCCACCGCAGGTGAACTTCCTCGGGAAGGCAGCCACGTTCAACCTGATGTATGCCTTCCCGTTGTTGCTGCTCAGCGACGGAAGTGGATGGATCCCGTCACTCGCTGCTATTTTCGGATGGGCGTTCGCTGGATGGGGTACAACGCTGTACTGGTGGGCAGGAGTCCTCTACGTGGTACAAGTCCGCCGCCTGGTTCGTGCGGACGCCATGGCCGATTGAACTCGCGGATTGAGCGGGCGTAGCGGCTCGATGGCCCGTGGCGGAAAAGTGCGGGACAATCTGGACGGGTGAAGTCGGCTAGACCGTCGTCTCTTCGAGGAGGACGCTTCCGACATGAAGGCCGTCGTGATGGCCGGGGGCGAAGGCACACGCCTGCGCCCCATGACCTCAAGCATGCCCAAGCCGCTCCTGCCGGTGGCCAACCGGCCGATCATGGAGCACGTTCTGCGGCTGCTCAAAAGGCATGGGCTGACCGAGACCGTCGTGACCGTGCAGTTCCTGGCCTCGCTGGTCAAGAACTACTTCGGTGATGGTGAAGAGCTCGGAATGGAGCTCAGCTATGCCAATGAGGAGAAGCCACTCGGTACCGCCGGAAGCGTCAAGAACGCCGAAGAGGCGTTGAAGGACGATGCTTTCCTCGTCATCTCCGGTGATGCCCTGACCGACTTCGACCTCACCGAGCTGATCAATTTCCACAAGGAAAAGGGTGCGCTGGTCACCGTCTGTCTGACGCGTGTGCCCAATCCGCTGGAATTCGGCATCACCATTGTCGATGAGGAAGGCCGGGTCGAGCGCTTCCTCGAGAAGCCGACCTGGGGTCAGGTCTTCTCGGACACGGTGAACACCGGAATCTACGTCATGGAGCCCGAGGTCTTCGACTATGTCGAGCCCGATGTTCCCGTGGACTGGTCAGGCGATGTCTTCCCGCAGTTGATGAAGGAGGGCAAGCCGGTCTATGGGTATGTCGCGGAGGGGTATTGGGAGGATGTCGGCACCCACGAGAGCTACGTGAAGGCGCAGGCCGACGTCCTGGAGGGCAAGGTCGACGTCGAGATCGACGGCTTCGAGATCTCTCCGGGTGTGTGGGTGGCGGAGGGCGCCGAAGTGCATCCCGATGCCGTTCTCCGTGGGCCTCTGTACATCGGGGACTACGCCAAGGTCGAGGCCGGCGCGGAAATCCGGGAGCACACCGTCGTCGGCTCGAACGTCGTCGTGAAGAGCGGAGCCTTTCTGCACAAGGCTGTTGTTCATGACAACGTCTACGTCGGGCAGCACAGCAATCTGCGCGGCTGTGTCGTCGGGAAGAACACCGACATCATGCGTGCTGCCCGGATCGAGGACGGCGCGGTGATCGGAGACGAGTGCCTGATCGGTGAGGAATCGATCGTTCAGGGCAACGTGCGTGTCTATCCGTTCAAGACCATCGAGGCCGGCGCCTTCGTCAACACCTCGGTGATCTGGGAGTCGCGGGGGCAGGCTCATCTCTTCGGTGCCCGTGGCGTCTCCGGAATCCTGAACGTGGAGATCACGCCGGAGCTCGCCGTGCGTCTCGCCGGTGCCTATGCGACGACGTTGAAGAAGGGGTCCACCGTCACGACGGCCCGCGACCACTCCCGTGGTGCCCGGGCGCTGAAGCGGGCGGTGATCTCCGCGCTGCAGGCCAGCGCCATCGACGTACGAGACCTGGAGAACGTACCGCTGCCCGTGGCGCGGCAGCAGACCGCGCGAGGCAGTGCTGGCGGGATCATGATCCGAACGACGCCCGGGGTGCCGGATTCCGTGGACATCATGTTCTTCGACGGGCAGGGCGCCGACCTTTCCCAGGCCAGCCAGCGGAAGCTGGACCGGGTCTTCGCGCGGCAGGAGTATCGGCGAGCGTTCCCGGGAGAGATCGGGGACCTGCACTTTCCGGCCAGCGTTTTCGACTCGTACACCGGGTCGTTGCTGCGGAACGTGGACACGACCGGGATCTCGGAGTCGGGGCTGAAGGTCGTCGTCGACGCGTCGAACGGTAGTGCTGGGCTCGTGCTGCCGAGTCTGCTCGGCAAGCTCGGTGTGGACTCGCTGACCATCAACCCCGGTCTCGACGAGTCCAGGCCGACGGAGTCGGCGGATGCGCGGCGGTCGGGGCTGGTGCGGCTGGGAGAGATAGTGGCGTCCGCCCGGGCCGCGTTCGGGGTGCGGTTCGACCCGGTCGGTGAGCGGCTGTCCCTGGTCGACGAGAAGGGGCGGATCGTCGAGGACGACCGGGCCCTGCTCGTGATGCTCGACCTCGTGGCTGCGGAGCGGCGCAGTGGGCGGGTGGCGCTGCCGGTGACCACCACGCGGATCGCCGAGCAGGTGGCGGCGTATCACGGAACCCAGGTGGAGTGGACGACCACATCGCCGGACGATCTGACCCGGGTCGGTGGAGACGACACGACGATCTTCGGCGGGGACGGCAGGGGCGGATTCATCGTCCCGGAGTTCAGCAGCGTCTTCGACGGTACGGCGGCCTTCGTACGGTTGATCGGACTGGTGGCGCGCACGCAGCTCACGCTCAGCCAGATCGACGCGCGGATTCCGCGGGCGCATGTCATCAAGCGGGATCTTGCGACTCCGTGGGCTGTCAAGGGGCTGGTGATGAGGCGGGTCGTCGAGGCGGCCGGAGACCGCTTTGTCGACACCACTGATGGTGTGCGGGTCGTGGAGACCGACGGGCGCTGGGTGATGGTGTTGCCCGACCCGGCCGAGGCGGTCACCCATCTGTGGGCCGAGGGGCCGGACGACGCGTCCGCGCAGGCCCTGCTCGACGAGTGGTCGGCTGTCGTGGACAGCGCCGGCCGCTGACGCAAGCAGCACGCGCGCGTGCCGGACGGGTCTCCCCGAACGGGGCCCGTCCGGCACGCCGGTGGGGCCATTCGGAGGTAGCGGTCGCGACGTGCGACGATGTGCGGCATGCCGCAGCCCCCCGTTCGGAGCACACCTACGCCCCCCTCGCGCCCGGACGCGTCCATGTCGCTGCTCACCAACGTCATGGATCACAGCCTCGACGACGGCTATGCCGAGGCCGCCGCCCGGAAGAAGGCCGCGGGTGAGGGGGGCCTGCCCAAGACCCTGAGGGCGAAGCTGGGCCTCGCCGCCGGTCTGGTGCTCGCGGCGCTCGTGGTGACCGTGGGAGCGGCGCAGGCTCGGATCGCGGCGCCGGTCATGGCCAAGGAGCGCGAGGAACTGATCGACCGCATCGACCGTGAGACCGCGGCGGCGGACAAGCTGGAGGAGTCCGTCGACAAGCTGCGCGACGACGTGAGCGCGCGGCAGCGCGAGGCACTGAAGACGACTGGCGACAGTGACCAGGCTGAGCTGGTGGGCATCCTGGCGGGCGCCGTAGAGGTGCACGGGCCCGGGGTGAAGCTGATCGTGAATGACGCCAAGGAGGCCACCTCGGGCGGCGACGGCGACCCTCGCGGGACATCCGGGTTCTCCGACACCGGGCGGGTACGCGACCGCGACATGCAGCGTGTGGTCAACGGGCTGTGGGAATCGGGCGCCGAGGCGATCTCCATCAACGGACAGCGGCTGACGGCCCTGTCGGCGATCAGGGCCGCCGGTGACGCGATACTGGTCGACAACAAGCCGCTGGTTCCGCCGTACACGGTGCTGGCGGTGGGGGACGGGGAGCGGCTCAGCACCAGGTTCCAGGACAGCGCCGACGGGCTCTACCTGCACGCCCTGCAGGAGAACTTCGGGATCAGGACCAGCATTTCGGCGCAGGAGGACCTCCGTCTGCCCGCCGCACCGAGCGTGACCGTACGTACAGCACAGCCGAACACCGAGAAAACCGAGAAGGGCACATCGTGATCGCCGTACTGGGCCTCGTCGTGGGAGTCGTGGCCGGCCTGTTGGTCCGGCCTGAGGTTCCGGCGGTCGTCGAGCCTTATCTGCCGATCGCCGTCGTGGCGGCTCTGGACGCCGTCTTCGGGGGTCTGCGGGCCATGCTCGACGGCATCTTCGACGACAAGGTCTTCGTCGTGTCGTTCCTGTCCAACGTGGTCGTGGCCGCGCTGATCGTGTTCCTGGGCGACAAGTTGGGTGTGGGCGCCCAGCTGTCCACCGGTGTCGTCGTCGTGCTCGGCATCCGGATCTTCTCCAACGCCGCGGCGATTCGCCGGCACGTGTTCCGGGCGTGAGGCCGATGAGCAACCACGACGAGACTCCCGAGAACAGGCTGCGCAAGGAACTGCCCGAGGAGGTGCCGGCCGACACCGCCGAGCCGGTGGAGGCTTCCGCGGAACAGCGGACCGAGCTGACCGGGCGGCAGCGGCTGGTGCAGGGGCTGTGGCCGCCGAGGGTCAGCCGGGCCCAACTCATCGTCGCGCTGCTGCTGTTCGGCCTCGGCTTCGGGCTGGCCGTCCAGGTCGCGTCGAACAGCGACGGTGACAGCGCCCTGCGTGGCGCGCGTCAGGAAGATCTCGTTCGCATTCTCGATGAACTGGATGACCGTACTCAGCGTCTTGAGGACGAGAAGCAAGGTCTCGAGAAGCAGCGGGACGAGCTGGAGAACAGCTCGAACCAGGCCGAGGAGGCCCGCAGGCAGACGGTCGAGAAGGAGAGGCAACTCGGCATTCTGGCGGGCACGGTGGCCGCGCAGGGACCTGGCATCACGATGACCATCGACGACACGAAGGGGACGGTCGAGGCGGACATGCTGCTCGACGCGATCCAGGAGCTGCGCGCGGCCGGCGCGGAAGCGATCCAGGTGAACGGCGTCCGCGTCGTCGCCGGCACGTATCTGACGGATTCCGGGAACAGCGTGAGCGTCGACGGGAACAAGATCAACGCTCCCTATCGTTTCAAGGTCATCGGCAAGCCGCAGGACCTCGAACCGGCGCTCAACATCCCTGGAGGCGTGGTGCAGACTCTCGAGAAGGAGCAGGCCACCGTGACCATCGAGCGGTCGGACAAGATCGTCGTGGATGCCTTGCGAGCGGTGAAGCGGCCTGACTACGCTCGGTCGTCCTCCCAGTGAACCGGCGGTGCATGGGGGACGTCCGGCGAGGGCATGAGGTTGCGGGGGGTCGGCGCACCGAATGGGTGGTGCGTGGTGGAAACTGTCTGGTGGAGACGGACGTTGTCAGGATGTCCGGGTCGGCCAGAGTGTTGAGTCAGGGTTCGTCCTGCCCCACGGGCGGGTCTGTTTCGGTCAAGGGGAATCGCCCGTGAAGTTGTTTGCGAAGTTGTTCGGCAAGAGCGCGCGAGAGGGCAGCGACAACGCGACCGCTCGTCATCGCGCACAGGGGGACGATGAGGGCCAGCGCCCGCTGTTCAGGGATCAGGTGCCTGCTCCGGGCGGTGACATTTCCGGAGGTCAGGGCGCGCCGTCAGTTGACCCTGGGCAGTCCGGCGGCATAGGTTTCGGGCAACCGTCAACCTCAAGTACGGGTGGAGGGTTTTCCCCGATGTCGGCCCTGGTGTGTACGAGGTGCGGTAACCGCAACGCGGAGAACAGCCGCTTCTGTTCGAACTGCGGCGCGCCGCTGCGGGCTGGTGCGGCGGCCGAGCGCCCGTCCGAGACGACCTCCACGATCTCCATCTCCGGACTCGAGGCGTACGACGCCGAGGCTACGGGCCAGACGCCGATCCCGGCGTTGTCTCCTGAGGCCCAGGCGGCCGTCGACGCGCTGCCGCTGGGTTCCGCGTTGCTGGTGGTGCGTCGGGGACCGAACTCCGGCAGCCGCTTCCTCCTGGACAGTGACCTGACCACCGCCGGGCGGCACCCGCAGAGCGACATCTTCCTGGACGACGTGACGGTCTCGCGTCGGCACGTGGAGTTCCGTCGCGCCCAGGACGGCTCGTTCACGGTGGCCGACGTCGGCAGTCTGAACGGTACTTACGTCAACCGCGAGCGGATCGATCAGGTCGCTCTGAACAACGGTGACGAGGTACAGATCGGCAAGTACCGGCTGGTCTTCTACGCGAGCCAGCGGGGCTACTGACCCTCCCCCGGAGTCCATCCGGGGAGACCCAGGGAAGGTCCATGCTGAAAACACCGAGCGGCGGTGCCCGGCCCGGCGCCGCCGCCGCGGCCAGTCGGCTGATGAGCATCGGCACGGTCCTGAACGTGCTGCGTGACGAGTTCCCTGACATCACCATCTCCAAGATCCGCTTTCTGGAGTCCGAGGGTCTCGTCGAGCCGCAGCGGACCCCCTCGGGGTACCGCAAGTTCAGTGCGCAGGACGTGGAGCGGCTCGGCCATGTCCTGCGCATGCAGCGGGACCACTACCTGCCGCTCAAGGTGATCCGCGAGCACCTGGACGCCATGGAGCGCGGTGAGGCCGCGCCCCTGCCCACCCTGTGCCGCCAGCGGGACGGCGAACCCGTACTGGAGCCCGTCGAGGGGCCCACGGCCGCCCGTATAGGGCGGGCGGAGCTGCTCGTGGCCGCCGGGATCGGAGAGCGGGAGCTCGAGGAGTGGGAGTCGTACGGCCTGATCGCCCCGCTGCCGGACGGGGCGTATGACGCCGAGGCCGTCACCGTGGCCTCGCTCGTCGCCGAGCTGGGGCGGTTCGGGATCGAGCCGAGGCATCTGCGGGTGATGAAGGCCGCCGCCGACCGTGAGGCCGGGCTGGTGGACCAGGTCGTGGCACCGCTCAGGCGCCACCGCAACCCGCAGACCAGGGCACATGCGGAGGCCCGTGCCAGGGAACTGGCCGGGCTCACGGTGAAGCTGCACTCCGCGCTGGTGCAGACCGCTCTCGGGGTACGGCTGCCCTGAGCCGGGAGGGCCGGGGAAAGCCGGATCGGCCACCCGTTCTCGGCCCGACTACCCAAACGTCCCGAGCACGGCCTAGGGTTGCTGTGTGAACGAGCTCGATGTCGTAGGTGTCCGGGTCGAAATGCCCTCCAACCAACCGATCGTGCTCCTGCGCGAAGTGGGAGGCGACCGCTACCTCCCCATCTGGATCGGCCCGGGGGAGGCGACAGCGATCGCATTCGCCCAGCAGGGCATGGCCCCCGCGCGACCGCTGACCCACGACCTGTTCAAGGACGTGCTGGAGGCCGTCGGCCAGGAGCTCACCGAAGTACGCATCACGGATCTGCGTGAGGGCGTCTTCTACGCCGAGCTGGTGTTCGCCAGCGGCGTCGAGGTGAGCGCCCGCCCGTCCGATGCCATAGCGCTGGCCCTGCGCACCGGAACGCCGATCTACGGCAGTGACGGGGTGCTCGACGACGCGGGCATCGCGATCCCGGACGAGCAGGAGGACGAGGTGGAGAAGTTCCGCGAGTTCCTCGACCAGATCTCGCCCGAGGACTTCGGCACCAGCAGTCAGTGAGGCGGTGTGGGCGGTCCTGCGGGCTCGCGGTCCGTGATCGGGCGGCCTACCGCCGGTTACAGCTCAAATGCCGGCATTTGCCGACGGCGAGTGAGAGCGTCCTGAGGCCTGCTGCGAGCGCATTCAGCTAGCCTTTCCCCGCGGTGGGGTGCGGGAAACCACTCCTAGGGTGATTATCACTCGGCGTGCCGAGTGTGGCGATCGTTGACGCACCCCTGGTGACTGCCTACCGTCGAGAAGGCAGGTCAAGGACGGAGGTCGGCGTGAGAAGCAGCGGCGACGGTTCGGGTGGGGGCGCCCCCGGGCGTAGTCTCGGGGCGGGCGGACCGTACCCTCCCCCGAGTTCTCAACTTCGTTCGAGCAGGGGGTACCCCCATCCCGGCAGCCCGCTTCAGGGCAGCGCGGCCGATCACGCTCCGCAGCGACCGACGGCCGTGCCGAGCAACGGCGGAGGGGCGGCGTCCATGGAAACCGAGCAGATCGGCTACCGCGGTCCGACGGCGTGTGCGGCCGCCGGCATCACCTACCGGCAGCTCGACTACTGGGCGCGCACCGGGCTGGTCGAGCCGAGCGTGCGGCCCGCGTACGGGTCGGGCACGCAGCGGCTGTACAGCTTCCGGGACGTCGTCGTCCTGAAGATCGTCAAGCGGTTCCTCGACACCGGTGTGTCGCTGCAGAACATCCGTACCGCCGTGCAGCATCTGCGGGAGCGGGGCTTTCGTGATCTGGAGCGCATGACGCTGATGAGCGACGGTGCGACGGTGTACGAGTGCACCTCGCCGGACGAGGTCCATGCGCTGCTCCAGGGTGGGCAGGGGATCTTCGGGATCGCCGTGGGAGTGGTGTGGCGGGACGTCGAGAGCGCCTTGTCGCAGTTGCACGGGGAGCGGATCGACACCGGGGAGACGTTGGTCGGGCACAATCCGGCGGACGAGTTGGCTCGGCGGCGTAACCGGGCGGTCTGAGGGGCTGGCTCAGTGGCCTGACCGGGCGGTTCGAGGGACTGGCTCACCGGCCTGAGCAGGTGGTCCGATGGGTTGGCTCGGCGGTGTGATCGGCTGGTCTGTGCGGTCCGAGCGGCCATCGTCGAGAACTTCGCGAGCTGTCGGGCGGGATGGGTCCGCGGTTGATCGGGCCGATGGCCGACGGGACGGGCCTTTGTAGCGCGGCATTGTCAGTGGCGTGAGGCAGCATCGGAGATGTGAGAAACGCGCCCACGATCCTGCATCTCGACATGGATGCCTTCTACGCCTCGGTGGAGCAGGCATCCAAGCCGAGCCTGCGCGGGAAAGCCGTGATCGTGGGCGGCCTCGGGCCGCGTGGAGTCGTCGCCACCGCGTCCTATGAGGCTCGGGTCTTCGGGGTCCACTCCGCGATGCCCATGGCTCAGGCGCGCCGGCTGGCGCCGAATGCCGCGTATCTCGTGCCGAGGTTCGGGATCTACCGGGAGATCAGCGACCAGGTCATGGGGCTGCTGCGAGAGCTGTCGCCGCTGGTGGAGCCGCTGAGCCTGGACGAGGCGTTCGTGGATCTGGAGGCCGCGGGAGCGGCCTGGGACGAGCAGTCGGCGCGGCTGGTGGGGGCGAAGCTGCGCGCCGACATACGGGCGGCCACCGGGCTTGCGGGATCCGTGGGGCTGGCCGCGTCCAAGATGCTGGCGAAGATCGCCTCGGAGGAGGCCAAGCCCGACGGGCTGGTGCTGATCGAGCCGGGGACCGAGAGGGCATTGCTCGGGCCGATGTCCGTGCGGACGTTGCCGGGGGTCGGGCCGGCGACGGGGGATCATCTGCGGCGGGCCGGGATCCACACGGTCGACGAGATCGCCGAGGCGGGGGAGGACGAGCTCGTGCGGCTGCTCGGCAAGGCGCACGGGCACGCCCTGTACGCCATGGCGCTGGCGCATGACGAGCGGCCCGTGGTGGCCGAACGGGAGGCCAAGTCGGTGTCGGTCGAGGACACGTACGACGTGGACATTCATGACCGGGTCCGGGTGGGGCTGGAGGTGCAGCGGCTGGCCGACCGTTGTGTGCGGCGCTTGCGGGGGGCCGGGTTGTCGGGGCGGACGATCGTGCTGAAGGTGCGGCGGTACGACTTCTCCACCCTGACCCGGTCCGAGACGCTGCGTGGGCCTACGGATGATCCGGCGGTGGTGCGGGAGGCCGCGGCGCGGTTGCTGGATGCCGTGGACACGACGGGGGGTGTGCGGCTGCTGGGGGTCGGGGTGAGTGGGTTGGCCGACTACACGCAGGAGGATCTGTTCGCGCAGGCGGCGGGGGAGCGGGTTGAGCAGGCCGCGGAGGAGGGGGATCGGGAGGAGCCCGCGGAGGAACGGGAGGTCGTGCCTGTCGAGCGGCGGTGGGTTGCGGGGCACGATGTGCGGCACGTCGAGTACGGGCATGGGTGGGTGCAGGGGAGTGGGTTGGGGCGGGTGACTGTGCGGTTCGAGACGCCTGGGTCGGAGCCGGGGCGGGTGCGGACGTTTCGGGTGGATGATCCGGGGTTGGAGGTGGCGGAGCCGTTGCCGTTGGTGGCGCGAAGACCTGAGGGTTCGGGGGCGGGGACGGGTGCGGGGGATGAGGGCTCGGGGGTGGCGCCTGTGGTGCCGGGCGCGTAGGGGGTTGCGGTCGGCTCATGGCGTGGAGCGTCTCGTGGCTTTTCTGGGTCCCCGGGGATTGTGGTTGCGGTGGAGGGTGGGGACGCTTGCCCCGCGCTTGCGGGGTGCCGCCTGCGCCCACCCGTGCCACCCGTGCCGCCCCAGCGGCACGACTGCCCGCAGGCTGAGTGGGTGTGGGTGCCGCGTGGCTGATGGGTGCGGTGGCTGCCGTGGGCGGGTCACGTGTCCTCTCTGCCTGCCAGGTTGCCGAAGTCCCGGTCCGGAATGGGGGGTGGAGGGGCCACGTCGAGGCCGTAGTGGTGGTAGAGCTGGAGTTCCTGTTCGGGGGAGAGGTGGCGGCCTACGCCGAAGTCGGGGGCGTCCTTGATCAGGGCGCGGTCGAAGGGGACGTGGAGGGTGCCCTCTATCAGTTCGCTGGGCTCCAGGGGGACGAAGGCGTCCCGGGAGAACAGGCCGGTGCGTATCGCCGCCCATTCCGGCACCCCGGTGGCGTCGTCGAGATAGACCTCGTCGATGGTGCCGATCTTGGTGCCGTTGCAGTCGAAGGCCTTGCGGCCGATCAGGTTGCGCGGATCGATGTCGGTCTGCACGGGCCCTCCACTTGGTCGCAACTCATCCGTAAGCACTACGAAAAGGCACATTGGTGAGTGCGGCCACTCGAAGGTCCGTGCGTTGACCCCGCTGGTAGGCTTGCTAGCGGCTGCTGACCCCGTGCGGGAGAGTCCTCCGGACACCATCCGGAGGCGCCGAAGGAGCAAATCCTCCCCGGAATCTCTCAGGCACACGTACCGCACGGACGAGGTCACTCTGGAAAGCAGGGCGGGTGTCGACGGCTTCCGCTCTCACCGACGGTGAAAGTCGGGAGCCTTTGGGCGACCCGGTGAAGCTCTCAGGTTGAGATGACAGAGGGGGAGGCCGTCCGGGTACCCGTGCCGTGGTGCCCCTCGAAGGTCGCGTCAGACCAGGAGGCCTCCGCAATGACCGCCCACCGCATTCCGCTCTCCGAGCTCGAGCAAGGGATTCCCTTCGAGCAGCGTCATATCGGTCCCGATCATGAGGCTCGGGCCAAGATGCTCGCCCAGGTCGGGTACGGCTCGCTCGACGAGCTGACCGCCGCCGCGGTGCCGGATGTGATCAAGAACGCCGACTCGCTGGATTTGCCCGGGGCGCGTACCGAGGCCGAGGTGCTGGCCGAGCTGCGGTCGCTCGCCGACCGCAACCAGGTGCTGGACTCGATGATCGGGCTCGGGTACTACGGCACCTTCACGCCGCCGGTCATCCTGCGGAACGTCATGGAGAATCCCGCCTGGTACACCGCTTACACGCCGTACCAGCCCGAGATCTCGCAGGGGCGGCTCGAGGCCCTGCTGAACTTCCAGACGATGGTCGCCGAGCTCACCGGGCTGCCCACCTCCGGTGCCTCGCTGCTCGACGAGGGGACGGCGGCCGCCGAGGCCATGGCCCTGTCCCTGCGTATGGGGAGGAACAAGAAGGGGCTGTTCCTGGTCGACGCGGACGTGCTTCCGCAGACCATCGCCGTGATCGAGACCCGTGCCGAGCCGACCGGTGTGGAGGTCGTCGTCGCCGACCTCAGTGGCGGGATTCCGGCCGATGTCGCCGCGCGTGAGATCAACGGCGTGCTCCTGCAGTACCCGGGCGCCTCCGGTGTCGTACGGGACATCAAGCCCGTCATCGAGCAGGCTCACGAACTCGGTGCCCTCGTCACCGTCGCCGCCGATCTGCTCGCGCTGACGCTGCTGAAGTCTCCCGGTGAGCTGGGGGCGGACATCGCGGTCGGGACGACGCAGCGGTTCGGTGTGCCGATGGGCTTCGGCGGGCCGCACGCCGGCTACATGGCCGTGCACGAGAAGTTCGCGCGCAGCCTGCCGGGGCGGCTTGTGGGTGTGTCCGTGGACGCGGACGGGAACAAGGCGTACCGGCTGGCCCTGCAGACGCGTGAGCAGCACATCCGCCGGGAGAAGGCGACCAGCAACATCTGCACCGCTCAGGTGCTGCTCGCCGTGATGGCCGGAATGTACGCCGTCTACCACGGGCCCGAGGGACTGAAGAGCATCGCCCGGCGGACGCATCGGTACGCCGCCATCCTCGCCGCGGGGCTCACGGCGAGTGGGGTCGAGGTGGTGCACGGGGCCTACTTCGACACGGTGACCGTGCGGGTGCCCGCGAAGGCCTCCGAGGTCGTCGCCGCTGCCCGGCAGAACGGCGTCAACCTGCGTCTCGTCGACGCCGACCACGTGTCCATCGCCTTTGACGAGACCACCACACGGGCCCAACTGGGCGCTGTATGGACGGCGTTCGGGGGCGAAGGGGACATCGAGGCGCTGGACGCGCAGACGGAGGAGGCGCTTCCGGGCGGGCTGCTGCGCGAGGACGAGTACCTCACGCACCCCGTTTTCCACCAGCACCGCTCGGAGACGGCGATGCTGCGCTACCTGCGCAGGCTCGCCGACCGCGACTACGCGCTCGACCGCGGCATGATCCCGCTGGGCTCCTGCACGATGAAGCTCAACGCGACCACCGAGATGGAGCCGGTCACCTGGCCGGAGTTCGGGCAGCTGCACCCCTTCGCGCCCGCCGAGCAGGCGCAGGGCTATCTGACGCTCATCCGGGAGCTGGAGGAGCGTCTCGCCGAGGTCACCGGCTACGACAAGGTGTCGCTGCAGCCGAACGCCGGGTCGCAGGGTGAGCTGGCCGGGCTGCTCGCCGTACGCGGGTACCACCGGGCCAACGGCGACGAGCAGCGCATCGTGTGCCTCATTCCCTCGTCCGCGCACGGGACCAATGCTGCGAGCGCTGTGATGGCCGGCATGAAGGTCGTCGTCGTGAAGACCGCCGAGGACGGTGAGATCGACGTCGAGGACCTGCGGGCGAAGATCGAACAGTACCGCGACGAACTCGCGGTGCTGATGATCACGTACCCGTCGACGCACGGTGTGTTCGAGGAGCACGTCGCCGACATCTGCGCGCAGGTGCACGACGCGGGCGGGCAGGTGTACGTCGACGGCGCGAACCTCAACGCCCTTGTGGGGCTTGCCAAGCCGGGGCACTTCGGTGGAGACGTGTCCCACCTGAACCTGCACAAGACGTTCTGCATTCCGCACGGCGGTGGCGGTCCGGGGGTCGGGCCCGTCGCCGTGCGGGCGCACCTGGCGCCGTATCTGCCGAACCACCCGCTGCAGCCCGCCGCCGGGCCCGAGACGGGGGTCGGCCCGATCTCGGCCGCGCCCTGGGGCTCCGCCGGGATCCTGCCGATCTCGTGGGCGTACGTCCGGCTCATGGGTGGCGAGGGGCTCAAGCGGGCCACGCAGGTGGCGGTGCTGTCCGCCAACTACGTCGCCAAGCGGCTGGAGCCGCACTACCCGGTGCTCTACACCGGGCCGGGCGGGCTCGTCGCGCACGAGTGCATCATCGACCTGCGGCCGCTGACCAAGGCGACCGGAGTGAGCGTCGACGACGTGGCCAAGCGGCTCATCGACTACGGCTTCCACGCGCCGACGATGTCGTTCCCGGTGGCCGGGACGCTGATGATCGAGCCGACCGAGTCCGAGGACCTGGCTGAACTGGACCGGTTCTGCGAGGCGATGATCGCCATCCGTGCGGAGATCGAGAAGGTCGGGTCGGGTGAGTGGCCCGCCGAGGACAACCCGCTGCGGAACGCCCCGCACACCGCCGGTGCGCTGGGCGGGGAGTGGGAGCACGCCTACAGCCGTGAGGAGGCCGTGTTCCCGGCCGGTGTGTCGGCCGCCGACAAGTACTGGCCGCCGGTGCGCCGGATCGACCAGGCCTTCGGCGACCGGAACCTCGTGTGTTCCTGCCCGCCGCTGGACGCGTACGAGGACTGACGTTCACGGGCTGACTCACCGACGTAGGTGAACGAGTGGAAGGGCTCCGCCCGGCCGTGCCTGGCCGGGCGGAGCCCTTGTGCGTTCTCGTGCCTGTGCGTCCTTGTGCTGCCGCCCTGGGTCTCACGCCGTCGTCAGTGCTACTTCCGTCGCCTTGACCAGCGCGACCACGGGGGCTCCGGGGGCCAGGGCGAGGTCGGTGGTGGCGTCCTTGGTGATGGCCGCGGTCAGCTCCGCGCCGTCCACGGCGATCTTGACCGATGCCATCGCGCCGCCCGTGGCGAGGCCGGTCGTGCCGGGGAGCTGGTTGCGGATGGACAGGCCCTTGACCGGGGCGGTGGCCAGGGAGATCTCCGTGGCCTTCACGAGGGCGTTCACGGTGCTGCCTTCTGCCAGGCCGAGGTCCTCGACGGCCTCCAGGGTGATCGCCGCGGTGAGATCCTGGCCGCCGGCGAGGCGGACCTTGACCGTTGCCATGACCTCGCCGGGAGTGATGGCTGTGACCGTGCCGGGGAGCTGGTTGCGGATGCTCAGGCTCATGGGGGACGCCTCGCAGACGGTAGGGGTTCGGGGCGATTCGGGTTCGCGATTCCTACCGTAGTGTTCCTGTTCGCCCGACTATGCGCGGTCGATGTGCACGTTTGTCGACTTCACGCGGGCGGTCGCCTCCATGCCCACCTCCAGGCCCAGTTCCTCCACTGCCTCGCGGGTGAGGAGGGAGACCAGCCGGTGCGGGCCCGCCTGGATGTCGACCTGGGCCGCCACGTCGCCGAGTTTGATCGCGGTGACGATGCCGGGGAAGGCATTGCGTACCGAGGTGTACGAGGTCTCCTCCTCGCCGCTGCCGGACTTGGCGAGTTCGACCGAGAACGCGGCGAGGTCCTTGCCGTCGATGAGCCGCCGTCCGGTCTCGTCGCGGTGGGTCGCCACCCGGCCCGCGTCCGCCCAGCGGCGGGCGGTGTCGGGGCTGACGCCCAGCAGCCGTGCCGCCTGGCCGATCGTGTAGGAGTGCATGGCGGTCACGATAGGGGTGCCGGCCGGGAACCGCGGGCGGGGGGTTGGCCGTTGGGTATAACGCGATATGGCGTTAGTGCGGTTGGCGGCGTGCGATCGGGGGTGAGGGTATGTCGGCGGAGCTGTCGCGTACGGGGCTGCGCGCTTCGGACGCGGACCGGGACCGTGTCGTGCAGGTGCTGAACTCCGCGGCGGGGGACGGCCGGCTGACCATCGAGGAGCTGGACGAGCGGGTCACCGCCGCCCTGTCCGCCCGCACTTTGGGTGAGCTCGCCGAGTTGACGGTGGATCTGCCGCCGGTGCCCCCGTCGTCCTGCGGGTCGAGATCGCCGGGCGGATGACGTACGGGCAGGTCGTGGTACGGCCGGCCCGGCGCTCGGTCTTCAGGAGATCCCGGACGCCCTGAGCACCGCCCGCGCCGTCGCGTCGTCGATCTGGTGCCGCAGCCGCTCCAGTAAGTCCGTGCCTTCGAGCAGCGTTCCGCCGGCGCGTGAGCGGCGTACACCGGTGTCCAGCTCGTGCCAGAGCAGGGGATTGGTGACCAGGACGAGCGGGTCCACGTCCAGGCGGCGGCCGTCCGTGTCGCGCAGGGTCAGGTGCGCGGAAATGTCGCCGTACTGCCGTATGGACACCAGCGCGTCCGTACGCACCGTCTGACGCCGGACGAGGCCACGGACCGCGAGCCAGCCCGGGCCCGCGGTCACGCGTTGCGGGAGCAGGATCGTGAAGATCACGGAGGTCATGACCAGCCACAGCAGGGTGCGTGGTGGTGTCAGCGTGTGTGCGTCCCAGTCGACCAGCAGGGTCATGCCGAAGAAGGCAAGAGCGCAGCCCGTGGCGAACCGGGCGCCACCGCGCCAGTGGCGGTCGCTCGTCGGGGCCGGTCGCGGTCCGTTTCCCTGCACAGTGCAGACGGTAGGGGGCGACGGCGACGCAGTGACCGGTGCTGACAGCGCTCTGACGCCTTACGGCTCATCCTTGACGCGATCCTGATGGCCGAGGCCGTTTCAGCCGGTGTGCACCCGTGGCCTGCGCTCGCGGTCCGGCTCCGCCTCGCGCAGCACCTCGCGGGTGACCGGGGCGACCTCGCCCTGGCCGAAGAGGAAGAAGCGCAGGAAGTTGGCGAAGGGGTTGCCCTCGGTCCACTCGAAGTAGATGTGCGGGATGCAGCCGGTCGTGTCACGGACGTGCAGGAGGAGGGCGGCCAGGGCGTTCGGGATGGAGGAGGACTCCAGGGTGAGCACGCGGTAGCGGTTGTGCGTGACCTCACCGCGTACCGTCAGGCCCGCCTCGAACTCGGACGGGTCGGTGACCGTCACCTCGACGAAGACGAAGTCCTCCTGGCCCGGGATGTCGTTGTCGGTCCGGATCTGCTCGATCTTGTCGCGGTACTCGGCCTTGTCCCGCTGGTCGGGCTCGTTGGCGATGAACCGGATCTTGCGGCTGGCTATGTCCCTGACGAATCGTGCCGCCATGCCGTCGAGCGTCACGCTGGTCACGCGCAGCTCGAAGGCGCGCAGCAGTCGCGAGAGCAGGGAGACGAGGATGATGCCGGCGATGAAGCAGGCACCGATCTTGACACCGTCGGGGCGCTCGATGACGTTGACGACCGTCGTGTAGAGGAAGACCGCCGAGATGACGGCGAAGGCGATGAACCAGTTGCGCTGACCGGCCTCGCGGGCCGCTACTGGTTCATTCCGCCCATAGGGGCCTTCACGCTCGACGATCCGAACGCCCTGCTGGCGCTGGCGGTGTTCGCCGTCGTGGCCGCCACGGTGGCCGCCGTCGTCGACCGTTCCCTGCGGCTGTCGCGCAGAGCCGCCCGTGCCACCGCGGAGGCGGAGACGATGTCGGCCCTCGCGGGCAGCATCGTGCACGGCGGCCAGACGATCCCGGCCCTGCTGGAACGCACCCGGGAGACCTTCGGCATGGAGTCGGCGCAACTGGTCGACGAACCGCCCGACACCGCGGGCGTCACCGCCGTGCCGGCCGGTTCCGGTGCCTGTCTGGTGCTGCGGGGGCGCGACATGTCGTCGTCGGAGCGGCGTGTGCTCGCCGCCTTCGCCGCGCATGTCGGATCCGCGGTGGAGCGGGCCCGGCTCGCCGGGGCAGCCGCCGAGGTCGAGCCGGTGAAGGCGGCCGACCGGATGCGTACGGCGCTGCTGCGGGCCGTCGGCCACGACCTGCGGACCCCGCTCGCCGCGGGGTGGGCGGCCGTGACGTCTCTGCGCAGCCGGGACGTCGAGTTCTCCGCCGAGGACCGGGACGAACTCCTCGCCACCGCCGACGAGTCCATGGCCAAGCTGAGCCGCCTGGTGGGAGAACCTCCTCGACCTCAGCCGCCTGGAGGCGGGCGTGCTGAGGCTGAACCTGCGGCCCACCGCCCTGGAGGAGGTTCTGCCGGCCGCGCTGGCGGACACGCCCGGTGTCGAGGTCGGGGACGTGGAGGAGATCCCGGCGGTGCTGGCCGATCCGCCGCTGCTGGAGCGGGTGATCGCGAATCTGGTCACCAACGCGGCGCGGCACAGCCCGGCTGGGTCCAAGGTGTTGGTGACTGCCAGTGTGCTTGCGGGCCGGGCCGAACTGCGGGTCGTCGACCGGGGACCCGGGCTGCCGGTGACGGGGCGGGATCGGCTCTTCGAGCCGTTTCAGCGGCTGGGTGACACCGACAACAACACCGGGCTGGGGCTGGGGCTCGCCCTGGCACGGGGGCTGACCGAGGCGATGAGTGGGACGGTGACGCCGGAGGACACGCCAGGGGGTGGGCTGACGATGGTGGTGTCTTTGCCGCTGGTGGGGGAAGCGGTGGGCGCGGGGCCGTTGTAGGGGTTCCTGTTGTGTGGCGGGTGCGGGTTCGGGTGCTGGTTCGTTGTGCCGACTGCGCGCCTCTCACACATGTCACACCCGCGTCAAAGTGCCGTCAAGGACAGCCGTTCCCGCGCGAAGAACGCGCAAGGAACCGTCAGCAACGGCGGGACTCGGACAGAACCTTGGTCAGTCGCGCGCTCCTCGCGCGTGACCGCCAGTCCGTACGAAGGAGCCCGCATCCCATGTCCGTCCTGACCACCGAGCCCGGGGCGACCCCCGCCGACGAGGAACCGCCGGATACCGGCGAACGGCACCGGCTCACCGCCCGTCACGGGCCTCGCCGCCCTGTCCCTGGACGCCATGGCGTCGGTGGCCTACGGGCCCGACGATCGTGCTGGTGCTGGCCGCGGCCGGCGCGCACGGCCTCGGCTTCACACTCCCGGTCACGCTCGCCATCGCCGCCCTGCTCGCGGTGCTCGTCGCCTCGTACCGGCAGGTCATCGCGGCCTTCCCCGACGGCGGCGGCTCCTACGCCGTGGCCAGGACGCATCTGGGCAAGCGCACGAGCCTCGTCGCGGCGGCCTCGCTCGTCCTGGACTACGTCCTCAACGTGGCCGTCGCCGTCACCGCCGGTGTGGCCGCCCTGACCTCCGCCTTCCCGGCCCTCCACGACGACCGGCTGTGGCTGTGCCGGGCCGTGCTCGCGCTGATCACGGCGGTCAATCTGCGGGGAATCGTCGAGTCGGCGAAGGTCTTCATCGCACCGACTGTCGTGTTCGTCGGCTCCATCCTCGCTGGTAGCCGTCGGGCTGTTCCGGTCCGCGCCGGTGAGCACCAAAGCCGCCGCGGGACACGCCTCCGTCCTCTCCGACAACGCCACCACCGTCGGCGCCCTGCTCCTGCTGAAGGCCTTCGCCTCCGGGTGCTCGGCCCTCACCGGCGTCGAGGCCATCGCCAACGCCGTCCCCGCCTTCCGCGTCCCGCGCGTCAAGCGCGCCCAGGGCGCGGAAGTCGCCCTCGGCGCCGTCCTCGGCGTGATGCTGATCGGCCTGTCCGTGCTGATCTCCCGCTTCCATCTCCAGCCGGTCGACGGCGTCACCGTCCTCGCACAGCTCGCGGACGCGTCCTTCGGCCGCAACTGGGCGTTCTACGTCATCCAGTTCGCGACGATGATCCTGCTGGCCCTGTCCGCGAACACCTCCTTCGGCGGTCTGCCGGTGCTGTTGAAGCTGCTCGCCCGCGACAACTACCTGCCGCACGTGTTCGCTCTGAAGGCCGACCGGCAGGTGCACCTGCACGGCGTGCTGGCGCTGGCGGCCGTCTCCACCGCGCTGGTCGTCTTCTCGGGCGGCGACACCAACACCCTCGTGCCGCTCTTCGCCATCGGCGTCTTCGTCGGCTTCACGATCGCGCAGGTCGGCATGGTCCGGCACTGGTACATCGGACGCCGGACGGGTGGGCGGGAGGAACACGGTTCGAGGTGGCCGGGCAAGGCGCTCCTCAACGGGTTCGGCGCGCTGCTGACCGGCATCTCGGCCGTCGTCGTCACCGCCACCAAGTTCGAGGAGGGCGCCTGGCTGATCGTGATCGCCCTGCCGCTGCTGGTCGTGGCCTTCGAGACCGTGCACGGCGCCTACGGCCGGATCGGCGACCGCCTCGGCCTCGGCCGCATCCCGGAGCACCCGCACCGCGACCGCTCGGTCGTGATCGTGCCCGTCTCCTCGATCTCCCGGCTCACCTCGGAGGCCCTCACCACCGCGTCCTCCCTGGGCGACGAGGTCCGAGCGGTCACCGTCTGCCACCCCGACCCCGAGGACCGGGCCGCCCTGCACTGCCTCGAGCGCTCCTGGACCGAGTGGGACCCCGGCGTGCCCCTGGTCCGGCTGACCAGCGAGCGCCGTTCACTGGGCCGCCCCATCGCCGCGTACGTCCGTGACGTCATGGCCGCGGCGCCGGCCACCCGGGTCACCGTCCTGATCCCGGAGACCGAACCGGAGCGGCTGTGGCAGCGGCTGCTGCAGAACCAGCGGGGTGCCGTCGTCGCGCATGCCGTACGACGGGAGACGGACGCGGTGATCTGCCGGCTGCGGTTCCGGCTGTTCTGAGTCCGCCTTCGAAGCCGAGGACACCTCCCGAAGCGGAGCTCGCCGGCGAATCGCCGGCCAGACCCCGTAAGAGTCCCGTCAAAGGCGTGTCGACCGCCGTAAGGGACCCGTCAACGACGGTCGATTCCGGCCACCCAGGCGGTTTCCTCTAACCGTCCCTGTCCAGCCGAACCTCACATCCAGGAGCTCACGATGGCCGATCTGGCCTTCGTCGTCACCACGATCGCGGCCTTCGCGCTCGTGGCGTTCGTCGCCAAGGGGGTGACGAAGCTGTGACCGCCGAGAACATCGTCGGCCTGGTCGTGGCCGTCGCCCTGCTGGGCTATCTCGTCCTCGCCCTGATCTTCCCGGAGAGGTTCTGAGACAAGGAATGGGTCCCGTCCTCGCCGGCGTGCTCCAGCTGCTCGCTCTGATCGCAGCACTGGCGCTCGTCTACATCCCCCTTGGCACCTACATGGCCAAGGTCTACTCCTCCGACAAGCACTGGCGCGTCGAGAAGTGGATCTACAAGGGCATCGGTGCCAACCCCGACACCGAGATGCGCTGGACCGCGTACCTGCGCGGCGTCCTCGCCTTCTCCGCCGTCGGTGTCCTCTTCCTGTACCTGCTGCAGCGGCTCCAGGGCGTGCTGCCCGGTTCGCTGGGCTTTGCCGCGATCGATCCGGACCAGGCGTTCAACACCGCCGTGTCCTTCGTGACCAACACCAACTGGCAGTCGTACTACGGCGAGCAGGCCATGGGCCACGTCGTGCAGACGGCAGGTCTGGCCGTGCAGAACTTCGTGTCCGCGGCTGTGGGTATCGCGGTCGCCGTGGCGCTCGTGCGTGGGTTCGCGCGCTCGCGCACGGGTGAACTCGGGAACTTCTGGACCGACTTGGTGCGGGGTGTCGTACGCATCCTGGTTCCGCTGGCCGCGATCGCCGCGGTGGTGCTCGTCGCCTGTGGCGCCATGCAGAACTTCTCCGGCATCCACGAGGTCGGTCAGTTCATGGGCGGGTCGCAGCAGTGGAACGGCGGCGCGGTGGCCTCGCAGGAGGCCATCAAGGAGATCGGCACCAATGGCGGCGGCTACTTCAACGCCAACAGCGCCCACCCCTTCGAGAACCCGACCCCGTTCTCGAACCTCTTCGAGATCTTCCTGATCCTCGTCATCCCGTTCGCGCTGACCCGCACATTCGGCATCCTGGTCGGCTCGGTCAAGCAGGGCTACGCGATCCTCGCGACGATGGGCACCATCTGGCTCGGTTTCACCGCGCTGATGATGTGGACCGAGTTCGCTCACCACGGCCCGGCGTTCGAGATCGCGGGCGGGGCGTACGAGGGCAAGGAGGTCCGCTTCGGCGTCGGCTCGTCGGCGATCTTCGCGACGTCGACCACGCTCACCTCGACCGGTGCGGTGGACTCCTTCCACTCCTCCTTCACCGGGCTCGGCGGCGGCATCACCATGCTCGGCATGATGCTGGGCGAGATCGCGCCCGGCGGTGTCGGCTCCGGCCTCTACGGCATGCTGATCATGGCGATCATCGCGGTGTTCATCGCCGGTCTGATGGTCGGCCGTACGCCCGAGTACCTGGGCAAGAAGATCGGCACCCGCGAGATCAAGCTTGCGGCCTGCTACATCCTGGTCACCCCGGCCCTGGTGCTCATCTTCACCGCCGTCGCGATGGCGCTGCCGACCCCGGTGAACTCCATGACCAACAGCGGGGCGCACGGATTCTCCGAGATCCTCTACGCCTACACGTCCGCCTCCAACAACAACGGCTCGGCCTTCGCCGGTCTGAACGCGGACACGCAGTGGTTCAACACCACGCTGGGCCTGTGCATACTGCTCGGCCGGTTCGTGCCGATGGTGTTCGTGCTGGCGCTGGCCGGCTCGCTCGCCGAGCAGAAGCCGGTCCCGGCCACCGCGGGCACCCTGCGCACCGAGAAGCCGCTGTTCACGGGCCTGTTGGTGGGCGCGATCCTGATCATCACGGGTCTGACGTACTTCCCGGCCCTGGCGCTGGGTCCGCTGGCCGAGGGGCTGGCGTCATGACCACCGAAGTAACGAACCAAGAGGACTCCATGTCCACAGCCACTCCGACCCGGGCGCCGCACAGCGACGTACCCACCGGGCACAAGTCCCCCGAGGGCCGTGTCGGCGCGGGCCTCTTCGACCCGAAGCAGCTGGTCAGGTCGCTGCCGGACGCCTTCCGCAAGCTCGATCCGCGGGTGATGGTCAAGTCCCCCGTGATGTTCGTGGTGTGGATCGGCTCCATCCTGACCACCGCCTTCTCCTTCAAGGACCCCGGCGACTGGTTCGGCTGGACGATCAGTGCCTGGCTGTGGCTGACCGTGATCTTCGCCAACCTGGCGGAGGCCGTCGCCGAGGGCCGCGGCAAGGCCCAGGCCGACACCCTGCGCAAGGCCAAGACCGACACGGTGGCGCGCCGGCTCGTGGGCGACCGTGAGGAGCAGGTGCCCGGCACCGAGCTGAGCATCGGCGACCTGGTCGTGTGCGAGGCCGGCGACATCATCCCCGGTGACGGTGATGTCATCGAGGGCGTCGCCTCCGTCGACGAGTCGGCGATCACCGGTGAGTCGGCTCCGGTCATCCGGGAGTCCGGCGGTGACCGCTCGGCCGTCACCGGCGGTACGAAGGTCCTCTCCGACCGCATCGTCATCAAGATCACGACGAAGCCCGGCGAGACCTTCATCGACCGGATGATCAACCTGGTCGAGGGCGCGGCCCGGCAGAAGACGCCGAACGAGATCGCGCTGAACATCCTGCTGGCCTCGCTGACGATCGTCTTCCTGCTGGCCTGCGCCACGCTGCCGCCGTTCGCGGACTACGCGGGCACGCACCTGACGCTGGTGGTGCTGGTCGCGCTGCTGGTCTGCCTGATCCCCACGACCATCGGCGCCCTGCTCTCCGCGATCGGCATCGCGGGCATGGACCGCCTGGTCCAGCGCAACGTACTCGCCATGTCCGGCAGGGCGGTTGAGGCGGCGGGTGATGTGTCGACGCTGCTGCTCGACAAGACCGGCACCATCACGCTCGGCAACCGCCAGGCGGCCGAGTTCGTGCCGGTGAGCGGCACCACCGAGGCCGAGATCGCGGACGCCGCCCAACTGTCCTCGCTGGCCGACGAGACGCCCGAGGGCCGCTCGATCGTCGTCCTCGCCAAGGAGAAGTACGGGCTGCGCGAGCGTCATCAGGGCGAGCTGGTCGGGGCCGAGTGGATCACGTTCACCGCCCAGACCCGGATGTCCGGCGTCGACCTCACCGAGGACGGCGTCGCCCGCAAGGTCCGCAAGGGCGCCGCGGGTTCGGTCATGGCCTGGGTGCAGGAGCGGGGCGGCACGGTCGCCGACGACGCGGACACGACCGCCAACCGCATCTCCGAGGCGGGCGGCACGCCGCTGCTGGTCGCCCTCGAGGACGACCGGGGTGCGCGCGTCCTGGGCGTCATCCACCTCAAGGACGTCGTCAAGGACGGCATGCGCGAGCGGTTCGAGGAACTGCGCCGCATGGGCATCAAGACCGTCATGATCACGGGCGACAACCCGCTGACCGCCAAGGCGATCGCCGAGGAGGCGGGCGTCGACGACTTCCTCGCGGAGGCGACGCCCGAGGACAAGATGGCGCTCATCAAGCGGGAGCAGGCCGGCGGCAAGCTGGTCGCGATGACCGGTGACGGGACGAACGACGCGCCCGCGCTCGCGCAGGCCGACGTCGGCGTGGCGATGAACACCGGGACGTCGGCCGCCAAGGAGGCCGGCAACATGGTCGACCTCGACTCGAACCCGACCAAGCTCATCGAGATCGTCGAGATCGGCAAGCAGTTGCTGATCACGCGCGGTGCGCTGACCACGTTCTCCATCGCCAACGACGTCGCGAAGTACTTCGCGATCATCCCGGCGCTGTTCGCGGCCGTCTACCCGGGCCTGGACAAGTTGAACATCATGGGCCTGTCCTCGCCGGACTCCGCGATCCTGTCCGCCGTCATCTTCAACGCGCTGATCATCATCGCGCTGGTGCCGCTGTCGCTGAAGGGTGTGCAGTACCGGCCGGTGAGCGCGGATCGCATGCTGCGGCGGAACCTCACCATCTACGGGCTGGGCGGTCTGGTCGCCCCCTTCATCGGCATCAAGCTCATCGACCTGCTCATCTCTCTGATCCCCGGCCTGTGATTCCTGGAAGCTGGTGAAGGACCATGAACAACTCCGTTGCGAACACCGGCCGGTTGCTGGGCGCGGGTCTACGGGCGCTGCTCGTGTTGACCCTGCTCACAGGCGTCATCTATCCGTTGGCCGTCACAGGTGTGGCGCAGGCCCTCTTCAACGACAAAGCGAACGGCTCCGAGATCAAGGCGGACGGCAAGGTCGTCGGCTCCTCCCTGATCGGTCAACAGGACTACAGCCTGGACTACTTCCAGCCCCGGCCGGCCAACGGGCTGGGCGAGAACTCGGTCAACACGCAGTACAAGCTGATCCTGTCCGGCGCCACCAACCGTTCCGGCGACAACCCGGAACTGATCAAGTGGGTGAAGGAGGCGCAGGCGAAGGTCGTCATGGAGAACTCCGTGGCGGGCTACACGGTCAAGCCGTCCCAGGTCCCCGCCGACGCGGTCACCTCCTCCGGCTCCGGCCTCGACCCGGACATCTCACCGCAGTACGCGGACATCCAGTTCCACCGCGTCGCCGAGCGCAACGACCTGACGGTCTCCCAGGTGCGGAAGCTGGTGGACGAGCACACCGAGGGCCGCACCCTCGGCTTCATCGGCGAGCCGCGGGTGAACGTCCTCGAACTCAACATCGCGCTCAAGGAACTGACCAAGGGCAACTGACCGATGCCCGGGTGCCGGTGGTGGCAGACGACCACAAGTCGTCTGAGCACTCGTGATCAGGTGCCGGCGGCACGCGCCGGCCGACCGGGCATGGGGTACCGCTTCGAAGGGTGACCATGGGACGCGGCAGGCTTCGGATCTACCTCGGTGCGGCACCGGGCGTCGGCAAGACGTACGCGATGCTGTCCGAGGCGCACCGGCGGATCGAGCGCGGCACCGACTGCGTGGTGGCCTTCGTGGAGCACCACGACCGGCCGCGCACCGAGGTGATGCTGCACGGCCTGGAGCAGATCCAGCGCGAGGAGTTGGAGTACCGGGGCGGCGCTTTCACGGAGATGGACGTCGACGCCGTCCTGGCCCGCAGGCCCAAGGTGGCGCTGGTGGACGAACTGGCCCACACCAACATCCCCGGCTCGCGCAACGCCAAGCGCTGGCAGGACGTCGAGGAGCTGCTGGCGGCGGGGATCGATGTCATATCGACCGTCAACATCCAGCACCTGGAGTCGCTGGGTGACGTCGTCGAGTCGATCACGGGCGTACGGCAGCAGGAGACGGTGCCG
>NZ_JOFS01000059.1 GCF_000719285.1 Streptomyces bicolor | reverse complement strand
CAGGTCTAATGCGGCAGAAAGGCGGTACAGGTGAACAGTGCAGATCCGTGCACCCAGTTGAGGTCAGAGCAATCCAGAGAAGCCATTCCCCACCCCGCTCAAGCGGGGCGTCCCCTGGCTAGGTTCTGATGGCGGCACCGCTGACCACCGGACCGCTGGACGCGGCATCGGCCGAGGCGCCGACCGCCGCCAGCCACACGGCGACGGCCCCCACCACGACACCGCGGCTTGTCGCGCGACCGACGGGCTTGCGCCGCCGGGCACGTGCGGCGGCGGCGATCGGGACGATGTCGCTCCCGCCGCCTCGTCTGTCGCCAGGTGGTGCGGCCGAGCGGCTCATGAATCCTCCCAGGGATGCCAAGGCCCTCCTGCAACCGCCCCATGAGCGACGGTGATTGGTGGTGAGCGCAGGAGTCGGATGTGCGTGTCACTCCCTACGACTGCCGAACCGGGCCGATCGTTGCCCTCGCCCGGGAGCGGGAAAGCGACCTGCCACCCGCCCCCGGAGTCGGACGGCAGACGGACGAGATGCAGTACCGCCGGGGCCGTCGGAATCGCCAACAGGGTGATCACCGGTTCTGGCTGGGCAAGCGCATGCTCCTCAGCCCCGGACGGGGCCCCGCAGCCAGTCCCACCTGGCCTTCGACGACGCCCGGTCGGTCAGCGGCGCCTACTTCCACCGGCTGACCCGCTCAGAGACCGAAGAAGGAGCAGGCACGCGATACGCAGTCGGCCCGGAAGCACCCTGTCCCCCTGGCCGGCGGCAGGGCCGCGTGTGTGGCGGCCGAACCGGGGCATCCGGACTGCCGGGAGGTCTCCATGGACACGAGTGCACCGGCATGGACCGGGCGGTTCCGGGCACGGCGGGCAGGGCGGGGTTCGGTCACCGAGGGGGCGGCGCGGGCGGGCCTCGCCGCCCGGGGTGTGATCTATCTGCTCGTCGGTGCGCTGGCGCTGCAGATCGCCTTCGGCGACACGAACGCGCAGGCCGACCGGGGCGGGGCTCTGGCGGAAGTGTCGCAGAAGCCGTTCGGCGCGGTGCTGTTGTGGGCGCTGGGCATCGGACTCGCCGGCATGGCCCTGTGGCGGCTGTCCGAGGCGCTCTTCGGTTCCGTCGGGCAGGACGGCCGTAGCGCGCGCAAGCGGCTGCTGGCGACCGTCCGCTTCGCGTTCTACGTCTTCGCCGCCTCTTCCGTGCTGTCGTTCGTGGCGAGTGGGAACCGGAGCGGTGGCGGATCCAGCGACCAGCAGTCCCGGGATGCCACCGCCAGGGCGATGGAGATACCCGCCGGACGGTGGCTGGTCGGCGCGGCCGGTATAGCCATCGTCGTGGCCGGTGGCTGGGTCGGCGTACGGGCGGTCCTGCGCAAGTACCACGCCGAGCTCAGGCCCGGTCGGATGAGCCACCGGACACTCCAACTGGTGGACGTCACCGGAGTGGTCGGCGGCGCTGCCCGCGGGCTGGTGTTCGCCGTGGCCGGCGTCTTCGCCGTCCGTGCGGCCATCGACTACGAACCCGACCGGGCCAAGGGACTGGACGACACCTTGCGCACCTTCGCCGACACCCCGCTGGGCCCGTGGCTGCTGGTCTGCGTCGCGGCCGGCCTGGTGATGTTCGGTGCGTTTTCCTTCGCCATGGCCCGCTGGCGACGTATCTGAGCGGCGCCCTGCGCGAACACGAACCGGATGAGCGATTCCGGGATTCCACATGAGCCGACCGGCCCGTGGCCGTGAACGATCCAGCTGGCCAGCGGGTAGCGCCCCGCGCAAGGGGCGCCGGCCAATTCGGGGGTCGTGACCGGTCTTTCGTGACCGGTACGTCGCGAAGGCCAAGAACCACTGGCCGGCTGTCGTACCGACACCACGCCTCCACCCTCCGTGGAATGGGCAGATCAGTCGAGCTGTTGAAGCAGGCATGACCTCGGATCAGCGCACGATCACGAATCCGGCTACCCTCCACGACCCGACAGCGTTCGGCTAAGCCACGCTGTTTCAGCGCCCGGCGAACTCGTCTTCATCGCCGGCCAGTACGCCTCCGACGCCACCGGTGCTCCGGTGCCCGGTGACTTCGCAGCCCAGGTCGACCTGGCCTTGGACCGGCTGAGGTCGGCACTGGAAGGGGTCGGTCTGCGATACGAGCACGTGGTCCGCCTCGGTACCTTCATCGTCGACCACGACCTGGACAGGCTGGAGATCCTCGGCAAGGCGCTGCACGCGCGTTTCGGCGACAAACTGCCGGCCCAGACACTGAGCGGCGTAGCCTGCCTCGCGCTGCCGGGGATGCTGTTCGAGGTGGATGCAGTGGCGGTACGGCAGTAGCGATCAGCGGGCGCTTCAACACCGGCCCCGCCCTGGGCGGGGCCGGTGTTTGTGCCGGTGCCACGACGTCATTGCCGGATGCTGAAACTGGTGACGGACAACGTCGCCGCGGCAGAGGCCTGTCGACCGGGCATCCGATGAGCATCCAACCCGCCCTCCCAGACCGCCTGGAGCGTGGCGTGAGCTGCTCGTCGTTGTCTGCGTGCCGGTGGTCCATCCGGACGAGAACGGCCGGGATCGTGTCCTTGAAGACGTCCTTCTGCCACGACTACGCGCGTCGGCATCCCGCTCCTGCCGCGTTTGCAGGGTTGCGGTCCTGGACTTTTCTCTTCCGTACAACCGAACACGCAACTGGCGTGTCTCAGATCCCGCAACGCGCGTAAAACGCCGCACATGGGCCCAGAGCCCAAGGGGGAACAGAGTTGAGAGACATGACACGAGTCGCGCTCGCCTGCCTGATCGGTGCCGGGATGGTCGCCACCGCCGGCGGGGCCGCCCAGGCCGCTCCGGCGATGGAGGGGGGATCCAAGCCGGTCAAGACGATCGAGAAGGGTTACGCCCTGTCCTGCACCGGGCGGTCCGGGAGCGTCGCCGTCGCGGTGGACCTTTACCAGAACTCCGCGTTCGGCTCGCACACCAGCCTGTCGGTCGAGACGCCAAACGGGGAGTACGGCGGCGGTTACGGACCGGAGGAGATCACGCTGTTCTCCAACGGGACGATCGCGGCCGACATCCCGGTCAGGAAACTGGACGACACGGCCGAGCCCGTGGGCGACGCCGTCATCAGCGGCACCTACGCGGCCGCGGGCCGGCCGAAGCCGGTGCACGAGGTCATCGAGGACCCGGCGGGCCACTACGTGATCACCAAGGGCACCAACACACAGCTCCAGACGGCGGCCGCGGTGGATGTGCTCGGCGAGAGGGTCCCGCTGACATGCTCCACTGCCTTTGCGTTCGACCTCACGGTGTGGCGGCTGACTCCTGGCCGGGACTGACAAGCGGTTGTGCAGGATCGGACACCGGTGCACCGGCGGCCGATGGCAGCATGACTTGCAGGCGACACCCGCCTGTCAACGGTGATTGACATTACCCATGGCGTCAACTTAAGTTGACGCCATGGGTAATCAAGTGCTGCCCGCCTGTGGGGTGGCTGCCGGCCCCCTCTTCACCGCCACATATCTGCTGGTGGGTACAGAGCTCATTACAAGTCGCTTCACCACCCCGTCAGTTCACTTGCCCTGGGGCCCCGCCGGGCGGGCACAGACCGTGAGCTTCATCTCCGCAGGCTTACTCTCACTGGCGCTCTCGGTGGGGTTGTGGCATGCGGGGCCTACCCGCTGGGGTGCGCTGCTGGTCGGCATATGGGCAGTCGCCCTGATGGCGCAGGCATCTTCCGGACGGATCCAGTACGGGGTTACCCGGCCGCGGACTGATCCAGCGCACCGCACTCACCATTGGCTGGACCTGGCTGTCGGTGCTCGCCGTACGGACCCTGCACACCTGAACGCCCGCGCGCTCCCTAGCGCGAAAGCGCGGCGGCACCAGAGAAACGGCCCTTGCCCACCAACCGGCGAGAGCGAGACTGCGCAGGCGCGCGATGCCGAGTAGGGCGTGGGGCTTGCAGTCATTGCGATCCCCGGGCACGGGCCGGCCCACGGCGACAACGAGCCGGCGTCGCTCCTCGGTCGAGTGGGCTCTGTCGCTGTGGCCCTGGCGCGACAAGGCGGTCCACCACCCGCAGCCGCGCTGAAGGGCGGCGGCTCCGTCTGCGCAAGTACACCGAACTGCGCCCAATGTCTTGACGTGTTTAGATCCGTGATCCAGCATCCCTTCAGCCCGATCGTTTCTGCACGCTTTTGTTCGGTCTCGACGTCGGGCCCGGTTCAGAGCAGATGTCCTCCGTGTCACCCCACGTCACGAACGGATGGTCATGCCCAGCAGACGTCTCACACTCCGAGCCCTGGCACTCACCGCTCCCCTGGCGCTCGGCGCGGGACTCGTCGCCGTACCCGCCGCCACCGCGGCCGACCCGCCGAGCGCGGTCACCGTACGCGTCGATCCCTCGTACCAGCAGCAGGAGTTCGAGGGTTGGGGCACGAGCCTGGTCTGGTTCGCCAACGCCACCGGCGGCTATCCGGACCCCATCCGCAAGCAGCTCGTCGACATGCTGTTCGGCCACGACGGGCTCCGCCTGAACATCGCGCGCTACAACATCGGCGGCGGCAACGCCCCGACGTCCGCAAGGACTACATGAAGGTCGGCGCCACCATGGAGGGCTTCTGGAAAGCCCCCGAGGGAACCACGCGTGAGGACATGGACTGGTGGGACCCAGAGAACCCGGACCACTGGAACTGGGCCGCCGATGCCAACCAGCGCTGGTGGATCGACCAGGTCAAGAACAAGGTGACCCGCTGGGAGGCGTTCAGCAACTCGCCGCCCTGGTTCCAGACGGTCAGCGGATACGTCTCCGGGGGGTTCAACGCGAGCTCGGACCAGATCCGCGCCGATCGCGTCGACGACTTCGCCGGCTATCTCGTGAAGGTGACCGACCAACTGGAGAAGAAGCACCGCATCAAGTTCGACACCATCGCCCCGCTCAACGAGCCCAACACACCTTATTGGGGAACACAGTTGGGTGCCGACGGCCAGCCCACCGGCGGACGCCAGGAGGGTGCGCACGCCGGCCCCGAACTCCAGCAGAAGGTGATCCTGGCCCTGCAGCGCGCCCTCGGCGAAGCCAGGACGCGGGCCACGGTCTCCGCGATGGACGAGACCAACCCGAAGATCTTCACGGACAACTGGAACGCGTACGACGCGACGGCACGGGCCGCCGTGGACCAGCTCAACGTCCACACATACGGCACGGGCCAGCGCACCAGCGCCCGTGACGGCGCCAAGGGCGCGGGCAAGAAGCTGTGGATGAGCGAGGTCGAGGGCACCTGGGGCACCGGCACCGACTTCACCGGCATGGAGCCGGGGCTGGGGATCGCCACCCGCATGGTCGGCGACATCCGCGAACTCGAGCCGTCCGCCTGGGTGTTCTGGCAGCCCATCGAGGACTCCATCCCCCAGGCCGCCGCCGGCAAGAACTGGGGCAGCATCCACGTCCCGTTCAACTGCACGGCCGCCGACACGCTCGAGACCTGCCCGATCAAGGCCAACAGCAAGTTCCACACCATCCGGAACTTCACCCACTACATCCGCCCCGGAGACCGCTTCGTCAAGCCCGACGACCCCTCCAGCGTCGCCGCCGTGAAGAAGTCCGGCACGGGCGCCACGGTGGTGCACGTCAACGACGGCGCCACGGCACGCACGGTGACCCTGGACCTCTCCCGCTTCGGGTACGTCGCCCCCTGGGCCTCCGTCACGCCCGTGGTGACCAGCGCCGCCGGCGCGCTCGTCGAGGGCGAGCCGGTGCGGGTGACCGGCCGTTCCACCACGCTCACCGTCCCGGCCAAGTCGGTCACGACCTTCCGCGTCCTCGGCGTCGGCGGGACCGCCCGGGACGCCGCGCTCATCCAGCCCGGGCACGTCTACCGGCTGCAAGGCGTGCAGAGCGGCAAGTCACTGGCGCCCAACGACGACGCCACCGGGCTCGTCATCCGCACCTCCGACACCGCCGCCGACGCCGACGCCCAGCTGTGGTCCGTACGGAAGCTGACCCACGGCAACGGCAACCGCGAGCGCTACGCGCTCGTCAACTCCGCGACGGGCAAGCGGCTCGCCGTGCGGGACGGAGCAGCGGTCCTGGAGGACCCGGACTCCGGGCCGGCCGGCCGGGAGGCTCAGTGGATCATGTCGACGGCCGGTGACGGCACCTGGACGTTCGTCAACGCCGCCACCGGCCGACTCCTCGACGTCGCCGGGCACGCCACGGCGGACGGCTCCAGGGTGACGACCTGGACTCCCACGTCGGGCGCGAACCAACGCTGGGCCCTGACCGACGAAACGCCGCCGCGCACCTGAACTGCGGGGCGTCGTGCGGGTGCCGCCTGCGCGTCCTCAGCGAAGGGCGCGGCAGGCGGCCTCGTCACTCGGTGTGCAGGCCGACGCCTCGCGGTTCGGCCCGTGGCGTGTGGCTGCCCTTGCCCTGGATGGTGCAGAGCAGGTGCAGACGCGCCTGTTTCTGGTCCCGGGCCACCGCGCCACGCAGGACGCCCGAGGCGGTGCCGTCGCTGTGGATCCAGCGGTCACCTGTGCGGGCAGCGCGTGTCTGTGCAGCCGCCGGCGCGGTTCCGCGGCCGCGGCGGGTGGCGGTACGGCGGGCAGTGTCCGGTGGGTGCGGTGTGCGACGGTCATCCCCCGGGCCGAAGCGCAGCCCGCACGGTGCCCTCGACGCGATCCGGCACCAGCACCGTCGTCGACGTCGGCGGCTCGACGAAGGACGCGTCCGGCTCCGCCCGCTGGAACCTCCTTGCGTGTGACTGAGCGGGATGGCTGGCCACGGAAACGCGATGCAACCGCGCTCAGTTTTCATGCGGAGGTATGGGTACTGGACGGCGTGGTGAACGTGCCTCCAGCCCGACCGCGGAATCGCGCGGGCGGACCGCGTCGACGAACTCGGCCGCGGCAGGGAGGCGCCGGCGCGCCGGCCTTGCCGGACGGCAACAGCCGCCCATTGGCCGGTACTTGGCGCTACCTGGCACGATGCGATCATGACGCAGGACATACAGGCGCAGGGAGATGCGCTCGTCGCCGCCGCCCGCGCCGGCGACACCAAGACCGCCCGTCGGCACACCGACTTCTTCGTGTTGCGCAAGTACGTGGACGAAGGCATCCCCTACTGGGAGCAGGCCGTGGCCGCCGGCGACGCCTTCTCGCATTACACACTGGCCCGGTACCGGAAGATCCGCGGTGATCGGCGCGCCGCGGACGCCCTCTACCGTGCCGTCGCCGACCGCCACGCCGGATGCGCCTACGGACTCGGCGTGCTGCTCCGCGAGGACGGTGATCCGGAGGCCGCCGAATGGTTCCGCCGCGGCTGGGAGGGCGGACGCCACCTCGACTGCAAGATCGAGCTCGGCAAGCTGCTCGCGGCCGAGGGGCGGCTCGACGAGGCGGCGAAGTTCCTGATGAGCGACATCGAGCTGGGCGACATCGCGGTCTTCCGCTGGGCGCAGCTCTTCGAATCGATCCGCGCCGACTTCGACCGTGTCGCGGCGGGGCTCGACGCCGCCGAGGCAGCCGGGGACGGGGACGCCGCCGCCGAGGCGCTGCGCCCGCTCTTCGATGTGGAAAAGCACTTCCGCGACTACCCGGGCCTGACGACCGAGGCCGCAGGTTACTACCGCAGGGCTTCCGCGCTCAGCGCCTCCGCCGGCGTGGACCACGCCGTGTTCCTGACGGAGACCGGCGGCGAGGCGTCCTGGCCCGAGGCCCGCGGCCTGCTGCTCCAGGCCCACGACGAGGGCTACGAAGGCGCCGCGTACGTACTGGGGGTCCTGCACGAGCGGCGCGGCGATCTCGGCGATGCCGAGCACTGGTACGGCCTCGCGGCCACGCACGGGCACCAGCCGGCTCAGTGGAACCTCGGGGTCCTCTGCAGGCGGCAGCGGCGCTACGAGGAGGCCGAACGCTGGTTCCGGGAGGTCGGCGAGGACGACGAGGACGTCGTCGAGCAACTGGCCCGGATCGCCGCGATCCGCGCGGGCGGCGGCGTCGCCCCGGGCAAGGACCTGCGTCGACTGCCCGGACTGCGCGAGCGAGCCGAGGCGGGCGACGTGCACGCCTCGTACGCGTACGGGAGGATCCTCGGCGACTGGGCCGGCGCGGACGCCCGCCACCTGGGTCGCTGGATCGAGCCCGCCGCGCTGGCCGGGGACCCACAGGCGGCCTACGACCTCGCGGAGCTGTACGGCGAGCTGCGCAGGCCCACGCTGCGCGACCAGTGGTACCGGACGGCCGCCGAGGCGGGGCACCACGATGCGTGCAACGAGATGGGGTGGCTCTCCGAGCACCACCGGGACTACCAGGAGGCCGAGCGCTGGTACGTGCGCGCGGCCGGTGACGGGTCTCCGCTGAACGCCATGCTCGCCGGCAAACTGAAGGCCCAGCGCGGTGCGTACGCCGAGGCGGAACCTTTTCTCCGCACGGCCTGGGAACAAGGCGGCGACTCCGCTTGCCGGACGGAGGCCGCCGGGTATTACGGCCTCGTCCTGCACCGGCTAGGCCGCCTCGCGGAAGCCGTCGAACCGCTGCGGACCGCCGCCGCACGCTGGGAGGACGACGTGCGCGCCCGCTACAGCAGGGACGACCTGGACGTACTGTCCCGGATGGCCGACCCGGAGACGGAGCTGGCGGATGTGGAGGCGGCGCTGACGGCGTGACACCGCTGACTGCCCACCCGTTCACAAGGCGGTGGCCGCCTCCCCAACCTCCTCATCGGCTCCGAAGAACAGTTGCTCCTCGTCCCCTCCGATGTCTGGTCACTTTTGGCCGGGCCACGCCAGGTTGTCCACCAGCACGGCCAGGGCCGACTTCGGGACGGTTCCACTCGTCTCGGTGTCGGTCTGCTTCCAAGTCGAGCTCGAGTCCGTGGAAACTGAGCCTTTGGTGTCGTTCACACCCTGGAAGATGCCAAAGTCAATGGGCCCTTCGTCTGCTGAGGCGGGGATGGCGGCGGCGAGGAGAGCCGCTCCGGTGAGCACGGCGACAGTGATGATCTTCATGCCTGGCTCAACGACGCGAATGACATCAGGATGTTCCGTTCTGCCCCGTTTGGCGCAGCACCGCGCCCCCTCCCGGCTGGGACGGTGGTCAGAGACGGCGGGACATGTCGGCACCGGCATCACCGGCCGGATTCACAGGCGCACCAGGCTGCGGTCGCGGCGGGAGTCTTCCTCCGCCCTATCTTGCCGCCGTACTGGCAGATGACACAGAGGGGTTGGCAGGTCCCCGACCCCGGCCCGGCCCCCTCCGCTCCCCCGGCTCACGGGCGTGGGCAGTTCATTGCTCTGCGTTCTTGATGAAATTTGATGTGCAGATATGTTGACCTCTGTTCGAGGTCTCTTCTACCTTGCGGGAGCCCACCAAGTCGCCGACCTGCACATGAGTTGTGCGGACGCAGCCAGCCGGAAAGGGATGCCGTGACACGAGAGAACCACCGCAAGACAGCCTTCCTGGGGGTGTTGCTGGCCGGCGTCACGGCATTCGGCGCAACCCCCGCGTCCGCCGCACCCGAGGCCGCCTCCCGCCCTGCCTCGCCGCCGCCCGTCAGCGACTTCCGAGGCGTCAACTGGGCCGACCCGCGCGACAATTACGCCGACGACGCGGTCGTGCCCTCCGGCCTGTCCACCTCCGACAGCTACGCCACCGCCTACGCCAAGTCCAGGGCGATCATCGGCGGCTTCTCCGAGCTCGGCGCCAACACGGTCCGCCTCCCGGTCAACCCCACCTCCGTGAACGGCCCCTTCTGGAAGGCATACCGGGGCGCGATCGACGCCGCCACGGCCCGGGGATTCAAGGTCATCCTGGGCTACTGGGAAGCCGACAACGCCAAGGACGGCAAGATCGACGACCAGGCCGCCTGGGACCAGATGTGGGCCCGGATCACCTCCGCCTACGCCCGCAACTCCAAGGTGTACTTCGAGCCGATGAACGAGCCGTTCGGCTACACCTCCCAGGAGTGGCGCGACGTGGCCGCACGCTGGGTGACCAACCACCGCTTCATCCCCCGCGACCGGATCCTCATCGGAGGCATCAAGTACAGCGAGGACGTCAAGCCCGTGTGCGCCGACAGCCGGCTCGACGGCACCCGGATCGCCCTGCACAACTACGGCTTCTGGCACACCGACTGGACCAGCGTCGACCAGTGGAAGCAGGACTTCAAGGAACGCATAGGCAGCTGCGCCTCACGCACCATCCTCGACGAGTTCGGCGCCACGATGACCTCCGGCCTGGACTACAACGGACCGGTCAACGGCTCCAACGAGATCGCCTACATCCAGGCCGCGACCGACACCATCCGGGAGATGGGCCTGGGCTCGGTCTACTGGCCCGGCCTGCGCACCGGCGACACCTACTCCCTCACCACCCTCCATTGCACAGGCACCCGCCTCAGCCTCACCGTCAACAACCCCAGCGGACTCGACCGCCTCCACTGGGCCTGGAAGCAGTAACCACCAGCCCTCACATCCCGTTGCTCCCGATCCCGGCCGGCACACCGGCCGGGGCCACGGCGCGGGTGAGAGACACGAGTCGTCCTTCGGCCGACGTGACAGTGGCATGCCGTCGATCGCGTCCCGGCTCAGGCACCCGGCAGACGCCGAGACGCCGTATGGGCACGTTCAACCGACGCGACGGCGGGCAAGGCCAGCAGCCACAGGCCAAGGGACGCAGCCGCCGCGAACGCCGACACGGCTGCCCACGAACGCACCGACACGAACCCGGCCAGCGCCGTGAGCGAACCCCCGATTCCCCTCCGCTGCCTGGCGAGGTCGCCACCTGACAGGCCCTGACCACACCAGTCGGCGCTCCCCCGCGCCGCACAGACAGCACCCGACGAGCGGCTCCCGCCCCGCCCAGAACAGCAACGGCGTCCGTACGACCGGCAGTGAACCGGCCGTGCGGACGCCGCGCGGGCCCCGCCGGTCAGCCGGCGAAGACCCTGCCCTCCTTCACGACGTAGTGCGCGGGCTCGGAGCAACCGATGGACGGCGTGACGAGCAGACTCACCGTCAGCGGCGCGGGCTCCGTGCCGGCGGTCGCGAACTCGCAGACGGCGCCCCTGCCCGTCAGCGGATACCAGAACCACCCGTCCACGTCGCCCACCGTGACCCGGTCGGACTCCTTCCACGCTCCCCCGGTCTGCGTGAAGACCTGGAGCCGAACGGATGCGGCGTACTCGTCATTCTCGGACCGCACCGCCGTCAGCGTGATCTTGTAGTCACTGCCCAGCACGGACGAGGCGATCTGGCGCGTCTGCGGTGCCGCGGTGCCGGCGCCCGCGGTCCCGGCACCCGCCGTCCCCAGGACGCCCGCCATCAAGACGGTGACGGCCGCGATCGCGGCGCGACGGGTGCGGGTGTGGTTGCGTTGGTGGTTCTGGTTGCGTTGGTGGTTCTGGTTGCGTTGGTGGTCGCGGACATGGCTCATGTGTTCCCCCGTTGAACCGAGTTGTACTGGAAGGTCGGATTGGTTCGTACGGTGGCAAAGACCAGTCAACCGGTCCCGAGGTTGTACGCATGCCGCTCTACGACTTGTCCGAACTCGCCGGAACGCACAGCCAAGCCAGGCCCGCGGCGGCCAAATAGGCGAGCGCACCGATGGCCATGCTGATCCTCAGCCCGGTGTCGTAGTCGGTGGCCGTGGCGAGCAGGCTGCCGCCGAGGGCCACTCCGATGGCGCTGCCGATCTGGCGGGTGGTGTTGAACAGCGCGGAGGCGGCGCCGGAGTACGCCGACGGTGCGGCACCCATCACCGTGGCGGTCGAGCCGGTCAGGGCGAAGGACGTACCGAAACCCGCCGCCATCATCGGTGCCACCAGCAGCGCGTAGTCGGGCGCGGCTCCGGCCACTGCCCAGCCGGCCAGGCCCAGGCCGGCCACCAGCATGCCGGTGATCACCAGAGGACGGTCGCCGGTACGGCGGGGTCAGCCGCCCGGACAGCACAGAGGCAAACATGGTCATCGCCACCGCCGGGAACAGCGCCAGCCCGGCGCCGAGGGCACTGAAGCCCCGCTGGTGCTGGAACTGGAGACTGGCGGTGAACACCATGCCGTAGAAGCCGAAGTTGAACAGCAGACCGATCATCGCGCCGCCGCTCATCGCACGCGAGCGCAGCAGGGCCGGCGGAAGGACCGGGGAACGGGCCAGCCGCTCGCGCAGCACGAACGCGCCTGTCGCCAGTGCGGCCAGGCCCATGCCGGCCACAACCGGAGGATCGAACCAGCCTCGCCGTCCGGCCTCGTTCAGCGCCGTGGTCAGCAGTGCCACCGCCGCCACCACCGCGCACTGCGCCGGCCAGTCCAGCGCCCGTTCGGCACGCCGTGGGGAGCGCTCCACTTGACCCTCCCCCTCGTGAACGAGGGGGATTCCTAGCTCACGTTGCCTGGCCCCCGGCTGGGGTGCAGGTCTTACACGATCAGCGCTAGCCGGGTTGAAGACCAGCCCGGACCAGCATCACGCGCGCCGAGTTCTTGTCCCTTGGGGATACGGCTCCGCACGCGGTACAGGCATACGTTCTCTCGGAAAGAGGTAGTGCGTGCTTGGTTCTCGCTCCGCACTGCGCACAGTCCATAGTGGTGTGCGCGGGGTGGACCAAGTGCACGGCGCGGCCGTGCTTCCTGGCCATCTCGATCAGTGCCTTCTTCGTCGCCGTGATCGCGGCGTCGGCGGCCGTGCGTGCCATGGTCGACTTCGCGAGGAACTTCGGGCGGAAGTCCTCTATGGCGAGAGCGTCATGGTCGCGGACCACGCGCTTGGCCCACTTGCGGCCGGTGTCCTGCCGCTGGGCGGCGACCTTGCGGTGCAGTTTCGCGGTCTGCCGCTTCGCCTCGCGGTAGCCCTTCGATCCGGCGTGGCCCTTCGGCGGGCGGCGGCGGGCCATCATCCGCTGGTACTTCGCGAGTCTTTGCGCCGCGGTCTTCCCGTGCTGGGCGTGGGGAAGGTCGTGGGTGTCGCTCGTGGTGGTGGCGGTTTCCTTGACGCCCCAGTCGATACCGATCACGCGCCCCGTCCTGGGCAGTTCCTCGGTCACCGCGGGGACGACGAACGACGCCCACCAGTGGCCGACCGCGTCGCGGTACACGCGGACGGTGGACGGTTCCTTGGGCAGTTCCCGCGACCAGACCGGCCGTACGACGATCCCGCCGGCGAGGTGGAGACGGCCGTCTTTGAGGCGGAAGCCGCGCCGAGTGTATTCGAGGGTGGGCAGGGCCTCGCGCTTCTTCTTCCACTTGGGCATCCCGGCCCGCTGCTGCATCGGCAGCCTGGCCTTGATGTCCTTCAATGCCTTCGCCCGGGACTTGCCGAAGTCGCGAATCAACTGCTGCTGCGGCACACACGCGCCCTCACGCAGCCACGGCGTCACGCGCCGGGCCTCGGTCAGCATCGACGCAAGCTGTACGGGCCCGCACGTTTCCTTGCCGCCGGTCGCCTTGTTCCGCTGGTACACCTGCTTGGACTTGGCGACGCACTCATTCCACAGCCAGCGGCAGCGGTCCCACTCCGCCTCAAGAGAAGTGCGGGCCGTGGACGACAGGCGAAGACGGTGCGTATACCGGGCATGCCCGGCCGTCTCCGTGATCGCTTCTGTCGTCATGCGTCCCAACCTACCGGGGAGGACTGACAGTTGAGAGCTCCTGATCTTTGTGGGCTCGCTCACCCCGTCCCGGGGTGGACGCCGATCCGCCCTGACAGCGAATCGGCTTTCCCCGCCCCGCTCACGCGGGAGCTTCGTTTCCTCCTCCGGCTGAAGCCGGGGGTATCCACGAAGGAGACCTGATGACGCAGTGTCAGCGTCAGGCAGGCCACTCCGACGGGTAGGTTGACGAGGAACACCCAGCGCCAGCCCGCCGTGGACACGAGCAGCCCGCCGAGCAGCGGTCCGGCGGAGGCCGCGATGCCCGCCATCGAACCCCACAGCCCGAACGCCCGTGCGCGCACGGCCGGCTCCGGGTAGGCCTGCTGCAGCAGGGCCAGCGAGCCGGGCACGATCAGCGCGGCGCCGAGCCCTTCCACCAGGCGGGCAACAACCAGGAACAGGGCGCCCGGCGCGAGCGCGCACGCGGCCGAGGCCACCGTGAACACCGCGACGCCCGAGCAGAAGACCCGGCGGTTGCCCAGCCGGTCGCCCAGCGCGCCGCCGGTCAGCAGGAACCCGGCGAAGACCAGGGTGTATCCGTCGGTGATCCACTGGATGCCGGTCAGCGAAGCCGACAGCTCCCGGCCGATCACGGGCACGGCGACGTTGATGACCGTCACGTCCAGGATCACCATGAAGTACCCGGCACACACCGCCAGCAGCGGCAGCCAGGCCCCTCGCCCCGGATCCGGAATCTCTCCGGGGCGGCGCGCGGAGTCACCGCCACCGGCAGGCTCCGCGTCGGCCACGACCCCAACTCCATCCCGTTCGTGAGGATTCCTCCCCGTCCATGAGAAGTCCTCGAAAGGGCACAGTAAGGGGCATATAGCCCATACGCGGGTAACCTGGGCTTACCGCATGGAACATCCTCGCCGGCGCGAAGCGAGGCCGGCTCGAGGGTCAGGTCCGGGCCGAGCGTGAGCATCCCGGTCGCCGTCTCGCGGATCGCCGCCCGTCGGACGCCAAGGGGCATCGTGGTCCTGGCGCGTCGCTGAGTGCTCAAGCACTCCTGGTCGTGGACAGTGAGGGCCCGCCGGCACTGGTCACGCTCATGACGCGGCGGCTCACCCGAGGTCAGCTGGTGCGGCGCTGCGCGTCGCTGCTTTGGCGCAGTTGCTCGGCGTGGCCGGTGATGGCGTCGATGCGGGCGGCGAGATCCGGGTGGCGGGTTGTCAGGTGGTGTCGGGCTTCGGTCAGGGGGGTGATGAGACGGGCGGCGTCGTCGGCTGCGAGGGCCTCGTCGATGCGGTGGATCAAGGAGCGGGTGGCGACGGGGAGGTCTGTGAGCGCTGTGATCTGGCCGGCGAGTCGGCGCAGGTCGGCGGCGTTGTTGCGGGCCCAGGTGGTGACCGAGCGGTCTGCGGCGCGGCGGTCGCGGGTGGCCTTGACGCGTTGCTCGCCGGTGGTGCCGGTGGCTCCGGGGCGCAGCCGAAGGTAGCGGCGCTCCGCCGCCTGTCGGCTGGCGACGCCGAGCGGGCCGGCGAGATCGGCCCAGCTGGCTCCGGCTTCCCGGGCCGACTCGATCAGGCCCGTCTCCCAGCCGGCGAGCCGGTCTCGTACCTCGCGTAGCAGCATCAGCGCAGCCAGGACCTGCTCGGGAGCGGGATCCGCGCCGGGCGGCTCGTTGTCCGGCGGGGCGTCGGCGGCGTGCAGTGCCTCGTCGATGGCGCTCAGGGCGGCGGCTGCCGCGAGGAACGAGGTGGGGCCGGGCTTCGCTCCTTCAGGCGGCCGGCCCGGGCTGTTCCGGTCGGCTGCCTCGGCTCCTGACATTGAGGGTTCCTCCGTTGAGGTTCGTCATCCTTTCGACGACATTTCGTTTGTCATCGTTTCGATGACATGGTACAACGGAGTCAGGTGAAGCGCATTGGCAGGTACTGCCAAAAGCACTGGAGGTGTTCACCGATGTTGATGCGCACCGACCCGTTCCGTGAGCTCGACCGTCTCACCCAGCAGCTCTTCGGTACGTCCGGCACCTGGTCGCAGCCGGCCCCGATGCCGATGGACGCGTACCGCGAGGGCGACGAGTACGTGATCGCCCTTGATCTGCCGGGTGTCTCGCCGGACGCGATCGACATCGACGTCGAGCGGAACATGCTGACCGTGAAGGCGGAACGCCGCCCGGTCGCCAAGGCCGACAGCGTGCAGATGGAGCTGTCCGAGCGTCCGCTCGGCGTCTTCTCCCGCCAGGTCATGCTGGCCGACACGCTGGACGTCGACCACATCAAGGCCGACTACGACGCAGGTGTCCTGACCCTGCGCATTCCGATCGCCGAGCGCGCCAAGCCGCGCAAGATCTCGATCAGCGCCGGGGGCACCGGGCGCAAGGAGATCAGCGGCTGACCGGCGCCTGCCGAATTCCGGACCGCGCGCGGAGGGCTGGAATGTCCCCCTCCCCTTCGGCCGTCCCCGTCGGCCGCCCTCCGCGCGCCTGACCGTCGAAAGGGGGCAGCACAGTGGTGCACATGAGATGGGACGCGTTCCTGGACGCGGTCGAGGAACGCGGCGAATACCCCTCGCAACAGGAGGCGGACAGGGCGGCCCGCGTCGTCCTCGCCCTGCTGGGCGCCCATCTCGTCGGCGAGGAGCGTGCCGAACTCGCCGCCCGGCTGCCCGAGACCTACGCCGTCATCCTGCTCAACCCGCTGCAGGCCGCCGAGCCGCTGGACCCCGCGCGGTTCGTCAGAGCCACCGCCGCCTGGATCGAAGGAGCCACCGAAGAGACCGCGAAATGGGACGTCGGCGCCGTCCTCAGCGTGGTCGCCGACGCGGCAGGCGCGGACCTCATGCGCCGCATCCTGCTTCAGCTCCCCCCGGAATATGACCTGCTGTTCGGCGCGCCTCAGCACGTGTGAAACGCAGGCACGAGGCGCCCATGAACCACTGACCCACCACACGACACACTGGAAAGGCGACCCTGTCCCCAATGTTCCCGGAGTCCGAACCAGCCCGGCCCACACCGGCCATGTCGTACCACCAGATGCTGGAAAGGGTGCGATACGAAGGCGCATACCCCACCCGCGAACGGGCTGAGGAAGTCGTCCGTCACGTGCTCGCCGCACTGGGCCGGCAGCTCACCGGCGACGAACGCGTCGAACTCGCCGCCCGGCTGCCCCTCGAAGCGGCCCGGATCTTCACGGCTCAGATCCCCGCCCCCGAACAACTCACCGGCTGGGGCTTCGTGAAGGACCTCGCCACCCACACCGGCGGCACCCCGGCCACCGCCCGCTGGGACGCCGGCACCGTCCTCGCCGTCGTCGCCCAGCTCGCCGGTCCCGACCTCGTCACCCACGTCATCGCCCAACTCCCTGCGGGCTACGCCCTCCTGTTCGGCAAGGCCGAACTGACCCCGGCAGCCTGAAGCCGCCCGGGGATTTCCCGCCGCCGGGCCTCGCGCCCCACCACCCGAGGCCCGGCACGCCCGTACGCCATACCCAAGGAAGTGATCGTCCGCACCAGGAAGTGATCGTCCCGCCACAGTCCTAAGGGACTGTTAGGACTTGGTTCGCGATGTTGAACGGCTCTGTCGTGCCGTCGACTCTGTGTGCTCCCAGGCCGCAGACAAGGGAGTTCTCGATGGCCACACAGACCACGGCAGCGGGCGCGCAGGAGACGCGCCGCGGCGAGCGCAGGGTCGTCAGCAATATCGTGCGTGGATCGATCGGCAACCTGATCGAGTGGTACGACTGGTATGCGTACACCGCGTTCAGCGTGTACTTCGCCGCCGCGTTCTTTCCGTCCGGCGACCAGACCGCCCAACTGCTCAACACCGCCGCGGTGTTCGCCGTCGGCTTCCTGATGCGGCCCATCGGCGGCTGGGTGCTGGGGCGGTACGCCGACCGGCGTGGGCGGCGTTCGGCGCTGACGCTGTCGGTGACGCTCATGGCGGTGGGTTCGCTGATCGTGGCGCTGACACCGTCGTACGGCGCGATCGGGGTCGCCGCGCCGCTGCTCCTGGTGACCGCGCGGCTGCTGCAGGGCCTGTCCGTCGGAGGTGAGTACTCGACTTCGGCCACGTACATGTCGGAAGTGGCCTCGCCGGGACGGCGCGGCTACTACTCCAGCTTCCAGTACGTCACCCTCATCGCCGGTCAGCTGACGGCGCTCGGCCTGCAGATCGTGCTGCAGCAGGTGCTCAGCGGCGCCCAGATGGAGGCGTGGGGGTGGCGGGTCGCGTTCGTCGTCGGCGCGGCGGGGGCGATCGTCGTGCTGTGGCTGCGGCGGGGCATGGACGAGTCGGAGAGCTTCGAGCGCGCGGCGGCCGAGGACAGCGAGAAGGGCGACGGTGACGGGCCGGCGCGCGGCAGTCTGCGGATGCTGCTGTCCTACCCGCGGCAGTGCCTGGTCGTCGTCGGGCTGACCATGGGCGGCACGCTGTTCTTCTACACGTACACCACGTATCTGCAGAAGTTCATGGTCAACACCAGCGGCATCGCCAAGCCGACGGCCGCCTGGATCAACTTCTTCGCCCTCGTCGTCTTCGTGGCGCTGCAGCCGGTCATGGGGATGCTGTCAGACCGGGTGGGCCGGCGTCCGATGCTGATCGCGTTCGGCGCGCTGGGCGCCCTGGTCGTGGTGCCCTCGCTCATCCTGCTGTCGCGCACCAGCGACCCCGTCCACGCGTTCCTGCTCATGGTCGGGCCGCTGGCGGTCAGCTCGCTGTACACGTCGATCAGCGCGGTGGTGAAGGCCGAGTTGTTCCCGACGTCGATCCGGGCGCTGGGCGTCGGCCTGCCGTACGCGCTGACGGTGGCCCTGTTCGGCGGGACCGCGGAGTACGTCGCCCTGTGGTTCAAGAACGCCGGGCACGAGAGCTGGTACTTCTACTACGTCACCGCCTGTGTCCTGATTTCGCTGCTCGTCTACATTCGGATGCGCGAGACGTCGGACGGATCGCCGCTGGAGAGCGAGGCAAGGGACTGATCGGAAGGGTGGCGACCGTGCGGGTGCTGCTGGCCGAGGACGACGACGGGGTGGCGGGTGCGCTGACCGAGGTCCTGTACGAGCACGGTCATCTGCCCACCCGGGTGCGGCGCGGCGAGGAGGTCCTCGCCCGCCATCGCCAGGCCGACCTGCTGCTGCTCGACCTCGGGCTGCCCGACCTCGACGGGCTGGAGGTGCTGCGCAAACTGCGTGCGGTGAGCGGTCTGCCGGTGGTGGTCCTCACCGCCCGCGGCGACGAGCGGTCGGTGGTGCGCGGCCTGCGCCTCGGCGCCGACGACTACCTCGTCAAGCCGGTGCGGCTGGCCGAGCTGCTGGCCCGAATGGAGGCGGTGACCCGCCGGGCCGGGACACCCGCCGCTGCGGCGCCGCGTACGGTCCTCGCCGGTGACGTCGAGGTCGACCTGGACGCGCGCCGGGTGACGGTGGGCGGGGCCGAGGTGCGGCTGACCACCAAGGAGTTCGCGGTGCTCGCCGCGCTGGCGGCCCGTGCGGGAACGGCGGTCAGCCGCCAGCAGCTGATGGACGAGGTGTGGGGCGACGCCTATCTGGCGGTGTCCCGCTCGCTCGACGTCCATCTCACCCAGCTTCGCGCCAAACTGGGCCGGCCCGAGGTGCTGACCACCATCCGTGGCTTCGGCTACCGGTTCGGCGGCTGAACCCGGCCATGCGTACCCGGGTACTGACCGTCGTCCTGGCCTTCGCCGTGCTCGCGGTGGCCGGCTTCGCCGTCCCGCTGCTCGGCGTCACCGCCACCCAGCGCACCGAGCAGCTCGTCGCGGCCCGCACCGCCGACCTCGACCGCTTCGCCGGACTGGCCGACCAGGCCGCCGAGAGCGGCGACACCGGCGCGCTGACCGCCGAGACCACCCGGTACACCGAGCTGTACGGCGAGGCGGTCGTCGTCGTCGACACCCGCCGCGCCCCGGTGGTGCAGACGGGCGGCCTGCGCTCCGCCGACCCGGCGGTGGCCCGTCTCGTCGACGCGGCGCTGCGCAACCAGCCCGTCTCGCCCGGAGGCACGCTGCGCCCGTGGTCCCGCGCCGACAAACTGCTCGCCCGCCCGGTGGGCACCGGCACGCGCGTGTCCGGCGCGGTGGTACTGCGCGCCTCGGTGCGGGACGCCGCGGACGACATCGCCCTGCGCTGGGCGCTGGTCCTGGCGGGCGCCGGTCTGTTCGCCGTGGCGTGCGTGCTGCTCGCCCGGGCCGCGACGCGCCTGGTCGTACGCCCTCTCCACCATCTGGACAGAGCGGTCGGCGCGCTCGCGGCCGGACTGCCCGCCGAACACGCCCGGGCCGGCGGCCCACCCGAGCTGCGACAGCTGGCCACCGGCTTCAACCGCATGGCCGACGCGGTGACCACGGCGCTGGAACAGCAGCGCCGCCTGGTGGCCGACACCTCGCACCAGTTGCGCAACCCGCTCGCCGCGCTGCGCCTGCGCATCGACTCGCTCCAGCCCCGCCTGCCCGCCTCCGCCGCGCGCACGTACACGGGCGTGACCGCCGAACTCGAACGCATGGAGCACCTCCTCGACGACCTGCTCGCCCTCGCCAACGCCGAACACCGCGCCGGGGAACTCGCCGTCACGGATGTGCGAGAAGCGTGGTGCGACGCCACGGCGGTCGCCGCCGCGCAGGCCCAGCTGTGGCGGCCGGTGGCCGAACAGGCCGGGGCCGGCATGGAGTTCGCGGCAGGTCCCGCCATCCTCATGAGCTGCACGGAGAGCGAACTGGCCCAGGTGGCCGACATCCTGCTCGACAACGCGATCAAGTACGCGGGGAACGGCGCCCACGTCCAGACGCGCTGCTTCACCGACGGCACGGACGCGGTGTTCGAGGTAAGGGACAACGGCCCCGGCCTCGCCACCGGCGAGCTCACCCAGGCCGGCACCCGCTTCTGGCGCTCCGAGCGCCACCGGAACGTACGCGGCAGCGGCCTCGGCCTGGCGATCGCCGAGCAGCTGGTCGCCGGCCGTGGCGGGCGCGTCGAGTTCACCACGGCCGACCCGCACGGCCTGCGCGTCCGGGTCGTACTCCCCCGGGCCCAGCACGGCTCCCCGGGACCGAAGGACCGTACGCCATGACCGGCCCCACCCGCCGCACCGTCCTGCGCACCGCGCTCGGCACGGCGTGCACCGGACTCCTCGCGGCCGCCGCGACAGCCGACACCCGGCACACGGACCGCGGCCCGCACGGCAGGCTGCGCATCGCGACCGGCGAGTCCGGCAACTTCTACGCGGCCTTCGGCGAACTGCTCGCCGACCAGGTGCGGCTGGCCTACCCCCGGCTGTCCTGCGAGGTGGTCAACAGCGAGGCCAGCGTGGCCAACATACGGCTGCTGCAAGCCGGTCGCGCAGAGGTGGCGCTGGCACTGGCCGACGTCGCGTGGGCCGCGTACGCCGGCTCGGCACCGTTCGCCCGCCGCGTCCCGCTGCGTGCCATCGGCCGTGTCTACGAGAACTACCTCCAGCTGGCCGTACGCGCCGACGCACCGATCCGCAGCGTCGCCGACCTGGCGGGGCGCACCGTCTCGCTGGGCGCGCCCGCGTCCGGCGGCGCCGTCCTCGGCGACCGCCTGCTCCGTGCGGCGGGCCTGACCCCGGGCACCGACGTCCACGTCCGCCACCTGCTGCTCCCGCAGGCGGCCGGCGCGATGCGGGACGGTGCCATCGACGCCCTGCTGGTGTCGGGCGGCGTACCGCTGCCGGCCCTGTCCCGGCTCGGCATCCGCCTCCTCCCCCTGGCCGGCCTCCTGCCCCGCCTGCGCTCCGGTACGGAACACTCCGGATCGGGACTCGAGGTGGTGACGGTGCCGGCCGGCGCGTACCGGGGAACGCGCGAGGTGGCCACCATCGGCGTGGCCAACCTCCTCCTGTGCCGCCCCGACCTGCCCGCACCCGTCGCGGCCGCCCTCACCGACGTCCTGGTGCGCCGGGCCGGCCACCTCGTCCCGGCCACGGCCCTCGGCACCCAGTTCCTCGACGTCCGCAGCCTCATCTCCACGGGCGTCGTGCCGCTGCATCCCGGGGCGGTCACCGCGTACCGCGAACTGCACGGCTAGGCACGCGCCCGTCAGCCCGTCCGGCGGCCCTGCGCGAACGCTCCAGGCTCCGGTGCCTTGTGCTGCTCCACCGAAACCGTGTCGATGATCCAGACGTCTCGGCCCCGACATCATGTACGGCGCGACGGTACAGCCGGCACCGGCGGCAGCGACGGGCAGGGACACCATCCGCGACGCGGCGAACAGCACCAGCATGCCCCCGAGGAGCACCCCGGCGAACGTGAGGTACCGGACGCGCAGGGAGCACCGCTGCGGCAGCCAGGCACACGCGACGCCGGCCAGGGCGGTTGACCGAGGGTCGCCGCGATCAGCGTGCCCGCCAGGGTGCCATGACGCGCCGCCAGCAGGCCTGCCTACGCGGTGAAGTTGCCCAGGCGAGGCCGGCGAAGGCTGGCCGCAACGTAGTACACACGGTTGACGGCTGTACAGATGCCCGAACGTAGTCCGGCGGGCCCGTCGGCCCGGCTCTGCGCCGCGCGGACCAATGTCCGGCTGCCGCCTCTCAGGTCACGGGCGGGGCTTGTGTGTGGCGGCGAAGGTGTCGGCCGCCGTGAGGTCGAAGTCTCCGTGATCGCTGCCGAGGCCCTGGGCGACCAGTGCCGCGGCCGCGCAGCCGAGGACGGCGGAGTCGTACGGTGTGCGGCCCAGGCTCATGCCGCGCACGAAGCCGGCCGAGAAGGCGTCGCCGCAGCCGGTGGTGTCGACCACGTCGATCGCGAAGGCGGCGATCTGCTCGGTGCCCTCCGGTGTGACGAGTAGTGCGCCGTCTGCGCCGCGGGTGACGGCGACCAGGCCGGCTCCGGCGTCGAGGAGCTTGTGTGCGCCCGCGTCCAGGTCGTTCTCACCGGTGAAGCCGAGGACCTGGTCCTCGTTGGGCAGCATGTGGTCGACGTACGGCAGGGCGGGCTCGATCTGCTCGAAACTGCCCAGAGCGCCGGGGGCGAGCAGGTCCACCGAGGTGACCACGCCGTGTTCCTTGGCGTGCGACAGGATGCGTGTGGCGGTGTCGACGCCGATGAGTTCGGGGCCGCCGAGGTGGAGGTGGGTCGCCTCGGTGATGGCGTCCCAGGGGACGTCGTCGGGGCCGTAGGTGATGTTGGCGCCGAGGAGGTGCAGCGAGGGGCGGTCGCCGCCCGGGCGGATGGGCAGGACGGTCGCGGAGGTGGGGGTGTCCGTGCGGCGGACGAGGAAGCGGGTGTCGATGCCGGCCGCGCCGAGGAGTTGGATGAGCATGTCTCCGGTGGGGTCGGAGCCGATGGCGCCCGCGCTGTGTACCGTGGCGCCGAGTTTGGCGAGGGTGAGTGCCGTTCCGCCGGCGGTCCCGGCGGCGGTCATTCTGATGTCCTCCACCAGCGTCGCGCCCTGGCCCTCGGGTATCGCCTCCACCGGCCGCACCAGCACGTCCAGTACGTGCACGCCCATCGTGATGACCTTCATCGGTTTCCCTCCTGCACAGGCGGTACGGGGTGGGTGGTGCCGTAGTTGCGGGCGATCGCGGCCTCGATCACGGCGAGTTGCTGGTGTTCGTCCAGGACACGGGGCGTGCCGAGGGCGGCGGCGTGCTGGTAGACGCCGCATGCCCACTCCAGCAGCAGTGCGTGTTCGACGGCCTTGGCCAGGGTGGGTGCGTGGGTGAGGGCGCCGTGGCTGGCCATCAGTGCGGCGCTGCGGCCGTCCAGTGCCGTGAGGACCGATTCGGCGAGTTCCGGGGTGCCGAACGTGGCGTACGGTGCCACGCGCACCGAGCCTCCGAGGGCGAGCAACTGGTAGTGGATGCAGGGCAGTTCGTCGAGGACGCAGGACAGCGCGGTCGCCATGGGGGCGTGGGTGTGGACGACCGCGCCGGTGCCGTAGCGGTGGTAGACCCCCAGGTGCAGGTCGAGTTCCGAGGTGGGCTCGAGGGTCCCGGCCACGATGTTTCCGTCGAGGTCCACCACGGTCACCTGCTCGGCGGTGAGGTCGGCGAGCACAGCGCCGGTCGCCGTGATCGCGACGCGGTCCTCCACGCGCGCGCTGACGTTGCCGGCCGTACCGATGAGCAGGCCTTCGGCCCCCAGCCGACGGCACGCCTCGGCCACGGCGGCGCGTTCCGGACCCAGCACCGAGCTTGAGCCTGTCATGTGCGCGACGCTAGCCTAAACATGAAACAATGTCACGTTCACGTTTGGAGGCCGTACATGGGAGATCCGGTCCCGGAGCCCGGCGGCACCTGGCAGGTCCCCCTGCGCCGCACTCCGCAGCAGGCGCGCAGCAAGGCCCGGCTGGCCCGGGTTCTCCAGGCCGCCGAGCGGGTCCTGGTCCGCGAGGGCGTGCAGGCGCTGACGACCACCCGGATCGCGGCCGAGGCCAAGGTCTCCGTCGGCTCGCTGTATCAGTACCTGCCCGACCGGGACGCCGTCATCGACGCCCTCGCGGCGGGCTACTTCGTCCGGCTGGAGTCCGCGATGGACGACCTGGTCCGTGCCGCGGCGGCCGAGCAGTGGGAGGATCCCGTCGGCGTGCTGATCGACGCCTACGCCGCGATCTACCGCACCGAACACGGCTTCCGGGCCCTGTGGTTCGGCAGCAGCCTCACCGAGCAGACCCGCGCGGCGGACCGCGCGCACAAGCGCCGGATGGCCGACGGCGTCCGGCGCGTCCTGCTCGCGCTGGACCTCGCCCGCGACGACGAGGCACTCGCCCGCGCCACCCACGCCGCGGTCCTCGCCGCCGACGCCCTCGCCCAGGAGGCGTTCCGCCGGGACCCCGAGGGCGATCCCGGCCTCCTGGACGAGGCCAAGCTGATGCTGCGCGCCCACCTCGGCCGGGTCTCCGCACGCTATCGCTGACGCGGGCCGTCGCCGTCGCCGTCGGACGGATCGCGGCTCTGTCATTCTGTCGTCGTGCCGAAACCCACTCCCGTCACCCCGGACGCGCCCGCCCGCATACACACGCCACTGCTCACCCAGGAGTGGCTCGACCTCACCTTCATCCACTGGGCCGTCGCACCGGACGTGGTGGCCGGACTGCTGCCCGAGGGGACGCTTCCGGACACGCACGACGGCCTCACCTACGTCGGCCTCGTCGCGTTCCGGATGCACCGGGTCGGCTGGCTGCGGCTGCCCGGAGTGCCGTATCTCGGGACGTTCCCCGAGACCAACGTGCGCCTGTACTCGGTGGACGCACACGGGCGGCGTGGTGTCGTCTTCCGGTCGATGGACGCCGCGCGGCTCATCCCGGTCGTGATGGGACGCGTCGGCTTCCGGCTGCCGTACCTGTGGTCCCGGATGGCCGTCCGCACGGCCGACGACACGGTCACCTACACCAGTTCCCGGCGCTGGCCCGGCCCGCGGGGCGCGTACAGCCGTATCACCGTACGGACCGGTGAACGCATCTCGGAACCCACCGAGCTGGAGCACTTCCTCACCGCGCGCTGGGGCATGCACAACGCCTTCTTCGGCGGTCCCCAGCCGCTGGCCTACCTGCCGAACCACCACCCCCGGTGGCCGCTGTACCGGGCCGAGCTGCTGACCTGCGAGGAGAACCTGGTCACCGCGGCCGGTCTGCCCGCCCCGAGCGGCGCGCCCGTCAGCGTCCTGTACTCCCCCGGCGTACCGGTCCGCCTGGGCCGTCCGGCCCGGCCCGCGGGCATCCCCACGCCGTGATCCGCGCGGACATGTCGAATCCCGGGTCTCGGCACCGACGTATCGGATGAGGGCCGGGCCGCGTCGCGCGGCCGGACGTTCGGCAGCCCGATCGGAACGGAGATCGAGAACATGCTGCTCAAGGACAAGGTCGCGGTGGTGTACGGGGCGAGCGGTCCCATCGGCGGGACGGCGGCACGCGCCTTCGCCCGGGAGGGGGCGCGGGTATTCATCGCGGGGCGCGACGCCGCGCCCCTGGGCAAACTGGCCGAGGACATCCGTGCCGCGGGCGGGACGGCGGAGTCCGCCGTGGTCGACGCGCGGGAGGGGGCGGCGGTGGACGCGTTCGTCGACGGCGTCGCCGCACAGGCCGGGCGGATCGACGTCTCGTTCAACGCCATCGGGTACGGGGATGTCCAGAAACCGCTGGTGACTCCTCCCCTTCGTGAACGAGGGGGCTTCTCGCTATGCCGGTGCGGCTTCGCGACGGACCAGCCCGGCCCGTAGGACATTGATCGCGCCCACCGTGTCCGCGTGCGCGC
>NZ_JOFS01000058.1 GCF_000719285.1 Streptomyces bicolor | reverse complement strand
TTCTGCATCGTCAGCCCCTCAAGCATCACCAGCACTCCCGAAGCCGATCCGCATACCAGGCGAAATGCATGTAATTGCGATGTAAACGCCCTCTTAGAGACTGTGTCTGAACCCGCCGCCTTCTAGGCAAGGTCGTGTACGGGCGTTTGAAGACGGCTGCCGAGACGCATCCTTCTGCCATTGCGGCGAGCGTTGGCAGGAGGTGGTGGGGGATGGCCAGGTCGTCCAGAGGACAGAGGGTCCTGCCCGGACACCCCATACGCGAGGAGATACCCCCCGGGCCGCGCCGCGTCGGACGGTCATGGGCGACGGGCCTCGCCGTAGTTTGCGGCAGCGTGGTGCTGGTCGCCTTTGTCACCGTGGTAGCGCCTCGCTTACTGCTGAGCTGGGATGCTCCCTCGACGCCCGCCGCAGACCGGGCGAAGGCGGTCAACGACATCCGCACCACGCTGCTGCAGGGACTGGCAGGCGTAGCCCTGCTGATCGGTGCGTACTTCACTTGGCGGCAGCTGGATGTCAGTCGCCAAGGGCAGATCACCCAGCGCTTCACGGCAGCCGTGGAGCAACTGGGCAGCACCAGCCCGGAAGTACGGATCGGCGCGGTCTTCGCCCTCGAACGCATCGCCTATGACTCGCCGGACGATCGCGGGCCGATCGCGGAGGTGCTGTGCTCCTTCGTGAAGCGCAACGGACTGGTGGTTCCCCTCGGCGAGCGGCCGGTTCCCCGTGACGAGGGACACAAAGGCGAACTGGCCCGTACCCACGGCGGGGAAGAACCGCTGTCCGTGCGGTCCCCCGACCGGCAGGCGGCGATGACGGTGCTCGGCCGCCGGGCGCCGGCGCCGCGCCATCAGGAACTGCGCTTGGACCGGATCGACCTTCGGCGGGCGCGGCTGGCCTTCGCCAACCTGGCCGACGCCGACCGGCACTACTGCGACCTCTCCGACGCAGGCCTGACCGGTGCGGATCTACGACGTGCGGATCTGACCGGCATCTGGCTGGCCGGCGCCGTGCTCATCAACGCCAACCTGCACCAGGCCGACCTGCGGACTGCGGTCTTGTGGCATGCCCGGCTCGATGGGGCGGACCTGCGCGCGACGGACCTGACCGGCGCCGATCTGACGGGTGCGGTAGTCAAAGGCGCGCGATTCGAACTGGCCGATCTGCGCGGCGCGGACCTGACGGGTACCGACCTGGCTACGGCCAGCCTGACAGGCGCAGCGGGTGACGCCACAACGATCTGGCCGGCAGGATTCGACGCCGCAGCCGCTGGCGTCGTCACGGCCCGGGACGACGCACCGCCGCTGCGCCCGCAGTCGTCCCACGACCTGCCGCGGTGAACAAGTTTCCTCGTTGCCCAGCAGTCTGATACTCAGGCTGCCTGGTGGAGGTGGACGGTGTGACGTCGCGCCGGGCGGCGGACTGGGTGACCCGGCGGGTGAGCCGCCGGGTCATCAGCGTGATCGCCGCCCACGTGATCAGTGATTCGCTCATCTCGGGAAGGCGTTCGTGATCCCTGCAATGCCGACGGGCCCTCATGACCCGGCGGTGTCAACTAGTGTCGTCAGTCTGAGCCCAAAGGCACGAAACACTCTGTGAGTGTCCGCCTAACTGGGCGACTGCAGGACACTTGTGCAGCCCACACGTCTGCTGGGGGACTACGTGATGCGAATCATGTGTGACAACTATGCGGCGTCCCCTTCCGGCACGGCAGATCCCGGAGCTCCTAGGCCATGAGCACACCACCGGCCCCCGCACCAGCCGCGCCTTCATGGCCTTAGCCATACCCCGAACTCCCGGGCCCACCGATCCTACGAATGACCGGCGTGGAGCCGCGCTAGAACGGTAGGACTTCCCAGAACAGGCACTCAGGAACTGGTCCCATTCGTCGGCCGTCGGCGTCCGGTATTCCTCGGCAGGTCGACCCGAGCTGTATCGACCCCTCGATCGCGGAGGCGGTGGAGCGGTAGACGAAGGTGATGCGTGAGCTCAGCCGCCGCGCCTTCCCTGAGCTGGAGGCAGACCCTGACGGCGGGCCGGCCCCGCTCGATGCTGTCCGTGCACAACGTCGCCGCGACTTCGAAGCCAGCAAGGCTCTTGCGCTGCGCCTCGCCCTCGTTCACGCCTATGCGGCGTCCGTCACCCGAGAGGGTTCGAGCAGTAGCGGTGGGCTCAACGCAGTGTTTGCCTGAGTTGACCAAGCGACCTTCATGGTGGGACCAGTACGCGTCTTGGGTGCCGATCCAGAAGCGTTGGCAGCGGAAGAAGGGTTACCTCCTCATGCCAAACAACGGACAGCAGTTCCGGGTCGAGATCGATGGAATCGACCTTCCTGACGAAGTGCTGCAGCGCGTCGACAACGCAGTCCGTAAGGCGGTGCTCGCAGAACTGGCCACCGTCAACCTAGGCGGCCAGACCGTCGACCTCCTCAGCGAGGGACTGACCGTGGACCGGATCCGTGAAGGAGGCCATCTCCAAGGCTTCCGCGTGCGGCAGGCGCAGCTGTAGATGTGCCTCTCGGACCCTCGCGGCGCCGACCCGGCACAGACTTGTGGAATCGGCCCACAAGGCACGCTGTGCCCCAGCTCCACGTGCCACGAAGGAGCGGTGGCCATCGCATTGCTGGGATCAAACGGGCGCCTGGGATACCTGCGACCCGCGATCCCTGTCGATGACCAGTTCATCGATGCCTGCGAAGGACACGGTGACCCGGAGTCGCGCTTTCGATTCGCCGACGCCTGCGTACAGGAATCCTGCGAGCACTGGACCGGTCGGCACTGTTCTCTCATCGGCCGTTTGATCAACGCCAGGCCCGATACCGTGCCAGAGGAGAGCAGGGGACTGCTGCCTCGGTGCGCCATTCGCTCAGACTGCAGATGGTTCGCTCAAGAGGGGGCCCAGGCCTGCTCAGTCTGCCCGATCGTCGTCTACCGACCTACACCGACCGAAAGCCCTGAGCCCCACGCCTGACCCCACGCCCTTAGCGTCGCGCCCCGTTTGCCCCGGTGATGCGACATTCGGCAGTCGAAGACGCCAGCCTCGTGCCACCGGCCACATCCGACGCCAGCAGGTCCCGTCCGGAGCCGAATCCCAGCTCCAGCGCCAGCAGTTGCCACCTGATGTTGTAGAGCAGAGCACGTACAAGATGCCCTGCAGGCACAGCCTCATCCACCGCCGCACGATGCGGTGGCGCACGGCTGCGATCGGCTATGTACGTGCGTGTGGGAGTCGTCTTGCTTCAACGTCAGTTGAGCCTTGGTCCACAAGCCATGCAAGAAGGTGCCCTTCTCGGTTGCGCGGGCGACAGGCGAGGCTAGAGTTGCGCGGGCGACAGGCGAGGCTAGAATGAATTTAAGCAAATGCAACCCGCTTCTTCGAGGTGAGCATGATGCCGACATTCAAACTGGGCGAACCAGTGGACGAATCGCAGTTGGAGAAGAAGCCTCCTCCGGTCGTCATTGAAGCTCAGCCCGACTCGTTCATCCGCCTGGAGACTCCCGAGGAAGTACAGGCATGGGAAGTTGCCGTGCGGCAGACCACGGGTTTGGACTTTACAGGCAATGACATGAGTGTCGTCCGTACCGAGGGTTGCTCCAACGGCTGCTCCGACAAGTCCGACGTCTGTCGCCCCGAGTAGTGATTCTCACCGTCACATTGCAGGATGACCTACACGCTCTCGCTGTCCGAAATGCAGCACGAAGGCGCGGGTACGATGATTTCCGAATCATCGAATGCGACCAGCTCAGCGGACGACCCAGCCTCTCCTGGAATTCACACGCGGACTCTCCGGTCACACTGCTCGACTCAGACGGGAACAGGGTACACCTAGAGGACGTTTCGCTGCTGTGGTGGCGGCGAGTGAGGGCTCCCCAGAAAGCCGCGGAGAATATAGCGAAGACAGTTGAGCGCAGCCTCATCAACAACGACTGCCGCGGCGCACTCACCGGAATCCTCACCTCGTCGTTTCACGGAGAGTGGGTGTCCCACCCTGAAGCAACGGATCGCGCTTCAGACAAATTGCCACAGACCCTGATCGCCAAAGAGGCCGGGTTTCGGGTGCCGAAAACGCTCGTGACGCAGTCGCGTGACGAAGTTGTTCATTTTCTGCACCAAGTCGGACGTGTGATCGTGAAACCGGTAGTCGGGGCTTCAGGGCCGTTGATGTTCACTCAGTATATCGACGACCCCGCCTCTTTTCCTGCCGAATCGTTCGAAGCCTGCCCCGCGATTTACCAAGAGTACATCGAAGGCGATGAACATATCAGACTGAACTGCTTCGGCGACCGCATGTATGCGGCGCTCCTCAAGACCGACAAACTTGACTGGCGCGCCGACCTTACCATTCCAATCTCCACATGGCCCGTCCCGGACGAAATGGGAGAGAAGGTCATAACGGTATTGCGAAGGCTCGGCCTGCGGATGGGCATCATAGATATCAAATTGACCCCGAGCGGGGAGCCGGTCTGGCTTGAGGTGAACCCACAAGGTCAGTTTCTTTTCTTGGAGCCGATTCTGAAAATTCCACTGGCCGATTACTTTCTAGACTTCCTGCTCTCTGAGAAATCATCAGATTTGACAAGTCTGCGGTAGCAGATGAGGGGTGCAGGCATGCTGGTGCGGGAGCGACTGCCAGGTGGATGCGCCGCCGGACGGGGTGGAAGCGCGGAAGCATCGGCCAGGCAGTGGAGGTTCGCGTGGCGGCGCGGGGAGAGCCGGGCCACGCCCTTGTCCAAGACGTTGTGCTGCGCGTCGGCGGGCAGCGCCCGCCGCGCGGCCACGCAGTTCCTGCCTAGGGGAACCGGCCGCGAGATAGTGGCACCACTCCGGGCCGTGGGTGGCGGTACCCCCCGGATGGAGGCGCCCGAAGTGAAACACCACGAGACTTGGACCCGCCCTGCCTTCACCTGATCCGCAGCTCACGGGGTCGGTCGGTCACCATATGCGGCTGGTGACGCAGCTCTTACCGACACCCAACAAGGAGTCCTTCGCCGAGATCGCGAACGAACTCGCCTGGTCGATCGCCGTCAGCCTCGACCGGAGAGACGCCCCGCAGATCCTTGCCGACCGGCTCGCCCGGCGCCTGGCCGACCAGCTGCGCCTCCGTGGTCCAATCAAGGACCCGGTGGGCTGGCTGCAAGGGCCTGCCTCAACGGCAGGAGTACGGCGACCGGCTGTGCGACGACCGCATGCTGCTCGACTCCGCCGGGACTGCCCGCGGTGCGAAGAGCGGCAGGCCGACCGTCGTGCCCAGCGCCGTGCGGTGACGGCCCCCGTCAGGACGCGATGTCGTACGCCTCGAGGCGGAACGCCGCGCGATGGTCGACCGGCAGCTGCACGAGGACGTGACCGCCCAGACGTGGGCCCGCGACTACCGCTGGGAGCAGGTCAGGGCCCGGCAGGCGGCAGCCATGGCCCGCGCCAAATGCGCGGCCGCCCCGCCCTCGTGGGAACCAGCGCGGCGAGAGCGCTGACGAACATGCGGCGGTCGTACGGGCAGCCGCTCCCTCGGCTAGCCCCGCGCCACAGTCGTTAAGGCCAGAACACAGAGAACCCCCGAACCCTGTTGGGCCGAGGGGGTTCAAGGCGAAGGAACTCGCAGATCGAAACAACCCTGACGTCGCCTGCCTGGCCGGCCTGCACCTGCTCCCGCGGGACGGGCAGCTGCACATGGTCTGCAACATGCGCGCGAATGATCTCGACTGCGGCCTGCTGTCCGACGTCTTCTCCTTCACGATGATCCAGGAGTACGCGGCCATCCAGCTCGGCCTCAAGCTCGGCACGTACACGCATTTCATCGGGTCTGCCCACGTCAACGACCGCAACGCCGAGCGCGTCAAGCGCGTCCTGGACGAGGCAGACTCCCGTCCCGCGGCCCCAGCTTTCTCGTTCCCGGCGATGCCGGAGAGCACCGAGGGGGCGACCATCGCGCACGTCCTGGTGCACGAAGAGGCGTTGCGCACGAACCAGATCCGCTACAACGCCGAACACGTCCGCGGCCTGGGCCTGGACCCGTACTGGGAGCAGGTGGTCATGCTGTTCGAGCTGTACCGGCAAATCCAGCACGACCAGACTGCGGCCGTCGACCCGGACCTCCTGGCCGCTCTCCATCCCGGCCTGCGCTGGCTCATGGAACGTAAGTGGTCGGCCTGCGCCGCCGCCCCGGACGGGAGCCTGCGATGAGCGGGAACGGGAAGCCGAGGAGCGGCGCCGTGGTGAAGGGCGTCGACTTCGACTGCCGGGCAGTCATCCTCTGCAAGCCGGACGCCGTCGCCCGAGGCCTGGTCCACCGGATCCTGGGGATGATCTCCGACGCGGGCATTGCTGTCTCGGACCGCATGGACCTGGTGGCCCAACCGTGGCAGGCGCACGTCGCCTACCGGGATCTGCTCGCTGATACCGGCCGCCGAGACATGCGCGACCTGCCCGCCTACATCGACGCCGCGTATGAGGGCCAGACAGTCACCGTCGCCCTGGCGCACGGTGAACCCGGCGTCCATGCCCGGCTCCGGCAGCTCATCGGCCACACCGACCCGACCTTGGCGGTGCCCGGCACGATCCGCAGCGAACTCGGCGAGGACAGCATCGCCGCCGCGCGCGCGGAGAAGCGCCTTGTCCGCAACCTGGTTCACACCTCGGACGATCCGGCCGGAGCCCGCCGGGAGTACGGCACCTGGTACGGGCCCGGCTGCAAGCTGCGGGTCTCCGACTTCGACCGCTGCTCCGTGATCCTGTGCAAGCCGGATGCCGTGCAACGCGGCCTGGTGGACGCCGTACTCGAGCGGATCGCCGCCGCTGGCGTCACCGTTGCCAGCCGCCTCGACGTCACCGTGCAGCCGTGGCAGGCCCACGTGCACTACTGGGATCTCCTGGTGGACGCCGACTGGTTCCCCGACCGGAACATCCCCCGGTGCCTGGACGACGCGTATGCGGGCAAGCCGGTGACCGTGGCCCTCGCGTACGGGGAGCCCGGCATTCACGCCCTACTGCGCCAGTTGATCGGGCACTTCGACCCGACCCGGGCCGCGGCCGGCACGATCCGCGGCGACTTCGGCAACGACAGCCTTGAGGCTGCGCTCGCCGAGAAGCGCCTCGTGCACAACCTCGTCCATACCTCGGACGACCCGGACGCCGCTCGCCGTGACTTCGGCACCTGGTTCGGCGCCGCCCGCCGCGAACTGCTCACCTCCCCAACCGGCGTACCGCTCCAGCCCGTCCACGCCGACCACTGACCACCCCGGCCCCGGAGGATCCCATGACCGCTCCCGCCGTACCTCGCCGTCTGCTCCCGCTCCTGACCGCCGAGCAGATCGGCGAGTTGAAGCCCGAGCTCGCCGACGTGATCGAGTACCGCAAGTCAGGCCTCTCGGTGAACCACATCGTCGGCTGTCCGCTGGAGTGTGGCTACTGCGTCCGCCACGTCTTCGACAACTTCGCCATGAAGACGCCGAAGCGACTGATGACCGATGAGGCCGCGGTCGCCGCGCTCGTCGGCCACCGGTACTTCCGGCTCCACAAGACGCCCATCCAGTTGTTCAACCGGGCCACTGACCCGATGCTGCCCGTGGTCAAGCCGCATCTCTTCGCCGTACTGCGGATGCTCGACGAGAAGGGGCTGACGAACCACGTCCTGGTCATCACTCGGTGGCGGGTGAGCGCCGAGGACTGCGCCGTACTCAACTCCTTCCAGAACTTGCGGCTGACAGTCCTGGTCACTCACTCGGGCATCGACAACCCGGCCATCGAGCCGGTGAACTCCTCCATCGCGGCGGACAGCCTGCGCATGTTGTTCGAGCACGCGGAGCGGTACAAGACCCTGCTGTACTGGCGGCCGATCGTGCCGGGCCTCAACGACTCCGACGAGCACATCGAGCGAGCCCGCGAGCTGTCCCTCCACGCGCATGCCACCGTGTTCACCGGTCTGTTCTTCCGGGATCAGATGGCGGCGTACTACGAAGAGCACGGCCTGCCGATGCCGTACGACTCCACGGCCCGGCGGAAGATCATGCCGGAGCATGCCGAGCGTCGGATCCTGGACGCCTTTGATGCGGCGCGAGTGACCGGGGCCGCGCCGTGGGGGACCTTGTTCCGCAAGACGAGCTGCGGGGTTGCCTACCCCCACGGGGAGGCCGACTACAACGGCCATTACGGCATCCGGGAGCTGTGCGACATCTGCCCGCCCGAACAGATCGCACTGTGCGCAGGGGCGTGGGTCAAACCCGAGCTGGAAGAGGTCACCCGCGAAGCGCGAGGCCTCGCGCGATCGGCGCCGTTGAGATCAACGACCGTGCCATCGTCGTCGAGGGACTGGACGAGCCACCCCGCTACTACCTACAGCACGGGTTCGGCTACCAGTGCCACGACCGAGCCAAGCCCCACCACTACCGCCAGCACGGCCGAGCCCCCATCGGCTGGGAGGCGGAGAACGGACCCGACACCCAATGATCTTCCGCACCTGGCCCGCACTGCTCGTTGTCGACGTCGAAGGCAACGGCACCACCCCGCCCGACCTCGTTGAGGTAGCCGCCCTGCCCATCCGGGACGGCCGCCCCGACAAGACCACCGCGAAGGCGTGGCTGACGCGCCCCAACCGCCCCGTCACCTCCTTCGCGACCCGGGTACACGGCCTTTCCAACGACGACTTGGCCGACAAGCCGGCATGGGTAGAGATCGCGGGCCAGGTGCACGCCTTCATGAGCTCGGCGTGGATCTGCGCGCACAACGCGCACACCGACTACCGCGTCCTGAGCGCACACCTGCCGACCTGGGCACCCGCCGGGGTGCTGGACACCCTTCGGCTCGCCAAGGCCACGTTCCCTGACCTGAGCAAGTACAGCCTGGACGCCCTCATCGAGCACGTGCAGCCGGACCTGAGCGAGGCCCCCGCACAGCGGCACCGGGCCACGTTCGACGCCTTCGCCACGGCGCAGCTCCTCATCGCCATGGCCTCCCGATACGAGACCTGGGACCAGCTGGTCGCTGCGGCTGTGCCGCCCGGCCTGCCCGGTGCCCCTGAACCAGAAAAGGACCCGACTCTGTGGTGACCTCCTCCCAGCCCATCCGGATCGGCGTGCTCGGCACGCACTCCACCGGCAAGACGACGCTCCTGAAGCGCATCGAGATGGAGCTACGCGGCCATGGCCTCACCGTGGCGCGCACCGGTCGGCTCGGCAAGCGGGCTGCGGAGGCCGGCCTGCCCAAGATGCAGAACCACACCGCTGAGTCCACCGAGTGGATCATCGCGCAGGGCGCCGCCGACGAGATCGCCGCGCTCACCCTGGGCGCGGAAGTCGTCCTTATCGACCGGGCTTCGTACGACGCCCTCGCCTACTGGCACGCCGCGCTGGAGTTCCGCGGGGAGACCGCGCCCCGCCTTGAGCGCGAACGCCTGCTAGCGCTCGCCGCCACGCAACTGCCGAAGTACAACCTGCTGTTCGCGACCGTGCTCGACGAGGAAGTGGACGTCGACACCAGCCACGACTACGACCGGGACTGCTGCAGGGTTGGGTGACACCTGATCTGGCTCGCTGAGAGGCGGGCTGGAAGGATGTCGAAATGCCCAAGCCGTATCCGAAGGAGTTCCGCGAGGACGTCGTGCGGGTCGCACGAAGCCGCGAGCCCGGCGTCACCCTGGAACAGATCGCCGCCGATTTCGGCGTTCACCCGGCCTCGTTGACGAAGTGGATCCGACGCGCGGAGGCCGAGGAACGCGGCGAGCCGGCCCCGGGCGGCGGTCTGGGCCCTGCCAGGAGTGAGTCGGCCGAACTGGCCGAGGCCCGCAAGCGAATCCGGCTGCTGGAGCAGGAGAACGAGGTGCTCAGGCGGGCTGCTGCGGCCTACCTGTCGCAGGCGAACCTCCCCGCAAAATGATGTACCCGCTCGTCCGCGAGCTGGCCGCTCCCGGTGCCCCTTATCGGGTGCCGGTGGCGGTGACGTGCCGGGTGCTCGGGCTGGCCCGCCAGCCCTACTACCGGTGGCTGAACACCCCGGTCACCGACGCCGACTTGGCCCATGCATACCGGGCCAACGCCCTGTTCGACGCCCACCGCGACGACCCGGAGTTCGGCCACCGCTTCCTTGCCGACGAGGCCCGCGCCGCGGGCGAGGCGATGGCCGAGCGGACCGCCTGGCGGATCTGCCGGGACAACCGCTGGTGGAGCATCTTCGGCAAGCGGGCAGGCCGCGGCAAGATCGCCAAGGCCGGGCCGCCGGTCCACGACGACAAGGTGCGGCGGAACTTCAGCGCCGACGCACCGAACCGGCTCTGACTGACCGACATCACCGAGCACTCCACCCGCGAGGGCAAGGTCTACTTGTGTGCGGTCAAGGACGTGTTCTCGGGCCGGATCGTGGGCTACTCCATCGACGCGCGGATGAAGTCCCGCCTCGCGGTGACGGCCCTTCAGTCTGCGGTCGCCCGCCGTGGCCAGGTAGCCGGGTGCATTGTGCATTCGGATCGCGGCTCGCAATTCCGGTCCCGGAAATTCGTGTCCGCTCTCGCCCGCAACGACCTGGTCGGCTCGATGGGCCGGGTTGGCGCGGCCGGCGACAACGCGGCCATGGAGAGCTTCTTCGCGCTGCTGCAGAAGAACGTCCTGGACCGCCAAGTCTGGGCCACCCGCCAGGAGTTGCGGATCGCGATCGTGACCTGGATCGAACGCACCTACCACCGTAGACGGCGGCAGAGACGCCTGGCCAGATTGACCCCTGTCGAGTACGAGACCATCATGACCCCACCCGCAGCCCTGGCTGCATAAACCCCGCTGTCACCTGATCAAGCAGCAGTCCCACCCTCGCTACCGGAAGCTCGTCGACCAGCACGTGCACCGCCTCCTGGCCGATGACGGGATTACCCACCAGCGAGTGACCAGCGACCCCGACAGCCATGCTCACGCCGTCGACCTCGCCGTTCGGCGCTGCCTGAAGGAGGCGCTGGTATGACTCCTCCCGCAGGCACCATCACCATCGCGGGCAAGAACGTCTCCCGGCTCGGCTTTGGGACCATGCGTCTTACAGGCCCCGGCACGTGGGGTCACCCCGACGACTTCGAGACTGCGGTCTCTGTACTACGCCAAGCCGTCCACACCTACGGCATCACGCATATCGACACAGCAGACGCCTACGGCCCGCACACAGCCGAACTCCTTGTCCGCCACGCCTTGTATCCGTACCCGGATGACCTGCTCATCGCCACGAAGGTAGGCATGGTGCGCCCCGCGCCCGACGTCTGGGCTCCACACGGCCATCCGGTCTACCTCCGAGCAATCGTCAAGACCTGTGGATTGATGCTTGATCAGGGGATCGGGTTGGTGCCACGCAGGATGTCCCCGGGCTTGAAATGGAGATCGTCCGATCCTGGGCCGGTGAGGACGAGACGGGCGCCGTGAGGCGGGTCCACCTCGTGGACTGGCACCTGGGGGTAGCGGCGGATCTCCGTCAGTACCAGGTCGACGGCTTGTCCGTCCGGGCTGGTGCAGCGGAAGCGCGCGCCCAGCCGCGTGGTCGCCAGGCATCGCACGATGACAGTCAGGAGATCGGTGCCAGTGGTGTCCACCTGCACGACCTGGACCTCGGGGCTGGGTGCTTCCAATGGAGTCATCGTCACGCCGCCATGATCTCAGTGCGTTCGACGAGCTGGCCGCGTTCGAAGCGGGCCCCGGCGCGGACGAGCGCGACGAGGTGGGGTGCGTTCACGGCTCGCCAGCGGGCCTGGGCAGACTCGACGAGCTTGAAGACCATCGCCAGGGCAGCGGCTCGGGAGCCGGCCCCCTTGGTGACCTTCGTCCGCAGTCGGACGGTCGCGAAGGTCGACTCAATGGGGTTGGTGGTGCGTAGGTGGATCCAGTGCTCGGCGGGGAAGTCGTAGAACGCCAGCAGCTCGTCCTCGTCGTCGACGATCTTCTTGACGGCCTTGGGGAACTTCGTGCCGTACTGCTTGGCGAACGCCTTGACCGCGGCGGCCGTGTGCTCCTTGTCTTCGGCGTTGTAGATGTCCTGGATGGCCTTCTTCGCCGCGGGCTGTGCCGACTTCGGGAGGCTGTCGAGGCAGTTGGCCGTCTTGTGAACCCAGCATCTTTGGTGGCGGGTTTCGGGAAAGACCTCGTTGATCGCGTTCCAGAAGCCGAGGGCGCCGTCGCCGACAGCGAGGACGGGAGCGCGCATCCCGCGTCGCTGGCAGTCCCGCAGCAGACTCGCCCAGGACTCCGATGATTCCCGGTAGCCGTCCGCCATCGCGATCAGCTCCTTCGTGCCGTCCGCCCGAACGCCCATCACGACCAGGACGGCAGCCTTCGCCTCTTCGAGGCGTATGCGCAGGTGGATGCCGTCGGCCCAGATATAGATGTAGTCGGTGGCGGACAGGTCACGCTCGCCGAACGCCTTGTGGTCGCCCTGCCACTGCTGCGTGAGGCGAGTCACCGTGGCCGGGGACAGGCCGGCCGAGGAGCCGAGGAACTGCTCGAGCGCGGGCACGAAGTCCCCGGAGGACAGGCCGTGCAAATAGAGCAGTGGCAGGACTTCGCTGATCTTCGGCGACTTCCGCGCCCAGGGCGGCAGGATCGCCGAGGAGAACCGTTTGCGCTCGCCCGTCTCCTCATCGACGCGCTTGTCGTTCACCCTCGGCGCTTTCACGTCGACCGTCCCGGCCGCGGTGGTCACCGAGCGGGGCTGGTGATAGCCGTTGCGGACCACCAGACGACGACCCATCTCATCCCGCTGATCCGCCAACTCGGCTATATAGGTGTTTACCTCGGCCTCCAGGGCGGCGGCCAGCATCCGCCTCGCACCCTCCCGGACGATCTCGTCGATGAGTGAGGAACCGTCGGCGGTGGTGCCGTCGGCATTGACTACGCTGAGCACGGGCGTGCCTTCCCGACCGGTGTTCGCAGCACCGGCCTACTCGATGACCATCAATCGATCACTCGGGAAGGTACGCCCTTCGCGTTCAACCCGAGGCCGATCCACAGGTCTTGAGCATTGCTCTGAACGGGATGCGGTCGACCCAAGGCGCCCAGACCCAAAGCGTGACGCCAGCTGCGACGGCCACGATGCCGCCGACAGCAGCCCATATCGGTCTGCGTCGCTACCGCGCCCGCGCCAGGAATGCGGGTCAGGAGATCTCCTGAGAGGGCTGCGTCTGGAGCCCGTCGTCTGACAGGGCTTCGCGTGCGGTTTCGGCAAACCTCTCCAGGAGCCGTCTCGACTCCTTCACCGCTTCCCGGCGGTCACCATCCCTCAACACACCCGCACTCGTTCCAAGCTCGGCAAACTCCTCTAGGCGACCGATGAGGTAGTCGCGGAATTCCTGAGCGGGTCGAGCTACCAGAGCCGGCCCTTCCACGACCACGCGGGATCGGAGTCTGTCCAAGGTTTTCAGTTCGTCTCCATGAGCGAGGAGCCGACCAATGTCGTCGATGACAAATAGGCGATGTATGTCGAGGATGTCGTGGGTCGGTGAGTCGTCGTCGGCTGGTCTCCAGCGCCTCTCACCGTTCTCGTCGTACTCCCATTCCGGCTCTCCTTCCTCTTCCTCGAAGCTGGCTCCGCTGAGAACTTCGCAAAGGAGGAGCCCCTGGTCGAGGAACGCCGAGTAGGCGCGCGCCCGAGGCTCACGCATCTGTAGCAAGTGGTCCGCACGTACCTGGAGTCTGGCCGTCTCCGCTTGGGTGACGGCTTGTAGCTGTGCTTGCTTGCCGACGAACCAACCGGAGATGAAGGCAGCTGTGCCACTTCCTATAGCGCCTACGCCTGCCCCAAGAAGTGCCGCAAGTCCCGCGTCCATGAGTGAAGTGTGTTCGAAAGTTGTCGCCGTGTCAGCAGTTCAATGATCTTGTTACTTGACGGCTGCTCCCGAGATTGGGCACCGCCGACCGCCCTCTCTTGGCTAAGTCCCGGGCGGCCAAGCCTGGGGAGCCAGGTGAGCGGAGGCGGGGTTCTCAAGGATCCTCAACAATTTCCCTCTCCACTGCCAGCTCCGGGGCGGAGTCCGTTGGTTCGAGTCGGCCCCCTGGCAGCTCCCACTATTGCGTTCGTTCTGCAGCAGCAGCACGCGTCGACGGTTGTCCACAGCCACGCCCTTAATGGAGACGGGTCAGGTAGGGCGTGTAAGCCATCGCTCTCCTCGGATTACACGGATGGGCGGGGGTGCTGTGACAATCCCCGTGCACGCCGACGGCCCGCCTCCGACGAGAGGGACGCTGTTGGGGAGAGGGGACGGGCCGTCGTGCCGGCGGGTCAGGCCGCCGGGTTGAGTTCTTTGAGCATCACGGCGAAGTTCGGCGAATCGGGGAAGGGCTGCCGATGACCGATCTTCCGGTATCCCCAGGTCTCGTAGAGTGCCTGCACCTTGGGGTGGTCAGGGTCGACGAGGAGCACGGCCAGGGCTTCCGGCCGACTCTCAAGAAGCGCCGCGTGCAGTCGCTCAGCCGTGCCGGTCTTGCGCCACTTGGGCCGCACCATCAGCTCAGACACTGAGAACGTCGTGTCGTCCGCCGGCGGATCGCTCAGGTGCTCGCGCCACCACTCGCGGCCGTGCGTGCCCGGGGCGCCGTAGGCGAAGCCGACGGGCTCGTCACCCTCGTAACCGATGACGCACGCGAAGCCCGGGTTTCCTCCCCAGTGGTCGACGAACCAGGGAAACCGCTCGTCGAACTCGGTCATGTCGTCCGCGTAGGCGTCGGCGTGGACATCGAGGAGTTTTTGCCGGATGGCAGGTAGGTCGTCATGGCCGTAGTGACGCACTTCGACGGTTGCCGTGGTCACGGAGTGCTCCATTCGGTCCGGTAGCGGTCGGTCCACTCGTGCGCGATGCGCGGGGGTGCGACGGTGATCAACTCGCGGTGGAAGTCACCCAGGAGCTGGCGCGTGCGGCCGGGGAGCGGGTCACCGGCCATGATCTTGAAGACGTCGCCGGACGTGGCGCATGCCTGCTCGACATCGCGTTGATGGAGCTGTGCGAGGGCAAGGCGTGCGGTCGTGTGCGCGCGGTTGCGGCGGTAGGCCTTGGGGAGAGCCGACAGCGCACGGTAGGACGCCGCCTCCGCCTCTGCGGGATGCCCGACCACATCCCTCACGATCGCGGTGAGCGAGTGCAGTTCGGCGGGGCCGTAGAAAGCGATCCACGTCGGTACGGAGGCTGCCAGGTCAGCCCTCTCCAAGGCATCTTCCGCGCGCCCGAGGGAGCGCAGGGCCATGCGGTGATCCCCCGCGTGGGCGAGACCGATAGCGGTCCGGGCGTGGGCGAGCGAGGCATGCAGCGGGCTGCGGCGGGCGATGGTCGTACCCTGTGCGGCCTGCGCGGCGGCGACGGCTTCGCCGAACTCGTTGCGCTGCCGGGCGAGCATGGCCCGCAGGTTCCAGACCTGCATGGTCATGTCGGGGTCCTGGGACATCCCTGCAAGGGTCAGCGCGCGGTCGAGGTGCTTGCCGGCGGCGTCGAGGTGTCCGGCGTCGATCAGGGACCAAGAGGCGGTTGCGGTGAAGTCCGATGCGACGGCGAACAGACGTTGGCGTACGCGTTGAGTGGTGGACCGGCGTTGGAGTCCGAGGGCCTCGTCGGCACCGGCAAGGGCGGCGCGTTCGAGGGCGGCGTGTCCGCCGCGTTTGGCGTCGAGCTGAACGAGGTTTTCGACGTGATCGCGGAGCCGTATCACGTCGGCGGTCCCGACATGCTTCGGGCGTGATGACGCTGCGGTGACGAAAGGTACGGCGACGGCGGCGGCTGTGCCGGTGGCCGCGCCGAAGAACCGGCGGCGGTGCACTGAGGGGTCCTCCGGTGAGGGCGCTGGGACGGTCTTGCGTTTCCCCCGACGCACGAACCCTAGGGCCGTGATGGCCAGCCCCGTGACGGCCTCCAAAGCTCGGCGCTGGCGTTCCTGGGGCCATCGGTTCTCACCCGACAGCCACCGGAACACGGTGCGTTCCGCTGTGTCGCCGGGCTTGCCGGTGAGCTCGCTGATGGCGTCGTTGACGGCATCGGCCAGTTCGCGGGCCGACATGTCGTGATCGCTCATCCAGGCGGCTAAGACATCGTTTCTGGACTCCGCCATGAGGTCACGGTAGGCGGTACGGACTGTCACGGACAGTAAAGAGAGAGTCAATTCGTCAGTCCTGGCGTGAGCCGCCCAGTCAACTTCGTCATACACGGCGGAGGGTGACGGTGGGTTAGCTATTGCATACGGCCCGCCCGCTCCTCGTTCCCCCGCGAGGAGCGGGCGGGGCACCGAACCCGACCGCGAGCGCGAGGCAGAGACCCATGACGACGCGCAGCACGACCCCCACATCACGGACTGGCCCGCTCGTGGACGCCCCCGCGATCCACCTCGACAAGCTGACCCACCGTCAGCGGCAGGGCAAATCCTGCTGCTGGTGTGCCGGAACGGCCGACAGCCAGTTCCCCGTCCGCTTGGTGGCTGGAGTCGACCTGTACTCATGCGTCCCGTGCGCGGGCATGTACGGCGTCCCGGCAGCAGAGCAGGAGACTCGCTGTGGCGGCTGACTACATGCCGGTTGACAGCGCGACGATCCGGGAGGCGTTCCACGCGGCGCTGTGGGACGTGCGCCCGAGGTCGGGTGCGGAGGCGGAACGGCTCGTACTGCAACTGGAAGGGCACGTGCGATTGCTCGCCCCTGAGGTGGCGGCGCGTGTGCTTGCTATGGACGAGTCCATGAGTGCCACGGGGCTGCTCGTGCTGAGACACGCTGACGATGCGCTTGATCCCGCGGCGCCGTCAGCAGACCGGCAGACGCGGCTGCATGATCTCGGCGTCGTAGCGCGGGCGCTGCAGGCGCTCATCGAGATGACAGACGCCCCCGAGGCGAATGACGACTCTGAGGCGGATCGCGAATCCGAGGTGGCCGATCCGACCGGCTGGCTCATCGTCATCGGCCCCCGATAGCCCCGGCGGGGCCCGTGTTTCCCATCGCTCCCCGCCGGGCCCCGCCGGCCCACCACACCTCCACAAGGACGAGACCGATGCCCTACACAGACACCCTGACCCGCGAGCCTCGGCAACCGTACGGCCCTCCCGTGGCCGCCACCCCGTGGTGGAAGTCCGGCTTCGCGATGCGCTGGACCTTCCCGGTAACTGGCCTGCTGGGAGACGTGGCCTACGAGCGGGTGGCCGACACGTTCGCCGCGTGGGGGGTGTCTGCGCGGCTGGCCGATCTGCTCGGGGAACTGGTCGCCGACTACACCGAGGCGGTGTGCAAGGCCGCGCTGAGCCGGTACATGGCTGTGACCGCCATGCTCGAAGGCCGTCGGGCCACGGTCAGCGTGACCGCGGCCCACACCTTTGAACCAGCGCAAAGCGCCCACGTCCCCTACCGGGGTGAAACCTTCCTCGAATCCTCCTGGGGACGCGCGGACCTGGCCACCGGCCCATGCAGGTACGCCGCGGTCAAGTTGATCAACGTGCAGCCCCTGTAGACCCCCGCGGCGGGGTGCCTTTCAGTCCTCCCGCCGCCGGACGATTCCGCCCCGGTGCCGGACGCTACGGCCGCCACGCCACCCGGCCACCGGGGCGCACAACCCCCGCGCGGGAGGACTTCGGGCAAGACGCCGCGCGGGCTGGTCCCCTCCCTCGAGGTGGACGACCGGCCGCCCGCCCCAACCCCTTCTCCCCAGGGGCGGGCGGCCCCACAAGCCCCCGGCCGGGGCTGCCTCGTTGCTCCACACCGTCCCGGCCGGGTCTTTCTCCCGCTGATCGCCGAGGAGGCACCTTGACCGGCACCGCATTACCGCAGCCTGCGGACCTGTTCGCGCTCAGCACCGACCGGATACGCCGCGCCGCAGCTGACCTGTGGCCTGACGAGCCGCTGACGCTGGGCGATCACGTGCCGTCGGTCACTGGCTACGTACGCCGCGTCGGCGTCGGCGGCCGGGATCTGTTCGCAAAGGACTCCGTCCTTGGCCTGTCTCTCGTCTCTGTGCTGCACGGCCTGGCGGGAGATCGGGACAGGGTTCGTGCGACCCAGGCCGCATACGCCACCTCACCGGCCTCTTTGCTCGCGCGGGAAGCCGCACAGCTCCGCACCCTCGACGCGGCTGGAGTGCGGGTCGGCCACTGTGCCGGTTACGCGTCTGGGGTGCTGTTCACCGAGCCTGTCACCGGCCCGACTCTCGCCGACCTCATCACCAAAGAACCGGCCCGAACCCTCGACTTGCTCACCGCGGCCGTCACCGGCCTGGAAGGGCTTCAGCACCCGCGCGTGGTCTGCCAGGTCGACGCCGCGCCGATCCCGGAGCGCAGCATTGATGGCACGTTCCGTCGGAAGTTCAACGGCGTATCGGGCCGCATCTACATCGGGCGTCTCGGCCTTGACCGGCTCGACGAGCGCACCTGCCAGGGCGTCGCCGCCGTTGTCGGCACGGTCGTGGCCCGGCTGCTGAAACTCCGCCTCGCCCCGCCGATCGGCCCCACCGTGATCGTCTACGGGGACTTGAAACCGGAGCACGTCCTGTTCCCGGATGGGCCAGGCGAGGCCCCGGTGTTCATTGACCCCGGCCTGGCCCGCGGCCCCGCGCACCACGATGTCGCAAAGCTTGTCTCCCGCGCGTTCCTCATGCTGATCGCTGCCCCGCCCGTGGACGCCCCGGCGTCCGCCGTGGTGGACGGGATCGCCGCGTTCGTGGCCGACCAGACCCGCGCGTTGCGGGGCACCCTGCGGGGCCGGTGGCTGAGGCGTCTACTCGTGACGTGGCTCATGGACACGGTCAACATCCTGTCCACGTACCTCACCGCGCCGACCGAGCTGCCGTTGCCCGAGCACGCCCAAACCGTGTTCGACCAGGCAGAGGCCCTGTGCCCGGTCCTGGACCAAGTGAGCGCCCAACTTGTGGCCGCGACCGACCCGTATGCAGCTTGGCAACTCGCGCTGCGCGCCGTGACGAAGGCGGCTGCCCGGTGACCGGCCGCACGGTGGGCATCATCGGTGCCGGCGCGGTCGGTCAAACCGTCGCCGCGCTCCTCGTCGGCGAACCCTGGTGTGACCGGCTGCTGATCACCTCGCGCACGGCGGAGAGCGCCGTCGGGCTGGTCACCGATCTGGATGACATGGCCCATCTCGCTCACTCCGGTACCCGCGCACGCGCCTGCGCGAGCGTCGCCGAACTGGACCAGGCGGACGCGCTGGTGATGTGTCCCCGCGCCATGTTCACCAACTCCGCCACTCGCAACGTGCGGATGGCAGGACTCGTCGCGAACGCTCCCCTGATCGCCGACCTCGCCCGCGCCTTCACCGGCTACAGAGGGCCTGTGGTTATGGTCACCAACCCCGTGGACGTCCTCTCACGGCTCTTCGCCAGCGTCAGCGGCGCGGCCGTGTACGGCATCGGATCGGCGACCGATACAGCCCGCTATCGCGCCGCCCTCGCCGCTCATCACCATGTGCCCGTCGAAGCGGTGGACGGGTACGTGATCGGCGAGCACGGAGACTGCGCGGTCATCTGCGCCTCAACCACCACCATTCACGGTGCCCCGTGCACCGTGCCCCTGGACCTCGTGCGCGCCGAGCTGGCCGCCCGGCCGCGCCGGATCAACACCGGGATAGGCCGAACCCGCCACGGACCGGCCGCAGCTGTCCTCTCCACGCTGCGCAAACTCCTCGGCGTCCAGGACGGCACCGATGTTCTGTCCGTCAACCGCGCGGGCGTGTGGCTCGGAATCCGCTTGTACATCCAGGCGGGTCAGCCGACGGTTCAGCCCCCGGAGCTGGACGCGCACGAGACGGCGGACCTGCTTACGGCCCGCACCAAACTCGAAGCCGCTTACCAGACGATCAACCATCACGAGCAGCAAGGAGCTCCCGCGTGCCCCTGACCGCAACCCGCATCGCTGCCGACACGGCAACCGTCACGGTCGCCAGCCAGACCCCGGCCGTGGCCGACTGGTCGCGCCGCTACTTCGGCCCTTGGTGGAACGCCGAACTCACCGACGCCCCGAACCCCGGCGGCATCGCCGACGGCGAGGGTCTGGTCCTCGCCGACGTGGCCCCCGCCCGGGTCGACGACATCACCACCCTCGTCCGCGACTACGGCCACGAAGCCACCACCTACGCCAACGCACGCACCCTGGTTTCCCGTCAGGACGGGGTCACCTACGCAGTGCAGCCGGAGGAGCGGATCGGCTACCAGGCCAACGGCCGCCGCATGGTCATCGTCGGCGAACACCCCGAAGCAGTAGCGGTCGCCGGCGCCCGCCTCGCGCGCGAACTCGTGCGCGGGCAACTCCTTGCCGATGGGTGGACCGTGCTGCACGCCTCCGCTGCCACCCAGAATGGGGACGCAGTCCTGACCCTCGGCGACAAGGGCGCGGGCAAGACCACCACCTCCCTCCTCCTGGCGTTGGGCGGCTGGGGCCTGCTCGCCAATGACCGCGTCTTCGCCCGTCCCGAACCGGACGGCCGCGTGCGCGTGCTGCCGTGGCCGTCGGCCGCCGCGATCGGCCTCGGCCTCCTGGACGCGACCGGCCTGTACGACCAGGTACGAGACAAAGTCCGCGCCGGCGAACAGCTCCACCCCACCCAGCACCCGGACGTGACCGAAGCCCTCCACGACGGCCGCCGCGAACCACTCTGGAAGGACACCGGCAAGGAGCTGAAACCGCAGTTCTTCCCTGACCAGCTCTCCACCTGGCTCGGCCTAACCCTCTCCACCGGCGCGACGGCCGCCGGGCTCCTCTTCCCGTCCGTCAACCCGGAGGCGACCCCTGCCCAGGTGGAGAACGGCCGCGCCCTGACCGAGGCAGACGTCTTCACGTCGAAGACCGAGGATCGCTACCCGGACATCTTCGGCCTCACCCCCACCACCGCGACCGGCGCCCAGGAACTGACCGAGCATCTGGCCCGGCTGCCGCGCCGCTCCGTGATCCTCAGCCACGACATCGACGCGAACGCGGCACTTCTGGCCAAGACCGCCGAGGAGATCACTGCCACCCACTAGCCGCTACACCCCCGTACAACCCCTGCCGGGGCTAGCCCCGTTTCCCCTCTGGCCCCGGCAGGGCCCCGAGGAATTCGAGAAGGGAATTGACCCGTGACGATCGCTCCCGAGACGCCCACAACACGCGCCATCCCGACGTTCCTTGAGCTGGAGATCACCGGCAAGTGTCAACTCACCTGCCCGTCGCTCTGCTACGCCAAGGCCGGGCCCACGGAGGGGCACGGCAGCATGACCACCGACGACTGGCAGCGGCTCCTTAACGAGGCCGCCGAGCTCGGTGTGGAGAAGGTGCAGTTCATCGGCGGCGAGCCGACGATGCACCCGGACTTCGAGGCCCTGGTGCTCCGCGCTACGGCATTGGGGCTCGGCGCGCAGGTCTACAGCAATCTGTACCGCGTGAAGCACGAGCACTGGGAGCTGTTCGAGCACCCGAAGGTTTCTCTGGCGACGTCCTACTACAGCGATGTGGCCGAGGAGCACGAGCGGGTGACAGGCCGGAAGGGCTCCCATGCCGCGACCCGCGCGAACATCATCCAGGTGGTCAACCGGCGTATCCCGCTCCAGGTGGGCATCGTGGAGGTGTTCGAGGGGCAGCGCGTAGCGGAGGCCCGTGCCGACTTGGAGAGCATCGGCGTGCGCGTCATCAACACGGACCGCGTTCGCAGCGTCGGCCGGGCCGAGAGGCACCTGCCCAGCATCCGGGACCTGTGCGGCCGTTGTGCGAAGGGCCGGGCGGCCGTCATGCCCGACGGCACGGTCACCCCGTGCGTGCTGGGCCGGTTCCTCGACACAGGGAACGCGAAGACCGAAGGGCTCGCCGCGGTGTTTGCTGGGCAGCGGTGGGCGCAGACGGCGGCCAGCATTCCCCGGCGGCCCGTCCTGTCGGCCGGCTGTACCCCGGCGGACTCGAACGACTGTGACCCGGCGAACACCGAAGCCTGCGACCCTGCTTACTAGGGGACGGGAAGGACGACGAGCGATGAACTGGCTACCTCTGGCCGGGCGCCTGGCGCGTGAGGTCGTACGGCCGGAATCCCGCTGGCACTCCGCAGTGGCCGAAGTGCCGCGGCATGTGTTCGTCCCGCGCTGGTGGGAGCAGCCCGGCGGCGACGGGTGGGTGCTCAGGGACGGTCCGAGCGCCCCGGCTGCCTGGCTTGAGGCGGCCTACAGCAATCGGACGCTCGTGACCCGCGTCGATGCCTGCCATGCCGACAACGCCAGCCCCGGCGACACCGTCGCTGGCGTCCCGACCTCTTCGGCAACGCTGCCGGGCCTCGTGGTGCAGATGTACCGGCACGCGATGATCAGCGACGACAACGACGTCTTGGTCACCACGGGCACGGGCTACGGCACCGCCCTTGCCTGCGCCCGGCTTGGCAGCGGGCGCGTGACGAGCGTGGACGTCGACGAGGAGCTGGTGAAGCTCGCCGCGGACCGGCTCGCCGAGATCGGCGAGAGTCCTCGTCTCGAGGTCTGCGACATCACCGGGGACCTGCCGGGCGAGTACGACCGCATCGTGGCCACGGTGTCCGTACGTCCCGTGCCGGTCTCCTGGCTGCGCGGGCTGCGGCCGGGCGGCCGGCTGGTAACGACGTTGGCGGGGACGGGGCTGATCCTCACCGCTGACAAGTCGGAGGACGGGGGCGCCGAGGGCCGGATCGAGTGGGATCGGGCCGGGTTCATGCGCACCCGTCACGGCGCCAGCTATGGGCCGCCGGTAGCTCTCGGGCAAGAGGCTGCGGAGGGCGATGGGGAGGAGGTCACGACCAGCCGGTATCCGCTGCTTTACCCCCCGGACGCGTGGGACGTCATGTCGATGCTGGAGCTGTCCTTTCCCGGCATCGACTACCGGCTCGGGCAGGACGGCGATGAGCGTACGGTGTGGCTGCTGCACCCGGACGGGTCGTGGGCTCGTGCTACGGCCTCGGGGTTCCTCGACTCGCCGACGGTGCACCAGGCCGGGCCGCGACGACTGTGGAACGAGCTGGAGCGGATCCGGAACCGGCTTAACCGCGAGGGCGGGTTGCCGGTGTATGGGGCGCGGGCGCGGCTCGACCCGGACGGCACTCTCACGCTGTCGCGCGGCTCCTGGTCGTTGGCTGTGGGCTGACCGCCGCTCCGAACTGCGGCCCCGGTCGTCATTCTCCCTGTGCCAAGCGGCCGGGGCCTTCTGTGCATAAGGCAGCGGGCCCGGCCTCTGGGGGGGTGCCCCTATGACTTTGGTCAAGGGGCGATCGGGGTTGGTGGTTGGTAGAAGGCGCCGTCGCGGAGCATCGCGAAGAGCACGTCCGCTCGGCGTTGGGCGAGGCAGAGGATGGCCTGGGTGTGGTGTTTACCCTGGGCGTTTTTTTGTCGTAGTAGGTGCGCGAGGCCGGGTCGGCCAGCGCGGCGAACGCGGAGAGGAAGAGGGCCAGCTTGAGCTGCTTGTTTCCTCTCCGTGAGGGCTGTTCACCGCGGATGGACGACCTGGAGGTCCGGGGCGGCGGGGCGAGGCCGGCGTAGGCGGCGAGGTAGGCGGCGGACGGGAACGCGGTGCCGTCACCGACGTCGATGAGGATGCGGGCGCCGGTTCTGATGCCGATGCCGGGCATGGACATCAGCACCTTGGAAAGAGGGTGGGCCTCCAGCAGTTCCGCGATCCGGTGCGCCAGCAGCTTGCGCTGGTCGAGCACCGCCTGGAGCGAGGAGGCGAGGCTGGGGAAGATCAGTGAGGCCGCGTCCGTGCCCGGAACGAGGACGGTCTGTTCGTCCAGCGCGGTGAAGACGTCGTCGATCAGCCGCTCTGCCATGCGGGGTGCCTTCGGACGGATCAGGGTGATGAGCCGTCGGCGTCCGGCGTTGCGTATCTGGGCCGGTGAGCCGAACTGGTCGAGCAGTCTGAGCACGGCCGGGTGCTGCATGCGCGGGCCCAGGGTTGGAAGAATGCCTTGAGAGAGGTCGAGGCCTGTTTGTCGATGTTTACCCGGCTCAGCCGGCCGCCCGTAGCGGGCATCCGGTGCCAACGCGTGCGTCGAGCTCGGCCCGCAGGGTGGCAAGCTGCGCCATACGCGCATCGATAACCTTGATCTTCTCCTCGAACAGCGCGGACAACGCCTCGGCGGTGTCGGGCGCGTTCCGCAGTTCCTCGCCGGTCTGTGCGATCTCGGCCAGCGAGAAGCCGAGCGTCTGTGCGGTGCGGACGTACTGCAGCCAGGGCACTGCCTCCGGCGGGAAGTCGCGATAACCGTTGGCCAGACGCCGCCCCGTGACGAGACCGATCTTCTCGTAGAAACGGATGGTGTCCCTGGTCAGTCCCGCTTGCGCGGCCAGCTCCCCGATACGCACGGCTCTCCCTGAACTGCGGACTTGACCTTGGACAGTACTCCACTGTTTACCGTCGTGGCGTCCGTGCAGGAGACCAGCAGGAGCCTCTCCGTGATCCGTCTTTTCGCCCCTTCCCACCCCGCCTATCTTCGCGTCGTACGCACAAGTGCTTGGTACGACCTCGTGGTCACAGCCGGTTTCGCCACGCCGTGGACCTACGCCCTGGTGCACGACGCGCTGTCGAAGCTCGGTGACGCGCTCGGGCTGGGCGCCCTGCCTGCCCTCGACCCGATAGAGATCCTTTACGCGAATCTGATGGGTTCAGTGGTGGTCGTCTGGGCGCTGCTCCGGATCAGCAACCCGCTGCCAGTGCACGGACTGTTCGACGGCATCGCGCGCACGCTTTTCGCCGCGTGGCAGGCGTATGCGCTGGCACACGGTGCCCCGCGGTGGCTGTGGCTGTTCTTCGTTGCCGAGGTGGCGTTCGGCGTCGTCCAGCTTGTGCCGTGGTGGCGGGCTCGACGCACCGACCTTATGGACTCCTCTGCCGGACAACCGCTCGGCGAGGCGGGCCGGTAATACCCAGACGAGTCTCTTGGCCGAAAACCCATTCGCCAGCGGCCTCGTCACTCCACGAGGAGCAACTGCCGTGCCAGCGCACCAGGTCGGAAAAAGGCTCACTGTGCTGGCGGGGGCTCGTCAGGTGTGTTGGCTGCGTATGGGTTTGTGTGTCTCATCGTGGCCTCCTGTTTCCTGTGTTTGTGCAGCCTCATGGACAGGTGTGTGATCGCGGTTGCGTGTGCGGTGTGGGTAGAGGGTGTCGCTTTTGCGCTTCTGTGTGGTGGCGGGTGAGTGCTTGCCAGCGTCGCTCGAAGTCACCGGCCTGCTCGGCGATGTAGTCGGTGGTGAGGGGTCTGTTGTGCTGGGCGGTGATGCCGTGGTCTGCGCATTCTTGCGCTATGACATGGAGTGGGGGGTTGTTGTGTTTGATGCGCTGCTCGGCCCAGAGACGGTAGACGCGGAACGGCAGGAGGTAGCGGCGCAGGGTGGATGGGCTTACCGCCTTGCCGCCTCTGCCGTTCATGCCCTGGGCGGCGAGGTAGGCGGAGAGCTGATCGGCTTTGGGTTCCTCGCCGGTTTGAGTCTGGTATTCCGCCCAGGCGAGGTAGTAGCGGTCCACGGTGGTGAGGGTGGCGGGTTCCCCGGTTGTGCTGGAGCCGTCCGGCTCGGTGGTGTCGAGGGTTGCGCTTATGTGGGGGCTGCGCGTTTCTTTGGCGGCTTGCGCACCCGCGCCGGTGGGCACTTGCTCGGGATGGTCGCCCGCCGTGGGCAGGTCCGCATCGGCTGGCTGTTGGTGGGCGGGAGCGGGGGCTGGCTCCGCGCCTGGTCCTTCCGCTTTGCCGAGCTTGCGCTGGTGGAAGGTCAGGACGAGAGACTTCAGGTCGTCGCCGGTGAGGGGCTGGCCACCAGCCCCGGTGATTCGGTCACGCTCGTAGACGTACGCGGCGAGAGCGGCGGCCTCTGGGTACGTCCCGTGCTCCTGCGTGTACATGAGCCAGGCGTTGTAGAGGTAGTTGCTCCATCGTTCATGCGTGTCTTGTGCATGCTCGGGCTGGGCCTTGGCTGCGGTTTGAGATGAACGGTACTGGTGACTCGAGGGGGTCCGCCGCTGGTATTGGCTTCGTCGGGCGGGGCCCGGTCGTGAGCTGCGCAGGCTCGCCGGTTTGCTGGGGATCTTCCTGGAGTGCAGGGCTTTGCCGCGGCACTTCAGGCGGGGTCCGTTCGCCGGTGAACTGGATGGGCAGCTCGTGGACACCGGCAGCGGCCAAGCCGGCCCGGGCGGTCTCGGACAGGGGCACGCCGTAGCGGGCGAGCCGCAGGGGCATCAGCGACTCCACCGGGGCCTTGCGGCGCCACGCGCGGCCGAAGCGAGACCGCAGGCGGGCCTGATAGATGAGGCGCTCCTGCTCCAGCTTGATGACCTGCTCGTAGGAGCGGAGCTCCCACAGCTTCATGCGGCGCCACAGGAGGAAC
>NZ_JOFS01000057.1 GCF_000719285.1 Streptomyces bicolor | reverse complement strand
CCGGCTTCGAGTCCGGCGAGGTCGTTGCCGTCCTTGGCGGGTGTCGTGTCAGTGCTGGCCATGGCGGCGGATCTCCCCACGCAGTTCTTCGGTGATCTCCCGGGACAGCTCCGCCACATCGGCGTCCTCGATGCGGCGCGGCTGCGGGATGCCGACCGTCCACTGCCGCGCGACCCGGCCCGGGCGGGAGGACAGCAGGACGACGCGCTGGGCCAGCCGCACCGCCTCGCGCACGTTGTGCGTGACGAACAGGACGGACAGCTGCGTCTCGCGCCAGATGCGGGTCAGTTCGTCGTGCAGGACGTCCCGCGTGATGGCGTCCAGCGCGGCGAACGGCTCGTCCATCAGCAGCAGCTTGCTGTCCTGGGCGAGCGCCCGTGCCAGGGCGACGCGCTGGCGCATACCGCCCGACAGCTCGTGCACCCGCTTGCCGTACGCGCCCTTCAGCCGGACGAGTTCGAGGAGTTCCTCCGCGCGGTCGCGCCGCTCCGCCTTCGGTACACCCCTGAGCTTCAGGGCGAGTTCGATGTTCTTGCCCGCGGTCAGCCACGGGAAGAGGGCGTGCTCCTGGAACATCAGCGCCGGGCGGCCGTCGGTCGTGATGCTGCCCGCGCTGGGCCTGTCCAGCCCTGCCACCAGGTTCAGCAGCGTCGACTTGCCGCAGCCGGACGCCCCGAGGAGGGTGACGAACTCGCCCGGAGCGACATCGAGCGTGATGTCGTCGAGGACGAGTTGCTGCCCGGCCGGGCCGGCGAAGGACTTCGAGACGTGCTCGATGCGCGCGGCGTGCTCCACGGACGCGTCCGTGTCCGCGGCCTTGGCGAGGGCGGTTGCCATGGTCGTCACCTCCTGGGAACTCATCGGGATCAGTGCCTTGCTCACGACTTCACGCCGAGACCGGCGTCGTCGACCTCGGCTTCGCCCTCGGCCTTGAGGACCTTGTTCAGCGGGGTCAGGTCGTAGATGCCGGTCAGATCGGGCTTCTCCAGCAGCCCCGCCTTGACCGCGTGCTCGGCCTCGGTGCCGAGCGTGGCCGCCAGGGGGTCGTCGGTGACCCGGATCGACTGCCACGCCGGGTCGAGCACATCGGCCGGCAGCGCCTTGCCGGTGTCGGCCGCCAACCGGGCGTTCGCCGCGGCCTTGGCGCGCTCCGGGTTCTCGTTGATCCACTTGTTGGTCTTCACCGAGGCGCGCAGCACGGCCTCCACGGCCCGCGGGTGCTTCTCCAGGAAGCTCTGCGACACGACGACGTTCGTGATCACGAACTTCTTGTCCGGCCACAGGTCGGCCTCGTCCAGCATCACCTTCGCGCCTTCGGCGACCAGCTTGGACGCGGTCGGCTCGGGTACCCAGGCGCCGTCGATCGAGCCCGACCTGTAGGCGTCCGGCATCACCTTGTTGTCGGTGCGGACGACCGAGACGTCGCCCTGGCCGCTCTCCGCGTCGACCTGCCAGCCCTGCTCGGAGATCCAGTTGAGGAACGCCACGTCCTGGGTGTTGCCGAGCTGCGGCGTGGCGATCTTCTTGCCCTTGACGTCCTTCAGGGACTTGATCTTCTCGGGGTCGACGACGAGCTTCACGCCCCCGGACGCCGAACCGGAGATGATCCGCAGGTTCGTGCCGTTCGACTTGATGTAGCCGTTGACGGCGGGGGAGGGCCCGATCCAGCCGATGTCGAGGGAGCCGGAGTTCAGCGCCTCGATCTCCGAGGGGCCGGCGTTGAACGTGGCGTACTCCGCCGTCGTCCCGCCCAGCTCCTTCTGGAACAGCCCCTCGTGCCGGCCGACCAGCGCGGTGGCGTGGGTGAGGTTCCCGAAGTAGCCGATCCGCACCGAGTCCAGGCCGTCCACCTTGGCCGCGCCCGCGATGGCCTGCTCGGTGTTCTCCTTGGCCTGCGAGCCGTAGCCGCAGGCCGCGAGGGCCAGCAGCGGCAGCGCGGCCAGGACGGCGAACGTCCGTCGCAGGGCGGGGGTGGCAGGCACGGGAGGTGTTCCTCTCGGTGGCCCGGCGCTCACGCCCGTGTCAGGTCGTGGCCGGGGAATCGGCAGGTTCGTGCGGAACGGCGCGCATGTGGTGCACGCGGGTCAGCGCACACATCGCGACACTCCGCCCTGCCCGCTGCCAAGGGCGCCGCTGCCGACGCGACCGCCCTCCTTCGCGAACGTGGAGTAGTAGTCGAGGACCCTCATCTCAGAAGTCCCACCCGTCGTCCTCGGCCTCGTCCTTGACCGGCTCAGGCGAGGCGAACGACTCGCCGACCATGCCCGCGGTGAGCGTGGTGCCGTCGCTGGGGTCGATCAGGATGAAGGAGCCGGTGCGGCGCGAGTCGGCGTAGGAGTCGACCGGCAGCGGCTCGGCGGTACGGATCTTCACCCGGCCGATGTCGTTGGCGACGAGCTGTCCCGGGTGCGGGTGCAGGGACAGGTCGTCGAGCGTGAGCCGGGACGGGATGTCCTTGACGATCGCCTTGACCGTGCGGGTGCCGTGCTTGAGCAGCACACGGTGGTTGACGGTCAGCGGCTGGTCGGCGACATGGCAGACCGTGGCCTCGATGTCCTGCGTGGTCGCGGGCGCGTCCTTGGTCGGCACGATCAGATCGCCGCGCGAGATGTCGATGTCGTCCTCCAGCAGGACGGTCACCGACTGGGTGGTCCACGCGATGTCGACCGGCTCGCCCAGCAGATCGATGCCGGAGATCTTCGACGTGCGGCCCGACGGCAGCACGGTCACCGACTCGCCGACGCGGAAGGAACCGGCGGCGATCTGACCGGCGTAGCCCCGGTAGTCCGGGTGCTCGGCGGTCTGCGGCCGGATCACGTACTGCACGGGGAGGCGCGCGTGGCAGTGCCGCAGGTCGTGGCTGACCGGGACCGTCTCCAGGTGCTCCAGGACGGTCGGGCCGCCGTACCAGTCCATGGTCGCGGACGGCTCCACGACGTTGTCCCCGGCGAGCGCCGAGATCGGGATCGCGGTGACCTCGGGGACGCCCAGCTCGGTGGCGTACGCCGTGAACTCCTCGGCGATCGCCGCGAAGACGGACTCCTGGTAGTCGACCAGGTCCATCTTGTTCACCGCCAGCACCACGTGGGGGACACGCAGCAGCGCGGCGATCGCGGCGTGCCGGCGGGTCTGCTCCACGACGCCGTTGCGGGCGTCGACCAGGATCACCGTCAGCTCGGCCGTCGACGCGCCGGTGACCATGTTGCGGGTGTACTGCACATGGCCCGGAGTGTCGGCCAGGATGAACCGGCGCCGGGGCGTGGCGAAGTAACGGTACGCCACGTCGATCGTGATGCCCTGCTCCCGCTCGGCGCGCAGACCGTCGGTGAGCAGCGCGAGGTCGGGGGCGTCCTGCCCGCGTGAGGCCGAGGCGCGCTCCACGGCCTCCAACTGGTCGGTGAGGATCGACTTGGAGTCGTGCAGCAGCCGGCCGACGAGGGTGGACTTGCCGTCGTCGACGGAGCCCGCGGTGGCGAACCGCAGCAGGGTGGTGGCCGAGAGCTCCTCGGTCGTCGTCGTGCTCATGCTTAGAAGTACCCCTCGCGCTTACGGTCTTCCATCGCGGCCTCGGAGAGCTTGTCGTCGGCGCGGGTGGCGCCGCGCTCGGTGAGCCGGGAGGCGGCGATCTCGGTGATGACCTGCTCCAGCGTCTCGGCGTCCGAGTCGACGGCACCGGTGCAGGACATGTCGCCCACGGTCCGGTAGCGCACGAGCCGCTTCTCGACCGTCTCGCCGTCCTTTGGCCCGCCCCACTCGCCGGCGGTCAGCCACATGCCGCCGCGCTTGAACACCTCGCGCTCGTGCGCGAAGTAGATCTCCGGCAGCTCGATGCCCTCACGGGCGATGTACTGCCAGACGTCCAGTTCGGTCCAGTTGGACAGCGGGAACACGCGGACGTGCTCGCCGGGCGCGTGGCGGCCGTTGTACAGGTTCCACAGCTCGGGCCGCTGCCGGCGCGGGTCCCACTGCGAGAACTCGTCGCGCAGCGAGAAGACCCGCTCCTTGGCGCGCGCCTTCTCCTCGTCCCGGCGTCCACCGCCGAAGACCGCGTCGAACTTCTCGCTCTGGATCTTCTCGGTCAGCGGCACGGTCTGCAGCGGGTTACGGGTGCCGTCCGGGCGCTCCTTGAGCACCCCGCGGTCGATGTAGTCCTGCACCGACGCGACGTGCAGCCGCAGGCTGTGCTTCTCGACCGTGCGGTCCCGGTACTCGATGACCTCGGGGAAGTTGTGCCCGGTGTCGACGTGCAGCAGCGAGAAGGGGATCGCCGCCGGGGCGAACGCCTTCAGGGCGAGGTGCAGCATGACGATGGAGTCCTTGCCGCCGGAGAACAGGATCACCGGCCGCTCGAACTCACCCGCCACCTCACGGAAGATGTGCACCGCCTCGGACTCCAGCGCGTCCAGGTGCGAGAGGGCGTACGGGGAGTCCGTACCCTCCTCCACTGTGGCGACGGTCGCCGTCATGCCAAACCCCTTTCGCTGAGCAGGGCGTACACGGACGCCGCGGACTCCTGCACGGTCTGGTTCTGGGACTCGATGCGCAGATCGGGCGACTCGGGTGTCTCGTACGGGTCGTCGACCCCGGTCAGACCCGTCAGCTCGCCCGCGGCCTGCTTGGCGTACAGACCCTTCACATCGCGTACGGAGCACACCTCGACCGGAGTGGCCACGTGGATCTCCAGGTACGGCGCCCCGCTCTCCTGGTGGCGCTTGCGCACCGCGTCCCGGCTGTCGGCGTAGGGCGCGATCACGGGGACGAGCGCCTTGACGCCGTTTCGGGCGAGCAGTTCGGCGAGGAAGCCGATGCGCTGCACGTTGGTGTGCCGGTCCTCGCGGCTGAAGCCGAGGCCCGCCGAGATGAACTCGCGGATCTCGTCGCCGTCGAGCACCTCGACGCGGTGGCCCTCCTCGCGCAGCCGGCCGGCCAGCTCGTAGGCGATGGTGGTCTTGCCGGCGCTCGGCAGACCCGTGAGCCAGACGGTGGCTCCGCTCGTCACGTGGTTCTCCAGGTTCGCAGAAGAATCGGTCATGGTCAGCCGTGCAGCCCGCACTCGGTCTTGGCACGTCCCGCCCAGCGCCCGGCGCGTGCGTCCTCGCCCTCCAGGACGCGGCGGGTGCAGGGAGCGCAGCCGACGGACGCGTAGCCGTCCATCAGGAGAGGGTTCGTCAGGACGCCGTGCTCGGCGACGTACGCGTCCACGTCGTCCTGGGTCCAGCGGGCGATCGGGGAGATCTTCACCTTCTGCCGCTTCTCGTCCCAGCCGACGACCGGGGTGTTGGACCGGGTCGGGGACTCGTCGCGGCGCAGGCCCGTCGCCCAGGCCACGTAGCCCTTGAGCCCGCGCTCCAGCGGCTCGACCTTGCGCAGCCTGCAGCACAGGTCGGGGTCGCGGTCGTGCAGCTTGGGGCCGTACTGCGCGTCCTGCTCGGCGACCGTCTGGCGCGGGGTGAGGGTGATGACGTTGACGTCCATCACGGCCTCGACCGCGTCGCGGGTGCCGATGGTCTCCTCGAAGTGGTAGCCGGTGTCGAGGAACACGACGTCCACGCCGGGCATGGCGCGGGAGGCGAGGTGGGCGACCACCGCGTCCTCCATCGACGAGGTCACGCAGAAGCGCTTGCCGAAGGTGGCGACCGCCCACTGGAGGATCTCCAGCGCGGAGGCGTCCTCCAGATCACGGCCCGCCTGCTCGGCGAGCGCCTTGAGATCCTCGGTCGTGCGCTCTTCCTGAATCGCGGTCATATCTCGTCTCCCCCTGCGTCGTTGTGCTGAAGACCCCGGGCGAGCAGCCCGAGGAACTTCAACTGGAATGCGCGGTTGCACGCCGCGCATTCCCACGCGCCGTGGCTGCCCTCCAAGGCCTCACTGGGCCGGAGGTCCTCGTCGCCGCAGTACGGGCAGTAGAAGGGGGCGGCCCGCTCGCTCATGGCCCCTCCTTTCGCTGTCGTTCGCTGACGCTCACGACAGTGCCTCCTCGGAGGCGCGCGCGGCCCAGGTGGCGAACCGCTCGCCGTCCTCGCGCTCGTCCTGGAACCGCTTCAGCACGCGCTCGACGTAGTCGGGCAGCTCCTCGGAGGTGACCTTCAGGCCACGCACCTTGCGGCCGAAACCGGCCTCCAGGCCGAGCGCGCCGCCCAGGTGCACCTGGAAGCCCTCGACCTGCTCGCCCTGGTCGTTGAGGACCAGCTGGCCCTTGAGGCCGATGTCCGCGACCTGGATACGGGCGCAGGCGTTCGGGCAGCCGTTGATGTTGATGGTGATCGGCTCGTCGAAGTCCGGGATCCGGCGCTCCAGCTCGTCGATCAGCTGGGAGCCGCGGGCCTTGGTCTCGACGATGGCGAGCTTGCAGTACTCGATGCCGGTGCAGGCCATGGTGCCGCGCCGGAAGGGGGAGGGCTTGGTGGTCAGGTCCAGGGCCTCCAGGGCCTCGGCCAGCGACTCGACCTGTGCCTCCTCGACATCGAGGATGATCATCTTCTGCTCGACCGTGGTACGGACCCGCCCGGAGCCGTGCGCTTCGGCCAGCTCGGCGATCTTCGTCAGGGTCGCGCCGTCGACGCGGCCGACTCGCGGTGCGAAGCCGACGTAGAAACGGCCGTCCTTCTGCCGGTGCACACCGACGTGGTCCCGCCAGCGCTCCACGGGCTGGGCCGGCGCGGGGCCGTCGACCAGCTTGCGCTTGAGGTACTCGTCCTCCAGCACCTGGCGGAACTTCTCCGCGCCCCAGTCGGCGACCAGGAACTTCAGACGGGCACGGGTACGAAGGCGCCGGTAGCCGTAGTCGCGGAAGATCGAGATGACGCCCTCGTAGACGTCCGGGACCTCGTCCAGCGGCACCCAGGTGCCGAGCCGGACGCCGATCTTGGGATTGGTGGACAGGCCGCCGCCGACCCACAGGTCGAAGCCGGGGCCGTGCTCGGGGTGGTTCACGCCGACGAAGGCGACGTCGTTGATCTCGTGCGCCACGTCCAGCAGCGGCGAGCCCGAGATCGCGGACTTGAATTTGCGGGGCAGGTTGGAGAACGCCTTGTTGCCGATGATCCGGCGCTGGATCTCGTCGATGGCCGGGCTGCCGTCGATGATCTCGTCCGCGGCGATCCCGGCGACCGGCGAGCCGATGACGACACGGGGCGTGTCACCGCAGGCCTCGGTGGTGGACAGGCCGACGGCCTCCAGGCGGTTCCAGATCTCGGGCACGTCCTCGATCCGGATCCAGTGGTACTGGACGTTCTGCCGGTCGGTGATGTCCGCGGTGCCGCGCGCGAACTCCTGCGAGATCTCGCCGATGACGCGCAGCTGCTGCGTGGTCAGCCGGCCGCCGTCGATCCGCACCCGCAGCATGAAGTAGGAGTCGTCCAGCTCCTCCGGCTCCAGGATCGCGGTCTTGCCGCCGTCGATCCCGGGCTTGCGCTGGGTGTACAGCCCCCACCAGCGCATACGGCCACGCAGATCGTTCGGGTCGATGGAGTCGAAGCCGCGCTTGGAGTAGATCGTCTCAATGCGTGTCCGCACATTGAGACCGTCGTCGTCCTTCTTGAACTGCTCGTTGCCGTTGAGCGGGGTGAAGTGCCCCGCGGCCCACTGACCCTCACCGCGGTGACGGCTCACCTTGCGGCGGGGAGTCGCGGCGGCAGGTTTCTGCGGGGTGGCGGCCATGGTTGATACGTCCTTCGGGACAGGCGGGCAAGCGGCTCTGACCTGCGCGTACATGCGCATGGGCAGACCTGCGCGTCATTGCGCGGGAATGAAGTAAAGGGGGAGATGTCGGGCGCTGTGCGGCTGTCAGCGCGCCGGACAGATGGCGCTGGACATGCGGCCGAGGTCGACGTGCCGCCGACTCACCAAGGCAATTCCAGTTCCAGACATGACGGAAGCGTGGCATGGCGATCTGGACACAGTCCAGCTTTGTCCGTCATGCGGACACCCTTGTCTCGTAGCGGGAGACAAGGGTGTCGTCGGTCACATGGCCGGTATCGGCCGTTTCTGCCCAGCTCAGCCAGGGTACGCCCCCGGCCACGGACCGGGCGCGGCCATCTCGGCCTCCTCCTCGACCTTGGTGTCGAAGAGCTTGAAGCCACGCCGCAGATAGTTGTCCATGGCGTGCTCCCCGTCCTTGCTGCAGGTGTGCAGCCACACCCGCTTGGTCGGCGTCACCCCCGGCCAGCGGTCCGCGAGGTCCCAGGCGCGTGCGGCGCCGTACGCCAGCAGGTGCCCGCCGATCCGCCGTCCGCGGAAGGCCGGGATCAGGCCGAAGTAGACGATCTCCACGATCCCGTCGTCCTGCGGCTCCAGCTCCACGTATCCCGCCGGCGTACCCCGGTCATGGGCGACCCACGTCTCGACACCCGGACGCGCCAGATACGCCTCCCACTGCGCGTACGACCAGCCGAGCCGGTCGGTCCACCGGATGTCCCCGCCGACGGAGGCGTACAGGAACCGGCTGAATTCGGGCGAGGGCACCTCGGCCCGCACGATCCGGACGTCACCCTCCGGGGCGGCGGCCGGGACGACGTCGCTGGGCGAGGTCTGCTCCAGGGACCAGGTGGTCACGGGGATGTTGGTCATGGCCGCCAGGGAATCATCCGAACGGCCGATCTGTCGATCGACGGCGACGGCGGCCGTACGGGGATGCCGGCACCCGAGCCCGGCCTTCCGCCCACAAGCTCCCGGACGCTAGCCCAGTGCCTCGTCGATCGACGTCAGCGGCACCGCGAACAGCGCCCGGCCCGACTGGGACCACACCTCGCCGGTCGCCTCCCAGTAGGACAGGGGGCCCGCCTGGACGCCCCAGCAGCGCGGGGCGTTCTCCGAGCCGCAGCGGGTCGCCTCGGCGCCCTCGGTGTCCTGGCGCCACAGGCTGCCCTGCCGGTCCGTGGCGCCCGGGGCGCGGCCCAGGTACCAGTCGGAGCGGTCCGTCCCGTCGGCCCGGTGCGACAGCAGGCCCCTGATGCCGGACGCCTCCGTCTCGTACGCCTCGACCGCGGACGCGGCTCCGGTGGCGTCGGTGGCCAGCAGGCCGGGGCGGGCCGGGTCCTTGCCGAAGTCGTAGCGCCAGAGGCGGGCGGGCCGCTCGCTGTCGGCAGGCGTCCACTCGCTCGCGACCAGGCTGTCGGGCGCCGTGCCGCGGTCGAGGGAGATGGCGCCGAGGCGGGGCGCGGTGCCCGCGCCGGTCAGACGGTAGGAGCCGACGGCCGGCAGGACGAAGCGCTGGCCGTGCGCCGACCATCCGCCCGCGACGCGGCCCACGGCGGCGCTGTCGACCGTGGTGCGCTGGACGCGGTTCATGTCGTAGACGTACAGCCCGTCGGCGGCGGTCACCAGCAGCTTGTCCTGGTACCAGACCATGCCGGTCAAACGGGAGGACAGGGCGCGGTAGTCGCGTCCGCCGTCCACCGGAACGACGAGAAGGGCCGAGGCGTACCTGAGATGGTCCAGGTCGTTCGCGTCGACGAAGGCGACCCGGGCGAGGCCCCGGTCGGCGGTGCCCCGGCCCCAGCCGGAGAGCAGCACCCGGTTGTCGTTCCACCAGCCGTCGTCGTCGGCGTCCCCCGAGGTGGTGACCGCGCCCGCCCGCCAGTTCCGGGTGTCGGCGGCGTCCCAGCAGTACGCGCGCGTGGCGGCCGGCGCGAGCGGCAGCGCCGTGCGTTCGGCGGCCGTACAGCCGGACGCGGCGCGCAGAGTGCGGTCGGCGCTCTCCAGGACGGCGCGCACACCGACCGGCTCGCCCATCCCGGAGGCGAGTTCGTCGAGCGTGGCCTGCGGGACCAACTGCTCCTGGAGCCGGAGCGCGCGGGTGTCGGCGTCCCTGGTGAGAGGCTCCAGCGCCCCGGGATTGTCACCGACGGTGGCCTGTGAGGCGCTGATCATCGTGGCGGCGGCGGTGAGCGCCAGGGCGGTTCCGGCCAGGAACGCGCGTACCGCACGGCCCTGCTTGCGTCGGCGGTGTCTGCCGCGGTGCTTCATCACAACCTCCCGAGGCGAGCCAACTGCCTCTATTGGTCCGTGTGTTGACCAAAGGAGCAGGTGGGGTGGCCCGTACAGGGATGCTACGGCAGGTGGGCGGGCTTGCGGACTAAGACCCCGCAAATATGCGGAAGACGGTTCCTTCGAACGCCGGTCCGGTGGCGTAGAGGCGTCACAGCGCACCCGGCCTTCAGCGTGCCTCGGCCGACAAACGCCCCCGCACCACAGCAGGCGCCGTCGAATGCGGCAGCAGGTCGCGTGGGTCGTCCGGCAGCAGCACCCCGACCTCCGCGTCCTCACGGAAGCGGTACGGCCGGTGCTCCAGGAACGCCCCGAGATAGCGCCGTACGCGGGACATCTCGGCCCGCACCGTCACCGTACGGCCCGCGTCCCCGAACATGTCCTCGGCCAGCCCCGCCGCGCTGCGGCCGGTGCGGTGCAGGGCCAGCAGGTAGAGCAACTCGGCGTGCCGGGGGCTCAGTTCATGGCTCCAGGAGCCCGCGCCGCCGGACACGGTCACCGACCAGCGGCGCGGCTGCGTCAGGTCCAGCGCGATCCGCGTCGCCCCGGCCGGCACCGGCTCGTCGGCGGGCCGCAGCAGCCAGCCGCCCGCCAGCGGTTCCACCGAGCACAGGCCGAGCGGCGGCAGCCACCGGCGGCCCGGCGACAGGGACTTGGGCAGCGCGATCCGCTTCGTGTACGGCATCCCGCTCACCGCGGCGGTCCAGCCGTCCCGGTCCACCACCAGGGCCCGCCCGGCGATCCCCGCCAGCACCGGCGCCGCCACCGCGCGCAGCCGCTCCAACGAGGTCAGATGCAGCTCGCGCAGCCGGGCCTCGGCGAGCTTGGCCACCGAGTCGACCCAGGCGAGCGTGGCCGGGTGCATGGTCTCCAGCGGCCCGCTGATGTCCACCACGCCGATCAGCCGGCCGTCGCGCGGGTCCGTGATGGGGGCGCCGGTGCAGGTCCAGGAGGTCTGGGAGCGCTGGAAGTGCTCGGAGGCGAAGACCTGCACGGGCCGCCGCACCACCGCCGGGGTCCCCACGCCGTTGGTGCCGACGACGCTTTCCCGCCAGTCGGCGCCGAGTTCGAACCCCAGCCCGTCGGCCTTGCGCAGCACTGAGGAGTTGCCCTCCCGCCACAGCACCCGGCCCTCGTCGTCGGCGACCACCATGATGTGGTGGGCGATGTCCGCGACCGAGAGCAGCCCCTCGCGCAGCACCGGCAGTACATGCCGGAGCGTGGTCGACTCGCGGCGCCGCTGCACCTCCTCGCGGGACAGCAGCCCGGAGCGGAAGTCGTGGTCCGGGTCGACCCCGTTGCGCAGCATGCGTTCCCAGGACTGCTCGATCACCGGGCGCGGCGCGACCGGCGCGCGCTGCCCGGCGAGCGTGGCGGCGCGGACGTCGCTGAGCACCCGCGCCGCCCGCGCCGAGTCCACGGCGGCCAGCTGTGTCACGTCCGTCGGCGAGAGCGCCAAGGTCCCTCCCGGGAGAACAGGTCCGACTCATCCTGCCTGTGGTTCTCATAGTGCCGTCCGCCTTTGGCGGAGGGGCACAGTCCGCCCACAGACGCCAACAAGTTGCAACCCCTTGCAACCCTGGTGGACCGCTCTGGGCTGGTTGAAACTTGAGCGACGCCGTCCCGAGCGGCGTTCGTGGCCTCGAACGGGCCCTGGTGGGGGTGGTGCCGTGTCGGCGCAGCACCACCCCCTACCTCCGGCGGTTCGGCCGAATTTCGCGACAGGGAGTGCCTCTTGAGGTGCGTTGGCGTCTGCGGGCTGCGTCGTGGCTTGTCGCGCCCACGCGGCGGAGCCGCATATCGATATAGCCCCGCGCCCCTTCGGTCAGGCCTGCGGCCTTGACCGATCCACCAGCGACGTCAGGCTCAAGGTTGAGGGGAGTGTTCCGAAAGCCATGCCTCCGTCGTTGCCCAGCCTTGATGCGCAGAACGCGTCGGCCACCTCCGGTGGGGCGAAGCGGACCAGTAGGGAGCCCTGGAGGACCAGTGCGAGGCGTTCCGTCAGGCGGCGGGCCCTTGCCTCGATGCCCTCCAGATCCGCCAGTTCTGTCAGCAGGGCCTTGATCGCCGTGTCCAGGCGGTGGTCGGCGCCGCGGGCCTGGCCCACCTCCTGGAGGTAGGCGTTGAGGGCCGTCGGCTCTCGCTGCAAGGCCCGCAGCACGTCCAGTGCCTGGACATTTCCCGCGCCCTCCCAGATCGAGTTGAGCGGGGACTCGCGTACCAGCCGGGGCATCCCGGACTCCTCGACGTAGCCGTTGCCGCCCAGGCACTCGGACGCCTCGACGGTCACCGGCGTGCAGCGCTTGGTCACCCAGTACTTGGCGGCCGGTACCGCGATCCGCAGCAGTGCCCGCTCCTGCTCGCGGCCGTCGTCGTAGGCGGCCGCGAGGCGCAGCGCGAGGGTGGTCGCCGCCTCCGACTCGACGGCCAGGTCGGCCAGGACGTTGCGCATGAGCGGCTTGTCGACGAGCTTCCCGCCGAACGCCTCGCGGTGGGAGCAGTGGTGGATCGCCTGAGCGACGGCCTGCCGCATCAGCCCCGCCGAGCCGAGCACACAGTCCAGCCGGGTCGCGGCCACCATGTCGATGATGGTGCGCACCCCGCGCCCTTCCTCGCCGACCCGGCGCGCCCACGTCCCGTCGAACTCGACCTCGCTGGAGGCGTTCGAGCGGTTGCCCAGCTTGTCCTTGAGCCGCTGGATGAGGAAGACGTTGCGGGTGCCGTCGGGCAGTACGCGCGGCACGAGGAAGCAGGTGAGGCCGCCGGGGGCTTGCGCCAGCACGAGGAAGCCGTCGGACATGGGGGCCGAGCAGAACCACTTGTGGCCGGTCAGCTCGTAGGAATCGCCGTCGGGCAGGGGGCGCGCGGTCGTCGTGTTGGCGCGTACGTCGCTGCCGCCCTGCTTCTCCGTCATGCCCATCCCGAACAGCGCCCCGGCCTTCTGCCCGGCGGGCCGCAGCTCACGGTCGTAGATCATGGACGTCAGCAGGGGCTCCCACTCGGCGGCGAGGCCGGGTTCCGTGCGCAGCGCCGGTACCGCCGCGTGGGTCATGGACAGCGGGCAGCCGTTGCCGGCGTCGACCTGTGTCCACAGCAGGAAGGCGGCCGCCCGTCGCACATGTCCGCCCGGCCGGACCCAGGCAGCCGTCAGCCCCGCCGCGACTCCCTTGCCGAGCAGCCGGTGCCAGGACGGATGGAACTCGACCTCGTCGATACGGCGGCCGTAGCGGTCGTGCGTGCGCAGCCGCGGCGGGTGCGCGTTGGCCAGCACCCCCCACTCCTGCGCCTGCGCCGAGCCGCAGGTCCGGCCGAGCGCGGCCAGCTCACTTCGGGCCTCGTCCAGCAGTTCCGGGGCGAGATGCCGTTCGACGGCCTCGGTCAGGGCGCGGTCGGAGGTGTAGACGTCGTAGCCGATCAGGGGTGGGGGCTGGTTGGTCACGGTATGCGTGCTGCCTGCCATGCCGGTGAACCTATCCCTCCGTGGGGCGGTGGTTTCCACCCTGACACAGCGGCGGGGCGGGGGGACCGGGCAGGTGGCGACGGTGTGCGCACCCGGCGCCGCTATGAGTGCGCCCCCTCCCGGCGGATACCTTTAGGTCGTGCAGCCAGCAAGTGAATCCCCCCAGCGGACCTCCGGCCGTCTCCACCGGGCGCGTGTCCTCTACCGGAACGTCTCGAAACGCAGGACCGCCTGGCTGTTGATCAAGGACACCGTCAACTCCTGCATCGAGTACCGCATCCTGGGTCTCGCCGCCGAGGCCGCGTTCTTCACGCTGCTGTCCGTGCCGCCGCTGCTGCTCAGCATGATCGGCCTCCTCGGCTACGTCGACGACTGGACCGGCACCGACACCATCAGCAGCCTGGAGGCCAACCTCATCGAGGCCTCGCGCACCGTCCTGTCCGACAAGGGCGTGCGCCAGATCGCCCAGCCGATCCTGGACGACGTGATGCACGGCGGCCGCCCCGACGTCATCTCCGTCGGCTTCCTGTTCGCGCTGTGGTCGGGGTCGCGGGCGGTGAACGTCTTCATAGACACGATCACCGTGATGTACGGCCTCGACGGCGTCCGGGGCATCGTCAAGACCCGGCTGGTGGCGTTCGCGCTGTTCATCGCGGCCCTGCTGATCGGCTCGGTGGCGCTGCCGCTGATGGTGGCCGGGCCGGACGCGGTGGTGCGGATCGTGCCGTGGTCGGAGACCGTGGTGCAGGTCCTGTACTGGCCGGTCGTCATCGTCCTGTCGATCGCGTTCCTGACGACGCTGTACCACGTGTCGGTGCCGGTGCGCTCACCCTGGATCGAGGACGTGCCCGGCGCGCTGGTCGCCCTCGGGATGTGGGTGCTGGGCAGCTTCCTGCTGCGTATCTACCTGACGAACACGATCGAGGGGGCGACGATCTACGGCTCCCTCGCCGCCGCCGTCGCCGTCCTGCTGTGGATCGGTGTGTCCGCGTTCGCCGTGCTCGTCGGGGCCGCGGTGAACGCCGCGATCGACCGGGTCTGGCCGGCCGCCGCGACCGCCGCGGCCCGCGCCGCCAACGAGCGGATGCGCGAGGCCCAGGTCGCCGAGTACGTGGCCCGCCACGCCGCGAACCGCGAGTCGGACCCCGACGACCCGGACATGCCGTCGGAGTTCCCCGAGCGGTGGTCCCGCTTCCTGCCGCCGGAGGACGTGTCGTCGCGCCTGCGGACCCATGTGAAGAGCACCCACCACACGCCGCACAAGCCGGAGGATTCGGAGCAGACCTGACAGCGCAGGGCTGTTGTGGCCCGGCGTTGAGGGGTGCGCGTCCGTTGGGCTGAGGCCGGGGGATGCCCAGCCCGGCGCGACGTGGTGCCGCCTCCTGTGGGTCGGGAGCCGCCCCGGCGGCACGACTGCCCGCAGGCTGCGCGGTCCAACAGCTCAAGGCTTCCAGACCCCCGCCGCCGCAGCTTCCCGAACAAAGTCGCCGAAGTCCCGCGGCTCCCGGCCGAGCACCTCACGTACATCGCCCGTGACGTGGGCGTTCCGGCCGTCCATCAGGCCCTCGAAGACCTCGACCAGCAGCTCCACCTCCTCCGGCGGCACCCCAAAACCGGCCAGGGCCTCGCCGTAGTCCCGCGTCGGGACCGGCGTGTACGTGATCGTGCCGCCCGTCGCCGCGGAGATCTCCGCGACCGCCTCCCGCCAGGACAGCAGCCGAGGCCCGGTCAGTTCCAGCGTCCGCCCCACATGGCGGTCGCCGGACGTCAGCACGGTCACCACCACGTCCGCGATGTCCCGAACGTCGACGAACGGCTCCCGCACCTCGCCCGCCGGGAAGACCAGCTCCCCCTGGACCAGGCCCTCCACCAGCGGCCCCTCGCTGAAGTTCTGCGTGAACCACGCGCCCCGCACGATCGTCCAGTCCGCGCCCGACGACTTCAGCGCCTCTTCGGTCGCCAGCGCCTGGTCCTCGCCGCGTGCCGACAGCAGCACCAGCCGCCGTACGCCGAGCCCGACCGCCTCCCGGGCGAGTGCCCCGACGCCCTCGGCCGCCGCGGGGGAGCCGACGTCCGACGGGTACATCAGATACGCCGCGTCCGCGTCCCGCAGGGTCTCGGCCCACGTCGTCGGGTCCTCCCAGTCGAAGCCCTGGGTCCGGGACGCGGCCCGCACCGTGAGCCCCGCCGCGCGCGCCGCCTCCGCCACCCGGCTCCCCGTACGACCCGAGGCACCGGTCACCACTACCGTCATCCGCCGCTTGCTCGCCTTGTCGGCCGCGTTCTTCGTCATGGCTCCAGTCAACGGGCGGGTGCCCCAACGGCCCATCGCTGAACGGCTCATTCCCATGCGCGGTCGTCCACGAGGCCGGGGCTCGTGGGCGACCGCGCACGGGGCCCGCTTCGGGTTCAGTCCGTCGCCCGATCCGGCTCGGTCCGCCCGCCGCGGAACACCTCGGCGACGAGCCTGCGCTGGGGCTTCCCGAACCGCCTCCGCCGCCTGCGCGCGGTCGAGCCGGGCGTCCCCGGTGGTCAGCGAGGCGACAAGGGTCGTACCGCCGTCGGCCGTGCTGCACCCCGGGTCAGGGACAGGAGCCCGGGGCCTACGCTGGCGACATGGATGCCCTTGCAGGTCTGCTGGAGGGTCCACGCGCGCGTGGCGCCTTCATGATCCGCGCGTGTTTCGAGCCGCCATGGTCCGTCCGCGTCGAGGACCGCGCCCCGCTCACCGTCATGGTCATGGTTCGCGGTGAGGCCTGGGTGATCCCGGACCAGGGGCATCGGATCCGGCTGCGGCCCGGCGATCTCGCCATCGCCCGTGGCCCGGACCCCTACACCTGCGCCGACGACCCCGGCACCGCACCCCAGGCCCTCATCCTGCCGGGCGCCGAGTGCCGCTATCCCGACGGACGCTCCCTCAACGGCTCGATGGACCTGGGCGTGCGTACCTGGGGCGACCGGCTGGACGGGTCGGCCGTCATGCTGATCGGCACGTATCTGTGGGAGGGCGAGATCAGCGGGCGGCTGCTGAACGCGCTGCCGCCACTGCTGGCGCTCACGGCCGACGTGTGGAACTGCCCCCTGACGCCATTGCTCATGGAGGAGATCGTCCGCGACGAGCCCGGTCAGGAGGTCGTCCTGGACCGGCTGCTGGATCTGCTGGTCATCGCCGCGCTGAGGGCCTGGTTCTCCCGTCCGGAGGCGGAGGCGCCGGCCTGGTACCGGGCACTGGCGGACCCGGTCGTCGGGCGGGTCCTCCGGCTGGTCCAGGACGATCCAGCACATCCCTGGACGGTCGCCTCGCTGGCCGCGAAGGCGGGGGTGTCACGGGCCGCGCTGGGGCGGCGCTTCACGGAGCTGGTGGGGGAGCCACCGATGACGTACCTCACGGGGTGGCGGCTGGCGTTGGCGGCGGATGCGATGCGGGACACCGACGACACGTTGGACGCGATCGCGCGGAGGGTCGGCTATGGAAGCGCGTTCGCGTTGTCCAGTGCGTTCAAGCGGGTGTACGGGGTGAGTCCGCAGGAGCATCGGGCGCGGGCCGCGTAAGTGCCGGGTTCCGTCGGGTGGGGCGGCTTTGCTGCGGGCTGCGGCCGAGTGCGGCTGGTCGTGCCCACGCGGCGGAGCCGCGTGTCGCCACATCCCCGCGCCCCCGAGGGCGCTGCGGCGTAGCCTCGCCTGTATGTACACGGAGCGGGTGTCCCGGCTGGGTGATGCCGTCGTGTGGACGAACACGCCCAGTGGGTCGGGCGTCGGACGTGTGCTGCCCGACGGGTGCATGGATCTGCTCTGGAACGACGGGCGGCTGCTGGTTGCCGGGCCCGACACCCGTGCGTACCTCACCGAAGGGAAGCCCAGTGCCTGGGCGGGCGTTCGCTTCTCTCCCGGTACGGCCCCGGCCTTCCTGGGCGTCCCCGCGCACGAGGTGCGTGACCGACGCGTCGACCTCGCGGATCTGTGGCCGGCCTCGGAGGTGCGGCGGCTCAGCGGGCGTATCGAGGCGGCTGCTGACCCGGTGACCGCGCTCGAAGACGTGGCGCTGGAGCGGGCCGCCGACGCGGAGGCACCCGATCCGCTGCTACGCCGGGTCGTCGCGGCCCTCGACGCCGGGCGCCCCGTCGCTGCCATCGCCGACGAACTCGGGCTCGGCGCACGGCAGTTGCACCGTCGGTCGCTGACCGCCTTCGGCTACGGCCCCAAGACGCTGGCAAGGATCCTGCGGATGCAGCGGGCCCTCGCCATGGCCCGGGACGGTGTGGGATTCGCCGAGACGGCCGTCCGCGCCGGGTTCGCCGATCAGGCCCATCTGGCGCGGGACGTCAAGGAGTTGGCGGGCCTGCCGCTCGGCGAGCTACTCGGCGGGCGGGGCGGATAGCGGCGCGAACAGGTCGACGCCGTTTCCGTCCGGGTCGTGCACGGTGGCGTAACGCTGGCCCCAGAAGGCGTCCCACGGCTTGAGCTCGCCGTGGCAGCCGGCGGCGACCAGTTCCTCGTACACCGCGTCCACCTCACCCGGATCCGCGCACCGCAGGGCGAGCCCGGCCCGGCCGCCACCCGTGGGCGGCTGCCAGTCCGGGAGGAAGGACCGTACGGTCTCCTCGGTGTCCAGCAACAGCCGCAGCCCGCCCGGCAGTCCGGCCTCGGCGTGCGGCTCGTTCTCGGCGCCCTCGGGGAAGGCGAAGCCGAGGCGGCGGTAGAAGGCGACGGAGGCGGCCATGTCGGAGACGACGAGGCCGATGGCATCGAAACGTGGAGTCATGCGGCCACCGTAGGCAGCCGGGGAGCGGCCGGTCTTGAAGGAATCGGACGCCGGCCGCGAGGCCCGTGGGCTCAGTGGAAGGTCACCGGGCCCAGGAGCGTGTCCACGGTGAACGTCATCTCCACCGGGCCTGTCGTGAGGTCGAGGTCCGTGCCGAGCGCCGACAGCAGGGGCCGGAGCTCGTCCGGCTCGGGGGCGCTCGCCGAGAGGGACAGCAGCGGTGTGGTGGGCAGATCCGAGGCCGTCGGGTGCGGCGAGGTACCCCAGTCGATGAGGAAGGGGACGAGACCGGAGGGGTGGGCGTCCTCGCCGTCGGTGAGCCGCCATTCCAGCAGGGTGCCGTCGGGTCTGCGGCGGCTCATCGCCTGCGCGGACCCGGGGTCGTAGCCCTGGGCTCGGGCGCTCTCGATCGCCGCGTCCAGGTCCGGCGGACTGATCGCCCAGGTGACCGTGCGCGGCGCGGTCACCCCGCCGACGTCGAAGGGGCGGGGCTGCCCGGGCGCGGACTGTTCGGGATCCGGGCCGATGATCTCCAGGTAGCTGGTGCCGCCCAGGGACACGAGGTAGTTGCGGGTGCCGAGCCCGACGTGGGTGCCACCCGGTGCGGGGGTCACGCCCGTGCGCCGGGTGAAGTCGGCGACCGTGGCGGCCAGGTCGGGGGTGGCGAGGACGAGATGATCCAGGAGCGCGGGAATGGCGTTCATCGCAGCCGAGGCTACGCAGAGCGGCCCGCGATATGGAACACCTGTGCGTCGGCAGGGGGAAGCGGGCTGCTCGTGGAGCACACGTCGGGCCGAAATTTTCGGATCACCGGCAGGAGTGGGCCCCCGCCCCCGCCCCCGCCCCGCCTAGGCTCGACCGCATGTCCGCACGACTCCTCGTCTACACCCGCACCACCGCCTACCGGCACGAATCCATCCCGGCCGGCGTCGAAGCCGTGCGCACCATCGGCGACTTCGAGGTGCACCACACCGAGGATCCGCAAGCTTTCGAGAGGCCTCTCGACGGGTACGCGGCCGTCGTGTTTCTGTCCACGAGCGGCGAGGTGCTCACCCCGGCCGGGCGTGAGCGGCTCGCCGCGTACGTCGAGTCGGGCGGCGGCTTCACCGGCGTGCACGCGGCGGCCTGCACCGAGTACGCCTGGCCGTACTACGGCGAGCTGCTGGGCGCCTGGTTCGACCGGCACCCCGAGTACCAGCCCGGCAAAGCGGTCGTCGAGGACCATGACCATCCGGCGACCCGGCACCTGCCCGCCGTATGGGACTTCGTCGACGAGTGGTACGACTTCCGCCCCAACCCCCGCGGTGCGGTACGGGTGTTGGCCTGCGCCGACGAGTCGTCGTACGACGGAGGCGGCATGGGCGAGGACCACCCACTGGTGTGGTGCCGTGAGCAGGGATCCGGCCGCGTCTTCTACACGGCCCTCGGCCATGGCTGCGAGGCGTACGAGGACCCGGACTTCCGCGCGCATCTGCTGGGCGGGATCACCTGGTCGGCGGGACTGGCCTAGGCCCGGCCGACCCGAGCGGGGCATGGCTGCAAGGCGGAGGAGGGAGTCGACGCGGAGCGTCGGCGACCGACGACAACGCGGCTGGGGGTCCCCCACGCCCTTAAGGCAGTGGGGGAGTGCGTGCCAGGGCCCGCGACGCCGGGATGATCCAAACGACAGGGCCTAGACACGGCGGAGGGCCGCTCGCTCGCCGGAGCGGCCCTCCGCCGCAGTGGTGTCACGAGACGCGTTGCGGCCTGGGGAGCGCGCGGAACTGGGGGCCGTAGGTGTGGCCCGGCGCGTAGGGGATCCCGATCTCCATCAGTTCGACGGCGGGATACTCCAGCCCGCGCATGGCGTGGACGGCCGCCTTCATCGTGCGCTCGCCGCCGCCGGACCAGGCCGCGTCGAGGGCGTCCAGCACAGTGCTGTAGTTCGCGTCGAAGCGGAACAGGAGCCCTCGGACATGGGCCGGTGGGTTGGGCCAGCCGCCGGCCGGGACCGGGGCCATGGGGCGCACGTCGGGGAAGGGCACGGGCGGGCCGACGTACCTCCAGCCGTCGTCGGTCTCGCGCAGCTCCCGGCCGTGGTAGATCTCGCCGAAGGCGTAGTAGTGCGCCGGGTGGTCGTCCTCGAAGGACTCGGCCGGGGAGCTTCCGGTGCCCTCGCCCTGCTCCCTGATGATGTCGATGGCGCGCTCGACGTGGTCGAGGTTCTCGATCGGCCGCAGTTCGTCGCCGCCGACGTACTCGGACAGCTGTCCCCGCACCGAGAGTTCCGGCCGGACCGCCTTGAACGCGTTCAGCAACTCGACATAGAACTCGCCGACGGTCGGCGAGCTCTGCGCGTTGCGGGTGAGAGGTTCCTCGGGGGCCTCGATCGCCATCATCACATCGCGGACGGAGGCCTTGGTGAGGCCCGACAGGTAGACGGTCACCCCGGCTCGCACGCCGCCGGGGAGCGGGCCGGGGAAGACCGGAGCGGCGGCCTTGATGCGCGGCCTTCCGCCCACGGCCACGAGCAGGTTGCAGACGATGCTCAGGTGGTACATCTCGTCGCCCACGATGCGCCGGAGCATGCGCGCGACCTCGCTGCCGTGGTCCTTGACGGACCACCAGCCGCACAAGTACGGCGGGATGGTGGCGAGTTCGAGGCCCACGGCGACCTGCAGGGCCGACCTCAGCCACGCGACTCCGCGACCGTCCTCCGGAACGGCCAGCAGACGCGCCACGGACCCGAGAGCGGGCGCCGCGAGCGGTCCGCCCTCCGGCAGCGCGGCGGCCTGCGCGGGGCCGGCGACCGCGGCCGGCGCTCCGGCCGCCAGTGCGGCCGACGCCAGGAAACTCCTGCGCTTGAACGGAGCCACCGCCGACTCGTCCGGCACTTCGCTCATACCTGTCACCCTCGCCTCAGCTCATAGCGTTGGTCCCGCCTCGGCTCGAAACGCCCCCGGGACCCCTCCGACAGCTCGCGAAGCTAGCAGTTAAAATGGCAACTATCAGGTCATAAGGGGCGATCGGCGTCGCGGCCACCCTGTCGGTCCAATGTTTGGGTTCCGGTACGGCGTTCGGAAACGGGTTCCTACCAGGCGAGCGCGGCCCGGCGGAGGGTGTCGCGGACGGGGACGACGTCGGGGTTGGCGTCGGAGCCCGGGGCGCTGGACGAGGAACAGGATGTTGAGCGGGACGTCCTTATCAGTAGGTCGTGCCGGCCCGCGCAGCTCATCGAGGAGCGGTTCGGCGGGGCCGCCGCGGTGACGATCCCGTCGGGCGTCGCGGCGGTCATGCCCACCAGCCTGGCGCCGCACCCCATCGGGACCCCGTGCCTGAGAGCGGACGGAACCTCCGCCTAGGCTCGAGGCGACATGCTGACCGTGGCTGACGACGGGGGAGTGTGCCAGTGTCGATGACCGGCTCCGACAGGTACGACCGAAGTGAGCGGCTGATGTGGGCGGGCCGGGCGATCGCCTACGCCGGAAGCTACGCCAGGCTCTGTGCCCATGCGGTGCCACAGTTGCTCGACGCCGCTGAAGTGGGGCCGGGTTCATGGCTGTTGGACGTCGGCACGGGGCCCGGGACGGTCGCCGCGGCCGCATGCGCACGGGGCGCGAAGGTGACGGCCGTGGATGCGGAGCCGACCATGGTCGATCTGGCCGCGCGAGCCGCGCCCACGGCCGACGTGCGCGTGGCCGCCCTCCCCGAACTGCCCTTCTCGGACGGCGAGTTCGACGCCGTCACGGCCAACTTCGTACTGAACCACGTGGGCCGGCCCGGGCTCGCCCTCACCGAGCTGCGCCGGGTCCTCAGGCCGGGCGGCTGCGTCGGGCTGACCATCTGGGCGGTACCACCGGACGCGGGGCAGGCCCTCCTCGGCCGCGCGATCCAAGCCGCGGGTGCGGTACGCCCGCCGCACCTGCCCACGGGACTCGCGCCCGAAGACGACTTTCCCCGGGACGAGAACGGCCTGTCCGGGCTGATGAACGCGGCAGGGTTGCGCGACGCCGTCTGCGAGACCCTGCGGTGGAATCACCGGGCGGGCGCCGAAGAGTGGTGGAGCGGACCCGCGGCGGGCATCGCTTTCGGCGGACAGATGGTGCAGAGCCAGACGCCCCGCGTCCGCGCGGAGATCAAACGCCACTTCGACCACCTCAGCGCGGAGTTCGCCGACGAGGACGGTGTACTGACGTTGCCCCACGCGGCGTTGCTCGCCCGCGCGCGCCGCTGAGCACGCTGCGCGGCGAGGCGCCGCAAAGATCGGGAAAGTAGGGCCTGTCCGGCGGATCAGGCCGGCTGCATGGAACGGCACCTCCTCACCGCGGCCCCTCCCGGGGGCCCGCCGTGCTACTCCGCTCCACCAATCGCGTCGACAGCTCCGTCCGCGTGCTCTCCGGCCGGTCCCCGTCCATCATCCGCACCAGCAGCCGCAGTGCCGTCGCCGCCATCTCCGACAGCGGCTGGCGGACCGTGGTGAGGGCGGGGCTGATCCAGCGGGCCTCCGGCAGGTCGTCGAAGCCCACCACGCTCATGTCGTGCGGGACACTCAACCCCCTTTCCGCCAGCGCCTGGTAGACGCCGAGGGCCATCCGGTCCGAGCAGACGAAGACGGCCGTCGGCGGTTCCGGCAGGTCGAGGAGGTCCAGCATGCGGCGGTGGGCGACGCTCTCGTCGAAGCCCGCGTGACGGACGTACTCGGGCCGGTGCCGTATCCCGGCCGAGGCAAGCGCGGAGCGGTAGCCGGCCACCCGGGCGTTGCTGCACATCTTGCGCTGGTGCCCGGCTATGACGGCGATGCGTTCGTGGCCGAGGGACAGCAGGTGCTCGGTCGCCGTCACGCCACCGTGCCAGTTCGCCGCGCCCACCGACACCACGCCCGCCGGAGGCTCCAGCACCGGGTCGATCATGACGAACGGGATGCGGTGCTGCTCCAGCCACGCGTACTGCGACGCCGTCAGCTCGGCCAGATTGAACAGCACCCCGGACGAGCCGCGCGCGATGAGCTTGTCCAGCCAGCCCCGCTCCGGACGGGCGCCCCGGGTTCGGGTCAGCCCGGCGGAGACCACGACCTCCAGCCCCGCGTCGTGGGCCGCCGCCTCCACCCCCTGCAGCACCGCACCCGACCAGGAGGTGTCCAGCGAGTGCACGACGAGGTCGACCAGTCCCGGCGTCTTCGCCGCGTCGAAGCGGGGTCTGCGGACATAGCCGAGCCGGTCCAGCGCCTCGGTGACCCGGCGGCGGGTCTCGGGAGCGACGTCTTCCCGGCCGTTGACCACCTTGGAAGCGGTCGGCACGGACACCCCGGCCTCGCGGGCCACGACTGCCAGGGTCGGCCCGGCCGCCATGCTCGCACTGCCCGTACGGACCATCGGGAACCACCTCTCCGGCCCGCCCGAGGGCCATGAAAAGTTTTCGACCAGCGCGGAAACAGTAAGCGCTTCCTACCCTAGGTTCGCCGCAAGGAGCCCGGAAGAGGCCGGAGTTCGCAAGGTGCGCACGTGCCCTGGCTTTCGAAACTTCGAACAGGGCCGGGGATTTACCAGCAGGTGAGGCGGAACCCCGTGAAGTCGGCCGTGAACGCGGCGTCGACGAGATCCACGGCATGGACGCCCGCCATCGCCCCGGTGAAGCGCAACTTGGAGCCGTAGTCGTCGGAGAGCTTGGTGAAGTCCAGCGGCGGCCCGATCGGCGTGCGCTCACCCTGGCGGACGTACCAGAACCGCGCCTGCCCGTCGTCGACCGTCACGCCCAAGGTCAACGGCACGCTCGCGTCCACCTCCACGACCGCGGCCAGCCGGGTGCCCGACTCCTCCCGCTCCACGAGCCGGAGCACCGTACGGCCGCCCCCGCGCCACTGCTGCCCGTGCTGCCCCTCGCCCGCGGGCTCCGCCCAGGTGAGGTCCAGGCTCAGGTACGCCTCCGAGTTGTACCGGAGGACCAGCCCGGCGGCCTGCGTGAACGTGCGCGGACTCGCCTCCACCGTGACCTCGGCCTCCGCGCGGTGCTCGGTGATCCGCCGGGCGAGCAGGCTGTGCGCCCACCGCGACTCGGGACCGTGCCGGCCGGTCAGCCTGATCCAGCCGGGGCGGCCGGTGGTGTCGGCCCAGCTCGGGTCGGCGTAGCCGCGCAGGGTGCTCCAGGGCCAGCTCAACGGCTCGTCGGGATCGGCGGGCCGGGGCTCCGGCTCGGCCGACGGTGTCGCCACGTCGACCTCGACCGCCGGATGCCAGCCCCCGTGCCGCAGCCTGGGCCAGCCCGCCTCGTCCCAGGTCACCGCCTGGATCGCCGTCTCACGGCCGAGGGGGCAGCGTGGCCCGTCCGGCGTCCGGAGCGGACGGGCCGTGAGGTGGCTCATCACCCACTCGCCGCCCGGCGTCTCGACCAGCTCCGCGTGCCCGGCCTTCTGCAACGGCACCGACGGATCGTCGCGCGTGGTCAGCAAGGGCCGGCTGTCGAGCTCGTACGGCCCGGTGATGGCTCGACTGCGCGCCACCAGCACACCGTGCTCGACCCCCGTGCCGCCCTCCGCGAGCACCAGGTGGAACCAGCCGTCGCGGCACAGCAACTTCGGCCCCTCGATGAGCCGTTCGTGCTGGAGGAGCAAGTGCGTGTCACCGATGGAGGCCAGCGTCTCGCGGTCCAGCTCGGTGAGCACGATCCCAGCGAACCGTTGCCCGCCCGGCCGGTGGTCGCTCTGCATGTTGAGCAGCCACAGCCGGCCCTCGTGATGGAAGAGCGCCGGGTCGAAGCCGTGACCGGCGATACGGCGCGGGGCGCTCCACTCGCCGTCGACCTCCGTGGCCGTGGAGACATACGTGTCCAGGTCGAAGTACGGCGTCCCGACCGAGCGCACGATCGAGTACACCACCCAGAACCGCTCCCCGTCCCAGCTCAGCGACGGCGCCCAGATGCCGCCCGAGTCGGGGACACCGGCCAGCGAGTCGCCCGGGACCGCGCCCTGGACATGGCCCGCGTACTCCCAGTGGGCCAGGTCCCGGGAACGGTGGACCGGGATCGTCGGGAACCACTCGAAGGAGCTGGTCGCCACGTAGTACCAGTCGCCGACCCGGACCAGGGAGGGGTCCGGGGCGAAACCGCGGATGACGGGGTTGTGCAGCAGGGTCACTCGAACGCTCCCGGGGCTACGGTCACTTCAGGGCACCCAAGGTCACGCCGCTGCGCCAGTAGCGCCGCATCGCGACCATCATGATCGCCATCGGGATGATGGACAGCAGCGCACCCGTCAGGACGAGACTGGTCACGTCGATGCCCGACTCCAGGCGTTTGCCGGACCAGTTGTACAGACCGAGATTGAGCGTCCAGTTCTCCTCGCCGCGCAGCACGGTCAGCGGCAGGAAGAAGGCGTTCCAGGTGTTGACGAAGGCGAGCAGGAAGACCGTCGCACCGCCCGTCGTCATCATCCGCAGCACGATGCTGAAGAAGATCCGCAGTTCACCGGCGCCGTCGATGCGCGCCGCCTCCAAGAGCTCGAACGGGATCGTGGCCTCGGTGTACACCTTGGCCAGATAGACGCTGAACGGGTTGATCAGACACGGGATCAGCATCGCCCAAGGGGTGTCCACCATGCCGATCGCCGAGAACAGCAGATACAGCGGCAGGGTGAGCAACGCGATCGGGATCAGCAGGCCCCCCACCGCCGCTGCGAACACCACACCCCGTCCGGGGAAGTCGAAGCGCGCGAGACCGTAGCCCGTGGCGAGGGCGATCAGCGTGCCGCCGAGCGAGCCGACACCCGCGTACAGGAACGAGTTGGCGGTCCAGCGCAGGAAGATGCCGTCCTCGTAGGTGAAGACCTGCTGCAGGTTGTCCCACAGATGCCAGCCCGAGAACCACAGCCCGTTGCTCTGGTACAGGCCCACCCGGTCCTTGGTCGCGGCGATGATCAGCCAGTACACCGGGAAGAGGCTGTAGACACTGGCCATGACGAGACCGAGCAGCAGGAAACGCTGCCCGCCGCGGGAGCGAGCGGCCGGGTCGGGGCGGGTGCGCCGGCGGACGCCGCCCCGGCCGGGCGGGGCGACAGCGCTCTGTGTGCCGTTCTCCTTGCGATGGGCCGTCAGCGCCATCAGTCCGCCTCCCTCGAGGTCAGCCGGTAGAAGAGGAAGGACGCCGCACCGAGGATCAGGGCGAGCAGCACCGAGAGGGCCGCGGCGTAGTGGTAGTTGGCGGCGTTGAACGCCTGGTTGTAGATGATCATGATCGGGGTGAAGCTGTCGCTGACCGTCTCCGGGGTCACGTTCCGGAACAGCGCGGGCTCGTTGAAGATCTGGAGCATCTGGATGATCGACAGCAGCGCCGTAAGGACGAGCGCCCCCCGCACGAACGGGATCTTGATGCTGAGCGCGATCCGCAGCTCGGAGGCGCCGTCGAGCCGAGCGGCCTCGAACAGCTCGCGGGGCACGCCCTGGAGGGCGGCGTAGATGATCACCATGTTGTAGCCGATGCCGTGCCAGGTCAGCAGGTTGCCGATGGCCGGCCACACCATGGACGGCGCGAAGAAGTTCCAGTCGAACCCGAACACGTCACCGAGCGGGGTCAGCGGCCCCACCGCCGGGCTGTACAGGTTGATCCACACGATGGCGGCGACGACGCCCGGGATCATGTACGGCACGAGCAGCAGGATCCGGAACCGCCCGGCCACCTTGGCGCTGACCGCGTCCAGGAACAGCGCCAGGATCAGGCTGACGAGCAGCATGAACGGGATCTGCACACAGGCGAAGAGAACGACCCGCAGGATCGAGGTCATGAACGCCGAGTCGGTGAGCCCGTTCTGGTAGTTCTCAAGGCCCACGAACTCCGTGGTCGCGCCACCCAGCCCCAGCCCGGACTGCTTCTGCAGAAACAGCGACTGATAGACCGCGTAGCCGATCGGGAGCAGATAAAGGAAGACGAAGCCGAGCTGGAAGGGCACCGTGAACGCGGCACCCTTCCAGCGCTGGGAGCGAATCATCGAGTCCGCCTCAGCCCTTGACGCTGATTCCGCGCTGCTTCAGGTCGCCCACCGTCCACTCCTGCATGTGCGCCAGGAGGTCGGTGACCTTCTGCTCCTTGCTGACGACCTTGGCCCACTCGTCCTGCATCTCGGTGAACATCGCGGTCCAGTTGGGCCCGAAGGTCCAGTCGGTGGTGATGGTGCCCAGGCTGTCGGTGACGACCTTCTTCGCGGGCTCGTAGTTCTTCCCGAGCAGCTTCTCGGAGATCGCCTCGGAGACATACGAGTCACTGTCGGCCAGCGCGGGCATCACCCCGCTGCCGGTCTCCGGGCTCGCCATGGTCTTGACCGCGCCGCTGTCGGTCGACATCCACAGCGCCGCCTCGGCGGCCTGCTCCTTGTACTCGCAGCCCTCGGTGACGAGCGTCAGGTTGCCGCTCTGGTTGGTACCGGCGGGCGTCTTGGCCGCCTCGCCCTTGAAGGTCGGCCAGGGGGACAGCGCCCAGTCGCCGAAGGACTTGGTGAAGTTCTGCACCATGCCGGACATCTGCCAGGTGGAGATCTGCCGGGTCGCGGTGCCGCCCTCGTCGTAGTTGCGCTGCACGGCCGCGTAGTCGGCGAACGACAGCTTGGAGTTCAGGTCGTTGTCGATGATCTCCTGGATCACCTTCGCGGCCCTGAGCGTGCCCTCGTCCTGGAAGTTCACCACCCAGGAGTCGCCGTCGATGCTGTACCAGTGCGCCCCGGCCTGCATGGCCAGCACCTCCAGGGTGCTCGGGTCCTCACCGGCGTAGTTGGTGATCTTGATGTCGTGCTTCTTCAGCTCCTTGCCCGCGGCGATGAAGTCGTCCCAGGTCGCCGGGGCCTTGAGCCCGTACTTCTCGAAGATGTCGGTGCGGTAGATGGTGAAGGCGGGCGCCGAGGCGGTCGGCACCCCGTATACCTTCCCCTGCACCTGACCGGTCGCCCACGAGCCGGCGTTGAACTTGTCCTTGCTCGACTCGACGTACTGGGTGATGTCGGCGAGCGCACCCTGAGAGACCCAACTGGTCACGTACTCACCGGTGTTCTGCAGCAGACAGGGCGCGTTCCCCGCCTTGACCGCGTTGGTCAGCTGCTTCTGCATGGTCAGCTGGTCGGTGACCTTCGTGTACTTGAGCTGGACGTCCTTGTGCGAGGCGTTGAACGCCTTGACGACGGCCTCCTGCCCGTTGGCCCACCCCCAGAAGTCCAGGGTGACCGGGCCGGAGGCCTTGGACCCGGAGTCGGAGTCCGAGGAGTCGTTCCCGCCGCATGCGGCGAGCAGACCTGTCAGGGCGATTCCCGCGACGGCGGCGGAGGCGAACCTTCTCCGGGGGCTGGTGAAGTTCATCTGACCGTGATCCTTCGGAATTGGGCGTTCTCAGAACGAGAGGACGGCGGCTCGGTGGTGCCGGCCAGGAACGGCGGCCGGAAAACGTCGGCTCGCGGTTGCGGGGGGTCGGCCAAGCAGAAGCTGTAGTAAGCGGTTGCAGGGACGGTAGGACGACGTCTCCACCCATAGCAAGAGGTGCGCGGCGATTTGTTACGGCGGATGGTCGTCGGAGTTATCGGCGAGGGTGTGCGGGTGGATGGCCGCTGGACGGGCGAACTCGCAGGTCACGGGTGCTCGACGGACAGCGGGGCAGGCCGGCGGCGATGCGTTCACCGGCTCCGCGTGAAGAGGATAATCTTAGGGAAACCGATTACGTAACGCACGCCCGGACGCATCTCAACGTCTCTCGACCAGGCACAGCCCGCGCACGGTTCCGCGGCTCAGTCCCGCAGTCGAGGCGGCCGTACGGAGTTGCGTACGACGACATGGGTGCCCAGCACCAGATGGTCGCCGTCGCTGCCCCTGCGGCGCCCCCCGCCGCCCTCCCGCCGGTCGGCCACGGCGCGCAGCGCGACCCGGCCCATCTCCTCGTACGGCACGTGCACGGTGGTGAGTTGGGGCGTGAGCTGGGAGGCGAGCGGGATGTCGTCGTAGCCGACGATCGACACGTCCTCGGGCACCCGCAGCCCCGCCGCGCGCAGGGCCTGCATGGCGCCCGCGGCGACGACGTCCGTGCCGGCGAGCACCGCCGTGAAGTCGGGGGTCTCCGCCAAGGCCGCCTCGACGGCCTCGTACCCGTGCTCGTAGTCGTACGGGCCGTGCCGCACGAGCCCCGTTTCGAGGGGCACGCCGTACGCCTCGAAGGCACGTTGCGCGCCTCTCAAGCGCCCCTGGGCGGTGGTGAGTTCGGAGTGCCCCGGCAGCACAAGGACCCGCCGGTGGCCGGCCGACAGCAGGTGGCTGGCCATGGCGTAGGCGCCGCCCTCGTTGTCGTAGTCCACCGTCGTCGCCGGCACGTCGCCCTCCAGCGGAGGTCTGCCCACCAGCACCAGATGGGACCCGGCGGCATCCAGGGAACGGGCGAACCGGGCCATGCGCAGCTGGTACTCGTCGTAGTCGTAGGCGCCGCCCAGCAGCACCACGGCCGCGACGCCCTGCTGGCGCATGAGGTTGACCAGGGCGAGCTCCCGCTCGGGATCGTCACCGGTGGTCCCCACCAGTGAGAGCCAGCCGCGCAGGGTGGCGGCACCCTCCACGCCCCTGGCCACATGGGCGAACGCGGCGCCGGTGATGTTGTTGATGAGGATGGCCACGGTGGGCGTACCACCGCCGGCCAGGGAGCGGGCGTGGGCGTTGGTGACGTAGTCCAGGTCCCGGACGACCTTCATCACCCGGCGGCGCAGGTCCTCCGAGACCGGGTAGTTGCCGGACAGGACGCGCGACACGCTGGCGACCGAGACGCCCGCGCGCTCCGCCACGTCCCGGATGGTGGCCCGACCGGCGTCGCCGGACGCCTTGCGCTGACTCACCCTTGCGGCTCCTTCACCGTCGCGCCTGCCTCACGGAAACCGTATCCCATGGCTTCTCCGGGGGACTGTGCCCGCCGAGTGCCGACGGGCACGGCCGGGGTGTGCGGGGTGGCAAGCAAGAGCCTCCCTGGACGGGGCCGAGCGCAGGCCTGCCGGCCGGCGTGCACGCCCGAGCGGGCCGGTTGGGTGGTGCGCGCCCTCAGAGGGCGTTTCGTTCCGTTGTTTAGTCCCTGGATGCCCTAATTCGTTGAGGTTCTAGGTGCCGCGCCAGCTCGGGGTGGATTCGGCTGTGAGGCG
>NZ_JOFS01000056.1 GCF_000719285.1 Streptomyces bicolor | reverse complement strand
CGACGCTCCGCGTCGACTCCCTCCTCCGCCTTGCAGCTGCACGCTCCCCCACGCTCGAACCGGCTCGCGCGGGGGCACCCCCATCGCCCCGCTCGGGTCCGCCGAGAGGAACCGATCCTCGCAGCCGAGCTGATCCAAACGACAGGGCCTAGGGGCATGCGTGCCGCTGGGGCGGCTCCCACCCGGTGAAAGGCGGCACCTCGCTAGCGCCGGGCCGCGCGGCCCACCCCCGCCTCGGCGGCCACCGGCGCGCCGGCCAAATACGTGCGCCGCAGAAACCGCATCAGCGCCTTCGACTCGAACTGCACCACGGAAACCCCGTGCGCCGAGTGGAACTCCACCACCGCCTGCACCCGCCCACACGGCCACACACGTATCTCGCCGCTCTCGGCCGGCGCCCGCAACCCCTGCTCCAGCAGAGAGCGCGAGAACGTCCACTCATGGGCCTCACGCCCGGGCAACCGCACCCGCACAGACCGCGGATCGACCTCGGGGTCGTACTTCAGAACGACCGGGACCGCGTCCTGCTCTTCCGCCAGGATGTCCGCGTCGGTGACGATATGGGCTCTCGCATACTGCTCGACTACAGACATCGGACAACCCCTTACCCTGGGTGACCTGTGCGGAAGCTGTGCCTTCGCTCCCCCTCCAATGTCGCATATCTTCCTGAATGCGCCCTGCCGAGCAGGCATATATCACACGTGCGATAAACAAGCTCCTCGCTCTTGCAAGTGATTCGCATTAAGCCACTATCATCGAACGGTGCACGTACCTGACGGATTCATAGACGCCCCCACCTCGGTCGCGACCGGCGTGGTCGCCGCTGCCGCGGTCGCCGCGAGCCTGCGCGGCGCCCGCCGTGAGCTCGACGAGCGGACCGCGCCGCTGGCCGGCCTGGTGGCCGCGTTCATCTTCGCGGTGCAGATGCTGAACTTCCCGGTGGCGGCCGGGACCAGCGGACACCTGCTCGGCGGCGCCCTCGCCGCGATCCTCGTCGGCCCTTACACCGGCGTGCTGTGCGTCTCGGTCGTCCTGCTCATGCAGGGCATCCTCTTCGCGGACGGCGGCCTGACCGCGCTCGGCGTGAACATCACGTGCATGGGCATCGTCACGGTGGTCGTGGCGTACGCCCTGTTCCGCGGCCTGGTCAAGGTCCTGCCGCGCACACGCCGCTCGGTGACCGCCGCCTCCTTCGTCGCCGCGCTCGTCTCGGTCCCCGCCTCGGCCCTCGCCTTCACGGCGCTGTACGCCGTCGGCGGCACCACCGACGTCTCGATCGGCAAGGTCGCCACCGCCATGGTCGGCGTGCACATCCTGATCGGCATCGGCGAGGCCGCGATCACCGCGCTGACCGTCGGCGCCGTCATCGCCGTACGCCCGGACCTCGTCCACGGCGCCCGCGACCTGCGTCAGCGCCTGAAACTGCTGGTCAACGGCGAGCTGGTCGACGCCCCCGCCGACGAGCCGACGGCCGCCCCGGTCGCCGCCCGCTCCCCCCGCAAGGTGTGGGCCGCCGGCCTCGTCGCCTCCCTGGTACTCGCCGGATTCGTCAGCTTCTACGCCTCCGCCAGCCCCGACGGCCTGGAGAAGGTCGCCGCCGACAACGGCATCGACAAGAAGGTCGAGGAGCACGCCGCGGCCGATTCCCCGCTCGCGGACTACGGCGTCAAGGACATCACCGACGCCCGCCTCTCCGGCGGCCTCGCGGGCGTCATCGGCGTCGGCGTGACCATGGTCGCGGGCACCGGCGTCTTCTGGGCGGTGCGCAGGCGCCGTACGGCCGAGGGGGCGGACGCGTCCGACGTGTCGCCCGCGAGCACGAGCGCCTGAGATGGGCGCAGGGCACGCGCACAAGCTCTACCGGCACGGGCACTCGCCCGTGCACGCCCTGCCTCCGCACACCAAGCTCGCGGCGGTCTTCGCCTTCGTGGTCGTGGTCGTGTCCACGCCGCGGGAGGCGATGTGGGCGTTCGGCCTGTACGCCGTACTGCTCGCGCTCGTCGCGTACGCCGCGCGCGTGCCCGCCGGGTTCCTGCTCAAGCGGCTGCTGATCGAGGTGCCGTTCGTCGCATTCGCCGTACTGATGCCGTTCGTGGCGGAGGGCGAACGCGTCGAGGTGCTGGGCATGTCGCTGAGCGTCAGCGGGCTGTGGGGTGCCTGGAACGTGCTGGCGAAGGGCACGCTCGGCGTCGCCGCCTCCGTCCTGCTCGCCTCCACCACCGAGCTGCGCGAACTGCTCCTCGGCCTCCAGCGGTTGAAGCTCCCGCCGCTCCTCGTGCAGATCGCGTCCTTCATGATCCGGTACGGCGATGTCATCACGGACGAGATGCGGCGGATGCGCATCGCACGCGAGTCGCGCGGCTTCGAGGCGAGTGGCGTGCGGCACTGGAGCGTGCTCGCGAAGACGGCGGGCGCCCTCTTCATCCGCTCCTACGAGCGCGGCGAGCGCGTGCATCTGGCCATGGTCAGCCGCGGGTACGCCGGCTCGATGCCGGTGATCGACGAGGTGACCGCGTCCCGGGCGCAGTGGTCGTACGCCCTCGCGCTCCCGGGCACGGCTCTCGTTGTGTGTTTGCTGGGATGGTCGCTTTGAACCCTCCCCCAGCGGAAGCAGGGGGATTCCTGGCTCAGGAAGCCCCGCAGGTCAGCGCCCTGAAAGGTCTTACTCCCTCAACACCAGCCGGGACGGAACCTGGCCGGTTTGCACAGCGAACGCCAAAAGGAATGTGCATGCTTGGTTCTCGCAATGCACCGCTCGTGATCGGGGGTATCCGATCATGCGATGGGATTCGGAGGGTTTGGTGACATTCTCGCTGGAAGTTTCCGGCCTCGCCTTCGCCTACCCCGACGGCCACCAGGCCCTGTTCGGCGTGGACTTCTCCGTCGCGCGCGGCGAGCGGGTCGCGCTGCTCGGCCCGAACGGCGCCGGCAAGACGACCCTCGTGCTGCACCTCAACGGCATCCTGACCGGCGGTACGGGCACCGTGAAGGTCGCCGGGCTGCCCGTCGGCAAGCAGCACATGGCGGAGATCAGGCGCCGGGTCGGGATCGTGTTCCAGGACCCGGACGACCAGCTCTTCATGCCGACGGTCCGCGAGGACGTGGCCTTCGGGCCGGCGGCGGCCGGGCTGAAGGGACCCGAGCTGGAGGAGCGCGTCGACCGGGCCCTCGACCGGGTCGGCATGGCGGAGTTCAAGAACCGGCCCCCGCACCACCTCTCCTTCGGCCAGCGGCGCCGGGTCGCGGTGGCGACGGTGCTCGCGATGGAACCGGAGATCCTCGTCCTCGACGAACCCTCCTCCAACCTCGACCCCGCCTCCCGCCGCGAACTGGCCGACATCCTGCGCTCGTTGGACGTCACGGTCCTCATGGTCACGCACGACCTGCCGTACGCCCTGGAGCTGTGCCCCCGCTCCCTCATCCTCAGCGAGGGCGTGATCGCGGCGGACGGGAGGACCGGCGAACTCCTCGCGGACGACGACCTGATGCGCGCCCACCGGCTGGAGCTGCCGTTCGGCTTCGACCCGCGCTCCGTGATGGGGGTGCCCCCGCGCGAGCCGAGCGAAGCCGGTTCGAGCGTGGGGGAGGGCGCGTGACGAACGAGAAGCCCGCGAGCGACGACGCTTCGCTCCTGCTGGAGGAGCAGCTGTGCTTCGCGCTGTACGCCGCCCAGCGCGCGGTGACGGCCGCGTACCGTCCGCTTCTCGACGAACTCGGCCTCACCTATCCCCAGTACCTCGTCCTGCTGGTCCTGTGGGAGCGCGGCAAGACGACGGTGAAGGAGCTGGCCGGCGCGCTGCGGCTCGACTACGGCACGGTGTCGCCGTTGCTCAAGCGGCTGGAGGCGGCAGGGCTGGTACGCCGGGAACGCGCGGCGCGCGACGAGCGCTCGGTGCTGGTCGCGTGCACCGGGCGCGGGGAGGAGCTGCGGGAGCGGGCGGCTCGCGTGCCGGGCGCGCTGCTCGCCGGGGCCGGGCTCGACGGGCCGGAAGCCGCCCGGTTGCGCGAGGAGTTGTGGCAGCTGGCGGAGAAGGCGCAGACGGCCGCCGAGCGCAACCGCTGCTGATCTCGAGTTACCGATGGTTGCCCACCCCCGGGTAACCACGGGATACCTACCAGCCAGTATCTTGTGCACGATGTAGTTGTGCACCCACGCAGCGGAGCCGCACACTGATACAGCTTCTGGGGGAGGGCCAGCCATGACCGACGAGGGCACCGCTCCGGACACCCGTCCGACGAAGATCATGTACGTCGCCGAGGCCACCGCGCACGGCGGCCGGGACGGCTATGTCACCAGCCAGGACGGCCAGATCGACCTCAAGGTCGCGATGCCCCCGGAGCTGGGCGGCGACGGCAACGGCACCAACCCCGAGCAGCTCCTCGCCGCCGGGTACAGCTCCTGCTTCCACAACGCGCTGATCCTGGTCGGCAATCGCGAGGGCTACGACCTCACCGGCTCCACGGTCGCCGCGAAGGTCGGCATAGGCCCCAACAGGCACCGCGGCTACGGCCTCGCGGTCGCCCTCAGCGTCTCGCTGCCGGTGCTGGACGCGGACATCGCCGCCAAGCTGGTGGACGCGGCGCACGACGTCTGCCCGTACTCCAACGCGACCCGGGGCAACATCGACGTCACGATCCTGCTCGGGTAGCGAGACGTCGGCCACACAACGGAATCCAAGGCCGCGTACCCATGTTGGACTGACTGTCGCAGGCAGGGGACAGTTGGTGAGGAGCACGGGCGTGGACGTGAACGGCACAGTGGCCGAGGGCTTCGAGCCGGTCAGGGAGGCGTTCACCCGGAACTTCGCCGCGCTGGGGGAACGGGGCGCGGCCGTGGCCGTGTACCGCGAGGGGCGCAAGGTCGTCGACCTGTGGGCCGGCACCAAGGACATCGACGGCACGGAGCCGTGGCAGCCCGGCACCGCACAGGTCGTGCGGTCGGCGACCAAGGGCGTCGCGGCCGCCGTACTCCTCCTCCTGCACCAGCGCGGTGAGCTGGACCTGGACGCGCCGGTGAGCGCGTACTGGCCGCAGTTCAAGGCGCACGGCAAGGAGCGGCTGCTGGTCCGGCATGTGCTGAACCATCGCGCCGGGCTCCCGGCCCTGGACCGCCCGCTCACGCCGGAGGAGGCGCTGGACCCGCACCGCGGTCCCGAGGCGGTGGCCGCGCAGGCGCCCGCGTGGGAGCCGGGCACCGATCACGGGTATCACGCGCTGACGTACGGCTGGATGCTCGACGAGCTGGTCCGGCGCGTGACCGGGCAGTGGGCCGGCGAGTGGCTCGCGGCGGAGGTCACCGGCCCGCTGGGCGCCGAGCTGTGGCTCGGGCTGCCGGAGGCGGAGGCGGGCCGGGTGGGCCGTACCGGCCGGGTCGAGGGCCCGGAGCCGACGGGCGCCCTGCGCTCCCGCCCCAAGCGCTCCGTCACCGAGGCCTACGACAACCCGGACTCCCTGACGCGCCGCGCGTTCGCCGCGATCACCCCTTTCCCGGACCAGAACGACCCCGCCTACCGCGCCGCCGCCCTCCCCGCGACGAACGGCATCGCCACGGCCGACGGTCTGGCCCGCGTGTACGCGGCGCTGATCGGCGAGGTCGACGGCGTACGGCTCTTCGACCCGGCGACGGTGGAACTGGCTCGCGCCGAGGAGTCGGCCGGCCCGGACCGCGTCCTGATCGTGAACACCCGCTTCGGCCTCGGCTACATGCTCCACGGCACCGCGTCGCCCCTGCTGGGCCCCGGCTCCTTCGGCCACCCCGGCCGCGGCGGCGCCCTCGGCTTCGCCGACCCGGAGACGGGCATCGCGTTCGGCTATGTGACGAACGGCTTCCGCAGGACGGTGACGGCGGATCCGAGGGCGCAGGGGTTGGTACGGGCGGTCAGGGCGGCGCTGGCATAGCCGACGTGGTGGCCGCTCGGCGCCCACGTTGCGGGCGGTCGGACATCGCCCTTAGGGGCGCGGGGAACTGCGCGACCAGCCACGACGGCGCCGCAGCCGCCATACGACCTATCGCGGCACCCTCGATCGCGGACCGGCCCAACCGACGGCGTCAAACGTGGATCGGATGCGAGGTCCGCCCCGAAGCCTGATCGATCTCCCCATGTGCCTTGGTGAGCAACTGCATAGCGAGCTCGTTCAGCGCCCGCGCCCCGGCGATCTCCTCACCCACCCGTGGCTGATTGGAGTCGGTGTGGTGCCGTGTGGCGTTCCCGTGGGCCCGCACCTCGGAGCCGTCGGGCAGACGCACCATCGCGACCGCCCGCGTGTGCTGGTCGTCCTCCTGGAACTCCAGCTCGACATGCCATCCCACTGCGGTGTGCATCATGACGATCACCTCCGGAAGACCTGCTTCCAGGGTGCGCCCGAGAGGGCACCGACGACCAGTCGGGATGGGCATGCTTTTGCGCATGGACGCCCGTGAACAGGACTGCGTCGCCTGCGAGATCGTCGCCTGACCCCCGCCCCCTCGATGACCCTCGCCGGCCCGCCGCCCCGATCGTAGTCCCGGAGCAAAAACCTCAACTCGGGATCAGTGAGACTCGGCACACTCGCTTCGGTGACCGCCTTCGCCCTGCTTCCATGGAGATGTCGCGTTCCATGGAGATGTCGCGCACCGGACCTGGCCCCGCCGCCACCGCCACCTCCCCCGTTAACCGCTCTGGGCCACATCGAGGACATGCGCTGCTGTTTCTCCGCTCACCTCCCCGCTCTCGCGGCCCTGTCGGCCTTCCCCGGCCCCTGCGAGGTGCTGCGCTCCGGCGCGCGCCTCGCCCCCGCCCTGCTGCGGACGGCCTCCGCCGCCATGCGGCAGGCGCGCTCCCATCACCCCGACGACCTGACCGCCGTCAACCTGGAACTGGTCACCCTCACCGAGGACCGCGCGGTCGTCACCTGGTACACCGGCATCCCCGGCACCAACGACGGCCTGGGTCACCCCCTGCCCGCGATCACCGAGGGCGAGGTCGTCTACGGCACCCACCCGTCCCGGCTCAACCGCACCGCCTCCGAGGGCCGGCCGACCGCTCACCACCAGGTCGAGCTCACGGACCTGGAGCCGGGGCAGACGTACTACTACCAGGCCCGTTCACGCGGTGTGGCCGCCACGCCCACCCCGCTGCACCTGGTGCGCGGCAACGCGGTGGGCACGTCGACGTTCGGGCTGGGCTTCGGCGGCGGCCCGTACTCCTTCACCACCCCGCAGCCCCCGCCCGGCCGCCACCTGCTGTCGATCGCGCTCTGCAACGACCTGCACCTCGGCGAGACCACCGCGGGCCTGATCGGTGGCCTGCCCCTGCCGCGCGGGGTGGTCCAGCAGCCGGGGCGCGCGCCCTATCCGGAGCTGATGAGCCGGGCCCTGGTCGAGGAGGCCAGGCGGCGCGGCGCGGACGTGCTGCTGGCCGGGGGCGACATCTCGGCGGGCGGCGCGGCCGTCGACCTGCGCGAGGCCCGTCGCATCCTGGACGGCTTCGGCACGCACGGGCGGGACTACTTCGTCGTACGCGGCAACCACGACCGCTCCCGGGACGACGCCTTCCACACCACGTTCCCGGGCGGCGGCGACGGCACCGGGTTCTTCGCCCACGACCTCGGCGGGCTGCGGATCATCGGCCTCGACACCTACGCCAAGTCCGGCAACGGCGCCGACGCGGGCGGGCTCGGGCCGGACCAACTGGCATGGTTCCGGGCGCGGTTGAGGGAGCAGCCGGATCAGCCGACGCTGGTGTTCGGTCACCATCCGCTGACCGTGCGGGACTCCGTGTTCCCGGTGACCCGCGGCCAGTGCCTGGAGCGCCGCCAGGCCCGCGCGATCGTCGACGCCTACGCGGCCGCGCCCGGTGTCTTCCTCCACCACGCGGGCCACACCCACCGCAACAAGCGCACGCCGCTGGTGCGGGCCCCACACGTCACCCAGCAGGAGGTGGCCGCCGCCAAGGAGTACCCGGGCGGCTTCACGCTCCTGCGCATCCACTCCGGCGGTTACGCCCTCAACCACTACAAGGCCGACGCCCCGGCGGCCCGCCAGTGGAACGAGCGCAGCCGCCGCGTCGCCGCGGGCCTGTGGCCGCACCACGCCCTGGGCCGCTCGGTCGCGGACCGCAACAGCGTGACGGCGCATGACATGTCGGGCGTCGGCCCCGCGCTGACGACAACGCGCGCCGACAGCGAAGCACACTGACAGCACAGTGTAATTCGCGCATAACACTATGTGTTCGTAGCATCAAAAGCATGGCGACCCTCTGGGAGCTCATGCGGGACTGCATCCCCGACGACCACGCCCGCCAGGTCACCTCGCGGTACTACGTCGACGAGGTGATGGGCGCCCCCGGCGCACCCGGGCTGGTCGTCGACCTGGGGTGCGGCCGCGGCACGTCCGCGAGGCTCTTCCGCAGGCACGACCCGCTGGTGCGGTGGGTCGGTGTGGACATCCGGGACTCGCCGGAGGCCGGGCAGCGCACACCGGGCGGCGACCCGGTGGTGCACTACGACGGCGTCCACCTCCCCATGGGCTCGGACTCGCTCCCGCTGATCTATTCCCACCAGGTCTTCGAACATGTCGCCCGCCCGCGCGAACTGCTGGCCGAGATCGCCCGTGTGCTGGTGCCCGGCGGCCGGTTCATCGGGTCGACGTCCCAGTTCGAGCCGTACCACTCCTTCAGTCTGTGGAACTACACGCCGTACGGCTTCCGGGTCCTGGTCGAGGAGGCGGGGCTGGCACTGGAGGAGATCCGGCCCTCGCTCGACGGGGTCGCGCTGATCATGCGCAGCTACCTCGGCCGGCCACCCGAGTACAGCCGGTACTGGGACGAGCAGTCCCCGCTGAACACCGAGATCGACGACTGGGCGAAGCACGGCCGCCGCACGACGGCCCTGGTGAACCTGCGCAAGCTCACGTACTGCGGCCAGTTCGCGTTCCGCGTGGCCAAGCCGGCGCTCTCCTGACCTGCCCCTCGCACGACGTCATCCCGGTGCAAGATCGCGAAACTCGGCGCGCCGCAGGATGATTTGGGGCATTTCCTACTTAATCTCCCTTACGCGCAAGGGGTCGGCAGGCGTAAGGGGTCGACCTTGCACGCATCGCATCCACCTCACTCCACCGGAGATGACATGCACAAGCTTCGCAAGGCTGCCGTGATGGTCGCCGCCCTCAGCACCATCGGACTCGTGGGCGCCGGCACCGCCCACGCCGACGGCCGCGGCTGGGGCGACGGACACCGGGGCGGCAACCAGGCCAAGGTCCAGCAGAGCACCAGTTGCAAGTCCCACGACCTGAACATCGACATCCTCGGTACGGTCGGGTTGCTCAACGGCCTCCTGGGCGGCGCCCTCAACGGCGAGGGCTCCGAGGGCAGCCAGAACACCCACCTCGGCTCGACGATGGGCTGCAACAACGCCGCCTTCAGCAAGTGAGCGTCTGACCAGCAAGGAAGCCCCGGCCGATGGCCGGGGCTTCGGCCTGATTCGCGTGCAGCATCATCCCGATGCCCACCACCAGCAGCACCGCCGCCGCGATCCGGGCCCGGCCGAACCGCTCCTTGAAGAAGACGGCCCCGATGGCGGCTCCCACGATGATCGAGGACTCCCGCAGCGCGGCGATCGGTGCCAGTTCCGCCTTCGTCTGGGCCCACAGCACCAACGCGTAGGCAGCGACGGACAGCGCGGCACCGAGCAGTCCCAGCGCGGCGAACGGCCGTAGCAGGGAGACGGTCCGAGACCGCCAGCGCCAGAGCGAGTAGGCGGGGATGGCGAGCCCCTGGACCACCATCAGCCAGGCGATGTAGCCGAGCGAGGACCCGGAGGCGCGTACGCCCAGACCGTCGAGCACGGTGTACGCCGCGATGCTCAGTCCGGTCGCCAACGCGGCCCCGATCGCGGCCCAGTTAGGCCGGTGGCCATGCAGGCCCCAGAGCGCCACCCCCGTAAGCCCCGCACAGGACACGGCGATCCCGGACGCCGCCCATCCGTCCGGCACCTCGTGCGCGACGACGGCGGCGAGCGCCGCGACCACGAGGGGTGCGGTGCCTCGCGCGATGGGGTACGCCTGCCCGAAGTCACCCAGCCGGAACGACTTCATGAGCAGCGCGAAGTAGACAATATGAACAAGCGCGGAGGCGAGCAGATATGGCCACGCCCGCGCCGCCGGGAACGCCGCGAAGGGTGCGAGGACCGCGCCGATCAGCACCCCGCCGCCCGCGATGAGCGTGAACCCCACCAGCTTGTCGGTGATTTTGTGGGCGATGGCGTTCCAACTGGCGTGCGTGACGGCCGCCAGGAGGACGGCGGCGGTGACGAGCGGGGTCACGAAGTCGGCGGCTGCTCGCGCACGTCCACGAGGGCGGCACCGGCGTGGGCGACAAGTTCCTTGGGCGCCATGGGGAAGACCGCGTGCGGATTCCCGGCGGCGGCCCACACGACCTCGTGCTCCAGCAGCGACCGATCGGCGAGCACACGCGTCTTCGTACGGTGCCCGAAGGGCGGTACGCCGCCGATGGCGTACCCGGTGGTCTCCCGTACGACGTCGGCCTTGGCCCGCGTGACCTGCTGGACGCCGAGTTCCTTCCGCACGAGCTCGACGTCGACCCGCGAGGCCCCGTCCATGAGCACCAGCACCGGCTCGCCGTCCGCCGCGAAGATCAGCGACTTGCAGATCTGACTGAGCCCACACCCGATCGCGGCGGCGGCCTCGGCTGCCGTACGGGTCGCGTCCGGGAACCGGCGGACACGGGCGTGCAGTTCCCCAAGGCCCAGCTCTCGCAGGGCCTCGGCGAACCGGGGGTGGGCTCCGGACTCTTCGGCGTCAGTGGCGGCTGTCGTCGTCATGCAGGGCACGCTAGCGGCGCGTGTACGGGGCACGCGACCGAGTTCAGCGCCCCGGCCGGTCGAAGCGGAACGGCGCCAGCACCTCGGGGCGGCGGCCGGAGAGGACGTACTCGGTGAGCCGTTGGCCGGTCGCGGGGCCCAGGGTGACGCCGAGCATGCCGTGGCCGGTGGCCGCGAAGGCGTTGTCGTGGTCCGGCAGGCGGTCGATGACCGGGAGCGGCGCCCGGGTGGATCGGCGTACTGCATCGGCTCCCGGCCTCCCGCACGACTGGGCGCCTGGTCGACGACTGCCGCCGCATCACCGACGTCATCGCCGCGCAGGACAACCTCACCGCCCGCGCGGGGATCGGTGAACCGGCCGGCTCGATCGGCGGTCTGCACGACTCCTACCTGGACGCGTGCGACGCGCTCCGCCTCGGCGCCCGGGTGGCCGGCGGCGCCCCCGTCCGCCTCATCACCGACCTGCGGGAACCGGACGACGATGGCCCTCTACCTGGCCTGTCTGGCCGACGCCCTGGGCACCGGGAACGCCGAACTCACTTCGTGACGTGCGTGAGGAAGTCGGTCCAGGTGGTGGGCGCTCAGGGAATCGCCAGGCCGACCAACCAGGCCAGGGGCAGGAAGATCAAGGGAACCGACATCAGCCAGCCCATTCCCGAAGACGTTCGCGATCCGATGAGGACACAGAACGGCCCCATGAGGAGCACGTAGAAGAAGAACACCACCAAGCCGACGACGCCCGCACCCGACCCCAAGGCTTCCTCCCCGCGGTACCCGCCGCCACAAGGCGGCAGCCTGCGCACGGTCCTCCGCGCCCCCCAATTTGAACATGTTCAAATGCGCCTCGTCCAGTCTGGACGACCGAGGAGTCGGCCCCGACGGCGAGGTCGTGGGCCGAGGTCAGGCGTGGTACAGCACTCGCACGACCATCGTGTCGGCCGGCAGATCCTGCAGGTAGGCGTTGAACCACTGCCGGTAGCCGGGGCCGCCGTACTCGACCCAGCGGCCGCCCAGGGTGAGCACGGCCGGCGTGGGAAGCACCTCCGCGACGTGTTCCGCGATGTACGCCTCCCGGGAGGCGCCGAACCGGGCGTACGGGTCGTCGGTGAACCGCTCCTTCAGCTCCGGGTCCTCGGCGACGGCCCGCAGCACCGACTCCGGACCGGCGTGGCGGTCGGCGAACCTCCGCCAGTCGTCCCACCGATCCGCGGCCTCCCGGGCGGCCGCCGCCCGGTCGGTGTCGAGGTCGAGCAGCCCGCGCGGTCCCCCGTGGCACCGCGACCGAGGAAGCTCCTCGGACGGTCCGGGCCGCTCGTCTTGGCGGACGAGTCGGGGGTCGTCCTCCTGCCCGGGCAGGACGGCGAACGTCCAACTGCCGCCGGAGATGACCCAGTAGTCCCACTCCCCCACCCAGTCCCTGTCTCACGGCCGGACCGGCGGCGACTCCGCGTCGGCGATCACCGCCTCATCTACACGATCGCCAACGGAGAGCTGTATGTGACACAGGTTCGCTGAACCAGTCCGCCCCCACTTCCCGGCAGAAGAAAGCCGGTGAGGGCACCCCGTCCCCACGGGGCCCTCACCGGCTGGTCTCTCAACGGTGGCCGGTCACACGCGCACCAGCTCGCGCTCCCCGTCCTTCCCGGACTCGGCCTCCGTGCGCAGCCCCTCGCCCTCCACGTCCACGTTGGGCAGGGCGCGGTCCAGCCACTTCGGGAGCCACCAGGCCTTCTTGCCGAGGAGGGCGAGGACGGCCGGGACGATGGCCATGCGGACCACGAACGCGTCGAAGAGGACCGCGATCGCGAGGCCGAAGCCGATCATCTTGACCATCGACTCACTCGCCCCGATGAAGCCGGCGAACACCGCGATCATGATGATCGCCGCCGCCGTGACGACCCGTGCGCTGTGCCGGAAGCCGGTCACCACGGCCTGAGTGGGCCGCTCGCCGTGGACGTACGCCTCGCGTATCCGCGTCACGAGGAAGACCTCGTAGTCCATGGCCAGACCGAAGACCACGCCCACCATGAAGATCGGCATCATCGACATGACCGGGCCGGTCTCCTGGACGCCGAAGAGATCGGCGAGCCAGCCCCACTGGAAGACCGCCACGACCGCGCCGAGGGCCGCGAGGACCGACAGGAGGAATCCGAGGGCCGCCTTCAGCGGGACGAGGATCGAGCGGAACACCAGGGTCAGCAGGAGGAAGGCCAGGCCCACCACCAGGATCAGATACGGCACCAGCGCGTCGTTCAGCTTCTGCGAGAAGTCGATGTTCATCGCGGTCGTGCCGGTGACCAGGACCTTCGCGTCCGTGTCGGCCTTGATGATGTCCGTGCCCGCGTCGCGGATGGAGTGCACCAGGTCCTCGGTCGAGACCGACGACGGCTTGGAGTCGGGGATGACGGTGATCGTCGCCGTGTCGCCGGACTTGTTGTACGTCGCCGGGGTCACCGTGACGACGTCCTTCAGGTCCTTGATCCGGTCGGACACGTCGGTGACGGCGCTCTTCGGGGCGTCGCTCGCCTTGGCGTCGACGACCACCACGAGGGGGCCGTTGAAGCCGGGGCCGAAGCCCTCGGAGAGCATGTCGTACGCCCGGCGCTGGGTCGTCGACGTCGGCTGCGATCCGTCGTCGGGGAGGCCGAGTTCGAGGGAGGTCGCGGGGAGGGCCGCAGCGCCGAGGCCGAGGACACCGAGCACTAGGACGGCCACGGGACGGCGTACGACGAAGCTCGCCCAGCGCGTGCCCATGTTCGGCTTGGCGGCGGGCTCCCCGCTGTCCGTGGCGGCCGGCTTCCCGCGGTCCGCCGCGGCCTTCCTGCGGCCCCCCAGGAACATGCCCTTCTCGCCCGCCGGCCTGACCTTCCGGCCCGCGTAGCCGAGCAGTGCCGGGACCAGGGTCAGTGCGATCAGCACCGCGATCACGACCGTGCCCGCCGCGGCGACACCCATCTTCGTCAGCATCGGAACGTTCACCACCGCGAGGCCGACCAGCGCGATCACCACCGTGAGACCGGCGAAGACCACCGCGGAGCCCGCGGTGCCGGTGGCCCGGCCGACCGCTTCCTCGCGGTCGCGGCCCTCGGCGAGTTCGGAGCGGTAGCGGGAGACGATGAACAGGGCGTAGTCGATGCCGACCGCGAGGCCGATCATCATCGCCAGGGTGGAGGTGGTGGAGCCGAGGTCGAGGGCGCTCGCCAGCGCGGTGATCATCGAGACGCCGATGCCGACGCCGATCAGCGCGGTGAGCAGTGGCAGACCGGCCGCGATGAGTGAGCCGAAGGTGATGACGAGGACCACCGCGGCGACCGCGAGGCCGATGATCTCGGAGGAGGCCGCCTCGGGCGTCGCCTGGAGGGCGTCACCGCCGATCTCGACGGTCAGCCCGGCGTCGCGCGCCTGCTGCCCGGCGTCCTCCAGGGCGTCCCTGCTGGCGTCCTTCAGTTCCATGCCGGGGGCCTCGTAGCGCACCGAGGCGTAGGCGATGGTGCCGTCCTTGCTGACGGCGTGGGCCTTGTAGGGGTCGGCTACGGAGACGACCTCGGAGCCGTCGGACACCTCCTGGACGGTCTTCTCGACGGTCGCCTTGTTGGCGGCGTCCGTCATCTTCTCGCCGTCCGGCGCCTTGAAGACGACGCGGGCGGTGGCGCCGTCCGCGCTGCTGCCCGGGAACCGCTGTTCCAGCAGGTCGAAGGCCTTCTGGGCCTCGGTACCGGGGATGGAGAAGGAGCTGGATCCGGCGCTGGGGGCACTGGCCGCGCCGACGCCCGCGAGGGTGAGCAGCGCGACCCATAGGAGGGCGACGAAATGCCGTCGCCTGAAGGCGAGCCGGCCGAGTTTGTACAGGAACGTGGCCACGGAGGCATCTCCCGGTCAGGTCGTGGGGTCGGGGGCGGGCGCCCGGCCGGGGTTCCGACACAGGCGCCAGGGCAGGGGTGATCAGCCCGACGACGTGAGCGGATACGTCAGGTGGAGGGCTTGCTCGAGGAACCCGTCAGCCTGGGGGACTCATCGGCTGAGGGCTTGTCGGTGAAAGAGGTCCGTCAGTTGACGGGCACGCCGAGGGCGGGGAGGACAACGGCGTCGATGTACGAGGTGATGAACGCCTGCGTCGGCGGCTGGTCGTCGATCAGCGTGCGGGTGGCGAACGCGCCGACGAGCATGTGCACCACGTAGCCCAGCGCCGGACAGTCGGCGCGGACCTCGCCGCGGTCGACGGCCCGTTGGACCACCCGGTGGAACTCCTCCATCTCCGGCTCGACCAGCAGTTCCTTGAACGCGGCGAGGAGGTCCGGGTTACCGTGCACCGCCATGAACAGACCCCGCATCAGCGCGGCGTTCTGCTGCATGGTGCAGTCGTCCTCACGCGAGGTGAGGGCGTGCAGGTCGCCCCGCAGGGATCCGGTGTCGACGTCGGAGATGCTGCCCGGCTTGTTGTGCCGGATCGCCTTCGCCACCAGCTCCGGCTTGCCGCCCCACTGGCGGTAGAGCGTCGCCTTGCTGGACCGGGTGCGGGCCGCCACGGCGTCCATGGTGAGGGCGTCGTAGCCGACCTCCCGGAGCAGATCGAGCACGGCCTCGTACAACTCGGCCTCACGCTCAGGGGTGATGCGGCTGCGACGCGCGGTTGCGGCCTCGGTCACCGTACTCACCTTCCCACTCCGAACGACACGGTTTCGTACACCAAGAAAGGTACCCCACCCCTCATCGAAACGAAACGGTTTCGTTCGTGTTCTGGGTCACGCAGATCCTCGTGTCACGAGTTGCCCAGGTACGTCCATAGGAAAAGCATGGGGAGGTGAGCTACCTGCGCCTACCGCATCTGAGCGGCGAACTGCTCTGCTTCGTGGCCGAGGACGACCTGTGGCTGGCCCCTCTCGACGGCCCCGGCCGCGCCTGGCGACTCACCGTGGACCGCACCAAGATCGGTCACCCCCGCTTCTCCCCCGACGGCGAGCGGATCGCGTACACGAGCTGGCGCAGCCTGGTGCCCGAGATCCACCTGGTCCCGGTGGACGGCGGCCCGGCCCGCCAGCTCACCCACTGGGGGTCGCCGGACACCCAGGTGTGCGGCTTCACTCCGGACGGCGTGATCCTCGCCGTCGCCTCCCACGGTGAGCCCTTCTCCCACTTCACCTGGGCCTACAAGCTCAGCCTCGGCGGCGACCCCGGCCGCAAACTCCCGTGGGGTCCCTGTTCCGACATCCAGGTCGCCGACATCGAAGGCGAACGCAAGACCCTGCTCCTGACCGGCACCCCACCGCACGAACCGGCCGCCTGGAAGCGCTACCGGGGCGGGGCCACGGGCCGCCTCTGGCTGCACGGCGAACGCCTGCTGGCGGACATCGGCGGCCATCTGCACTCGCCCATGTTCGTCGGCGGCCGGATCGCGTTCCTCTCCGACCACGAGGGCGTCGGCAACCTCTACTCGTGCGCGTACGACGGCTCCGGCCTGCGCCGCCACACCGACCACGACGCCTTCTACGCCCGGCACGCGTCCAGTGACGGCACCCGGGTGGTGTACCAGTGCGCGGGCGATCTGTGGCTCGTGGACGACCTCGCCGCGGACAGCAAGCCCCGCAAGCTCGAGGTGCGGCTGAGCGGCCCGCGCGCCGGACGCCGCACGTACCAGGTGCCGGCCGCCCAGCACGTCGACGGCATCTCCGTCGACGAGACGGGCCGCGCGAGCGCCGTGGTCGTACGCGGCAGCCTGTACTGGCTCACCCACCGGGACGGCCCCGCCCGCACGATCACCGACACCCCGGGCGTACGGGTCCGGCTGCCGGAGATGCTCGGCTCGGCGGGCCAGGTGGCGTATGTGACGGACGCGGAGGGCGAGGACGCGATCGAGATCGCGTACCTGCCGCGGGCCACCGGGGACCGCGAACCGCGCCGACTGGCCTCCGGCGAGCTGGGCCGGGTCCTGGAGATGGTCGCGGACCCGAACGGAGAGCGCCTCGCGCTCGCCTCGCACGACGGACGGCTCCTGCTCCTCACTGTGTCCGACAATGCGGCTGACGCCGCGGGCACGGACGACTCGAACGGCGAGGTCACGGAACTCATCCGGTCGGTCAACGGCCCGGTACGGGACCTGGCGTTCTCCCCGGACGGCACATGGCTGACCTGGTCGCACCCGGGCATCGGCCGTTCCCTCCGCCAGATCAAACTGGCCCGGATAAAGGACCGTTTGATCGTCGACGTCACCAACGGCCGCTTCGAGGACGAGAACCCGGTGTTCACCCGGGACGGCCGCTACCTCGCCTTCCTCTCCTGGCGCGGCTTCGACCCGGTGTACGACGTCCACACCGGGGATCTCTCCTTCCCGCTGGGCTGCCGCCCCTACCTGGTCCCCCTGTCCTCCGCGACCCCCTCCCCCTTCGCCCTCAACCCCGAGGGCCGCCCGGCGGCCGGTGGCCTGGACCCGGTGGAGGACGAGGAGGGCGGAGACGCCGGAACGACGACCGTCGAGGTCGAGGGCCTGGAGAGCCGGGTCACCCCCTTCCCCGTCACCGCCTCCAAGTACTCCGCGCTGCACCCCGTCGCGGGCGGCGGACTGGTCTGGCTGCGCTGGCCGATCTCGGGGGCGCTGGGCGAGACGTTCGCCAACCCGGACGACATCAGCGGCCGGCCCACGCTCGAGCACTTCAACATCAGCAAGTCGAAGAAGTCCGAACTCGTCGAACACCTCGACTGGTTCGCGGTGAGCGGCGACGGCACCCGGCTGGTCCTGGTGGACGAGGGCGACCTGCGGGCGGCCCCCGCCGGCGAGTCCGGCGACAGCGACACCACGGTCTGGATCGACTCGCGCCGCATCCTGCACGAGGTGGACCCGACGGCGGAGTGGCGACAGGCGTACGAGGAGGCGGGCCGCCTGATCCGGGCGTACTTCTGGGAACCGGAGATGTGCGGCATCGACTGGGACGGGGTGCTCGCCCAGTACCGCCCGCTCGTCGACCGGGTGGCCTCCCCCGACGAGTTCGCGGACCTGCTGCGCGAGTTGCTCGGCGAACTGGGCACCTCCCACGCCTACGTGACGGCGGCCCGCCGCAACGAGGGCCCGCCCCACTACCAGCGCTGGCAGGGCCTGCTGGGCGCCAACTTCGTCCGCAGGGACGAGGGTTGGATGGTCAAACGCATCCTCCCCGGCGAGTCGTCCGACTCCAAGGCCCGCTCCCCGCTGGCGGGCACGGGAATCCGGGAGGGCGCGGTACTCACCCACGTCGACGGCCGTCCCGTGGACCCGGTCTCGGGCCCCTATCCGTTGCTGGCGGGCTCCGGCGGTACGACCGTGGAGCTGACCTTCACCCCCTCGGAGGGCGAGGCGGGCAGGTCACGACGCGTGGCGGTGGTCCCCCTGATCGACGAGCGGCCGTTGCGCTACCACGACTGGGTGGCCAAACGGCGCGCGGTCGTACGGGAGTTGAGCGGCGGCCGCTGCGGCTATCTGCACATCCCCGACATGGGCGGCTCCGGCTGGGCCCAGTTCAACCGGGACCTGCGGATGGAGATGTCACGCCCCGCACTGATCGTCGACGTACGCGGCAACGCGGGCGGCCACATCAGCGAGCTGGTCGTGGAGAAGCTGACCCGCACGATCCTCGGCTGGGACCTCACGCGCAACGCCCAGCCGGTGTCGTACACGTCGAACGCCCCGCGCGGCCCGATCGTCGCCCTCGCCGACGAGGCGACCTCGTCGGACGGCGACATGATCACAGCGGCCTTCAGGCTCCTCAAGCTGGGCCCGGTGGTCGGCCAGCGCACCTGGGGCGGAGTGGTCGGCATGACCGGCCGCCACCGCCTCGGCGACGGCACGGTGATCACGGTCCCGATGAACGCGGCCTGGTTCGACGCCTACGGCTGGGGCGTCGAGAACAAGGGCGTGACCCCTGATGTGGAGGTCCTCCGCACCCCCCTGGACTGGGCAGAGGGCAGACACGCCCAGCTGTCGGACGCGGTGGAGCTGGCGCTGGAACTCCTGGAGACGAACCCTCCGGCAACGCCGCCGGACTACGCACACGTGCCCGACCGCTCAAGACCGAAATTGCCGCCACGCTCTTGAGAGACAACGCACCTCTCCACGCAAACACAAGCGCGGGGCACCCCCAAAACAGGGGGCACCCCGCGTTCACCGGTCGACGACTACCGGTCGTAGTCCTCGTCGAACCGCTCCTCGTCCTCACGCATCCGCTCGGACTCCTCGTCCCGCTGCGGCCGCTGACGACCCCGCTCCGGCTGGCCCGGCTGACCCGGCTGGCCCGGCTGGCCCTGCCTGCCCTGCTGGCCGCGCTGACCCTGCTGCGCCCGCTGCTTCAGCTGCTCGGACTTCTCCTGGAACTGGTCCTTCATGCCCATGTGGGTTCACTCCCGTAGTGGGTTGGGGGTTGGCCTCTCGCTGAGTCAGCGGGGCCTCGACCAGATTCACACGGGCGATAACCCTACGCATGTCGATCAGTCACGCGGCGTAGTACGCGCAGCTCGCTCCCGCTCGTCGGCGGAACCCCCCGCCCCGACCAGCCCCGTCCGCATGCCCTCCAGCCGGTCCGCGAACCGCCGCATCTCCCGCTGCCCCACGGTCCCGATGACCCCCGGCAGATACCCGCGCACCCCCTGCATCCCACGCAGCCACCACTGCCCGTACACATGGCTGGACCGCCGCTCGATCCCGGCCACGATCCGGTCGACCGCCGGACCCAGCGGATACGTCTTGTTGGACGGCCACGGCAGCCGCTTCCTCAACTCCCGCATGACGTCGTCCTGATCGGCCCCGCGCACCATGTCGGTGTCGGTCCAGGACAGATACCCGACGCCCACCCGCACGCCCTTGTAGCCGACTTCGGCCCGCAGACTGTGCGCGTACGCCTCCACGCCCGACTTGGACGCGCAGTACGCCGTCATCATCGGCGCCGGAGTGATCGCGGCCAGTGAGGCGATCTGCAGCAGATACCCCCGGCTCTCCATCAGCACCGGTAGAAACGCCCGGGCCGTCACCGCCGACCCGATGAGATTGACCTCGATCACCCGCCGCCACGCCTCCGGGTCGGAGTCGACGAACGGCCCACCGGACGCGACCCCCGCGTTGGCGACCACGATGTCGACCTTCCCGAACCGCTCCTTGACCTCCCGCGCCACCCGGGCCATCGCCTCATGGTCCGTCACATCGGCGTACCAGTGGTCGCTGTCGCTGTGCAGCCGCTCGGAGACCTGCTTGAGCTCGTCCGGCTCCAGCCCGACCAGCGCCACCTGCGCCCCGCGCGCGGAGAGCTTGCGGGCGAGCAGCTCACCGACACCCCGCGCCGCCCCGGTGACGACGGCGACCTGCCCCTCGATGCTCACCCTGCTCATGCGCCCTCCTTCACCTGCGTGTACGTGCCGGCCTCGGTGTGAACGTAGGCCGTGACGAGTTCGCGTATCTTGCCGGTCACCAGCTCGGGCGCCTCGACCGGCGTCATGTGCCCGAGGCCGGGCAGTTCGGTGACGCCGAGGCAGTTCGGCAGCGCGGCCGCCAGCGAGCGGGCGTGCACCGGCGGGGTCAGCCGGTCGGCCGTGCCGACGATGACCGCGGTCGGTGCCGCCAACTCCCGTACGCCGTGGTCGAGATCCAGCAGGTCGAGCACATGCGACCAGGCGTGGCGCACCTTGCGCGGGCAGGCGTGCACGATCCGCGCGCAGGCCTCGACCATGTGCGGGGCCGAACCGGGGCCCATCGTGGCGTACTTGAGGATCGCCCGGGCTACCGGCGTGACCGGCCCGAGCGGCGCCCGCGACCCGAGGATGTGCTTGGTCAGCCAGGTCCGCAGCCGACCCGGACGTATGGGTACGACCGTGGACTCGGCGACCAGCCGCGACGATCCCGTGCTGCACAGCAGGACGGCCGCCGCGTGCTCCCGGAACCCCGCTCGGGTGGCGGCGGCCATCACCGTCATGCCGCCCATGGAGTGCCCGGCGATCACGGCCTGCTCACCGGGGGCGAGGGTCGCCTTCAGTACGGCTTCGAGGTCGTCGGCGAGCGCGTCGGCGCTGCAGGCCTGGCCGGCCGGGCTGCGTCCGTGGCCGCGCTGGTCGTAGGCGATGACGCGGTGGTCGGCGGCGAGGTCCCGTATCTGCGCCGCCCAGAAGGCGGTCGAGCAGGTCCAGCCGTGCGCGAGGACGACCGGAGGCGCGTTCTCGGGCCCGTGCACCTCTATGTGCAGCCGGGCGCCGTCGGCGGACTCCGCCGTCAGCTCACGGACGGGGACGGGTGGGGCGTAGGGCCCGGAGGCCACGTTCATGAGACGGCTCATGCCGTAACCTCCGCGTTCTCGTTGCTGTCCGTGCTTACCCCGGTCGCTCGGACGACGGCGTACTCCGCGAGATCCACCCGTCGCGTGGCCTTCCGGAACTCCGAAGTCGTACCGGGCCAGATGGTGGTGTTACGACCGCTCGCGTCGAGGTACCAGCTCGTGCAGCCGCCCGTGTTCCACACCGTCCGCTTCATGCGCTCCTGAACCCGCCGGTTCCAGGCGTGCACGGCGCTGGGCCGCGCGTCGAGGGCGACCCGTCCGCCGAGGACGTCCAACTGCCGTACGAAGTCGGCCAGGTAGTTCAGCTGGGACTCGATCATCAGGATCATGGAGGAGTTCCCGAGGCCGGTGTTGGGCCCGATGATGGTCATCCAGTTCGGGAACCCGGCGGCGGAGGCGCCCCGCAGGGCCTCCATCCCGCCCTTCCACGCCTCGGCGAGCGTACGGCCGTCCGCGCCCACCACCCGCTCGGCGATGGGCATGTCGGTGACATGGAACCCCGTACCGAACACGATCGCGTCGACCTCGGCCTCCGTGCCGTCGGTGGCGACCACGGTCGAGCCGCGGACCTCGCTCAGCCCACTGGCGACGACGTCCACGTTGGGCTGGGCGAGCGCCGGGTAGTACTCGCTGCTCAGCAGGATCCGCTTGCAGCCGATGCGGTAGTCGGGGGTGAGCTTGGCGCGCAGGGCGGGGTCCTTGATGGACCGGCCCATGTTCCGCTTGGCCAACTGCTCGATGAGCCCGAGTTCACCCGGGTGCTTGGTGAACGCCTGGACCTGCAACTCCCGGATCCCCCACAGCAGTCCACGGCGCAGCTGGGTGGTGAAGGGCAGGGCCCGGTGCAGGGAGCGCTCGGCGCCGCCGATGGCACGGTCGACGCGGGGCATGACCCAGGGCGGGGTGCGCTGGAAGAGCGTCAGCCGCTCGACCTCGGGCTGGATGGACGGCACGATCTGGATGGCGGAGGCGCCGGTGCCGACCATGGCGACGCGCTTGCCGCGCAGGTCGTAGTCGTGGTCCCAGCGGGCGGAGTGGAAGACCTTGCCCGGGAAGGACTCCAGCCCCGGGATGTCCGGGATCTTCGGGTCCGACAGCGGCCCGGTGGCGGAGACCACGAGGTCGGCCGACAGGCTCCCGCTGCTGGTCTCGATGTCCCAGCACAACCGCTCGCCGTTCCAGGTCATCCGCTTCACCTCCGAGCCGAAGCGGATGTGGGGGCGCAGCCGGAAGACGTCGGTCACATGCTCCAGGTAGGCGCGGATGTGCTCCTGCCCGGAGAAGGTGCGCGGCCAGTCGGGGTTGGGCGCGAAGGAGAAGGAATACAGGTGCGACGGCACGTCGCAGGCGCACCCCGGATAACTGTTGTCCCGCCAGGTGCCGCCGACGCTGTCGGCCCGCTCCAGGACGACGAAGTCGGTGACGCCCTCGCGTCGCAGCCGGACGGCGGCCCCCAGCCCGCCGAACCCGGACCCGACCACCGCGACCCGCACATGTTCGCGTTCGGCCATGCCTGTGCCTCCACACTTGAACACACTTGAACCGGAACCCTGCCAGTGAACACTGGCGCAATGGGAGAGTAGAGGAGGTCCGTACCGACCGGTAGGGGTCGGTCGAGGAAAGTACCGAGGAAAGTTACCGCCAGTACGAATTAAGGTTCCGGGGTGACCGAGAAGCGTGAGTACCGCATGGAGGAGCTGGCCCGCGTGGCCGGCATCACGGTGCGCACCCTGCGCTTCTACCGCGAACGCAAGCTGATACCGCCGCCCCGCCGCGAGGGCCGTATCGCCTGGTACGACGACCACCACCTGGCCCGCCTGCGCACGATCGCGGCCCTGCTGGAGCGCGGCCACACCCTCACCGGCATCGCGGAGTTGGCGGAGGCCCTGGACCACGGCCGGGACGTCGCCGACCTCCTCGGCGTCGCCGCCCCCACCGAGGAGGAGCCGGTCCGCCTCACCCCGGAGGAACTCGCCGCCCGCTTCGAGGGCCAGGTCACCCCGGAGAACCTCGCCGCCGCCCTGGACCTCGGCTACCTCGGCACCGACGGCGACGAGATCGTCCACATCAGCCGCCGCCTGCTGGACGTCTCCTCGGCCCTGGTCCGCGAGGGGATCCCGCTCGCGGAGGTCCTGGCGGCGGGCAAACGGGTACGGGAACACGTGGACGAGATGGCGGACATGTTCGCCGACCTGATCCTGCGTCACGCCTCCGAGGAGGACCTCCAGCGTCTGCGCCCGCTCGCCCGGAGCGTGGTGGAGGCGGAGATGTCGCTGGCACTGGACCGGCGGTTGCGGAAACAGAACGAGCGGGACCAGCGAGGGGACTAACGGTCGTAGACCACCGTCACCGGCGCGTGGTCCGACCAGCGCTCGGCGTGCGTGGCCGCGCGCTCGACGTACCCCTTGAGGGCCTTGGACGCGAGCCCCGGCGTCGCGACCTGGTAGTCGATGCGCCAGCCGGTGTCGTTGTCGAAGGCGCGCCCGCGGTACGACCACCACGAGTACGGCCCCTCCACATCCGGGTGCAGCGACCGCACGACGTCGACATAACCGCCGGCGGCTGGGTCGAACACCGAGCTCAGCCACTCTCGCTCCTCCGGCAGGAACCCGGAGTTCTTGGTGTTGCCGCGCCAGTTCTTCAGGTCGGCCTTCTCGTGGGCGATGTTCCAGTCACCGCAGACGACGACCTCGCGGCCGTCCGCGGCGGCGCGCTCGCGCAGGTCCTTCAGATAGGCCAGGAACTCGCCCATGAAGCGGACCTTCTCGTCCTGCCGCTCGGTGCCGACCTCGCCGGAGGGGAGGTAGAGGGAGGCGACCGTCACACCCGGCAGGTCTGCCTCGACGTAACGCCCGCTGTCGTCGAACTCACTCGACCCGAAGCCGACCTGGACGCGGTCGGGCTCACGGCGGGTGTAGAGGGAGACGCCGGCGCGGCCCTTGGCGGCGGCGGGCGCGTGCACGACGTGCCAGCCGTCGGGCGTGCGCACCTGCTCGGGCAGCTGTTGCGGCTCCGCGCGCACCTCCTGAAGGCACAGCACATCGGCTTCCGTACCGGCGAGCCACTCCACGAAGCCCTTCTTCGCGGCAGCCCGCAGCCCGTTCACATTCACAGAGGTCACAGTGAGCACTCCGGCACCCTACCGGCACACTGGACAGAGTCCGATTCTGGAACTCCTTGATCTTGAAGCTCTTGATCTTGAATTGATATACGGTACTCAGCATGCATATACGCCGCGTCTCCTTCGACCACCCTGACGCCGTCAAGCTCAACGACCAGGTCCAGGCCGAGTACGCCGTCCGCTACGGCGACGACGGCGACGCCACGTCCATGGACACGGCGGACTTCGAACCGCCGAACGGCCTGTACCTGCTCGCCTACGACGAGCTCGGCGTCCCCGTCGCCTCCGGCGGCTGGCGGGCCCAGGACGAGAACGGCGAGGGCAACCGGGACGGGGACGCCGAGCTCAAGCGGATGTACGTCGTGGAGTCGATGCGCGGGCTGGGCCTCGCGAGACGCATCCTGGCCGCGCTGGAGGAGGACGCGCGGGCGGCGGGCCGTATCCGCATGGTGCTGGAGACCGGCGCCAAGCAGCCGGAGGCGGTGGCGCTGTACACGTCCAGCGAGTACGAGCCGTGCGAGAAGTTCGGCTACTACCGCCACCACGAGCTGAGCCTGTGTTACGCGAAGGCGCTGTGAGCGGTCAGTCGCGGGTGGCGTTGATGCGGTGGACGTCCCTCACACAGAGGTTGAGGACGGCGGCGGCCACGACGAGAGCGGCGCACGCCACCAGCACCGTCCGGTTGTCCCAGGTACCCGCCGCGAGTGCGGTGAGCAGATAGCCGATCGGAATCGCCAGCCGCTCCCCGACGCTGTTGAACGCGCCCATGCGCCCCAACTCGCCCTGCGGCACATGCTGCTGGAAGGCGGTCGTCCACGCGACGATCGCCACATCCAGCCCGACGCCCGCGAGAAGCGTGGCCAACAGCAGCCAGGGCAACGGCAGTCCCCAGCCCATGACGAGCAGGGGAACGGCCAGCGGCAGGCCGGCCACGACAGCCACCGCGAGCAGCCGGTACGGCCGCCACCGCAGACACACCACCGTCCCGGCCAGCAGCCCCGCCGCGAACGCCCCCTGCACCAGCCCCCAGTCACGCGCCCCCGCGTACTGCTCCGCCGCGACGACCGGCCCCAGCAACTGGAACCCCGCCAGCCACGCGGCGACCAGGACGGTCCCCGCGACCGTGTACGTCCACAGCCAGGTCCGCGACCAGAAGCCGGCCCACCCCTCCCGCAGATCGCTCAGCGCACTGGTGACGCCGAGGGGCGCGTCCAGGCGCAGCCCGAGCAGCAGCAGGGCGGCGACGGCGAAGGTGAGCGCGTCGCAGGCCAGCGCCCAGGCCGGACCGCTGAGCGCGACGACGCCGCCGCCGACGGCCGGTCCGAGCACCTTGACCGCGTTGCCCGGGAGCCTGAGCAGGGCGTTGGCCTGCTGCAACTGCTCGGCGGGCACGATCTGGGCCACGGCGCCCTGAGCGGCCGGCACGGTGAAGGCCACGGCGGTTCCCGAGACGAAACCGCAGACGGCGATGGACACGGTCGTCGCGTGCCCGATGGCGACGACGACCGCCAGGGCACCCTGGGCGGCGGCCGCCAGCAGATTGCCGAGGAAGAGCAGCCGGCTGCGGGACATACGGTCCGCGAGCACTCCGCCCACGAGGAGGAACAGGACGGTCGGAACGGTGGTGGTGGCGAGCACCACACCGAGGGCTCCGGTGCCTCCGCCCTGTTCGATCACGGAGTAGGCGAGCGCGAGGGGCGCCATCGCGGATCCGGCGGCGGAGATCAGACTGGCGGTCACAAACCGCCGGAAGGCCGCGTTCCGCAGTGGCGTCGCCCGCTTCGCCGGTAACTCCGCGACGCCCTTCTCCACGTTCCCCCTCAAGCCACGGCCCCTTGGGCAAAAAAAGATCCCGCCCGATCAACCGATCGGACGGGATCTCACAACTCCCCAAGTTCCCTTGGAAAGTCGTTGCGGTGGACCTGAGGGGATTTGAACCCCTGGCCCCCTCGATGCGAACGAGGTGCGCTACCGGACTGCGCCACAGGCCCTTGCAACGAGTGAAACTTTAGCACCCCGATCGGCCTGCTTGGAAATCCGTTCCTGGTCGGCGGCCGGGGCCCTCGGCTACTCGTTGGCCGCGCGCGGCCGGTCGCCGTCCTCGTACTGGTCGAACAGTGGCGTACGGCCCCGCTCGCGTGCCCGGCGGGCGGAGGCGGCCGTGGGGGTGCCCCCGCGTGAGCGGATTCGAGCGCGGGGGAGGGCGTCGCTGCGGCCGTCCCCCTCGCCCTTCTCCTCGCCGCGAGCCGCGTCCGCCGGCTCCGCGCCACGCCCGGCACCGTCCCCGGCGTCAGCGCCCGCGTCCCGGTCCCGGCCGACGGTGCTCGACCGTGCCGAGCTCCACGCGTCCGGCGCCCCGAGGTCCACGCCGGAGGTGGCGCGGGGAGCGACCGGCGCGGTCACGTACGTCGGCAACGGCACCGGGACCGGGTCCCAGCTGTCCCCGTGCCCGGGCCGCCGCTGCCGCTCGCGCTGCTGGTCGACCCACTCGGCGTGGTCGGTCTGCTCGACGAGGGCACGCCGGTCCGCGGCGAGGGCGGACAGCCCGGTGTCGGTGCCTGGTTCAGGCCTCTCGTCGGGCTCGTCGATACCGTCACCGGCGTCGGCGGGGCCCCGCCTGCGCGACTGGCGGGCGTGCTCACGCAGCCGCTGCGCGGCGGCCTCGGCCTGCCGCCGGTCCATCTGGTAGGCGAAGCGGCGGCGCTCCTGGGACCGCAGGTACGCGATGTACCCGCTGAGCAGAACCGCCGGAATGCCGGGCGCCCACAGGAACGCGAGCCCGCCGACCGCGGCGACGACCGCGCCGAGTGTGAAGGCGAGGAAGAGGACGACGGTGGTGCGCCTGCGCCGTGCGAGCACCTTGGAGCGCCGGGCACGTGCCGCGGCCGCCTCCTCCGCGGGTGGGCGCCGGGCGGCGGGCACTCGCTTGCGCGCCTGGTCGGCCGGGCCGGAGCCCGGTTCGGAGGCGGGCGCGTTGCCGCGTTCGGGTGCCGGCCTGGACGCCTGTTCAGATGCCGGATCCGGGCGTCCCGGCGACTGCGCCTGGACCGTCGCCTGGGTCTGCGGACGGGTCGGAGGTACGGCGAAGGCCCGGACGTCCACCGACTCGGTGACACCGCCCGGGTCATCGGCGCTGGGCTCCCCCTCCTCGGTGGAGCGCGCGCGCAGGTCCTTGGCGTACCGGCGCTCCATCCCCGCCCGTCCGGACAGCAACCGGATGGCTGTGCTGAAGCGTTCCGTCGGACGGGCCTCGTTCAGCTCGTCCTGCCTACGGAGCCACATCGGCACCAAGTAGGCGGCCCAGGCCCCGACAATGACTGCGTAGATGAGGCCGCTGCTGCTCACGCCTCACACGGTAGAGGGGTTTGCGTGAGGCCATCCGCCAATTGAGCCGGTGTGTCGCACGATCTGGCTGATATTTCGAACTTTTTTTGTGACCGATGCGATCAGCAGCCCCCCGAGGCCGCGAATTTATTGCCCCGAGCCGGTCATCGGGCGATCAATTTCGAACACTTATTCAATTTCCGGCTATGCGGGATTCCCCTGGGGGTTCTGCCGGGTGTTCCGCGGGTCGGAGTGCGGCGTCTTCCGTGAGCTTGCCCGGTGCCAGCGGCTCAGCAACCCTTCCGGGACCTCTTCCGCCGTGAGCGCGAAGACGAGATGGTCCCGCCAGGCTCCGTCGATGTGGAGATATCGCGGACGCAGCCCTTCCTCGCGGAATCCGAGTTTCTCCACGACCCGGCGGCTGGGCCCGTTCTCGGGGCGAATGCAGACCTCGATGCGGTGCAGACCGACGGTGCGGAAACAGTGGTCCACGACGAGAGCCACGGCGGTCGGCATCACGCCGCGGCCCGCCACCGCCTCGTCCACCCAGTAACCGACGTGCCCCGAGCACATCGAGCCCCAGGTGATCCCGGCGACCGTCAACTGCCCGACCAGCCGCCCCTGGTACTCGATGACGAACGGCAGCATCCGGCCCGCGTTGGCCTCGGACCGCAGATGCCGGACCATCTGGCGGTAGGTCGGCCGGTGCGCGATCGGCCCGCTGGGCGTGGGCGGCGGAATGGTCGCCTCCCAGGGGCGCAGCCAGTCCCGGTTGCGTCGGTTGACCTCGCGCCAGGCCCGTTGGTCGCGCATCTTTATCGGCCGGAGGACGACATCGCCGTCCCCCAGCACGACGGGCCAGGATGGGCTGTTCAGCTCGCACCCCCGCTGCTGGATCTGGGGTGGTCGCCGCCGCGGATCTGGTCGACGGCGTGGATGAGCAGGGGCTCCAGGACGGCCAGTCCGTCCTTCACTCCGCCGCTGGAACCGGGCAGGTTCACGATCAGGGTGCCCCGCGCCACCCCGGCCAGGCCCCGGGAGAGCGCGGCGGTGGGCACCTTCTCCCTGCCGAACGCCCGGATGGCCTCCGCGATGCCCGGCACCTCGTACTCGATCACCGCGCGGGTCACCTCGGGGGTGCGGTCGGTGGGCGAGATGCCGGTGCCTCCGGTGGTCACGATGACGTCGTACCCGGCGTCGACGCCTGCGCGCAGGGCGGCCTCCACGGGGTCGCCGTCGGGCACGACCTGCGGGCCGTCGACCGCGAAGCCGACGCCCTTGAGGCCCTCGGCGATCAACGGGCCGCCCTTGTCCTCGTAGACCCCGGCGGCAGCCCGGTTGGAGGCGGTGACGACCAGTGCGGCGTACGGCGCGGCCGGCGCACCGCCCACCGAAGCGTCGAGAGTCATGACCGGCTCCAGTCGCCAGACTTGCCGCCCGTCTTCTGCTCCACCCGCACGTCCGTGATGACCGCTCCCTTGTCGACCGCCTTCACCATGTCGATCACGGTGAGCGCGGCGACGGAGACCGCGGTGAGGGCCTCCATCTCGACGCCCGTACGGTCCGTGGTCTTCACGGTGGCCTGGATCTCCACGGCGTCGTCCGCGACCGACAGGTCCAGTTTCACACCGGACACCGCGAGCGGGTGGCACAGCGGGATGAGGTCCGGGGTGCGCTTGGCGCCCATGATGCCCGCGATGCGCGCGGTGGCCAGGGCGTCGCCCTTGGGGACGCCCTCGCCGCGCAGCAGCTCGACCACGCGGGGTGAGACGAGGACGCGTCCGCTGGCGCGGGCGGTGCGCGCGGTCACGTCCTTCTCGGACACGTCGACCATGCGGGCCGCGCCCGCGTCGTCGATGTGCGTGAGGCGGTCCTGGGTGGGTCGGTCCTGCTCAGAGGGTCCGGGGGTCTCCCCCCGGGAAGGCTCAGTCATGCTGGTGTGGCGCTCCCGGTCCGGGCCCGTCGCGGTGCGGCGCACGGGCCTGCTGTGCGCGACACGGTACCCCCAACCGGAGCCGCTCAGCCGAGCAGGACCACCTCGATCTCGGAGCCGGGCTCGACGCTCTCCACGTCCTCGGGAACCACGATCAGCGCGTCCGCGTGCGCCAGGGCCGCGATCAGGTGGGAGCCTGCGCCGCCGACCGGCCGCACCTCGCCGTCGGCGTAGGTCCCGCGCAGGAACTGTCTGCGTCCCTTGGGCGAGGTCAGCGCCTTGTCAGCGGTCAGGGTCGCGGTCGTGCGCGGCCGGTGGACGTCCTCCAGGCCCATCAGCGTGCGGATCGCGGGCCGCGCGAACAGTTCGAAGGAGACGTACGACGACACCGGGTTGCCCGGGAGCGCGAGCAGCGGGGTGTGGTCGGGGCCGATGGAGCCGAAGCCCTGCGGCTTGCCGGGCTGCATGGCGAGCTTGCGGAACTCGACACCGCTGCCGGCCTCGTCCTCGTCGCCGACGTGCGACAGCGCCTCCTTGACGACGTCGTACGCCCCGACGCTCACGCCGCCGGTGGTGACCATGAGGTCGGCGCGCACGAGCTGGTCCTCGATGGTGGACCGGAGCGTCTCGGCGTCGTCGGCGACGGCGCCCACCCGGTAGGCGATGGCGCCGGCGTCGCGGGCGGCCGCGGTGAGGGCGAAGCTGTTGGAGTCGTAGATCTGGCCGCTGCCCAGTGCCTCGCCGGGCTGGACGAGTTCGCTGCCGGTGGACACCACGACCACGCGCGGGCGCGGGCGGACGCGTACCGTGCCGCGGCCGATCGCGGCGAGCAGGGCGATCTGCGACGGCCCGAGGACCGTGCCGGCCTCGAGCGCCCGGTCGCCGGCCTTCACGTCGCTGCCCTTCGCGCGCACATGCGCGCGTGCCTCGGCCGGACGGTAGACCTGCACCTCGCCGCGGGCGCCCTCGGGGGCGAGGCTGCGGGCGCGCATGCCGGTCACCGGGCCCTCGCCGAGGCCTCCGTCGGTCCACTCCACCGGAACGACCGTCTCGGCGCCGGGCGGCAGCGGGGCGCCGGTCATGATGCGGGCGGCCTGGCCGGGGCCCACGTGGAGCGGTTCGGCCTGGCCCGCCGCGACGTCCCCGATGACCTCCAGCGCGGCGGGGAACTCCTCGCTCGCGCCCGCGACATCCGCGACCCGCACCGCGTACCCGTCCATGGAGCTGTTGTCGAACGGCGGCAGGGAGACCGGCACCGTGACGTCCTCGACCAGGACGCAGCCCTGGGCGTCGAGCAGTTGCAGCTCGATGGGTTCGAGGGGGCGGACGGTCGTGAGGATGTCCTCCAGGTGTTCGTCCACCGACCAGAGGTGATCCTGGTCGGCCGGGCGGGTCGCGGCGGTGCTCAAGTCGCTACATCTCCTCGGCTACGTAACTGCGAAGCCAGGTCCGGAAGTCCGGGCCCAGGTCTTCACGTTCGCACGCGAGTCTGACAATGGCACGGAGGTAGTCGCCGCGGTCGCCGGTGTCATAGCGGCGGCCCTTGAAGACGACGCCGTGCACCGGACCGCCGACCTTCTCGTCCTGCGAGAGCTGCTGGAGCGCGTCGGTGAGCTGGATCTCGCCGCCGCGGCCCGGCTCGGTCTTGCGCAGTATGTCGAAGATGTGCGGGTCGAGGACGTAACGGCCGATGATGGCGTAGTTGGACGGCGCGTCGGCCACGGCCGGCTTCTCGACCAGGTCGTGGACCTTGACCACGTCGCCGTCCTCGGTGGGGTCGACGGCGGCGCACCCGTAGAGGTGGATCTGCTCGGGTGCGACCTCCATGAGCGCGATGACGCTGCCGCCGTGCTGCTCCTGGACCTCGACCATCCGCTTGAGCAGCGGGTCGCGCGGGTCGATCAGGTCGTCGCCGAGGAGGACCGCGAAGGGCTCGTTGCCGACGTGCGGGGCGGCGCACAGGACGGCGTGCCCCAGACCCTTGGGGTCGCCCTGGCGGACGTAGTGCATGGTCGCGAGGTCGCTGGACTCCTGGACCTTGGCGAGCCGGCCGGCGTCACCCTTCTTCTGAAGGGCGGACTCGAGTTCGTAGTTGCGGTCGAAGTGGTCCTCCAGGGGGCGCTTGTTGCGGCCCGTGATCATGAGGACGTCGTCGAGGCCGGCGGACACGGCCTCTTCGACCACGTACTGGATCGCCGGCTTGTCGACGACCGGCAGCATCTCCTTGGGAGTGGCCTTGGTTGCCGGCAGGAAGCGGGTGCCGAGGCCCGCTGCGGGGATGACAGCCTTGCTGATCCGAGGGTGCGACTGAGTCATGCCCGACACCATATCCGGTGCCTTTGTAGGGAATCTGAGGCTCCGGTTATTTGGCTCTCATATGAGCACATTGGGAAGGGTACGGAAGCGACTGGTGAGTCACATCGGACGTCCGGGCGAGACTGACAAGCGAATGTTGCGGCGAGAGTTCCTCACGGTGAGAAGCAGGTTGACGCCGGATGACGTGCGGGCATCGGCGGCCGCGCTGGCCGAACGGGCCCTGGACCTGCCCGAGCTGGCGCACGCGCGCGTGGTGGCGGCGTACGTCTCCGTCGGCACCGAACCCGGCACGCTCGCGCTGCTGGACACCCTGCGCGCACGGGGCGTACGCGTCCTGCTCCCCGCGCTGCTGCCCGACAACGACCTCGACTGGGGCGCGTACACCGGGGCGGAGTCCCTGATCCGTGTCCAACACGGCGGGAAGATGGCCCTCTTCGAGCCGGGCGGCGAACACCTCGGCCCGGACGCCGTGACCGACGCCGACGTGGTGCTGCTGCCGGGTCTCGCGGTCGACGCGCGCGGGATGCGGCTGGGGCGCGGCGGGGGGTCGTACGACCGCGTTCTCGCCCGCCTGGAACGCGCGGGCGCCCGGCCCTCGCTCGTGGTGCTGCTGTACGACTCCGAGGTCGTCGAGCGCGTCCCCGAGGAGCCGCACGACCGTCCGGTGCACGCGGTGGTGACGCCGTCGGGTGTGCGCCGCTTCCGGGAGCCCTCGTCCTGAGAGCCTGTGTCATATCTCCGGCCGGATCAGCGCGCGGCGTCTGGTGCGTGCGATCGCAAGGCGCCGGAGCGCCCTCGTGGCGGAGCCACGTGGGCGGTTCGGCAACGCAGCGAGCGTGCGTGCCAGACGCCGCGCGCCCGGCCGGAGATATGACACAGGCTCTGAGAGGGCGTTTACATCGCAATTACATGCATTTCGCCTGGTATGCGGATCGGCTTCGGGAGTGCTGGTGATGCTTGAGGGGCT
>NZ_JOFS01000055.1 GCF_000719285.1 Streptomyces bicolor | reverse complement strand
GCCTCTTCTGCATCGTCAGCCCCTCAAGCATCACCAGCACTCCCGAAGCCGATCCGCATACCAGGCGAAATGCATGTAATTGCGATGTAAACGCCCTCTAAGTGCGTGTTTCTGATCCCTTGATCACTCGTTGGGCAGTTCGTGGATGCTCGCAGTTACGGCGTGGGGCCTGCGTGGCCGTGCTGGGCCAATTTGCTCCAGCCGGAGGGCAAAGCCCGGTTCCGTCAACCGACCTGCTTCGGCCGGAAGATGCCTCCGCAGCTTTGGTGCCTGGCCGGCCGACGACCGTGCCCGGTGACCTTGTCTACGCACACATGGCACATCCAGGAATTGCAGCGATCACACCGCCGCGCATAGAGCTGGGCGCTGACATCGGCTATCGGCCCAGCCAGATCCTCCCGGGTCAGACCGAGGTTCGCGGCGATGTCCCACAAGCCCCGCTCCCCCATCGGGTCGGGACGCAAGTCCTCAGGATCGATGTATCGTCGGCAACTCACACATCTCGGACGCGGTTCGATGCGGTGGGACTTCTTCGTTCTCACCTTGCCCGACGAAAATCCTCGTGGGGCGGCGTCCGGCTGCGGTTCTCGCTGTTTTGTGGCCGTCGAGTCAACCCTGTGGTTCCTCCGCTTGTACCTAGGTCTCGGTGCTCCGCCGCGCCCCGACCCTTGCTTCGGGGCTGGCTCAGGTTCGGGCTCCACTTCCATCTTTGTTTCGGGTTCCGATCCCTCCTCCAGAGCTGCTATCTCCCGCGACTCGCCGGATAGTTGACTCTTCTTACCTCTCCTGCGGAACCATCGCATGGGCGGATAATAGAGGCGGCGATCGGGACCCCTCCCCAGGCTGGGATAGAGCGTCAGATGGCGCGTTCGCGACTGCCGCTCACCGCTGTGTGGCCCTGTGACGAGCAGCAGCGCCGTCAGGCGTCGGTAGGCGTCGGTAGGCGCCGGTTTCCTCGGCCAGCTGGGGGGTGCCGCGTTCCGGGCGAGGCGCCTGGTTCGTCAAGGTCACCGACCCGCTACCGAAGGTCAGCTGGCGGCAGCCGAGGCCAGGTCGAAGAACCGGGCTCGGGCGAGCTCCACACCGACGTCTACGGTCCCGGTCCGACCGTGTGCCAGTTGTGCGGCACGTGCAGCTCGGCGTGCTGGACCGCCGGCTCGGGCAGCCCGTGGCGTGGGAACAGGTCGGCGGGATACAGCTCGGGATCCGGTGTGCGCTCGTCGTAGCGGCCGACACGGTGCTGCGGGTCGTAGTAGCACTGCCGGTACAGCAGGATGGCCGTCTCCACCCGGCTGAGCAGGGCCTCGCCGTGACACAGGTCGCTCAGCCGCGGCCGGTGGTCTTCACGCAGTTCGCACGCCCGGGTCAACTGCTCGACGATCACAACCGCTGGTCTGAAGACCATCGGCCAGGCCCTGGAGATCGGAAACATCATGGGCGACCTCCGTCTGCCGGTCCGCAGCTGAGCCTCGCTGTCCCAAGGTGCCGTGCATCAGGCCGAGGTAATCGACGACCAAGAGGTCGAGACGGCCGTGCCGACGCACCGTCCTCGCACACTCGCGTTCAATCTCCGCGACGTTCGGGGTTGTGCCGTCTCCGCCGTAGCTCAACAGCGCCTTGCTGTCGGTGTCGGCCGCCGCCGCGTGCAGGAGCTCCCACTCACCCTCGTCGAGCGTCTGGCTCCGGATCCTCTCGGTCAGGACGCCGGTTTCCGCAGCCATCGTCCGGACCATGCAGCATGGACTTGCCCATGCCGGTGCGCGAAGCGATCGCGGTGAGCCGTCCGGGGCGCAGACCGCCACCGAGCAGTCCATTCAAAACCCGAGGACAGCGATGCCGCCCATCAATCTCTCACCTCTTGACAGCGCCCCGCCCATCCACAAACAACAAGCTCGAGGGCCTCGCTCGATGCGGACCAGGCTCAGCAGCCGCCTGCCGCAGCATTGGCTGTCGTGGGTTCCCTTGGATCCCGGAGCGCACGCGCCCCCCGCCCCGGGCGCCCGGTCCGCCGGCCACATGTGAGGCCACGGGGAGACACCACCTGTGGCCTCGAGCATCGATCGGCCCGACCGAGGACCGCGAAGTGACGTGGTGTAAGTCCCGCCCTACGAGCGGGAGTAAGGGACAGCGGTCACGTATGTCCCGTCTTAAATGATCTGGCTTCGAGTCGGACCCCTGCCCTGCGGCGACCAGTTCGGTTGAGACGTGGAGGGCCGGCAATCTCGGGTGACGCAGTCCTGGGCAGGTGGACGCCGAACGCCGTCTCAGTTGATCCGGTCCGGCCCTGCCGTTTTCGAACCGACCACGCCTGGGTCGTCAGCCACGTGCTACTTACGCCGGCCGCTCACGCCTGTTTCTCACGCCGGTGACCTGCGCCGACGACTCGGCCGTCCTGGAGCCACGCGCTGGGCTGTCGGCGGTGGCCGAAGAGGAGGTGGGCCCCGGGTCCAGGGCGTCACGGACGGCGGTCAGGATGTCCTCGGTGCCGGCGCCGAGTGCTCGGGCGGCCGAGGTGAAGTCCCGGGCCAGAATGGTGAGTTGGTCCCGATCGTGCGCGTGCGGCTCGGGCGGGAGCGCCGCGACCCGGGTGCCCGCGCCACGACGGGTGCGGATCAGCTCCGCTCGCTCCAGCTCGCGGTAGGCACGCGCCACGGTGCCAGGCGCCAGAATGAGGTCGGCGGCGAGCTGGCGTACGGTCGGCAGCCGCTCGCCCTCGGCCAGCCGGCCGGTGCGGATCAGCGCGGCCAGCTGGGCACGGATCTGCTCGTACGGCGGTACCTGGCTGGTGGTGTCGACGCGGACGGCGGGGTCATTCATCGTCGAGGGTCCCATCGTCGGCTGCCTCGTCGTCGACCGCCCGGGGTGCCACCACGGTGACCAGGGACCATCCGAAGGTGAACAGGCTCAGCAGGCCCAGGGGGCAGATCACCACGATGGTGACGGCGCCCAGCGGGCCGGCGCAGGCCTTCTCCGTGAGCGCGATGAAGATCATCACAACGACGAGCAGCACCTGGCTCGACACCAGCAGCCCCCAGGCCCCGGTGATCGCCCACGCGCGGTCGCGGCGCTGCTGTTCGTCGCCCGGACCGTGGGCGATACGGCGCAGGGCCCACACGCAGACGGGGGTTGCGACCGCGAGGGCGGCGAACATCGGGCCGCTGTAGTACAGGCCGGGCCAGGGACCGAGGGATGCGCGCACCCCTTCGCAGGTGACGGTGATGACACGCCCCGGTCTGCCTATCCGTTCGGGGTCCGTGGCCGTGACCGCACCGATCACCAGCAGGGTGACGAGGGACGCCGCCTGCACAAGCAGCAGGGGCGCCATCCGGGGCGGCACTTGGTCTCGGACCAGGCGCGGGGCGAGACTCGCGGTGCGTACCGCTTCCTGCGGACGCAGGGTCAGGGCGTCGCCGAGCAGGACACCTCCCACCGCGCACAGACCGAAAGCGGTGATGGCGAACACGAGGGGCATCGCGATGTCGCCGCTCTCCATCGTGACCAACTGCTGTGCGCTCACGATACCGATGGCCAGAGACGACCAGCGGGCGTAGTGGTCGGCGTGGTCGAGGAACCGGGACTGGAGCGGAACAGTGTCAAGCATATGGAGATCCCCCGGACGGTCTTGTATCAAGCAGTGGGTACAAGATGCACTGGGCGGGAACTTGTGTCAAACGCTCGATACAAAGCGATACATGAGGAGACGGCTTCTGGCGCAAGGGAGTTCCCTCCGGGCGAGGAGGGACGCCCTCCGGCCCAGGGTGGCGACGTGGGATTGGGCATGCGGCGTTCCCTCGTGCACTGATCCACTGACTGGGTGCTGGATGCCGCCGCCACCGTGCCCGGCGTCCATGGCGCCTACCACCTCATCGATCCTGCCACCGGCAACGGACTGTCTGTCGCCCTCTTCGAGGACGAAGCCGCGGTTCAGGCTGCACGAAGGGCGATCGAGAAGCGCGCTGAGGAGATCGGCTGGAACAACGCCCCGCACCCGACACCCGTCTCCGAGACGATCTATCAGGTCGTCCGGCACGTGTAGCGCGGCGCCAGCAGCGCGTGTGCTCAAGATTTCCTACGTGAAGCGCACGTCACCTCCAACCACCCACATCGCCCAACCGCCGGGCCGGTCGCCACCCGGAGGGAGAACAGGGCCGACACCGCGGTGACGGGCGCACGGGAACCCTCCCGGGCACCCGCGCATACAACGGTCCCATGACCACATCGGAAACACCGGCGCGCCGCCGAAGGGCCAGGCTGTCTGCGGTGCGCGGCCCGGCGGGGACCGTCTGCACCCTCCTGGCCCTCGCCGCCGCGCTGACCGGCTGCGGCTCCGACTCGGACGACGACGCGGGGGCACCCGCGCCAGCCGCAACCTCGCGTTCGGCCGAACCGTCGCCCGCCTCGCCCACGCCCACGAAGCCCTCCTCATCGCCGTCGCCGACCGCGATGAAGCCGATGAAGCCGTCAACCCCGGCCGAGCTGCGAGCCTGTGCAGACGGAAGCTGCACGGTCGTCGTGACCAAGGGCACCGAAATCCCGCGCGCCGACGCCCTCCGAGCGGGACCCTTCACGGTCAGCGCCGTCGGTGCCGAGGGCGTGGACCTGAGCTCGGTCGATGCGAGCGGATTCACCTCCAACCTGCTCGGGCAGCGCCCCGACCAAGGCGGGCCCTCCACCGTCAACGAGCTGTCGATCGCCGTTCTCACCATCGCGGGAGACACCGCGAAGCTGCGGCTCTTCCCGGCGGAGTAGGGCGGGCGTCGTTTTCGGCGGCGCCGCCGGGGAACTCCAGCGGAACCTACAGCGCGAGCTGACCCACGACGCGCTGCCGGCCTCCGAGGCCAACCGACTCGAAGCGGCACGCCCGTCTCGGGCCCCGGACATCTGGACCTACAACTGCCTTTCACTTGCGCGGCGTCGGCGTCGCTTCGAGATGGAGAGCTCGAGTGTGCAACAGCAGGGTGATGTGTCGTGCTGGCCCATCGGCGCGGCTTTAGAAGTCGGATCCGGGATGGCAAGGGACAAGGGCCCTTGACAACGAAGATAAGTCGTTGAGGTGTTGCTGACCTGGGGCGACCAACTTCGGCGGCAAAAGGCCGCAGTGACACTGTGCGGCGGCTGTACCTCGTTCGAGCGGCTGGCGCCGGCTTGTGCCCGGTGGGCTAAGCTGTGCGGTCATGACTACCGGGACGGCATCGCGCCACACACGGATTGGTGACCCGGTGCTCTTCTGAGCGCCGCACGGGCCGGTGCGGGCCTGCTGTTCGATCGAGGATCTTGCGCTGCCGCGCGGGCTCCGCCTCCGTCGTGTTGATCACAAGCTCGAGACATCAACCACGACAGGAAATTCATGCCCACCAAGACGCTGCAGATTCCCACCACGGACGGCCAGGCCGACGCCTTCGCCGCATTCCCCAACCTCCGCGAGCGGCACCCGGGGGTGCTGATGTACGCGGACGGCTTCGGCATCCGGCCTGTGCTGCGGGACATGGCCTGCGAACTGGCCAGGCACGGGTACTACGTACTCGTCCCCAACTTCTTCTACCGGCACGGCCCGGCACCGCTGATCGAGCTTCCCGAGCACATCGGAGAAGAGGTCCGGCCCGCCCTCATGGCCCAGCTGATGCCCTTGATCGAAGCGCACACCGCCGAACGCGTACGGCGTGACGCCGACGCCTACCTCACGTTCCTCACCACCCAGCCCGAGGTCGCCGCCGGACCGGTCGCGGTGACCGGCTACTGCATAGGCGGCCTCCTGGCCATGCGCACCGCCGCAGCCCACCCCGGACGGGTGGCCGCCCTCGCCGCCTTCCACGCCCCCGTGGGCGCGGACGGGCCCGACGCCCTCGCTGAGATCACCGCCCAGATCCACTTCGGCCACGCCGAAAGCGACCTGACGCCCGAGGCCCTGGGCGAGCTCAACCGGGCCCTGGACGCCGCGAAGGTCGACTACACCTCCGAGATCTACCCCGGCACCGTCCACGGGTTCACCATGTCCGACACCGACGCCTTCGACCCCACCGGACTGCAGCACCACTGGGACCGCCTGCTCCCCCTCCTGGACCGCACACTGGCCAACAGCTGAGGCACCAGCCCGGCCGGCGCCGGTCCGCCGACACGATCGTGTGCCAGCGGGCGATCCCGGTGCTGGTCAGCACGAGCAGGGCCCGCGTCAGCCTGGCCGCGCAACGAGCTGACACGCCCGGCCTGGTGAGGACACACCAGTTCTCCGGGCCTGCTCGCACGCCGCCCACTCGGCGGCGCGCGCTTCCCCCGCCGAGGGCCCGCCCAGCAGGTCCGGCTCCGGGTCATCGGCGTCCGACGCCACCCAGACGTTCACGCCCTCGCCCTCACCGACCGTGCCGTGCGCTGACGGCACGTGTGAGATCGAGGTCGTCGTGGGAGACGTCGTGGCAGTGCCGCAAATCTACGGCCTCGGGCCGATAGAGGTGACGGCGATCACCAGCGGCGAGGGCGAGATGATCGCGCAGCTGACGGGGTGAAGGAGAAGGCTGCGTCACGCTCAGCTGCGGCAAGGGGGCCACCGCGACCATCAATGACGCCACGCACGTCCGCACGCTCCGGGCCTGAACGCCTCCTACCTTCACGCCCTCATCCGGTTCTGCCCGCAGCCCAAGTACGCTGCAGCCGAACTCGGAGTCCAATTCAGGCGCGCAAGATCGCGGCGGATCCCGGTTGCCGAAACCGGGCTCCGCCGCACCATTGGTGGTCCACCTCCATGCCCTGCCGACCGCGTTGAGAGGCAGCATCCAAGATCATCGGCCTTCAGGCAGACGAGGAGCTTCGTCTGCTGTGGCGGGCAGACACAAGCGAAGTTCCGCAGCCTCTGATACGCGGTGTACTGCTTGCGCTGGACCCGCGTAACGCGACCAGCTCCGCCAGGGCTCCACCCTGCTTGCGAGCAACCTTCACCCCGGTCGAACGCCAGCGAACCGCCTGGCCGCGGTCGAATGCGCCGTGACGGAGGCCACGGTCTCATGGCCGATCAGTTCGTTGCCGAAGTACCGGTAGCGGACCAAGTCGATCGAGCGCCGATGCTCCCGCACGGCGTGCGCGTCGTAGCGGGCCCCGCCGCCGGTGCCGGTTCGGCGATGCCGACCGCAGGAGCTCCTGAACCGGCTGAACTGCGATGATTCATAGGCTACATGTCCGTGACGGGGAGTCGGAGCCAGGCCGTTGCTGTTCGCCGTCATTCAATCCAGGCGTTTGACAGCGAATCCAGTCGTTCAGGTTTCCTTGTCAGCGAACCTGGTCGCTCTTCGGCCCGATGCCTTTGATCCTGGTCGGAGTTCCGTCCGGGGCGAACGAGTCGTGGAAGGTGAAGGCGTGCGGCGCGGAGCCGTGGTCGTGGAGGTGCTCCAGCCTGGAAACCCCGTCCTGCCAGGTGGGTATCACGCCGTCGGAGACCCACCAGAACACGTAATTTGGGTGCCCTGTCCTCTCGAACCAGTCGTAACGCCTGTTCAGCGCCTCACGGTGGAGACCGGTGTAGATGGCGTCGAAGGCGGGGCGGAGGTCGGTCCAGAGTGAGAGGGTCGCGGCCAGGGCGGTGGTTTCCAGCGTATGGCCCTTGCCGTACCAAGTCGGTACGGCGAACTCTCCCCATGCACCCCAGTCCGCCTCGAAGAGCTCGCCCCGGTCACCGCCTGCCGCTTCAGCACGCGCGAGGTATCCGGGGTGCTGAGAGATCTTCCGGTAGACGGCCTCACCAATGTCGTAGAACTCGCGCGTGAGAGGTGCGGGATCGGCGAGAGGTGACTTCAGGACGCCGAATGTGTACAGAGCAAGATGGGGCATGCGTCTCTCCCTGGTTGGGGCTGCCTGGCGTGGACCCGGTTCGGCGGCTCACGCATGGGGCGAGGGTTCGTGGGGCGTGAGCGACTCATCCCGTCGCGGCTGGCCCAGCCTGAAGGACCCCCTGCGCGACCGTGGCGACCACCGAAGACCAGATGAAGGTAGCTGCCTCTGCGAGCCATGTCTAAGTTGCAATTTCCCTGTCCAAGTGGCCCTCTTACACAGGTCCTTGCGTGAACTGGGGCGGTTGCGCTGCCTGCCTCCGTGGAAGTCCGCATCGGCCCATCACATGCCGATAAGCAGCATCGACAACCCCGCTCAAGCCGGTGTGGCGGGGCGACGCCAGCGGCGTTGTCGGCGTCGACTGGGTTGGATGACGGAGCGACTTGGTTCAGTGTCAAAGGACAGCTGCTGTAACTCGCCTGGGAGATCTCATGGGACGGCCCGTCCAACGGGAAGATGGACGGCTGTGGAGTGGTTGGGCGGGAGGGAGCAGGACTTCGGTGCCGGTTCGGGGTTTCGGGCTTCGCGCATTCGCGGAGAAGACGCTGGTGGCGGCCGGGCAGTGCACGACGGTCGACCCCGCCGCGTCGGGGATCGCCGCCGGACTGCTGGGTTGCGGCGTGATGGCGGGCATCGGCGCGGCCATCAACACCGGCAACGTCGGACGCGGCGACAGCGTGGCGGTCATGGCTGTGGCGGGGTCGGAGCCGCGGCGATCGCCGGATCGAACCGGGCAGGTGCGGCGAAGGTCATCGCCGTCGACATCGACGGCCGCAAACTGGCCACCGCGAAGAAGCTGGGCGCGACCCACACCGTCAACTCCAAGGACACCGACCGGGTTGAAGCGATCCGCGAACTGACCGGCGGCTTCGGCGCCGACGTCGTCATCGAGGCGGTCGACCGCCCGGAGCCGTACCAGCAGGCCTTGCCGGGTACCGCGACGTTCCAGTTGAGCCGGCGACTCGCACAGCCAGCCGATCGCGGGCCGTCACCAGCACCCCGATCGCCTGGCTGTGGACCGACAGCAACGGCAAGGGGCTACCGGATATCCACCGTTGGAATCCACTGGCACGAGTTCACCGTGGGCTCCGGCTGAACGCCGTCACCACCACCTCGACGGCGGTCGACACCAGGGGCTGCGGCCGCGAACAGCCCGGATAGTCCTCGGGTACCGCCGCTGCCGAGCTCAGCACTGGGGAGCATGGCTGGCTCGGCTGTCCCAGACGTCCGCGCGACCGCCGGCGGCTTGAGCGGTGAACTCGCCACGAGGATCCGGTACGAGCTCTGGCTCCGCCCGCGTGTAGAAGACCGGATACGCCATCCGAAGCGTTGGCCGGGTGGAATCCGCACCCAGAGGATCGGTCATTTGTCAGGGGTCACGCTCGTCGTCGGCGTGCGTGGCGGCTATGACACGGGGCGTACGTTGCGCGCGGTGAAGACATACGTCCCCGATGGAACGCGGTAGACGGCCCGGTCGCCGTCGGTACCCTGGAACTGCGCCCCCTCGGGGGTCGCGTGCACGGTGCGGTCACCCGTGGGCACGCGTACCTCGGCAGTGGTGTTCGGGGGAATCTCGACCGTGAGCCGGAAGGTGCCCTTGTTGAGGGTCCATTCCGTTGCTGCCTTGCCGTAGGGGGTCTGGTAGCTCCCTTCGGCTTGGGTGAGATCGCCGACGGCGCGTGGATCGATCACCAGGTGGCGGTGGCCGATGGAGCCGGGGGCCTGCCGGATGCCGGCCAGGCCGCTGTGGAACCATTCCTCGATCTGCAACAGGATCATGTGGTTCTTCGAGGCGTCGATGCCCCAGTGCTCGGGAATGGTCGTCAGGCCGCCGGGGTTCGCCGTGGTCGGTGCCATGAAGAAGCCGTAGCTGGGCTGGGTGTCTTCCTGGAGCACGGCCCACAACACATCGTCGCGGCCAGCAGCAGTCAGCGCGCGCACAGTCGGGGCGAGTCCTATGGTGCCGCCGCTGAGGTGGGGTCCGCCGCCGAACGGCTGGAAGCCGTGGATCAGTTCGACCAGGGCGTCGAGGACCCGCTCGCGCTCCCCTTCGGGGACCAGCCCCTCGTCGAGCGCGAGGGCCTGGGCGGCCTGGGTCGCGCCGGTGGTGCCCGCGTTGCCCTGGCTGGTGTAGCGGCCGAGGGCGGAGTTGTAGAACGCGGTGTTGAACGCCTCCTTGATGGCGGCCGCGAGGTCGCGGTACTCGCGTGCGTCCGTGTCTCGTCCCAGCAGGGCGGCCATCCTCGCCATCCGGTCGGCGACCTGGTGATACCCCCAGGTGCCGGTGATGCGGCCCGAGGTGGGTTCGGCCGCGATCCAGTCCGCCAGTGCGGCGTCGACGATGTGCGCGTCGGCACCCGTGCCCGTCTTCCTGGTCCGGATGTACTGCAGGAACGCCTGCATGTGGGGGTAGTACCGGCCCATCGTCTGGGTGTCGCCGTAGGTCTCGTGGGGGAACCACGGCACCAGGACGATTCCGTTGCCCCAGTTGATCTCGTCGCCGAACCGGCCGAGGTAGCCCCAGTCGTACACCGGCGTCTTGAGCGCGACGTTGCCGATGTTGTCGCCGGCCTTGGACTGGCCCTCCGCCAGGTGGCGTTGCATCGTGCGCAGGTATGCGGCGTAGCTGAAGTTCCGGTGCAGGGAGCCGAAGGGCTGCAGGTAGTCGGCGGGGTAGGCGAGCTTCTCCCGGCCGGGGCAGTCGGTGAACGTCGACATCGTGTTGCTCATGATCGAGTAGCGGGCCATGCGGTGGATGCGGTTGATCCGGTCGTCGGAGGTCCGGACGTGGCCGGCCACCGGGGTGTCCGCGTACAACTGCAGACCTGTGATCGTGTCTGGCGTGGGCCGGTAGTCCTCCGGCAGGCCGGTCGCCTGGACCCACTGCATGCCGAAGTAGTGGAAGCGGGGGTGCCACCGCTCGCCGTCGGGGTCGCCGTGGGTGGTGTACGCGGCGAAGATGTCGGTGCCCCGGCGTCCGCCGCCGCCCATGATGGACGCCTGGTCGACCGTGCCGTCGGCGGCCAGGGATTCGGCCGGGAGCATCTTGATCGTCGTACCGGCCGGCACGCTGCCGTCGACGCTGAGCTGCGGCCAGCCCGCGAAGGCCTGACCGAAGTCGAACGCCCACACACCAGGCCGGGGTTGTGTCACGCCGACAGGGCGGATCCGGTCCATGACCTTCACTGGCTCACCCGCCCGCCAGACGAGATCCGTCGTCAGGTTGGGGGGCGGGGCGACACCGGCGTGGATCCACCCGACGGGCGAGCCGTCGCGGCGCTTCGCCGTCGCGCCGAGGTCGGCGCCGGGGGCGGTCCATCCGGGCTGCTCGCGGCGGGAGTCGTAGTCGGATCCCGAGTACCAGTTGGCGGTCGTCGTCGCGCCGAGCGCCGCCCGCCAGGTCCGGTCGCTGACGATCGTCTCGGTGGAGCCGTCCGCTGTCGTGGTCTCCAGCCGTGCGATCATCCGGGGCGTCACGGCGGCGCCGGCGCTCGGATCCGTGCTGGCGAGGGAGTTGCCGGATCCCGTGACCTCGGCGCCCGCCGCGTGGGCTGCGCTCAGGGGCGGCTCGAAGCTGATGCCCGTACCGTCCGGGCCCTCGGTGCCGATCGCGGTGATCGTACGGGACTCCAGCCGCTCACCGCCGTCGCCCGTGTCGATGTTGATCGTGCCGCCGATGTGATAGTCGGTCACGTCGCTCACCTTGACGGCGGCGTCCCCGGCGGCGGTCGGTGCGGCCAGTGTTCCGCTGCCCTTGAACTGGCTCTGCCACCAGCTGTACGGGGCCGTGCGACCGGTCGCCGGGTTGGTGACCGAGCGCGTGACGAGTGCTGTTCCGTGGCCCAGTTCGACGCCCAGAGTATTGGCGCCGGGGCGGATCAGGTGCGTCACGTCATGGGCGCGGTACTCCGTGGAGAGCTGGTAGTTGGAGTTGCCGGGCGCGAGCGCCTCGTCGGTCACGGCATTGCCGTTGAGCATGGCGTGGTGGAGGCCGACCCCCGACAGGTACAGGCGGGCCTTGAGGATCTTCGCCCCGTGCCGCGCGGCTCGAAGCGCCAGCTTTCGGTCGTAGGGCCGACGTCGACGGTGTCGAAACCCAGCCGGCTGATCAGGTCGGCGGCACTGGTCTTGGCTTGGGGGTCCTCGCCGGCGATGGGCAGGGCGGTGCGGTCAGCTGCGCCTGCGGGGCGGGCGAGGGTGAGGATGTGATGGTCGCTGATGTTGTTGAACGCCTTGACGAGCTTCGCGCCGGACAGGTGGTCCTGGACGAGTTCGCGGGTGGTGGTCCTGCCCGGGTCGAGGACCTGGTCAGCGCCTAGCCGTGAGCCACAGAGATCGTTTCCCGCGTAGAGGTTGATCGTTTCCCACCGCGCAGCCACCGGCTTCCGGTCATCCGGTCAGATCAGGCAGATGGCCTGTCCTCGCTCATCTCCTCGATCAATGCCGACAGGCTCTTGGTCGCATCGGACGTAAGGCGCCTCGGTCGTCGACTCGGTCGCCGACATTCGGCTCCTCGACCACCGACGTACGCCATGGCGCATGGACATCGGCGGAGATGGACTACGGCCTTCTCTCCAACCCAATCCCTTCGTTGAGCCACTGGTACACCGCGGGCTGGTCACTCTCGCCGGCTGGCTCTGACGACGACTCGGGTTTCAGGTCGGCGCAGCGGAAGGGGCGCGGATGGACCGTACGGTCGTGGGGAGAGCGGGGACGTCAGCAGGGATTCGCCTCACGGTCAAAGGGGCCTGTGGCGGCGCCGGTACCAGAGCGCGCCGACCGCGGCGGACGCAAGGGCCAGGGCGATGCCGAGGACCGGCCAGCTGCTGTCGGCGATGCGCAGGCCCGCGAGGAAGGTCCCGACGGCCAGGGCGATCGGCACGAGGAGAGAGAGGAGTGCGCGGAGTGCGGCCGCCACTGCTTCCGGTTCGAGGCGGGCGGTCTTGTGGCGCGGGGTGGGTGTGGTGTCGGCGAAGTAGTAGACGAGGACACGGTCTGCCAGACGGGCGTCGGCACGTTGGTAGGACATCGCCATGTACGGGAGCCAGACGAGGGGGGCGACCAGTCCGACCAGGAAGACCAGGCCGAGGAGCAGCCACCGCCAGGACTGGACGGCGACCCGGCGTACGCGCCCGCCTGCGTCCTGCCTCTCGTCGCCTGGTGTGAGCAGGCCCAAGAGGCGGGCCATACGCAGGGTGACGTCCCACAGGGCCGCCCATCGGCTGCGGCGGCGGGCGGGTGCGCGGGCAGCAGGTTCGATCCGGGCGAGCGCGTGCTGCGCCTGCCGGGTGTCCTTGTACACGCCCTGCACGACCAGGAGTTCGGCGGCGCGGGCGCTCGCCGTGGGGTCGCGGCCGTCGAGGGCCGCCAGCTCCAGGACCGTACGTGCCTGGCGGAGCAGCGCCGCGCAGAACGCGACGGGAATGAGCACGAGGAACGGGCCACCCACGATGGATCCCTCCGATACGACCGCCCGTCGCCCGCGAGCCACCACCCGGGCCCGGAGCTCCGCCTCGGTGGCGCCGGGGTGGTTCCGCCGAAGCGAGGAGATTGCTTCGGGCACGGCCGGACCGATGCGGCGAACGGCGAAGTCGGCGAGGAGTTCGGGGAGGTGCTCGGGATCGGTGACGACCGACGCCAACAACGAGCGTTCCGGGGAGGGCTCCGTACGCGAAGCCGCAGTGTTCGGATTCTCCATGTGTGACACAGGTCGTATCTATCACGAATAGTCCAATACAGGATGCATAGCCATTTCCATCCCTTTTTGCCCCGTTTTCCCGAGCTCTCGGCTCCGATCACCCCGGCCAAGGATCCGCGGCTCAGGGCGATGGCCTGGCGAACGGGGCATTGACCCGTGCCCGCACCTGTGCGACGACTGCAAGACCCGGGAGCTCGAGGCGGAGCGGCAGGCAGAACAGGCCGAACGCGAGCGCCAGGAGGAGGAGCAGGCCTCGAAGGCCGGCGGCTGGCTCAGCCCGCGAGTCACGTCGACCATGCGCCGCCAGTTACGGGCGGCGTCCTTGCGCACCGGTGCCGTGATCACACCCACAGCATAACCGGATAGACCATCCACTTATACTACATTCAAATGGATACATCATCCGTTTCGACGTGACGTTCCTGTCCGCAGGCACCCCATGCCCAGGCGCAATCGCGTCACGAGGAGGCCCCACCATGCTGTTCACCGTCAACGACGTGCCGAACCTGCCCACCGGGTTCACCGACACGTTCACCAGCCACACCGTCACCACCAGCGAGGGCCTGACTCTGCACGCCATCGTCGGCGGCAGCGGGCCGGCGCTGCTGCTCCTGCCCGCCTGGCCGCAGTTCTGGTACAACTGGCGCCTGGTCATGCCCGCCCTGGCCGAGCACTTCACCGTCGTCGCCGCCGACGTCCGCGGCACCGGCGCCAGCGACAAGCCCGCCACCGGCTACGACGGTGCCACCGCCGCCGACGACATGGCCGCCCTGATGACCGGCCTCGGCCACGACCGCTTCGCCGTCGCCGGCTACGACTACGGCCTGCTCGTCGGCCACGCTCTCGCCGCCAAGCACCGCGACCGTGTCACCCGCCTCGTCGTCGGCGAGGCGATCCTGCCCGGCTTCTCCCCGTCCCCGCCGCTGATGTCGGACCCGGTCACCAACGAGTTCCCGTGGCACTTCGCCTTCAACAGCCTGGCCGACATCAACGACCGCATGGTGGCCGGCCGCGAGGAGATCTACTTCGGCCACCAGTTCACCTCCAAGGCCGCCCGGCCCGATGCCATCCCGCAGCACGCCGTGGACCTCTACGTCGACGTGCTGCGCGACCCCGCCGCCCGGCACGCCAGCTTCGAGGTCTACCGCCGACTCGGCGAGACCGCCGAGCAGTTCCAGCGCTGGCATAAAGAGGGGCCGCTGACCATCCCGGTCCTGGCGATCGGCGGGGAGTACAGCACCGGCACCGCCCCGGCGGAGGACATGCGCAAGGTCGCCACCGACGTCACCGGAGTGGTCATCCCCGGCTCCGGTCACTTCCTGGCCGAAGAGGTTCCGGAGGACCCGACGAAGGCACTGCTGAACTTCCTGCTCTGACCGGGCATGCCGGAAGCCGACCCCCGTGGCGCCATCACAGGTGGTGGCAGCAGCGCACGTGCGGGCGGCGCCCTGCGGCGCGTCCGCGTACAGCAGGCGGGTCACGTGATGCGGGTGGTGTCGGAGCGCGCGGAACCGGACTGGGTCCAAGTCGTCGTAGGGCGGGGCGAGGAGTTCGGACGGGTCGCCGACACGGTCCGCGTCGTAGCGCACTGCCCGGAAGGGCCGGAGTTGCAACGGGGTCGGCTTGAGAAGGGGAACGACAGGGGCGGGCATCGAAAGCTCCTGGAAACAGGCAGGCCCAGCAGGGGCGGGGCACCGTGCGGTGACCCGCCCCTGGGCCGGTGGGCCGGAGGGCCGGACCGGAGGGTCAGGCGGTCGCGGCGAGCGGCTCGGCAGCGGGCTGCGCCGCCAGTCGGCCGGTGCGGTGCAGACCGTACAGAGCGGCCGCGCACGCCAGGCCCAGCGCGCACAGCGTGATCCACGGCAGCGCGGGCATCCCGGCCGCACGGGCGGCGTCGAGCGCGGCGCCTGTGCCGAGGTTCCCGACGGTGATGCCGATGCCGCAGATCGTGTTGTACAGCCCGTAATGGGTGGCGACGAGGCGGCCACCGCAGAGCCGGACGATGGTGTCCATCTCGAACGGGTAGGCGATCATCGTGCCGACAGCCAGCAGCAACGCGGCGAGCGTCGGCGCCACCGCCGCGAGCAGCCACAGCCCGATCCGGGACTCCGGTACGGGTACGGCGGTGGCCAGCAGCAGGGGCACGAAGGCCAGGCCCATGGCCGCCAGCCCGCGCACGAGCGCCTGCCCGGGCTCGTACCGCGCCTTGCACCATGCCGTCACCCGCGTCTGGCCGAGGATCGTGCTCAGCCCGGACACGGCGAAGAGCACCGCGACCGCCGCCGTACCGAACTCCCCGTCGCCGCCTAGTCGGCGCACCTCCAGTGGCAGCGCCAGATAGACCTGGAAGGACAGGACGTACGAGCCGATCATGGCGACGGAGAACAGTACGAACGGCCGATTGGCGAGGATGCCGCGCCACTGGGCGAGGACGCCCTGACCACTGTGGCCCTCCTGCCGCTTGTCGTCCTCGGCCCGCCGGGCGGGCAGCGCGCGGATCTGTACGGCGCTCAGCAGCGCGAAGATCCCGGCCGCCACCAGGCAGGTCACGCGGAAGTCGACCCCGGTCAGAACCATTCCGACAAGGGGGCCCAGCAGGATGCCGGCTTGGTAGAACACGTTGAAGAGGGCGAACGCCTCAACCCTGCGCTCCCCCGAGTCGGCCGCGAGGTAAGCCCGTACGGCCGGGTTGAACAGCGCCCCGGCCAGCCCGGTGGCGGCGGAGGCGGCGATCAGTGCGGGAAGTGAGTCGACGAGCCCGAGCGTCGCGAAGCCGAGGGTGCGCAGCACACATCCGGCGACGATCATCGGCTTGTAGCCGAGTCGGTCGGCGAGCGTGCCGCCTACCAGGAACATGCCCTGCTGGCTGAAGTTGCGTACGCCGAGGACGAGTCCGACGATCCAGCCGGCCAGCCCGAGCGTGCCGGACAGGTGGGCGGCCAGATAGGGCATCAGCATGTAGAAGCCGAGGTTGATGGTGAACTGGTTCACCATCAACAGCTGGACGCTGCGTTCGTACGACCGGACCTGGGTAAGCAGCCCCATCACTGGCCCTCCTCCGAGGACCCGGACTCGACAGGTGCGTCCTCAGCTCCTTGCAGGGTGAGGGGATCGATCACGGTGGTGCACCTGGTCCAGCGTGTGACCTCCTTCTCGTCCAGGCGGCCGATCAGCTCCGGTTCTGGAGCCGGTGGGGAGTCCAGCAGGCCGTGGGCGGCGCAGTAGTCGTCGTCGTAGACCGTCCCCAGGTAACGCTGCGGACCGTCGGGGAAGATCGCCACGATCCGTGCGTCCGCCGACATGGTCCGGGCCAGCCAGCCGGCCACCATCGCGACCGCGCCGACACTCCACCCGCCGGTGGCGTAGTGGGAGGCGGCCAGTTGGCGGCAGGTCCACACCGCCTCTTGCGGGGCGACCCAGTGCACCTCGGAGAAGTTCTCGTAGGCGACGTTGCGGGGATAGATGCTGGAACCGAGGCCGCGCATCAGGCGCGGCCTGGCCTGCTGGCCGAAGATCGTCGAACCGGTCGTGTCCACGCCGACGACGGTCAGCTCCGGGTAGAGCTGGCGCAGGACCCGGGAGACGCCCGCGGAGTGGCCGCCGGTGCCGACGCTGCACACCAGCACGTCGATGTGGCCCAACTCGGAAGCGAGTTCGAGGGCCAGCGGCGTGTAGGCGGCGACGTTGTCGGGATTGTTGTACTGGTCCGGGCACCAGGAGTCCGGGTGCTGCTCCAGCAGCCGCTGCACCCGTTCGCGTCGGGCCTGCTGCCAGCCGCCCGTGGGATGCGGCTCGGAGACGACGTTGACCTGGGCGCCGTACGCCGTCAGCAGCCGGGTCATGGACAACTCCAGGCCCGGATCGGTGACCAGGGTGACCGGGTGGCCGTACACCATCCCGGCCAGGGCCAGCCCCAGACCCAGGGTGCCGCTGGTGGACTCGATGATCCGTCCGCCGGGCCGCAGGTCGCCGCGCGCCCGGGCCCGCTCCACCATGTGCAGCGCCGGACGGTCCTTGATACCACCGGGGTTGAACCCTTCAAGCTTCGCCCAGAAGCCACGTCCGGCAGGAGCCAGCGGCTCCGACACCCGCAGCAGTGGGGTGTTGCCCACCAGGCCGGACAGGGCGGACCGGCCAGGGTCGACCGCGGCCTTGGTCAATGACTGCATGTCTATGTGTTCACTCTCGCTCGATGAATACCGGATGCGGGTTCATCTCGCGCGCCATGGCCATAAGGCAGACCAAGAGTCCGCTCAGGCCAATGGGCACGCGGCAGCCGCGAAGTCGGTCGGCTGCGAGCGAGTGGTCTAGATCCGCCACCGCGACGTGACGACGAGCGCCGCGCGGCCAGGGCGCGTGCTGCGACGTCTACGGCGTTCATGCCGTACGAGGGGTCGTCCCAGCGACAGGGACACGGCAAGGAGTACGCCGACGGCCAGCGCGCCGAGGGGAGGGTCCTCACTCGACTGAGCCGCGGTACGCACGATCACGTCCGCCGCACAGTCCTCGGCCCCGTGGGGAGCGTGGGGGCCATGAGGGTCCTCGCCTCCAGCCGTCGCCGAGGATCCGGCCGTGGCGGACACCGACGCGTGCGTCTCCTCAGACGCGCCATGCAGGACGGCGCACAGAATGAGCGCCATCACGAAGGCGCCGCGGATCGCCGAGACCAGTCGGCGCCATGAGGGTGCGCCGCATGGGACCCATGGGGCGTGCGCGTGCGTACGGGAATGTGTCGGCACAGATCCTCCGTGCTGCTGCCACGTCTCCGGCAAGGACGGAGTGAGGCGCAGACATGGGTGGGGCAGGACGGCTTCGACGAACGTGACGACCCATCATGAACACGGAACAGGACGCTCGTCGCGCGATACCAGCCGAACCGGTGACAGTCGGCAGGTCAGTAGGGGGAGTCCGTACTCCTAGACCTGCTGCACCACGGAGGCTGCTCTCAGAGCCACGGGAGACGCGCCGTCCATGGGCCTACCGACGGTCGGCCCGCGCACGGTTGAGGCGTCGTAGGAACTGCTCGATTCGCGAACCGACGCTGCAAAGCAGGGCGACACCAGGGCAGAACCCTGCTGAGGCTGTCCGGACGCGCAGTGCTCGCCAGGGTGTGGCGTCGCGTGGCCGCCATGATGATCCTCGGAGTCGGTGGCCAACAGCCGCGCAGGCTCGTCGGCTGCGCGGTGAACGCCATCGACCTGAAGGGCGGGGGTGGTTGCGCTGGTGGAGAGGTGTCCCTGGACACTCTCCACGTGGATGCCGTGCGTCACGAGGAAGCCGGACAGGAGCACGGCCAAGGTCAGGACGCGCAGCAGCGGACCCGCATCCGAGCGGGTCCTGACGATGCGCCAGAGCGACCAAGCCGTAACCATGCCGTGATCCTAGCGGCTCGTTGGCAGTGATCGACCACGAGTGCCGAACGCTGGGTTAACTCGTCAGGCAATGGCTTGTTTGCTGCGGCGAGTGTGCCTCGGCGGCCTCCAGAAGGAGCGTCTTCACGCACGGTCGCCGTCACAACGACGGCGACGGGAGCCTGTCGGCCACCACCCACCTCACCGCCTACATCGACGTGAACTGGCCGCCGATTCGGGCGAGGCCCGCACCGGAGCCCGGTGCGGGCCTCGCGCCTCAGTGTGCGTGCCCGACCTCTTCCTCGGCAGGCTCTGCCTGCGAGGGCTGCTCGGCCTCGTCCACCACTCCGCCCGCATGCACCGTGAAGGCTGCCGTACGGACCTTGCCCTCATGCTGGAAGTCCAGGAACGGGCGGTTCGCGCCGGCGCTGGGCGCCGTCGCCGAGAAGGAGACCTCGGGGCCGGGCTGGGTCTTGCCGTCTCCGGGCTCGCCGTTGGGGTGGACGTGCAGGTAGGCGAGGTCACCGGAGCGCAGGGCCACCAGGTGGCCGTAGGCGCCCAGGCAGGGCTGAAGGTCCCGGGCCGGCTTGCCGTCCCTTGTCACGGTCAGCGTCAGGTCACTGGCCTTGCCCGGGGTCAGGTTGCCGTCGAGTTCCACCTCGTATCCGTCGGCCCTGGCCGTCGTGTTGCGCTCGGGCAGTTCAGCGGGCTCGTACGCTCCCGACGCCGCGAGGTCCGCGCCGAGGGTGAGCGCCTCGCCGCCCTGGGGCTTGAAGTCTGCGAAGACGCGGTAGCCGCCGGCCTTGGGAAGTTCCACGGGGGTGGACCAGGTGCCGTCGGCGGCCCGGGCGGGATGGAGATGGCGGTAGACGGTGAGATCGCTCGAGGCAAGGACCAGGTGGAGTTCCTTGCCGTGTCTTGATCATCGCCTGCCCGTGCGCCTTGGGCCTGGCCACGCCGACCGATGATCGCGCGGGGGGCCGTGTGGGAACCGCTGCCGACTGACAACCGTGACTGGGTTCTGGATGCCGCCACCAGGCGACTGTCTGTCGCCTTCTCGAGGACGAAGCCGCAGCTCACGCCGCACGAAAGGCGATCGAGAAGCGGGCGCCCCGCACCCAGCACCCGTCTATCACGTCGTCCGGCAGCTGTGGCGCGGCGTCAGCATGCGGGTGTGCTCAAGATTCCCTACTGACGGAACACGGCTCAACCGTCGCTGACGCAGGACATCAGATTCCTTGACGCGTGTGATCTCGAGCGACAAGTGGCCAGCCTGTCCGAAGCTGCAGGTGGAGGGCTTGTGCTCAACCATGGTTGGCGGCTCTGCTCGGAGATGGTTGACCAGCCGGATCCCGGGGCTGTTTCTGAGTCCTGGTCCTGACGCAGTCAGTCACAGGCGGACGACGACGAGGGCGATGTCGTCGCGACTGCCGCCGGTGACGCCCAGGTGGGCCAGCAGTCCGTCGGCGAGATCTTCCACAGGGCGGGTGCTGTGCTGGGCGAGGGCGTCGGTCAGCCGGGCCAGGCCCACATCGATGTCTTCGTCACGGCGTTCGATGAGCCCGTCGGTGTAGAGCACGAGGATGTCCCCCTGGGTGTAGGACAGGCCGGCCTGAGGGCGGGGGACATGTTCCGGTCGGGCGCCCAGTGGCGGGTCGGTTGCCTGGTCCAGCAGCTCGCAGCTGCCGTCCGGATGGACCAGCACGGGCGGTGGATGACCAGCATTGCTGTAGATGATCAGTCGGCTGCGCGGGTCGATGAGCACCTTGGCCACGGTGGTGGCCAGTGCGCCGTCGACCGCCCGGGCGTACAGGCCCAGTACCTCCAGGGCCTGTGCGGGGCCGGGAACGGCCCGGATGGCTGCGCTCAGGGCGCTGCGCAGCATGCCCATGACAGCGGCGGCCTGCAGGCCGTGGCCGACGACGTCCCCGATGGCGATGGAGTAGCGGTCGGGAGGCAGATCGACCACGTCGTACCAGTCACCGCACACGTTGAGTGATCCGGTGGCCGGGAGGTAGCGCACGGCGATGTTCCGGTGCCTGGCCAGGTCGGGCGAGCGGAGCATGACCTCCTGCAGGGTGAGGACGACCTCGCGTTCGCGGGCATGGGCCTGGCGCAGCTGCTCGTTCACCTGCTCCAGTTCACGGGACCGGGCGTACATCTGGGCCGCGATCCCTGTCGTCTGCGGGCCCAGTGGCTGGGTGAACTCACTCATGCCCGGGGTGCGCATGAACTCGGTGACGTCCTCGGCCCGCGCGATGATCCACTTCACGGAGCCGTCCGGTCCCAGGACGGGGCTGGACATCCCCGACCACCACCGCTCCTCGAGTGCACCTGGGCGGTCAGCAACGGGAATGTCGAATCGCTGGGGAGCCACCGAATCGGGCTGCCGGGAGGCCAGGACGCGCTGCAGCGAGGCGTAGAAGTCACGCGCCATGTCCGGTGCGGCGGGCGTGTCTGGAAAGGCCTCCAAGACGTACCGCCCAACCAGCTCATCGCGGGTTCTGCCGGTGACCTGGAGGTAGGCCCGGTTGGCGTAGCGGATCACCAGGTCGGCGTCCAGCACCAGGTACGGGTTCGGCGCGGCGTCGAACAGCTCCTCGAATTCGATCTCCGCTGTCGTCACGCGCGTGACCTGCCGATCTTTACGGGCGCGACCGTTTTCACATCCAACCTACGAGGTGTCCGCCAGGCGCGCCCGCCGGACGACTGGCGGCCCTTTCGGAGCGCTCACACTTCAGGAGGTCTCGAACACCCCGGAAACGGGATCTCTCACCGAACGCTCCTGCTGCCCTGTGAAACGGAGACCCGCGGCGGAGCGGCGAAGTGAGGGCCGGTGAGCGCCCGCCACCGGGCGAAGTCCTCGCAGCCGCGGAACGGGACGGTGTGGTGCTCGACCGTTTCCCAGTGGACGATGAGCCGGCACCGGGCGCTCACCACTGGCATCTGGCCGCCGATCTCCGGTTCGGTGATCACTCTGGCGCCCGGGCGCAGCCTCGACCAAGTCCTTCCCGGCCGGCACCGGGCCCTCTTCACCATGCTCTCCGGCGCCGTGAACTTCGCCGGACGTGCCGTCACCGCCGGACAGACCGCGTGGTCGGATCCCGTACCGGACCCGGATCTGTCCGTCATCGGTCTGCGTACCGCCGACGGCGACACCCCGAGCGTGGTCATGACCTTCAGCGGCCCGCCCATCCGGCAGCCCGTCGCCCTGGGCGGACCCATGGTCATGAACACGCAGGCCGAGATCCGACAGGCCTTCCGCGACCTCCGGACCGGCAAGTTCGGGGCCATCCCGCGCCAGGCGCGGCTGCGCTACCGCTGACCGCGCCCGCCGAGTCCTTCCCTCGGACGGCAGCCCGCCGACACCCACCGTTCGGCACGCCACCACCTCATGAACAGGAGTTCACCATGACCCGGATCGGCATCATCCTCGGCAGCACCCGCCCCAACCGCGATGGCGAACAGGTCGCCGAATGGTTGCAGGAAACAGCGGCGCGGCGACGCCGACTACGAACTCATCGATCTGCGCGACTACCCGCTGCCCCACCTCGACGAGTCGATGCCCGCGTCGATGGGCCAGTACCAGAACGAGCACACCCGGAAGTCGGCGGAGAAGATCGCTTCGTTCGACGGGTACGTCATCGTCACGCCCGAGTACAACCACAGCATCCCGGGGGACTCAGGAACGCTCTCGACTATGTGTACGCCGAGTGGCACAACAAGGCCGTCGGGTTCGTCTCGTACGGCGCCGTCGGCGGCGTCCGTGCCGCTGAACACCTGCGCCAGATCGCCGGGGAACTGAGACTGGCCGACGTCCGCCAGCAGGTCTCGCTCACTCTGGCCACCGACTTCGAGCACTACTCCGTCTTCAAGCCCGGCGGCCACCAACTGCCCCAGCTGAACTCGCTGTTCGACGAGGTCGTCGCCTGGAGCACCGTTCTCGCGAGCCTGCGCCCCGGCCGTCACGACGGCCGCCTGACCACCACGCTCACCGGGCCGTGCCCCGACACACAGGCTCGGTGTCCGCGGCGGTGCTCTGGCGCGAGAGCAGGTTGACCAATATCCGCGCCGGCCCGTCCGAGCAGAACAGCGCGTCGGCGTCCGCCGACACGAGCTCGAACAGGGCGTCGCCCCGCGTGGTCACACGCCTACAACCCCGTCTGGAACCTTGGCAGTTGCGCGAAGGCATCCCGCAGGTCGCCCACGGCCGGCACACCGGAAAGATTCCTGCCCCGCACCGAGACCATTGCGGTGCGAGGCAGGAAACGGAGGCAAGGCCAGCCGTCAGCTGAGATCGAAAACAGATCCACCTTGGCCGAAACCGGACGCGTCCTGCTCTGAGCCAGAGGCCTGCGGGCCGAACTCGGGCGCGGCCTGCTCCGAGCCAAAGGCCTGCGGGCCGAACTCGGGCGCGGCCTGCTCCGAGCCTGAGGCTTCCTGGCCGAACCCGGGCGCGGCCTGCGTGCTGCTCCCGAAATCGCTTCCGCCGATACCCATGTCTTCCTCGCCGGCGAGGGCCTGGCCTGCGCCGCCGAGCAGAACGGTCCCGGCGAGAGCGACGGCGGCCAGCACGGATGGTGCACGCATGAACGTCTCCTTCGATCGGTGTGTGTTCGCCAGAGGTATGCCGCCGGCCCACCTGCGAGAAGCGTCGCCGTGCATACAAGCACCCGAATAGGGGCTCACATGCCGCTGCCCGCACCAGCCACCACGTCGAGTTGCTGGCTGACGCTACGTCAGACGCAAGTGTGGATCGGCCCCGACGACTGAACCACGCTCAACACCCGTTCGGCCCGCTGACAGGATGGCCCCCATGACGCGCAGCCGATCGATAACCCACGTGCGGATAGCCGAAGTTCTCATCGAACTCGGAATGATCAGCGAAGAGAAGGCCAAAAGGGTCCTGGACGAGGCCGCCAGGTACGCGACCGAGCTGATCGAGCGACGCTATGACATCGCCAGTGCCCTCGAATCCTTCGACGTGGCTGTCTCCATCCACTCCGATGACGTCGACTTCGCCGACGCACACTACGAATGGCTTCTGAACGAGGCCGCATCCCTCACCGGAGGCAAGGTCACCGTCGCCAACTACCGCTTCGAGAAGGACAACCCGGACGACGAAGACTGCGGCCTGGGGACGATGCATTTCGAATGCAACGGCAAGCCGCTTTCCTTCGGCGTCGAGCAGGAGTCGAACGACTACCTCGACATGGGAGCAGCCAGGGTGGCCATCGAAGCGCTCAGGGCCGATGACGACCCACGGGAATTCCGTTGCGTCGAGCAGGAGGGCCCAGATCTCGACGACGACATCATGGTCCTGGCCTCGCCCGAGCAGCGGGAAGGTCTCCTCCAGCGCTTGGGCATCGACTTCGAGCCTGCTTGGTATCAAGGCTGATCCCACGTCGCCTCCGGGAGCGGGAAGCGGCCAGGCCGAGCTCTACCGGCGGAGGCAGCGCCGTTGACTGCCGGTGACGCGGGGCCCGGGCAGCTGAGCCGGGGTCCCGTGGGGCCTGTCGCGGCGGTGTCACGTCCTCAACTGACAGCGCCAGTACGGCCCGGTGGTCATTGTCGGAGCGCGCCGACCAGTGGTCCGCGTCGCGCGCCTCGCTCACGCCGTCGGTGTGCAGGACGAGCACTTCCGACGGGGCGAGCGGGTGCATCGTCGTGGCCTCTCCGTCCGGTGCCAGTGCGCCGAGCCCCAAGGGCAGTGCCGGCGTCGTGAGCAGCCGCCGGGCGCCGTGTGGGCCGATCACCAGCGGTGCGGGGTGGCCGCGGTCGACGATCCGTACCTCTCCGCCGTCCGGCGGGGCCGACACCCGGAAGCTGCCCAGTACCGCCGCGACCGTCTGGACCCCGTCCAGCCCTTTGCCGCGGACGTCGCCGATGATCGCCCGTACCCCGCAGGGCGTCTCGCACACGTCGTACAGATCCCCGCCGACGAGCGTGCCGCCCTCCCCTGCCTCGTAGAACCCGGCGGCTCGCACCGGGCCGAGCCTGCGCGGCACGGGACGCAGTAGCGTCCACTGCATCGCCTCCGCCACCGAGTTGGCCCGCACCAGGTGCCGGCGGGTCCGCTCCCGCTGCCGGGCCGGCGCGACGCCCGCGCACCGGCTCGTCGAGCCCGTACACGAAGGCATAGAAGCCCGTGGACGCGGCGAGGGTCACCCGCACGGACCGGTGCAGGATCGCCGTCCGCTCGGCCGCGCCCTTCACGGCAGGCGGCCGCCATGTGGCGCACGCGAGCCGAGCGGCGGGACCCTGCCCAGGGCCACGAGCCGATGGCATGCGGCCATGACGACGACGGGCGCCGCAAGGACCATCACGCCTCCGCGGCGGAGGAACACGTCGTACGCGGCCTCGGGCGCTCGCTCCGGCACCATCACCGTGATCGCGGGCGCGGCGTCCGCCACCGCGATGCAGGCTCCCGTCCGCGCGGCCGGCGAAGATTCAGCGCGCATGAGCACGTTCCCCTCGGGCCGTCACGCCGTACCGGCGTCTCGGCCGGTCCGGACATGCGATCCACTGCCCACTGTCGGCCTCCCCCGCTCGGACCGCAGCCCGACGATGCCGCACTTCGGCGGCCCCCTCCCGATGCCGCCTCTGGTTCAGCGAGCGCGGTCCCAGGCATATCCGGGCCCCTGGCCATCCTCACGGCGGCGAGGGGCGGCAGGCTTCCAACGCTCGGAGTGCCTCCACGGCCGCCGCGCGGGTGCCCTCCCCCGGGGCCTCCGAGGCGATGGCGGTGAGCCGGGTGCGAAGTCGTTGCTCGTCGTGCGGCCGCCTTGCGGTGGCGGCCAGCCAGTGGGCCAGGCCCTGTGTGGCGTGGTGGCGGACCGTCTCGTCCGGGTCGTCGAGGGCGTGGACGAAGCGGGGCAGGTCCTGGTCGGTGTGCTCGTCGGTGGCGTTGTCCGTGTCGAGGAGCGAGAGTGCGGCGGCGCGGACGTCGGGCGACGGGGTCCGGTCCACGATCCGGCGTAGGGCCGGCAGTGCCTCCGCGAGGCCGATGAGCGCGTTGTGCGTCTGCCAGGTCGTGTTCGGGTCGGCGGCGAGGTGGGACACCAGCGCCCGGGCCACGGGACGGCGTTCCCATGGGCGAAGTCCGTCGTCAACCAGCTTGTCCAGGCCGTCGACCGCGCCCGCGCGCACGTCGCCGTCGGGGTCGTCCAGGAGTGGGAGCAGCAGCCAGACGGCGTCCCATCGCCCCGCCTGCCCGATGGCCTTCGCGGCGGCGGCACGCGTACGACCGGGCAGCGCGGAGTCGGTCACAGCCGTACGCAGCACCCCGGCGGCGGCCCGCGTCCCCACAACTCCCAGCGCGTAAGCCGCCGACGGGCCCGCGACCGCGTCGTCGAGCCAGCGCGTCGCGGGGTCGGTCACCTGTTCCTCGCCCCGTTCGGCCAGCCGGCGCAGGAAGGAGGCCGCGACGTGCGCGTCCCGCTCGGTCTCCAGGGCGGTCGCCAAGGCGGCCGACGTCCGTGCGTCCGCCACGTCGGCCAGCCGACCCGCAACCGCGATCCGGACCTCGGCGGATTGGTCGTGGAGCCCCGTGAGCAGGGAGTCGAGGAGGCGGTCGGTCCAGTGCCGGGGCAGCAGTTCGAGAGCCCGCACCCGAGTCTCCCCGTCGCCCTGCTCGGCCGTACGGACCACCTCGGCACTGACGGCCGGGTCGTCCCGGAAGCGGTACACCAGGCTTCGGGCGCGTCCCCATACGGCCCTTTCGGGGTCGCCCAGGAGCGCCACGAGCCCGGTCACGTCGCCCGGCGCGCCGAGGGCTTCCAGGCCGTCCAGGGCGTTGATCCGCAGGTGGTGGTCGGGATCGCGGAGCAGGCGTGAGAAGGCGTCCGCGAATGGCGGGCCGTCGAGCCCGAGGCGGATCGCGGCGCGCGACGCCCGGCGCCGTACCCACGGGTCGTCGTCCCGCATCAGGGCGGGCAGCACCGTACGGCCCGCCTCGGCGACTCCGAGCCGGCCGAGCCCCAGCGCCACGGCCTCCCGTACTTCGGGCGCGCGGTCGTCCGCCGATCCGGCGAGCAGCCACGCGTGCTCGTCACGTCCGACCCTGCCCAGCCCCTTCGCGGCGGCCGCGCGCCGCCAGGTGTCGCCGTCCTTCAACTCCCGCCGGAAGAAGGCGATCTGTTGGTCCGATCCCATGAACACCCCGACGAGTCAGACCAGCGAGCCGGGCGGAGGTTGTGCTGCTGCCAGGCAGATGAGCCGTCCGTTGGCCGGATTCCGCGGGCGAAGGGGCCAACCGGCGGTGGGGCCAACCGTCCCATTGCGCGGGTGGCTTTCCGGCCCGAGAAATCCGGGTGCGAGGCAGCCTTGTCGGTGACCATGATGTCGATCATGACTGTGTACGCCGACAAGCCTGCCCGGCTGGGTCAGAGTCGTATGTCTGATGGACGGTTGCTGGGTTGGGCCGAGTGGGGGCCGTCGGACGGGGTGCCCGTTGTGTTGTGTCCGGGTGCGGCCACGAGCCGGTGGCTCGGCTTCGGCGCGGGGGTCGTCGAGGCGCTCGGCGTTCGTCTCGTCTCCGTGGATCGCCCGGGACTGGGAGTCTCGACGCCCGCACCCGGCCGCACGTTCTCCGACTTCGCCGGGGACATGCGTGAACTGTGTGCGATGCGAGGGCTGGGGCGCCCGGCCGTGGTCGGGAACTCGCAAGGCGCGCCGTTCGCACTCGCCTGCGCGGACGCGGGCCTCGCCTCGGCACTGGCTGTCGTCTCCGGCGCGGACGAGATGGCGGCGCCGGAGTTCGCTTCTCTTCTGCCGGCGGATCTGCGTCGCCTGGTCGAGCGGACCGCTTGCGATCCTGGCGGCGCCGAGGCGTTCTTCGCGGGCTACACCGCGGATGCGATGTGGGACATGGTCATGGCCGGGAGCCCCGGCTGTGACCTAGCCGTGTATCAGGATCCCGAGTTCGGCTCCCTTTACCGGCGGGCCCTGGCCGAGGGGTTCGGGCAAGGCGGTGCCGGCTACGCCCGCGACACGGTTCTGGCCATGGGGCGGTGGCCGTTCGCCCTCGACAGGATCGCGGTCCCGGTCGACATCTGGTACGGCGAACGTGACGTCAGCCACTCCCCCGACAACGGTGCGCTGCTCGCCACGCGTATGCCCGGTGCTGATCGCCGTATCGTCTCGGGGATCGGCGGAGCCCTTCTGTGGACGCATGCCGAGCCGGTCCTCACTTCGCTTCTGGAGAAGGCCGGCGCGCAGGGGTGAGTCAGGGGTCCAGAACGCGGTCCGGGCCCAGCGGCACCTCGTGCAGCAGCAGTCGGCTGCGTAGTTCCCGTACTCCGTGATCGGCCTTGAGCCGGTCGATCACCGTTTCGAACTCCCGGGCGTCGGTGCAGGCCATGCGCAGCTGGTAGTCGTAGTCCCCGGTCAGCCGCATCGCTCCGACGACCTGCGGCACTTGGTGCAGCTGCGCCTCGAACGCCCTGCGGTCCACGCCCTCGCGCAGGCGGACGTCGCTGAGCAGCTCAAGGCCGCGCCCGAACGCCTCGAGGTTCAGCTCGGCCCGGTATCCGCGGACGATTCCCGACGCCTGGAGCCGGCGTACGCGGTCGGCGACGGTGTTGGCCGACAGCCGGACCTGGCGACCCAACTCCTGGTAGGTCGCCCGGCCGTCGGCGAGGAGGAGCGTGAGGATCTGCCGATCGATGCGGTCCATGGCGGCCATGCTACAAATACTCGGCCGGATGCGGGGATGACCGAGATTTCCGCGACGAATTAGGCCTCAGTGCCGAGAAGTCCGAGCCAAAATCGGCATGGTCGGTGTCAGGGTCGCAGGTATGGAACTCCTGCTTCTGCGGACCGCCCTGGCCCCCTCCCTCATCCTTATCGTCTCCGTCGTCGCCAGGCGTTCGGGCCCGCGTCTGGGCGGACTCCTGCTGGGCGCTCCGACGACGTCTGGACCGTTTCTGGCGCTCATGTGGCTGGACGGCGGGAGCGGGGCGGCCGCGCGTGCCGCGCAGGGCAACGTCGCGGCTCAACTGGCCGTCGTTTCCTTCTGCCTCGCCTATGGGCGGCTCGCGCCGGCCCTGCGTCCGGCGCGGGCACTGACGGCTGCCCTGGCCAGCGCGGCCGGAGCCGGTCTGGTCGCGGCGGCGTGCGCGAACGTCTGGCTCACGGGGGCCCTGGTCCTGGCCGTCACGTGCGTGGGTCTGCGGACCTGGCCCGCACCGGCCGACACGGACCCGGTGCCCGGCCACGCCCGGAGTTGGGAGATACCGCTGCGGATGGCGGTGTCGGCCACGACGGTCCTGCTCGCTGTGCACTCCTCGGACGCGCTCGGCTCCTTCACGGGCGGCATCCTCGCCGCGCTCCCGGTGCTGCCGGCCGTGATGGCGCCCTCGACCCACCGTTCGACCGGCGCGGACGCCGCCGCGGCGATGATGCGCGCCGCCCTGACCGCCGCACCGGGCACTGTCGTCTTCCTGCTGGTGCTCCATGCGGCCTTTGCCGCTGCCGGACCTCAGTAGCCGGGGCGCGCGGAGGAGACTCGTGGTTCAGGGTCGCAGTGCGGGGTCGCGCCGTACCGTCGTCTCCCAGCCGTGCGTGCGGTCGGCGGCTCGTCCCCAGCGGCTGAGCACGTGTACGCAGGCATGGCGATCGCGGCCAGGGACAGGGCACACAGCGTCCGTCGCCGTCGGGGCGCGCGGCCAGGTCGAGGGTAGGTGGCCGGAGCGAACAAGCAGACCAGGACGATCAGGAGGCTTCGCGTCCGTTTCAAGGGCCGGACCGGAAGCCGCGCCGGCGGGGCCGGCGGCCCCACGGAGCCGGCCTGTGAACCGACGGTGCCGCTGGGGCGTGCTTCGCTCCCATGGCCGGTGCGGGCTCCGGCCCGTACCCAGGCCGCGGCGCACAATAGGGCGGCGGCCGCCCAGCACCGCCACATCCACGCGCGGCACCCGGGCCCCCGGCCCGGAACAACGAACGCCACATCGTCGACGCCGCCAACAGCAGCGCGCCCCCACCCCACAGCCGAGTCGGCCTGGTTCGGCGGACGGCGATGCCGAGCCTGCCCGGCGTCGCTAGCCTGCTCCGCATGCCCGAGAACAGTACGCAGGCAGCACGCGACGACAGGCCCGAGGAGTCCCGGCGGGCGCGCCTGAGCCGGATCTTCGACGAGGACGCGGAGTTGTACGACCGGGCCCGGCCCGGATATCCGCCGGAGCTGTACGACGACCTCGAGGAGCTCGCGGGTGTCGGTCCCGGCAGCCGGGTCCTCGAGGTGGGCTGCGGGACCGGTCAGGCGACGGTGCCGCTGGCGGGGCGGGGCTGTCGGATCACGGCCGTCGAGGCGGGACCCCGCATGGCCGCGGTCGCCCGGCGCAACCTGGCCGGGGCCCCGGCGGTGGAGGTGGTGACGGCGGAGTTCGAGAGCTGGCCACTGCCCGAGGAGCCGTTCGACGCACTCGTCTCGGCGACGGCGTTCCACTGGATCGACCCGGCCGTGCGGATCGTCAAGGCAGCCGACGCGCTGCGTGCGGGTGGGGCGCTCGCCGTGGTGCGCACCCAGCATGTGTGGGGCGGCACCGAGGAGTTCTTCGTCGAGGTCCAGCGGTGTTACGAACGGTTCGACCCGGACACGCCGCCCGGGCTGCGGCCCCCGGCGGCCGCCGACGTCGACGCGTCGGACCATGTGGCGGAGGTGACGCGCAGCGGCCGGTTCGGCCCGACGGTGTTCCGCCGCTACGAGCACGACCTCACGTATACCACCTCGGAGTATCTCGACCTGTTGCGGACGTACTCCGGCCACCGGGCTCTTCCGGAGGCCGCCAGGAACGGGTTGTTCGAGTGCGTGGCGGGGCTGCTCGACGGGCGGTACGGCGGCCGGGTGACCAAGCGGTATCTGATCGAGCTGGGGGTGTCGCACCGACGGTGACAGGAGTCGGTCAGTGCGATTCGCGGCTCACTTCCGAACCGCTGGAGCCCACCAGGAAGTCGAGGTCGGCGCCGGTGTCGGCCTGGCGGACGTGGTCGACGTAGAGGCGTTCCCAGCCGCGCCGGGGGTTGGCGAAGCCGGTGAGCGTGGCCTCGTTGGGCTGTCTGCGGGCAAGTTCCTCGGCGGGGGTGTCGACATCGATGCGGCGGGCCTCGACGTCCAGGGTGATGAAATCCCCTGTCCGCACGAGCGCCAAGGGGCCGCCGGCCGCGGCCTCCGGTGCCACGTGCAGGACGACGGTGCCGTACGCCGTACCGCTCATCCGGCCGTCGCAGACGCGGACCATGTCGCGAACGCCCTGTTCGAGCAGCTTCTTCGGCAGGGGCATGTTGGAGACCTCGGGCATGCCCGGGTAGCCCTTGGGGCCGCAGCCGCGCAGGACGAGGACACAGTCGGCGTCGACGTCGAGTGCGGGGTCATCGATCCGGGCATGGAAGTCCTCGATGGAGTCGAAGACGACGGCCCGGCCGCGGTGACGCAGCAGATCCGGTGAGGCCGCGGCCGGTTTGATGAGCGCGCCGTCAGGTGCGAGGTTGCCGCGCAGGACGGCGATGCCGCCCTCGGCGACCAGGGGTTCGGCGCGGGTGCGGATGACGTCCCCGTCCCAGATCTCGGCGCCGTCGAGGGCCTCTACCAGCGGCTTGCCGGTCACGGTCAGGGCGTCGGGGTCGAGCAGGTCGCGGACCTCGCCCAGGACGGCGAGGAGGCCTCCGGCGCGGTGGAGGTCCTCCATGAGGAAGCGGCCGGCCGGCTGGAGATCCACCAGGACCGGAACGCGGGAGCCGATGCGGTCGAAGTCGTCGAGGGTGAGGTCGATGCCCAGGCGGCCCGCGATGGCCAGGAGGTGGACGACGGCGTTGGTGGAACCGCCGATGGCGGCCAGCGCGACGATCGCGTTGTGGAAGGACGCCTTGGTGAGGAAGGAGCCCGGCCGGCGATCGGCGGCGACCATGTCCACCGCCAGGCGGCCGGTGCCGTGCGCCGCCTCCAGCAGTCGGCTGTCGGGCGCGGGGGTGCCCGCCACACCGGGGACGACCGTGCCCAGCGCCTCGGCGACCAGGGCCATCGTGGAGGCGGTCCCCATGGTGTTGCAGTGGCCGCGGCTGCGGATCATCGCCGACTCGGAGCGGGTGAACCGCTCCTGCGAGAGCGTGCCCGCGCGGACCTCCTCCGACAGCCGCCACACATCGGTGCCGCAGCCCAGTGGCCTGCCCCGGAAGGTCCCGGTGAGCATCGGACCGCCGGGCACGACCACGGCGGGCAGGTCCACCGACGCGGCGGCCATCAGCAGCGAGGGGATCGTCTTGTCGCAGCCGCCCAACAGGACGACGCCGTCGACGGGGTTGGCCCGCAGCATCTCCTCGGTGGCCATCGCGGCCATGTTGCGCCACAGCATGGCGGTGGGCCGTACCTGTGTCTCGCCGAGCGACACCACGGGCAGGTCCAGCGGGATACCGCCCGCCTCGTGCACGCCGTCGCGCACCGAGGCGGCGACCTCGTCGAGATGGGCGTTGCACGGGGTCAGGTCCGAGGCGGTGTTGGCGATGGCGATCTGAGGCCGGCTGGTGAAGGCGTCCGACGGCAGTCCTCGGCGCATCCACGCCCGGTGGATGTAGGCGTTCCGGTCCTGTCCCTCGTACCACTGTGCGCTGCGCAGCCTCACCCTGGACCTCTTCCAGCAGCCGGTGACGGTGGTCTACCTTTGATCTTGGCCAGTGCTCCGGCGTTTACGCCGGAGGTGAAGGCCGTCTCAGAACTGCTCTGCCCCGCGCTGTGGGCACGGGTCCGCGGTATCAACCTCAGCTCACGGGGCGCTGCTGCCGCTCGATGTACTGCTGTACGACGGTCAGGGTCGCCCCGCCGCAGCTCCCGGCGAAGTAGGAGCCGGACCAGAAGTGTCCGCCCCACAGGTAGCGGCGGACGTGGGCGTCGTAATCCTTGCGCAGGAGTCGGGCGGAGACGCCCTTGAGGGAGTTGACGAGCCAAGTGGACGTGCAGGTTGTAGACGACGTGGCGGCCTGTGCGTACATCAGGGTTCGGATTCCATCGGGGTGACATGAACCAAGCGATAGAGTGATC
>NZ_JOFS01000054.1 GCF_000719285.1 Streptomyces bicolor | reverse complement strand
GTTCCTCCTGTGGCGCCGCATGAAGCTGTGGGAGCTCCGCTCCTACGAGCAGGTCATCAAGCTGGAGCAGGAGCGCCTCATCTATCAGGCCCGCCTGCGTTCCCACTTCGGCCGCGCGTGGCGCCGCAAGGCCCCGGCGGAGTCGCTGATGCCCCTGCGGCTCGCCCGCTACGGCGTGCCCCTGTCCGAGACCGCCCGGGCCGGCTTGGCCGCTGCCGGCAAGGGCACGGCGAACACCTCGCTGACGCCTACCAGTCCTGGCTCGACTCCTTCGGCGCCGAGCCCACCAGCGCACAGTTCGCTGTGTGGCTCCAGGACAAATACGGCATCTCCACCGCGGCCGGAGAGCCTGTGCCGCAGGAGCAGCTCGCGCCCCTGTTGCAGATACTCAAGCAGCGCGACGTGAGTTCAACTGACACCGCAGCCAAGGCCCAGCCCGAGCATGCACAAGACACGCATGAACGATGGAGCAACTACCCCTTGAACGCGGTCAGTTCCTCGTCCAGCTCGCCGCGGATGCGGGAGACCTCGGACTTGGAGATCCCGCTGTCCGCACCGAGGGCTCTGACCAGGTCATCAACGCTGCGGGTGGAGACTCCGTGCACGTATGCCTCCATCACCACGGCGAACAACGCCCGGTCGATCCGCCGCCGGCGTTCCAGCAGCGACGGGAAGAACGACCCGCTCCGCACCTTCGGGATCTTCAGGTCCAGGTCACCGGCCTGCGTGGTCAGCAGCCTCTCCCGATGCCCGTTGCGCCAGGTCGTGCGTGTCGATGGCCTGCCCTTGCTCAGGGAGCATGCACGCTCAACGGATGCACGCCCCGAGCAGACACCCGCGCGTTCCAGGACCCTGTCCGGCTACACCACTTCAACGGACGCCATCGAGGCGCTGGCCCACACCCGGCGGATGTACTCCAGAGCACGCGCCTGCCCGGAGCGCAGCGCGATGTGCCGGGCGTGCCGACCACCCTCGTGGTCGGGGTAGAGCAGCAGCTGGGTCAGCTCGTTTACGGTTCCGCCGGCGCGGGCGACGTGGCAGGCGATGGCCGCGGTGATCCGGTGCCCGTGCTCGGCCGCGCCCTGCCGGTCCGCCCGCAAGATCACGGTCCGGGCGCCGGAGCCGAGCCTGCTGTAACTGCCCGCCGCATAGCGGCCGGTGAGGTCTCCGAGCAGGACAAGGTCAGCCGCGGTCGGAGGCAGCCGGTGAAGCCCCAGTCGCTCGCCCGGGTGAAATGTCCGTCGGGCTGGGTCTGGCAGGTGGGTGTGGTGTGGCACTGTGGGGTCGTCTCGCAAGGACGTGGACGCCACCCAGGCCCGCTAAAACCATGGGTGGTGTCCGGAACCGACCTCCAATCGGTGCCAAGCGAAGCCTCCAGGATGGCCGTCCTGGAGGCCTTCGTATGCCTGGCTCCGCAGCGGAGGCAGGCGTCCCCATCGCGGCTCGACCGAGAACGATTCCGAGCGCCGTCAGAGGAGTCCTGACCCGTTCGACACCGCCCCGACCTCGGCCGACTCGGAGCCAGACAGAGGGCGATTGCCTCTGATTGGCTCCGAGCAGCTCGGGTCGAATCGGGGTCGAATCAGAGCGGTTTCCTCTGACTGCCTCCGATCGCCTCTGCAACCCGTCCCAGCAGGTCGCAGCCGATCCGATCCCGGAAAACCGCAGGTCAGAAAGGTGCCCCAGGAATACCCGGCGTACAGCTCGACTCGTCTGCCATTGTGGCCCTGGCCAGCCTGTTTGCTCTGTCCAGGGCCACACAATGCTTCCTGATGTGGTTGCCCCGTGTACTTGCGGTTTCTCGGGAGGTCCCGCGCGATTGTGCACGCGTTGCGCACGCTGGCCCAGGGCACCAAGGGTGTGACCTCAGTTCGTGAGTGGTGCCGACGACCAGGACGTCACCGGGCTGTAACCGGACATGTGGTGTGAGACCCCGGACACCGTCACCGTTCGCGGCGGCCGGTGGCGAAGATGTCGGTCACGCTCTTGATGCGGTCCTTCGCACCACCAGGCGATGCCTACGTACCATCGTGGCTCCTGCCGGTGTCGGCGCAGAGGTTCAGGACGTGGGGCGAACGGTGGTGGTGTGGCTCGGCGGCCCCGGCTCCGTCCCCGCTCACCAGTGGCCCCGTTTGGGCTGGAAATCTGGCCGGAAGGAGCGCATGTAGGCGGTGTCGTCCCGGCGTCGGATGCCGCACTTCTCGTACTGCTCGTGCATGACGGCGAGTGCGTCACGGTCGAGCTCGACGCCGAGGCCGGGCCCCGGTGGCAGGGGCACGGCGCCGCCGGTGAAGCGGAGCGCTCCCGGTGCGATCACGTCCTGGCCGTCCTGCCAGGGGGTGTGGGTGTCGCAGGAGTGATCCAGGTTGGGGATGGCGGCTGCGAGGTGGGTCATCGCGGCCAGGCTGATGCCCAGGTGGGAGTTGGAGTGCATGGACAGGCCGATGCCGAAGGTGGCGCAGAGGGCGGCCACCTGAGTCGACTTCAGCAGCCCGCCCCAGTAGTGGTGGTCCATGAGCAGTACGCCGATCGCACGGTGCGCGATGGCGGGTGGCAGGTGCTCGTGGGTGACCACGGCCATGTTGGTGGCCAGCGGCATTGGCACCTCGGCGGCGACCTCGGCCATCCCCTCAATGCCGGGCGCCGGGTCCTCGAGGTATTCCAGCACTCCGGCAAGCTGTCGGCCGATGTGGATCGAGGTGGGCGGCGTCCAGGCCGCGTTGGGGTCGATGCGCAGCGGCAGGTCGGGGAAGGCGTCGTACAGGGCGTGTACGGCCTCGGCCTCCTGCTCGGGTGGGAAGACGCCGCCCTTGAGCTTGAGTGAGGTGAAGCCGTACTCCTCGATAAGGAGGCGGGCTTGGGCGACGATGCCGTCAGGGTCGAGTGCGGGCCCGAAGCGGTCGTCGGCCGCGCCGGGGTGGCTGGCCCACTTGTAGAAGAGGTAGGCGCTGTAGGGCACAGCATCGCGCACTGGACCGCCGAGCAGGTCCGCCACCCGCCGGCCGGTGGCCTTGCCGCGGATGTCGAGGCAGGCTACTTCGAAGGGAGAGAAGACGGCGTCGACGGTCTTGCTGTTGCTGCCGCCGCCGGTCAGCCCGTGCTGGTCGGTGACCACGGCGGTGCCGACACTGGCAGCCACCCGGCGGTACAGCGCGTGGTGGGCGTCGGCCTTGACGCCGATGAGCTCGTGCGCGGCGGCGTGCAGCCGTTCCAAGTGGGCGGCGTCGCCGTAGCTCTCGCCGAGCCCGGTGATTCCATCCTCCGTGGTGACCTCGACGATGCTGCGCAGCGCCCACGGCTCGTGCACGCCTGTGGCATTGAGCAGGGGCGGGTCACGGAAGGCGACCGGCGTGATGGTCATCTCGCGGATGCGCATCGCCGTCACCCCTCCACGATGTCCAGGCCGGCGGCGATGAGGCGCTCCAGCCGCGCGAGGTGTTCGGGGCCGGGGTCGACCAGCGGGGGGCGGACCCCGCCGACGTCCAGGCCGCGCAGTCGTACGCCGGCCTTGACCAGCGAGACCGCGTAGCCGGGTACCTCGTTCCGCAATTGGGCGAGGGGGAGGTAGAAGCCGGACAGGAGACGCTGCACGAGGTTGTCTTCGCCGGAGGCGAGCGCCTCGCAGAAGGCCACGGCGACCTCGGGCAGGAAGCAGAAGACCGCCGATGAGTACAGTCCGGCGCCGACGGCGGCGTAGGCGGCGGCCGAGACCTCGGCGGTCGGCAGCCCGTTGAAGAACGCGAACTCCTTGGCCGGACCGCCCTCCTCGCCGCCCAGCGCGGCGCGTACGGCGGGGACGATGCGCTGCATCAGTTCGATGTCGCCAAGCCCGTCTTTGAAGCCCTTGACGGTGGGCAGCTGGGCGAGCTCGGCCGCGCCTTGCGGGGTGAAGCGGACGTTGTCGCGCTGGTAGACCACCAGCGGCAGGCCGGTCGCGGCGGCGACCTCGCGCACGTACGCGATGAGGCCCGTCTCCGGCGCCGTCACCAGATACGGCGGCAGCAGGAGCAGCCCGTCGGCCCCGACGTCCGCGGCGGCTCTGGCGCACGCGACGGCATGCGGTAGCGGGCCGCCTACGCCGGCGAGGACGGGCGCCCGGCCGCCTGCGGCCGCCACGGCCGTGCCGACGACCTGCCGGTGCTCCGCGGCGTCCAGCGCGTGGAACTCGCCGGTGCCGCAGGCGGCGAAGACTGCGTTCGCACCGCGTGCCAGGCCTTGGTCGACGTGGTGGGCGAGCAGCTCGTCGTTCACCGCCCCGCCGCTGTCGAACGGGGTGATGGGGAAGAACAGGATGCCGTCGAGCTGCACGGGATCCCCTTTCATGTATGTGAACAGAAGTCATGAATCTGAACCTACTGGGGAACATAAGCGTACGCCCGACGACCGTCAAGCCCCGGCATCAGATGACGCCGGGGACCGCGGGGTGACTTGCGGATGGTCCGGGACGGCTGACACCCCCAGACCTCTCACCGGACTCCGGCCGGGGGCTGGGGATGTCCGGGTCGCTGGACTTGGACGACTCCTGCGGCCGCCGATCGGGCTACTGCCATGCTGATCTCCGCGACTACGACCTGGGCGGCGGTGAGACGACGGTCCGGCTCGAATCGGTGGTCACCTTGCTGTTCGGCGCGCTGTCTCGGGATCAGCACGGGCACCTTCCTGGCGCTGGATGTACTCGGTCGTGGCGTTTGACCGACGGCTGATCGGTCTAGCGGCCACCTGGCCGGTCCGCAGAGCCGCCCGACACGCTGGCATCGACCCAGGCGCAGTGAACGGAGCGATACCGGGGGTGGGGCGGGAGTTTTTCTACCATCTCACCCCGGTGTGTCCCCGTGGCAAATTACGGCAACTCGTTGGCCGCCATCCCCGAGGCCGCGTAGGTTTCCGCCACTCGACGTATTCCCTAGCACCAACACGAGCCGCGTGGGGGAGAAATGAAACGTCTTGCACTTGCCCTGATCGCCCTAGTCACTGTGGCCGCCACTCTCGTCGTACCCAGCGCTCTGGCGGCGGAGACCACGTACACACCGCCCGAGGCGCGTCAGCGTATTGGCCTCAACATGGGCTGGAAATTCAAGGAGGCTGATGTCACGGGCGCCGAAAAGCCGGCATTCGACGACACCTCGTGGGATTCGGTCAACGTCCCGCATACCTGGAATGCGTCCGACGGCGCCGACGGCAGCGGCTATGACCGGGGCACGGGGTGGTACCGGCGGGATGTCACCGTATCCGAATCCCTCTCCGGGAAGGACCTGATTCTGCAGTTCGCTGGCGTCAAGCAGGTGGCCGAGGTGTGGGTCAATGGCACAAAGCTGGGTCAGCACAACGGTGGCTACTCCCGTTTCCGGTTCGATGCCACCGACGCTCTGAAGGTCGGGGACAACGTCATCGCCGTCAAGGTGAACAACGCCGACAACGCCGACATCGCACCGGTCGAAGACAAGAACTACACCTTCTACGGAGGTATCTACCGCAATGTGAGCCTGTGGGCGGTGGACCCGCTTCACGTGCGGGTGCTCGACTACGCCGGACCGGGTGTCTACCTGCGCCAGAGCAATGTGACCTCCACCAGCGCCCAGGTCGACGTCACCACGAAGCTCTCGAACGGCGACAGCACGTCCCGGTCCGTGCAGGTGCGCACCGTGGTGACCGACGCCGACAATAACGTCGTGGCCGAGAAGAAGACCGCGGCCGCGAGCCTGGCCGCAGGCAGTGGCACCGATACGGTCCAGAGCCTGACGATCGCCAACCCGCACTTGTGGAACGGCGTGTCCGATCCATACATGTACCGCGCCCATGTTGAGATCATCGATGCGGAATCCGGCAAAGTCACGGACGTTGTGACCGAACCGCTGGGTTTGCGCTCGTTCAAGGTGGATCCCGATGAGGGTTTCTCCCTCAACGGAAAGCCCTACCGCCTCAAGGGCGTCAACCTGCACCAGGACCGGGCCGGTGTGGGCTGGGCCGTCACTGACGCACACCACGTCCAGGACCTTGAGATGATCGGCGAGATGGGGGCGAACGCCGTCCGGATGGCGCACTACCAGCACGACCAGAAGAACTACAACCTCGCCGACGAGAAGGGATTCGTCGTCTGGGCAGAGATCCCGAATCTGAATCGCACCCCCGATTCAGCCGGCTACACCGCCAATGCCAAGCAGCAGATGCGGGAACTCATCCGGCAGAACTACAACCATCCATCGATCGTGTTCTGGGGCATCGGTAATGAGCAGGGGAACACTAACATGGGGGGTATCCCGAATGCCGGCGGTGACGCGGTCACCAACAATCTGCTCTCCGATCTCGCCACACTAGTCGCCACTGAGGACGGCGATCGGATTTCCACGTATGCGAGCTGCTGCGTCTCTGACACCGGCAAAATCGCCAGCCACGCGGAGACCGCCGGCTACAACATGTACCACGGGTGGTACCAGAGCGGGAGCGTCGGCTCCTGGGCCGACGACCTTCACAAGGCCGACCCGACCCGCAAGATCGCCTTGTCCGAGTACGGCGCGGGCGCGAACACCAACCAGCACTATCTCAACCCGCCCAAGCCATCTCCGGGCGGCCAATGGCACCCGGAGGAGTACCAGTCGCTCGTGCACGAGGCAGCGTGGAAGGACCTGAAGACACGCTCGTACCTCTGGGGCACCTTCGTGTGGCTCATGTTCGACCACGCCCTCGACTCGTGGAACCAGGGGAGCCAGCCCGGCATCAACGACAAGGGCCTGGTGACCCACGACCGGACGGTCAAGAAGGACGCGTTCTACTGGTACAAGGCCAACTGGGCATCCACACCCACGCTGCACATCACCAGCAAGCGGTGGACCCAACGCACCGCCGCCTCCACTGAAATCAAGGTGTACTCGAACGCCGACAAGGTGACAGCCACCCTCAACGGCACATCGCTCGGCGAGAAGACGAGCACGGACCACATCTTCAAGTGGCCCGTGACCCTCAAGCCAGGTGTCAACACGGTGACCGTTAAGGCCACGATCAACGGCGCGGAGCAAACCGACACCACCACCTGGACCCTCGACAACGGCAGTGCATACTCCAAGACCGAGGCCGAGGATTTCGACGAACAATCCGGCATCAACGTTTACCAAACCACCAGTAGCGAAAACGGCTGGCTCCTCGCGGGCGCCATCAATCCCGGTAACTCGCTGACCTACTACGACGTGGACTTCGGTACCACCCCGCCGAAGACGGTGACGACCAGGATCGCCTCCGGCGCCACCGCCACCGGCACGATCCAATACCGGCTGGGCAGCCCGACCGGAACGATCATCGCCGAGGTCCCGGTCAGCAACACCGGAGGCTGGCAGAGCTGGACCGGCAAATCGACGACCCTGTCAGAACAAGCCACCGGCAAACACAAGCTCTACCTGACCTTCACCGGAACGGGAGGGGACTTCGTCAACATCAACTGGTTCCAATTCCAGCGTTAGACACTCAGGCCCTGGCTTGGACACAGCCGACGTTGCCGCGCCCGGACAGCCGGGCGCGGCAATGCGCGCTCCGGCTCGACCGCGCAGCGCCGACGCAGGATCCGTGCCGGGCGTCCGTCACCGAGAGTCATCAATGAGTGACCTGTAGTGGCGAATCCCCGGCTGAGCATCGCCCGGGGGACCAGTGCCGCCCGTGGCCTTACGCGCACCCTCGGCACCCGCTGCATGAGTAGGTATCCCTACCGCGCGGCCGCACGGTACCTACGGTTTCTTCCACTTTATGGGGGCCCTTACGCGTTGATCCATTAGGGGTCGGCAGCGTTCCCTGGAAACAGACAAGAAGCCAGCCCCGGCGGCAGGAGACCCTGATGGAGCGCAAACGGAGATACACCCCAGAACTCCGAAATGCGCTCACCCGCGTCGCTCGGATTGCCGAATCTTACAGCGGTACATCCAGTGAGTTCAGGCCATGGGTGATCACGGATCCGACGCCTTGGAGAAATGACCTTCTCCAATCCTGAGGACGTGAGTGCCGTGCCATCCATCTGCGGAATCTGGAAGTCCAATGAGGAGAACGAGGTGTCTGATCCTATTCCACGCCAACGGCGCAGCATAATCCGAGATCACCGCACGCACGATTCGAGGGACAGCCGTGAATGCGACACAGGCGCTTGCAAGTAGCCCGCCGCTGCTCGTCCGGTTCGTTCACGGGCCGCGCAGCTACCCGAATCCCCATCGGGGGGTCGACTTCCTCCTGAAAGGCCGCCTGGCGTACTGCCTGCGCCACATCAAGAATATGCTTCCGAGTAAGAGTGAGATCAGTTCTCGAAGATTTGATGGTCTTCCGGATTCTGTGGCAGCAGCGCGCCGCTTCACACGCGACGCATTGGTGAAGTTCCCCATCGAAGGGTCAGAAACCGCAGTGCTGCTGGTCAGTGAACTGGTGACCAATGCGGTCCGCTACGGCCTCGGTTCGATCCTGCTCACGCTGACCGTGCATGGCACTTCGCTCCGATGTGAAGTCACCGACGCGAATCCTGCTGCGCCACGACTCAAAGAGGCGGCCGTCGACGACGAAACGGGACGAGGTATGCAGTTGCTTCATGAGCTGTCCCACCGTTGTGGCGTCCGACCGGCTCGCCATGGGAAGACAGTGTGGTTCGAACTCGAGGCCGCTCACTTGGCTGGGGAGCCGGGCGCGGATCTCCCTGTTCAGCCGTTCCTGGGGGTTGCCGGGCCAGATCTGGCTCCTGATCTCGGGGAAGGAGGAGGGTGATGGCCCAGGGGGAACAGCTCGACCAGTAGAACCGCACCGACCGGCGGGGCTCGAGCACTCGGCCATCTCCCTACGTGGGGCGGCGGGCTTCTCCTGACCCAGCCCGCGGCCCACCTTTGTCAGCCGCGCAGCGGACCCTCACAGTTGTAATCCGCCGTCCCCTCACGTCCGTCAGAGGAGATCTCGACCTCGCCGAAGGAGCAGTTCATGTCGGCCAGGTTGTTGTCGCCCTCCTTCGCCTTGTCGAGGATGGAGCCGTCGACTGCCTCGGACATGTCCTTGAAGACCACGTCGGCGTTGTCGGGGCCGGTGAGCTGAGCGGTGATCTTGCCCGTGCAGATGAACCTCGGGCGCTCCGAAGCGCCGGGCGAGATGCAGTCCGAGTTCAGGCCGGTGGTGCCGGCGAAGGCCGAGCGGACCTCGTCGGCCGACGAGTCCTTCAGCTGGTCGATGGGCGTGTACTTGGTGTTCGGGACGAACAGGTCGTCAACATGCGCGATCTGCTCGTCCAGGAGAGCGTCGTACGCGCGTTGCAGCTCGGCGTCCTTGCTGAGCCGACTCCGTCAGGCGTCGAAGCCGGCTGGGTCGTCGGCCCGCAGACGGCCGTACATCTCCCGTATCAGCGAAGGACGTTCGGTCCACAGGAACTCGAAGAAGGTGCCCGCGTAGTTGTAGAAGCGGAAGCCGTCTCCGTCGTACGTGGCATGCAGCAACTGGTCCACGGTCATGCGCGGGCCGCCGCCCTGCGTGTCGTCGATGATGCCCTGGACCAGTGACTTGCGGACCTTGATGCCATCGTCGCGGGTGCCGCCGTCGAAGAACTCGGCGGTACCCTCGTCCATCGCGGTGGTCCGGTCCCCCTCGTACCACGGTCCTTCGCCGAAGGTGCCGGGCACCGCCCAGCGGCCGTTGAGGTAGTGCGTGTACTCGTGGCGGAACAGTTCCTCGAGCGTGAGCGTGGAGTCCTCGGGGACCCGGCGCTGGTAGGTGTAGAACGTCGCGCCCTCCTCGATGTAGATGCCGCCGTTGTCCGTGCTCAGGCCCGTGAGCATCGGCTGGTAGACCTCGTAGTCGGCGCGGGACGCGTACAGCACGGTGTGGAGCGTGGTGTTGGTGTCGCCGGCCTACGTGTAGGTGTGCGGGAAGATGCGGCGCTCGATGTCCTCCTTGCACACCTTGTGCGGCTTGCAGGCGTCGAACTCGATCAGCCAGGTGACGACCTTCCCCCAGGGCGGGCTGCCGTCCCCGAAGTTGCGCACGGTGGTCTCGAGCAGGTCGCCGAGAGCGTCCATGATCTCGCTCTTCACGGCGTCGATCTGGCCGAACCGCCCGTACTCGCCGTGCGCATCCCTTACCACCCAGGCGTTGTCCGTGTGCTTGAGGTGCGTGTAGTCGGCGAAGGCCTTGAATGCGGCGCGGTAGGAGGCGTCGGCGGCGACGGCGTCGCGGAACGCCGTGTCCTCGTTGCCCGGATAGACGCCCAGGTAGTTGACGGAGAGCGCACCGAGCGCGGCTCAGCCCCAGGAAGCGTCCTTGTTGGTGTCGGGGTGCGAGGCGTCCATCGTCGCCAGCACCCGCTTGATGAGAGGAAGCCTGGTATTGCCGCAGGCCTGACGCGCTGGCCGCGTTGAGTGCCTCCCGCAGGGTTTCCCCGTTGGCACGGGTGGCGTCGAAGGTGCGGGCGGCCGCCGCGAAGGCGTCGACGGCCTGACGCATCGCTGCCAGGGTGGCCGGGTCGGAGATGTCGATCTCGTCGTGCGAGAAGTCCTGGTAGGCGAATCGTTGGTCCCCCATTTCCTCTACGGCCTTCTCCAGCTCGGGCAAGCCGATCGGATCGCGGGCCTGTTGGGTGAGAATCACGCCGAGTCCGACGCGGATCTCGCCGGGCGTGACGGGCGGCAGCTGGGGGTCGGCCAGGATCCGGCGCAGCACAGCGACCGATGCGGTGTAGTCGACGCTGTAGATGGCGGTGCGGCTCAGGGCCAGCGCGGCGCGGGTGCGCAGATCGCCGGGGAGGTGAGGTTCGGCGAGGAGGGTGTGGAGGAGGGCGGCTGCGGTGCCCTGGTCGCCCAGGGCCAGGGCCTGGGCGGCGGCGGCCTCAGCGTGCTCGAGCCACCCTTCCCGGTCGCCCAGTACGCGGCTGTGGTGTGCGATCTGCACGAGCGGAGGGTCGTCCAGACCGCGCAGCGCCTCGATGGCCCGCTGGTGCAGGCGCCGGCGCCGTGGACCGGGGATGTTCTGGTAGACGGCCTGCTGCGCCAGCGCGTGGCGGAAGCCGTACAGCATCGGCCCGGCTTCGCGCAGCACCGCCGCTCCCAGCGCTGCCACCAAGGCTTCCATGCCCTGCTCAGGCTCCAGTCCGGCGACGCGCGTCAGCAGGGGCTCGTCTGAGGGCACGGTCAGCACCGCCGCGGCTTCGATTGCCGTTTGCGGCCCCCGCGGACACGCTCTGCACCCGTGCGGTAACCGCCTCCCTCCGCCCGAGCGGCACCATCACTTCGCCGATACGTGACCATGGGGCCCCGCTCACTAAGGGTGATCAGGTCCTCCTCCACCACCAGTGGGAGTCCTGCGCTGCGTTCGAAGAGGGTGCGGCTCAGCCCGTGGGTGGCGCATGAGCCCAGGACGGCGGCGGTCAGGGTGTGGATGCCGGTTTCGGTCAGCGGATCCAGGTGGATGTCCGCGCCGCTGGTGCCGGGCGGGCGGCGGTAGGCAGCGCCGAGCACCGGGCTGTCCCCTGGCAGGTCTTGGCGTCGGTAGGTGAGCAGCAGGCTCAGTTGTGAGGGCAGGTCGCGGGCCAGCAGGAGGAGCAGTTCGCGGGTGGCTTCGTCCACCCAGTGCAGGTCTTCGATGACCAAGGTGACCGGCCCGCAGGTGTCCAGGGCCGCACGGACCGCGTGCATCAGCTGGTAGCGCTCGGCTCCGGGCTCCTGTGTGTACCTCTCGTGGGCGGGCGGCAGGCGGTGGCGAACTCTGGGAGCAGCGGCGTAAGGGCGCCGGCCTGTGGGGGCATCTCCGCGGCGGGTGGCAGCCAGGGGCCGAGCTGGCGCAGGGCGTCGATGACGGGGCCGTAGGGGAAGGGGTCGCGCAACGGATAGCAGCAGCCGGTCACAGTGCGCCCGCCGCGGGAGGCGAGTTCCGCTGTCACCTCGCGGACCAGGCGGGACTTGCCGACTCCGGCCTCTCCCTCGATCACCACCACGGCGGGTGGATGCTCCAGGGCATTGCGCAGCAGTTGCGCCTCCCGTCGGCGACCCGCGAAGGGGAAGCCTCCGCCGCCCACGGCGGGCGCACAGGAATCGAGACCCACTGCCATCAACGTACCCAGCCGTCCGCAAAGCCACGGGGCACGGGATTGCCGCGTCACCATCCCGCAACCTGGCTCCGGCACCCAGGCTAATTCCAGACCAAACGGTGACAAAGTGCGTGTCGGCTGCGACCGGCTCTCGTGATCAATGCCGCCCCTTCGTCCCTGCCCGCCCGAGGAGTCCGACACCAGCCGGGGTGAGGGGGCGCCCATCCGCCGCGAGCTCCGCCACCCTCCTCCCTCAATCGGGCGCCGGGGCCTCGGTCGGCCGCGCCACTGTCGGCTTCGGCGGATGCGGGGAGATTCTCCGGGAAGTGGCAGGCGACGAAGTGTCCCGGCTTCAGCTCGCGCAGCGGCGGCTCCAGCTGGCGGCAGATCTTCTGAGCCTTCCAGCAGCGGGTGTGGAAGCGGCAGGCGGGCGGCGGGTTCGCCGGCGAGGGGACCTCGCCGGTGAGCACGATCCGCTCACGTTTCACTCGGCGGCGAGGATCCGGAACGGGGATGGCGGACATCAGGGCCACCGTGTAGGGGTGCATAGGGCCTGCGTAGAGGGAGTCGCGGCCGCCGATCTCGACGACCTTGCCCAGGTACATCACTGCCACCTTGTCCGACACGTGCCGGATCACCGACAGGTCGTGGGCGACGATCACATAGGTGAGGCCGAGCTCCTTCTGCAGATCGTCGAGCAGGTTGATCACCTGTGCCTGGATGGACACGTCCAGCGCCGAGACCGGCTCGTCCGCGACGATCATCTTCGGCTGTAGAGCGAGGGCCCTGGCCACGCCGATGCGCTGCCGCTGGCCGCCGGAGAACTCGTGGGGGTAGCGGTTGTAGTGCTCGGGGCTGAGCCCGCACAGTTCGAGCAGTTCCTGAACGGCATCCTTCACGCCGTGCTCAGTCTCTACCTTCTGCAGCCGGAAGGGGGCGCCGACGATGGTGCCGACGGTATGCCGCGGGTTGAGCGAGGAGTACGGGTCCTGGAAGATCGGCTGGATGTCTTTGCGCAGCGGCCGCATCGCTCCGCGGGACAGGTGGGTGATGTCCCGTCCTTCGAACTCAATCCTTCCCCCGGTCGGCTCAAGCAGCCGCACGATCAGCCGTACGGTGGTGGACTTGCCGCAACCGGACTCACCCACAATGCCGAGAGTCTCCCCGGGCAGCACTGTGAAATCGATGCCGTCCACCGCCCGCACCGTCCCCACCTGGCGCCGGAGCAGGCCTTGCGTGATGGGGAAGTGCTTGACCAGCCCGGTGACCTTGAGCAGCGGCTCACGCTCCGTGATCTCCATGCATCCACATCCTTGGTCTGGTCTCAGAGCCGCGGCGCCACGTCATGGGCGAAGATCCGGCGTCGTTCCTCTGGCGGCAGATGGCAGGCCACCTGGTGACCGGGGTCCGATGCGCCGGTGAGCTCGGGCACCTCGGTGAAGGACTTCTCGCCGTTGCGGTCGGCGAACGGGCAGCGGGGGTGGAACGCGCAACCTTGAGGGAGCCTGATCAGACTCGGCGGGTTGCCGGGGATCGAGAGCAGCCGCTCCTGTGGCGCGCGGTCCACCCGCGGCATGGAACCGAGAAGGCCCCAGGTGTAGGGGTGCTCGGGCGCCGTGAACAGCTTCGTGGCCGGGCCCTTCTCCACGCACTTGCCGGCGTACATCACCAGGATGTCGTGAGCGAGCTCGGCCACCACCCCCAGATCGTGGGTGATGAGGATGACCGCGGAGCCGAACTCCTGCTGCAGGTCCCGGATGAGGTCCAGGATCTGTGCCTGGACGGTGACGTCCAGAGCGGTCGTCGGTTCGTCCGCGATGAGCAATGACGGGTCGTTGATCAGCGCCATCGCGATGAGGGCACGCTGGCGCATACCACCGGAGAACTGGTGTGGGTAGTCGTCCACGCGCTGGTCGGCCCGTGGGATGCCGACTCTGTTCAGCATCTCGACCGCCCTATCCCGTGCGGTTCTGCGGTCCGTCTTGGGGTGGTGGGCCTGGTAGGCCTCGGTGATCTGGGCGCCGACCGTGTAGAAGGGGTGCAACGCGGACATCGGGTCCTGGAAGACCATCGCCATCTTCTGTCCGCGCAACTGCCGTATCCGCTCAGGGGCGGCCGAGAGGAGTTCCTCGCCGTCCAGCCAGATCTCGCCGGATATCCGGGCGCGGCGGGAGCGGTGCAGGCCCATGATCCCGAGCGACGTCACGGTCTTTCCTGAGCCTGACTCACCCACGATGCCCAGGGTGCGGCCCTGCTCCAGTTCGAAGGAGACGCCGTCGACGGCCCGGAGGAGACCGTCGTCGGTGTCGAAATGGATGCGCAGCTCGCGTACGTCGAGGAAGCTTGCGGGCTCCGGCCTGCTTCTGGTCTCCGTGCTGTTGACGGAGGCCACCGGCGGTTGCCGCTTGTGGGACTTCCGCCTCATGAGTACCTCACCCGTGGGTCGAGGGCGACATAGAGAACGTCCACGATCAGGTTGGCTACGACGATGAAGAAGCCGCCCAGCGTGGTCACGGCCATGATCTTCGGTAGGTCGTTGTCCGTGATCGCCTGCACGGCGTACTGACCGACCCCGGGCAGTGAGAAGGCCGTCTCGGTGAGGACTGCGCCCCCGAGGAGGAGCCCGAGGTCCAGTCCGAAGATGGTGACGAGGGGAGTGAGCGCGGCGCGCAGGCCGTGCCGGACGACCACACGCCGCTCGGTCAGGCCCTTCGCCCGTGCGGTGCGGATGTAGTCCTCGCCCATGGTCTCCAGCATGCCTGCTCTGGTGAGCCGGGCGTACAGCGCCGAGTAGAGGAAGGCGAGAGTGACCCAGGGCAGCACCAGGTTCTTCGCCCAGAGCACAGGGTCCTCGGTGAGGGGGACATAGCGCAGGTTCTCGAAGATCGGCCACTTGTAGCTGAAGAGCGCGAGCGAGATCAGCGCGGTGAAGAAGATCGGCAGCGAGACGCCGGCCAGCGCGACACCCATCGACAGCCGGTCGAAGAGCGAGCCGCGCTTGAGGGCTGACAGCACACCGATCGCCACGCCGACGACCACCCAGATGACGGCTGCACCCGCGGCGAGCGACAACGTGACCGGGATGCGCTCGGCGATCTCCGGCCATACCGGGAGGTGGGTCTTGAACGAGTAGCCGAAACAGGGAGCCTGGCAGTAGGAGGGGTCCGGACCGTACTGGAAGGTACGGCCGGCGAAGATGCCTTGGACGAACTGCCAGTACTGCTGGTACAGCGGCAGGTCGAAGCCGAGGTTCTTCTCGACCGCCGCCAGCGCCTCCGGGCTGGGGTCTCGGCCGACGTACTGGGCAGCCAGCTGTGTGCTGGTCTCTCCTGCGAGTCGCGGCACGAGGAAGAAGATGGCGAAGGTGATCGCTGTGACGGCGAACAGCAGAAACACCGCCCCCACCACGCGCCGGATGATGTACGCGGTCACGGCTGGACGGCGTGGCCCTCGCCGGGCCGCCATGGGCCCGGCGCGGGAGTCTGGCCCTTCACCTCCTCCGGGGGCTACTCGGTGCCGACGTTCAGGTAGTCGTACATGCCGTACGCCGGGGTCACGAACACGTTGGTGGCGCTGTCCGGGCGGTACAGCAGGTCCTTGCGGTACAACAGGGGCACCAGGGGCGCCTGCTCCATCGCGGCTTTGTCGATGTTGCCCCATGCCTTGGTGCGCGCGGCGTTGTCGATGTTGCTGATGGCCGCAGTCAGCATCCGGTTGATGCGCGGGTCGTTGAGTTCGGACAGGTTCGAATTGCCCGATGCCTTGATGCTCTTGCCGTTGATGACCTGGTCGAGGAAGCCGTAGCCGGTCGGCCAGTCGGCGGTCCAGACCATCATCATCAGACCGAGGCCGTGCGAGTGGACGAAGTCGGGGGCGCCGGCATTGCTGGTGAAGTATTTGCCGGAGGGGTACTGCTGGATGCTGATGTTGACCCCGACCTTCTTCAGTGACGCCTGTTCGGCCTGCGCGATCGCGACCTCGTTGGGGTCATCGGATCGGGCTGCGATGTTGGTCGAGAAGCCGTTCGGCCGACCGCATTGTTCGAGCTGTTCCTCTGCGGCTGCGAGGCCTTCAGGCGAGTTTGCGCCCCTGTCTCCTGGGGTCGGGTAGAGGTTGTACTTCGTGTAGCCGTCGACGTACGGCGGCAGAATGGTCGAGGCGATGTCACCGTGGACGGGGCCTCCGGTCGCGGTCTGTACGGAAACCTTGTTGATGGCGTACTGCACCGCTCGCCGGCAGTGGATGGGGTTGAACGGCGGCACGGCGGTGGAGATGGCCGCATAGCTGAGGGCGCCGCTCTGTGAGTTGTCGACGTGGGCCTTCCGGTCCTGGTTGCCCAGGACGGACGCCTGGCTGGCCGCTGTGATGCCCGCACCCGCGAGGTCCAGGGTTGCGTTCCCGGCGATGAGATTTTTGTCGATCGTGGTCTGGGCGACGTTGAACTGCACTACGATCTTGTCCGGAAGCTGTTTGCGGATCGGGTCGGAGGCCGCCTTCCACTGAGGGTTCTTTACCAGCGTGGCCCCCTTGCCGTCCTGGTAGCTCTCGAACTTGTATGAACCGGAAGAGATCACGTTCTTCACGTACTCCGCCCCGGTGTCCTTGGCCTTCGGAACCGGTGCCGTTTGCGGGCTGCTGACCAGGTAGTCGAAGTCTGCGAATTTCTGGTTGAGGCGGAAGATGATGGTGGTGTCATCTGGTGTCTCGATGGACTTCAGGTCACCGGTCCTGTCCTTGTAGGGCCCCTGGTATCGCTGCGACCGCGTCACACTGAACTCCCCTCACTCGAGACCGGACGGGTACTCGCCATCAGTGGCTCCGCGGATCCAGGGCGTCCCGGAGGCCGTCGCCGAGCATATTGAACGCCAGGACGGTGATGAAGATCGCCGCCCCCGGAACGATCATGAACATCGGGTCGACCTGATAGAAGGTGATGGCCTGGTTGAGCATGCCGCCCCAGGAGGCCTGTGGTGGCTGGACGCCTACCCCGAGGAAGCTCAGACCAGCCTCGAACAGGATGTTGGTCGGGATGAGCAGGGTCGAGTAGACAATGATCGGCGCGACCAGATTCGGCAGCAGTTCCTTGAAGAGGATGTAAGGACCCCGGGCGCCGAGGCTGCGGGCCGCATCGATGAACTCCCGCTCGCGTAGTGAAAGCGTCTGGCCACGGACGATCCGGCCGATATAGGGCCAGCTGAAGAAGCCGATCACGAAGATCAGGACACCGATGTGCGGGGTGAGCCCGTGCAGTCCGAACGCCCCGCCTTGCAACGAGGCGGACAGGGCGATCGCGAAGAGCAGGAGTGGGAAGGCCAGGAAGACGTCCATCAGGCGACTGATCACCGAGTCGATCCAGCCTCCGTAGTAACCGGCGATCACACCCAGCACGGTGCCGATGACGACGGACAGCACAGTCGCGCCGAAGGCGACGGCCAACGAGACCCAGGACCCCTCGATGATCCGGGCGAGCACGTCCCGCCCGAGCTGGGGCTCGACCCCGAGCGGATGCTCCCAGCTGATCCCGCCGAATGCCCCCTTGGGCTTGAGCAGGACCGGGTCAACCAGGTCCTGGTGGAATGCGTTGGGATCGAGCCCGAAGACGGATTGGATCACCCTGGCGAAGGCGGCTACTAGTGTGAGGCAGACGACGACGATCCCGCTGGCGACGGCAACCTTGTCGCGTTTGAACCGCATCCAGGCGATCTGTCGCAGGGAGCGGCCCTGGATCCGCGTACCCATCCCGGACAGCATCGCCTCGGGTTGAGCCTCGGCGGCCGAACCCGTTACCTGGACGGGAGCCGTCATGGCGCACACCCCCTTCCCAGCGGTGGATCCGACGGATCCGGACGCCAGTATTGGGCGAAGCGTTATTCGTAATTTTAGCCTCGTCGGAGACGTCCGTCATATCCAGTACGCAAACCATCCGACGACCGAGGTCGGCGGGCCTGACATCCACAGCGAGACTCTTGTGTAATGTCAGCTTGGTTGAACGGGAATCAATCGCCGGAACCGGAATGCTCAGATGAATCCATTGCGGAGGGCGTAGGCGACGGAGTGGGGTCGATTTCGAAGGTGGAAGCGGCTTTGGCGTCGAGACGCACCTGCTTAATTGTGCGCTGAGAATAGGCAAGTCGGGCGGCGACCTCCGGTATATCCAGGTTCACGCAGCCCGAAGCCCCAGGCGTATCTCCGCATTGCGCGTTGATGAGTCTCCATTTCCCCGACGTCGAATGGATAGCGGCGAGGTATTCCGCAGTCCGGAGGGTGTCAGGCACGCGGCCCGTTCATCGCGGGTGTTCGGTGAGTGCGTGGTGGGCGGCGTTGCGGTTGGTGATGCCGAGTCTTTTCAGGACGCGGGCGACGTGGTGTTCGGCGGTGCGGGGGGAGAGGTAGAGGGCTCGGGCGATGTCTTTGTTGGTGGCGCCGGTGGCGAGGAGTTGGGCGACTTGTTGTTCGCGGGGGGAGAGTTGTTGGCCGTAGACGCGGCGTCCGCGGGGGGTGGGGTGGGGGAGTCCGAGGTCGCGGAGGGTGTGGTGGCAGCGGGCGGCGTCGTGGGTGGCGCCGAGGTGGGTGTAGGTGTCGGCGGTGTGGGTGAGTTCTTGGGCGGCTTGGTTGGGGTTGGTGGGGATGAGGGTGCGGGCGGCGTGTTCGGCGGCTTGGGTGGTGGGGTAGGGGCGGCCGATGGCTTGGAAGGCGGCGCGGGCGTGGTGGAAGTGTTCGCGGGCTGTGGTGGGGTCGGTGGCGGTGGTTAGTAGTGCGTGGCAGAGGTGGAGGTGGGTGGTGGCGGCGGGTGTGTCGCGGCTTTCGGTGCTGTGCTGGAGTTCGGTGGTGAGTTGGGTGGCTTGCTCGGGCCGGTTGGTGGCCAGTGCGGCTTCCACGGCGACGGGGATCACGGCTGGGGCTCGGTACCAGGTGCTGTTTCCGCGGAGGATGTCGATGGCTGGGGTGGTGGCTGCCCAGGCTGCCTGGGGGTTGCCCTGGGCCAGCTCAACCCGACCCATACCCGCCGCCGCTTTGCACACGCATGGGCCGTAGTCGCTCGCTCTCTGTACGGCCGTATACATGTCCCGGGCCTGATTCCACTGCCCGCGGGCTTCGGCGAGTCCCGCCAGGACCAGCGATCGCTCGGTCTCGAGGAAGCTGTAGTCGGGATACTCCGCGGCCAGGGACACATAGGTTGCCTCCAGGTTTTCCCAGTCGCCGGCGTGCCAGGCGAGTTCCTGTCGCATGATGCGGCACCAGCTGTCCAGCCCGGGCTCGCCCGCGCGGCGGGCGATGTCCCGGCATTCGTCGAGCAGGGGGCCCACCCGCTGGCAGAGCACTACGAAGCGATGCTGCGACGCTCCGCGTCGCAATGCTCAGGATCGGATTCCCTCCCCGCCTGAACACGGGGATTCCCTCCGAAGAAGAGGGATGGACGCTCAAGTCCTCATCGTCTAGCCGGTCTACAGCCTTGTTCATGGGATGAGGCGCATGCGGCGGGTCCGGCGGACACCGTTCGTCCGACCCGCTGCGTGATCGCGTTCCGCACGGTGTCAGGCCTCTCCCGACCTGCCGTTGCTTGCGCTCCGCGCCGCCTTACAGCGGAGGCCGGTGGCACTCGTGCTCCTCCGGAGTCGGTAAGGCTCGCTTACGGCTCCGGGGGGCGGTGGTGGCGCGCACCACAAGGCGCGTGGGGACGATGAGCGGTGGTCGTTGGCCGAAGTCGGCACCGGCGATGCATCGCACGAGAGTGCGCACGGCGATGGCGCCCATGTCGTGCAACGGAGCGACGACGGTCGTCAATCCAGGGGTGAGGAGACGCGAGAGCTGGATGTTGTCGAACCCGACCACGCTGATGTCGTGGGGAACCCGCACCCGCTTGCGCGCGAGGCCGCTGATGACTCCGATTGCGAGCAGGTCGTTGTAGGCGACGACTGCCGAAGCGGGCAAGGTGGCCACCACATCGGCGGCCTCGATACCGCCATCCACCGTCGGCCGGAAGGGCCCGACGCGGCGCACCTTGAGGCACAGCTCCTGGGCCGCCTCGACAAGCGCCCGCCAGCGAATGCCGTCGGCCCAGGATTCCTCCGGTCCGGCGACATAGATGAGCGCGTCATGTCCTAGAGCCCTGAGATGCTCGATCGCGCTCCGGGCTCCCTGCCCGTTGTCGATCACCACGCTGGGCAAGCCGGCCACGGAACGGTTGAGCATGACCATCGGTTTCTGCTTGGCCGTCATCCGCAGTGCGGAGTCCGACACCCGCGAGCCGGAGACGACGATGCCGTCGACCGCTGGCACGACGCGCTCCAGGGCTTCCCGCTCGCGTCGTCCCGACTCCCGGGTATCCGACAGGACGACGGTGTACCCGGCGCTGTCCGCTGCCTCCTCGGCACCCCGGATGATCGGGGAGTAGCAGGGGTTGGCGATGTCCGCTACGACGACGGCGATCATCCTGCTGCGCTGAGGCAACGGTGGGCGAGTCGGCGGGTTGGCGCGGTATCCGAGGCGCTCGGCCGCCGCGAGGATGCGTTGGGCCGTCTGGGAGTTGACCCGACCAGGACGCGAGAAGGCCCGGGACACGGTGGACGGCGCGACGCCGGCCTCCGCCGCGACGTCGTAGATGGTGGGCTGCCGCCCCGGCGACGCTATTCCTTCTGGTTCCGGCAGGTCATGCATGGCGCAGCCCGGCTGGGGTCCGGACGTGGTGGCCCGTGCCGTCGACCGCCGTCCCGCCCCAACGGCGCCCGGGGCTCTGGATCATGTCGCTTGGACAGAACATCTCGAACCTCCCTTCGCGGCTGGCTCGGCAGCCTCAACCCCTTCGGCGAACGGGGCTCCGGTACGCTCGGCGGGTGGAGACCTGCCAGCTGGCGGTGTTCTCCGCAGACGCCGGCGACTGCGGGCACGCGCTGATTAACCGGGAGCTGTATCTACCTGAGTCTTGGTGCGACCGGCTGGCGCGACGTTGCCGCGCCCGGCTGGGCGGGGGCGGCAACATCGGCTGTTTCGAAGCCAGCGCTTAAGTGGCTAGCTCTGGAATTGGAACCAGTTGATGTTGACAAAGTCTCCTCCGGTTCCGGTGCAGGTCAGGTAGAGCTTGTGTTTGCCGGTGGCTTGTTCTGACAGGGTGGCCGACTTGGTGGTCCAGGTCTGCCAGCCTCCGGTGTTGCTGACTGGGACGCTGGCGATGATCGTTCCGGTCGGGCTGTCCAGCCGGTACTGGATCGTGCCGGTGGCGGTGGCGCCGGAGGCGATCCTGGTCGTCACCGTCGACGGCGAGGTGGCACCGAAGTCCACGTTGTAGTAGGCCAGCGAGTCACCGGGGCTGATCGAGCCCGCGTAGAGCCCGCTGCCAGTATCGGTGGCGTTGTAAAGCTTGGTGCCGGACTGTTCGTCGAAGTCCTCGGCCTGGATCTTGGAGGATGCGCTGCGGTCGTCGAGAGTCCAGGTGACGGTGTCGGTCTGGGTCGTGCCGTCGATCGTGGCCTTGACGGTAACGATGTTGTCACCTGGCTGGAGCGTCACGGGCCACTTGAAGATGCGGTCGGCGCTGCTGCTGGGGTCGCCCAGCGAATCTCCGTTGAGGGTGGCCGTGACGGTGGAGGCGTTCGAGTACACCTTGATCTCGGTGGAGGCGACGGTGCGGTGGGTCCAGCGTCGGCTCGTGATGTAGAGGGTCGGCGTGGATGCCCAGTTCGCCTTGAACCAGTAGAACGCGTCCTTGCGGGTCGCACGGTCACGGGTGACGAGCCCCTTGTCGTTGATTCCGGGCTGGTCTCCCTCGTTTCGGCCGTCGGAAGCGAAGTCGAACATGCTCCAGACGAAGCTGCCCCATATGTACGGTCGGTCGGTGAGTTGCTTCCAGGCCGCTTCGTGGAACAACGACTGGTACTCCTCCGGGTGCCATTGGCCGCCCGGGGTCGGCTTGGGCGGGTTGAGGTAGTGCTGGGTGGTGTTGGCGCCGACTCCGTATTCCGATACGGCGACCTTGCGGGGCGCATTGATGTCCGTGTGCAGTTTGTCGGCCCAGTCGCCGAGGTCGCTGTCCTTGGAACCGTAGTACCAGCCGTAGTACTTGTTGAACCCGCATGTCTGCGTGTGCAGCCCGACACGTGCCGCGTCGCCGAGATGTGAGGCGTACGTGGAGATCCGGTCCGGGTCCTCGGATGTGACAACTGCCGCCAGAGCGTCGAGCAGGTTGTTCGTCGCGTCGTCGTCGCTTCCCTGCTCGTTGCCGATGCCCCAGAAGGCGATCGAAGGATGGTTGTAGTTCTGCCGGATCAGCTCGCGCAGCTGGTCCTTAGTGCTGTCGGTGAAGGCGGCCGAATTGGTGACCTTGTCGATCAGCGGGATCTCCGCCCACACGACCAGGCCGCGTTCGTCGGCGAGGTTGTAGTCCTTCTGGTCGTGCTGGTAGTGCGCCATTCGTATGGCGTTGGCCCCAATCTCCTTGATGAGGTCGAAGTCCTCTGTATGGTCAGCGTCGTTGACCGCCCATGCCTTGACGGCTCGGTCCTGGTGCAGGTTGACGCCGTGCAGGCTCAGTTGTTTGCCGTTGAGGTAGAAGCCGTTGTCGGGGTCCACGGCGATGCTGCGCAGTCCGAGCCGTTCGGTCACCACGTCTGTGACCGTGTCCGTGTCTCCGCTTGGGTTGTGGACCACGTCGTGGATCTCGACGTTCGCGTTGTAGAGGTACGGATCTGCCAGGCCGTTCCATAGGCTCGGATTGGTGATGGTGATGGTCTGCGTGACCTGTGAGCCGCTGGCGGCAGTGATTTTCTTCTCGGTGCTCTTCTCGTCTTTGACGATGGTCCCGTCGGCTTTGGTGATGACGGTGCGGACGTAGACATTTCTGTCGGTGCTGTTGTTGTTCCACAGCTTTGTCGTCACTGTGACGGTCGCCGATGCGGCGGTCACGTTACTCTGCTTCAGATAGACGCCGGGCCCGGCGTAGTCGAGCATCCGCACCGCGAGTTTGTCGACAGCCCAGAGGCTGACGTTGCGGTAGATGCCGCCGTCGAAGGTGTAGTCCGCGCTCAGCGGCGCGACGTCGGGATCCTTGGCGTTGGACACCTTGACGGCAATCACATTTTCCTGGCCTGGGTTAAGCGTTCCGGTGGCGTCGAACCGGAACCGGGAATATCCACCCTTGTGCTGGCCGAGATGGGTGCCGTTGACCCAGACGTCGGCTACCTGATTCACGCCGGCGAACTGCAGGAACAGCATCTTTCCGTCCAGACTGGAGGGCGGCGTGTACTTCCGCCGGTACCAGCCGACACCACGGTAGTAATTGTTGCCACCATCCGCGCCGTCGTCGGCGTTCCACGTGTGGGGGATGTTGATCGATGTCCACTCAGAGTCGTTGAAGCCCTTAGCTTCCGCACCGCTGACGTCGCTCTTGGTGAACTTCCAACCACCGTTGAGACCTATCCACGTACGCAGGTTCGGCGCCCTGTAGGTCGAAACGGCAGCTGATACCTGGGCCAGGGAGCTACCCACGACTGACGCCAGCACCCCTCCTGCCAATCCGCCCAGCACCACCCTGCGACTAGGGCAATTCGTCATCGCATGTCTCTTATCTACAGAAACCGATATATATCCGACGGGGAGGACGCCAGAACGCTGGGACAGTCCCGGCGGACGCGTCGAAGAAGAGGGCGGTCATCATCTTGCTGTTCCTTTCCATGGCGTTGCCGTGGGGGGCGATGACGCGGAGATCAAGGATGTGGCTTCCGTCATCCCTTGATAGCCCCGGACTGCAGTCCGCGGATGAATGAGCGTTGCAGTGCCAGGAAGGCGAGTACGGATGGCAGCATCGCCAGGAACGCGCCCACCAGCAGTACCCCGATGCCTACCTGGTCGTCCGAGCGCAGGGTGCGCAGTGCCAGCGGCAGGGTGTACTGGTCGGGGTCCGTGGCGACCAGTAGCGGCAGCATGTACTGGTCCCAGATCATTACGAAGCCGAAGATGCCGATCACGCCGAGGGCCGGGCGGCAGAGTGGCAGCACGACCTGCCAGAAGACGCGGAACTCGCCCGCGCCGTCCAGCTTCGCCGACTCCTCCAGCTCCTTGGGGATCTCCTTCATGAACTCGGTCATCACCAGGATCGAGAAACCCCACCCCGCCACCGGCACGATCATGCCGACCAGGGAGCCGACCAGATTGATGTGCAGCACCGGCAGATCCGCCAACAGCACCGACAGCGGCACGGCCAGCACCTCCTCCGGCAGCATCATCGTCATCAGGATGACCACCAGCACAACGGCCGAGCCCCGGAACCGCTTGCGGGCCAGGGCGTAGCCGGCCAGGACGCTGACCAAGACCTGCAGGACCAGGCCTGCGCCCACCACGACGAAGGAGTTGAGGAGATAGTGCAGGACATTGCGGTCGATCGCCCGTTCCAGGTTCTCCAGTGACAAGCGGTCGGGGACCAGCGTGAACTGCGTCGGGTTCACCGTCGGCGTGAAGGCGCCGATCATCAGCGCCAGCAGCGGCCCCGCGAAGATCACAAAGAGGCCCGTGTACAGGATGAACCGCAGCACCCGGGCCCATGGCCCGCGCGCTTCCTGCAGGCCGAGTGCGGTCTCGTTTCTCATCGTCGGGCCTCCTTTCGGCGCAGCCGCGCCGCGACGGTCAGCACCAGTAGCATCGCGAACAGAAGTACGGTTCCGGCCGCCGCCACACCCAGTTCGTTGCGCTCCAGGCCGAGCTTGTAGGTGAGGGTCAACAGCACCTCGGTCGAGCCGTCCGGCCCGCCGTTGGTGAGGAGGAAGACCTCGGTGAAGACTCGTAGGCCTCGGATTGCCGCGAGGGTCAGCAGAATCGCGAACACCGGCCGCAGCCCGGGCAGGGTGACATACCAGATTCGGCGGAAGCGCGAGGCGCCGTCGACAGCCGACGCCTCGTACAGCGCCCGGTCCACACCCGCCAACCCCGCCAGGAAGATCATCATGTCGTACGGGGCGCCCCGCCAGATTCCCACGAAGGCGATGGACGCCAGCGAGCTGTCCGGTGAGTTGAGGAACTCGCTGGGCCCCATGCCGAGGACGGAGAGCACCGAATTCAGCGCCCCGTCCGCGGCCGGGTAGTACATGACCCGCCACACCTCGGCGACCACGGCCATGGCCGTCACCACCGGCAGGAAGATCGCCGACCGGACGAACCACAGCCCTCGGGTCTGCCCCTCCAGCAGCAGGGCCAGCGCCAGCCCGAGCACAATCGACCCCGCGGTCTGCGCTACGGCCAGCAGCACCGTGTGCCACACCGCCGCCCCGAAGTCGGGACTGCCGGCGATCTCGGAGTAGTTCGCGCCGCCGACATAGGTGTTGCCCAGGAACGGCCGGACCTCTTCGAAGCTCATCCCCACGGCCTGGGCCATCGGAATGATCTTGAAGTAGAGGAAGAGCAGCAGGGCCGGGGCCAGGAAGAGCCACGGCGTCGCGGCCCCGCGCAACCGCATCTTCAGCGGCGGGTCCGTGCGGCGCGGACGTCGGGTGTCCCGAACGGGTGACGTCCGCGCCTCGGTGATCGTCATTCGGCCTTGGCTCCCTGCTTCTTGAGCTCGGCGTCGAACTCGTCCGCCAGCTCATCCATCGCCTGGTCCACATCGCGCGAGCAGTCGGAGACGACGCCGTTGAAGCCCTCGGACGAGATCTGCCGGAAGTTGGACCAGTTAGGCAGGTTTGGTGCATTGCGCCCGGCGTTGTCGTATACCTTCTGGAAGACCTCCCAGCGGGGGTCCCGCCGCTCGGCGGTTCCGTCGACCTTGATATTGACGGGCAGCCGGACGATGATGCCGCCGTTGTCCACCCCGAGACCGATCTTCTGGCCGGCCGGGGAGGCGGCGAACTCAGCGAACTTCTGCTGACTCTTCTCATTGGCCGAGCCGGCCATCAGATAGACGTTCTCGCCCTCCGCCAGCGCGGCCCGGCCACCGGCGCCCGGCGGGGCGGCGATGACCTCGTACTTGTCCTTGCCGAGCGAGGCGTCGAAGCGCGGGAGCATATACGGGCCGGTCAGATAGATGCCGCCCTTGCCGCTCTCGAAGACGGTGTGCGTGGTGGCCGAGTCGGCGGTGCTGGCGCCCGGCTGGACGACCTTGGAGTCACAGAACATCCCCTGCAGCTTCTTGACAGCCTTGACTGACGCCGGCTCATTGATCGCGGGGACATAGCCGTCACCCTTCTTCGTGACGAAGTCGCCGCCCTCGGACCACAGCATGGTGGAGAACCACCAGGTCAGATAGCCGCGGGTAGTGGTTCCCGGTATCACCATGCCTGCGGTGTCGTCCTTGCCGTTGCCATCCGGATCGTCCTTGGTGAACTTCACCGCCAGCTTGGTGAGGTCATTCCAGGTCTTGGGTATCTCCGCGCCCACCTTCGCCCGCCAGTCCTTGCGCACCAGCAGCGCGAAGGCCTGCGAGTTGAAAGGCACGGCGTAGTACTTGCCGTCGAAGCCCTGCGCGGCCTCCCAGGCGCGGTCGACGATCTCGTTGCCCCCGACCACACCCTTGCGGTCGACCTCGCGGACCAGCCCCTGGGTCACCAGGTTGCCCAGCTGGCCGGTGTCGTTGATGACGATGTCCGGCAGATTCTTCTGTGCGGTGCGCTGCTGCAGCTTGGTCTCGAAGTCCGTCACACCGACGGCGACCAGCTTCGCCTTGATGCCAGTCTTCTTGGTGAAGGCCTTGGTGAGTGCCTCCGCCGACTCCGCGGCGGGACTTCCGGCGTCCTGCCGGATCCAGACCTCCAGCGGCTTGGACTCGTCCTGCTTGGCCGAACTGGCCGAGGAGCACCCAGCGGCAGCGGCCATGGCAACAGCGGCGGCGAGAGCGGCGGCGCGCCGCCCCCCTCTTGGCTTGCGGAGATGGATCAACACGGGAGGCTCCGTCCACTTGGTACGGGTAAGTGAGGTGACCGGACTCTACGCACGGATCACGGCCGTGACAAGAGAATGAACATGAGTCATGTATATGAACGAGCGAGGCATCCGCGCAGCGGGATTTTCTGGGTAGCGGTCCATGATCAAGCGAAGAGCCTGGGCGGCCGCTTGATCATCCATGCCCGATCAGCGTGCCAACGTCGGAGAGTCATTCCGGAACGTGAACGTGGCAGGAACGACTCGGAGACTCGACGGTCGACATCGGCAACGTCGTACTCAGCCGGTGCCCGATCGTGGACCACGACTTGGTGCGGCTGCTCGCAGCGAAGGGCGAAGATGATGGAGACCTGGCTCTGCACGCACGGTTGAACGCGTTTTTCCCGAGGACTGCCTACCACGGCGTCGGCCCTGGCGCGGGCGTTGCATTCCATTCCCTGAGCGCGTGTGGCGGCATCGGCGATGAGCCTGTCGGCCTCGGAGACGGCCTTCTCAGCAATGGGGCGTCGCCCCCTGGGCCGGAGCAGCCGGGCGTTCTCCATTCTGGCTCTCTGAGGCCTGGCTGGACCGCGCAGTCAGTCCGGAGTGCGGGTGAGAGCCGGATCCTGGCCAGCGTGCTGGTTCTGCCGAGTCTGGTGACGGCGTCATGGTTGCCGCAGTGAGTCCTGCTCGCTGGGACTCGTTCCTCCCGGTGTATTCGGGTCATCTCGGCTTCGACCTCTTCGAGGGAGGCGTTGACCTTGTTCCCCTCACAGCCGCGGCGCAGGCGCACGGTCTGAATCGCTTGTCTGGAATGTCTCCTGGTGTCAAAGACATTTCTTCACCTCGGCTTGATCGCGCGAAGCCCCCCGCTTCCCGTCGCTTCCCCAACGGCAGAGGCAACACGAGTCGTTCAGGGGGGCAGGCTGAGGCCAGGACGAGATGGAGAACCGTCCTGAGGCACAACGGATTATGGAGACTGCATTAGCCTGACCGTGGATCCTTATCAAATTAGGTATCGGATACATCGGCGACGCAACCCCGAACACGCAATTCGCTGTATGACGGATCGATCGTTCGCCCCTTCGGCTGCACGCGTGGTGCCACCTGTAGGGCTTAGCTGCGCCGCAGTCTGACTGAGAAACGGGTGACAAGTGAGGCGCACGACCCGGCGGCCTTGCCTCGTATCCGGAGGCGTCGGTGAGGCAGGTGCCGGGTGCTTGAGCCTGCTCAGCGGGTCCAGCTAGAGCCGGACTGTCTTGCCCTGGCGCGCTGGGCGGATACCACAGCGGTGCGACAGTTCATGGAGCAACTGCATGCCCCGGCCCGTTGGGGCGGCCGCCGGGAGCCGTCGATCCATGGCATCGGATCCCTCGTCGTCCGCGGCTTCGGTTCGACGGGTTCGCCGCGGTAGGACTCGATGATCCGGGCTCCTCATTTCAGGGCGTGTTGGAGTTCGAGTGTGAATACCCTTCTGCGGGCCATGGCGTCTCCTGGGACTTGTCGTCGTTGCGGTCGGCGAATGGGCAGCAGGGGTGGAACGCACTGCCTTGGAAGAACCCGATCAGGTTACTGAGCTTGAACTCATGAAGTCGTTGGGGTGAGGGACAGTCCGGTCCCGGCGAGGCATCCGTCGATCAGGTGGGGACGGTACTGGATCTTTCTCATGCCGTGCCGGATGGTCTGGATGAGGTGCTCGGGTGTGGTGAACGCAGTATTGGACAGCCAGCCTCGCCGCAGCAGCGACCAGACGCCCTCGACCGGATTGAGATCGGGCGAGTAAGAGGGCAGGTGGTAGACGGTCAGCCAGTCCTGCCGGGCGATGAACTGCCGCATCCCGTACGCGAGATGGACGTTCAAGTTGTCCCAGACGAGCACGATCGGCCCGCCGAGCTGGGCATGGGCGACGATCAGCAGGTCGCGGTAGTCGGTCCAGGCGAAGCTCTTGCGTCCGTCTCGGCGGCCGTCGTCGCAGCGCGGCCGGTAGATCAGCCTCGACCGTTCGCCGCTTTTGTAGCAGGCCAGGGCGGCGATCGAGATGCGGCGGCGGGAGCGGCCGCGGACCCGGATTACGGGTGTCTGCCCGCGGCGGGCCCAGGTGCGGGCGATGGGCGGCGTCATCGAGAAGCCGGACTCGTCCTCGAAGACGATCCAGGCGTCGAGCGCCGCCGCGAGGTTTCCACCTGCGGCCAGGTCTCCTTCACCCAGCCGTTGACCTGGGCCTCGTCGCGTTCGACAGCACGTCTGGCCGGCACCTGGCAGGAGAATCCGTGCCGCAGGAGCAGCTTGCGAACCCCTTGCAGGGTGTAGCTCTTGTGGAAGCGGCGGCCGATCACGGTCTTGACCCTCGACAGAGTCCACCGCTGGTCCGGCCAGCCGTGCGCGACCGGTCCCTTCGCCAACTCCGCCTCCAGCTGGGCGAACTGGGCCTCGCTCAGCCGGGGCAGGGAAGCAGATCCCGCCGACCGAAGCGCCCGCGGGCCGCCTCTGTCCCACAACCGACGCCATCGCTGGATGGACCGGACGCTGACCCGTAACTCCTTCGCGATCGCCGAGCTCGGCTCACCAGCGGCGAACCGCTCAGCAGCCATCATGCGGATCCCCTCGCGGAACTGCCTGCGCTCGTCCGACAGACCGCCGCCCTGCGCATACCTCATGACAACGGCGTACCGCGAGGATCAACCCCTGTCAGCAGCTACGACAACCCGAGTTCAAGCTCAGTAGGCGGGTTGCCCGGGATGGCACGTCCACGATCAGGTTGGCGATGACGATGAAGAAGCCGCCCAGCATGGTCACGGCCATGATCTTCGGCAGGTCGTTGGCCGTGATCGCCTGCACTGCGTACTGACCGATACCAGGCAATGAGAAGGCGGTCTCCGTGAGGCGGTGCGGATCTAATCCTCTCCCATGGTCTCGAGCATTCCTGCTCTGGTGAGCCGGGCGTACAGATGGCGAAGGTGATCGCCGCGACGGCGAAGAGCAGGATCACCGCCGCTGCTACGCGTCGGATGATGTACGAGGCAACGGCTGGACGGCGTGGGCCCCGGCCAGGGGAGCTTCGACCGGCGCAGGCCTTCGTCGCTCCGGCCCGCTCACGGTATTTGTGCGTTGAGTGCTTGGGGGATGTCGTTGCGGTCGGTGACGTTGAGTTTCTTCAGGACGCGGGCGACGTGGTGTTCGGCGGTCCGGGGGGAGAGGAAGAGGGCTTGGGCGATGTCTTTGTTGCTGGCTCCGGTGGCGAGGAGTTGGGCGACTTGTTGTTCGCGGGGGGAGAGTTGTTGGCCGTAGCCGCGGCGTCCGCGGGGGGTGGGTCGGGCTAGTCCGAGGTCGCGGAGGGTGTGGTGGCAGCGAGCGGCGTCGGTGGTGGCGCCGAGGCGCGTGTAGGCGTTGGTGAGGGCAGTGAGTTCTTCGGCTGCTTGGTGGGGGTTGGTGGGGACGAGGCGGCGCGCGGCGTATTCGGCCGCTTGGGCTGTGGGGTACGGGCGGCCGATGGCTTGGAAGGTTGCGCTGGCGCGCAGGAAGTGCTCGCGGGCTTTGCCGGGGTCGGTGTGGTGGGTGAGGAGTCCGCGGCAGAGGTGGAGGTAGGCGGTGGCAGCGGGTGCGTCGCGGCCTTCGGTGCCGTGGTCGAGCTCGGTGGTCAGCTGCGCAGCAATCTCATGCTGGCCGATCGCGAGAGCGGCCTGTACCGCCACCGGAACCACGGCGGGCGAGATATGCCATGCACTATTGCGCCGCAGAATATCGATGGCCGGGGTGGTTGCCGCCCAGGCTGCTTCGGGCTTGCCCTGGACCAGTTCCAGCCGGCCGACACCTGCCGCCGCGTCGCAGGAGCATCTGGCGTATCGGCCTGCGTTCTCTCTTGCGCTGGTGTACATGTCCATGGCCTGTTGCCACTGTCCACGGGCTTCGGCCAGTCCCGCCACCACCAGTATTCCCTCGGTCTCGAGGTCTCGGTGGTTCGGGTACTCAGCGGCCAGGGATGCGTAGACGCCCTCCAGGTCTTCCCAGGCGCCGGCGTGCCAGGTGAGCTCCTGTCGCAGTATGCGGCACAGGCTGTCCAGCTGCGGTTCGCCCACGCGGCGGATGATGTCCTGACATTCGTCGAGCAGGGGGCCTACCCGCTCGTCGTGGCCGAGGTCGAGTGCGGCGTCGGCGGCGTTGTACAGCGCTCGGGCGATCTGCCTGAGGACCCGGTCGTCTTGGTGGTCTCGGGGGAGGCGGTCGACCAGCTCCCACACCCTGGGGTCCCCAAGTTGTGCCGTTACGGTGATCTTGTCGGTGTGCACGGCCGCCCGCGCCTCCGCATCGTCACTTTCTTGGACAGTGCGCTCGGCGCGTTCCATCCAGGACAAGGCATCCGCGGCGGACCCCCCGAAAGTGATGATGAAATGGGCCACCTCTCCCATGGCACGGGAGGCCGCTCCTGGCCGTTGCCCTGCCATTTCGTTCACGGCGTTGTCGAGTTCCCGTATGCCTGACGGATCGCGGGCCTGCGTCATGAGAATCAAGCCGAGGCCTACGCGGATTTCGCCGCGGGTGACGGTGGGTAGCTGGGGGTCGGTGATGATCCGTCGCAGGAGGGCGACCGAGGCGGTGGAGTCGACGCTGTAGACGGCGGTGCGGCTAAGGGCGAGGGCGGCGCGGGTGCGCAGATCGCCTGGCAGGTGGGGTTCGGCGAGGAGGGCGTAGAGGAGGGTGGCGGCGGTGCCCTGGTCGCCCAGGGTGAGGGCTTGGGCGGCGGCTGCTTCTGCCTGGGTAAGCCATGCTTGCCGGTCGCCTATGGCGCGGGTGTGGTGGGCGATCTGCACCAGTGGTGGGTTTGGCAGGTCGCGTAGGGCCGTGACGGCGCGCTCGTGGAGGCGCCGGCGGCGGGGGCCGGGGATGACCTCGTAGACGGCTTGCTGGTCCAGGGCGTGACGAAAGCCGTACAGCATCGGCCTGGTCTCCCGCAGCACCGCCGCCTCGAGAGCTTCGACCAGTGCCTCCGGTCCCTCCTCCTCCGGTTCGAGACCGGCCACGTGTGTCAGCAGGGGTTCCTCGGCCGGTACGGCGAGGACCGCCGCCGCCTCGCTTACCGCCAGCGCCCGCCGGGACATGCTCCGTACTCGCGTCCTGATTGCTTCCCGCAGTCCGCGGGGGACTGCTGTCTGCCCGAGCTCGGCAGCGGGGTCCCGCACTGCTGCGGATAGGTGACCGTGGTGTCCTTGTTCGGTGAGGGTGATCAGGTCCTCCTCGACAATCAGGGGGAGGCCCGCGCTGCGTTCGTAGAGGGTGCGGCCGAGGGTGTGGGTGGCGCGCGGTCCCAAGGCGGCGGCGGCCAGGGTATGGATATCGGCCTCGGTCAGCGGGTCCAGGTGAATGTCCACGCCGCTGGTACCCGGTGGTCGGCGGTACGCGGTGCCCAGCACCGGGCTGTCCGCAGAGAGATCTTCACGCCGGTAGGTGAGGACCAGGCCCAGGTCTGGGGGCAGCTCGTAGGCCAGGAGGAGGAGGAGTTCGCGGGTGGCCTCGTCTACCCAGTGGAGGTCCTCGATGACCATGGTCACTGCACCGCAGCTCTTCAAGACTGCGTGGACTGCGCGCGTCAGCTGGTAGCGCTCGGCTCCGGGGTCGTGTTCGACGCGGGGCGCGGGGGGCAGGCGGTCGGCGAGTTCCGGAAGGAGGGGGGCCAGGGCGCCGGCCTCCGGAGAGGTCTTGACGGCCGGCGGGAGCCATGGCCCTGCCTGGCGCAGGGCGTCGATGACCGGTCCGTAGGGAAAGGGCTCACGCAGCGGGTGACAGCACCCCATCAGGACCCGGCCGCCGCGGGACACCAGATCTGCGGTCACCTCGCGGACCAGGCGGGTCTTGCCGACCCCCGCCTCGCCTTCGATCATCACCACGGCAGGGGGGTGTCCCAGGGCGCTCAGCAGCGACTGAGCCTCCCGTCGGCGTCCCACGAAGGCGAAGCCTCTGCCGCCTCCGGCGGGGGGTGTGGGGTCGAGATCTACTGCCATGGCACACCCGGTGTCCCAAACGGCGGCCACGCGGCATCGGCTGCCACGTCACCACCCTGCAACGTGGTTCCGCCACCCAGGCTAATCCCCTCCCGCAACGACAACGAAGCCGGACAAAGCGACTCGGCCCGATCAGCGACGCGTCGGCGTCAGGTGGTGGTGAGCACGATGAGCGACACGTGCCCCGTCGTCTTGGCCGCCGCGGCGCAGGGGTGAGGGTCGCGGGGCCAGCGGGGCCCATCGCGGTCGGGGGGTCTGTACGGTCAGCTGGACAGACCCGCCACGTCCCGACGTACGATCCCGGGAGCTCGGCTGGATGGCGGGAGTCGGAGGTGCCGAGCATCGTGCGCTTGGCATGCGGCTGGTCCAGGCCCAGGTTCTTCTCGACCGCCTCAAGTGCTTCCGGGCTGGTCGCGCCCGACGTACTGGGCGGCCAGCTGGGTGGTCGTCACGCCTGCGAGTCGCGGCACCAGGAAGAAGATGGCGAAGGTGATCGCCGCGACGGCGAACAGCAGAATCACCGCCCCTGCTATGCGCTGGATGATGTACGCGGCCACGGCTGGACGGCGTGGTCCAAGGCCGGGCAGAGAGGCGGCCCGGTGGGAGCCTGGCCCTTCACCTCCTTACGTGCTACTTGGTGCCGACGTTCAGGTAGTCGTAGATGCCGTACGCCCCGCTGACGAACACGTTGGTGGCGTTGTCCGGCCGATAGAGCAGGTCCTTGCGGTAGAACAGCGGCACTATGGCCGCCTGCTCCATCGCGGCCTTGTCGATATCACCCCATGCCTTCGTGCGCGCCGCTTCGTCGGTGTTGCTGATGGCCGCGGTCAGCATGTCGTTGATGCGTGGGTCGTTCAGCTCGGACAGGTTGCTGTTGCCGGATGCCTTGATGGTCTTGCCGTTGAGGATCTGGTCGAGGAAGCCGTAGCCAGTGGGCCAGTCAGCGAGCCACGACTGCATAATCAGGCCGAGGCCGCGCGAGTGGACGAAGTCGGGTGCGCCGGCGTGGCTGGTGAAGTAGGTACCCGACGGGTACTGCTGGATGCTGATGTTGATCCCGACTTTCTTCAGCGACGCCTGGACCGCTTGAGCGATGGCGATCTCATTGGGGTCGTCGGATCGCGCCGAGATGTTGGTGGAGAAGCCGTTCGGACGGCCGCACTCTTTGAGCTGCTCCTTGGCGGCCGCGAGGCCCTCGGGCGAGTTCGCGCCTCTGTTGCCCGGGGTGGGGTAGAGGTTGAACTTCGTGTACCCCTTGATGTGGGGCGGCAGAATGGTCGAGGCGATGTCACCGTGGACGTCCCCTCCGGTCGCGGTCTGTACAGATACCTTGTCGACGGCGTACTCCACCGCGCGGCGGCAGTGGATGTTGTTGAACGGCGGCACGGCGGTAGAGATCGCCACGTAGGTGAGGGCTCCCGATTGTGAGTTGTCGATGTGGGCCTTCTGGTCCGGGTCACCCAGGACGGAGGCCTGGGTGGCCGCTGTTATGCCCCCGCTCGAGAGGTCCAGCGTTGCGTTTCCGGCGATGAGGTTGTTGTCGATCGTGGTCTGGGCGATGTTGAACTGTGCCACGATCTTGTCGGGAAGTTGCTTGCGGATCGGGTCGGAGGCCGCGTCCCAGTGCGGGTTCTTTACCAGCGTGGCGCCCTTGCCGTCTTGGTAGCTCTCGAATTTGTACGAACCGGAGGAGACCACGTTCTTCACATAGTCCGCGCCGGTGTCCTTGGCCTTGGGTACCGGAGCCGTTTGCGGGCTGCTGACCAGGTAGTCGAAGTCTGCGAATTTCTGGTTGAGGTGGAAGACGATGGTGGTGTCGTTCGGCGTCTCGATGGACTTCAGGTCGCCTGCCTTGTCCTTGTAGGGCCCCTGATACGTCGGGGTGTTGTCAACCAGATACGTCTTGAAGTACGTGGGCCCGTTGGAGAGCACGTCGGGCGCGAAGTTGCTCCTCTCGATGGCGCACTTGACGTCCTTCGTGGTGATCGGCGTCCCGTCGGAAAACTTCAAGCCGGACCGGATGTGGTACGTCCAGGTCTTGCCGCCGTCACTGGTCTTGCCGAGACCAGTGGCGAGGTCCGGCACGAGTTTCAGGCCATCCTGTCCCGGTGCCGGCTGGAACGTGGTCAACGACCGGGCATACAGGCGGGAAAAGTTCCACATGTACACGTAGTACATGTTCCCCGGGTCCATCGAGTCCGGCGTGTTGGAGAGCTGGTATGTCACTGTCCCGCCGGTCTGGCTGGAGGGGTTGACCACCTTGCTGTTCCCGGCGTTGTACGCAGGCGCGGATGTTTCCTTCTCGGTTGTGGAGGTGCAAGCGGGCGCAGCGAGCGCCAAGGCTGCCGCTGCAGCGATGGCGCCAGTGATGCGTGATCTCTTCACGCTGAGCTCCCCTCGTTCGAGACGAGAACGGTGCGTGTAATCAGAGTCTCCGCGGGTCCGGGGCGTCTCGGAGACCGTCGCCGAGAAGGTTGAATGCCAGGACCGTGATGAAGATCGCCAACCCCGGGAGGGTCATGAACATCGGGTTCATTTCAAACAATCTCACGGGCTGATTCGGCATGCCTCCCCAGGAGGCCTGTGGTGACTGGACGGCAACGCCCAGGAAGCTCAGGCCGGGCTCGAACAAGATGTTGGTCGGGATGAGCAGGGTCGAGTACACGGTGATCGGTGCGACCAGGTTCGGCAGAAGCTCGTTGCAGAGGATGTGTGGCCCCCGGCGCCGGGTGCACGAGCGGCATCGATGAACTTCTCTCGCGCAGCGAGAGTGTCGGGCGTCGGATGATCCGGCCCAATTAAGGCGAACTGAAGAAGCCGATGACGAAGATCAGGACACTGATGTGCAAGGTCAGTCCGTGTAGCCTGAATGCTCCGCCCTGCAGCGAGGCGGACAGCGCGATCGCGAAGAGCAGGAGAGGGAAGGCCAGGAAGATGTCCATCAGGCGACTGATCACGGAGTCGATCCAGCCCCCGCACCAGGAGCCCTCGATGGGCAGTGTGAGGGAAACGACGACGATGCCGCTAGCGACGGCGATCTTGTCGCGTTTGAACCGCATCCAGGCGATTTGACGCAGGGGATACCCCTCGATCCGTGCACCCAGTCCGGACAGCATCGCCTCGGATTGCGCATCGGCGACTGAACCCGTTTCCTGGACGGGAGCCGTCATGGCGGGACACCCCCTTCCCGGCGGCGTATCCACGGATCCGGCGCCAGTACTAGTACTCCAGCAGCGTTTCGCTATCTGGCCTGGTCAGAGGGATCGTCGGGAGTGTAGTTGGCTGCTGGCATGTCAGGGGCGGTCTTGCCGGACCGCCCCTGCAACGAATGACGTCGCCGTTGGTAGTGGCACTGCCGGGCCACGGCCTGACGCCTTCGCCGCCATCGCGACCATCTCAGCGCATGGATGCGAAGTGGCGGGCGGGGCCGGTGTGCGGGGC
>NZ_JOFS01000053.1 GCF_000719285.1 Streptomyces bicolor | reverse complement strand
TCTTCGCCATCCTCCTCATCCTGATCGTCGGCATCGCCATCGACCTGCTCGTCTTCAGCCCACTGGAACGGGCGGTACTGCGCAGCCGCGGCCTGCTGGCAAGGAGCTGATGTCCCATGTGCACGAAGCCGGTACTTCTCGTCATCGCCCACGGCAGCCGTGACCCGCGGCATGCCGCGACGGTGCACTCCCTCGTACGGCGGGTGAGGGCGCTTCGCCCCGACGTACGCGTGGAGACCGGCTTCCTGGACTTCAACATCCCGTCGGTGCAGGGCGTGCTGGAGTCGCTGGCGGCCGAGGGCGTCCGGGACGTCGTGGCCCTGCCCCTGCTGCTGACCCGCGCCTTCCACGCGAAGGCAGACATCCCGGCGGTCCTGCGGGACGCGCCGCCGCAGCTGCGGATCCGGCAGGCCGAGGTGCTGGGCCCGTCGCCGCTGCTCCTGGCCGCCCTGGAGCGGCGGCTGTACGAGGCGGGGCTGACCCCCGCCGACAAGTCCTCGACCGGGGTCGTGCTGGCCTCGGCGGGGTCCACCGACCCGGAGGCGATCGCAGTGATCGCAGAAATCGCGCGGGAGTGGCGGCACACCGGTTGGTGCGCCGTGCGACCTGCGTTCGCCTCCGCATCCCTTCCCCGCACCGAGGACGCGGTACGTGAGCTCCGCGAGCTCGGCTGCGAGCGGGTGGCCGTGGCGCCGTACGTCCTGGCCCCCGGTTTCCTCCCGGACCGCATCGCGCGGGGCGCGGCCGAGGCGGACGTGCTGGCGGATGTGCTGGGGGCGGCTCCGGAGGTGGCGCGGGTGCTGTTGGAGCGGTACGACGCGGCGGGGGTGCCGGTGCTGGCGGCGGTCGGCGCCTGAGGGCTGCGGCCGGGGTCGTCGCCCCGGTGGGTCCCCACAGCGCTGTCGGAGTCCGGGCTCTGCCGGTCCCACCTGGTCGGATTCCGAAAAAACGGCCTCCCCGGGCCGGACGATCTGCTGGGATGGTCCCTCGAAGTTCTATCGGGGGAGAGCGGCACACGTGGCTGGGCGCGAGTTCGGGCATCACCTGGGGTTGCCACGGGCACTGTCCGGGCTGCCGTTGAGCCCGCTCGTACCCGGTTACGCCGAGCTCGCCACCGCCCAGCACGCGGCCGGGTTACGGCACCTGGGCGCGGCGCTGCTGCCCCCGGGCGGCGGCGGGTTACGTGTCCTCGACGGGCTGTACGTGCCGTCCGGGCCCCGTGGCCGACGGCGGGTCGACGGCGCGCTGCTGGACGACCTCGCCGCCCGTGCCGGGAATCCGACGGCGTCCCTCGCGGGGCTGCTCGCCGGGCTTCAGCGCCGTGATCCGCAGGCGCCGCGCCGGGTCGTGCTGTACCAGCTGATCGGCCTGCTGCAGGAACGGGGTCCGGCGGAACGCCCGCGTCTTGCCGTGGAGTTGGGGGTTCACCCGGACGAGGTCGCCGGACTCGTGGCCGCGGCACGGCTGGGGCCGACCCTCACCCGGCACCAGCGCGACGCCGCCGAATCCCTCGCCGACGCCTGGGAACGGCACCGGCTGCACCGGGTGCGGGCCCTGCTGGAGCGGCTGCCGCAGGACGGCACCGACCAGGCGCTGGAGGCACTGCGGGGCGCGCTGACCGTCCGGCTGGCCGCGGTGGAGGCGTCGCTGCGTGCGGCTCGGGAGGCCGAGGAGCGCGGGGACACCGAGCGGGCGACCGAGGAGTTGCTGCGCGCGCTGCACGAGGCAGCCGACGACCGGCGGGCCCTGCGCGCCCTGGTCCGCCAGCACAGGCCCGGCTCCGGGCGACCCACTCTCCTGCGCGCCAAACTGGCCCAGGAAAGCGTCCAGTTGACCTGGCCGGAGACGGACGCGGAGGGCAACGCCGACTGGTTGCTGCTGTGCCTGCACCGGGACGGGAAGGGGACGCCGAAGGTTCGGGAGGTGGCGGGGCAGGGTGCCGGTGCCGGAACGGCGCGGGACACCGCCGTCACACTCGGCTCCGACGTCCGGTACGCCGCGCTGCCGTTGCGCGACGGGCGCGTCGCCGGGCCGCCGCTCGTCTCGCGTCGCGTGCTCGTCGCTCCCGAGGTGGAGGAGCTGACGCTCACGGACGGGCCCGGGCGGGTCGAGGGCCGCTGGCGGCGGCCGAACGGTGCGGCGGAGGTGACGGTCGAGTGGACCGGGCCGGACGGAGGCGCCGGGCAACTGCCGCCGGGCACCGACGGGTTCACCGCGACCGGCCTCGCCGTCGGCGCCCACGCCTTCCGCGTCGTCTGCCACTACCGGACGCCCGGCGGAACCCTCGTCCCCTCCCCCGGCGTCCACGCCACACGCACCGTCCACCCCTGGCCCGAACCCGTCCGCACCCTCACCGCACACCCCGCCGGCACGGCACTGCGCTTCGACTGGACCGGCGCGCGGGACACCGAGGTCCGGCTGGTCAGGTGGCCCGGCGAGCCCCCGGCCCCCGGCAGCGAGCTGCGCACCGAACAGCTCCCGGCGCGGCTCGACCGACCCGAGCGGGCCGGAGTACTCGATCCGCTGCCGGTCGGCCACACCCGGGTGTCCGCCGTCGCCGTACTCGGTGAACGCGCGCTGGCCGGTCCCGTCGTCGATGTCGAGGTACTGCGCCCGGTGACGGGGCTCGCCGGCCGGCGCCTCCCGGAGGGACACGCCTCGATCACCCTCGACTGGCCCGACGGCATCGGCCATCTGCTGGTGACCTGGGAGCACCTGGCGGCCACCGGCACCAGCCCAGCCCCCGGCACCAGCGCCGCGTACGCGACCGGCCCCGCCACCATCACCGGCGGCCAACGCACCGTCACCTCCCACGCCTACCGCCGCAACGGACTGCGGCTGCCCGTCGGCCCGGGCGGTGTGCTGATCCGTGCGTCCACCGCCCCGCAGACGCCCGGCGCCGTCGTCGTACCGGCCGCCGCCGCCGAGGTCGTGCTGCCGCCGGACACCACGATCGGCTACCAACTCGTGCGGGCGCCACGGCGGTTGCTCGGCCGCGGCAGCCGCACCCTGTTGCGCGTCACGCTGACCGCTCCCCGAGGTCATACCGGCGTCCCCGAGTTCGTGTGCGTCGCCCGCAGCGGCACCCTCCGCCCGCGCAGCGCGACCGACGGCACCACCGTGCTGCGCATACCCGGCACCGACCTGACCCGCCACGGCACGGTCGAGCAGGAGCTGCCGGCCGCGCCCTGCCCGGCCCCCTACACCCTGCGCGGCTTCCTGCTGGGCGAGCACGCGGCCGCCGTACGCCTCGAAGAACCCTCCCCCGCGACCCTGGTGGTGCGCTGAGTCATGACGACCGTGATCTGCCCCTACTGCTTCGACCGCGCGTCCGCGGCCAAGCTGCCCTACCGCTGTCTGATGACCGCGAGCGGCGTCCGCGGCGGCACCCCCTGCGGTCCGCAACGCGACGACATATGGGCGGGGTTCATGGGGCCCGGCGCTCCCCCGGCGGCCCGGATGCGCGGCCCCGTGTTCACCCCGGCCCGCAGGCTCGCCGCACTGCCCGTGCCCGTCGGCCCGCGCGGCGGCAGCAGCGTGCCCTGTCCCGACTGCGGGGTGCCGACGCCGGTGCGGGTGTGCCGGGCCTGCCACAACGACCTCCCGAGCGACTACTGCGACCAGGACAGCCGCATCATCGCCCTGGTCGGCGCGAAGGCGTCCGGCAAGAGCACGTACGTCTCCGTGCTGGTCAACGAGTTGAACCAGCGGGTCGGGCAGGCCTACCACGCCTCGCTGGCCGCGATGGGGCAGACCACCCAGCAGCGGGACAGGGAGATGGCCGAGGACCTCTACGAGCGGCTGCGGCTGCCGGACGCCACCCGCCCGGCCGCCCTCGGCTTCAACGACCCGCTCCTGTACCGGCTCAGCGTGCCCAGACGCGGTCGCCCGGGCTCCGGCACCCGGCACACCACGCTGGTCTTCTTCGACGCGGCGGGCGAGGACCTCTCGGGTGCCGAGGCGATGGACCGGTACACCCGCTATCTCAGCGCCGCCGACGGCATAGTCATGCTCGTCGATCCGCTCCAACTCGGCTCGGTGCGCGACCGGCTGCCCGTGCACGACGGCCCTCCGCTGCCCGTCGTGGAGACCCCGCCGCAGCAGATCGCCGCCGACCTGGCGGCCCAGTTGCGCGCCCACGGCAAGGGCGGCTCCCGCGGCCGGGTGTCCACGCCGATCGCGGTGGCCGTCACCAAGACCGACATGCTCAAGCTCCTGCTCGACCCGCACTCCCCGGTGCTGCGCAACGCGCCCCACACCGACGGCCGGTTCGACGAGGACGACCGGCTCGCCGTGCACGAGGAGATCCGGTCGCTGATGGCCGACTGGGACTCGGGGGCGCTGGTACGGCAACTTGAGCTGGACTTCGCCGAGTTGTCGCTGTTCGGGCTGTCGGCGCTCGGTGCGCCGCCGCCCGCCGAGTCGCCCGCGGACGTACCGAAGTCGGGACCGCAGCCGGTGCGGGTGGAGGACCCGCTGCTGTGGCTGCTCGCCCGCCGGGGCCTGTTGCCCGTGCGGTCCACCGCGAAGGGACGCGTAGGGAAGGGACGAGTCAAGTGACCCTCGCCCAGTTGCACTACACCTCGGCGCCACCCGGGCCCGACGGTTCGGGGTTCCGGTTCACGGCGGTCAGTGCCGGCGTCCCGCAGGGGCTGCTGCGGGAGGCCGAGCAGCTCATCGGCTACGAGCCCCCGCGCGACTTCCCCGCCCGGCCCGACGCCGAGCAGCTCAAGAACTTCCCGAAGGCCTTCAGCTTTTCGGAACTGGCGGACGGCGGACGACTGTTGAGCCGCTGCGTGTACACCGGGGCCGACTACAGCGGCCGTTGGGGCAACTTCCACGCGCACGCGCTGCATCTGCCGCCGGGCACCCGGCTGCCGGACGGCGCGCTGCCGATCACGGCGTGGGAGTCGCCGCGCTGGGCCGACACGACCCCGACGGACGGCCGACCCGACGCGATCGACCGCTTCGAGCCCTCGGGTCTGCTCCGCAAGGACGGCCTGATCGCGTTCGCCCGGTCCCGGTCCGACCGGCTGGCGGCGTTCTTCGCCGATCTGCGGGCGTTGACGGAGAACCCCGACACCGCCGGCCAGATCGTCCTCGTCGAGCACGACAGCGCGGACGTCGCCCAGTGGATCGCCCTCGCCTGCGCGGTGCTGCCGCGCGAACAGGCCCACCGGCTGACGTTCACCACCTACACCCGCCGCCCGCAGCAGGCCCGCCAGCAGATCATCGGCGTCCTGCCGTCCTCCGAGCCGGTCACCCACGACCACCGCTACCGGGTCCACGACTGTACGGCCGCAGCGGCACGGGAACCGGCGCCGGTGACCGATGTGTGGGCCCGGATCTGCGCGCACATCTGGTGCGCCGGCCGCCCCGACCTGTTCCGCGACACGTCCGCGGAAACCGGGCCGTTGGCGGTGGCCGCGCTGGTGGCGGGGATCGAGCTGGGCTCGGCGGGGCGTGCGGCGGCGGCGCGCTGGGCGGTGGACCACGCGGGCACGCTCGCCGACGACACGCTGACCGCGCTCGTGGGGGCGTTGTGCGAGGGCGGCGAGCCTCGAGGGGCGGGCCGTCCCGGACCGGGATCGGACCTCCACGGCAGCGAGTCGTCCGCCCCTGCCGACACCGAACAGGCCGCGCTGGCCGCCCTGTTGGCCCGGCTGGAGGGTCAGGTGCCGACCGTCGTGACGGCGCCGCTCGCGGCGCGGGTGCTGGCCGCGGCCGTGCGGGATCGTGGGCCGATGCCCGTGTTGCGTGCCGGGTCGCTGACGGCGGAGGCGCAGGCCGCACTGGCCCGGGAGCTGGCTCCCGCGCTGCGTGCCGGTATCGCCGATGAGGGGGACCCGGCCGCCGACCGCCCCCTCGCGCTGCTGCGGGTCGCGGATCTGCTGGACATCGACTGCCAGGACCTGCTCCCGGAACTGGCGGGTCGGCTGGCCCGGGGACTGGTCGACGAGCCCTCGGCGGGCGGAACGGGCAACGACACCACGGGGTACGGGGCGACGGACCCGGCCGACCACGGCGAGCGGCCCTCCCCGGCCGACGGCGCGGGGCTCGGAACGCCGGGCGAAGTGGGGCGTACGTCGACCGAGGGTGCGGGTCGCCACCCGGCCGACGCGTGGTGGAGCCAAGCCCCGGCAGACAGCATCGGCGGGACACCGGCCGACGGTTCGGGCCCGGCCCGGGACGGGCACCTCGGCGGGACCGCTGTGGACAGTCGGGGCCGTACCTCCAGCAAGCCCCCAGGCCACACCGCGTCCGGGGTCCTCGGCCCCGCACTCGCGGGCGGTCCGCCCGCGCGGCCCCCGTCCCCGCCGCCCTCCCCCGCCCTGCTCGACGCCGTGCACGAGCACCCGGCGCTGCGCATCGCGCTGTTCGGCGCCCTGAACGCGCTGGCCGCGGCGGACCCGGCCCGGGCGGCGCGGAGGCTGGCCGGGGCGGGGCTGCCCGTCGAGTCGGAGACCTCGTTCCCGCATCTGCGGATGTGCGTCATGGCGGGCGAGGACGCAGGCGGCGCCGGCGTCGACCGGCTGGGGCGGTTCCACGACGTCCTGCGCACCGCCGGTGTCTCACCGCACGCCGACACCGCGGTGCTGCGCACCGCGCTGGGGCTGGTGTGGTCCGGCGATCTGCCGACCGGGCAGGAGGCGAGCCTGCTGCTCAACCAGCTGGGGTCGGACATCCACCGCGCGGCCGGCACCCGGGACATACTGATCGACGCCGCGCTCGCCGCGTCCCCGGACGACCACGACGTCCCGGCGCTCGCCGTCGACCTGCTCCGCTGCTTCCCCACGGAACTGCGGCCCGGGCAGCGCGCGGCCCTGCTCCTGCTGGAGTTCGCCGGTCTGCTCGGTACCGAGGGCGAGGGCGAGGACTGGGTCGGCCGGGCGCTGGAGCTGCGGGACGGTGCGGCCGAGCCCGTTCCGGAGACGGTCATGGAGCGGGTGTTCGACGCCCTCGCGCGGCGCCTCGTCCTGGGACCGGGCCCCGAGAGCGAGCTGTACACCCTGGCCAGGACGGCCGAGCCGGGGCTGCTCGCGGCCTACGAGCGGGCGGGGCGCTCGGACCGGGTGGGCGACCGGCTGCGGACGGTGCCGGCGTACGTCGCCGCCTGCTTCAGCGCCTGGAACTCCTTCGCCGGGACCCGGCCGGGGTGGGACGACACGCGGACGGCCCTGCTGACGAAGGTGCTGCGGCCGATCGTGCGGGCGCTGCCCGCCGAGGACGTCGCCGCTGTCGAGGAGGCCCTCGGACGCGCGGGCCGCGGCAGGCTCGACGCGTTCCGCACCTGGAACCGCCCCGGCGCCCTGGGCCGTCTCGCCGGCCGCCTGTCCGGCCGCGGCCGCCGCGGCACGGACCGGCCGCCGGTGTGGCCCGGGGACGTGGAGCCGCCGGCCGAGGGGCGTCGCCGATGAGCACGGTCACTCCGGTCCTTCCCCTCGTCCTCCTGCTGGGCTTGGCCCTGCTCATAGCCGCCGGCCTCTGCCTCTTCCATCTGCTGTGGCGATTCCTCGGCATCGGGGTGGGTGCCGTGTGGCGGGGACTCGGGCCCTGGCAGGTGGGGCGGAGCGATCAGCGTGTGCCGGTTGTCGGGAAGGGAGAACCCGCTCGACTCGGCTACTGGTGGCGGCAGATGTGGGTGGACGCCGTCTCGGCCGCCGGATACGGGATGCGGGTCGTCTGGACCGCGCTCGCCGACCCTTGGCTGGGCCGGTACGTCCGGAACCTCTTCCACGGCCGCCGCCCTTCGGGCATCCCCGGCACCTCACGCGGCTCCCGCTTCTGGCTGATCGTGGCCGTCGCCCCCGGTGTCGCCCTCGGCGCCATGCTCGGTGCCGCGCTCGCCACCGTCGTCCTCGGCGTCGTCCACGCCGTGTTCGCCCTGCTGCTCGGGCTGGTCTGGCTGGGCTGCGCGGTGGCCGTGCCGGTGCTGCGGGGTGTGGAGCGCGGATGGCTGCTGGTGCGGGGGGTGCGCGTCAAGTGCCCGTACCCCGGCTGCTATCGGCCCGTGCCGCTGGCTGTGCACCGCTGCCCGAACTGCCGGGCCGAGCGTCGCGCACTGCGGCCGGGACGGTACGGCGTCCTGTGGCACGCGTGCGGGTGCGGGCACCGGCTGCCGACGAGCAGGTTCGGGGGGCGCGGGAAGCTGACCGCGCTGTGCCCGCACTGCGACCGGCCGCTGCCGGAGACGGCCGGTACCACGCGGGTGGTGCACGCGCCGCTGGTCGGCGGGACCTCGTCCGGCAAGACGATGCTGATGGCGGCGATGGTGGAGGGCCTGCACGCGTGGGCGCGGCGCGGCGATCTGACCGTCGAGTACGCCTCAGCCGAGGACCGCCGTACTGCCGGGGACCTCAACCAGGAGCTGAAGCGTACGGGTTGGGCGCACGCCACCACCGGTGGCCAGCCGCGCGCCCTGATGCTGACCGTGGCACGCGGGCGTCGGCGCAGGCTGCTGTACCTGTACGACCCGATGGGCGAGTCGGTGAGCGACGCCGAACGCGTCCGCGCCCAGCAGTACTTGGCGCACGCGGACGGCGTCGTCCTGGTCGCCGACGTCCTGGCCGACCCCAAGGTGCGCGGCAGGCTGAGTGCCGACGACGCCCAGCGGGCCGGAGCGGCCCGGCCCTCCGCACAGGGGCCCTGGGAGACGTATCAGCGGCTGACCGGCGAGCTCGCGGCACTGACCGGCCGGCGCGGGCGGCTGTCGGTGGCGGCGGTCGTCACCAAGCGGGACGTGCTGGACCAGTTGAGCTCACTGCCGGTGGCCGGCGCGCGGATCGACGGCTGGCTGGAGGAGATCGGCCTGGGCGGCCTCGTCCGCGCCCTCGGGCACGACTTCCGGTCGGCGCGTTACTGGGCCGTCAGCGCCCACGCCGCCACCGGCACCGGCCCGCTGGAGCCCGAGCAGCGCAGGGCCGCCGAGCCGGTGCTGTGGCTGCTCGCGGCGTCGGGTCTGAAGACCGGCGCGCTGATCGGGCCGGACGGTGGCGCGGGCGGCAAGGAGCGCAGGCTGCGGCTGCGCGGCACCGGCGACAAGGAGAGGAAGTACAGCCCGGCATGACCCAGGTGACCCCACCGATCGGGCGTGGACGGCGCATGGCGGCAGGCCTGTTCGTCGCCTCGCTGGTGCTGACGGCGACCGCCCTGGCGCTGCTCGCGCTGTGGCTGCTGCCCTGATCCCCGACCCCACGTCCCCGGATTCCCGAACCCCACGTCCCTGACCCAGGGACACACCGACACGCGGAAAGGACAAGCCAAGTGAGCGACATTCCCGGCGGGCCCATGGCGAACCGGCCGGTCCACTTCATCTGGCTGCTCGACTGCTCGTACTCGATGCAGGGCGAGAAGATCGCCAGACTCAACTACGCGATCAGGGAAGCGATCCCCGAGATGCGTTCGGTGGCCCACGACAACCCGGCCGCCCAACTGCTGCTGCGCACCATCACGTTCTCCACGACCGCCCAGTGGCACCATCCGACGCCGGTCCCGGTCGACGACTTCACCTGGCAAGACGTCGAGGTGGACGGCATGACCAACCTCGGCGAGGCGCTGACGCTGGTCTCGCGCGAACTGCAGAGCCCGCCGATGCCGCAGCGGGCGCTGAAGCCGGTGCTCGCGCTGGTGTCGGACGGGGTGCCCACCGACGACTGGAAGGCGGGCCTCAAGGCGATCGACGCGACGCCGTGGGGCCGCAAGGCGGTGCGGGTCGCCATCGCGATCGGCGCCGACGCGGACCGCTCGGTGCTGCAGGAGTTCCTCGGCAATCCCGAGCTGCAGCCGCTCGACGCCAACAGCCCCAAGCAGCTGGCGGCGGCGATCCGCTGGGCGTCGACGGCGGCGGTGAAGGCGGCCTCGCAGCAGATGGCGGCCCCGGCGGACTCGGGCGCCGTGAAGCAGCCGTACGCGCCGCCTGTCCTCGACGACGATGACGACGACGTGTGGTGACGCTCGGGGTGCGGCGCTGGGAGACGCTCGGCGACAGCGTCCAGGGGGTCAACAAGCGGCACAACCAGGACTGGTACGCCTGTGAGGGCACCGGCGGCAGTGACGACCCGCTGGTGCTGGCGGTCGCCGACGGGCACGGCTCGGCCAAGTACGCGCGCAGCGGGCTGGGCGCGCGGTTCGCCGTGGACCGGTTCCTGCTGCGGGCTGCCGAGTTCGGGCGGGCCGCCCGTGACTGCCATGAGCCGGGGCGGCTGGCCCGGCTGATGGCGTACGCCCGGGACGACTTCCCGCGCGCGCTGGTGCACGACTGGCGGGAGGCAGCCCTCGGTCACTGGGCCCGCAACCGATCGGTCGCCGACGAGGGCGCGCGGGAGCCGGAGCAGGACGAGAAGCTGGTGCTGTACGGCACGACGCTGATCGGCGCGGTCCTCACGCCGTGGCTGTTCGTGGCGTGGCAGATCGGCGACGGGGATCTGGCGGTCGTCGACCACGACGGGGTGCTGCGCCGGCCGTTGGCGCCCGCCGAGGAGGACCTCGGCGACGAGACGGAGTCGCTGTGCGGTCCGCAGGCCTGGCGTGCGGTGCGGACGCACTGGGCGCCGGTGTTCGACGAGGCGCGGACCCCGAGGCTGGTGGTGCTGTCGACGGACGGGCTGTCGAAGAGCTTCGCTTCGGCGGACGGGTACCGGGAGTTCGTGGCGGGCCTGGACGGGCGCCTCGCGGCCGAGGGCACCGAGGGTGTGCGGGCCGCGCTGCCGGAGTGGCTGCGGGAGGCCTCGCGGTACTCCGGCGACGACACGACTCTGGCGGCGGCGCTGCGGCCCGTCGGCCCGGGGAGTCAGGACGCCGGGGCCATGGATACGGAACGGAAGACGGAGACGTAGAAGATGAGCGGCATGCTCGACAGCGGGACGCGGCTGACCGCGGAGAACGGCGACGAGGTCGAGATCATCGACATGCTGGGGGCCGGCGGACAGGGCGAGGTGTACCGGGTGCGGACGCCGGGTGGCGACAAGGCGCTCAAGTGGTACTACCCGACGTGTGCGACGCCCGAGCAGGAGGCGATCGTCAAGGAGCTGGTGAGCCGGGACTTCGACGACGACCGGTTCCTGTGGCCGGAGGCGTACGTGCGCACGGACCGCGGTTCCTTCGGCTATCTGATGGCGCTGCGCCCGGAGCGTTTCAAGGGGCTGCCGGACCTGTTCCGGCGCCAACTGCGCACCAGCACACGGGCATTGCTGACGGCGTGTCTGTACACGGTGGAGGCGTACCAGGCGCTGCACTCGCGGGGTATCGCCTACCGGGACATCTCCTGGGGGAACGTCTTCTTCGACCCGGCCACGGGTGACGTGCTGGTCTGCGACAACGACAACGCGGTGGTGGAGGGCGACGTCAGCGGCATCTCGGGGACGATGAAGTTCATGGCGCCGGAGCTGGTGCGCGCCGAGCCGGGCGCGCGGCCGGGCACGCAGTCCGATCTGCACTCGCTGGCGGTGCTGCTGTTCATGCTGCTGATGAACCACCACCCGCTCGAAGGCAGGCGGGAGTTGGGCATCCACTGCTTCGACGAGGCGGCGGAGAAGCGGCTGTACGGCAAGAGTCCGCTGTTCGTCTTCGATCCGGCGGACGACTCCAACGCGCCCGACCCGATGGAGCACACGACCGTGCTGGCGACGTGGGACGCGGCGGCGGGGACGCTCCAGGAGCTGTTCCGCCGCAGCTTCACGACCGGGCTGCACGACCCGGCGGCCCGGGTCCGGGAGACGGAGTGGCGCAACGCGCTGCGGGCGGTGCTGGACTCGGTGGTCGAGTGCGCGTCCTGCGGGCGGCAGAACATGACGGAGCCGGGCGAGAACCCGCCGTCGCGCGCCTGCTGGGGATGCGGGGCGCAACTGGTGCTGCCGCCCCGTCTGACGGTGACCACGCCTCCGCCGCGCGCCCAGCACCACATCCGGCTGCGCCGCGCGGCCCGCGTCCACGCCCACCACCTCCTGCCGGAGCCGACGCGGCACGACTTCTCGGACGCCTCCCTCGTCGCGGAACTGGTCGAGCACCCCAGCAAACCGGGCCGTTTCGGCATCAAGAACCACTCGAAGGACACCTGGACGGGCACCCGCTCCGACGGCACTGCCCAGCAGGTCGGCCCCGGCCAGACGGTTCCCCTGCGGTCGGGGCTGGAGCTGGACCTCGGCGGTGGGGTGCGGGCGGTCGTACGGCCGAAGTGACCCGATCGGGCGCCCCACAGCAGGTGTGGGGCGCCCTTGGCTCAGGCAACTCCCCGGTCACACCCCGAGCACGCGCCCGATCTCCTGGACCAGGGCCAGGCTCCCGCTGCCCGCCGCCACGCCGATGCCGATGGTCTCCAGGGCGGAGCGGATGCGGCCGCGGTTGGCGGGCTGGCCGTCCTGTTGGGCGGTGACGAGTTCGCCCTGGATGATCTGCGCCTGCGGGACGAGCGCGGGGTTGTCGGTGTGCAGCCGTTCGACGAGCCGTTCCGCGAGGCGCAGGACGGCGGCCGGGTCGGTGCCGTTGTTGATCTCGATGCGGCCGTTGTCGCCGATGTTGGCCGGGCCGTTGATGTTGCGGATGTTGTACGTGCTCATGTCCCGCCTCCTGCTCCTGTGATGTGCGCGGTTCAGGGCTTGGCCGCGGGCGTGGCGGCGCCCTGCTGTCCTGGAGGACCGCTCCCCTGTTGTCCGTTGTTGTTGACCTGGCCGTGGTTGCCGAGGTTGCTGTTGCTGACGTTCTCGATGTTGTAGGTCTGGTTGCTGATGATCTGCTGCGCCTGGTCGAACGAGCTCGTGTCGACGTTGTGGTCCTGCAGGAACTTCTCGGTCGCGGTCAGCACGCCCTGCTGGAGCCGGTACAGGAAGTCCTGGGAGTCGATGCGCTCGGCGTAACCGGCCTCGTCCCAGTCGGCGTGCCGCTCGCGCAGGCTGTCGGGGGCGCCGTAGTCGTAGATCATGTGCTGGTCGGTGATGTCCCGGCGCACCTTCTTCAGCAACCGCGCGCCGGCCCGGCGCCGCCGTCCCCGCTCGCGGATGCGGCCGAGGGCGCCGCTGAGCTCGGGCAAGGTGTGCGAGGTGGCGTGGGCGACGAGGCTCCACCAGCGGTCGAAGGGGGCCACCGGCAGTCGGTCCACGCGGCGGAACCGGCCGCTGAGCGGTGGTATCGCGTAGGCGGCGACCTCCCAGGTGAGGCTGGGCTGGTTGAGGATCGCCCGCAGGTACATGGAGACGACGATGCGCCCGCCCTGTCCGATCCGCTCCAGGCAGAGGTGGGTCCGCATGCCCGCGCCGGGCGTCTGCAGGCCCGCCTGCACGAGCTGCTTGGGGATCTGGGCGGTCGGGCGCCGGGTGCGGTCGGGCACCAGCTCGCCGAGCAGGTAGGCGTTGCTGCCGAGGACGTAGAGCCGGTTCTTGACCCGCAGGCCCTCCAGGCCGGTGGCGCTCTCCATGTGGCGGGCCACGTAGGTGTGGAGGTCGACGGCGTCGAAGGGGATGATCTTCAGCTTGCCGCCGCCCGGCGCCTCGGCGGGCTTGCTGACGTCGATGGGCTGCCAGACACCCGCCTTCCTGATCGCGGTGCCGCTGCCGACGAACGGGTTGGTGAGGGCGGCCGCGTCGGCGTACGGCAGGACGTTGGCACGTTTGTACGCGTGCTCGTTGAGCCATGCCTCCGCCTCCGGCTCCACCGGCGGGGCGAGCTTCTCGGCCGTGTCGGGGCTGCGGTACACCTGCTGCGCCGCCGCGCGGGCCTGGGACTGCGCCCGGTGGACCAGCCACCAGCAGGCCGCGAGGACGCCGAGCGGGCCGTACAGCCCGACCTCGGCGACCGATCCGTGGCCGCCGGTCAGGCCCCACAGCCCGACGAGCAGGGCGACCACCAACGCCAGCCCCAGCCAGGCCAGTTGCCGGTCGAGGGCCTCCCGCCGCCGCACGGCCACGCGCGCGTGCCGGGCCAGGGCGACGAAGTTGATGCCGAGGGTCAGTCCGATCGCGTTCAGTCGGTCCCCGGTGAGATCCCGGTCGACCTCGAAGGCGAAGTCGTCATCCAGATGAACCGACGCGCACAACCGCCGGGTCACCCCGTCCTTGCGGTACTGCGGCAACGACGGTAACGCTCTGCCCGCCACGGTGACCTGCCCTTCCTGCCGAACTCGCGCGCTTCACCCTAGGGACAACACCCGTCATTTGTCCCGGAGTTCGGGCGAGTCGCCCCCGCCGGTTCAGCGCGTCGCGCCGACCGCGGCGTCGGCCAGTCGCACCAGCTCCCCCACCGGCATCGATCCCGCCGCCCGCCGCTCCCGCGCGAAGGTGTCGGCGAGGTGCTGGAGGAGCTCGTTCAGCGGGGTCGGCACGCCGTGCAGACGGCCCAGCAGGACGATCTCCCCGTTGAGGTAGTCGGCCTCGATGGTGCCGGTGCCACGGGTGAGGGACTGCCAGGAGGAGCCGCCGCCGCGCGGGGCGCCGTCGAGGGGGACGAGGGTGACCTTGACGCCCCGTACCTCCTGTTGCTCCCCGGCGCTCGCGTACGCGATCCCGGCGGCGTCGAGCACGGCCGCGCCCTCCGCCCGCACACGCCGGAACAGCGCCGCGGCCTCCTCGCTGTCGACGGGCCCGGTCACCGCTTCCAGGGCGTTGCCGAGGTTGGACAGCAGCTTGGCGTACTGCCAGCGGGCCACGTCCGCCACTACCGGTGCCTCGAAGTGCGACTTCTCCAGGTCGGCGGCGACGAGGCGGGCGGTGTCGTCGGTGCCGTGCGGGTGGCGGCCGAGGTGCAGGATGCCGGTGAGGGGGTGGCCGGCCGCGGAGACGACGCCGGGTTCGACGTATGTCGACGGCAGCCAGACACAGACGCCGTACACCCGCCGGAAGAGCCGCAGGGCGATGCGCTGGCTCTCGACGCCGTTCTGCGCGCAGAACAACGGCAGGCGCTCGGCGGCCGTACCGCCACCGGCTACCGGTGCGGGCGCCCAGGTCTGCAGCGCGGCCGCGCTGTCCTGCGTCTTGACCGCGAGGACCAGCACGTCGTCGGGGCGCAGCCCGCCGAGCACGGCCGGCCCGTCGACGACCGGCAGCCGGTACGTCAGCTCGCCCTCGGGCACCCTGAGCCGCAGCCCGTGATCCCGTAGGGCCTCGAAGTGCGCGCCCCGCGCGACCAGTACGACCTCGTGCCCCGAGCCGGCGAGCCGTCCGCCGATGACACCGCCGACGGCTCCGGCACCGATGATGACGTAGCGCAAGGTCACTCCGCCTCAGGCGTGAACGGCGTGCCCTGATGGAAGTACATCTGCCACCCGTCGTCGGTCCGCCGCCACAGCGAACTGCGGTGTGCCCGGACGCCGTTGTACTCCGTGTCGAAGGTGAGGTGGACGAGGTCGGGCGCCAGCCGGACGCCCCGCATCTCGGAGGTGACGACATACCGGTGCGGATCGGTGTCCGTGGGCAGCCGGGTCATGGTTGATTCGCGGTCCCAGCGTCGCCCCGACGAGCCGAACTCGTGGAACTCGGGGTGCAGCAGCGACCCGAGCAGTTCGGGCGAACGGCGGACGTCGGGGTCGAGCAGCCTCAGCTCGCCCTCGATGGCGGCCTTCACTGCGGATTCGTGCTCAGTCACCGGTCATCTCCACGAGTTTCACGACGGTGTTCCAGTTGCGGCTGGTGGCGATCAAACCCTTGTTGAGTCGCGGTCGCGACAGAATTTCGGCGAGCTTGGAGCGGCCGAGGCCGTTCGGGGCGTACAGGTACAGCGCCCGGTCGCCGAGCCGGAACTCCTCCGGGAGGAAGGCGGCCTGGTCGATCTCCGCGAAGCGCTCGGCGCCCACCGGGGCGGAGAAGTAGGTGACATGGAGCTGCTTGGGCTCCAACTCGGCTGCGGGGAAAGGGACGTTGTCGGCGATCGCCTTGAGGTAGGCGTGGTCGCGCACGATCACGTCCACGGCGAAGCCGAAGTGCTGCTCGATCGCGGCCGCGAGCTCGGCCGCCAGGGACTCCTCGCCGCCGTGGTCGGCGGTGAACACGGCCTGGCCGCTCTGCAGGTAGGTGCGTACGCCGTCGTGGCCGAGGCCGGTCAGCAGGGTGCGCAGGTCGGCCATCGGGACCTTCCTGCTGCCGCCCACATTGATGCCGCGCAGGAGTGCCGCATACGTCGTCGTCATCCGGCCACCTTAAGGCGATCACGCCGGCCGGCTGAGGCGATCCGGCCGACCGAACGGCGGTCGTCGTGCCCCGTGGGGGCGGGCACGACGACCGCCCGGCCCCCGTAACTTACTTACCGGTCAGCATGCGGCACAAGCTCCGCCTCCCTGATCGTCCTCCCCGACACCGCCGGATAGATGTAAGGGGCCGCCGTCCTACCCAGTGGGGAGGGCCCGGGGGCCAAGGGGATGAGTTCCGGCCGCCGTACTTCACCGGGCAGCACGACGAGATGCCTTTATCCGGCTCATACCTTCGAAACGAAAGGTGGCGGCAGGGGGTCGGCACCGCAATCAAGGGGGCAAGCCCGTCATGGGGAACGGAGACACGCGAGTGCGGGGCCTCGCCGCCCGCGCCGGCGGCTGGAGCGCCCGGCACCGATGGGCTGCCGTCGGCATCTGGGTGCTGTTCGTCGTGCTGGCGATGGGGCTCGGCTCGGCCGCGGGCCGGGTCGACGTCAAGGACAGCGACCAGCTGAAGGGCGAGACACACACCGCGGCCAAGATCATCGAGGACGCGGGGATCGAGGAGCCGGCCAGTGAGACCGTCCTGATCCAGGCGAAGGGCGGCGGCCTCAAGGCCACGGACGCCGAGTTCAGGTCGGCGGTCACCGCGGTGGTGAAGGCGGTCGAGGGCACCGGCAAGGTCGCGGACGTGACATCGCCGTACGACACACAGACGATCTCGAAGGACGGCCGCAGCGCGCTCGTGCAGTTCGACATCCGCGGGGAGTCGGACACCGCGGGTGAGCGCGTGGAGCCCGTGCTGAAGGCCGTGGAGGACGTCCAGAAGGACCACGAGTCGCTGCGGATCGAGGAGATCGGCGGCGCGAGCATGATGAAGACGTTCGACGACGCGTTCGGGGACGACTTCCAGAAGGCCGAGTACTCCGCGGTTCCGGTGGCCCTCGGCATTCTGCTCATCGCCTTCGGCGCGCTGGTGGCGGCCCTGCTGCCGGTGCTGCTGTCGATCACCGCGATCATGGCGACGATGGGCCTGATGGGGATCGTCAGTCACGCCATGCCGATGACCGACGCCGCCAGCTCCGTGATGCTGCTGGTCGGCCTGGCCGTCGGCGTCGACTACTGCCTGTTCTATCTGCGCCGTGAGCGCGAGGAGCGCGAGGCCGGCCGGGACGCGCAGACCGCCCTCAGGGTCGCCGCCGCCACCAGTGGCCGCGCGATCATCGTCTCCGGTGTCACGGTGTGCGTGGCGATGGCGGGCATGCTGTTCACCGGTCTCGCCGAGTTCGAGGCGATGGGCCTGGCCTCGCTGATGGTGGTGGCGGTCGCCATGGTCGGGTCGGTCACCGTCCTGCCGGCGCTGCTGTCGCTGCTGGGCGAGCGGGTCGAGAAGGGCAAGATCCCCTTCCTGCACCCGCAGAGCAAGCTCCGCCGCAACCGCGGACGCGGCAACCGTGAGAGCCGGTTCTGGACGGCCGTCCTCAAGGGAGTGCTCGCGCGGCCGGTCATCTCGACCGTCGTCGCGGCCGGCGCGCTGCTCGCCGTCGCGGCCCCCGCGGTCGGCATGAAGACGCAGAACCTCACACTGGACCAGGAGTTCGGGGACTCGCTGCCGATCGTGCAGACGTACAACCGGGTCAACGAGGCCTTCCCGGGCGGTTCGGACCCGGCCGAGGTCGTCGTCAAGGCGGATGACATCAACGCTCCCGAGGTGACGTCCGCGCTCGCCGACTTCCGTGAGCGGGCGGTCAGTTCGGGCGCCTCACGCGGCCCGGTCGAGATCAAGCTGCACGACGAGAAGAACATCGCGTTCGTGTACGTCCCTCTGGTCGGCGGCTCCGATCTCGACAAGGCGGGCGAGAGCCTGGACAAGCTGCGCGACGAGGTACGGCCCGCCACGCTCGGCAAGGTCGACGGTGTCGAGGCGCCGATCACCGGACAGGTCGCCGGCTCGAAGGACTTCAACGACCAGCTGGGCGGAGCCGTCATCCCCGTCTTCGCGTTCGTCGTGGTCTTCGCCTTCCTGCTGATGCTGCTGTGCTTCCGCTCGCTGACGGTCGCCATCACCTCGATCGTGCTGAACCTGCTGTCGGTGGGCGCGGCGTACGGCGTCCTCGTCGCCGTCTTCCAGCACGGCTGGGGCGCGTCCCTGGTGGGGGCGGAGGGCGTCGGCGCCATCATCAGCTGGCTGCCGCTGTTCCTGTTCGTGATCCTGTTCGGCCTGTCGATGGACTACCACGTGTTCGTGGTCTCACGAATCCGCGAGGCGCGCCTGCGCGGCCGTACGACGAAGGACGCGATCCAGCACGGTGTCGTCACCACGGCCGGGGTCGTCACCAGCGCCGCGGTCATCATGGTCGCCGTGTTCGCGATCTTCGGCACGCTGTCCATGCAGTCCATGAAGCAGATGGGCGTCGGCCTCGCGGCCGCGGTGCTCATCGACGCGACGATCATCCGGGGCGTGCTGCTCCCGGCGGTGATGGCGCTGCTGGGCGAGCGCAACTGGTACCTGCCGAAGTGGCTGAACCGCCTGCCGGACCTGACGCACGACGAGGCGCCCGAGGCCGTGACGCGCGGCGCGGCGGCACGGGACGACGAGGGTGAGCGGGTGCCGGTCTGACCCCGCCTGCCTGACCTGACGGACAGGGCCCGTTGACTCCGGGAGAGTCAACGGGCCCTGCTTCTGTCAGGTGTTCCGTCACCCTTGTCGTACGGCTGCCAGTTCGGCCTCGATCAGGTCCGCGGCGCGCCTGGTGCCACCCTCCTGGGCCATCTCCGCCTGGATGTCCTTGAGCCGGCGGGCGACCTCGGGGTCGTCGAGCAGCGCGAGGGCGGTCTCGCGCAGGAACTCGGCGGTGGCCTCGTCCGTCGGGACGTGCCGGGCGACGCCGAGCGCCTGGAGCATGTCCGCGTTGCCGAACTGGTCGACGGCCTGCGGTACGGCGATCATCGGGGTCGCGGTGGCCAGGCCTTCCTGGCTGCCGCCGGCCCCGGCGTGGGTGACGAACAGGTCGGCCTGCTGCAGGACCGCCAACTGCGGGACCCAGGAACGCACTTCGACGTCGGCCGGAACGTCCCCCAGCTCGGCCGGGTCGACGTGCCTGCCGATCTGCAGGACCAGGTGCCAGCCCGGCAGGTCGCCGAAGGCGCGTACGCACTCCCGGTAGAAGGCGGGCTGCTTGGTGAAGGACGACCCCAGCGACACGAGGACGACCTTCTCGGCACCCGCCGGCCGCTCCCAGTCACCCTCGGCGGCCCGGTCGCCCTGGCAGGCACCGACGAACGTGTACACGGACTCGTCGACGCGGTCGGCGTTGGGCTGCAGGGCCCGGGGGATGAGGACGAGCGAGCGGTCGGGGCGGCCGGCGAAAGGATCGGGGTGCTGGGTGATGCCGTTCTCCTCCAGCCAGGCCTGGAAGCGCCGGTAGTACGACTGCCCGCGCTCGGTCTTCTTCGGCTCGGCCCACATGGGCTCGGCGACCTCCTCCTCGTAGCCCTCCCAGGCGACGAGGTTCGGCGAGAGCGAGATCACGGGTACTCCCCAGCGGTGGCCGAGGACGCGGGCCGGGTACGAGGTGATGTCGTGCAGGACGAGGTCCGGTTCGTCTCCCTCGTAGGCCTCGATCAGCTGCGGGAGCGCCTGGATCGCGTCGGCCAGGAATGGCTCGACGTTGTCCAGCAGTGTGCTCCCCCAGGCCTCCGGGTCGGCGTCGGGGCCGGGCAGGGTGGAGTTCCAGAGCTTCGGTTCGGCTCCGGTCTCGGCGACCTTCTCGGCGAAGGCCGGCGGAATCGCGTAGGTGACCCGGTGCCCGCGCGCCACGAGCTCGCGGATCACTTCGAGGCTGGGGTTCACATGGCCGTGGGCGGCGATGGAGAACATGGCGATGTGAGCGGGGCGGGTGGGGTGAGCGGGACTGGTCATGACGTCGACCCTAAGCGAGACGATACGTATCGTGCAATCGAATTGCGCGGCTCCGGCACTCGGCATCACGGCGCCGGCACCTCGTGCAGCCTCAGCCACGCCTCCGGCGGCACCTCGCCGACGAGCACGCTCGCGTCCAGTCGCGCCACGCGGAACGCCGCCTCGACCCGCCGACTCGGATGGGCGCGGCGCAGCGAGGCGTGCAGCGAGCCACCGACTCCGGAGAAGCCCAGCTCGACCAGGCGCCGCCAGCTGTCGTACGCGCCCGCGTCGAGGAGCGGGTCCTGCGTCGCTCGATCCGTACGATCCCGGCGTCCACGCGCGGCACGGGCCGGAAACTGTGCCGCCCGACCCGGCCGACGAGCCGCCACTTGTGGCGGGGCCAGGTCAGCACCGTCAGCCACGTCCAGCTGCCGTAGTCGCCGGTGCGTTTGCGGGCGTACTCGAGCTGGGTGAGGAGCGTGGCGTCGGTGAGGGCGGGTGCCCGCAGGCACCACTCGTACGCGAGAAGGCGCCGGCAGCGCGGGGCGAGCAGTTCGGTCAACGCGCCTTTTCCGGCGCCGCCTTCGAGCAGCAGGGGTGCCTCGCGTCGGCGCGGTACGGCGAGCCGGGCCAGCTGTCCGGCGGCGGTGTCAGCGCTGGTAGCGCGCCAGCACCAGGTTCCCGTCGTCCTCGAGGCGTGCGCGCAGTTCGGCGAGGTCGATGGCCCCGCTGTAGTACTCCTGGAAGGCGGGCGTGGCGACCTTGTCCTTCCATTCCGGATAGCCCCGTACGGACTGTGCGGGCGCCGAGCGCAGATGCCCGGCGAGCGCGGTGCCGGTGGCCCAGTCGTGCTCGGTGGTGCGCAGGGCCGGGTCCTTGAGCGCCTCCGTGCCGGTCGGCAGCATCCAGTCCCCCAGCGCGAGCCGCACCATGTTCGCGGGCCGGAGCAGGAAGTCGATGAACTCGGCCGCCTCCCGTTTGTGCGGGCTGTCCTCGGCGATGGACAGGGTCTGCGGGCTGACGCCCTGGGTGAGGCCGTCGGCGCCCGCCGGGGCGGGCAGCACCTGCCAGTCGAAGCCCTTCGGCGCCTGCTGCACGATCTGCTGGCGGTACGAGAAGCCGAGCGGGACCATCGCGTACCTGCCGCCGAAGAACCCGGGCAGGGTGTCCGAGCCGCCGCTGCCGAGGGTCGTGGGCGAGGCGCTGCGGTCGGTGCCGACCTGGTCGTGGACGGTGCGCGGCATGACCTCGTCGGCCGCCTCGAAGCGGACGGTCACCTTGCCGTCGGCGCCTCGGTGGAACAGCTGTCCGCCGGCCGACAGCGACAGGTTGAGGGTGGCGGAGACGGGCTCCTTGAGCGGCCAGGCGACGCCGTACTTGCCGTTGCCGCTCAGCTGCTCGGTGACCTCGCGGAACTCGGCCCAGCTCCAGGGCTGTTCGGGGGTGGGGATGCGGACGCCGGACTCCTTCAGCCAGGTCGCGTTGGCGATGAGGACCCGCGGTTCCTGCAGGAAGGGCACGCCGTAGATTCCGTCGCCGAAGGTCACCGTCTCCCAACTGCGCGGCGGGATGTCGGACTTGAGCCGCTCGGGCAACAGGCCGGTCAGGTCGGCGAGGTAGCCGCCGTACGCGAAGTCGGCGAGGTCGTCCGAGGCGTCGTGGATGATGTCCGGGGCCTCACCGCCCTCGAAGGAGGTGAGGAGCTGGTCGTGGACGCTGTCCCAACTGCCTTGCACATACTCCACCTTGACGTCCGGATGGGTCGCGTTCCATTCCTCCACCAGCTCCTTGTTGACCTCGACGGACTCCTCCTGCCAGGCCAGGGACTGGAAACGCAGGGTGATACGGCCGCCCGCGGTGTCACCGTCGTCGCCGCCGCACCCGGCGAGCAGCAGAGCGAGGACGGCGGTGAGGGTCGGCAGCAGTCGCGTACGCATCAGTTCTTCACCGCCCCGGCGAGCATGCCGCCCGTGATCCGCCGCTGGATGACCGCGAACACCACCAGCGAGGGCAGCGTCGCGAGGAACGCGGCGGCGGCCAGCGGACCGAGGTCCGCGACGCCCTCCGCGCCGATGAAGTGGGTGAGGACGACCGGAAGGGTCTGTTTCTCCGGGGTCTTCAACAGCACGAGCGCGAAGAAGAACTCGTTCCACGCCGTGACGAACGCGAACAGCGCCGTCGCCACGATCCCGGGTGCCAGCAGCGGCGCGGTCACCGAGACGAGGGTGCGCAGCCGCCCGGCGCCGTCGACGGCCGCCGCCTCCTCCAACTCACGCGGCACGGCGCGGACGTATCCGACGAGCATCCACAGCGCGAACGGCAGCGCCCACACGACGTACACCATGATCAGCCCCGGCATCGAGTTGATCAGCCGCAGGTTCTTCAGCACCAGGAACAGCGGGATGATCACCAGCACCAGGGGGAACGCCTGGCTGACGACCACCCAGCCGGTCGCCGCGCGCGCGAGCCGGGTGCGGTGGCGGGCCATGGCGTACGCCATCGGGGTGGCGAGGAGTACGGCGACCAGGGCGGCGCCGAGCGCGGCGATCAGGGAGTTGAGCGCGGCGTCCAGCAGGGGCTGTTCGTCGAAGGCCTGGCGGAAGTTGGCGAGGGTGGGGTCCTTCGGGATCCAGGTGGGGTGCAGGCTGCCCAGCTCGCGGGGCGGCTTGAAGGCGGTGGAGATCAGCCAGAGGAACGGGAAGGCGAGGAAGAGCAGGTAGGCGAGCAGGGCGAGGTACTGGCCGGCGCGGCCGGTTCGGCTGCTCCTCATGACTCGGCCGGCGCTCATGTGTCGTCACCTCCCTTGAGCCGTCCGACGAGGAAGACGGCGAGCAGTATCGAGATCGCCGCGACCATCACGCATCCCATGGCCGCCGCGTAGCCGAACTGGCCGTAGCGGAAGGCCTCTTCGTAGGCGAAGAGCATGGGCAGCCGGGTGCGGCCGCCGGGGCCGCCGCTGGTGAGCACGTAGACCAGGGCGAAGGAGTTGAAGTTCCAGATCAGGTTGAGTGCCGTGATGGAGAGAGCGACGGGTCGCAGGGCGGGCCAGGTGACCGTGCGGAAGCGGCGCCAGGCGCCGGCGCCGTCCACGGCCGCCGCCTCGTGCAGTTCGCGCGGGGTGTTCTGCAGGCCGGCGAGCAGGGCGACCGTCGTGGTCGGCATGCCCGCCCAGATGCCCACGACGATGACGGCGGGCAGCGCGGTGCCGAGCCCGCTGAGCCAGTCACGGCCGTCGCCGAGGCCGAGATCGCGGAGCGTCTCGTTGAGGATCCCCGCGTCGGGGTTGTAGACCAGCCGCCACATGACGCCGACGACGACCTCGGGCATGGCCCACGGCACGATCGCGAGGGCGCGGGCCAGCCAGCGCAGGCGCAGGTCCTGGTTGAGGAGCAGGGCCAGGCCCAGCGCGAGCAGGAACTGCGGCACGGTGACTCCGACGGCCCAGACCAGGCCGATCCGGAACGACTCCCAGAACAGCGTGTCCTGCAGCAGATCCCGGAAATTGAGACCGCCGATCCACTGGGTGGGCTGGGTCCGGCCGGACTGTGCGTCGGTGAAGGCCAGCAGGATGCCGTAGAGCAGCGGACCGACGCTGAGGATCAGGATGGGGATCAGCGCGGGCAGTACGAGGAACCAGGCGCCGTGATCCGTGACACGCCGCCGCCTCGTGCCGCCCGGCACGCGTCTCACCGGCCTCTCGGCCTCGGCCACCGATGTCACGGAATCAGCCCCTTCGCGCGGCTCGGACGGGCCCCGTCATGGTCGTGAAGGCGCCGTACCCCGTCAAGGTCGCGCGCACGCGGTCCGACCTGTGGAAATGCGAGACTGGCCGACGGATGGCGGGAACCCGACGCCGTTCACGACAGGCTGACGACCACACGGAGGCGGGCGATGGACGAGGCAAGGGCGCGGGACGTACTGGCCGCGGCGGACGTACTCCCTGCCCCGGCACGGGACGCCCGACTCCTCGCCCTCGGTGAGAACGCGGTGTTCGCCGCCGGTGACCTGGTCGTCAAGGTGGGCCGCGACGCGGAACTCCTCGACCGGGCGCGACGGGAACTGGACATCGCGGTGTGGCTGGCCGAGGCGGGTGTGCCGGCGGTGCGGGCGGCTGCCGCCGAGGCGTTGCTCGTCGAGGGGCATCCGGTCACCGTGTGGCATCGGCTGCCCGAGCCGGTACGGCCCGCCGAGCCGCGGGATTTGGCCGAACTGCTACGGGTGGTCCACGCGCTGCCGGCGCCCCCTTTCCCGCTGCCTCCGCGGGAGTTGCTGGGCGGTGTGGAGCGGTGGCTGCGGCTGGCCGGGGATGCGATCGACGCGGCGGACGCGGCGTATCTGCGGGAGCGCAGGGACGGGTTCGCGGCGGCCGTGACGGGGCTGACGCCCCATCGGACGCCGGGCCCCATCCACGGGGACGCACTCCCCAGGAACGTCCACGTCGGCCCCGGTGGTCCCGTCCTGGTCGACCTGGAGACCTTCTCGGCCGACCTGCGTGAGCATGACCTGGTCGTGATGGCGCTCTCCCGGGATCGGTACGGGTTGCCCGCGGCGGCTTACGACTCGTTTGTCGAGGCGTATGGCTGGGATGTGCGGGAGTGGGAGGGGTGTTCGGTGCTGCGCGGGGCGCGGGAGACGGCGAGTTGTGCGTGGGTGGCTCAGCATGCGCCGAGTAATCCGAAGGCGTTGCTCGAGTTCGAGCGGAGGGTGGGGTCGTTGCGGGAGGGGGACGAGACGGTGCGGTGGCATTCGTTTTGAGCGCTTACGGTCCGGGGGAGGGCAACCATGGTCAGCACCGGGGCGAGCACATGTCTGATCGCGGCGGCCTGGGTCGGCTGCCGCTTCTAGGATCTGCGGCATGGCAACAAGACTCGTGCAGATCAATATGAAGGCTCAGGACGACTCCGTGCTCGGCCGGTTCTGGGCGGAGGCACTCGGGTGGGGTGTCGACAGCGAGGGACCCGGCGTTACCAACCTCGAACCCGTGGGTTTCGCCTACCCCGATCCCGCGGCCGTCTGCATCGACATCATCGCCCGCCCGGAACCCAAAACGGTGAAGAACCGGGTGCACGTTGATCTGGCCACCACCTCGACCGCCCATCAGGCGGAGTTGGTCGCGCGCTTGAAGGATCTCGGCGCGACGCTCGCCGACGTGGGTCAGGGCGACGTCCCCTGGACGGTCATGGCCGATCCGGAGGGCAACGAGTTCTGCGTCCTGGAGCCCCGCCCGATCTACCAGGACACCGGGCCGATCGCCGCCGTGGTGGTCGACTGCACCGACCCGCGAGGGATGGCCCGGTTCTGGGGCCAGGCGATGGACTGGACGCTGCACGAGGTCACCGACGACCACGCGACCATGCGCTCCGCCAAAGGCGTCGGACCCTACCTGGAGTTCCTCCGCACCCCCGACACCAAGAGTGTGTGGAACCGCGTCCACCTCGACGTCAGCCCCTACCCCGGTGACGACCTGGAAGCAGAGGCAGCCCGACTGCGCGCCCTGGGCGCCACCGACCCTGGTATCGACCAGTCCGCGATCGCCTGGACGGTTCTGGCCGACCCGGAAGGCAACGAGTTCTGCCTCCTCACTCCTCGCTGACCTTGCACAGCGGCCCCGGCCGGTTTCGGGTCAGCGGCGAAGACCGCGTCTCAGGGCGTCGCCTCACCGTCACTTCCCCGGTTCTGGATGCTGCGCGCGGCTCGGCGTAGCTCCGTCAGGACCGTGCGGACCGCTGTGCGTGCCGTGCGTTCGGGGCGGTAGAGGGCGTCGATGTGGCGTCTCGCCTGGACGCCGCTGAGGGGTCTGAGGACCAGTGCCGGATGCGGGCGCATCGTCCACCGTGGCATCAGGGCGATCCCGCCGCCGGCCGCCACGGCCTCCGCCACCACCGCGAACTCGTTGATGCGGTGGGCCAGATGGAGGCGCCGGCCCGCCGCTGCCGCGATGGCCTCGATGACCGCCAGGACCGGGAAGCCGTCGTGCACGGTGATCCACGGCTCGTCGGCCACGTCGCGGGGGGTGACGCGGCGCTTGCCGGCGAGGGGGTGGTCGGCGGGCATGGCTACGTCCAGCGGCTCACGCAGCAGCGTCGTCGTGCCCACCGTGTTCGGCCACGGCGGGGCGTGGTCCAGGCGGTGGGCGACGACGATGTCGTACTCCCGGGTGAGCCGGGGGAAGTCCTCCTGGGGTACGTCCTCGTCGGCCAGCCTCGGCACCGGCCCGCCCGGGCCGGCGAGCGCTCGGAGCAGCGGCGGGAAGAGCGCCGCGCCCGCGCTGTGGAACGCGGCCACCGACACCTCGCCCTCCGGCTGCCCGACGAACTCCTCGACCGCATGCCGTGCCCGTGCGAGCGCCGTCTCCACCTCGACGGCCGCGCCCGCCAGCGCCTGTCCGGCGTCGGTGAGCACCAGGCGGCGCCCCTGCCGCTCGGTGAGCGGCACCGGGATCGCGCGCTGCAGCAGCCGTAGCTGCTGGGAGATCGCCGACGGCGTCACCAGCAGCGCCTCGGCGACCGCCGTGACACTGCCCAGTTCGCCGAGCTCCCGCAGGATCCGCAGCTGCCGTTCGTCCATGGCCCCAGTCTAGGGACGATGTAGTGCCGCTAAATGATCGTTTTAGAAGGTGGTACTGGGCTTCAGGGTCTCCTCCGGTGCACGGTAGGGGCGTGTCCGACGTACGCCGTACCGATGCGGTACTCCTCCTTGTCGCAATCGTCTGGGGATCCAGCTATCTGTCCGCCCAGACGGCCACCGCCGCGCTCCCCGTCCTGCTCGTGCTGTTCGCCCGCTACGCCCTGTCGGCCGTCACCTGTCTCGGTGTCGTCGCCTCAGGGCGGCGCGGGTCACCCCGCTGGACCCGTGACGAGCTGCGGGCCGGTGTGCCCTTGGGGGTGACCCAGGCGGCGGTCCTGGTGGTGGAGACGTACGGCGTCGCCCACACCAGCGCCGCCAACGCCGGACTCATCATCAGCCTCACCATCGTCCTCACCCCGCTCCTAGACCGCGGCGACAACAGCCGCGCGCTGCCCGGCCCCTTCTTCGCCGCGACCGGCCTGTGCGTTCTGGCCGTGGGCCTGCTGATGTCGGGCAACGGCTTCCACTCGCCGCGCCTCGGCGACCTGCTGATGCTCGTCGCCGCGCTGATCCGGGCCGCGCATGTCGTGCTGGTCGGCCGATTCACCGTGGGGCGTGCGATCCGCCCGCTCCAGCTGACGACCGTGCAGACCCTCGTCGGCACGGTGCTGTTCCTGCCCGCCGCCGCCCTGGACCTGCCGACGCTGGTCCACGCGGACCCTGCGACCTGGGCCCAGCTCGCCTATCTCGCCCTGTTCTGCAGTGTGTTCGCCTTCCTCGCCCAGACCTGGGCCGTACAGCGCACCTCGGCCAGCCGGGCCAGCCTGCTCCTGGGCACCGAGCCGGTCTGGGCCGTCGCGGTCGGCATCGCCCTCGGCGGGGAGCACCTCACTCTGCTCACCGGCCTCGGCGCGGCCCTGATGGTCACCGGCACGTACTGGGGGCAGGCGGTGGAAAGGGCGCACCGGAGCGCACCGGAACCTCGGCTCCCCACCACCGGTCACTCGCGCCGCCCCGCGACCGCCGCCTCATCCCGCATGACGGCCGGCACCCCGCCCCTCACCACGGCCGGCACCCCGCCCGGCACGCCCGAGACCTCGCCCGGCGCCGCAACCGATTCTGCGCCCGCCGCCACGGCTCACCGCCTCGCCAAGGACTCCGCATGACCGACCGCACCCTCGACCACCACCTGCACCACGACACGTACAGCCATCTGATCTCCCTGCTCGACGCCTCCTGCGTCGACTACCGCCTCATCGACCACGAGCCCGAGGGCAGCACCGAGGCCGTCTGCGCGCTGCGCGGGCACCCGTCCTCCGAGGCCGCGAAGTGCATCGTGCTGCGGGTGAAGGTGGACCGGCGCACGACACGTCACGTCCTCGCGGTCGTCCCCGGGGACCGACGGGTGGATCTGGACGCCGTACGGACGCTGTTCGCCGCGCGCTACGTCGGCTTCAGTGACGCGGCCACCGCCGAGCGACTGGCCCGCGCCGTCCCCGGCACGGTCCTGCCGTTCAGCTTCGACCCGGACCTGGAACTGGTCGCCGACCCGGACGTCGTGGCCCAGCCGAAGCTGTACTTCAACGCGGCCCGGCTGGATCGCTCGCTCCTCATCTCGGGCGCAGACTACGAGCGGTTGGCCAAGCCGCGTATCGAGCGCATCGCGGCACCGGCGCCCACGGCGGCATAACCCTCAGACCGCGTCCCCCGCCACCCGCTCCCCCGCCGGCTCCCTGAGCGGCCACGTCGCGTCGACCACCGCCGTCGCGTCGCCCTTGCGGCGCAGGAAGTTCTGGAAGTCCGCCGCCCACTCGGCGTACCACTCGATCTGGCGGCGGTGCAGCTCCGCCGGGCCGAGGGCCGCGATCTTGGGGTGGCGGACGGCTATCGCGCAGGCCAGGCGGGCCGCGGCGAGGGCGTCGGCGGAGGCGTCGTGCGCGGAGTCGAGGGCGATGCCGTACTCCCGGCAGACCGCTTCGAGGTTGCGCTTGCCGCGTCGGTAGCGGTCGGCCCAGCGGTCGATGGTGTACGGGTCGATGACCGGGGCCGGATCCAGGCCGCCCAGGCGGTCGCGCAGGGACGGCAGTCCGTACCGCCGCAGTTCGGCGGAGAGCAGGCTGAGGTCGAACGCGGCGTTGTAGGCGACGACCGGCACACCCGTCTTCCAGTACGTCACGAGGACGTCCGCGATGGCGTCCGCCACCTGGTCGGCCGGGCGACCCTCGGTGGCCGCGCGTTCGTTGCTGATCCCGTGGACCGCGACCGCGTCCGCCGGGATCTCGACGCCCGGATCCGCCAGCCACTCCTTGTGCCCTATGGGCTGCCCGTCCCGGACCTCGATCACGGCCCCCGTGACGATACGCGCCTCGCGCGGATCGGTTCCCGTCGTCTCCAGGTCGAAGCCGATCAGCAGCTCCCGGTGCCAGCCCATGGGTGGTCCCCCTTCTTGGTGGTGCTTTCCCCCAGTGGTCTCCACCCTCCCATGCGCCACTGACAATCAGAGGACCGCATTCCGCTTCTGCGGCCGGACGGTTGCGGGCAGGCGCGGGCCAATTCCGGACAGGTCTGGATAGGTCAGGACAGGTCAAGACACCGGTCGTGAATCCGCCCACATGAGTTCGAACTCCTCGCGGTACGTGGGGAAAAGCCCGCCTTCGTCGATCTCGCCCGACTTGACCACCCGGCTGCCGTTGCGCAGCACCAGGACCGGCGCCTCCAGCCCTCGCGTCCGGCGCAGATAGGTCTGCACGACAGCGATGCCGTCCGAGCCGTCGCCGTCCACGAGATAGGCCGTGAAGCGGGGCGTCTCGTCGAAGACCTGGATCTCGAAGGCGCCCGGGTCGCGCAGCCGGGACCGCACCCGGCGCATGTGCAGGATGTTCATCTCGACCGCGCGGCTCAGTTCGCCCCGCTTGATGCCGAGTTCGCGCTCGCGCCGCTTGACCGCGCTGGAGGCCGGGTTCAGGAACAGCAGCCGCGCCCGGCAGCCGGACTCGGCTAGCCGCACCAGGCGCCGCCCGGAGAAGTTCTGCACGAGCAGGTTGAGGCCGATGCCGATGACGTCGAGCCGGCGCGCGCCGCCGAAGATGTCCTCGGCCGGGAACTGGCGCAGCAGCCGTACCCGGTCGGGGTGCACGGCGACCACGTCGGCGTAGCGGTCGCCGACCAGGTCCTCGACGGCGTCGATGGGCAGCCGGCGCGCCGACGGAACGTCCCCGCCCGTGCCGAGGATCTCCAGCAGCCGCGCCGAGGCCCGTTCGGCCTGGTTCAGGACCGCCTCGGACAGGGCCCGGTTGCGCGAGACGACGTTCCGGGTCACCTCGAGCTCGTCCAGAGCGAGTTCGACGTCCCGTCGGTCGTCGACGTACGGCTCGAAGCACGGCCAGTGCTGCACCATCAGCTCGCGCAGCTGGGGCAGGGTGAGGAAGCTGAGCACGTTGTCGTCGGCCGGGTCGAGCAGGTAGCCCTTGCGGCGGCTGACCTCGCGGACGGCGACCGCGCGCTGCACCCACTCCTGACCGGCCGGTCCGGCCGCCGCCACGACCCAGTCGTCGCCGTGGACGGGTTCGTAGATGGGACGCAGAACAGCGGCCACGACGGCGCGCAACCGCTGTTCGACGAGGTTCAGCCAGATATAGGCCCGGCCGGCCCGCTGGGCGCGCGTACGCACCTCGCGCCAGGCGTCGGTGTCCCAGTCCAGCTCCGGGCCGATGGAACTGGTCTCCATCGGCCTGGCCAGGGACACCGTGCCGGGTGGGACGTCTGTGGAGTTCCCCTCGTGACCCTCGTCACCAGGGGGCAACTCCAGCCCTCCCGAGCCCACCCGCGCACCGCCTTCCGCTCCCCCGAGCACTCCCCGTCCCAACGATCAAGGAAGGGTACTCCGGGAGCGGTCGGCGGTGCAGCCGGATGGACAGGGTCGTTTCTCAACTATCGCGGCCGACATGGCCATTGATGCCCTTGAGGTCCGCCGGAGTGAGCGGATTCATAGCGGTCACGTCCCGCGGGGCGATGGAGAAGCCCTGCCAGTGGACCGGCATCGGCTGCTGGTCCTCGTCCCGCACGATGTGGTGGAAGCCCACGTTCATCCAGACCACGGGGTGAGTGAGGGACTGTCCGTTGACCCACTTGTCGACGGACCTGGGGTGTCCGGCACCGCAGGGGGGCAGGTTCTCGCTGGCGTACTGCTCGCACTTGTTGTACTCCGTGAAGTACACGTCGTGCGAGGTGAAGGGACGGCCCGGGAACTTCGTGGTGACACCCGGGACGAGTTCGTACGAGCGCGCGTGCCCGTCCTTGTTCTTGCCGGTACCGCTGACCACCCGCCACCAGCGCATGTTCTTGGCGTCGCCGGCGAGTTCCTTGGTGACCTTCGTGAGCGTCGTCTTGTTGGTCGGCCCCTGGTCGCCCGCCGCCGGGCTGACCTTCGAGTCGTACTGCTCGATCCGGGTCTTGGAGGAGCCGTCGAGACCGAAGTCGAGCCGCCAGAAGACGTTGTGGCTGTGGCTGTCGGCGTAGTCCTTGGCGCCCTTGCCGATGGGCCAGCCGCGGCCGTCACCGCCGTCGTAGTCGTCGGGGGCGAGGCTGCCGGTCGCGCCGACGTTCATGGTGAGGGTGCCGTCGTCCTGGAAGCGCCACTCGGTGATGTACTCGTACCAGCTCACCTTGTTGATGGTGTAGAGCAGCAGGTCCTTGCCCTGGGCCTGGTACGTCTTGCCGATCCCGCCGTTCGGCGGCTCGGTCTGCAGGTGGTACGCGTGGCCGCGGGAACGCGTCGTGGCGCACAGACCCTTGACGTCCGACGACTCGGAGTAGGCGGGCTCGCGGACCTTGACGGTCTTGATGGTGCCGCCCGGGCATTCGGCGGGCTTCATGTTCAGCAGGCCGTTGCCGAAGTTGTACGTCGTCAGGTCGTTGAACTCGGAGTTGCCGTCGTCGTACGGCACATGGATCTGGGCGAGCTTGGCGCTGTTGAGGACCTTGATCGGCTTGGCCTCGCCCGGCGGCTGGTAGGAGATGTCCTCCAGAATGACCCCGGACGTGCCGTTGAAGCGCCAGCACATCCGCCAGGTGGTCCCGGTGGAGAGTTTCTGCTCGATGCGGTACGCCGCGCTGCAGTTGGGGGTCGGGGCGGCAGCCGCCTTGGGCTGGGCGGCTGCCGGTCCCGCTCCGGTCGTCGCGCCGGCGGCCAGCGCGGCCAGGGACAGACCGAGAGCCGCCCGCCTGCGGGCACGGCTGATTCTGTTGACGCGCATGAAGAGGTGACTCCCTTACAGGAGGTGCAGAGTTGGAAAAGTGAACTGAGGTCGGCTCAGCCGAGACGGATCACCTTGCGGGCGCTCAGGTCGATCACGAAGTCCCTGAGGTCGACCCACGCCCCGTTCTTGATCTTCGGGAACAGCCGGGTGCAGCGGTGCTCGCCGCACTTCGCGACCGACGCCGATCCGCCCGGGTTGGCCGTGTACACCATGCTGTTCAGCTGCAGCTGGTCCGGGGAGGTGAGCTCCTTGCCGGTGGCGTCCTTGTAGTCCGCCTTCAGACCCGCGCCCAGCGGATCGGCGATCAGCAGCTTGGCGGCCTCGGCCTCCTCGGAGCGGCTCAGCGGCGGCTGGACACCGCGCTGCGTGGCGGTGTGCTCGACCTTGCCCGTGTCGAGGTTGATGGTCCGGGTGACGAGGGTGTCGTCCCGGTAGTCGTAGAAGGTCACGTCGGCGCGCCGAGGCGCGTTCGGGTCGTCGACCTCGTCTGCCTCGGGCTCGGCGAGCTGGGTGTCGATCCGCTGCGGGCCGCGCGCGCCCCTGACGTTCTCGCTCCCGTCGAACAGCTGCCGGTTCACCGCGAGCTTCTCCACCCGCGCGATCTCGTCGTCGGTCAGCGGGTCGTTGCCCTTGCCTCGGTCGCCCTCGGCGGGCGCCTCCTCGACGACGCCGGGCTGCACGGCGGCGGCGCCACCCTGTCCCTGAGCCGCCTGCTGGGCGGACTGGCCGCTGCCGTCGGCCCCTCCGGTCGTGTCGGCCCCGGCCGTCCCCGGCAGGGTGATCCCGACCATGACGGCCGTTCCGGCCACCGCGATGGCCGCACCCGCCACCACCTTGCCCAGATGGCGGTGCACTATCTTGCGCACATCTTCCCCCTACTCCCCCTTCGTCCCCGGGAGTACGTGTCGGCCCCACTGGTACGCCCTTGATGGCTGTACCCGCGTCTGCACTGGTCGACCGGTAAGAGGGACGTAAGTCATAGGTGGTTCCATCACTTTCGGGGAGACTCGACGGCAAGGCGCCCACGACGGCGGGCCCGAGCTGAAAGAGTCGTGTCCATGCAGGTCTGGCCTGGAGAGGCATATCCACTCGGTGCCACTTACGACGGCGCCGGCACCAACTTCGCGGTCTTCACGGAGGCCGCGGACCGAGTAGAGCTGTGTCTGCTGCACGACGACGGCTCGGAGACGGCGGTGGAACTGCGGGAGAGCGACGCCTTCGTGCGGCACGCGTACGTGCCGGGCGTCATGCCGGGACAGCGGTACGGCTTCCGGGTGCACGGCCCCTACGCCCCCGAACGCGGCCTGCGCTGCAACTCCGCGAAGCTGTTGCTCGACCCGTACGCCAAGGCCGTCAGCGGCGCGATCCGCTGGGGCGAGGAGGTGTACGGCTACCACTTCGACAAACCCGACAAACGAAACGACCTGGACTCGGCGCCGCACATGATGTCGTCGGTCGTGGTCAACCCGTACTTCGACTGGGGCGACGACCGCCGACCGCGCACCGAGTACCACCACACGGTCATCTACGAGGCCCATGTGAAGGGCCTCACGATGCGGCACCCTGGGCTGCCCGAGGAGCTGCGCGGCACCTACGCCGCCCTCGCCCACCCGGCGGTCATCGAGCACCTCACCGAGCTGGGCGTGACGGCGCTGGAGCTGATGCCGGTCCACCAGTTCGTGAACGACCACCGCCTGGTGGACATGGGCCTGAACAACTACTGGGGCTACAACACCATCGGCTTCTTCGCCCCGCACAACGCGTACGCCTCCTGGGGCGACCGCGGTCAGCAGGTCCTGGAGTTCAAGTCGGCGGTGCGTGCCCTGCACGAGGCCGGTATCGAGGTGATCCTCGACGTGGTCTACAACCACACCGCCGAAGGCAACCACCTGGGCCCCACGCTGTCCTTCCGGGGCCTGGACAACCAGCGCTACTACCGCCTCACGGACGACCCGCGCTACTACATGGACACCACGGGCACCGGGAACTCCCTGCTCATGCGGTCCCCGCACGTCCTGCAGCTGATCATGGACTCGCTGCGCTACTGGGTCACCGAGATGCACGTCGACGGCTTCCGCTTCGACCTCGCGGCCACCCTGGCGAGGCAGTTCCACGAGGTGGACCGGCTGTCGTCGTTCTTCGACCTGGTGCAGCAGGACCCGGTGGTCTCCCAGGTGAAGCTGATCGCCGAACCGTGGGACGTGGGCGAGGGCGGCTACCAGGTGGGCAACTTCCCGCCGCTGTGGACCGAGTGGAACGGCAAGTACCGCGACACCGTACGGGACCTGTGGCGCGGCGAGCCGCGCACGCTGGCGGAGTTCGCGTCCCGGCTGACGGGCTCGTCCGACCTGTACCAGGACGACGGGCGGCGCCCGCTGGCCTCCATCAACTTCGTGACCTGCCACGACGGGTTCACCCTGCACGACCTCGTCTCGTACAACGACAAGCACAACCACGCCAACGGCGAGGACAACCGGGACGGCGAGAGCCACAACCGGTCCTGGAACTGCGGGGCGGAGGGCGAGACCGACGACCCGGCCGTCCTGGAGCTGCGCGCCCGCCAGATGCGCAACTTCATCGCGACGCTCATGCTGTCCCAGGGCGTGCCGATGATCAGCCACGGCGACGAGTTCGCGCGCACGCAGCGCGGCAACAACAACGCGTACTGCCAGGACAGCGAGCTGGCATGGGTCGCCTGGCCGGAGGACGGGGCGGACGGGGCGGCCGGCTCGGGTGCGGACGACTCGGCGGACGGCTCGGGCGGCGGGGCCGCGGCCCGTCTGTCGCGCGAGCTGCTCGCCTTCACGCGCGCGATGGTGTGGCTTCGGCGGGACCATCCGGTCTTCCGCAGGCGGCGCTTCTTCCACGGGCGGCCCGTCGAGGGAACCCACGACGACCTGTCGGACATCGCGTGGTTCACTCCGCAGGGGGTCGAGATGACCCAGCGGGACTGGAACCGGACGCAGGCCTCGGCGCTCACGGTGTTCCTCAACGGCAACGCGATCTCGGAGCCGGGCTCGCGCGGGGAGCGCATCACCGACGACTCCTTCCTGCTGATGTTCAACGCCTCCCCCAAGACCCTCGACTTCGTCGTGCCGGTCAACCACGGCCGCCAGTGGCAGGTGGTCGTCGACACCGCCCGCACCGACGGGGTGCCGCCCGGGACGGGACCGAAGGTGCAGGCCGGGGACCGGTTGACCTTGGTGGACCGGAGCCTGACGGTGCTGCAGCGGCCGGTCTAGGTCCTGTCGTCAAATCCCCGTCGTCCGCCCGAAGGGCGGGCCCGGCGGCGTCTGGTGTGTGCGATCGCAAGGCGCCGGAGCCGCCCTCGATGGGGGTCCCCCCTCTGGGGGAGTGCGTGCCAGGCGTCGCCGGGCAGGCGGGAATTTGACGACAGGGCCTAGGGGCGAGTGTCGGCGCGTGCGTGTCCGGTCTCGTCACCGCCGGGCACGCGCGCGTGGACGTCGTTTTCGGCGGCGCGTCCGGTGTACGACGCCGGGCGCGCCGTCAGCGCGACCGCGCAGGCGAGTGCGGCGGCCAGGCTGCCCGCCGCGAACGCCGCCGCGGGGCCGTACGACTCGGCCAAGCGGCCGGTGACGGCGACCGCGAGTGCCTGCCCGCCGACGAGCGCACTCGTCGCGAACGCCATCGCCTCGGCGAGCCGCGCCGGCGGAACCACGCGCTCGGTCAGCCCGAACACCGTGATCAGATGCGGGGCGTAGGCGACTCCGAGGACGGTGACGGTGACGTAGAGCGCGGGGAGGCTGCCGGTCCACAGCAGAGGCAGCGACAGCCCGAACGCGGCCGTGGTGGCTGTCCGCCAGCGGGTGCCGAGTGCGATCCGAGCCGGTACGGCGGCCATGGCGAGCCCTGCGACAGCGCTCATCACTCCCATGGCGGCGTACACGAGGCCGGCCTGATCCGGTTGGCCCAGCCGTTGAGTGAGGGCTGTGATGCCGGCCTGGCAGGCGCCGAACATGGCGCCTTGGAGGGCGAGGGCGGCGCGGAGGGCGTGGATGGAGCGGGGGATGGGGGTGGGGGGGGGGGG
>NZ_JOFS01000052.1 GCF_000719285.1 Streptomyces bicolor | reverse complement strand
GCTCCCCCACGCTCGAACCGGCTCGCGCGGGGGCACCCCCATCGCCCCGCTCGGGTCGGCCGAGCGGAACCGATCCTCGCAGCCGAGCTGATCCAAACGGGCAGGACCTAGTGGTGGAAGCCGGTGGCCGCCTCCTTGTCGTGCGTGAAGGGATGCGGCTGCCGGCGCAGCTCCGGCAGCAGTCGGCCCAGGTCCTCCACGAACAGCTCGGCGAGGTCGGCGGAGAAGCCGTTGCGGCAGACGACCCTGAGGACGGACAGGTCCTCGCGGTGGGGCGGGAAGGTGTACGCCGGGACCAGCCAGCCAGCCAGCCGCGCTCGCGCAGCCGCCGGGAGACATCGAAGACGTCGTACGCCGTGACGTCCGGCGCCGTCGTGAAGGCGAACACGGGCAACTGGTCGCCTCGCGTCAGCAGCCGGAAGTCGCCGAGCTTCTCCACGGCCTCGGCGACCTTGCCGGCCACGTCCCGCGAGGCCTGCTGCACGGCCCGGTACCCGTCCCGCCCCAGCCGCAGGAACGAGTAGTACTGCGCGACGACCTGGGCTCCCGGCCGGGAGAAGTTCAGCGCGAACGTCGGCATGTCGCCGCCCAGGTACGTGACGCGGAACACAAGCTCCTCGGGCAGCGCCTCCTTGTCCCGCCACAGCGCCCAGCCGACGCCCGGGTAGACCAGCCCGTACTTGTGCCCCGAGGTGTTGATCGAGGCGACCCTCGGCAGGCGGAAGTCCCAGATCAGGTCCTCGTCGAGGAAGGGCGCCACCATGGCGCCGGACGCGCCGTCGACGTGCACCGGGATGTCGAGCCCGGTCCGCTCCTGGAGGGCGTCGAGGGCCGCGCACAGCTGCGCGATCGGCTCGTACGAACCGTCGAAGGTGGAGCCGAGGATCCCGACGACCCCGATGGTGTTCTCGTCGCACAGCTCGGCGGCCGCCTGCGGATCGAGATGGAACCGCTCGCCCTCCATCGGGACCTGGCGGGGCTCCACCTCCCAGAAGTTGCAGAACTTCTCCCAGCAGACCTGGACGTTGACGCCCATCACCAGGTTGGGGCGCGCGCCGGGATACCGGTCGGCGTTGCGCCGCGCCCAGCGCCGCTTCAGCGCCATCCCGGCGAGCATGCACGCCTCGCTGGACCCGGTGGTGGAGCAGCCCACGGCCGCCGCAGGATCGGGCGCGTTCCACAGGTCGGCGAGCATCGCCACGCAACGCCGCTCCAGCTCGGCGGTGCGCGGGTACTCGTCCTTGTCGATCATGTTCTTGTCCCGGCACTCGCCCATCAGCACCCCGGCCTGCGGCTCCATCCAGGTGGTGACGAAGGTGGCCAGGTTGAGCCGGGAGTTGCCGTCCAGCATCAGCTCGTCGTGCACCAGCCGGTACGCCGTCGACGGCGACAGCGGAGCATCCGGCAGCCGATGCGTGGGCGGTGCCTCGGCCATACCGCCGACCGGATTCGCCTCGCCGTAGAAGGGGTTGACGGCGAGCCTGCGCCCGCCGTCCCTGTCGTCCGGTGCTTCGCTGTTCCCAGGATGCAGGGGCATGCATACGACGGTAGGTCCGGCCCGCCGGGCTTGCACCTCACGCCACGTAAGGACTCAGTGTGGAGTGCGTACCGAGAAGGGAGCGGAAGTGAGCTACTCCGTGGGACAGGTCGCCGGGTTCGCCGGTGTGACGGTGCGCACCCTGCACCACTACGACGACATCGGCCTGCTCGTGCCCAGCGAGCGCAGCCATGCGGGCCACCGGCGCTACAGCGACGCCGACCTCGACCGGCTGCAGCAGATCCTGTTCTACCGCGAGCTCGGCTTCCCGCTCGAGGAGGTCGCCGCCCTGCTCGACGACCCGGACGCGGACCCGCGCGAACACCTGCGCCGACAGCACGAGTTGCTGACCGCCCGGATCGAGAAGCTGCAGAAGATGGCGGCGGCCGTGGAGCACGCCATGGAGGCACGCACGATGGGAATCAATCTGACGCCGGAGGAGAAGTTCGAGGTGTTCGGGGACTTCGACCCGGAACAGTACGAGGAAGAGGTGCAGGACCGCTGGGGCAACACCGACGCCTACCGGCAGTCACAGCAGCGGGCCGCCTCCTACACCAAGGAGGACTGGCTGCGGATCCAGCGCGAGGCGGAGGAGATCGGCCGGCGTTTTGTCGCGCTCATGGAGGCCGGCGAGCCCGCGGACTGCGAGGCCGCGATGGACGTCGCCGAGGAGCACCGCCAGGGGATCTCCCGCAACCACTACGACTGCGGGTACGAGATGCACGCCTGCCTCGGTGAGATGTACGTCGCGGACGAGCGGTTCACGCGCAACATCGACCAGGCCAAGCCGGGCCTGGCGGCCTATATGAAGGACGCCATCCTCGCCAACGCGGCCCGCCACACCTCATGACACCTGGCCCGGGACCCCGTATGGGTCACTCCCGGGCCAGGACCACCGCGGTCCCGTAGGCACACACCTCGGTGCCCACGTCGGCCGCCTCGGTCACATCGAACCGGAACGCCAGCACGCCGTTCGCGCCACGCGCGCGTGCCTGCTCGACCAGCCGCTCCATGGCCTGGTTCCGGGTCTCCACCAGCGTCTTGGTGAGCCCTCGGAGCTCGCCGCCGACCAGCGACTTCAGACCGGCGCCGATCTGACTGCCGAGGTGCCGTGACCGCACGGTCAGTCCGAAAACCTCACCGAGAACCTCTGTGACGCGGTGGCCGGGAACGTCGTTGGTCGTGACCACGAGAACGTCGGGCTGGGGTCCCTGCCCACCGCCGTATTCGTCGATACCCATGGATCACAGCTTTGTCCCAGCGGGGGCACAGTGCATCCTGAGGGGGTCCATGGAACCTGGGCGGCCAGTGCAGCGTTGATAATTTGAGCAGCCAGCCCGATCCCGCCCGCCCCCCTCCCAGCAGGAGCCACAATCCCGTGACCACGCTTGCGCTCGGCCCCGAGTGGCTCGACCCGAACTATCTGATCGAGACCTTCAGCCTCCCCGGCATCCTGCTGATCGTCTTCGCGGAGTCCGGCCTCTTCGCGTTCCTGCCCGGTGACTCCCTGCTCTTCACGGCGGGCCTCTTCGTGGCTCAGGGCCAGTACATCAGCCAGCCCCTGTGGCTGGTCTGCACGCTCATCGTCATCGCCGCGGTCATCGGTGACCAGGTCGGCTACATGATCGGCAAGTTCCTCGGCCCGAAGCTCTTCAACCGCCCGAACTCCAAGCTCTTCAAACAGGAGAACCTGGAGAAGGCACACGAGTTCATGGAGAAGTACGGTCCGAAGGCGATCGTCCTCGCCCGCTTCGTGCCGATCGTGCGCACGTTCGCCCCCATCGTCGCGGGCGCCGGCCGTATGAAGTACCGCACGTTCTTCACGTACAACGTCATCGGCGGCATCGCCTGGGGCACCGGCGTCACTCTGGCGGGTTACTGGCTCGGCCAGATCGAGTTCATCAACAAGAACGTCGAGGCGATCCTCGTCCTGATCGTCTTCGTCTCGGTGGTCCCGATCATCATCGAGTACCTGCGGGAGCGCGCCAAGAAGAAGCGCGCGGCGGCCGAGGCCCCGGCCCCCCTCCAGCAGCAGCACATGCCGATGGACGACGCGACGACCCAGCTCCGCCGCATCCCGTCGGACGACCAGCCCCAGCCGCAGCAGCAGTACGGCAACCAGGGCCACCAGCAGTACGGCAACCAGAGCGAGCAGCAGTACGGCTACGACCAGCAGTACTACGGCCAGCAGCACCAACAGCAGCCGTACGCCCAGCAGTACCCGCAGGGGTACGGCCAGCAGAACCAGCAGTACCCGCCGAACCAGGGTTACTGAAACCCCCTAGGGGCGCGGGGAACTGCGCGACAAGCCACAAACAACCTGCAGCCGCCGATGGACACAGGGCCCCGACCCAGTAGGCACCCGGCGCTCAGAATCCCCGCGTCCGCTTGGCGGCCCGCCGCTTCTCAGGCGACCCGATCCGCAGGAACAAACGGGAGATCTCCGACCCGAGGTTCACCCCGATAGCGATGGCCATGGCCAATGAAGCAGCCGTGGCCAGCGAAACAAGCCCCGCATCCACCTTGTTCTGCGCGATCGACAACAGCCCGAAGTACGTGGCCGACCCCGGCAACAGGGGCCCGATCGCCGCCGTCGTGTACGGCAACGCCGACGCGAACCGATACCGCGCCATCAGCTGCCCGAACAACCCCACCAACCCCGCCGCGACAGCCGTAGAGGCAACCGGCGACAGCTCACCGGCGTAGTGCAGCGCGCCGTAGACCACCCACGCGACACCCCCGTTGAGGGTCACGGCGAGCACGGTGGACCGTTCCTGCTGGAGCAGCACCGCGAAGGTCAGCGACAGCAGCATCGACGCGCCGATCTGCCAGTACGGCCGCTCGGAGATGTTCAGCAGCGCGTCGGGGTCGGGGCCGGCGCCCAGGTTCACGCCGAGGTACAGGATCACCAGCACACCGACGACGATGCCGACGAAGAAGTACATGACTTCCAGCAGGCGCGCGGCCGCGGTGATGTAGAAGCCGGTCAGCCCGTCCTGCACGCCGGCCACCAGCGCCCGCCCGGGCAGCAGCGCGAACAGCCCACCGGTGATGACCGCGGAGGCCTTCACGTCGACGTGCGCCAGCGTCAGCGCGACCCCGATCGCGGCCGGCGGCATCGCGGCCACCGTGAACTGGTAGAACTCCGGCAGCCCGCGCCCCGCGCACAGCCACGCCAGCCGGTCGCCGAGCATCGCGCCCAGCATGGCCGCGATGAAGACGATCAGGTCACCGCCGACCAGTACGGAGGCCGCCCCCGCGAGCAGCCCGCTCGCCCCGGTCAGCACCCAGGTCGGGTACGGGTGCCGGTTGCGGCGGATCTCCGCGAGCCGCCCGTAGGACTCCTCCAGGGAGATATGGCTCTCCGGGTCGCTGAGGTCGTCGACGAGCTGGTACACGGCGGCCAGACGCGTGTAGTCGGTACCGCGCCGCCGTACCGTGCGCGACGCCGTCACCGGATCGTCCACCAGCGACGGCTGGTACGAGATCGACAACAGGGTGAAGGTGACGTTCGGCTCGCAGCGGTCCAGGCCGTAGGACCGGCAGACCGCGAACATCGCCGCCTCGACGTCCTCCGCGCCCTCACCGCCCGCCAGCAGCAGCTCGCCGATACGCAGGGTCAGGTCGAGCACGCGCGGGACGGCCGGACCCTCCTCCTCCACCTTCGGCATCCGCTCCGGGGCGGGCCGCTCGGCCACCGGCATGCGCAGCATCGTTCGCATCCGGTCCTGCCAGGGCAGATCCTTGGTCAGGCTGATCTTCGGTATGCCGGTCGCGGGGGTGAACGCGGGGGAGGCGTCCTCGACGCTGTAGCCGCTCGGTGCCCGGAACGCCGAGCCCTCGGGTTCCTGGACCGGCGGCTGCGGTACACCCAGCCCCTTGGGGAGGGCGAACTCGGACGTGGTCTCCGACTCGCTGTCCCCCACCTCGATCCCCGCGGGCGGCGCGAAGGCCATCCTCGCCTCGTCCGACTGCGGCTTGCGGTCTTCCGCCTCCGTCACGTGAGTAGCGCTCCCTGTTACGACACCTCCTGCCGCACTCAGTATGCGCACAGACACACGAACGGGCCGCACGCGCACGCGTGCAGCCCGTTCACATGGCTCAGAGCAGCCGGTGCCTCAGCCCGATGGCTCAGTGGCCGCCCTGGTCCTTGAAGCGCTTGTAGGAACGCTCGATCTCGGCCTCGGCCTCGGTGCGGCCGACCCAGTCGGCGCCCTCGACGGACTTGCCGGGCTCCAGGTCCTTGTAGACCTCGAAGAAGTGCTGGATCTCCAGGCGGTCGAACTCGGAGACGTGGTGGATGTCACGCAGGTGCTCCACACGCGGGTCCGTCGCCGGCACGCACAGCAGCTTGTCGTCGCCGCCGGCCTCGTCCGTCATCCGGAACATGCCGATGGCGCGGCACTTGATCAGGCAGCCCGGGAAGGTCGGCTCGTCCAGGATGACCAGCGCGTCCAGCGGGTCGCCGTCCTCGCCGAGGGTGTTCTCGACGAAGCCGTAGTCGGTCGGGTAGGCGGTCGAGGTGAAGAGTCGACGGTCCAGGCGGATCCGACCGGTCTCGTGGTCCACCTCGTACTTGTTCCGCGAACCCTTCGGGATCTCGATCGTGACGTCGAACTCCACCGGTGGCTCCTCCATGATCAGCACATAGTTCTGGTGGTTAAGTGTCCCTCACGCAGGTGTGTGATCGCGAAAGGGGCTGGTGGTAGTGCCAGAGCTGAGGCCTTGGCGAGCCGCGAGACCGCATGTGACGCGGTTCGCGGGCGCCGTACGACCGCGTCTGGCACGGGCCGCGGAGGCCGTACGCCCATGTCTCGCACGGACGCGCAAGCCGAAGACCTGGCAGTACACCGTGGGCGCCGCCACCGCCGGACTGGCGCTGGCCGCCGGAGCGGTGACCGCCGCCGGTCCCTGGGACTCCACCGGTCAGCGTACGGCCGAGCGGGACTGGGCGGCCGCCCAGGAGCGCACGGGTGGCGCAGATCACGGTCGTCATACCGATACGTCCGATACGGCAGCCAAGGCGCCCCTTCCCGCCCCCAGCGCGGCCTCCGTCCTCACCGGCCTCGGTGGCGGCACCGGCACCGTGAAGTCGGCCCCGAACGGCAAGGCCCTCGCCGGCGTCCTGGGCCCGCTCCTCGACGTCCCGGAACTCGGCACCCGCAGCGCCGCGGTCGTGGACGTGGCCAGCGGCAAGGCCCTCTACGGCGAAGGAGCCTCCAAGCCGCTGATCCCTGCCTCGACGACGAAGATCGCCACCGGCGCGGCCGCCCTCGCCGCGCTCGGCCCCGACCACCGCCTCACCACCCGCACCGCGCTGGAACCCGACACCAAGGAACTGGTCCTGGTCGGCGGCGGCGACCCCACACTGACGGCCCGCAAGGAGGCCGACGGCTGGGCGAGCCTGCGCGAGCTGGCCGCCGCCACGGCCGAGGCGCTGAAGAAGCACGGCCTGAGCCAGGTCACCCTCTCGTACGACACGACCCTGTACACGGGCCCCGACCTGCACCCCATCGGAGTGAACGACAACATCGCCCGGGTCACCGCCCTGATGGCCGACGAGGCCCGCACCGACGGCTCCACCAGCGGCCCGGCGCCCCGGGCGGCGGACCCGGCGAAGGACGCGGCGACCAAGTTCGCGGCCTTCCTCGCCGACCACGGCATCAGGACAACGTCCCCCGGTCCGTCCAAGGCGACCAACCGCGCCGAGTCGCTCGCCGAGGTCGCCTCGCCCCCGCTCTCCACCCTGGTCGAGCGCATGCTCACCAACAGCGACAACGACATCGCCGAGGCCCTGGCCCGCCAGACGGCCGTGGCCAGCGGCGAGCGTGCCGACTTCGACGGCGCCGACGAGGCGATCCGGGCCCAGCTGAGGAAACTCGGCCTGCCGGTGACCGGCGCCGTCTTCAAGGACGGCAGCGGCCTCAACCGCGACGACAGACTGACCGCCGGCCTCCTCACGGCCCTCCTGGCCAAGGCCTCCGACCCGGCCCACCCCGAACTCCGCTCCACCCTCACGGGCCTCCCGGTGGCAGGCTTCACCGGCACGCTGTCCAGCCGCTACACGGACGGCGCGGCAGGCATCGTACGAGCCAAGACAGGCACCCTGACCGGCGTGAACACCCTGGCAGGCACGGTGGTCGACCAGGACGGCCGCCTGCTTGCCTTCGCCTTCATGGCCTCCAACACACCGGCCCCCGGTCCGGCCCAGTCGGCCCTGGACAGGACGGCGACGGCACTGGCGTCGTGCGGCTGCAGCTGACCTCGCGGAGCCGCGGGTAGCCCGCCGCTGCCCTCGGCAACCCGCCCACCCCCCACGCCGTGCGCCGCCCGTACCGAGACCAGCCCTTGCCAATCCACCGTGTCCCCCACAACTCACCGCCCACCGAGCCAACCCCTCACGGCCTGCCCCAAGTGGGACCGCTCACGTACGGTTGACACATGACGAGCATCGGTGGTGCCGAGATGGTCGACTGGAATCTCGCGGTGGCAACCGCGACCCGGCTCGTACGGCCGGGCCCCGAGGTGAGCCGCGACGAGGCCAGGGCCGTCGTCGCCGAGCTGCGCCGACACGCCAAGGCCTCGGAGGAACACGTCCGGGGCTTCACTCGTATGGGCACGGAGGACACCCACGACACCCCCGTCCTGGTCGTCGACCGCCCCGGCTGGGTACGGGCGAACGTCGCCGGTTTCCGGGAGATCCTCAAGCCCCTGCTCGGCAAGATGCAGGAGCGCCGCGGCAGCAGCCCCGGCGGCGCGATGCTCGGCGCGGTCGGCGGCAAGGTCACCGGCGTCGAACTCGGCATGCTGCTGTCGTTCCTGGCCTCCCGCGTCCTCGGCCAGTACGAGACCTTCGCCCCCGCCACCCGCGAACTCCCGGCCGGCGAGAACGGCGGCGGCAGGCTCCTCCTCGTCGCCCCGAACATCGTGCACGTGGAGCGCGAACTCGACGTACAGCCCCACGACTTCCGCCTGTGGGTGTGCCTGCACGAGGAGACCCACCGCACGCAGTTCAGCGCGGTGCCGTGGCTGCGGGACCACCTGGAGGGCGAAATCCAGTCTTTCTTGGGAGAGACCGACGTCGACCCCATGACCGTCCTGGAGCGCGTCCGCGAGGCCGTGCAGTCCCTCGCGGGCGGGCGGCCCGAGGCCGAGGAGGACGACGGCGGCCGGTCCTTCGTGGAACTGGTGCAGACCCCGGCCCAGCGTGAGGTCCTCGGCCGTCTCACCGCCGCGATGTCCCTCCTGGAGGGCCACGCCGACTTCGTGATGGACGGCGTCGGCCCGGCCGTCGTGCCGTCCGTCGCCGAGATCCGCGAGAAGTTCCAGCAGCGACGCGCCAAGGGCGCCTCGAGGCTGGACATGGCCCTGCGCAAACTGCTGGGTCTGGACGCCAAACTCCGGCAGTACCGAGAAGGCGAACGCTTCGTACGGGCCGTCGTCGAACAGGTCGGCATGGACGGCTTCAACCGCGTGTGGACGTCCCCGAACACCCTCCCCACCAAGGCGGAGATCGCCAAACCGGCGGACTGGGTCGCGCGGGTGCACCGCAAGGCGGAGTCGTGAATCCCGCGCCGAGTCGCGCATCTCATACGACAGTCGTGCACCGAATCCGGCCGACGGCAGTCGAACGCCCCTCCAATCACCCGTCCGAGGGACCGTGAGCCATGGGTAGGCGTGCAATGCTCGGGGCACGGCCCGGTTCTGTCACCATCTACACACTCTGAGTGACCGACCTCGGGCTCACCCCCCGACAATTTCATGAAGGGAACCGGACATGGGTCCCCATCCAGCGGTCGCGGCGATACGCCTGGCGGTCCGCCGCGTCCTCCACGACATCCTCACCGAACACAGCCGCACATCAGACGCACCAGCGCCCGGCAGCCCGCGCGCGACCTCCTACGGGACATCGCCCGCGACACCGCCGACGGCGCCATCCGTCACGTCGGCGGCCACCACGTTCACCACGGTGGCGTACGACCCCACGGCCGCCGCCGCGTACGACCCCATGAGCCACGCGGGCGCCCACGGCACTTCGCGCGAGCCGTCGTACGAGCCCCCCGGCACACCCCCGCAGGAACCCGCGCACACCGCCTCGTACGAGCGATCCCCCTCCCCGCTCGTGCTCGTCGCGTGCTCCGGCGGCGCCGACTCCATGGCCCTCGCCTCCGCCCTCGCCTTCGAGGCCCCCAAGCTCGGCATCCGCGCCGGCGCCGTCACCGTCGACCACGGACTGCAGCCCGGCTCCGACCTGCGCGCCGAGGAGGTCGTTCTGCGCATGCGCGAACTCGGCCTCGACCCGGTCGAGTCCATCGCCGTCACCGTCGGCCGCGAAGGCGGACCCGAGGCCGCCGCCCGCGACGCCCGCTACGCCGCCCTCGACGCCGCCGCGGTACGCCACGGCGCCTTCGCCGTCCTGCTCGGCCACACCCGCGACGACCAGGCCGAAACCGTCCTCCTCGGCCTCGCCCGCGGCTCCGGCATCCGCTCCCTGTCCGGCATGGCCGCGGTCTCGGGGGCCGGCGGCCGTTACCGGCGCCCCTTCCTCCACATCGACCGGCAGACCGCCCGCAAGGCGTGCATGGTCCAGTCCCTCCCCGTGTGGGACGACCCCCACAACGCCGATCCCGCGTACACCAGGTCGCGGCTGCGCCAGGAAGGCCTCCCCGCCCTGGAGAAGGCGCTCGGCAAGGGCGTCGTCGAGGCCCTCGCCCGCACGGCCCAGCTCTCCCGCGACGACGCCGACGCCCTCGACTCCTGGGCCCGCCAGGCCGAGGCCGCCGTCCGCGACTCGGCCGGCCTCCTGGAGTGCGCGAAGCTGTACGCGCTGCCGCCCGCCGTACGCCGCCGGATCCTGCGCCGCGCCGCCATCGAGGCCGGGGCGCCGGCCGGTGCGCTGTTCGCCCGCCACATCGAGGAAGTCGACCGTCTCATCACCGGCTGGCGCGGCCAGGGAGCCATCAATCTCCCCGGCAAAGTCGTGGCCCAGCGCCAGGGTGGCAGACTGGTGATTCGGCAAGGCTGAAAACGCCCCTCTCAGGGAGACACCGGAACCCTTCGGACGCCTCCGGGGCGGGTCCGGGTCTCCCCTTCGGGGGAGCTTGTCAGCCGCTGGCCGTAAGTGCGGGACGACCGAAAGTGATGCGGGTGGACGCGAAAGACATGGGTGCCGACCTCAAGCAGGTACTCATCACCAAGGAAGAGATCGACGCCAAGCTGGCCGAGCTGGCCGCGAAGATCGACGCGGAGTACGAGGGCAAGGACCTGCTCATCGTCGGTGTCCTCAAGGGCGCGGTGATGGTCATGGCCGACCTCGCCCGGGCGCTGTCCACCCCCGTCACCATGGACTGGATGGCCGTCTCGTCGTACGGCGCCGGCACCCAGTCCTCCGGTGTGGTGCGGATCCTCAAGGACCTCGACACCGACATCAAGGGCAAGCACGTCCTCATCGTCGAGGACATCATCGACTCCGGCCTGACCCTGTCCTGGCTGCTGTCCAACCTCGGGTCCCGCGAGCCCGAGTCGCTGAAGGTGTGCACCCTGCTGCGCAAGCCGGACGCCGCCAAGGTCGCCATCGACGTCGAATGGGTCGGCTTCGACATCCCCAACGAGTTCGTCGTCGGCTACGGCCTCGACTACGCCGAGAAGTACCGCAACCTCCCGTTCGTCGGTACGCTCGCGCCCCACGTCTACGGCGGCTGAGCCCGGCGGTCCGCGAAAGCGGACCCGAAGGGCCCAAGCCCCGTACGAAGATCGGGAACCCCGGCGGGCCTCGCGGCGTTGGAGCATGCAGACGGGCTTTGCCAGCCCTCCCGTGCGGCTACGGCCGTCAAAGCTGGGGTACCGTCAGAAGAACTGTCTTATCAAACTCACTATGGCAGGAGGGACGGGGCGGCACCGCTCCGTATGGATGGACGTGAAGCGATACTTCCGTGGGCCGGTCATGTGGATCGTGCTGGCCGTCCTTGCCGTGGTCGTGTTGATGCAGGTCGTCGGCTCGTCCGGCGGCTACAAGACGGTGGACACCGGCCAGGTCATTCAGGCGATCAATGAGAACAAGGTCGAGTCGGTCAAGCTGACCACCGGCGACGAGCAGACCGTCAAGGCCCAGCTCAAGGAGGGCGAGAAGGTCGAGGGCGCCACCAAGATCCAGGCGTCCTACATCGGCGACCAAGGCGTGGACATCGCCAACACGCTGCAGAACAAGTACCAGCAGAAGCAGATCCCCGACGGCTACACGGTCTCGCCGTCCAAGCAGAACCCGTTCGTCGGCATCCTGCTCTCCCTGCTGCCCTTCGTCCTCATCGTCGTCGTCTTCCTGTTCCTGATGAACCAGATGCAGGGCGGCGGCTCCCGGGTCATGAACTTCGGGAAGTCCAAGGCGAAGCTCATCACCAAGGACACCCCGAAGACGACGTTCGCGGACGTCGCCGGCTCGGACGAGGCCGTCGAGGAACTCCACGAGATCAAGGAGTTCCTCCAGGAGCCGGCCAAGTTCCAGGCCGTCGGCGCGAAGATCCCCAAGGGCGTCCTGCTCTACGGCCCTCCCGGCACCGGCAAGACGCTCCTCGCGCGCGCTGTCGCCGGCGAGGCGGGCGTCCCCTTCTACTCGATCTCCGGTTCCGACTTCGTCGAGATGTTCGTCGGTGTCGGTGCCTCCCGAGTCCGTGACCTGTTCGAGCAGGCCAAGGCGAACGCCCCGGCGATCGTCTTCGTCGACGAGATCGACGCGGTCGGCCGCCACCGCGGCGCCGGCCTCGGCGGCGGCCACGACGAGCGCGAGCAGACCCTGAACCAGCTGCTCGTCGAGATGGACGGCTTCGACGTCAAGGGCGGCGTGATCCTCATCGCCGCGACGAACCGCCCCGACATCCTCGACCCGGCCCTCCTGCGCCCCGGCCGCTTCGACCGCCAGATCGCGGTCGACCGCCCGGACATGCAGGGCCGACTGGAGATCCTCAAGGTCCACCAGAAGGGCAAGCCGGTCGCGCCGGACGTCGACCTCTCGGCGGTAGCCCGCCGCACGCCGGGCTTCACCGGTGCGGACCTGAGCAACGTCCTCAACGAGGCCGCGCTGCTCACCGCCCGCTCGGACAAGAAGCTGATCGACAACCACATGCTCGACGAGGCCATCGACCGCGTCGTGGCGGGCCCGCAGAAGCGGACCCGGATCATGTCGGACAAGGAAAAGAAGATCACCGCGTACCACGAGGGCGGCCACGCCCTGGTCGCGGCGGCCTCCCCGAACTCCGACCCGGTCCACAAGATCACGATCCTGTCGAGAGGCCGAGCCCTCGGCTACACGATGGTGCTCCCGGACGAGGACAAGTACTCGACCACGCGCAACGAGATGCTGGACCAGCTCGCTTACATGCTGGGCGGCCGCGCGGCCGAGGAACTGGTCTTCCACGACCCGACCACGGGTGCCGCGAACGACATCGAGAAGGCCACGGCAACGGCCCGCGCAATGGTCACCCAGTACGGCATGACCGAGCGTCTCGGCGCCATCAAGTTCGGCGGCGACAACACCGAGCCGTTCCTCGGACGTGAGATGGCTCACCAGCGCGACTACTCGGAAGAGGTCGCCGCGCTGGTGGACGAGGAAGTCAAGAAACTCATCGAGAACGCGCATAACGAAGCCTGGGAGATCCTGGTCGAGAACCGCGACGTCCTCGACAACCTCGTCCTGGCCCTCCTGGAGAAGGAGACGCTCGGCAAGGAGGAGATCGCGGAGATCTTCGCCCCGATCGTCAAGCGCCCGCCGCGGCCCGCCTGGACCGGTTCCTCCCGCCGCACGCCGTCCACCCGTCCGCCGGTGCTCTCCCCGAAGGAGCTCGCACTGACGAACGGCGCCAACGGCGCGACTCCGGCGATCACCACCGCCAAGTCGACGGTGACGGAGCCCGCCCCGGCGACCGAGCCGGCTCCCGAGGAGCGTCCCGAGAGCTGACACCCCGGCCCCCGGTGACGTCACCGGGCCCGGAATGGATGCCGTGCCCCCCTGGTTTTAGCCTGGGGGGCGCGGCATTTTGGTATGTCCGCAGATCATCCGCGTACGTGGTCCACACGCGCGCGACCCGCACAGGAACGAGGCACCACATGACCGACCCCGTGACGCTGGATGGCGAGGGCTTCATCGGCGAGTTCGACGAGAAGCGCGCCGAGAACGCTGTGCGTGAACTGCTGATCGCGGTTGGGGAGGATCCGGACCGGGAGGGGTTGCGGGAGACGCCGGGGCGGGTGGCACGGGCGTACAAGGAAATCTTCGCGGGGCTGTGGCAGAAGCCCGAGGACGTGCTGACGACCACGTTCGACATCGGGCACGACGAGATGGTGCTCGTGAAGGACATTGAGGTGTACTCGACATGTGAGCACCATCTGGTGCCGTTCCGGGGCGTCGCTCATGTCGGGTACATTCCGGCCACCTCCGGCAAGATCACCGGGCTGTCCAAGCTGGCCCGGCTGGTGGATGTCTTTGCCCGCCGTCCGCAGGTGCAGGAACGTCTCACTACGCAGATCGCCGACTCGCTCATGGAGATCCTGGAGCCGCGCGGCGTGATCGTCGTCGTGGAGTGCGAGCACATGTGCATGTCGATGCGCGGTATCCGCAAGCCCGGCGCGATGACCATAACGTCGGCGGTGCGCGGTCAGCTGCGGGATGCGGCGACCCGCAACGAGGCGATGAGCCTCATCATGGCCCACCGCTGACACCGGTGAGCTGACCCCGCGCTACACCGTCGGGGCCGTCCCCGCGCCGTTGTGCTCGTCATCCTCCGGGAGCTTGCAGACGCGCTCCAGGAAGATCGCTGCCGCTATCACGCCGATGCCCGCCAGGACCGAGAAGCCGGCGTAGATGGCCTGGTCGCGGCGGGCGGGGATGTCGAGGGATTCCAGCAGGAAGACGCCGGTGCCGCCGTACATGCCGGCAACCAGGGCGGCGACCAGCGCGCTGGCGTGGCCGAAGACGACCGCGCGGGCGGCCATCAGGGGGTCGACGCCCTTGGCCTCGGGGCGGCGTTCGCGCTGCGCCTTGAGGCGGGCGCGGATCGAGATCGCCGTGGCCAGGATGACCACGGCGATCAGGGCGAGGACGATGGGGGCCGCCAGCGGGACGCTGGGCAGGGTCCCCACGGCGTTCCACAGGCGGGCGCCCGCCCAGGACAGGACTCCGGCGACGATGAACACACCGGCCAGCATCCTGATGCGCAGCTCTCTCACGGCGTCCCTTCAGCTCCCCCGAGTCCCACGGAATGTGTCGTCTTGACCTTAACGACTATTCGGGCAGCCGGAGTTCCAGGTCCGCGCGCGGTGCGACACCTTCGCGGGTGATGCCGGCCAGGAGGTCGGTCACCGAGCCGCGGCCCGGAAGCTGTGCCTGCGGGTCGACGTCGTGCCAGGGGGCGAGGACGAAGGCACGCTCGTGGGCGCGCGGGTGGGGGAGGGTCAGGTTCGGGTCGTCGGAGACGACATCGGCGTACGCCACGATGTCGACGTCGAGGGTGCGCGCGCCCCATCGCTCGTCCCGTACGCGGTGGAAGGCCTCCTCGACCGCTTGGGCCCGCTCCAGGAGGGAGGACGGGGGGAGCGTGGTCTTGAGGACCACGATCGCGTTGAAGTAGGAGGGCTGGGTGCCCGGCTCGACGCCCCATGGCTCGGTCTCGTAGACGGGGGAGACGGCCTTGATGCGCACGCCGGGGGTGTCCTCCAGAGCGTCGACGGCCCCCTGGAGCGTCTCCAGGCGGTTGCCGAGGTTGGAGCCGAGGGAGATCACCGCCAGTTTGGGGTTCTGGAGAGTGGTGTCGGCGGCGTCGACCTTCTCGACGACGGAGGCGGGTACCGGCTGTACGGTCGGGTCGCTGTGACCCTCGGTGAAGAACGCGGTCATACTCGGCTCCGGGTGATGGTGACGGTCACGTCGTCGAAGGGGACGGTGATCGGCGCGTCCGGCTTGTGGACGGTGACCTCGACCTCCTGGACCCCTCCGTGCTTCAGGCAGGCCTGGGCGATGCGTTCGGCGAGCGTCTCGATGAGGTTGACCGGTTCGCCCTCGACGACGGCCACGACCTCCTCCGCCACGATGCCGTAGTGAACGGTCTTCGCCAGGTCGTCGTCGGCCGCGGCCGGACGGGTGTCCAGGCCCAGGACGAGGTCCACGACGAAGGTCTGGCCCTCCCTGCGCTCCTCGGGGAACACACCGTGGTACCCGCGGGCCTTCAGGCCGCGCAGCGCGACACGATCCACGCGAATCACTCCTGCAATCGTCGGTGACGGCCGGTCGCTGCCGCGTGCGGGCGGCACACCGGCCTCGAACGAATCTACCTGCGGGCACTGACAGGGCCGGGCCAGGGGGCCGTGGGCCCGGTCCGGGGCCAGGAGGATTCATCGCGTGTTTCCCCTGGGGAATCCGGTGGCTCACGGGTTGGTAGCCGCGCCTACCCGCAGACGCGTGATTCCAACCACTTCTTGGTCCCGGCGGGGCCCGGCGGACCCTCGTGCGAGTGGCTCCCGGGCGTCGTCTCCGTGTCCGTTCCCGCGTCCGTCCCCGTGGTCATTCTGGTCATTCCCGGGGACGTCCCTGAGGGGCGACTCCCCACTCAGGAGGTGCTGCTGTCGCCCTCTTCCTCGTCGTTTTCGGCCAGAACCGGGGAGGCGTGGTGCGACCAGATCTTCCAGCCGTCGGGTGTGCGCCGGAACACGTTCGTGGCGACCACGAGCTGGCCCACGAGGGGGCCGAGCTCATCGCCGCCCTCGGGGGCGGGGCCGCCGCTGAGGATGTTCTCGGTGCAGGTCACCAGGGCGGTGTCGCCGGTGACGGAGACATGGACGTCGGTGAGGAAGAACTGGATGTAGTCGGTGTTCGCCATGATCAGGGCGTACGACCTGAGGACCTCGCCGCGTCCGGTGAGCACCGGCCAGCCGGGGTGTACGCAGGAGATCACGCCGGTGTCGGCCGGGTCGTGGTAGGTCTCGTCGACGCCCAGGTCGGACGGGGTGAGCCAGAGCGAGGAGAGCTCTTCGAAGTCGCCGCGCTCCATGGCCTCGTAGAAGGCGGTGTTGGCTGCCTCGACCTGTTCGACGTCGGTGTGGGGGGCGCTCACCGGGCTCCTTCGGCGACCTTCGCGCCGGGCGTGTTCTCGGTGTCACGCGCTCCCTCGATGGCGCGCGCGACCCGTACCGCGTCCGCCGTTGCGCGCACCTCGTGCACGCGCACCGCCCACGCGCCGGCGTGCGCCGCGAGCGCCGAGACGGCGGCCGTGGCCGCGTCGCGCTCACGCGCGGGCGGCGGCGCGCCCTGAGGGCCGGCGAGGACGCGGCCGAGGAACCGCTTGCGGGAGGCGGCGACGAGAAGGGGGTGACCGAGGCCGAGGAGACGGTCGAGGTGGGCGAGGAGCACGAGGTCGTGCTCGCCGTCCTTGGAGAAGCCGAGGCCGGGGTCGACGACGATGCGGTCGGGGGAGATGCCGCCCTCCAGAACGGCCTCCACGCGCGCGTGCAGCTCGGCGGTGACTTCGGCGACGACGTCGTCGTAGACGCCCTTGACGTTCCCGCCCTGCAGGAAGCCGCGCCAGTGCATGACGACGAAGGGGGCGCCGGCGTCGGCGACCACGGGGATCATCGCGGGGTCGGCCAGGCCGCCGCTGACGTCGTTGACGAGGGCGGCGCCGGCGGCGAGGGCCTGCTCGGCGACCGAGGCGCGCATGGTGTCGACGGAGACGGCGACGCCCTCGGAGGCGAGGCCGCGGACGACGGGGATGACGCGGCGCAGTTCCTCGTCCTCGTCGACCCGGGTGGCACCGGGGCGGGTGGACTCGCCGCCGACGTCGACGAGGTCGGCGCCCTCCTCGACGAGGGCCAGGCCGTGCTTGACGGCGGACGTCGTGTCGAACCAGCGGCCGCCGTCGGAGAAGGAGTCGGGGGTGACGTTGACGACTCCCATGACCGCGCACCGGTCCCACTCGGGAAGCCCCGCGACGCGTCCGCGTCCGCTCTGCTTGCTCATACGTTCAGCGTAGGCCCAAGGGCGGGTCGCGACGTGCCGCGGCCCGAGTGGGAGCCGGGGGGTGGGGGCTCCCGCTCGGGCCGGTCGCGGGTGGTCGCGGTTATGCCGCGCGGACCTCCCGCTCCGCCACCTGGTGGGGACAGGGGCGCGGAGTGGCCGTGCCGCGGCGCAGGAAGCGCGGGAGCGGCAGGGCCAGGTTCACGAAGCCCTCCGCCTGCATGGCGGCGAAGCCGAGGCGGGGCAGGTCGGCGGAGGCGCGGTAGACGACGAAGCGGGGCTCCCAGCGCGGCCGGAACTTGGCGTTGAACTTGTACAGGGACTCGATCTGGAACCAGCGGGACAGGAAGACCAGCAGGCCCCGCCAGGCGCGCAGCACCGGGCCCGCGCCGATCTTCTCGCCGCGCGCCAGCGCCGAGCGGAACATGGCGAAGTTGAGCGACACGCGCGCGATGCCGAACTTCGGGGCGGCCTGGAGGGCGGCCACGATCAGCAGCTCGTTCATGCCGGGGTCCGCCGAGCGGTCGCGGCGCATCAGGTCCAGCGACGCGCCGTCCGTGCCCCACGGCACGAAGTGGAGGATCGCCTTGAGGTCGCCGTACGGACCGGGCTCCTCGTCGGCCTTGTGGGCGGTGGCGATGAGGCAGTCGCCGTCGGCCGGGTCGCCGACGCGGCCCAGGGCCATGGAGAAGCCGCGCTCGGTGTCGGTGCCGCGCCAGTCGTCGGCGGCGCGGCGGATGCGGTCCAGCTCGGCCTCGCCGAGGTCACGGACACGACGTACCCGGGTCTCGTAACCGGCGCGCTCGATGCGCTTGACCATCTGACGTACGTTGCGCATCGCGCGGCCGGCGAGCGAGAAATCCGGGACGTCCACCACCGCCTCGTCGCCCAGTTCGAGGGCGTCGAGCCCGGTCTCGCGGGTCCACACCTCGGCGCCGGTCTCGGAGCAGCCCATGACGGCCGGGGTCCAGGAGTGGGCCTTGGCCTCGTCCATGAAGCGTTCGATGGCGCCGGGCCAGGCCTCGACGTCGCCGATCGGGTCGCCGCTGGCGAGCATCACGCCGGAGACGACGCGGTAGGTCACCGCGGCCTTGCCGCTGGGGGAGAAGACGACGGCCTTGTCGCGGCGCAGCGCGAAGTGGCCGAGGGAGTCGCGGGCGCCGTGCTTGGCCAGCAGGGCGCGCAGGCGTGCCTCGTCGTCCTCGGTGAGTTGCGCGGCGGGGTGTTCGGGACGGAAGGCGAGGTAGATCGTGGTGACCGCGGTGATCCAGCCGAGGGCGCCGAGGGAGAAGGCGACCGTCCAGGAGGTGTTCCCCTGGTAGGCGACCGGTCCCTCGAAGCCGAACAGGCCGTAGATGACGTGCGCGATGCGGTCGGCCAGGCTCGGGTCGCCGATCAGCGTCTTCGGGTGGGCGCTGACGATGATCAGGCCGAGGGCGAGCGAACCGGCGCCCATGAGGACGAAGTTGGCCAGCGCGCGCCACCTGCTGCGCGGGTCGGGCAGCGCCGCGAACTGGTCACGGTGGCGCAGCAGCGCCCAGAGCAGCGCGAGCGAGATGACCACGCCCACGACGGAGTGGCGGTACGTGAACTGCGCCACCGCTCCGGCAGGCAGCAGGACGGCCGCGGCGCGCCAGGCCCGCCGCTTGCCGCGCTTGAGGCCGTGGGCGAGCAGCAGCAACAGCACGCCCGCGCTGAGCGACAGAGCGGCCGCGAACGGGCCGAACGCGCCCGGCAGCACCTCGGCGATGGCGTGCATACGGCTGTGCCGGAAGCGCGGGAAGACTCCCGCCGCGATGTTCAGCAGGCCCACCAGGGCACAGGCCCTGCCGACGAGGACGGGAACGGCCTCGGGGCGCGGGCCGCGCAGCAGGTGGCGTACGCGGCTCGACAGATGCCCTACCTGGCTCGACCGTTGAGGAACCTTGCCCGACATTTCCACATCTGTCCTGACAGACATCGCATCCCAGTGTTCTGCGAGAGACGTTGGATCCGGTGCCGATTCGGGCATCCGGCGACATTGCGCCCTCTAGGACGGTGTCTCGAGGGGAGAGGTTCACTCTGCTCCCCAAAACCGTTTCAAAGGCCAAGGAAAGTCCGGGGCAAGCCCTTGCGAAGGAGCGGGGGAGGCAGCGCGCGGAGCAGGTGTCCGTGCGGCCCGGGCGGAAAGCGCGGACAGGTAACCATCGATGGGTCTCACGAGCGACAAGGTGCTGGCGCTGGCGGTTCTCGCCGCCATAGGGTTGTTCGTCGGCACGGTGTGGCAGTGGCCACGGCTGGCGCGGAGCGGCTGGCGGGCGGTGAGCGCACGCGTGGGCCTGTTGCTCTCCACGCAGCTGGCGCTCTTCATGGCGGTGGGCCTGGCCGCCAACCAAGCCTTCGGGTTCTACGCCAGCTGGGCCGACCTGTTCGGGCAGGAGAAGGACCAGGGCGTCGTCGTGGACCACACGCCGGAACGCGGGCCGCTGCGGGTCCTGGACACGAAGCGGGTGCCGGGGGCGGCGAGCGCCAGTCCGCAGCTGGGCGGTCAGATCCAGAAGGTCGACATCGTGGGCCGGACGTCGCACATCGCCACGCCCGCGTACGTCTATCTGCCGCCCGAGTATTTTCAGCCGGAGTTCCGCACGCGTAAGTTCCCGGCGGCCGTCGTCCTCACCGGCTATCCCGGTACGGCTCAGGCGCTGGTGGACAAGCTCGACTATCCGCGTACGGCCGCGAGACTCGCCGCGCAGGGCCGTATGGAGCCGATGATCCTGGTGATGATGCGGCCGACCGTGGCGCCGCCGCGGGACACGGAGTGCGTGGACATTCCCGGGGGGCCGCAGACCGAGACGTTCTTCGCGGCGGACCTGCCCGAGGCGGTGAACGGCCACTACAGGGTGGGCGACGGGCCCGGCAGTTGGGGAATCATCGGGGACTCGACCGGCGGCTACTGCGCGTTGAAGCTCGCCATGCACCATCCCGGGGTGTACGCCGCGGGGGCGGGGCTTTCCGCGTACTACAACGCGCCGATCGACGCCACGACCGGCGATCTCTTCCAGGGTGACGAGGAACTGCGCAATCGCGCGAACCTGTGGTGGTACCTCAAGCACATGCCGGCTCCGGACACTTCGCTGCTCGTCAGCAGCAGCAAAGTTGGAGAATCCAACTACAAGGCCACGCTGAAGTTCATTGAGCGCGTGAAGGCCACGAAGCTGACGCGCATCTCCTCGATCATCCTCGAAAGCGGCGGGCACAACTTCAACACCTGGCGGCGGGAGATTCCGGGGACGCTGGAGTGGATGAGCGGGCGGCTGAGCGGCAGGTGAGATGGCCGAACGGCGGGACCGACGGGCTTGTGATCTTGGTTCTTGGTTAATTCGGCGTCGGATCTGATTCCTGATGCCGTGTGAACGACTCGCGATGGCTGTCTTTTTACGGGGCGGGGCAACAAGATTCGCCTACGCGCGGTAAGTTTCTGGCCATGCCACGTGGACGTCACCGTCATTCCCCGCCCTTGCACAGGCTGCTGCCCCCGTCGGCGATCGCAGGCGTCTCCGTCGTCTGGGCCCTCGCCCCCTGGGTGTTCACCGAGCCCATCGTGCTGCGCGGCCTTGCCGCGGCCGCCGCGGCGACGGCGGTCGTCGGCGCGGTCGTCATGCGGCGCTGGGACACCCAGGCCGGCAAGAAGGTCGCCGACCTCACGCGCGCGCGTGCGAGCGACGAGTGGCGGTACGAGGAGCGGGTCGCCGAGCTGGAGACCGACCTCGAGGAGTCGCGCGAGCTGCGCATGAAGCTGGAGCAGCGGCTGCGGGCCAAGCGGGCGGAGCTCGCGGGGCTGCGCAACGAGCACGCGGCGCTGCTGCGCCGGTACGCCACGTCGGAGACCGAGCGCGCGAGCGTCCTGGAGGAGCGACGGGTTCTGGAGATAGAGGCGGCCACGCCCACGCGCGCGTTGCCGCCGGCGCCGGTCGCCACCGCTTCGGAGGAGGAGACGGAGGCTGTGGCTGCCTCCGCCGAGGCCGTGGCGGAGGGTGCGGAAACCGAGTCCGCCGAGGAGACGCCGGCGGCTCCGGCGGTCTTCTCGCCGGAGGGGTCGCGGCTGTTCCTGCGGGCCAAGGCGGCGTTGGCGCGGTTCGACGAGGACGAGGCCGCGAAGGACGGTGAGTCCACGGACGGCAAGTCCGCCAAGGACGAGTTCCCGAAGGACGAGCCTCCGAAGAACGAGCCCCCGAAGGGCGACGGGCCGGCCAACGACGAGTCCGCGAAGGACGGTTCGGGCGCCACCGAGGCGCAGAGCTCCGAGTCTCAGACCGCCAAGGCGCAGACCACCGAGTCTCAGACCGCCAAGGCGCAGACCACCGAGGCCGAGCACGTCGGCGGATCCAGCACGGAGCCCGCCCTGGAGGACGAAGCGCAGGGGAAGCCCGAGGCGGTCGACGGGCACGAGCGCGCGGCCGCCAACACCACGGCAGGCGCCCTCAGCAAGGCGGACGCGGTCGCTACGGCGGAGGCCGTCGCCGCGGCCCGGCCCGCCCTGCCTCCGGCCGGTTCCGTCCCGTCGCAGCAGCCGGCAGGTCATTTCATCGCGCCGACCGCCGTGGCCGTCGTACCGGCGACGCCCTCTCGGCGTCCGGCGATCGAGGGCGGATTCGACTTCTTCGGTACGAAGACGGGGGCGGCGGCGCCCTCCGCGCTGGAGTCCGTCCAGAACGAGGACCTCGCCGACGTCGTGGGCCAGGAGGCCCTCGCCCTCCACAAGGCCGAGTCCGAGGCGGAGTTCAAGCCGGCGGACGAGGAGTCCCGGGGGATCGGTCAGGTCATCGACCTGACGGCTCATGACGAGACGGAACAGATCGATGTGCAGGGGCTGCGGAGCGCGGTTTCCTGACGAGGACGGGTGACGTCGGCCGTCGTCCGCTCAGCGGCGTGACCGGCGTCCGTTCAGGGCCGGCCTGACCGGCGTCAGGCCATCCACCGATCCGGCCGGGCCCCCTTCCGTCCCGTACGCGACCTCTCCGCCTGCCCCCGCAGCAGCTCCGCGGCCTCCCCGGCGTCCCTCAGCCGGGCGGTCACGGTCTTGTTGGCCCCGGTGTCCACGTGGACGTCGGCGACGCCCCACACGCGCTGCCAGGGGCCCTGGGTCAGCCGTACGCTCTGGACCTTCGCGTGCGGTACCAGCGCCAGGCTTCGCCGGAACAGCCCGATGCGGGCGGCGAACACCGCGTCCGTGACGGCCAGGCCGTACCCACGCCACCACAACGGCATGCACCGGCCCGCCCGCCGCGGCGGACGCGCCAGGGACGCGCGCGTGGGGACGGTCACGCCGGGCAGCACGCGCGCGATGACCGACTCGGCGACCTCGCGCGGGGCGACCGGGAGCAGGACCGAGTTCGACGAGCCCGCCACGTCCAGTTCCACCCGCACCCACCCGCGCCGCCGCCACAGCAGCGGCTCCACGATCCGTACGGTCTGCACGCGGCCGGGCGGCACCGTCTCGTGCGCCCGGTCGAGCAGACCGTGGTCGAGGCGCAGCCCGTCCGGCGACTCGCCCACCGTCCAGTCGTACTCGGTGACGAACCGCCCCACGCTGCTCGCCCCCGCCGCGCCGAACAGCGGAACCGCGGTCGCGAGCACCGTCCACGGGCTCTCGGTGACCAGCCAGAGGATCGCGGGAACGACGACAGCGGCGGCCAGTGTTCCCCAGGTGGCGCCGGTCAGGACGAGGGAGACGGCCAGGACGGCCGGAGGCACGCGCAGCAGCTGGTGGGAGGGCGCCTCGCCGACCTCGTGCGCCGTCTCGGGCGCGAAACCGGCGGCGCGTGCGAGGAGTTCCGCGCGCAGCGCACGCGCCTCCTCCGCGCCCAGGAAGGCGAGTTCGTCCTTCTTGTCCGTGCCTATGACGTCCAGTTTGAGCTTCGAAACGCCCGCCACGCGCGCGAGGAGCGGCTGGGTGACGTCGATGGCCTGGATGCGTTCCAGCCGGATGTGCGCGGTGCGCCGGAACACCAGGCCGGTACGGATGCGCAGTTCCGTGTCGGTCACCGCGAAGTGCGTGAACCACCAGGTGAGGAAGCCGTACAGGGCGGCCGCGGGGACGAGCACGGCGAGCGCGATCAGGAGGGTCGTCGTGGTCAGCCTGGTCAGTTGGCGCTGCGCCTGGTCGGGGTCGTGCACGGCCCACCCGATCAGCACGGCGACCGGCGCCCACGCGCGCCTGAGCGGCGTCACGGGGTGCAGGCGCCGTTCGGCCACGGGGCGCTGCTCGCGGACGGCGCCGTCGACGCCCGGCGCCGTCACAGGCCCGCCGATCGGGCCTCGCCGAGCTCGGTGAGCCGGTCACGCAGCCGCTCGGCCTCGGCCGGGTCGAGACCGGGGATGGTGGCGTCGGTGGCCGCCGCGGCCGTGTGCAGCTGCACGCTGGCCAGGCCGAAGTGCCGCTCGACGGGGCCCGAGGTGACCTCGACCAGCTGCATGCGGCCGTACGGCACCACCGTCTCCTCGCGCCACAGCACGCCCCGGCTGATCAGCAGGTCGTCGGCGCGCTCGGCGTAGCGCCACGAACGCCAGTTGCGGCCGAGCATGACCCAGCCCCATGCCATGAGCGCCAGGGGCAGCAGCGCGAAGGCCGCCCAGGCGGGCCCGGCGAACAGGTTGAGCAGCACGGCGAGACCGATCGTCAGCAGGCCCAGCCACACCACCAGCAACAGCCGTCGCATGCGGAGCAGGCCTGGCGGCAGCCCGGTCCACCCCGGCTCGGCCCCCGCGTGTTCGGCCCCCGCCTGCTCGTCTCCGGCTGTCCCCGTGTTCCCCGGGCTCCCCGTCTCCATGAGGCCAGCGTACGTAGGAGAGACTGTGTCCATGACTCCTACGACGGAGACCATGGTCGGTATCGGCGGCGCCGCGGAGAGCACCGACATGGTGCTCAACATCGGGCCCCAGCACCCGTCCACGCACGGTGTGCTGCGCCTCAAGCTCGTCCTGGACGGCGAGCGCATCACGCGCGCGGAGCCCGTGATCGGCTACATGCACCGCGGCGCGGAGAAGCTCTTCGAGGCCCGCGACTACCGGCAGATCATCATGCTCGCCAACCGCCACGACTGGCTGTCGGCCTTCTCCAACGAGCTGGGCGTCGTGCTCGCCGTGGAGCGCATGCTCGGCATGGAGGTGCCGGAGCGGGCCGTGTGGACCCGGACGCTGCTCGCGGAGCTCAACCGGGTGCTCAACCACCTGATGTTCCTCGGGTCGTACCCGCTGGAGCTGGGCGGGATCACGCCGATCTTCTACGCCTTCACGGAGCGCGAGGAGCTCCAGCACGTGATGGAGGAGGTCTCCGGCGGGCGTATGCACTACATGTTCAACCGGGTGGGAGGCCTGAAGGAGGACCTGCCGGCCGGGTGGACCACGCGCGCGCGTACCGCCGTCGCCGATGTGCGCTCGCGTATGGACCGGTTCGACGACCTGGTGCTCGGCAACGAGATCTTCCGGGGGCGCACACGGGGCGTGGGCGCTCTCGCGCCGGAGACCGCGCACGCGTACGGCGTGAGCGGGCCGATCGCGCGCGCCTCGGGTGTGGACTTCGATCTGCGCCGGGACGAGCCCTATCTCGCGTACGGCGAGCTGGGGGACGTCCTGAAGGTCGTGACCCGGGACGAGGGCGACTGCCTGGCCCGGTTCGAGTGCCTGCTGGAGCAGACCCACAACTCCCTCGACCTCGCCGACGCCTGTCTCGACCGTCTCGCCGAGCTGCCGCCCGGGCCGATCAACCAGCGGCTCCCCAAGGTGCTGAAGGCGCCCGAGGGGCACACGTACGCGTGGACCGAGAATCCGCTCGGCATCAACGGCTACTACCTGGTCAGCAAGGGCGAGAAGACCCCGTACCGGCTGAAGCTGCGCTCGGCGTCGTACAACAACATCCAGGTGCTGGTCGAGCTGCTGCCCGGGACGCTGGTCGCGGACATGGTGGCGATTCTGGGGTCGATGTTCTTCGTGGTCGGGGACATCGACAAGTAGGGCGCCGCCCCGCGAGTGCGTTTGGAATTCCAACCTATGGGGCTGCTGGATCCGCCAGTACGTCCGGAATTCCAACTGGCTGCAGAAGCCAACCGAAGTCCCCGAGTCCGCCCGCCGCCGTGAGTTCGGCCGCCTCGCCCGCGGTCGCCAGGGCTCGTACGTAGTCGGCCGGCCGGGTGGAGGCCAGTTCCAGCGGGGGGCGCGAGCCTGTGACGCCCAGGGCGCTCAGGGCGTCGCGTTGGGACAGCAGGCTCGCGCCGGGCAGCGCGCACGCGTCGAGCGCCACATGCGCCGTGATGTCACACGAGCCGTCCGGCACGGGCGCCGTCTCGCGGCCCTCGCGGAAGCCGGTGAGCGTCCCGAAGGGCGGGCGCGTGTGCTTCGTGTGCGCGTAGTCCACGGCGACCGCGAGGCCCCGGTCCAGCGTCGCGACAGCCGCGGCCCAGTATTCGTCCCGCGGCAGGCCGATCTCGGCCCGCATGCCCTCCGTGAGCGGGGCACCTTCCGCAGCGCATGATGCCGACCCCAGCGGCCACCACCGCGCCAGCCACTCGGCCTCGGCGCCGGCGACCGGCTCCCCGAGGCGCTCCGTCCCGTCCCGCCGTACGAGGACCCTGCGCGGTACGCCCGCGGAGTCCACCTCCGCGACCTCCACGGGGACGTTGTCCAGCCACTCGTTGGCGAAGAGCAGGCCCGTGATCCCCGGCGGCGGCTCGGGCAGCCACTCGATCCGGTGATCGAGGGTCTGCGGGCGATCGGCGATCTCGACGGCGTACGCACGCGTGCGTGCCGCCACCTCGGCGGGAAGGGCCGCCAGTACACCCGTGACCAGCTCGCCCCGCCCTGCCGCCATGTCGACGAAGCCGAGCGACGCGGGCCGGCCCAGGGCCTCGTCGATCCGGCACAGCAGCCGGGCCACGGCACCGGCGAAGAGGGGCGACGCGTGCACGGACGTACGGAAGTGGCCGGCCGGTCCCTCGGGCCGACGGTAGAAGCCGCCCGGCCCGTACAGGGCGGATCCCGCCGCCGCACGCCACCCGCGCCACTCACTCGCCGCCTCTGCTGTCACCGGCCCAGGCTAAGCGCACGGAAGAACGCAGCCTCCACCTTGCGGAGTACACGCACGGTGTGCGGATCGGCCCTCCGGTTGACCCCTGCACGCATCTCGCTTCCCTACGCTGGGTTACGTGCAACGCCTCTATGACTTCATCCGCAGGCACCCGACATGGGTCGACAGCTTCTGGGCCGTCTTCCTTTTCGGGATCTCTGTGGTCACCGTGGCCGTTCGGGAGGAGGGCGGGCAGGACATCTCGGGTACGGACTCCGAGGCGGCCATCGTCCCGGTCATTCTCCTGTTGTGCCTGGTGATCGCGTTGCGCCGGCGTATGCCGGAGAAAATGCTGCTGCTCGCCATCGCTGTGGGCCTGGCGCAGCTGGTGCTGAACGTGGCGACGACAGCCGCCAACTTCGCCTTCCTGGTGATCACCTACACCGTCGCCGCGACCGGCGCCCGCTGGGCCTCCCGGGTCGCGCTCGGCGCGGGCCTGTGCGCCGCGCCGCTGGCACAGCTGCGCTGGCCGGAGCAGGAGTCCAGCGTCATCGGCAACGTGGCCCTGGTGATCTTCCTGACGGTTCCGTTCGCGCTCGCCTGGGTGCTCGGCGACTCGATCCGCACCCGCCGGGCCTACTACGAGCAGCTGGAGGAGCGCGCGACCCGGCTCGAAAAGGAGCGCGAGGCGCAGGCCAAGGTCGCGGTCGCCGCTGAACGCGCCCGGATCGCGCGCGAGCTGCACGACGTCGTCGCGCACAACGTCTCCGTGATGGTGGTGCAGGCCGACGGCGCGGCCTACGTCCTCGACGCCGCGCCCGACCAGGCCAAGAAGGCCCTGGAGACCATCTCCTCCACCGGCCGCCAGGCCCTCGCCGAGATGCGCCGCCTGCTGGGCGTGCTGCGCACCGGCGAGCACCAGGAGGGCGGCGAGTACGTCCCGCAGCCCGACGTGGAGCAGATCGACGAGCTCATCCAGCAGTGCCGCAGCTCCGGCCTGCCGGTCGACTTCAAGGTCGAGGGCACCCCGCGTCCGCTGCCCAGCGGCGTCGAGCTGACGGCGTACCGCATCGTGCAGGAGGCGCTGACGAACACGCGCAAGCACGGCGGTCCGAACGCGGGTGCGAGTGTGCGCCTGGTCTACTTCGACGACGGCCTCGGCCTGCTCGTCGAGGACGACGGCAAGGGCGCCCCGCACGAGCTGTACGAGGAGGGCGGCGCCGACGGCCGGGGGCACGGCCTCATCGGCATGCGCGAACGCGTCGGCATGGTCGGCGGCACGCTGGACGCGGGGCCCCGCCCGGGCGGAGGATTCCGCATCAGTGCGCTGCTGCCGCTCAAACCGGCTCACTGAAGCCCGCGCATGCCCTTTGTTGACACCTGTAACGCCCCTGTAGACGGATACGGAAGACACGGAAGAGGACCCCGATGACGATCCGCGTGATGCTCGTCGACGACCAGGTGCTGCTGCGCACCGGGTTCCGGATGGTGCTCGCGGCCCAGCCGGACATGGAGGTCGTCGCGGAGGCGGGCGACGGCGTCGAGGCCCTTCAGGTGCTGCGCTCGACCCCCGTCGACGTCGTCCTGATGGACGTGCGCATGCCGAAGCTGGACGGCGTGGAGACCACCCGACGCATCTGCTCGGAGCCCGAACCGCCCAAGGTGCTGATCCTGACCACCTTCGACCTCGACGAGTACGCCTTCTCCGGCCTGAAGGCGGGCGCCTCCGGCTTCATGCTCAAGGACGTGCCGCCCGGCGAACTCCTCGCCGCCATCCGCTCGGTGCACAGCGGCGACGCGGTGGTCGCCCCGTCGACGACCCGGCGCCTGCTGGACCGGTTCGCGCCCATGCTGCCGTCCCACGGCAAGGAGCCCCAGCACAAGGAGCTCGAGCGGCTCACCGACCGCGAGCGCGAGGTCATGGTGCTGGTCGCGCAGGGCCTGTCCAACGGGGAGATCGCGGCGCGGCTGGTGCTGTCCGAGGCGACCGTGAAGACCCACGTGGGTCGCATCCTGACCAAGCTGGGGCTGCGCGACCGGGTGCAGGTGGTCGTCCTGGCGTACGAGACGGGGCTGGTGCGGGCGGGCGGGCACGGCTGAGTTTCGGCCTGAAGGTCTGCGAGTCAACTCCCGCTGCGGGGCGGCGAGACCGCTGGTCGACTGCGCGAACTCGGCTACGAAGTACGGCGCTTCGCCCTCGCCGCCGAGCGCGAGACGGTCCTGAAGCGGCTCCGGGAGCGTGGCTTCGGGCACCTCCTTCAGTACGTCGCCGGAAAGAACGCCCCAGCCGAAGACGGCGGACCGCATCGCCGTCCTGGCCGGGCTGCGGCAGGTGGGCGTCGGGTTCAGGCACATCCGGTTCGACTGACGGTCACCTCAGGAGTGCCTCGAGGAAGTCGCTGCCGAGCCGCGCCACCGAGGTGACGTCCAGCTGGTGCAGGACGTACCGGCCTCGACGGCGGGTGGTGATCAGGCCCGCCTTCTTGAGGACGCTCAGGTGCCGGGATATCTCGGGTGCGGTCATGCCGTGGATCTGTACGAGTTCGCTTGTGGTGTAGGTGCTGCGAGCGAGGTTGCGACAGAGCTGCATGCGCACCGGGTGGGACAGGGCGGTCATCCTCAGGGTCAGCTCGTCGACCGAGGGCGGCGGGGCGAGCCCGGGGGAGCCGACCGGGTAGTGCAGGACAGGCTGCCAACCATGCCGATCCAGCACCTGCAGATGCGGCCAGCCCAGGCTCGTCGGTACCAGCAGCAGGCTGCTGTCCTTGATGACGGTGTGGCCCAGCCGCAGCTTGTCGATCGTGATCCTTCCGGCGGTCTCGTCGACGCTCACAGCCGGGGACACCGCGGTCAGCGCCTCGGTCAGCCCCTTGTGCCGCAGAAGGTCGGTCTTGTGCCGGGCGTCCGCCGCGAGCTGGTGCCGAAGGCGGGACCACGCCTCGGCGAAGAACGCCGCGTCGCAGTCCTGAAGGAACTGCCGCAGCCAGGACCGGATCCGTGGCGGATCCGCCAGCAACCGCTCACTGAACCGCAACTGCTGCGGCCCGCGCGCGGCGGCCAGCTCCAGAGCACGTCGGCGCAGGCCCGCGTCGCCGAGTACGTCGGGCGCCGGCATCTCGTACGGCAGCGCGCAGGTGAACTCCAGCGCAGCGTCCACGAACTGTTCGTCCGTGAGCTTGTCCAGCTGGTCCAGCTCCTCCGCGAGCGTGGCCCCCGGGAGCGCGCTGCCGCCCGGGATGCCGGCGAAGGGCAGGAACAGGTCCGAGAACGTCGTCCGCCACAGGAAGTCGGCCTCGCACATCCGGTCGGCCAGATGCGAGTCCAGCCGGGCCGTCACGCTCGTCACCCAGCCCTGCAGGCCCGGGTGGTGCCCCGGTTCCGACAGCGCGTGCAGCGCCATGCCGAGCTCGGCCAGGGGCGAGGGCACGACGGCCAGTCTCTCCGGCCGCAGCCCGGCGATGTCGATGCTCACGGTCATGCCCTCATGGTGCACCGGGCCACTGACAACGCGGCCGTCGATTGACGGCGGCCGTCAATCGACGCGACGTGGCCGCCGCACGGAGGCAAGCCTGGGATCACCGGGGCGGCCGCGGAGCCCGATCCCCACCTACCGCGCACGGCAGCTCGGCGAGCCCACGCCGCCCGCGCCCGGCGCCGGCCCTGACCCGGTGGCTGCATCCGCGGCCCCGCTCTACTTACTGATCTCCTCGGTCAGCAGGGCCACGAACCGGGCGACGGCCTCCTTCACGTCGTCGGCCGTCCACTCCAGCCCGGCGGCGCGTACGTAGACCTCGGTGCAGGCCAGCCCGGGCCCCTTGGCGTCCCAGCCGTTCGCGAACAGGAGGGTTCTCGTCTCCTCCGCCTGCCGGACAGCGGCCTCCGCGAGGTCATCGGCGTCGTACGGCAGCCAGACCTGGAACTCGTTCGTGTGCGGCGGCTCGGGGTTGACCCGCATCCAGGGCACCCCGGCCGCCGCGAACCCCTCGCGCAGCGCCGCGGCCACCACGCGCGCGTGGGCGACGTACTCGGGCAGCCGGGGAAGCTCCCGCTGCAGGCCGGCGAGCGCCGACAGGGCGGTCGGGAACTGCTGGAACACGGTGCCGCCGTAGCGGTGCCGCCAGGCCTTCGCCTCGTCCACCAGCGTCTTCGGACCGGCGAGGGCCGCGCCGCCGAAGCCGTCGAGGGACTTGTAGAACGACACGTAAACGCTGTCCGCCAGGCCCGCGATCTCCTCCAGCGGGCGGCCGAAGTGGACGGTGGACTCCCACAGGCGGGCGCCGTCGAAGTGCACCACCGCGTCGCGCTCCCGCGCCGCCTCGACGACCTCCGTGAGCTCCTCCCAGGAGGGCAGGACGAAACCGGCGTCCCTGAGGGGCAGTTCCAGCATCAGCGCCCCGAAGGGCTCGTCGAAGTCGCGCACCTCGGCGGTGGTCGGCAGCCGCGGCTCGCTCGTCACGCGGACCGGGCGCAATCCGCCGACCTGGCTGAACGCGTTCCGCTCGTGCACCTCGGGGTGGGCCAGCGCATGCAGGGCGACGGTCGGGTTCCCGGTACGGCCGGCCCAGCAGCGCAGGGCCACCTGCTGGGCCATCGTGCCCGTCGGGAAGAACGCGGCGGCCTCCGTGCCGAGCAGCCCGGCGGTCCTCTCCTCCAAGGCCTCGACGATGCCGTCGCCGTAGAGGTCCGCTTGCTCGTCCAGGTCGTGCAGATCCAGCGCACGCGCCTCGTCCAGCAGCGCGAGGCGCTCGCGGAGGGTGCCCAGGAATCCGGGGCGCGCGAGGACGCGCCCCGCGCCCCTGTAGGCGACGATGCGCCGTTCACGGCGCTGTTTGCGCCGCTCGTCGTCCGACAACTGCCCGTCCGACAATTGCTCGTCGGCTGCCGGCGCTTTCGGCTCCGCCCCCGCCCGCTGCCCGTCCCGCTCCGCCGTATCGCTCATGTCCCGGATCATGCCGCGCGCCCGCCTACCCGGGCACCCGCATTTTGATCCACCGTCCTGAACCGGCCGCACCCGCGAAGGCGTGGCGAAACCCACAGCCTGTGGACAACCGGACGCCGCTCGAACCAATCGCGTTAACATGACGAGAAATCGTCCGGTACCCGGAGCGGACTGGAACGGGAAGGCCGCCTTCGCGTGACTACAAGCCAACAGCCAGATCCAAAGGACCGCCCCGCGCGGCTCACCGTCGGTGTCGTCGGCGCCGGCCGCGTGGGCCCCGCGCTCGCCGCGTCCCTCCAGCTCGCCGGGCACCGCCCGGTGGCCGTCTCAGGGGTCTCCGACGCCTCCCGGCGACGGGCCGAGCGGATGCTCCCCGACGTGCCGCTCGTGCCGCCCGCCGAAGTCCTCGCGCGCGCCGAGCTGGTCCTGCTGACCGTCCCGGACGACGTCCTGCCCGGCCTGGTCGAGGGCCTCGCCGAGACCGGGGCGGTGAAGCCGGGGCAGCTGCTGGTGCACACCTCCGGGCGGTACGGCGCGAAGGTCCTGGACCCGGCCCTGCGCGCGGGCGCGCTGCCGCTGGCCCTGCACCCGGCGATGACCTTCACCGGCACGCCCGTGGACGTCCAGCGCCTGGCCGGCTGCTCCTTCGGCGTCACCGCGCCCGAGGAGCTGCGGCTGGCCGCAGAGGCCCTCGTCATCGAGATGGGCGGCGAACCCGAGTGGGTCGCCGAGGAGATGCGCCCGCTGTATCACGCGGCGCTCGCGCTGGGCGCGAACCACCTGGTGACGCTGGTCGCCCAGTCCATGGAGCTGCTGCGCGAGGCGGGCGTCGCGGCCCCCGACCGGATGCTCGGCCCGCTGCTCGGCGCCGCCCTCGACAACGCCCTGCGCTCCGGCGACGCGGCCCTGACCGGCCCCGTCGCGCGCGGGGACGCGGGCACCGTCGCCGCGCACGTCACCGAGCTGCGGCGGCACGCCCCGCAGACCGTCGCCGGCTATCTCGCGATGGCCCGCGCGACCGCCGACCGGGCGCTCGCCCACGGACTGCTCAAACCGGAGCTCGCCGAGGACCTCCTCGGGGTACTCGCCGACGGGACCGACGGGACCGACGGCGCCGAGGGAGACGCCCGATGACCACCCTGCTGCGCACCGCCGACGAGTTGCACGCACGCACGCGTGCCGGCCGCCGCGCCGTCGTGATGACCATGGGCGCCCTGCACGAGGGCCACGCCACCCTGATCCGCACCGCGCGCACGATCGCCGGGCCGGACGGCGAGGTCGTCGTCACCGTCTTCGTGAACCCCTTGCAGTTCGGCAAGGGCGAGGACCTCGACCGCTACCCGCGCACCCTGGACGCCGACCTCAAGATCGCCGAACAGGCGGGCGCGGACGCGGTGTTCGCCCCCTCGGTCGACGAGGTGTACCCGGGCGGCGAGCCCCAGGTGCGCATCAGCGCCGGCCCCATGGGCGAGCGCCTGGAAGGCAGCTCCCGTCCCGGCCACTTCGACGGCATGCTCACCGTCGTCGCCAAGCTGCTCCACCTCACCCGCCCGGACATCGCCCTGTACGGCCAGAAGGACGCCCAGCAGCTCGCCCTGATCCGCCGCATGGTGCGCGACCTGAACTTCGGCGTCGAGATCGTCGGTGTCCCCACCGTGCGCGAGGAGGACGGCCTCGCGCTCTCCAGCCGCAACCGCTACCTCTCGCCCAAGGAACGCCGCACCGCGCTCGCCCTCTCCCAGGCGCTGTTCGCCGGCCGCGACCGCCACGCGGCCCAGGAGGCGCTCCGCGCGCGGGCACGCGAAGTGCCCGCCACACGCGCGCGTGCCGAGGCGCTCAGCGCCATAGGGGAGTCCCGCGCGGCGGCCGACGCACACGCCGTCGCCAAGGCCGTCCCCGGCGCCGCGGCGGCCGTCCGCGCCGCCGCCCGCCTGGTCCTCGACGAGGCCGCCCGCCTCGACCCGCCGCTCGAACTGGACTACCTCGCCCTCGTCGACCCATCGGACTTCACGGAGATCACCGATCACGAGGACGACTTCACCGGCGAGGCCGTCCTCGCCGTCGCCGCCCGGGTCGGGACGACCCGGCTGATCGACAACATCCCCCTCATCTTCGGAGCCGCCTCGTGACCAGCACAGGCATACGACTGCACGCGCCCGCGCCCGGGTGGTCCATCGCCGCGGACGTCGTGGTCGTCGGCTCCGGCGTCGCAGGCCTCACCGCGGCCCTGCGCTGCGAGGCCGCCGGCCTCAGGACGGTCGTGGTCACCAAGGCCCGCCTCGACGACGGCTCCACCCGCTGGGCCCAAGGGGGCATCGCCGCGGCCCTCGGCGAGGGCGACACCCCCGAACAGCACCTCGACGACACCCTGGTCGCCGGCGCGGGCCTGTGCGACGAGGAAGCGGTCCGCATCCTCGTCCACGAGGGCCCGGACGCCGTACGCCGCCTGATCGCGACCGGCGCCCACTTCGACGAGTCCGAGGAAGGCGGCCTGGAGCTCACCCGGGAGGGCGGCCACCACCGCCGCCGGATCGCCCACGCGGGCGGTGACGCGACCGGCGCGGAGATCTCCCGCGCCCTGGTCGAGGCGGTCCGCGCGCGTGGCCTGCGCACGATCGAGAACGCGCTCGTCCTCGACCTCCTCACGGACGCGGAGGGCCGTACGGCGGGCGTCACCCTGCACGTCATGGGCGAGGGCCAGCACGACGGCGTAGGAGCGGTCCACGCCCCCGCCGTGGTCCTCGCGACCGGCGGCATGGGCCAGGTCTTCTCGGCGACGACGAATCCCTCCGTCTCGACGGGCGACGGCGTGGCGCTCGCACTCCGAGCCGGCGCCGAAGTCAGCGATCTCGAATTCGTGCAGTTCCACCCCACCGTTCTGTTCCTCGGCCCGGACGCGGAGGGCCAGCAGCCCCTGGTCTCCGAAGCGGTACGCGGTGAGGGCGCCCACCTGGTCGACGCCGGCGGCGTGCGCTTCATGCTGGGCCGGCACGAACTCGCCGAACTCGCCCCCCGGGACATCGTCGCCAAGGGCATCATGCGGCGCATGCAGGAGCAGGACGCCGAGCACATGTTCCTCGACGCCCGGCACTTCGGCGCCGACATGTGGGAGCACCGCTTCCCGACGATCCTGGCCGCCTGCCGCGCCCACCGCATCGACCCGGTGCACGACCCCATCCCGATCGCCCCGGCCGCCCACTACGCCTCCGGCGGCGTACGCACCGACTCCCAGGGCCGTACGACCGTCCCCGGCCTGTACGCGTGCGGCGAGGTGGCCTGCACGGGCGTGCACGGCGCCAACCGCCTGGCCTCCAACTCACTCCTCGAAGGCCTGGTCTACGCCGAGCGCATCGCGGCCGACATCGCGGCGTCCCGCGCCGCCGACGGCCTCCACGCGCGCGTGCCGCACCCCGTGCCGTACCCGGAGACCCCCGAGCACCCCCTGCTCGCACCCGAGGCCCGCTTCGCGATCCAGCGGATCATGACCGACGGCGCCGGCGTACTGCGCTCCGCCGACTCCCTCGCCAAGGCCGCCGAGCAGCTCCAGCAGCTGCACACCGAGGCCCGCGACGCCCTCACCGAGAACGGCAAGACGGCAGAACCCGGCGTGGACACCTGGGAGTCCACCAACCTCCTGTGCGTCGCCCGGGTCCTGGTGGCCGCGGCACAGCTCCGCGACGAGACCCGCGGCTGCCACTGGCGCGAGGACGTGCCCGACCGAGACGACACGACCTGGCGCCGCCACATCGTCGTACGCCTGAACCCGGACCGCACACTGGCCGTGCACACCACCGAAACCGCAGACTTCCCCCCGACCCTCCCCCAAGTTCTCGACTTCGCTCGAGCAGGGGGTACCCCCATGCCACAGCAGGAGCAGTGACAGAAGTGACCACCCCCGACCTTCCCCTCGCCTCGACCGGCGGCTGCGGCGACGACTGCGCCTGCGGTGCCGACGAGGAGTACCTGGAGTGCGGCCTCGACCCCGCGCTCGCCCAGCTCCTGGCCGACGCGGGCCTCGACCCGGTCGAGGTCGAGGACATCGCCAATGTGGCCATCCAGGAGGACCTGGCGCACGGCGTGGACGTGACGACGGTCGCGACCATCCCCGAAGAGGCAGTCGCCACGGCCGACTTCGTCGCGCGCGAGGCGGGCGTCGTGGCGGGCCTCAGGGTCGCCGAAGCGGTCGTCTCGATCGTCTGCGAGGACGAGTTCGAGGTGGAGCGCCACGTGGAGGACGGCGACAAGGTGGCGGCAGGCCAGAAACTCCTCTCCATCACCACCCGCACCCGAGACCTCCTGACGGCCGAACGCAGCGCCCTGAACATCCTCTGCCACCTGTCGGGCATCGCGACGGCCACGCGCGCGTGGGCGGACGTACTGGAAGGCACGCAGGCGAAGGTCCGGGACACCCGCAAAACCACCCCGGGCCTCCGCTCCCTGGAGAAGTACGCGGTGCGCTGCGGAGGCGGAGTGAACCACCGCATGTCCCTCTCGGACGCAGCGCTGGTCAAGGACAACCACGTGGTGTCCGCGGGCGGCGTGACCCAGGCCTTCAAGGCGGTCCGCGAGACCTTCCCGGACGTCCCCATCGAGGTCGAGGTGGACACCCTCCACCAACTCCGCGAGGTGGTGGACGCGGGCGCGGACCTGATCCTCCTGGACAACTTCACGCCGGGCGAGTGCGAGGAGGCGGTGGCTCTCGTGCACGGCCGGGCGGCGCTCGAGGCCTCGGGCCGCCTGACCCTCGCCAACGCCAAGGCGTACGCCGACACGGGCGTCGACTACCTGGCCGTAGGGGCCCTCACCCACTCCTCGCCGATCCTGGACATCGGCCTGGACCTGCGAGCGGCGGAGTAGGAACGGGCATGCTCCTCACGATCGACGTAGGCAACACCCACACCGTCCTCGGCCTGTTCGACGGCGAGGACATCGTCGAGCACTGGCGCATCTCGACGGACGCCCGCCGCACGGCCGACGAACTGGCGGTGCTCCTCCAGGGCCTGATGGGCATGCACCCGCTGCTCGGCGAGGAGTTGGGCGACGGCATCGACGGAATCGCCATCTGCGCGACGGTCCCGTCCGTCCTCCACGAACTGCGCGAGGTGACCCGCCGCTACTACGGCGACGTCCCCGCGGTCCTCGTCGAACCGGGCGTGAAGACGGGCGTACCGATCCTCACGGACAACCCCAAGGAGGTCGGCGCCGACCGCATCATCAACGCGGTCGCGGCGGTCGACCTCTACGGCGGCCCCGCGATCGTCGTCGACTTCGGTACGGCGACGACGTTCGACGCGGTCAGCGCGCGCGGCGAGTACGTCGGGGGTGTGATCGCCCCCGGCATCGAGATCTCGGTCGAGGCCCTCGGCGTCCGCGGCGCCCAACTCCGCAAGATCGAGGTGGCCCGCCCCCGCAGCGTCATCGGCAAGAACACGGTCGAGGCGATGCAGTCCGGCATCATCTACGGCTTCGCCGGCCAGGTGGACGGCGTGGTCACCCGCATGGCCCGCGAACTCGCCGACGACCCCGACGACGTCACGGTCATCGCGACGGGCGGCCTGGCCCCCATGGTCCTGGGCGAATCCTCGGTCATCGACGAACACGAGCCGTGGCTGACCCTGATCGGCCTACGCCTGGTCTACGAACGCAACGTCTCCCGCATGTGACTCCGTCGGTGGGGCCGCGCGCGACGGTGCCGCCTGCTTGTGGCCTGCCCGGCGTCGGGGGCTGAGGCGGGGTGGGTCGCGCAGCCCGGCGCTACGGAGTGCCGCCTGCGCCCACCCGTGCCGCCCCAGCGGCACGACTGTCCGCAGGCTGCGCAGATTGCGGCGCGCCGCAGGTTGGGCGGGCTGCGGTGGCGTGCGAGCTGGGCAGGCTCCCGTGCCTCGCAGCCCAGGCGGCAACTGCGGCCCGCAGGCTGGGGGACTGCGGTCGGCCGGCGAGGCAGGTTGCTGCGCCCCCAGACTCGGCGGACTGCCGTGGCATGCGACTGGCGGGTTCGGCGATCCGGCGTACGGAGATGGAGGGCGTACCCCCACGGGCCTGCACTCGCGTACGGCGGGAAGGGGACGTGTCGGGGGGTGTCCGCCCGCAGTGGCCGGCGTCAAGAGACGGCACCTCTCGCCCGACCCCGGCCGCCGGTCCGAGGACGGACACCCCCCGGCGCGGCCCCGACCCACTCACCGACCGCAGGCGCTACGCGCACCCCCACCGGACAGCAACGGGCCGCCGCGGGCATCACACGCGCACCCCCACCCACCACCCGAGTGGCTCCCCACGCCACACCCGCCCCCCTATGCCGGGTTTGTCTGATTAGCGCGTATCGTCACCGCATGCCCACGCCATACGGATCCCGCGGCGGCATGGCGTTCGGCGCGGAGGAGCTGCGTGTGCTCCGCCGCGCTCTCGCCCTTGCCCTCCACCCCAGCCCCGCCTCGGCCGAAGACGTCCAGGACTGTCTCCGCCTCGCCGAGTCGCTCGACGAGGCGATGCGCGAGGGCGCCCGGCTGCGTGCGTTCTTGGTGGCCGACCTCGCCCGCTACCGCGCCGCCCTCCCCGGCACCGCGGCCGGCTACCTCACCCTCCTCGAAGAGGCTGTCGCCGCCGGGTACCGCCCGACCCCCGACGACCTCACCGCCCTCAGCGCCCTACGCGGCAACCCCACCGCAGCCACCCTCCTCACCCGCTGCCACCCCCTCGCCGAACAGGCCGCGCAAGCCCGCCTCGTGCACGGCACCGCACACCTGGCCCAGGCTCACACCGCCACCCCCGCCATCCCCGCGTCCCGCACCCACCTCCAGGCCCTCCCCGGCGGCCTCACAGGCGACCGCTCCGACGCTTCCCCCGGCACCCCAGTCGTCCTCCCCGCCCAGGACACCGGCCAGGACCCCGCCAAGCCGCCCCGGAAGAAGCCCGCCGAGAAACCGGCCGCCCCTAAACCCGCCCCGGGCC
>NZ_JOFS01000051.1 GCF_000719285.1 Streptomyces bicolor | reverse complement strand
CGCGTTTCCCTTTCCGGCGGTTCCGACTTTATCAGATCCTCTCGGGCCTGACTCCCAGTCAGCGGGGCTTGTCTTCGCGGCCGTTGGGCCGTTCCGACGAGTGAGACTTTAGCGGACTCCTCGCTCCCGAGCTAATCGGGGGCTGCGTTCTCTCGAACGCGGATTCCTCATTCCGTAAATACGCATGCCAATGAAACGACGGCAGACAGATCGACTGTCATCGAATGATGGTTGGTACTTGCGGAGTGGCTGTCCGGGGACCGACCGGAGTCGGCGCTCACGTCGGACAACTCGGAGAACACTACGGATCGGCCTGAGGCGTGTCAACTTCCCTCCGGACTGCACCCTCGGGGCGTACGCTGAGACACATGACTACGCGTACGCGCACCCAACTGTGGTGGGCCGCCTGACGGCGGCCGTACGCACGTATGCACTCAACGGCCGCCGCCTCGGCGGCCGTTCTCGTATCTCCCTCCAGAGCTTCTGAGGGTCGGCCGGCCGGGGACGGTGGCCTCGACCAGAAGGTGGAGAGGGATGACGCGGGTCTTCAGTGGGGTCAAGCCGACCGGGCATCTGACGCTGGGGAACTACCTGGGTGCCATGCGGCGGTGGGCTGCCGTCGATCAGCACCAGGCCGACGCTCTGTTCTGCATCGTCGATCTGCATGCGCTGACCGTGGACCACGATCCGGCGCGGGTGCGCAGGCTCAGTCGGCAGGCGGCGACGTTGTTGCTGGCGTCGGGGCTGGATCCGGAGCTGTGCACCGTCTTCGTACAGAGTCATGTGGATGAGCACGCGCGGCTGTCGTATGTGCTGGAGTGCGTGGCCACGGACGGCGAGATGCGGCGGATGATCCAGTACAAGGAGAAGGCTGCGCGGGAGCGGGAGCGGGGCGGGAGTGTGCGGCTGTCGCTGCTGACGTATCCCGTGCTGATGGCGGCGGACATCCTGGCGTACGGGACCGATGAGGTGCCGGTCGGGGACGATCAGACGCAGCATGTGGAGCTGGCGCGGGATCTGGCCGTGCGGTTCAACCAGCGGTACGGGCATACGTTCGTGGTGCCTCGGGCCACGGCTCCGCAGGTCGCGGCTCGGGTGATGAATCTGCAGGATCCGATGTCGAAGATGGGCAAGAGCGACGATTCCGGGCCCGGGATCGTCTATCTGCTCGATGAGCCGGATGTGGTGCGGAAGAAGGTCATGCGGGCCGTGACCGACAGCGGGCGGGAGGTCGTGTACGACCGGGCCGCGCAGCCGGGGGTGGCGAATCTGCTGGAGGTCCTGGCTGCCTGTACGGGTGGGAACCCATCGGAGCTGAGCGGTGTATATGAGTCGTACGGCGCTTTGAAGTCGGCCACCGCGGAGGCTGTGGTCGAGGTTCTCAGGCCCGTGCAGGAGAGGCACAGGGAGCTGTGCGCGGATCCTGGCTATGTGGAGGGGGTGCTGCGAGATGGTGCGGAGCGGGCTCGGGCGATGGCGCGGCCGACGGTGGACACTGCGTATCGGGCGATCGGGTTGCTGCCGGCCGTTGCGACTGCGGCTGCGGATATCGGGGTGACCGTGTAGGGGTGCGCTTGCCGCCCCCTGGGCAGGGGGCGGCCGGGCGTCATTTGTTGTTGCCGGAGGCCAGTTCGCGGCTGCGGTCGCGGGCCGCTTCGAGGGCGGCGATGAGTGCGGCTCGTACGCCGTGGTTCTCGAGTTCGCGGATGGCGTTGATGGTGGTGCCGGCGGGGGACGTCACGTTCTCGCGGAGCTTGACGGGGTGTTCGCCGCTGTCGCGGAGCATCGTCGCGGCGCCGATCGCGGACTGGACGATGAGGTCGTGTGCCTTGTCGCGGGGCAGGCCGAGGAGGATGCCGGCGTCGGTCATGGCTTCGACCAGGTAGAAGAAGTACGCCGGGCCGGAGCCGGAGAGTGCGGTGCAGGCGTCCTGCTGGGACTCGGGGACGCGGAGCGTCTTGCCCACGGAGCCGAAGATCTCCTCGGTGTGGGCAAGGTCGGCTTCGCTGGCGTGGCTGCCCGCGGAGATGACGGACATGGCCTCGTCGACGAGGGCTGGCGTGTTCGTCATGACGCGGACGACCGGGGTGCCGGCGGCGAGGCGGGCCTCGAAGTAGGAGGTGGGGATGCCTGCGGCTCCGCTGATGACCAGGCGGTCGGCGGGCACGTGCGGGGCGAGTTCGTCGAGGAGGGTGCCCATGTCCTGCGGCTTGACCGTGAGGATCAGCGTGTCGGCGGTCTTGGCGGCTTCGGCGTTGGTGACCGGGGTGACTCCGTAGCGGGTGCGGAGTTCTTCGGCTCGTTCCGCGCGGCGGGCCGTCACCAGGAGGTCGGCCGGGGCCCAGCCGCCGCGGATCATTCCGCTGAGCAGGGCTTCGCCGATCTTGCCGGTGCCGAGGACTGCGACTTTCTGGGTCATGGCTGGGGTGCCCTCCGGGGGTTGCGTCGTCCGGGTTCATCCTCGCACCGGGGGCGGCTTTCGAGGTGGCGTGTCCGGTGGGCGGACGGAGCGGGGCGGAGGGGGTGGGCCGTCGTGCTGCCCGGCCGGTCCCGGCCCCGCGGCGGTCATGCCGTCCTGCGCCGCAGGGTCGCCGCGCCCAGGCCCAGGACCAGCAGGGCGCAGCCCGCCACGATCAGGGCGTCGCGGACGAAGTTGGCGGTCATGTCGGTGTGCTTGAGGACCTCGTTCATGCCGTCGACCGCGTAGGACATGGGGAGGACGTTGGAGATGGCCTCGAGGGCCGGGTGCATGTTGTCGCGGGGAGTGAACAGGCCGCAGAGGAGGAGCTGGGGGAAGATCACGGCCGGCATGAACTGGACGGCCTGGAATTCGGAGGCCGCGAAGGCCGAGACGAAGAGACCGAGCGCGGTGCCGAGCAGCGCGTCGAGCAGGGCCACGAGCAGGAGCAGCCAGGGGCTGCCCGTGACGTCCAGGCCGAGGAACCAGAGTGCGAGGCCTGTCGCCAGGGCGGACTGGATGATCGCGAGGGTGCCGAAGGCGAGGGCGTAGCCGGCGATCAGGTCGCCCTTGCCCAGCGGCATGGCGAGGAGGCGTTCGAGGGTGCCCGAGGTGCGTTCGCGCAGGGTGGCGATGGAGGTGACCAGGAACATCGTGATCAGCGGGAAGATCCCGAGGAGGGAGGCGCCGATGTTGTCGAAGGTGCGCGGGCTGCCGTCGAAGACGTAGCGCAGCAGGAACAGCATCACGCAGGGCACGAGGAGCATCAGCGCGATGGTGCGCGGGTCGTGGAGGAGCTGGCGCAGGACCCGGGCGGCGGTGGCGGTTGTGCGCGCGAGGTTCAGGGGGCCGGTGGGCGCGGGTCGGAGCGTGTCGTGCTCGTCGTCGTGGTCATCGCGTGGTCTCCTTCGCGCGGGCGGCCGCGACCGCCTCGTCGACCAGGTGCAGGAAGGCCGCCTCGACCGTCTCGGAGTTCGTACGGGTGCGCAGGGCTTCGGGGGTGTCGTCGGCGAGGATCCGGCCCTCGCGCATGAGGAGGAGGCGGTGGCAGCGCTCTGCCTCGTCCATGACGTGGGAGGAGATGAGGAGGGCGGCGCCGCGGGAGGCGGCGATGTCGTGGAAGAGGTTCCAGAGGTCGCGGCGCAGGACCGGGTCGAGGCCGACCGTCGGTTCGTCCAGGACCAGGAGTTCCGGCGTGCCGAGGAGGGCGACCGCGAGGGAGACGCGGCTGCGCTGGCCGCCGGAGAGGTTGCCGGCCAGGGCGTCGGCGTGGCTGGAGAGGTCCACGTCGGCGATGGCTCGGGTGACGTTCTCGTGGCGCCGGTCGACGGCCGCGTGGCCGGGGTCGAGGATCGCGGCGAAGTAGGCGAGGTTCTGGCGGATCGTCAGGTCGTCGTAGACGGAGGGGGCTTGGGTGACGTAGCCGATGCGGGTGCGCAGAGTGGGGTGGCCGGCGGGGCGACCCAGGACGTCGAGGGTGCCGGTGACCTTGGCCTGGGTGCCGACGATCGCTCGCATGAGAGTCGTCTTGCCGCAGCCGGACGGGCCGAGGAGGCCGGTGATCTGGCCGCGCGGGACCGTGAAGTCGAGGTCGCGGAGTACTTGGCGGGTGCCGCGGACGACGTTCAGGGCGTCGGCTCGGATGGCGGGGGTGGTGGGGGTGTCGGGTGGGTCGGATCGGACGGACGAGTAATTCATCATGTGATGAATAATCCTCGGGTGGGGCTGTGCCGTCAAGCGCCGAGGTTGGGCGGGCGGTGAGGGCGTGCGCCCAGGTATGCAGATCGCCCGTCTTCCTCGGCTCGGCATTGCTGGAGGGGAGGGGTCGGGAGGGCGAGGAGTTGAGAGGGCGAGGGGTTGGGAGGGAGGTCAGGGGGTGTTGGCGACCAGGAGGTCGACGTCGTAGGTCTCCTCGATGAACCCGTCCGGGAAGGTCTTGAGGAGGAGCTGCTTCTCCTCGGTGAGGAAGGCGGTGCTCGCCTCTGTGCCGTGGACCAGGAAGATCGAGTGGCTGCCGAGGTTCGCCAGGTGTGTGTCGACGGGGACGCGACGGCTCCAGCGGACCTTGCGGCGGGTGAAGGTGAGGCGGCCGGTGGGGTCGGCCATGGCGGCTCGGGCGCCGCTTCCTCCCTGTTCGACGACGGGGTGGGCGCCGAAGCGGTGGTCGATACGGTCCGCCTGTGCCGCCTGCCACGGGATGTCGAGAGGGGTGCTGTTCCACCACAGGGCGAGTGAGCCGCCCGGCCGCAGCACGCGGAGGGCCTCCGGGGCGGAGTGGGCGGGGTCCGTCCAGTGCCAGGCCTGGGCGTAGGTGAGGAAGTCGGCGGAGGCGGTGGCGAGGGGGAGAGCGTTGCCGTTGCCGCGGACGATCGGGAGGTCGGGGTGACTGCGGCGGAACTGGGCCGCCATGCCGTCGCCGGGTTCCACGGCCAGTACGTCGGCGCCGCGCTGCCGTAGGAGGGCGGTGGCTATGCCTGTGCCCGCGCCCACGTCGACGACGCGTGCGCCGGTGAGGCGGCGGCCGGCGAGGTCCTCGATGGCGTCGAAGAGGGCGGGCGGGTAGGAGGGGCGGTTCGCGGCGTACTGGGCTGCGGCGGCGTTGAAGGAGCGGGCGCGGTCGGTGTGTGAGGGGGCCGTCATACGGCCATGGTGGCCGTGGTTGGTGCCGTGTGCATCGAGTTTGGCGAGAGGGTGGGAGGTAGGGCGGCCCGGTGGAAGGCGGGCCGGTCGAGTACCGACCGGTGGAGGGCAATGGGTCGAGTGCCGGCCGGTGAAGCACGGGAGACGCGGGCGTACACAGTCGGCCGGTCGGCTCGGAGGGTCTGTGCCCGACGTGACCGCGGGGATGGGACGGCGTTGATGCGGCTGCCTGGCACGCCCATCTGCGCTGATGAGATGCCGTTCCGTGCAGTCGGCCTGATCCGCCGGACAGGCCCTAGTGGCGGCGGCGCTTCTTCGCTGGGTTGCCTGTGCGGCGGGTCGTGCGGCTCTGCTGTTGTTTGCGGGCCTTCTCGTACTCCTCGCGGTGGAGTTTTTCGCCGGGGGCCTCGGTGAGGGAGCGGAAGAAGTAGGCGAGGAGGGAGCCGACGAAGCCGATCATGAGGAGGCTGCGGAGGCTGGCGTGGCGGTCGGGATCGGGGCGCTTGGTGAAGCCCTCCCAGGTGTGGCGGAAGGCGAGGGCGCTGCACACCGCGAACATCACCACGACCAGGACGGTGACGAAGCCGCCGACCGCGGCGATCTGGATCCCGTCGTAGGCGAAGCGCAGGACCAGGCAGGAGGCGGCCGCGGTGGCGAGGGAGCCGACGGCCACGGCGATGCGACGGGCGGTGTAGCCGTGGTCGTGGTCGACCCAGGTCGTGCCGAAGAAGCGGAGGGGCTCGGGGCGGGGGCCCGTGGAGCCCGCGGGGGTGGCCGGGGTGCCGTTCTTCTCGCTCACGAGTCGATTATGGCTCCGGCGTGGCCGCGGGCTCCGTACGGGTTCCGGCGAAAGAAACAGGTTCGGCCCTGAATCAGGAGCAGCGCGGTCGGACGTAGCCGTCGCTGCCGGTGTTCACATAGGCGTCCGAGATGTACTCGCCGTCGTCGATGTTGTCCCAGATGTTCGTCGTGCCGTAGGGGCCGGCCACCGTCGTGCCGGGCGTCTGGCAGTAGATCGGGACCATGGCGCCCTCGGGCAGGACGCGGACGATCGAGTACTGGGTGCCGGGGCCCCGGCGGACGTTCAGGCGGACGCCCGGCGCGACCGGGTAGTAGCGCACCGCCGCGGCCGTGACCGCGGTGGCCGTAGCCGCTTCGGCTCTCTCGAACTCTTCAGCGCGGTCCACAGACATGGAAAAACCTCCCCCGTTGATCCCCATGACTCCCATGGGGTCCCGTTCATTCCCCTAAATCACGCCACGCACACATGTGCGTGATGGGAACACGGAGGCTAGCAAGCCGCCTCGGTCTCGCACGAGTCATCGACTAGGCTCCGTGCGTCGCGCGCGCGGACGAACAGCACGGGGGTGGTCCCATGGCGCCACAGCACAACGCCGGAGCGGGCGCGGAAGCGGAACTTCCCGAATACGCCGGTCACTACCGCCTGGAGTCCCGCCTGGGGTCCGGCGGCATGGGCGTCGTACATCTGGCGCGGAGCACCTCGGGCATGCAGCTCGCGGTGAAGGTCGTGCATGCCGAGTTCGCGAGGGATCCCGAGTTCCGGGGCCGGTTCCGGCAGGAGGTCGGTGCGGCGCGCAGGGTGAGCGGGGCTTTCACCGCGCCCGTCGTGGACGCCGATCCCGAGGCCGAACGGCCTTGGATGGCCACGCTGTTCATCCCCGGGCCGACGCTCTCCGACCACGTCAAGCGGAACGGGCCGATGGAGCCCGCGCAGCTGCGGCGGCTGATGGCCGGACTGGCGGAGGCGCTGCGCGACATCCACCGGGTCGGCGTGGTGCACCGCGACCTGAAGCCGAGCAATGTGCTGCTCGCCGATGATGGACCGAAGGTCATCGACTTCGGTATTTCTCGGCCAAAGGACAGCGAACTGCGCACCGAGACCGGGAAGTTGATCGGCACGCCGCCCTTCATGGCGCCGGAGCAGTTCCGGCGGCCCCGGGAGGTCGGGCCCGCCGCCGACATCTTCGCGCTCGGGTCCGTGCTGGTGCACGCGTCCACGGGGCGGGGGCCGTTCGACTCCGACAGTCCGTACGTCGTCGCCTACCAGGTCGTGCATGACGAGCCGGACCTGACCGGCGTACCGCCGAATCTGGCGCCGCTCGTGCTGCGGTGCCTGGCCAAGGAGCCCGAGGACCGGCCCACGCCCGACGAGTTGATGCGGGAACTGCGGTCGGTGGCGGCGTCGTACGACACGCAGGCGTTCATTCCGGCGCAGCGGGACGGCGAGAAGCCGGAGCCCGGGCCGGTGCCGGAATCGAAGCCGCGGCCGGGGCCGGGTGTCGAGGAGGAGGCCGAACGGCCGCCCGGGAGGCGTCGACGCCGACTGCTGGCCCTCGGTGCCGGGGCCGTCGGTCTCGCCACGGTCGTCGCGCTGGCCTCCGTGCGGCTTCTGGGCGGCACGGACCCGGCGCCGGAGCCCAAGAGCACGGGCACCGCGTCGGCCGGGTTCGGCGGGTGGGCCGCGGCACCGGCGCCCAAGAAGGGCACGCCACTGTGTTCGTACGGCGCGGGGAAGGTGCTGTGCGCCCAGAGCGGGCTCGTCTTCGCACTCGACCCCGAGGACGGCCGGCTGCTGTGGCGGTACTCCGTCGACGCGTCGCACATGAGCGGACCGCCGGCCGTGGCGGGCGGTCTCGTGCAGCCGTCGGCATGGCCGGGCCGTCGGCTGGAGGCACTCGATCCCGCTACGGGCAAGGCGCGTTGGCAGCACGGCGTGCCCGCGTACGGCACCTCGTCGGTCGCCGGCGGCATGGTGCTGCTGACCGCCGCCGACGGCACGGTCACCGCAGTGGACGGCGCTTCGGGCGACACGCGGTGGAGCCATGCCCTGCCGGGGCACACGGCGCCCTACTTCGTCTCCTTCGCCGGAGATCCGCTGGCGTACACGACGAGCCCCTCCGACGACGGGGCGAGCACGCGGGTCACCGCGGTGGACCCGGCCACGGGTGATGTGCGCTGGGACGCGCGGCTGAAGGGGACGCTGGAACTCGCCGGCGCGTCGGACGGGTCGGTCTTCTTCGTCTCCCTCGACGGGATCTACAGCGACACCGGGACCGTGGTCCGCTACTCCCCCGCCGACCGGACCTCGCGGCGTGTCACGCTGCCCCGCAGGATCGAGCAGGCCCACGGCACCGTACGCGGGAACGTCGTCTACCTCGTGGGCAACAGCGGTTCGCTGGTCGCCGTCGACATGGCGGCGGGCAAGCAGCTCTGGAGCCTGGAGACATCCTTGATCCGTACGTCGTCCCCCGTGGCCGACGGCCGGCATGTGTACGTCACCACCGTCGACGGCCGGCTGTTCGCCGTGGACGCCCGCGACGGACGGCTCCTGGGCCAGACGCCGACCCGGCTCGGCGCGGGCTCGGACCGGCTGACGGCCGATCTCCCGGAGCCCGTGGTCGTCGACGGCCGTGTCTTCGCCGCCGCCCCCGACGGGACCGTGTTCGCCTTCGACGGCCGCGATCCGTCGGCCTGGTGACGGAGCCGTACGGCCGACCTCCCGGACTGGATGACAGCCCCTGCTGACAGGCGAAGGGGCCGCCTCCCGTGGAGACGGCCCCTTCGCCACGTATGCGATACGGAACCTCAGCCGAGCTTCGTCACGTCCCGCACCGCGCCCTTGTCCGCGCTGGTCGCCATCGCCGCGTACGCCCGCAGCGCCGCCGACACCTTGCGCTCGCGGTTCTTCGGGGCGTACGCCCCGTCCAACGCCTGCTCACGCCGCGCGAGTTCCGCGTCGTCGACGAGCAACTCGATCGAGCGGTTCGGGATGTCGATGCGGATACGGTCGCCGTCCTCGACGAGGGCGATGGTGCCGCCGGACGCGGCCTCCGGGGAGGCGTGGCCGATGGACAGGCCGGACGTGCCGCCGGAGAAACGGCCGTCGGTGATCAGGGCGCAGGTCTTGCCGAGGCCGCGGCCCTTGAGGAAGGACGTGGGGTAGAGCATCTCCTGCATGCCGGGGCCGCCCTTGGGGCCCTCGTAGCGGATGACGACGACGTCGCCGTCGGTCACCTGTTTGTTGAGGATCTTCTCGACGGCCTCTTCCTGCGACTCGCAGACGACCGCCGGGCCCTCGAAGGTCCAGATGGACTCGTCGACGCCGGCCGTCTTCACGACGCAGCCGTCGACGGCCAGGTTGCCCCTGAGGACGGCGAGCCCGCCGTCCTTGGAGTACGCGTGCTCGGCGCTGCGGATGCAGCCGCCCTCGGCGTCCTCGTCGAGGGCCTCCCAGCGCTCGGACTGCGAGAAGGCCTCCGCCGAGCGGACGCAGCCCGGGGCGGCGTGCCACAGCTCGACGGCCTCCGGCGAGGGCGATCCGCCGCGCACGTCCCAGGTCTTCAGCCAGTCCGACAGGGACGGACTGTGGACCGCGTGGACGTCCTCGTTGAGCAGGCCCGCGCGGTGCAGCTCGCCCAGCAGGGCCGGGATGCCGCCGGCGCGGTGCACGTCCTCCATGTAGTACGTGCGGTCCTTGGCGACGTTGGGCGCGACCTTGGCGAGGCAGGGGACCCTGCGGCTGACCGCGTCGATCTGCTCCAGGCCGAACGGAACGCCCGCCTCCTGGGCGGCGGCCAGCAGGTGCAGGATCGTGTTGGTGGAGCCGCCCATCGCGATGTCGAGGGCCATGGCGTTCTCGAAGGCCGCGAACGAGGCGATGCTGCGGGGCAGGACCGTCTCGTCGTCCTGCTCGTAGTAGCGGCGGGTGATGTCCATGACCGTACGGGCCGCGTTCTCGTAGAGCGCGCGGCGGGCCGTGTGGGTGGCCAGGACCGAGCCGTTGCCGGGCAGGGAGAGGCCGATGGCCTCGGTCAGGCAGTTCATCGAGTTGGCGGTGAACATGCCGGAGCAGGAGCCGCAGGTCGGACAGGCGTTCTCCTCGATACGGAGGATGTCCTCGTCCGAGATCTTGTCGTTCACGGCGTCGGAGATCGCGTCGACCAGGTCGAGGGTGCGGACCGTGCCGTCCACGAGGGTCGCGCGGCCGGACTCCATGGGGCCGCCGGAGACGAAGACCGTGGGGATGTTCAGCCGCAGGGCGGCGTTCAGCATCCCCGGGGTGATCTTGTCGCAGTTGGAGATGCAGATCAGGGCGTCGGCGCAGTGGGCCTCGACCATGTACTCGACCGAGTCGGCGATCAGGTCGCGCGACGGCAGGCTGTACAGCATGCCGCCGTGGCCCATCGCGATGCCGTCGTCGACGGCGATCGTGTTGAACTCGCGCGGAATGCCCCCGGCCTCCCTGATCGCCTCGCTGACGATCCGGCCGACGGGCTGCAGGTGGGTGTGGCCGGGCACGAACTCGGTGAAGGAGTTCGCCACCGCGATGATCGGCTTCCGGCCGATGTCCGCACCGGGTACACCGGAGGCGCGCATAAGGGCGCGGGCGCCCGCCATGTTGCGGCCGTGGGTGACTGTGCGGGACCTCAGCTCGGGCATCGTCGCTCGCTCCTTCAGGGACTGCAGGACTGCAGAGACTGCGCATCAGAGACTTCTGACTGCTAACGAGCGTACGCCGGTCATCCAGAGGGCGGGACGAGGTGTCCGGAATACGGGACGCATGTCTCGCGGAACAGGTGTTCCCGGCGTCACCGGCCGGTGAGATGCCCCTGCACCACGGGCGCCACGCGCGCGATGATCTGCTCCACGTTCGCCGACGCGATCGGCTCGATCTTGATGACGTACCGCAGCATCGCGACGCCCACCAGCTGCGCGGCGGCCAGCTCGGCGCGCAGTTCCGCGTCCGGGGCGTCGATCTCGCCGGCGATGCGGCGCATCAGCTGCGCGGAGACGAGGCGGCGGAAGACGGCGGCCGCGGTCTCGTTGTTGACCGCCGAGCGGACGATCGCGAGCAGCGGCTTGCGGGTCACCGGGTTCTCCCAGAGCCCGAAGATGGTGCGGGTCATCCGCTCGCCGACGTCGTCGAGCGGCCCTTCCAACACCGCGTCCCGCACCTTCAGGGCCGGCGCGAAGGCGACCTCCACCGCCGCCTCGAAGACCTGCTCCTTGGTGCCGAAGTAGTGGTGCACGAGGGCCGAGTCCACGCCGGCCGCCTTGGCGATGCCGCGCACGGACGTCTTCTCGTAGCCGCGCTCGGAGAACTCCTCGCGGGCCGCGTTCAGGATGCGGTCGCGGGTGTCGGCGGATTCCGTACGCGGAGGGCGGCCCCGGCGCCGGGAGCTCACCCCGCCCTCGCCCGAGGTGGTGTCGGTCACGGCCGGGGCACCTTCACCGCCGAGGCCAGGTGCAGCCGCGTGAAGGCGAGGGCCTCGGCGAGGTCGGCCTCGCGTTCGGCGCTGGACATGGCGCGCCGGGTGTTGACCTCGATGACGACGTGGCCGTCGAATCCGGTGCGCGCGAGCCGCTCCAGCACCTCGGCGCAGGGCTGCGTGCCGCGGCCGGGGACGAGGTGCTCGTCCTTGGCCGAGCCCCTGCCGTCCGCGAGGTGCACGTGGCCCAGCCGGTCCCCCATGCGGTCGATCATCTGCAGGGCGTCGGTGCGGGCGGTCGCGGCATGGCTGAGATCGATCGTGAAGTGCCGGTAGTCGTCCTTCGTCACGTCCCAGTCGGGGGCGTACGCCAGCATCTCGCGGTCGCGGTAGCGCCAGGGGTACATGTTCTCGACGGCGAACCGCACATCCGTCTCGTTCGCCATCCGCCAGATACCGGCGACGAAGTCGCGGGCGTACTGGCGCTGCCAGCGGAACGGCGGGTGTACGACGACCGTGGAGGCCCCCAGCTTCTCGGCGGCCGCCTGGGCGCGCTGGAGCTTGGTCCAGGGGTCGGTGGACCACACGCGCTGGGTGATCAGCAGGCAGGGGGCGTGTACGGCGAGGATCGGGATGTGGTGGTAGTCGCTGAGCCGGCGCAGCGCCTCCATGTCCTGGCTGACCGGGTCGGTCCACACCATGACCTCGACGCCGTCGTACCCGAGGCGCGCGGCGATCTCGAAGGCCGTTGCCGTCGACTCCGGATAGACGGAGGCCGTCGAGAGGGCGACCTTCGCATCCGGGATGCGCACCACTGGTTCTGCCACGAGGGACAGAGTACGGGGCCGTGCTGAAGGCCGGGGAACGGATGGGCGTGGGCCCGCCACGGGGGTGTGGGCACGCTCAGGGGTGCGAACTGGGCATATGCCGGGGGCTCGGAGAGGGGGTGGGGACTGGTGGTGTGGTGGGGTTCACGCGCGTGGGCGGCCGCAGGTGCCCCCGGCCGAACCGCCGGAGGCAACGGTCACACCACGCCCATGTGATCCAGCTTCCGCAGGATCACGCCCTCCCGCAGTGCCCAGGGGCAGATCTCCAGCGCCTCCACGCCGAACAGGTCCATCGCGCCCTCGGCCACCAGCGCCCCCGCGAGCAGCTGGCCCGCGCGGCCCTCCGAGACGCCCGGGAGTTCCGCTCGCTGGGCGGCCGTCATGCCGGCCAGGCGCGGGACCCAGGCCTCCAGGGACTCGCGCTTGAGGTCGCGCTGGACGTAGAGGCCATCCGCGGAGCGGGCGGCGCCGGCGAGGCGGGCCAGTTGCTTGAAGGTCTTGGAGGTGGCGACCACGTGGTCGGGGGCCCCGAAGCGGGTGAATTCGCCGACCGTACGGGCGATCTGGGCGCGGACATGCCGTCGTAGCGCCCTTATCGCCTCCGGGTCGGGCGGGTCGCCCGGCAGCCAGCCGGCGGTCAGCCGACCCGCGCCCAGCGGCAGCGACACCGCCGCGTCCGGCTCCTCGTCCATGCCGTACGCGATCTCCAGGGAACCGCCCCCGATGTCCAGCACGAGCAGCTTCCCGGCCGACCAGCCGAACCAGCGCCGGGCGGCGAGGAAGGTCAGCCGCGCCTCCTCCTCGCCGGTGAGAACCTGCAGCTCAACCCCGGTTTCGGCCTTCACGCGCGCGAGGACGTCGTCCGCGTTGCCGGCCTCCCGCACCGCGGATGTCGCGAACGGCAGGACCTCCTCGACGCCCTTGTCCTCGGCTGCCTGCAGCGCCTCGTGGACGACGCCGACCAGTTTGTCGACCCCGTCAGGTCCGATGGCCCCGCTGTCGTCGAGGAGTTGGGCAAGGCGCAGTTCCGCCTTGTGCGAGTGCGCGGGCAGCGGGCGCGCGCCCGGGTGCGCATCCACCACCAGGAGATGCACCGTGTTGGATCCAACGTCGAGGACACCGAGTCTCATGTACGGAACGCTACTGCCACCTGGGCGATCCTCCGTCCTCGAAGGCGCAGGTACGGACGCCGTACCCTGGACCCGTGCCAAAGACGAAAAAGGCGAAGGACGACAAGACGGCCAAATCCGCCACGGGTTCTTCGCAGGCAAAGGCAGCCACGAAGTCGAAGAAGCCCCGGAAGGGCTCCCCGGAACCGGACGAGAAGGGGCTCGACTTCGCCCGCGCATGGGTGGAGTTCCCTGATCCGGCGGACGACGAGCAGGTATTCCGCTGCGATCTGACATGGCTGACCTCCCGTTGGAACTGCATCTTCGGCAGCGGCTGCCAGGGCATCCAGGCGGGCCGCGCGGCCGACGGCTGCTGCACGCTGGGCGCGCACTTCTCCGACGAGGACGACGAGAAGCGGGTCGCCGAGCATGTGGCGAGACTCACGCCGGAAATCTGGCAGCACCACGACGAGGGCGTGGAGCACGGCTGGGTCTCGGAGGACGAGGACGGGGACCGTCAGACCCGCCCGTACCAGGGCTCCTGCATCTTCCAGAACCGGCCCGGCTTCCCGGGCGGCGCGGGCTGCTCGCTGCACATCCTCGCCCTGAAGGAGGGCCGCGAGCCGCTGGAGACCAAGCCGGACGTCTGCTGGCAGCTGCCGGTCCGGCGGACGTACGACTGGATCGACCGGCCCGACGACACCCGTGTGCTCCAGATCTCGATCGGCGAGTACGACCGCCGCGGCTGGGGCCCGGGCGGCCACGACCTGCACTGGTGGTGCACCTCGGCGACCTCGGCGCACGGCGCGGGCGAGCCGGTGTACGTGTCCTACCGGCCGGAGCTGATCGAGCTGATGGGCAAGGCGGGCTACGACCGCCTCGTCGAGCTGTGCGAGGAGCGGCTGGCGTCGCAACTGCCGTTGCTGGCACCGCATCCGGCGGATCCCGTCGGCTAGCAGAGCGTCGGTCGGGAGACCGGCGACCAGGACAGCCGATGTGGGCGAGCCCACGGGACCGGTGCGCTACGACGCCGACGGGCTCGGTTCGCCGCTGCCGCTGGGCGGCGGCGAGCTCCCCGGGTCGGACGGGCCGGACGGCGACGGGTCGCCGGTCGTGGGCGACGGATCGGGCGACGAGGGCGGCGGCTCGCTGGGCATGGGGTCGGGCGGAGCCGAGGTCGTCGGCGTCGGATCGGGCCCGGGGGACGAGGGCGGGGGGTCGGTCGGGTTGCCGGGTTGGCTGGGATCGGTGGGATACGGGTCCGGGCCGGGTCCTGGGCCGTGTCCCGGGCCGGAAGGGCTGGAGGCGGTGCCGTAACCCTCGATGGAGACGACGGCGCCGGCGGGTGAGATCGCCACACGCGCGCTCCAGTGCCCGGACGGCTCGCGCAGAGGGTCGACGTACACCTTGATCGTCAACGACTCGCCGGGCGCCAGCGTTCCCGTCGACCGGCTCAGATAGAGCCAGTGCGCGCCGGTGGTCGCGGACCAGCGCACCGGCGTGCGCCCCGTCGCCGTCAGGGTGACGAGCGTGGTGTCGCCGCTGTTGCCGGCCGACACCTGCAGTTGCCCGGCGTTCCTCCCGCCCGCGCCGCTGACGCCGATGACCTCCACGAGGACGTCCGGTTCGGCACGGTCGCCGAAGCCGCGATCGGGGCTCGCGTTGCCGGCGTTCTCATAGCCGCCGTCCGCCGTCTCGCCGTCGAGGGTGCCGGGGCCGTGCGCCTCGCTGGCGCTGGCCGAGTGGCCGCCCGCGCCCTCGCCGGTCGGGGTGCCCCGGTAGGCGGCCCACAGGGCGAGGACCGGGGCGGCGACGACGGTGGCGACGACGGTCGTGGTGACGGCACGCGCGCGCAGCCGGTCCCGGCGGGCGGCACGGTCCTTGGGGTCCATGGGGAAACCACGCCGGTCGAAGCGCGGCACAGCGGCGCCCCGCGCGCGTGAGTGGTGCGTCAGGGCCCGGTGCAGGGCCGCGCGGGGGGCCTCCAGGACGGGCAGCTCGGCGGGGGTGACGGTCGCGCCGGGCCACCGGCCGGGGATCGCGCGCTCGGCGGTGCGGCGGCAGCGGGGACAGTCGTCGACGTGCCGGACGAGTTCACGGCGCAGGACCGTGCTGAGCACCAGCTGGTTGTCGCCGGCGAGGCGGGCGACGCTCGGACAGGCGCCGGTCTCCACGACGGCGAGGGCCGCGCGCGTGCGCTCGACCTCGCAGGCGGCGGAGGCGAGCAGGTCGCGGGCGGCGGCCAGGTCCATGCCGAGGACGGCGGCGACCTCGTGGGCGGCGAGGTGGTGGCGTACGGCGAGTTCGAGGGCCTCGCGCTGCTCCGGCGTGGTGCCCGCGGCCTCCGGCCAGGCGAGCAGGGCGAGTTCACCGCGCCGCTGCTCCTGGACCTCCTCGGAGACGGACGGCCCCGCGGCCTTCGTCCCCGGCTGCCGGTGGGCGCCGTGCCGGCCCGCCGCATGGCTGCTCTGACGTTTCTGCTTGGCCTCGGCCAGCTTGCGCAGGCACGCCCACCGGGCCAGCGCGTACAGCCAGGGCCGCCGGTCGGCGGCGGACTCCGGCACGCGCTGGCCGCGCCGCTCGGCGAGCGCGAGGGCGTCGCCGAGGGCGGCGGTCGCGGCGTCGTGGTCGCACAGGACGGACAGGCAGTAGGTGAACAGCCCGTCCAGGTACGGCTCGTAGCGCGCGGGCGGCCGCTGCGCCGACGTACGCGTCGCCGCGCGATCACGCGCCTCCCGGCGCGCTCGATGGGCGCCGGCGGTGCGGGTCGAGGTTTGCGGACTGCTGCTCATCATTCGTGGACCGTAGGGGGCTCGCGGTGGCGCCTTCTCCCCGCTTGAGCTCTTTTAATCCATACGGGTGAAACGATCCCTCAATCGGGGACAGGAACCCTGGATTTCGTGGCCTGTGCATGACGAGACGGCCCTGTGGGGGTGGCTGCGGCGACCGCGAGAACGGCCCGGGCGTGCGGCCGTACGGCGTTGTCAGTGGGCTCGGTTACGGTTCTTCGCATGGCTGCCCGTACCAAGACCACGAAGGACCGCCCGTCCTACCGCTGCACGGAGTGCGGCTGGCAGACGGCCAAGTGGCTCGGCCGCTGCCCCGAGTGCCAGGCGTGGGGGACGGTCGAGGAGTACGGCGCGCCCGCGGTCCGTACGACGGCACCGGGCCGGGTGACGTCGTCCGCGCTGCCCATCGGGCAGGTCGACGGCCGGCAGGCGACCGCGCGGTCCACCGGCGTGCCCGAGCTGGACCGGGTCCTCGGCGGCGGACTGGTGCCCGGCGCGGTGGTGCTCCTCGCGGGCGAGCCCGGTGTCGGCAAGTCCACCCTGCTGCTCGACGTGGCGGCCAAGTCGGCGAGCGACGAGCACCGCACCTTGTACGTCACCGGTGAGGAGTCGGCCAGCCAGGTCCGGCTGCGCGCCGACCGCATCGGCGCCCTGGACGACCATCTCTATCTCGCCGCCGAGACCGATCTGGCCGCCGTGCTGGGCCACTTGGACGCGGTGAAGCCCTCGCTGCTCATCCTCGACTCGGTACAGACGGTGGCCTCCCCGGAGATCGACGGTGCGCCCGGCGGCATGGCGCAGGTCCGAGAGGTGGCCGGCGCCCTGATCCGGGCCTCGAAGGAACGCGGCATGTCCACGCTGCTTGTGGGCCACGTCACGAAGGACGGCGCCATCGCCGGACCCCGCCTCCTCGAACACCTCGTGGACGTGGTGCTCAGCTTCGAGGGCGACCGGCACGCGCGCCTGCGTCTCGTCCGCGGTGTCAAGAACCGCTACGGCGCGACGGACGAGGTCGGCTGCTTCGAACTGCACGATGAGGGCATCATGGGCCTTGCCGACCCAAGCGGACTTTTCCTGACCCGTCGTGACGAACCGGTCCCGGGTACCTGTCTGACGGTCACCCTGGAGGGCCGCCGCCCCTTGGTCGCCGAAGTCCAGGCGCTGACGGTCGACTCGCAGATCCCCTCACCCCGCCGCACCACGTCCGGTCTGGAGACCTCGCGCGTCTCGATGATGCTGGCCGTGCTTGAGCAGCGGGGCAGGATCAGCGCGCTCGGCAAGCGGGACATCTACTCCGCGACGGTCGGCGGAGTGAAGCTGTCGGAGCCCGCGGCCGACCTCGCCGTCGCCCTCGCCCTGGCCTCCGCCGCCAGTGACACCCCGCTCCCGAAGAACCTCGTCGCGATCGGCGAGGTGGGCCTCGCGGGCGAGGTCAGACGGGTCACGGGCGTGCAGCGCAGGCTGGCCGAGGCGCACCGGCTGGGCTTCACGCACGCGCTCGTACCGGGCGACCCGGGCAAGATCCCTCCCGGCATGAAGGTGCTGGAAGTGGCCGACATAGGGGACGCCCTCCGGGTCCTTCCGCGTTCGCGTCGCCGAGAGGCCCCACGGGACGCGGAGGACCGCCGGTAGACTTTGCCCTGGTCTCGCCCGTCCGTACGAACCGAGTGTGCGAAACGGGAGCGCCCCAGAACCTGCGACCGGAGGAGTGCAGTGGCAGCCAACGACCGGGTAGCAGCTCCCGGAAAGTCCGGTGGGAGTGCCGGTTCCGATGGCCTGATGCGCGCCTCACTGAGCGCCGTGGCTCCTGGCACGGCACTGCGCGACGGGCTGGAGCGAGTGCTCCGCGGCAACACCGGCGGGCTCATCGTGCTCGGCTTCGACAAGACCGTAGAGACGATGTGTACGGGCGGATTCGTCCTGGATGTCGAGTTCACGGCGACGCGGCTGCGGGAGCTGTGCAAGCTCGACGGCGGCATCGTGCTGTCGTCCGACCTGTCGAAGATCCTGCGGGCGGGCGTGCAGTTCGTGCCCGACGCGACGATCCCGACGGAGGAGACGGGCACCCGGCACCGCACGGCGGACCGGGTCAGCAAGCAGGTCGGCTTCCCGGTGGTCTCGGTCTCCCAGTCGATGCGGCTGATCGCGCTCTACGTCGAAGGTCAGCGCCGCGTCCTGGAGGACTCGGCGGCGATCCTCTCCCGCGCCAACCAGGCCCTGGCCACCCTGGAGCGCTACAAGCTCCGCCTGGACGAGGTCGCGGGAACGTTGTCAGCGCTGGAGATCGAGGACCTGGTGACGGTCCGCGACGTCTCGGCGGTCGCCCAGCGGCTGGAGATGGTGCGCCGGATCGCGACCGAGATCGCCGAGTACGTGGTGGAGCTGGGCACCGACGGGCGTCTTCTGGCGCTCCAGCTGGACGAGTTGATCGCGGGCGTGGAGCCCGAGCGGGAACTCGTGGTGCGCGACTACGTGCCCGAGCCGACGGCCAAGCGGTCCCGCACGGTGGACGAGGCGCTGTACGAGCTGGACGCCCTCACCCATGCCGAACTTCTGGAACTCTCCACGGTGGCACGGGCGTTGGGTTACACGGGCTCGCCCGAGGCGCTGGACTCGGCGGTGTCGCCGCGCGGCTTCCGGCTGCTGGCCAAGGTGCCGCGGCTGCCGGGGGCGATCATCGATCGGCTGGTGGAGCACTTCGGGGGGCTGCAGAAGCTTCTGGCTGCCAGCGTGGATGACTTGCAGACGGTGGACGGGGTCGGCGAGGCGCGGGCGCGGAGTGTGCGGGAGGGGCTTTCGCGGCTTGCGGAGAGCTCGATTCTGGAGCGGTACGTCTGAGTTGACGGCCGCCACTCGACTCCGCGAGAACCGTCGCTAGTCGTTTTCCAGGACGAACGACGTCTGGACCGTGCCGAAGCCCGGTGTCTTTGCCTCCACCAGGTACGTGCCCGCCTCGGCCGTCCCGGCGGCCGGTGTCGCGCACTGCGGGGCGCTCGCGGTGCGGTCCCACTTCACCGTGTAGGTGATGCTCGAACCGGCGGGCACCCGGAAGGGCAGGCTGCGGGAGATCTCGGGGCAGTCGTCGGAGGACCAGAAGTCGTCGTCGGCGCCCGCCTGAGTGATCGTCACCACCGCGTTCCGCGGACCGAGATCGACCTTGCAGTCATAGGTGGAGGAGTTCGTCGCGGTCAGCAGCAGGGCCGGCGTCTGGCCCGGCTCGTACGCGTTGTGCAGGCTCCGCACCGTCAACTTGACCTGGCCCGCGATGCAGTCGGGCATCGTGGAGCCGTCGGCGACCGTGTCGTCCACACCGACCCCGCTGCCGGAGCCGCCCCCTGCGGATCCGCTGCCCGAGCCATCCGACCCGCCGGAGTCCCCGGACCCGCTGCCGTCTCCGGAACCGGAGCCGTCACCGGACCCCGACCCACCGGAATCCCCGCCGCCGGGCGACTCGTCCCGGCCGCCCGGCGCCTGACTGATCGCCGGCCCCGAACCCGACGGACCCGGCGTGATCGTCGAGGGCGCGGGATTCTTGCCGTCCGACCCGCCGGCGTTGTTCTTGTCGCCGCCGCCACCCGTTGCGAGCACCCAGGTGATCAGCAGCGCCAACAGGGCGACCACAGACAGCAGTACGGCCCTCCGTCGCCAGTAGATGGAGGAGGGAAGCGGCCCGACCGGATTACGCAGAGATCCCACGGCGCAAACTGTACGAGAGATCGGTGCGTCAGCCTGCTCCACCCGCCGCCGAGAGCCGCAACTTTTCCGGATCATCATCCCGGAAACCGCCCGGGGGCGGCCGTTCCACCCCTGTCTTCCGTCAGGGGCGGCACCTGTCGATCGCAGGATGTGACGGTATCGGCCCGCCGCCTACGGTCCGTGACCATGGACTTCGAGGACGCCGAGCTCTACCGCGACATCACCGACTTCGCCCACGACACCCCAACGTGGGTACAGCACACCGCGGAGATATGGACGGAGGCCGGACTGCTGCTGTTCGCCGCGCTGTTCGCCGCTACGTGGTGGCGAGCCAGGGGCGACAGCGCCCGTGACTTCGCGATCGCGGCCCTTGCACCTGTGGCCACGGCTGTGGCCTACGTGTGCAGTGAGGTGCTCAAGTCCGTTGTCACTCAGGAGCGTCCGTGCCGGGCGGTGCCGGACGCGACCGCCCCGCTCATCGCCTGCCCGTCGCCCGGCGACTGGTCCTTCCCCAGCAACCACGCCACCATCGCGGGAGCAGCGGCCGTGACCCTGGCCCTGACCCGGCACGCGCTGATCCGGCTGACGGCTCCACTGGCCCTGCTGATGGCCTTCTCCCGGGTCTTCGTCGGGGTGCACTATCCGCGTGACGTCGTGGCGGGTCTCCTCGTCGGTGCGGTCGTCGCGGCGGCCGCCGTACGGCTCGGCACCCTTCCGGCGGTCCGGCTGGCCGAGGCGATGCGGGCCTCGTCGGCGCCTGCCGTGCGGTGGTTCACGGGCCCGGGACCGCAGCGTCGCCCGACGCACGAGATGCGCTGAGCCCCCACGCTCCCCCAACCCGCCTCACGACTCCACCAACCCCGCCTCGTACGCCACGATCGCCGCCTGCACCCGGTTGCGCACCCCCAACCGGTCGAGCACCGAGCTCACATACGCCTTTACCGTGCCCTCCACCAGGTGCAGCCGGGCGGCGATCTCCGGGTTGGAAAAGCCCGCGCCGACCAGCCCGAGCACCTCGCGCTCGCGCGGGCTGAGCTCGGCCACGCGCGCGCGTGCGGCGGCCTCGCGGCCGAGTCGCCCGTCGCTGCCGCCCAGTCCGTCGATGACGTACCGCGCGACCTTCGGCGACAGGAAGGCCGCGCCGCCCGCCACCGCCCTTACCCCGGCGATCAGTTCGTAGGGATCCCCCGACTTGAGCAGGAAGCCGGTCGCGCCGCCGCCGAGGGCGCGGGCCACGTAGGCCTGTTCGGAGAAGGTGGTGAGCATCGCCACGGCCGTACCGGGGACGGTCCGTACGATCTCCTCCGCGGCGGCGAGTCCGTCCAGGCGGGGCATACGGATGTCCAGCAGGGCCACGTCCGGCCGGTGCGCGCGGGTCAGTTCGACCGCCTCGCGCCCGTCGCCCGCCTCCGCGACGACCTCGGTCTCACCGCCGCTCGCCAGGATGGCGCGCACACCGGCCCGCACCATCGCCTCGTCGTCGGCCAGCAGTACGCGGATCACCGTGCGAACTCCTCATCCGTGGAAGGGCGTTGGGACAGACCGGCCCTGGGGATCACGGTCTTGGCGATCAGCCGCCCCGCGTCGTCGAAGCAGAGCCTGAAGTGGTCGACGGAGACGAGGAGTTCGCCGCTCGCACGGTAGTACCGGCAGGCGCTGCCTTTCGGGGGCGGCTCGGGCGCGCGCTCCACGGGGGCGTCCCGCGCGGTGCGGTCCGGCAGGACGCCGGCCAGGTCGTGGGCTGACGCCCCCAGGCGCAGCTCGGAGTAGGCCGCGGGCGACAGCACCGAGTGGGTCTCCGTGTACGCGTACCAGGCGAACGCCCCGCCGACGAGCACGACGCCCGCGCCGACGGCGGCCGCGAAGGCGAGCGCGATGCGGCGACGGGCGCGGGTGAAGGGGGCGTACGGCGCCGAGGCCCCGGTCGCGTTCGGCCGTACGGCTGTGGCGGCGGCCCGCTCGGGGACGTACGCCCGCACGCGGAATCCGTCTCCGTACGGACCGGCCTCGAAGCCGCCGCCGACCGCGGTGACGGCGGCACGGAGGGCTTGGAGTCCGGTGCCGCCGGGGTGGGCCGGTGCGTGCGGTGTGTCCGGCGCGTGCGGTCCCTCCGGCGTGCCTTGCCTGCCTGGTGGCGCGCCACCAACCGCCGAGCCCTGTCCGCTGGTCACCGTGACCGTGACGCCGTCGGCCTCCCGGGCCGCCGCCACGGTGACCTCGGCGCCTGGGGCGTGCCGGGCGGCGTTGGTCAGGGCCTCGCGGACCACGCGGTACACGACCCGCTCGGCGATGCCGCCGGGCTCCAGGGCCGTGGAGTGCCCACGGGCGCCGTCCCGCGTCGGTTCCGCGGGCCACGCCACCGCACCGCCGCCCACCGCGCCCGTCAGCTGCGCCCCCACCGACTCCGTCCGCCACACCACGTCACCGCCTCCCAGCGCCTCCCACCGCACCGCCAGCCCCGACTCCGCGGCCCGCGCCACGAGTTGCTCGACGGTCTCGCCAGGAGGGGTCAGGGACACCGGCTCGTCCTTCTCCCGCAGGACGCCGATGATGCGGTGCAGGCGTTCGGTGGCGTCGGCGGCCGCAGCGCGCAGGTCGGCCGCGGCGGTGCGGTGGTGGTCCGGGAGGTCGGGGGCGACCTGGAGGGCGCCCGCGCGCAGGGCGATCAGGCTCAGCTCATGCCCCAGCGAGTCATGCATGTCCTGGGCGATCCGCGCCCGCTCGCGCAGCCGGGCGCGCTCCTCGGCGATGCGCTGCTCACCCTCGAGCCGCGCGGCCCGCGTCCAGCCGGCCTCGGCCAGCTGACGGCTCTGCCGCCAGTACCGGCCGCCGAGCCAGGGGAACACGCAGCCGAAGAGCAATGTGCCCGTCAGCACCACCCCTTCCGGCGCCGGATCGACCCCGAACAGCGCGATCCGCGCCGTCCCGAGACAGCCGACGGCCCCGAAGACGACCAACGCCGGGCGCACCCGCGCCGCACGCAGACCGAGCAGCAGCGCGAAGACGCCGAGGGCCGGGCCGTAGGAGACGGTGAAGAGGGCGGGGGCGGCGGCCAGGCCCAGTACGGCCGTCAGCGCGAAGGCGGCCAAGGGCTGCCGCTGGGCCACGGCGACCGCAGCCGCGAGTACGACCGCCCCGGCCACCTGCTGCCACACGGCACGCGGCTCGTTCATCCCGAGCCGGTCGGCCGTCAGCGCGGGCGACACGAGGACGGCCCACAGGAGGCAGGCCCGCCATATGCGAGGACGTTCCATCCGGACGACGCTACAAGCGGGAGACGGGGCGGCACTGCTGTCGATCGTCAGGTGCGGAGCGCCTCTTCAGCCCGTCCGGCGCTTGCGGACGAGGCTCCTCAAGGGCCGAAGCGGGGTCTGGGGGCGGCAGCCCCCAGGGACCGCAACCGAACACGAACCGGCAGCCACCAACGCACCGGCACCGCCGCCTACCCACCCGACCGCCCCCAACGTGGCAGGATCGGAAGGGCCATGACTGCGCCCACAAAGCCCTCAGCCCACAGCCCCGGCAACGCCCTCTCCGGCCCCACCCTCGGAGAGAACCTGCACAGCCCTGTGATCGGCTGGTTCGACGACAACGCCCGCGACCTCCCCTGGCGGCGCCCCGAGGCCGGCCCCTGGGGAGTGATGGTCAGTGAGTTCATGCTGCAGCAGACGCCGGTGAACCGCGTCCTGCCCGTCTACGAACAGTGGCTCACCCGCTGGCCCCGCCCCGCCGACCTCGCCAAGGACGCTCCCGGCGAGGCCGTGCGCGCCTGGGGCCGGCTCGGCTACCCGCGCCGCGCGCTGCGGCTGCACGGCGCCGCCGTCGCCATAGCGGAACGGCACGGCGGGGACGTGCCGACCGACCACGCCCAGCTCCTCGCGCTGCCCGGTATCGGTGAGTACACGGCGGCCGCCGTGGCGTCCTTCGCGTACGGCCAGCGGCACCCCGTCCTGGACACCAACGTCCGCCGCGTCTTCGCCCGTGCCGTCACGGGCGTGCAGTACCCGCCGAACGCCACGACGGCCGCCGAGCGCAAGCTCGCCCGCGCCCTGCTCCCCGACGACGACCGCACCGCCGCACGCTGGGCCGCGGCCTCCATGGAGCTGGGTGCGCTGGTGTGCACCGCGAGGAACGAGTCGTGCCACCGCTGCCCGATCGCCGCCCAGTGCGCCTGGCGGGTCGCGGGCAAGCCGGAGCACGAGGGGCCGCCGCGCCGCGGCCAGACGTATGCCGGAACCGACCGCCAGGTGCGCGGCAAGCTGCTCGCCGTCCTGCGCGAGGCCCACGGCCCCGTGCCGCAGGCGGCCCTCGACCGGGTGTGGCACGAGCCGGTGCAGCGCGCCCGTGCGCTGGACGGCCTCGTCGCGGACGGTCTGGTGGAGCCGCTGCCGGGCGGGGCGTACCGACTGCCCCTGACCTGACGCACAGTCACATCACAGCCACAGAGCCTCTGCAACACACCACACACAGCAGCCGTATGGCTGTTGCACGGCCGCCACACCGGCAAATCACCCCATACCCATCGAATCCACTCCCCCGTTTTGTCCGTTTCCTGATTCCGTTACACAACCGACGGACAGCCGAGCGCTAGCCGCAGGCTGCTTCGGACACCCCCGTGACAACGCCTCCGTAGCTTCATTTCCGTGCCCGACAGGCGGGGACGACTACGAACCACAGGCAGTGGCACCGACGGCGAACGAGCCGGCCGGGGACGGGGAATCGGGAGGCGGTCAACATGGCGCAGGGAGAGGTGCTCGAGTTCGAGGAGTACGTCCGCACGCGGCAGGACGCGCTGCTGCGCAGTGCACGCCGGCTGGTCCCGGACCCGGTGGACGCCCAGGACCTGCTGCAGACGGCGCTGGTACGGACGTACCACCGCTGGGACGGCATAGCGGACAAGCGGCTCGCTGACGCCTACCTGCGCCGCGTGATGATCAACACGCGGACCGAGTGGTGGCGGGCGCGGAAGCTGGAGGAGGTGCCGACGGAGCAGCTCCCGGACGCCTCGGTCGACGACTCCACCGAGCAGCACGCGGACCGCGCCCTGCTGATGGACATCATGAAGGTGCTGGCGCCCAAGCAGCGCAGCGTCGTGGTGCTGCGACACTGGGAGCAGATGTCCACGGAGGAGACGGCCGCCGCCCTCGGCATGTCGGCCGGAACGGTCAAGAGCACGCTGCACCGGGCGCTCGCCCGGCTCCGCGAGGAGCTGGAGAGCCGCGATCTGGACGCACGCGCGCTGGAGCGTGAGGAGCGGGAGCGTTGCGCGGCCTAGGCACCACGGCGGGCGACACCGGGCACACGGACGGGGCCGACGAGGCGGACAGGGGTACGGACGGGGACTCCGCGGAGATCGGACCCCACCGCCCCGGCCCCCTACCCGTCCGGGGGACCTTGCAGGCGGCGTTCACGGCGATGGCCGTGGTCGTCGCCCTCGCCCTTTTCGTCACCGCGTGCGGCACCGGCGGCACCGGCGCCCGTGACGAGGGGCCGGCCCACGCCGACGCGATGGGCGGCTCCGCCGTCTCGTCGTCGCTCGCGCCCGCGGCCTCGCCCTCCGCCTCGCCCGCCCCGGATCCGACGGAGGCCGCCCGCCTGGTCAAGGCGGACCCCAAGGTCTCGTCGGAGGTCAAGCGGGCGCTGAAGCCGTGCGTGTCCGACGACTATCCCGTCGACGTGACGTACGGCGATCTGACCGGCGGCCCGGCGGACGACATCGTGGTCAACGTCCTGTCCTGCGGCGATCTGGTCAGCGTCGCCTCGTACGTGTACCGGGAGCAGGACGGCGCGTACCACAATGTGTTCAAGGCCGAGGAGCCTCCGGTCTACGCGGAGATCGACCGCGGCTATCTGGTGGTGACCGAGCAGGTGTACGCCAAGGACGACGCGCTGTCGAACCCGTCCAGCGAGAACGTGATCTCATACAAGTGGATCTCCGGTCGCTTCGTCCAGAAGTACGACCAGCGCACCGAGTACGGCGACCTCGGCGGAGGCGCCGAGTCGGCGACGCCCGACTCCTGAGGAGTGGGTGCGGCGGCCACGGCGGTGAACGCATCGGCCGCTGCGCGCGTCCACCAAGTGGACACCCTGCAGGCAACAGACACGGCACACGAGGACTGAGAGCACCGGGATGGCAGACCAGACCCACGTTCTGTTCGTCGAGGACGACGACGTCATCCGCGAGGCCACCCAACTCGCCCTGGAGCGGGACGGCTTCGCGGTCACCGCCATGCCCGACGGGCTGTCGGGCCTGGAGGCGTTCCGGGCGAACCGGCCGGACATCGCGTTGCTTGACGTCATGGTCCCCGGCCTGGACGGGGTGAGCCTGTGCCGCCGTATCCGGGACGAGTCGACCGTGCCGGTGATCATGCTCTCGGCGCGGGCCGACTCGATCGACGTGGTGCTGGGCCTGGAGGCGGGCGCGGACGACTACGTGACCAAGCCCTTCGACGGCGCCGTGCTGGTCGCGCGGATCCGCGCGGTGCTGCGCCGCTTCGGGCACGCGAGCGGCGGCGACCGGGCGGAGGAGGCCGATACGGCCGCCACCGGCGGGGTGCTGACCTTCGGCGACCTGGAGGTCGACACCGAGGGCATGGAGGTGCGCAGGGCGGGCCGGCCGGTGGCGCTCACGCCGACCGAGATGCGGCTGCTGCTGGAGTTCTCCTCGGCGCCGGGCACGGTGCTGTCGCGGGACAAGCTGCTGGAGCGCGTGTGGGACTACGGCTGGGGCGGGGACACCCGGGTCGTCGACGTCCATGTGCAGCGGCTTCGGCAGAAGATCGGCCAGGACCGCGTCGAGACGGTCCGTGGCTTCGGCTACAAGCTGAAGGCCTGAGCGGGGCGGGCATGCGGGGGATGTTCAGACGCCCGGCGCCGTCGGGCGCGGGGAGCGCGGGGCCCACGGACCCGGCGGGCATGGCGGAGGCGCGCATGATCGGTGCTGCGGGCGCACGGGTGGGCGGGCACATGGACGGCCGCACGGACAGCGGGGCGAACGGCCGGGTGGGCAGCCGCATGAACAGCCTTACGGGCAGACGGTGGGGCAGCCGTACGGGCAGTCGGTCGGGCGGCCGTACCGGTAGCCGGCTGGGCGGCCGGGTGGCCATTCGTACCGGGCTGAGGTGGAAGCTGAGCGCGGCGATCGCGCTGGTCGGCGCGCTCGTGGCGATCGTGCTGAGCCTGGTCGTGCACAACCAGGCCCGGGTCTCGATGCTGGACAGCGCGCGCGACCTCGCGGACGAGCGCATCCAGATCGCCCAGCGCGCCTACGAGCAGTCCAAGCGGCTGAACTTCCCCAACGCCACAATCGACGACCCGACGCTGCCGGCCGCGCTGCGGTACAAGGTCGAGCAGGGCCGGCGGGCGACGTATGTGACGGACACGCCGAGCGGGGCGCCGGACATCTGGGCGGCCGTACCGCTCAACAACGGGAAGGTGCTGTCGGTGCGCACCGGCTGGCCCGACCGCAGTGAGCAGATCCTCAACCGCCTGGACCAGGCCATGACCATCGGTTCCATCGCGGTGGTCCTCGGCGGCAGCGCGCTCGGCGTGCTCATCGGCGGGCAGCTGTCGCGCCGGCTGCGCAAGGCCGCGGCCGCGGCGAACCAGGTCGCGAGCGGTGAGCCGGACGTCCGGGTGCGGGACGCCATCGGGGGTGTCGTACGGGACGAGACCGACGACCTCGCGAGCGCTGTGGACGCCATGGCGGACGCCCTGCAGCAGCGGCTGGAGGCGGAGCGCCGGGTCACCGCGGACATCGCGCACGAGCTGCGCACACCCGTGACCGGGCTGCTGACGGCGGCCGAACTGCTCCCGCCCGGCCGGCCCACCGAGCTGGTCCTGGACCGGGCGAAAGCCATGCGCACCCTCGTCGAGGACGTCCTGGAGGTGGCCCGCCTGGACAGCGCCTCGGAGCGGGCCGAGCTGCAGGACATCATGCTGGGCGAGTTCGTCAGCCGGCGGGTCGCGGCGAAGGACCCCGCCATCGAGGTGCGGGTCGTCCACGAGTCGGAGGTCACGACCGACCCGCGCCGCCTGGAGCGGGTGCTGTTCAACCTGCTGGCCAACGCGGCACGGCACGGCAGGCCGCCGATCGAGGTCACCGTCGAGGGCCGGGTCATCCGGGTCCGCGACCACGGCCCCGGGTTCCCCGAGGACCTGCTCGCCGACGGCCCGAGCCGCTTCCGCACGGGCAGCAGCGACCGCTCCGGCCATGGCCACGGCCTCGGCCTGACGATCGCGGCAGGTCAGGCCCGGGTGCTGGGTGCCCGCCTGACCTTCCGCAACGTACGCCCGGCGGGCGCGCCCGAGCATGTGCGGGCCGAGGGCGCGGTGGCCGTCCTCTGGCTTCCGGAGCACGCGCCGACGAACACGGGGAGCTACCCGATGCTGCCGTAGCGGCGGGCGGGCGGCTCAGCCGAACGACTTGGAGAAGTCGAGCTCCTCGTTCCGCTCGGTCAGCGAGTACCAGTTGCCGTTGTCGTCGCGGAAGATCGCCTCGATGCCGTACGGCCGCTCCTGCGGCTCCTGGATGAATTCCACCCCGCGCGCCTTGAAGGTCTCGTAGTCCCCCCGGCAGTCGTCGGTCCGGAAGGCACCCGCCCCGATGACTCCCTTCCCGACGAGCTTCTTCAGCGCCTCGGAGGACTCGGGGTCGAGTCCCGGCCCGTCCAGGCTCATCAGGGCCAGCTCGACATCCGGCTGGTCCTTGGCCCCCACGGTGACCCACCGCATATCGCCCATGGAGAGATCTGTCCGCTCCTCGAAGCCGATCTTCTCGATGAAGAACGCCTTGGTCCGCTGCTGGTCGAACGTCCAGACGGTGGTGATGCCCAGGCCCTTGATCATGTCGGTGCTCTCCCGTGGTCTGCCTTGTGTTCCTTGCCGTCACGTTAGGCAGGGGCGCCGTCAGCGCGCTTCTCCAAAGTTGCTCTTCCGGTTTCTCTCCCCCGGTTGCTCGGCTCCCTCTCGGCCGCCGTCTGCGGCTCCCGCTGCCGGAAGCCCCCTGCCCACAGCATCGCGTAGCACCCGGGTATCAGAGCCGCTCCGCGTCCGACGTGCTTGTCCCGGTACTCGCTCGGCGCCATGCCGGTCCGCGCCTTGAACTTCGCCGAGAACGTGCCGAGGCTGCTGAAGCCGACGAGATGGCAGATCTCGGTGACGGTCAGATTGGCCGCCCGCAGATACTCCTCGGCCCGCTCGATCCGCCGATGCGTCAGATACTGGCCCGGTGTCTCGCCGTACGCCGCCTTGAAGGCGCGCACGAAGTGATACCGCGAGTACCCCGCGTGCGCGGCGACGGCATCCAGATCGAGCCCTGGGTCGGCCCAGTCCCGGTCCATGGCGTCCTTGGCCAGCCGCAGCTGCCGCACCTTGTCCATGGATCCGATGGTGGCACGGGGCACTGACAGTGACGTCGGTCAGTGGACCGGGGGTCTGGGGGCGGAGCCCCCAGGACCTCAGACGGACTCAGCGACACCTTCCCGCGCCGGGGCGTTCACGCCCTCCCGGCCAGGCGCAGCCGGCCCCGCCCCCTTGAGCGGCACCTCCTTCACGAACACGGCCGCCACCAGGGACAGCACGGCGATCACAGCCCCGAGCAGGAACGCCGACTGCGTCCCGGCCGACACCGCGTGCTGGTACGCCTCCCGCACCGCCTCCGGCAGCTTCGCGAGGCTCGCCGCGTCGAGCTGTGCCGACTGCTCGGTCACCTTCGAGCCCAGCGACCCGGCCCGCTCGGCCATGACGTCCTGCACCCGGTTGTTGAACAGCGCGCCCATGATCGCGACGCCGAACGAGGATCCGAGCGTACGGAAGAGCGTGGTGGACGACGACGCGACGCCCATGTCCTTCATCTCGACGCTGTTCTGCGCGACCAGCATGGTGATCTGCATCAGACAGCCCATGCCGAAGCCGACCACGGCCATGAACACGCCGGACATGAACCGGCTGGTCCCGGTGTCCATCGTCGACAGCAGGTACAGCCCGACGACCATCAGCACGCTGCCGAGGACCGGGAACACCTTGTAGCGCCCGGTGTTGGTGGTCACCCGCCCGGCGACCATCGAGGTGACCAGCATCGCGCCGAGCATCGGCAGGAGCAGCAGCCCGGAGTTCGTGGCGGAAGCGCCCTGCACCGACTGCTGGTACAGCGGCAGGAACAGCGTCGCGCCGAACATCACGAACCCGGTGATGAACCCGATCACGGACATCAGCGTGAAGTTGCGGCTGCGGAAGATGTGCAGCGGAACCACCGGCTCGGCGGCCTTTGTCTGCCAGAAGACGAACCCGACCAGCGCGGCCACACCGATCCCGATGAGCTCCATGATCCGCGCGGAGGTCCAGGCGTACTCCGTACCGCCCCACGTGGTCACCAGCACGATCGCGGTGATGCCCACGGTCAGCAGCGCCGCCCCCGGATAGTCGATCCGCGCCTGCGCCCGCTTCTTCGGCAGATGCAGGACAGCGCTGATCGCGGCGAGCGCGACGACCCCGAGGGGCAGGTTGATGTAGAACGCCCAGCGCCAGCCCCAGTGGTCGGTGATCGTGCCGCCGACCAGCGGTCCGCCGATCATCGCCAGCGCCATCACCCCGGCCATCATGCCCTGGTACTTGCCGCGCTCCCGCGGCGGAATCAGGTCGCCGATGATCGCCATGACGCCGACCATCAGACCACCGGCGCCGAGCCCCTGCACCGCCCGGAACGCGATCAGCTGCCCCATGTCCTGGGCCATGCCGCTGAGCGCGGACCCGATCAGGAACAGCACGATCGACGACATGAAGACGCCCTTGCGCCCGTACATGTCGCCGAGCTTGCCCCACAGCGGAGTGGAGGCCGCAGTGGCCAGCGTGTATGCCGTGACGACCCACGACAGATGCTCCAGCCCGCCCAGTTCACCCACGATCGTCGGCATCGCGGTGCCGATGATCATGTTGTCGAGCATCGCCAGCATCATCGTGATCATCAGCGCGAGCAGCACGACCCGTACGCTCTTCGGCTGCTTGTCGGCAGGTCCCTTCGGTCCCGCGTCAACTTCCTGTATGTCCGCCATGGTTCCCACTCCCCCGGCCACTTACTTGCCGCCCGGCTAGTTGTCTACACTCAGGGAAGGTAGGCGCGTAACTAGCCGGGCGTCAAGTAAGTTTTCTGGAAAGCCGAGGAGTACGAGGATGGGTGGCACCATGGACGGCACCAAGCAGCGGCGCCGCGGGAACACCCGCCAGCGCATCCAGGACGTGGCCCTCGAACTCTTCGCCGAGCAGGGGTACGAGAAGACCTCCCTGCGCGAGATCGCCGAGCGCCTGGAGGTCACGAAAGCGGCCTTGTACTACCACTTCAAGACCAAGGAAGAGATCATCGTCAGCCTCTTCGAGGATCTGACGAAGCCGATCGAGGACCTGATCGAGTGGGGCAGGCGGCAGCCGCACTCCCTCGACACGAAGCAGGAGATCCTGCGCCGCTACAGCCAGGCCCTGACCGACGCGGAACCGCTGTTCCGCTTCATGCAGGAGAACCAGGCGACGGTTCGCGAACTGAGCATCGGCGAGATGTTCAAGAGCCGCATGCTCGGCATGCGCGACATCATCATCGACCCGGACACCGACCTGGTCGACCAGGTCCGCTGCATCAGCGCGCTGTTCACCATGCACGCCGGGATGTTCGTGATGAAGGACCTCGAAGGCGACCCCGAGGAAAAGCGCAAGGCCATCCTCGAGGTCGCCACGGATCTGATCACCCAGGCGCACAAGGGCGCCTGAACGACTCGCAGACTCAGATCTTCAGACCGTTGGCCCGCAGGAAGGCCACCGGGTCGACCGCGGAACCGTAGTTGGCGGTCTTGCGGATCTCGAAGTGCAGGTGCGGGCCACTGGAGTTACCGGTGTTGCCGGACCTGGCTATGTTCTGACCGGTCTTGACGACCTGGCCGATCTTCACGTCGACGCGCGACAGGTGGGCGTACTGGGAGTACGTCCCGTTGCCGTGCTTGATGACGATGGCGTTGCCGTACGCGGGACCGTCACCGGCGCCGTTGCCGCCGGCCTTGACGACGGTGCCGCCGTGCGTGGCCACGACCTGGGTGCCGCTCGGGACGGCGAAGTCCTGCCCGCTGTGGGTGGACTGCCACATGCCGCCGGCCTGCGCGAAGCTGGCGGACTTCGTGTACTTCTTCACCGGGCTCACCCAGGAGGCGGCTGCGGACTGGGCCTGTACGGCGGTGGAGACACCGGTGGCGGCAGTCAGCTCGGTTGCGACCGCGCCTCCGGCGCCCAGCACGACCGAGGCCCCCAGGCCGGCGGCGACCACAGCGGCACGAGTGCGGAACGCGGACGTACGGGGCGAACGGAACGAGAAGCGCGGGGACATGCGAAACCTCATGGGGTCGACGGCAGAGAAAACCACCCGACGCACTAGGCGCTCGCCGGATGGCCATCCCTTGGTAACCCCCAGAACCCCGAACCCCAAAACCCCTTATCTACGACGGACAGTAGTACTCCGTCATAAAAATCACCGCATCTTGACAGAGCCGCCATTCCGGACGAACCAGCATGGATGCCGAAATCCACAGGTCGATTCCAGAGTGAACGTCCTTTTTGTCCCCCCAGCCCGTTTCCACTATTCCCACTAGTAACGGACAAATCGCCTGTGCGGCATGTCACCGCCGAGTGCAATCAAGAGACCCCGGAATGTGACCGGCGCTACGCGGCCGATCCCTCAACTCGTAACGAAATCCTGCGCAGTTATGTGAGCGACGCCTCAACATGAGCTACCGTCCGGTAACCCGCTGGTTCCCCACCGGCCACTCCCGCACACGAACATGCACGCGACAAGCCCGCGCACGTGACGTGAGAGGACCCCCCACATGACGCTTCGCCCCTGGGCGCGCCGCATAGCGGTCGGCACCGCCTCCGCAGCCGCCCTCGTGGCCCTCGCGGTCCCCGCCGAAGCGGCGACCTCGGCCCCGACGAGCACCTCCGCCACGGCCGCCCTCACGGCCGCCGCGGAGGACGTCGACTACGACACATGGCAGAAGGACTGCCAGGCGGTGATGGACCAGGCGCTGCCTTATCTGAAGCAGCGGATCGCGAACCCCAAGCCGGGCGAGAAGCAGGCGATCGTCCTCGACATCGACAACACGACCCTGGAGACGGACTTCGGCTTCAGCTACCCGCAGCCGGCCAACGCGCCGGTCCTGGAGGTCGCCGAGTACGCCCAGGAGCACGGCGTCTCCCTGTTCTTCGTGACCGCCCGCCCGGGCATCATCTACTCGGTGACCGACTACAACCTCAAGCACGTCGGTTACCAGGTCTCCGGCCTCTACGTGCGCAGCTTCCTCGACCTCTTCAAGAACGTCGCGGACTACAAGACGGCCCAGCGCGCCGACATCGAGAACAAGGGCTACACGATCATCGCGAACATCGGCAACAGCGCCACCGACCTGTCGGGCGGCCACGCCGAGAAGACGTACAAGCTGCCGGACTACAACGGGCAGCTGTCGTAAGCCCCCTCCTCCTGGGCATGCGAAAGGGGCCGGTGCTGGAAGCACCGGCCCCTTTCTTCGGCTCAACCCGCTGAGGGTCAGGCCTCCTTGCTCAGGTTCGGCCCGGTTCCACCGGCCGCCTGCTCGATCGGCGGGACGTCCGGCAGCGCCGACTTCTCCTCACCGCGGAAGGTGAAGGTCTTGGTCTCACCCTCGCCCTCGGTGTCCACGACCACGATGTGACCGGGGCGCAGCTCGCCGAAGAGGATCTTCTCCGACAGCGAGTCCTCGATCTCACGCTGGATCGTGCGACGCAGCGGGCGCGCGCCCAGCACGGGGTCGTAACCCTTCTTGGACAGCAGCTCCTTGGCGGACTGGGAGAGCTCGATGCCCATGTCCCGGTCCTTCAGGCGCTCGTCCACCTTGCCGATCATCAGGTCGACGATCCGCAGGATGTCGCCCTGGGTCAGCTGCGGGAAGACGACCACGTCGTCGACGCGGTTGAGGAACTCGGGGCGGAAGTGCTGCTTGAGCTCGTCCGACACCTTGTTCTTCATGCGCTCGTAGTTGGTCTTCGTGTCACCCGAGGCCGCGAAGCCCAGGTTGAAGCCCTTGGAGATATCCCGGGTGCCGAGGTTGGTCGTCATGATGATGACCGTGTTCTTGAAGTCCACGACCCGGCCCTGGGAGTCGGTCAGACGACCGTCCTCCAGGATCTGCAGCAGCGAGTTGAAGATGTCCGGGTGGGCCTTCTCGACCTCGTCGAACAGGACGACGGAGAACGGCTTGCGGCGGACCTTTTCAGTCAGCTGGCCGCCCTCTTCGTAGCCCACGTAGCCGGGGGGCGAACCGAACAGACGCGACACCGTGTGCTTCTCGCTGAACTCCGACATGTCGAGGGAGATCAGCGCGTCCTCGTCACCGAAGAGGAACTCGGCGAGCGCCTTGGACAGCTCGGTCTTACCGACACCGGACGGGCCCGCGAAGATGAACGAGCCACCCGGACGCTTCGGGTCCTTCAGACCGGCACGCGTACGGCGGATCGCCTTCGACAGCGCCTTGACGGCGTCGTCCTGGCCGATGACCCGCTTGTGGAGCTCGTCCTCCATGCGCAGCAGGCGGCTCGACTCCTCCTCGGTCAGCTTGAAGACCGGGATGCCGGTGGCCGTGGCGAGGACCTCGGCGATCAGCTCGCCGTCGACCTCGGCGACGACGTCCATGTCGCCGGCCTTCCACTCCTTCTCCCGCTTGGCCTTGGCGGCCAGGAGCTGCTTCTCCTTGTCGCGCAGGGAGGCGGCCTTCTCGAAGTCCTGCGAGTCGATCGCGGACTCCTTGTCCCGGCGGACACCGGCGATCTTCTCGTCGAACTCGCGCAGGTCCGGCGGAGCGGTCATCCGGCGGATGCGCATCCGGGAACCGGCCTCGTCGATCAGGTCGATCGCCTTGTCCGGCAGGAAGCGGTCCGAGATGTACCGGTCGGCCAGGGTGGCGGCCTGGACCAGCGCCTCGTCCGTGATGGAGACGCGGTGGTGGGCCTCGTACCGGTCGCGCAGACCCTTGAGGATCTCGATCGTGTGCGGCAGGGACGGCTCGGCGACCTGGATGGGCTGGAAGCGGCGCTCGAGGGCCGCGTCCTTCTCCAGGTGCTTGCGGTACTCGTCCAGCGTGGTCGCACCGATGGTCTGCAGCTCACCGCGGGCCAGCATCGGCTTCAGGATCGAGGCCGCGTCGATGGCGCCCTCGGCGGCACCCGCACCGACCAGCGTGTGGAGCTCGTCGATGAACAGGATGATGTCGCCGCGGGTGCGGATCTCCTTGAGCACCTTCTTCAGGCGCTCCTCGAAGTCACCGCGGTAGCGGGAGCCGGCGACCAGCGCGCCGAGGTCCAAGGTGTAGAGGTGCTTGTCCTTGAGGGTCTCGGGCACCTCGCCCTTGACGATGGCCTGGGCGAGACCCTCGACGACGGCGGTCTTGCCGACGCCGGGCTCACCGATCAGGACCGGGTTGTTCTTGGTACGGCGGGACAGCACCTGCATGACCCGCTCGATCTCCTTCTCGCGCCCGATGACCGGGTCGAGCTTGGACTCACGAGCGGCCTGGGTGAGGTTCCGGCCGAACTGGTCGAGGACCAGGGACGTCGAGGGCGTGCCCTCGGCAGGCCCGCCGGCGGTGGCGGTCTCCTTGCCCTGGTAGCCGGAGAGCAGCTGGATGACCTGCTGCCGCACCCGGTTGAGATCTGCGCCCAGCTTGACCAGGACCTGGGCGGCGACGCCCTCGCCCTCACGGATCAGGCCGAGCAGGATGTGCTCCGTGCCGATGTAGTTGTGGCCCAGCTGAAGGGCCTCGCGGAGCGACAGCTCCAGGACCTTCTTGGCACGGGGGGTGAAGGGGATGTGCCCGGACGGGGCCTGCTGGCCCTGGCCGATGATCTCCTCCACCTGCTGGCGGACCGCCTCGAGCGAAATCCCGAGGCTCTCAAGGGCCTTGGCGGCGACACCCTCACCCTCGTGGATCAGGCCCAGGAGGATGTGCTCGGTGCCGATGTAGTTGTGGTTGAGCATCCGGGCTTCTTCCTGAGCCAGGACGACAACCCGCCGCGCGCGGTCGGTGAACCTCTCGAACATCGTTAATCGCTCCTCAGAGCGGTCAGGCAGTGGGGGGAACTTCCCCTCCCTGTCCTTCCGCAGCTTAGTCCCGCAAGCGGGGACCGCTCATTCCAACTGCCGACACCGTCGATGGCCTCCTGACCCCGCTAACGCCGACATCTGCTCCAACCCGATGGTGCGAGACGATGTTCCCGCAGGCCAGGTGGTTACCCTCACCATCAGTACGCCGATGGCGAACGTGAGACCCACTGTCCTGCGTGTCGCCCCCTCCCACTAGGGATGTCTTACCCGCTGGGACTGACACTCCATGCCGCGCCCCCCGGTTCCCTCCGCTACGGGCGAACAACCTTGCGCCTCCCCACACCCCCCGCACGCCCCCTTTTCAGCACCCTGCGCATCCGCTAGGACACACAGCGTAACCCGAATGCTCATTCGGCGGTTGCACTTGGCATGGTCGGCACCCGCCCCGTGATCACCACGGACCACGCCACGATCCCCCTCCCCCGTCGGCCGCTCGATCCGAGCGGTCAGGTCCGTCGTTGGTACGAGAACGAACTGGGCTGGCCGGTGGTGCCCGGGGCACCCGGATCCCCGCCGCGCCTTCGGGTGGGTCCACGCTTCGACGTACTGGACGTTCCGGCCGCGGCGGGCCGCGCGGCACTGCGCCACCTGAGGCCCGGCTCCCCGGTGGCCGTGCGGGGCGACCGGATGCGGCTGCTCATCGCCGCGGGCAGCGCGGAGGAGGTGCCGGGGGCACTGGACTGGCTGGAGTGGGGCACGCTGCCCCTGGACCTGGCGACACTCGGCGAGGGGGACCTCATGGAGGCGCCCCTGCCATCCGAGTGGGGACCCGTGACGGTCGTACGGCATCCCGTCGATCCGGGGCCGAGGGCGGCCGTACGGCGTCCCGGCCCGTCGGGGGCCTGCGCGGTGCGGCCGCTTCCCCTGGACCGCACTTGTGCCGTGCAGGGGGCCGCCGTGTGGCTGCGGCCCCCCGAGCCTGGGGGCGAGGTCGAGGCCTCGCTGCCGACGCTGTCGGCCATGGGGGGCGGTGGGGGCGCCCCCGATCTGGTGCGGGTGCTGGACACGGTGGCGACGCACTGCCACCGTCTGCGGCTGCGGCGTGTGGGCGCCCAGCCGACGGCCTGTCCGTAGGGCAGGTTCTGTCCGTGGGGCAGGTTCTGTCCGTGGAGCAGACCCTGCTTGTGGAGCAGATTCTGCCGTTGAGCAGAACTCTGCCTGTTGAGCAGGACCTGTCCGTGGAGCAAACCCCGTCCATTGCGAAGGCCTTGTCCGTGGAGCAGGTCTTCGGCCTGTTTGCAGGTCAGCTTTGGCCTTGGATCAGGCGTTGGCCTTCTCGTATGCCTCGCGAATGGACGCGGGGACACGGCCGCGGTCGTTGACCTCGTAGCCGTTCTCCTTGGCCCACGCGCGGATCTGCGCGGTGTCCTGGCTGCCACCGGAAGCGGCGCGCGCCTTTCCGCGGCCACCCGAAGCGCGGCCTCCGGTACGACGACCGCCCTTCACGTAAGGCTCGAGAAGGCCACGGAGCTTGTCCGCATTGGCAGTCGTGAGATCGATCTCGTACGTCTTGCCGTCCAGCGCGAACGTCACGGTCTCGTCCGCCTCGCCGCCGTCGAGGTCGTCGACAAGAAGGACCTGAACCTTCTGTGCCACCGGATTTCCTTTCATCGATAACTTGAGGGCCGGGGGTCGCGGCGTCCGCCGTTTCGCCGTCCCCTGTTATATGCAGTACTGCAGTACGTCGGAAAGCAAACCGCTTTTGCGGAGAAAACACAAACCCCCGGGAGAGACCCAGCGGCCCGACCACCGTCCGGAAACATGCGCGTTTCGGACATAGGGAACCCGGGCATGGCCGCTCGGCCGGAATACGGGTTGTGGATCCCGGTGGATGCTCGGCGATCACAGATGCAGAAGCATCCGGCTGTTGCCCAAGGTGTTCGGTTTCACTCGTTCGAGACCGAGGAACTCTGCCACGCCCTCGTCATAGGAACGGAGCAGCTCCGCGTAGACATCGGTGTCAACCGGGGTCTCGCCGATCTCGACGAAGCCGTGCTTGCCGAAGAAGTCCACTTCGAAGGTCAGACAGAAAACCCGTCGAACGCCCAGCCAACGCGCGGTGTGCAGCAACTTCTGCAGCAACTGGTGACCGACGCCGGCACCCTTCAGGCCGGGCTTCACCGCGAGAGTGCGGACTTCTGCCAGGTCTTCCCACATCACGTGCAGGGCGCCGCAGCCGACGACCTCGCCGTTGTCGTCGCGTTCCGCGACCCAGAACTCCTGGATGTCCTCGTAAAGCGTCACCGTGGCTTTGTCGAGCAGGATGCGACGCTGGACGTACTCGTCAAGGAGACGACGCACCGCCGGGACATCGCTGGTGCGGGCGCGGCGGACGGTGATGGCTTTTGCGGTGACTTCTGGGCTCTCCGCCGAGGGGCTCTCGGCGGAGTGGCTCTCTGCTGACATGAGCGGACGCTATCGCCCGCCGGGCTCCTGCGCCGAGCCGGGGTTCTCGTGGCCGGTTTCGGTGCGGGTATCCGGGCTGGTATCGGCGGGGGCGGTATCCGTAGGGGCGGTATCGGGAGCGTCGCTATCGGGGCCGGGGGTATCGGTTCGACGGGTATCGCTGCTGGTATCGGCGCTGGTATCGCTGCCGGTATCGGTGGGGGCGGTATCCGTGGTGCCGGTATCGGGGCCCGTTACGCGACGTGTATCGGGGGGTTCCGTGGGGCGGGGCGTTTCCGGGCCCTGGGCGATGCGTACGGCGTCTCGCAGGGCCTCACGCTGTTCGTCGCTCATCATGCCGAAGAAGGCGACGAGTGCGGCGGCGGGGTTGTCGCTCTGTGACCAGGCCTCGTTCATCAGGGCGGCCGCGTAGGCGGCTCGTGTGGAGACCGCCTCATATCGATAGGCGCGGCCTTCCGCCTCGCGGCGTACCCAGCCCTTCTGATGGAGATTGTCCAGAACGGTCATCACCGTGGTGTACGCGATGGACCGTTCCTGCTGGAGATCTTCCAGGACTTCTCGGACGGTCACCGGGCGGTTCCACTTCCACACCCGCGTCATGACCGCGTCTTCGAGTTCTCCCAATGGGCGAGGCACAGCTCAGCACAATAGTGGGAGTTCTGGGTGTTGGCGTGTCGGACGGGTGCCTTCTCTGGCGAACGGCGACAAAAAGGGCGTACGACTCGAAAGCGGTCGGCTTGAGTCGTACGCCGGTGTTCGCCAGTGTTCGCCGGTTTGCGCCGCGTGCGGGCGCTCAGGCGTCCGGGTTCACGGAGGCCTGGCGGGTGCCCTCCGCCCGCGCGAGGGCGGCGTCGACGGCCGCGTCCTCCTTGGCCTTGTTGGCTCCGCCCTGGGTCTTCACGATCACCCTGATCACACCGATGAAGAACACGGCCATGACGACCGGGGGGAGGAGTGCGGAGACGTAGTCCATGCGTCCAGGGTAGCCAGGGGGTGCGTGGCGGGGGGGG
>NZ_JOFS01000050.1 GCF_000719285.1 Streptomyces bicolor | reverse complement strand
TGTGGTGGTTCACTGGTGTTCCCGGGGGCGGGGCCAGATGGTGATGGTGTCGCCGTCGAGGGTGATGTGGCGGTGGGGGAGCTGGCGGCGTACGAGGTTGAGGTCGTCGGGGTCGTAGTCGCTGCCGGCGTTGAGGACGAGGGCGTCGTCGAGGTGTGTCACGGACAGTGTGGCGGCGGGCCAGGCAACGGCTAAGGCGGTTTCGTCTTTGCGAATGATGTGGGTTGTGGGTGTCACCTTGCATCCTCATGTTTGTTGATGACGTCGTGTTTTGATGTGCGAGTCTGCTGGTGTGAGGGAAACCTACTGCTTCGCGTAAGCAAATCTCAAGGGGGGTTTGGTCAGTGTTGCAGGGCTGCGACATTCGGCCGTGACCTTCTGATGCCGTGTCACAGTTCGGTCCATGGGCGGGGTGGGCCGCCGGTCAGTGGTGTCCACACGTCCGTGGTGGGGCCGTGCTGTTCGAGGTCGTCCAACAAGGCCGCTGCGAGCGGCACGTTGCGGGCGAGGGCGGTCACGAGTGGGTGGTGGGCGGTCATGGCTTTGAGGTCGCTGATGCGGTTGTTCATCGCCTGATGCCTGGCGCCGGTCAGCACGAAGAGGATCCGGGGGAACACCGGGTACCAGCGCAGCCATCCGGGCTGGGTCGTTTGCCGGTGTCGGCCGGCGGTCTGTGGCTGGTACGCCCACAATCTCGCGTATTCGATCAGCTTGGCGGCCAGGCGTTCGCTGCTCATGGTGGCGCGGTCGACCTCGATGAACGCCCGCAGCTTCCGCCGGTGTTGGCCGTCTGTGAGGGTGTAGTGCATGACCGCGTCGGCCACGACCTTCTCTCCGTCGCCGATCGAGTGGACCACCTCAGGCGTCCAGTCCAGGTGACCGTGTTCGTCGCCGCGCCGGCGGGCATCGGCGACGAACACGAGGTGGGTGCGCAGGACGGTGAGGGTGTGCGGGGTTTTCAGCGAGGCGGCCGTGGCCGAGGTGATCGGATACGGCGGGCGGCCGCGCAGGGCGGGCCAGTCCCGTGTGAGGCGGGCGCCCTTCGGCGTGAGGTACCAGACCCGGGTGCGATGGGACTGGGGCAGGACGACGAAGTCGGCGAGGCGCTGGCCGCGCAGTTCGTTCAGCCGCTGTGAGACGGACTGGCGGGAGCGGTCGGGCCGCAGCAGGACGTGCAGTTGGTGGGTGGAGGCCATGCGGTGCTGGGCGAGGGTGGCCAGGAGCTGATGCTTGAGGGGCTCGGCAGGGCTGGGTGTGAAGCCTGCTGCAGCACGGTCCTTGGGCTGGGTAGCGGTCAGTTCCATTCGTTGTCCTTCGACAGACGGACGGCAGCACCGCCGGCAGGGGCGTGTGCGGCGAGGAATGCGGTGACGCGGCCCAGTTGTTTCGCGGCGCGGTCGGTGAGCTGGTCCAGCGGGCGTGCCTGGGCGTTCGCGCGCGCGGCCCGCTCCAGGGCGGGGACGTCCTTGGGGCGGGCCAGGTGGGCGAAGACGTCGTCGAGATGAGGTCCGCGCAGCTGGACGGGCCCGATACGGCGGCCGTACACGTTCATGGAGACGTAGTGCTCGAACCGGTTCATGGTGGCGACCCGGTCGGGGCTGGGGTTGTCCCCCCATTCGGCGGTAATCGGCGCGATCGCAGACTTGGAACCGGCGGTGGTGGCCAGCGTGGAGGCGTTCTGCACCAAGGACAGCCGTACCGGGGTGGGGAGGCGGGACAGCAGCTGGGTCATGCCGTGGACGTGGCACTTGTACTTGCGTAAGTCCTCGAACATCGCGGCGATGGTCTCCGGGGCCGCGCCGGTCAGCGTGATCAGCTCGTCAAAGTACGGGCGGAACGGCACCCGCTTGGCTTCGGGTGTGTCACGCCGCGAGCGAGCGGCCCGCAGCAGATCGCGGGCGAGCAGCGCGCTAAGGAGGCGGTCGGTGGGTCCGTTGCCGCCCGGGCACACCCACACGATCATCCCCGTGTCCATGGCTGCGCGGATGTGGTAGACGCCGGCCGGCTGGCCGAGGAAGGCGCGGGTTACCGGGTTGGCGGCCAGGCGGGCGATCGGGTTGAGGACGACGGCGAACGCGTCGGGCGGCAGGGTCGGGAACACCGTCTGCCACCAGGAGCGGGTCTCTGCATCCAGCCGGTCCGCTACGGCGGCGAGCGCAGCGGTGCGGAAGGCAGCATCGGTGAGCAGGGACCGAACGTGGAAGATGGTGGCCTGGTCGCCTGGCCGACCGGCCTGGCAGGTGGCCTCGTTGACTGCGACCAGGACGGCGAGTGCGGCGGTGAGGATGGTCAGCGCGCGGGGGGCTGTCGCGTCGTCCCAGGCCAGTGCAGCAGCGTAGGCGTCGGCGATCGCCTCGACGACCTCGTGGGCGGCCTGCCCGTGGTGCATGCCGAGCGGATTCCACGAACTCACGCGCGGGTTGGGGCCGAGACCTGCGAGGTCGATCAGTGCGATCCGCGGCATCAGGTGATCGTGTGCGAGGAACGGCAGGGCGCGCGGCCAGGAGTCGCGGTGCGGGTCGACGAAGACCAGTCCGCCGCCCGCGTGCGCCCAGCCGATCGCCTGTGCCAGGGCGCGTTCCGTCTTGCCGCCGCCCGCCTTGCCGACTCCGACCTCGAACAGGGTCTCCTCGGCGTAGGTGGCCACCAGCCGCTCGCGGCCGTCGGGTCCCTGGTAGATGCCCTGCAGCAGCAGCTCAGGATCCCCGAACTCGAACGTCGGCAGATCACCGGCCAGCAGCGGAAGCCGGCAGTGGACGGTGGGCGGCTTGAGCAGCCCGATCAGCTCATCCAGCCGCGCCCAGTTCGGGCGGGGCGGCTGGCAGTGCCCCAGATTCCAGCGGCGTTCGAAGCCGCGTCGGGTGGGCCAGTGGTCGGCGCCGATCCGCCACGGTCCGATCCGCCAGCCGCGCATGGCCCACCGGGAGCGGCCGCCGAACACATCGAGTGCGGCCTGGAGTTGGGCGAGCCTCGCCTGGGCGCGGCCCTCGGTGTTCGAGGCGCACATCACCAGCAGCTGTACCCGCACCAGGTGGTCGTCCTCGGCGAGTTTGCCCAACGCCTCGGTCGGCTCCACCCGGCGGGGCACCGGCGGCATCACCAGCCGCCGCCCGGATCCCAGGCCGGGTTTGTCACTGAGCAGCTGCTGCAGCTGCCAGGTAAGGGAGTCCTCGATGCCGCTGGCGTCCTGCCGCAGCCAGCGTCCGGCCCGCTGGGCCTCCCGGCGTTCGGTCTGGCGCGCGGCGCTCATCAGCTGCAGGCGCCGGGCCCTGAGCGCCCACTTGGGGGCGCGTTGGATGTCGAGGCGGATCTCGGCGAGGTCGCCGAGTTCGGGGCGCAGGTCGGCCACGGCGTCGACGAGCGGCTGGAGCGGGTCGGGGGTGAGCGGCACCTCCCGCAGCGGAGAAGTGGGCTTGCCTCGCAGGATGAACTCGGCGCGCACGGTGTGTGTGCGCGGCTTGTCGATCATCGGCCGGGCCCGGTTGACGGTGACGTCCGGCCCGAACGGGGTGATGGACAACAGCCGCTCACCACCGGCCGGTCCTTCGATGCGGTAGCGCAGCGGCGCACTGCCGTCCGCGCGCAGCCGGATCTGCACGGCCTTCGCCCGGCGGGGCGCCCACCAGGGCATGGCTGTGGAGGCGCGGGCGAGCTGGACACCTCGGCGGAAGATCTCCTCCAGGCTCGGGTCGAAGTGCCGGGTGGAGACGAGCTCCAGGGCCATCCGCTCGGCCGACGCCGTGGCCGCGAGCCGGCGCACCACCAGCCCGCCCGCGCCCCAGCACGCGGCGATGGCCAGGGCGAGCAGATACCAGTGGTCGTAGAGCCAGGCGGCGGCGCCAGCCAGGCCGGTGAACAGGCCGAGTACCTGACCATACGCCGTGCTGTCGGCTCGCTCCGTCAGGTACGGGGCTGCGGCGTCCACGTCGCTGCTCCCTTCTTCGAAGTGGTGCGGGTGAAGAACCAGTCGGTGATGCGCAGGTCGGTGAAGGTGCCGCCGCGGTCCATGCCGGCCCACACCAGATGGACCACCGCCTTGTTCGGGCCGTGATCGCTCTGGCGGGCGATCGCGGCCTGGATGCGGAAGCGGGCGGTGGCGAATGCCGGGGCCACCACCGGACCCGAGTCGCCGAAGACATCCGGCCACCTCGCGCGGCCGATCCCGGTGGCGTCCGCGCGCAGCACCGCGCGGCCGGCGGTGAGCAGCTCCCGCTTGTCGGCGGCGGGGAGGTCGGCGGGCCACGCCGCCTCCAGCGACCGCTGGATGGCTAGGTCGCCCGCCATGCCATCGCCGGGCGGTGGCAGAGCGGAGGCGAGGGCCGAGGGGGCCGTTGCGGCAGGCGTAGTGGAGGGAGCCATCGCGCCCGCGGGCTTGCCGTCGGGCGCCAGGGCCGCAGTTGACGGATCCGTGGTCGGGTGCGCGGTCGCCGACGTCGCCGGGGCCGGTGGCTTCTGGGCGGGCGGCTCGCCCAGCAGGGCGGCGCCGGCGACGGCGAGGATGAGGGTGCTCAGCATCAGCAGACGCGGTGAGCGTGGGGTGGTGGTCACAGCAGCCGTGCTCCTCCCGCATAGCCGGACATCGCGTTGACCGCGTCCAGGCGCACCACGGTGCCCGGGCGGGGAGCGTTGACCATCTGGCCATGGCCGACGTAGATACCGACGTGATAGATCGTGGAGTCGCGGCCGGGGATGCCGGCGTAGAAGACGAGGTCCCCGGGCTTGAGCGCGCTGGTGCCGAGGCTGGCGGGGATCCGCTGGCCGACACCGGCCTGGGTGGACGCGACGCGCGGCAGGGTGACGCCGGCCTGCGCGAAGGCGTACACCGTCAGCCCCGAGCAGTCGAAGCCCTTGATGCTCGTGCCGCTCTTCCCGCCGGGCGAGCAACAGATGCCGTACGACTTGCCGCTGGCGTTGCCGCCGCCCCACGAGTACGGGACACCTCGCTGGGAGAGCGCGGCCTCGATGACGGTGCGGACCTTCCCCGTGACGTCCTTCAGGTCCGGGCCCTTGGCGACGGCCGTGTACTGGTCGATCCAGCCGAGCACGTTGGCGACGTACTCGTTCGAGTGGTTGTACTGCAAGAGCGCGGCCTTGAGCTGGTCCCTCTTGGTCAGGTCCCGCCCGTTGCCGCACAGGTAGATTGCGGCGCCGAGCGCGGCGTCATCGGCGTTGTGCGGATCGGCGATCTTGTCACCGCCTGCGTCCTCGCCGACTCCCTCCCACGTGGAGGGCAGGAACTGGAAGGGGCCGACGGCACGCTCTGCGTTCGCGGTGCCGTCCCACTTGCCGCCGTCGGTGTCCGGGAAGACGGTGGTGTTGCCGCCGGCACCGGAGCCGTTGAGGAGCACCCCGTAGATCTTGGGGCGGATGTCGCCGTTGTCGGTGATGTTGCGGCCGGTGGCGTGGTGGGATTCGACCTTGGCAATCCCGGCGAGGATCGGCCAGCGCATGCCCCGGCACTTCGGCACATGCTTGCCGACCTGCTGGATGGCCTTCTTGTACGCGGTCAGCATCCGCGGCGGGATGCCGGCAGCCGTCCCGCCTTCGGCGATCCCCCCGCCGTTCTGCGCACCTGTTTTTAACGCGACGTACGCGGTGATCGCGATGCCTGCCGGCGCGGCACAGCACACGGCGGCGAACAGCAACGCCGCCACCACACACCCCCACCACGCCCAACGGCGCCGGGCGGGCCTCACTGGTCCTCACCGTCCTCGGCCTGCCGCCGGGCACGCTCCTGACGCAGCCGCTCGGCCTCGGGCTCGGTCCTGCGCATCAACTCCTGGAACCGGGCCCGCGCCTGGGCACGTGTACCCTCACCGGTCGATTCGGGCTGAACGGACGGCTGGCGCGAAGACGACCGGGCACGGCCCTGCATGGCGCGCGCCAGATCCGGGTCCACGCGGCGGACGTTCGCGATGGTCTGGCGGCGCAGTTCCGCCGGGTCGTCCAGCAGCCGCTGCAGCGCGCCGGGGCCCGGCGCAGACGAGCTCCGGGGCCGCGCACCGCTGGCAGAGGGCACCGCTCCGGAGACGCGGGCGGAGGCTGCCTGCCCCGAACCGGCCCCGGTGCCGACGGGCAGGCGACGCGATGCCAAGGGCCCCGGGCCGCCGCGGTCGCCGGCCCTCTCCCGCATGACGCGGGAGACATGCCGTCCCGTGTCTGCCCAGGCACGGCCGTCCTCACGCCACGTGTTGCCCCACACCTGTACCTGCTGGCGGGCGTCGTGGGTGTACCGCGAGCCACCCTGCCGGGCCCGGCGGACGTTCGCCGGCAGTCCGACCGTCGCCCCGTACGCGGTCCGGCCCCCGCGGTTGAGGATGCGGTACCCACGGAAGCGGACCAGCCGGTTGTGGGCGCGAGTGCAGAGCAAGGTGCGGTCGGTGTTCTGGTCGTGCAGCACCTGGCCGGAGTTGCGGTCGACGACCTGGCCCTGTTCGTTGCGGTAACGGTCGGGCGGGCCTGAGGGCCGACGCGGACCCGTGCCGCCTGAAACGTCGCCCCCGTCCGACGGGCTACCGCCCGTGTTCGGGTCGCCGTCGGCCGTGGGCTTGCGCCACTTGGCCAACTGCTCCTTGTCCGGCCGCTTGCCGATCAGCAGCCAGTGCGCGCCCTTCGCACCGAGCCGTGCGCCCAGCCCGCCCACGGCGGCGGCCGCGGTGAGCGGGGCCAGACCCCGCCCGGCTTCAGCAGTGGCGTCAGCGAGGATGCCGCCGGTGTCCACCGGCATGCCCGCGCCGTCAACCAGCGAGGAGAGCGCGCCCATCAACCTTTGGCGGGTGCCGAGCATCCCGTACCGGCCGCCACCACCGCCGGTGAAGGCGCGCAGCCCGCCGCCGTAACCGCCCATCGCGGCCGGGGAGTTCATCGCGAGCGCGGCGCCGAGTTCGGAGGTGTCGCCGGGCAGGTGGGTGCCGCCGACCTTGGCGTAGCGCATCCGCATCGCCAGGCGACGGCCGAAGGACGTGATGCCCACCAGCAGACGGCGGTGCCCGGCCGCGCCGGTGATGGCGAGGACGTCGATCAGCAGGATCCGCTCCACCATCAGGTCGGGCCCATCTGTGATGGTGGCGTCCACGGCGATGCCAAAGAACGGCACGAAGGCGCTGATCCCGACGACGGCCAGGACTCCGATGCCCCACAGGGACAGCCACTTCCACACCGACTGACGCGCAGGCCCGGGCAGCATGCCGGCCACGAACGTGACCCCGCCCGCAGCCGCGGCCGCCGCGCAGATGCCCTGGGTGCCGAGCAGCACGATCGCGCTCGACAGGAGCATGCCGCAGATGAAGAACGCCGCGATCAGCAGGAGGAGGGCGCCGCCGACCCGCCACCAGGTGGGCTTCTCGGCGTACGCGGCACACGCCTTGCCGACGTCGCCGGCCTTCTTCATATCGGCGAGGAACGCGGCGAACTCCTGATCTTCCTCGCTGACCAGCGGGGAGGCGGTGTCCAGCAGCTCGCCGCCCGGGGTGAGGGAGGGCAGGTCGTCACTGTCCCGAGGCGTGTCGTCGTTGTCACGCAAGCAGTACTTCTTGGCCGGCCCGTAGATCAGACTGCAGGCATCCTTGCGCTCTTCCGACGGCTCGGCATCGGCCTTGTAGCCGCCGATGACCCACTTCAGGTGGACCGCGTACGCCTTGCGGTCGGATGCCTTGGCCGGGTCGAGGATGCGCCCGTACTGCAGCATCATGTACGGCTTCACGACCAACGCGTTGCTGACCGAGTCCTGGATCGGGCGGGCCACGTCGGTCGAGGAGACGGGCGCTTCTTCTTCCCGCTCCAGGCACTTGATCTCGGCGTTGCCAGCCATGCCGTCACACGGGCCCTTGCTGGCGAGTTTGCCGCCCCAGTTATAGGAGTTGACGCTCTGCTGGGCGACCTCGGCGGCCACTTGCTGGGACTGTCCCAGCGGGCCGTCCTGTGCGAGCAGGGTGTCCGGGTGGATGAGAGCCGAGGCGGCGATTGCCCCGATCAGCAGGGTGAGGAAGATTTCGCCCAGACCGCGACCCACGCGGCCACGCACAATCATGAATCCGGCGAACACGAACGCCCAGGCCAGCAAGAGACCCTTCAACCCCAAGGAGTTGACGACCACCTCGTTGTAGGTGTCGGAGACCTTCTGCGCCGGCCGGGTGAGGATCTTCAGCAGCGGGAACCGGAAGGCCACCTCGACCCCCCACCCCGACAAGCCGACCAGCATCCGGATCAGGGTGAACAGGCCCGACAGGGCAAAGGCGAGGGACTGGGTCTTGAAGCTGACGATGGAGCCGCCCTCGGCGTTCAGTTCGTACCCGTTGATCGGCACGCCCTCGGAGGAGGTGATGTTCAGCGGGGCGAGCAGGTCCCCGGTCTCACTGTTGCCGCTTGCCGCGTACACCACCTGGCTGTTCACCATGAGGAACACGCCGGTGAGCAGCACGACGAAGCCGGCCGAGCGGAGGGTCGCGCGGTCTGGACGGAACACTTCAGTGCCGCCTTCGCCCAGCAGCGCTCCGCAGCCGCCACACCACGAGGGCGGCCACACCGGCACCGGCCGGCACCAGCCGCCACACAGCACCGGCAACACCCGGCTGCTCGGCGGAGGCGGTCGTCGTAGCGCCGCGCTCGCAGTAGTCCTTGGCCGGCCCCACGATCAGCGTGCACGGATCCTCATCCGCGGGGCGGGCGTCGGCTGCGAAGGCCTGCCCCGTGCGCGGCCACCACGCCTCCGGCACGCTCACCCCGCCGGCCAGCACGAGCACGCCGACCACGACAGTGATCACGGTGAGGACACTCGCGGCCGCGGCAAGACGCCGGGAGCGATCCCAGGTAGAAGAGGTCATCAGAGGTGTTCCTTCGGACGGGACCCTGCGGCCTCACCGGCGAGCGGCTCACCCGCGGACGGCGAAGCAGCGCTCGCGCGGCGTCCCGGTGTGGTCGTGATGGACGTGGTGATGCGCTCGATACGGGGGATGGAGACCTTGACCCGGCCGGTGTTCTGCCGCGGGCAGGTCAGCAGGAACTCGCCCTCCCGGCCCTTGCGGCCGACGGGGGACAAGCCGGTGGTCACCAGCCGCAGCAGCTCGCCGTCGTTCGGGTCGAGGCCCACGAACTCCAGACCGCGGCGGGCCCGCTCGCGGTCGGCGGTGCGGGCGAGCGCGCGGTAGGCCATCAGGCCGCGGTCCGGGCCGAGTTCCTCAGCGTCGTGGGAGGCGGCGAGGAGACCGGCACCGTGCTTGCGGCCATCGTGGAGGATCTCGTGGACCAGCGCGGTGCCCTCAGCCGACGAGGTGAGCCAGTACAGCTCGTCGGCGACCACGGCGGTGAACCGTTCGGGGTCCTCGAATGCGGTCTGCCGGGCGATCGCTGCGATCAGGTAGAGCACCGCGCGGCCGATCAGGGCCTCGAGCGGCTGCTGGTGCAGGACTTCGGGATTGTCGAAGGCCGCCTTGGGCGGCAGCTTCAGCCCCGCCGTCGTGATCACGATCATGTCGGAGGTGCTGGACGCGTCCAGGTGCACCGGCGGCAGCGTGGGGTCGAACACCATCCGTGCCAGGGAGTTGGTGGCGACCACGCGGACGAGACCGGCGAGGGTGGCGGCCGCGTCCTGCCGCTTGCCCACCTTGTTTGTGGCCATGTCCTCGAGGACTTCCAGCACGCGGTGCATAGACGGGGCGTCGTGAGCGGCGGCCTGCTCGACTGCGTGGTGCAGGACCTCGCCGCCTGTGCTCATCGGGCCGATGCCGAGCTGCAGAGTGAGGTAGGACAGGGCGTAATGGCGGCCCTCGGGACCGTCGAACATCCGCAGCGGGTCGATGGACACCTCGGCGCGTGCGGCGTCGATGATCTGGACGCGCCCCTTGGCCGCGGTGCGGGCGAAGGTCGCCCACTCGCGTACGGGGGTGCGGTCGATGCAGATGGCGCAGCCGCCGCGCGCCCACACCGCTTCCGCGATCAGTTTCTGCAGCACGCTCTTACCCGCGCCGAGGTCCCCGACGATGCCCATGGACGCGGACGCGTCCACCTTCGGCGCATCGGCCACGTTGATCATGACCGGGCGGGTGGTGCCGCTGTCCAGGTCGATGCCGAGGAACATGCCGTTCGGGTCGCCGACCTCGGAGGCAGTGAAGGCCCCGCCCAACGCCCAGTCTTCGGAGATCTGGTGCTGAGTGAACTCCCGCAGCACACCCGGACGTACGGTGCCGGGCATGCCCAGCGTGAACAGGGCCTCTTGCAGACCAGCCGGACGGACCGCACGGTAGTCGGCGCCGCCCAGGAGCGCCGCCAGGGCGCGGGCCCGGGCGTCGCAGACGGCGGCGGTCGGCCCCCACACCGTCAGCACGGTGACGGACTGCACCTCGACCTCCACGCTGGTGCGGGAGAGGCGGGCGTCCAGCTCGCCCAGGTCACGGGCGGCCTCGGTCAGTGAGGCCGGCATGCCGGTGGGGCGGGCGTCGTACTGGTCGGCCTGGTCGATGAGTTCGTTGCGCTTGCGCCGCACCTGGTCGCGGGCCTTCTCTGCCGGGACGAGGGTGAGGTCGACGGTGTAGTCGACGGGGAAGTCGAGGGTTTCCAGCTGGGCGAACAGGTCGGCGGCGTCCTGGCTGACCGCGGGTGGGCACTCGGCCAAAGCGAGCTGTGCCTGGTAGCCGGTGCCGGCGTCGGACTCGATCTGCAGCCACCGCCTGCGCAGCGGCGAGGTTGTCTTCACCCGCCACCACGTCTTGCGTCCCGACCGGGTGAGCTGGTCGGCGCTCCCCAGCTCGTCGACGTCGTCGAGGTCCGGGTCGATGCCGCCCTCTTGGAGGCGGACCTGTCCGAGATTGGCGTAGCTGGGGGAGTGCAGCACTCCCTCGCGCACCCGCCCGCTGTACATTCCGCTGTTCTCGGCTTCGGCCAGCAGTGGCTCGTCCAGGCCGCGGTGCAGGGCGTGCTGGACCGTCCATACGATCTCCGCCGGGCGGGCGGGGCGGAATGCGATGCCGCCGGCGAGCGCGGCCTCCACCCGCGCTGCCTGCTCCTGGTATGCGCTCACCTCTCGCCGTGTCACGGGCGTCGGCCGCATGCCGAGCGTCGGGGCGATCTCCGCCCACATCGCGCCGAAGTGAGCGGTCATCTGCAGGCCGGCGCCCTCGGTCTGGAGCGGGACGGCCAGCCACAGGGTGCGGCGGTGCATCTCCTGCCCGTCCAGCAGGTCCAGTGTGGCCTCGACGTTCTCCACCCACGGGTGCGTCTGGTCCGGCGGGGGGTCGGAGGGTTCGATGCCCTCGATCATGCGCAGCGCGATTTCCCCCGGATCGACTCGGGCGCACAGGCCGAACAGCCGAGGTGCCCCGGTCAGGGATCGCACCAGGTGAGTGGTCTTGGCGAGCTGTTCTTCCTGTACGGCGGCCGGCACATAGGTGCCCTGCACGGTTTCCTCGTGGCGGCCTTGCTCGTCCGGACCTGGGTGGAGCCGGTAGACGGCCCACGCGCTGCCGTGCGTCGACCACACCAGGTGCCCGGCGATGTGACGGATCGGCACCCTCACCGCGCACCTCCCTGTTCGGCGAGCGCGAGCAGCTGCTGCACACCCGATACCGGCCGTACCGGCTGAGCGGCGACGGCCGCCGGGCGACCGCCCGACCGCGACCGTGCCGCCTCCCGGCGCGGCGTACGCTCGACGGCGCTTCGCGGACGCAGGGCCTCAGTGATCGGCGCGGCCGGGGTGGTGCCTTCGATGACGAAGCCACCGATCAGGGGGTGGGCGGCTTGGTCGCGGGCCGCGCGGCCGCCGATCCGGCCTCCGCGTGGCTGCCACAACAGCAGCAGCCAGCCCAGGGCAGCCGGGAGCGGAGCGCGTCCCTTGATCTTCGGACGGCGCACCGCCCATATGCCCAGCAGCCAGGCGGCCGGCGGGACGGGTCCCATCCACGACCACAACGGAATCGTCTTGACCAGAAGGAAGCCGCCGACGACGGCGAGGAGGATCTGCGCGGGCGTGAACGGGCCAAGCGGGATACGCCAGTCGGCGACCTTGCCCAGCACCCAGGGGTGGCGGCGGGCCGCAGTGTAGAAGCGGCCCATCCGCACGGAGGCGGTGGCGGCGCTCACAGCCAGCCTCCGACCCCTGCGGAGTGTTCACGGGCGGCCGGACGATCACCCTGCACGATGCCGGGAACGGCGGGCGCCGACGTCGACGGGTTCTTGACCTCGTCCTCGAACATGTCCGAGAGGTCGTTGCGCGAGTTGTACAGCCCGAGCGCGATCACCATCAGGATCAGTGCGCCGATCCCGGCCTTCAACGAGAACTTCTGGATCATGATGACGACGACGAGGACGGTGAGACCGGCCTGCAGGCCCTTGGTCGCCCAGTCCTCGAGCATCGTGATCCACGAGTCGCCAAGGTCGTCGAGCTTCCCGGCGAGCACCACACCGGTCATGACCGGGCACCTCCCGCCTGGGCGGTGCCGGACTCCAGCCCGGCCACTTCCCAGCGGCCCGAGCGTGATTTGAGCGTCAGCTCGTACGCCAGCGGCCACCGCCCAGCACTGTCACGGGCCTCCACCTGGGCCATCACCCGCACCCGGGTCCCGTCCGCCGGGACGGACTCGGCGGCCGCCTCCTGATCGGCGGCAAGCATCTGCTGGACCGTGACCGTCTGGTACGGGGGAGGGGAGACGGGCGACAGGCTGATCCCGGGAGCGAGGTAGCGGTCGACCTCACCGGCCCCCGCCAGATACGCGGCGAGGAACTCCCCAGCTGCGGACGACACATCACTGTCCGTCGGGACCGTCACCGTGTACGGCGACCGAGCCCCCTTCGCGCGGCCCGGCCCGGCCACCACGCCGGGGACCCCGGACACGGTGAACGAGGCGCCACCTGAGTCGGCGACGACCGGCACCGCGAAGTAGCGCACCGAGCCGTCGGCGTACTGCGCAGCCAGCGTCACCGACCACGCCGTGCTGGTCTGCTGCGCACTGCGCACCGCCACGACCGACTCCGGCGCGGGCTGCCCATCCGACGCCTGGGGCAGATCAACATCCGGGCCCATCGACTGCGCAAGCCGGGCCTGCGCAGTGCTCTCGGCGCCTGAGCGGCTGCGCAACCACGCGTCGAGGAACACCGTGGCGTACCCGGCCGGGTCGGCCGGCACGGTCGTCTTCACCGTGGTCGGCTTCGCCGCGGGAGCGGCACGGACCACGGTCGCGGGCGTGGCCACGGCGACGGCCAGCGCGATAGGGCCGGCCGCCACCGCGGCCCACGCGCCCAGGCGGCCCAGGCGGACCCGGCGCCGCATCTGCTGCAGCCGAGCCCCCGCAGCGGTCGGAGGAGCGGTGTGCTCCTCCGCTGCCTGCTTGGCAGGAGACATTCCGAACTCCCAGGTCAGAGCGAGTTGTTGCTTCTGACCCGAGGCAACCCGTCCACCCCGACCCGACCACCGACCACGAAGGCACGACCACGATCACGAAGGGGACACAAACCCGTGGTCGGGCCCATGGTCGCCCCGACCACAGGCCCGACCACGACATTTCGCACCCCACGCAGCCCCGCTCCGAGGCGGCGGATCACACGACGATCGGGGCGGTCGGCGCCCAGTGCGCACGCGGGATGAAGCCCGCGGGCGCGCAGTCCCCTGACTCCCGCGCCGCGGGAGTGCGCAGTGGCAGACGGATGTGCAACCGGATCCCGAGGCCCCTGGGCGGGGCTGCGCACACACACGCGCAAGTCGATTGCGCACGATCCACGACCCGGTGCGCAACGGCCCGCGCGCGGCTGCGCAGGCGGCCGTGCACACCGATTGCGCAACCGCGCGCGGGCCGTCGTTCAACACGGGCCCCGGGGCACAGTCACTGACTTTCAGGGCGTGATGTTGTGTTGGGCTGACAGGTGACGGTCTTCGCGGTACGTCCGAACCATGGGGTATCCGCAAGGTGGTGGGTTGACGGCCGCGCGGCGGGCGTTGCGGGAGAGCATCCGGATTGCAGACTGCGCGGGAGCGGCCACGATGTGAGTTGCCGGTCGATGGCATCGGGCCTGCGGCGCATGACCTGTTGGTCCGACGGCGGAGCAGCAAGTAGGGTGCGGGCTTTGCCGTTCGAAGACCAAAGGGATTCATGGGGTACCCGTTCGACCCGAAGGAACCGCTGCCCGTTCCGTTGTCCACGGGTGCGGCGGCGGCCGTGCTTGAAGGGCGCCGGGCGCTGCTGCCCGAATGGATTGACGCCAGTCGGGCCTTGGTCGTCCGGCTGGGCGAGCTGTCCCGATGGGAGCCGCCCGAGATGCTGCTGGAGTCGCCGAGCCATGGGCTCATACACATGAGCACGATCAGTTCCTGTGGAGACCTGACTCCGTTCGAGATGATCGGCTACAAGCCCTTCGACCTGTTTCTGACCGTGTACTGCGCCGAGTACATGTTCAGCGACGTCGGCGGCACCTGGGTGCTCGACGAGGACGCCGGGTCGCCGACCTTGGGCCGTTTTCTCATCGGCGGGTACGACGGCGATGCGACGGTGGACGTGTACGCCGCCGTGACCGCGTTCCTGAACGAGCCCGAGGGCCGTGACCTGAGCTCGCTCCTGGAATCCCTGCAAGAGGCCATGGGCGCACCAGTGGGCGTCCACGACACCTCGTACCCGTGAGTTGATCTCGCGGACGGTACCGGGGGAGCGGCTCCTGTCTGGCGACTCCCCCGGGCCCCACCGCGGTGCTTCCACCTGGGGCCACGTGTCCTTCACCCAGCCGGGCACCTTGTACTCGTCCCGCTTCAGCGCCTGCCGGGCCGGGACCTGGTGGCTGAACTCGTGGCGGTGCAGCATCTCGGCGATGGTCGAAAGTGAGAGCGTCTTGTGGAACCGGCGCCCGATCAGCGTCTTGATCCTGGTCAGGGTCCCAGGTCTGATCCGGCCCCCCGCGGGCGACCGGCCCTCAGACCAACTCCCGCTCCCAAGACCATGAACAGGGCCTCGCTCAGCTTCGGCCGAGCAGCCGACCCCCTGGAGCGCAGTGCCTGGGAGCGGTCGGCATGCCGGGCAGTTCACCACCGCTGCACCGGAGCTGCTTGGCCACCACCGCGTCAGTAATGGTTGGCCCGCCGAAGCGGGCAGCCTCATTCCGCTCCGGAACCCCCGAGGATGGCGTCGCGGATCGAGGCAGCCACGACGCGGAACGTTCCGGAGAACGCTCCCCCGATCGCGGCCAGGCCGGCCTTCTTCGCGAAGTCGTTCCGCTCCGAAGCCTTGACCCCGGCCTTCTGCACGGGCTGCGCCGGACCCCCATCGACCGCATCGCCGGTCGGATCCGGACCTGGGGGTTCCCTGCTCGTTGCTCACTGCTCCTCCAAGAGCTGTATCGGAAGGGTCTGGCCGTCCGGACGGGGACGGCGGTCAGGACGATGGAGAACTCAGGGGTTAGCCCCGCAACTCGACCTCGAGGAGCGCGTTCAGCAGATCCACGTCACGACGAGCGCGACGCTGGAACGCGAGCCCTCGAGCCCCACTCCTCCGTGCCGGCTTCCGTCGGCTCCGAGATCTCATCTGGTGGTCGACGGGCCGGGCACGGAAAAACCCCTGCCGAAGTGGCAGGGGTTGCGTCGACGCCAAAAGATCAGACCGGGACTGCCATTCAAGGGTGGCCGCACCACCTCCTACCGAGACGATGCAGAGGTGCACGCGCTCGAGGCGACGCCTACAACTTGGGGCGCGTGGCTCTGCACGCGAGAACGGACAGCACTTGTCCACCAGTTTGGGAGACAGCCAGCCTCCGTCAGCGAGTCGAAGATCCGCTGCGGTCAGCGGGTGCGGCGGGATCGGGTAAGAGCCGGCCCACTGATGCTCACGCCAGCCAGCGCCAGCAGCGCGGCCATGATGGCCAAGTCGCCCGGCGCTCATGGTGTAGACACTGACGGCGGTCGTCTGGTCCGGGGCGCGCGCTGTTGATCAGGACGGCCGGGTCTCGCCAACGACCTCGCGCCAGAAGTCCTCAACCCGTGCGTTGAACACGTCCGGGGACTCCTGGAACGGCTGGTGGGCCTCCTCCGCCATGACCTCGAAGCGGGCGCCCGGGATGGCGTCGGCCACGACCCGCCCGAGCTGCGGTGGCGCGGCGATGTCCCGTTCGCCGGCCAGGACGAGAGTTGGCGCGGTGATTCCGGACAGCCGGTCGAGCGTGTCGTGCCGCATGAACGGCTCCAGCTGACGCTGGAAAGCCTCGGCGGACTGCGGGTACGGGAAGGCGAGCGTTTCGTCGATGAACCGCTGCACCGTGCCGTCAGCGTGGGCGCGCGGCGTGTAGATCCACAGGTAGAACGCCTCCAGCATGGCGCGCTCGTCGGGCGCCCCCGTCGCTAGCCAGTGCCAAAAGCGGGCCATGGCGGTGAAGTAGGCGTCCGCCCGGGCCCAGGTACTCGTGAGAACGAGGCTGCGGACGGCCTCAGGGTGACGGAGGGCCAGCTCCTGAGCGATCACACTGCCACCCGAATAGCCGACGACATGCGCCCTGTCGACCCGGAGTACCCGGAGCAGTTCTGCGGCGTCGTCGGCCATCATGGCCACGGACATGAGCCCGTCGGGCAACGGCGTCCGCCCAGACCCCCGGTTGTCGAACGTGATGACCCGGTACCGGTCCGACAGCCCGTCGAGTTGCGCCTGCCACGCCTCGGCGGGGTCGCTCAGCCCCGCGATCAGCAGGATGTCGGGCCCTTGGCCACGGCTCTCGGTCCAGATCGTGGTTCCGTTGGCCTCGACGTACTCGCCCATGGAATACACCTCCCGCCCCATCATCGCCACTGCCGGCCGCTTGATCGACTAACGCCGCGCCGCACACACTCTGAACCCTCCAGACCTCCGCCCCAACACGATGGGCTGCCTGGCCTGCGCGGTGCCCGTGGAACTGCTGCCAGCCATCGAGGAATGGGATGGCGGCAGCGGCCGCCGCTGATAGCCGCTTGAGGAACGAAACCTCCTCCCCGCTGGAGCCTCCGGTAAGCCGTCGGACGCCTTGGGCGGGGTGCTGTCGTTTCTCGTGAACATCGAACACGGAGGAGTTCGGGTGCCTCCCAGAATGCTGAACAACCGCTGTCGTGACTCATGAAGAATGCCAGGGCGCGCGTACGTCACCTGCGATGAGGTACGCCCGGGAGAAGCGGAGCACGACGCCGGACATGGCCGATCTGAACCGCGCACAGCCCTGCCCGTCATGAGCACCACGAGCTGCCCGCCTGGCACTGCCGCGACGGCTGGTCGGGGCCGACCACGCCCCGACCATGGCAGCCCAGCGCGCATGTTGCTGGAGCGTGATCGATGGTCGGGGGTTGTGGCCGCCGTCCTGGTCGGCGTCGGCAGATGAGCTGCCTGGCATGGATCTCACGCCCGTTACCTCGCCTCTCGGCACCAACCGTCTCGCGTCCGCGAGCGGTTTGGGATGCCCCGGCTGCGGCACGCACAGCGCGCTTGCGGACGCGCGATGACCGGAGCACGGATCCGCCGCGGGGCCATGGCCGGCGACCAGTTCACCCAGATCGCCAACGGTCTGTTCCGCGACAACCGCCTCTCCTACAGGGCGAAAGGAATCTTCGGATACATCAGCACCCACCAGGACGGCTGGCAGGTGACCGTCGCCGGCCTCGTCCGCTCCGGTCCCGACGGACGGGATGCGGTACGCACCGGGCTGCAGGAACTGGAGACCCACGGCTACCTGATCCGGGAACGCCTGCGCCGTACGAAGGGCACCCTCGGCGAGATCGTCTACTCCATCACCGACCACCCCACCTTCGTTGACGCCCTCATGGCGGACGCCGCCACGAGGCTCCACGCGCCGATGGCATCCACGGACGATCGGGGCGACTGCGGCAGGGGCATCCGCCGCGGTGTGATGGCCGGTGACCAGTTCACCCAGATCGCCAACGGCCTGTTCCGAGACCACCGCATGTCCTTCAAGGCGAAGGGGCTGTTCGGACTGATCAGCACCCATCGCGAGGGCTGGCACATGACGGTCGCGGACTTGGCCCGGCGTGGTCGTGAGGGCGTGGATGCGGTGACGACCGGGCTGGAGGAGCTTGAGCGCTACGGCTTCCTGCAGCGGGACCGCGACCGCAACTCCGACGGCACGCTCGGCTCGGCAACGTACTTCATAACCGACCTGCCTGCCCTGCAAAACACCAGGTCACAACCAGAGTCGGGAAATCCAGGACTGGATAACCCTACGTTGGCTGACCGCCCCACAAAGAACACCATCAGTAAGAAGACCAACAAGCAGAACACCAGCTCCGTCCCTCCGTGCGCCCGCGGCGAGCGCACGAGCGGCCGCCCGGCTGCGCCTCCGAAGGGGACGGTCACGCCGGCGCCGCAGGATCTGGATCCGGGCACCCGGTTGCTGCTGTCGATCGGGTCGGCCCATCCCGAACTGCTGTTACAGGAGAAGGCCCTGTGCGACCAGGGCCGGGTCATGACCGCGATGCTGGACGCCGGCTGGAGCTCCGAGCAGCTGCGCCACGTCATCACCAGCCGCCCCCTGCCAAGCCGGATCCGCACCTCTGTCGACGCGATCGTTGCCGCCCGACTGCGCTCCGCCCAGCTCTACCCGCCGCCCGTTGCCAGTGTCGACGACACCGACCCGGACGAGGCCGCGCGGACTGCGCAGCCCTCCACGACCTCCGCCGCCGACCGCACGGTCGACCAGGCGCTCACCTACCGGGCGCTCGTCGAATGCGCGGGCTGCGGCCGGCCCGGCACCGCCCCCGGTGAAGACCTCTGCCCTGCCTGCCTCGACTGGCCGCTGTGCCGCACCTGTCCAGGTCTGACTCCCCGCCGCGCACACCCCGACGGCGACGGCCGCTGCGCCACCTGCACCTCTGCCCTGACCGACCCTCTGGAAGCGAGCACTTCATGACGGACACGCTCCGCACACCACCGCGGAGGGCACCCCAGCAGCCTCTCCGTCCCTTCGCCCGCGATCCGCGACGGTGGGAGGAAGAACGATCCCGCGCGCTGCTGACCGGACACGTCTGCCGCGACACCGCGTGCACCGGCACGCGCGAGCCCGTGCTCGTGTACGAGCGCACCGGGTCGGGCTGGCTGACCTGGACCGTGCCCGGCGACGGCACCCTGCCCAACCTCCCTCGACAGATCGGGGTGCTCACCCCGGGCGCGACGACGACACAGCGGCTGGCGGTGCGCTGGCTGACCAGGCGTCCCGCCCACCGCATCGCCCTGACCCATACAAGCCCCGCATCCCTGCGACTCTCCGCGGTTCTCGTGGCCGTCATCAGCCTCTTCGCTGCCCTGTTCGCCCTCAACCGTGGCATCCCTGCCGACCTCGTGCTGCCGGTGATGCTGCTCGCCCCGCTGCTCACCGAGCACCTGCCCGACCGGCTCGACGACCGGGCCCGCGAACACGTCCGCAGCGTCGAATCAGACGCCGCCTGCCAGAACCTGCAGCGCCTCGCCGCCCTGCACACCTGCATCGTCCAGGCCGCCGCTGGCAGCGACCGCTACGAACTGCGCCGCTCGGCCGAGATCGGCCAGAACCTTCTGTGGGTCGCCGCCGGCCTGCTCCACAACCAGGACACCCGCTCGGCCTCGACGCGCCTCATCGACCGGGAATGGCTGATGGTCCAGCTCGCCGATCAAGTCGCCCAGAGCCTGGAGCGCATCGCGCCGAGCCGGCCTCCGGCGAGGCCGACCAGCCCCGCGGTGGCGAAGGCCCGTTGGGCCTCCTCCCGCCCGGCTTCGAACCAGCGGCACGGCCAACACCTTCGTCCACAACCGGCACTTCACCGCTGAAGGGATACCGACCCATGGCTCAGCCCCAGGCCGACGACGCAGTCCGCACCACGAACGTGTATCTGCTCTTCGCACACGAGCCGTACTACCCCGGCGATGGCGCACAGGAGATCAACACCACCGTGGTCGCCGCCGCATCCCTGCTCCACCCCCAGGTGCAACAGCCCGACGGCGCCCGGATTCACGACCGCCTCACCCACGGACGCACGCCGGGCGAGATCATCCCGCTCTCCACCCTCACCCACGAACTGGACGGCGGTGCAGGCTGGCCGTGGGTCGGAGACTGGGAGAAGGTCACCACCGACCTCGTGCACCTCGTCCGCACCGGGGAGTGCGACGCCCTCAGCCTCGGATTGCCCGAGATCGGGCGCGCACTCATCTGCGCCGGCCCGAACAACCAGGTGCGCGCCTTCGACGCCGCCGCCAACGAGTTCATCACCTACGGGCCGAAGGAGCGTGCCGCCGTCCTGGCCGAGGTCGACATGTTCCTCGCCTGCCTCGTCGCCGAGCAGGATCTCTGGCCGGGCGATGGCCTGCTTCCCCCGCTCTTCCACCAGGCCTAAGGCCACCACCCCTTGGCGCGGTGACGGCCGGCGACCGCGAGGTCTGTTGTCAGAGCCGGTTCATAAGCTGGTCGCCGCCGTCCCACGCCATCGGCGTCCTCAAGGAGACGCTGTCCATGTTCCCCACCACCGGACCCGAGGCTTCCTTCACGGTCGTTCTCGTCGCCATTCCCGTGTTCAGCGCTTCACAGTTGCTGATCCCGATGTGCTTCGGTATGCGACTCGCACAGGAGGAACGGGACCGCCACATACGTGGGCTCGCCATCGTCTGGCCGGTCCTGCTGCTCGGCGCCTTGACGCTGCCCGCTCTGGCCCGGAAGGTGCGGGCCGAACTGGGTATGAGCGGCAGTTCCTCACCCTGGTTCTTGTGGATCGGTGCTGCCGTCGCGGGACTCTTCATCAGAGCAACAGCAGTGGAAGCGGCCCGGGCAGCACGCTCGGAGGTACGGCTTCGGGCCGTTGCCGCCGAACTTCTCCAGGACGCCCAGCCGCTGCGCACATCCAAGGCCGCCGATGCGCAAAGCGCTCAGAACTGGCTCGACGAGGTCCAAGAGGCCCTCGACGCTGGCCGCGGTCGGACGGCCGTGCGCTGGCTGCGCCACGCCCTTCGCCGCGCCGAGGACACTGCAGACCTTGATGCTGGACAGGGCGCAGACGCGATCGTCGTTCCACTCCACAGGCTCCGCCAACGCGTCGACGAGATCGACGAGACAACCGGGCCGTTCAGTGGAGATAGAGGGCCCCGGAGCTTGGTCCGGGGCCTTCGCCGTTTCTGCCTGGCTGCCACTTTTATCGGCACTGGGGCGTCAGCCTTCGGCGCCGTCCTGCAGGTGATGCAGCTGGGCGAATAGCCCGTCCTGTGCGAGCAGTTCCTTGTAGGTGCCGGATTCGGTGATGCGGCCGTCGGCCATGACGATGATGCGGTCTGCGATGCGTGCGTTGGCGAGCCGGTGTGTGATGACCAGGGCCGTGCGTCCGTTTGCGAGTTCGCGGAATTTGTCGAAGACCTGGCGTTCGGCGCGGGCGTCGAGAGCGGCGGTCGGTTCGTCGAGGATGTGTACGGCGGCGTCGGCGTGGAAGGAGCGTGCGAGCGCGATCCGCTGCCATTGCCCGCCTGAGAGGTCGTGTCCGCCCCACCAGGAGCGTGCGAGTGAGGTGTCTAGTCCGGCCGGGAGGCTGTTAAGGACGCGGTCTGCTCCGCTGGCGCGGGCGGCTTCCAGCACCGCGGCGTCACGCTGCTCGCTCGGGGTGCCGAGGGTGATGTTCTCGCGGGCGGTCAGGGGCCAGCGGGTGTACTCCTGTGGTGTCATCGCCACGTGTCGCCATACGTCGGCGGGTTGGGCCTCGGCGAGGTTCACCCCGTCCCAGGTGACTTCGCCGGCGTCGGGCAGGTACAGGCCGGTGAGCAGGTGGATGAGCGTGGTCTTGCCCGAGCCGTTCTCCCCGACGACGGCGACGATCTCACCGCGTTTGAGGTCGAGGTCGGCCTGGTCGACGGCGGGGCGGTCGCTGCCCGGGTAGGAGAAGGTGACGGCGCGTGCGCTGATGACGTTGGGGCCGTCGGCGGGCAGGGGGCGGGTGCCGCGGTGGGTGCGGTGGCGGTCAGCCTCGTCGAGGAACGCTGCCCAGTCGTCCAGGTAGAGGCCGGTGCGGAAGACCCGCGCCGCTGCCCGGGTCAGCGTCGTCAGAGCGGCGGTGGCGGTGCGCAGGGCGAACAGCGCGGTCCCGGCCGCTGCCGCCTCCAGGCGCCCGGAGACGACGAGTCCAGCCAGCGCCGCGAACGTTCCGCACAGCGTGATCGCCGATACCGCGTCGCCGGCAAGCTGGACGCGCAGGCCCCGCACCGCGGCCGCCAGTGCCTCGGCCTCGAGCCGGTCGGAGACTTGCCGGTACCGGGCGGAGAGGAAGGGGCCCATCAGGGCGGCGCGGATTTCCGCTGCGGTGTTGCGGTCGGTGCTGTAGCCGCGCAGGGTCGCGCGCAGGCGGGTGTCGGAGCGGGCTGCGGTCGCCGCCGCGTGCTCGAGGCGGGCGGCCCGCAGTGAGGCGTAGGCGCGGGGCGCGGCGGTCAGCAGGAGCAGGCCCATGAGGATGGAGTCGAGGGTGGCGACCACGGCGGTGACGGCGGCCAGCTGCGCGAGGACGGAGAGGGCGCTTTGGACGTCGAGGACGAGGTCGCGGGCCGACTCTGCGCCCTTGCCCGCTGCTTCGAGACGGTCCTCGAAGCCGGGATGTTCGTAGGCGACCAGTTCGACAGAGGCGGCTGCGTCCAGGACGCGCAGGTCGGCCTCCCGGAACACGGCGGGGCTGAGGCGAGCGGCGGCCGCGCGGGCTGCGGTGTCACACAGTGCGGCCCCGACGAGCGCGGCGGCCACCCACACGGCCGGCACAACGGCGCCGCGCAGGACGGGACCGACAGGCTCGTTACGGCCGTAGGCGGCGGTCGCGTCCAGGACCACAGCGATCAGCGTTGTGGTCGCGGTGAGGGCGAGCGCGGCCAGGACGGCGGCCGCCGCCTGCGCGGCGAGCATCGAGATCAGGGCACGGCGGTCGGCGTGCCAGGCCAGCCGCACGGTGCGGGCAAGGACGGCGGGCAGACGGCGGGCGGTTGCGGCCAGGCCCAGGGTGCCTTCGCGTTGGTCGTCGACGTACCGCATGACCGGCGCAGGGCCGATCGCGGGGGCGGGTTCTGCAGTCACCTGTCTGGTGTAGAGGTCCCGCCCGCCGCCGGGCACGCCGGTTTACGCGACCCCCTGCCGCAAAAAGGCAGGTGGGCCACCGGCGGCGTCAGTTCCGCAACTTCCCATTCACTCGAACGAGTGAATGGGGGGTGCGGCGGCGACGCCGACCCAGGGGCGTCGCGGGTCGTCGACGTCGCGTCCGGACAGGCCGAGGGCGCCGGCCGGTGTCCACACCCAGGCGTGCGCCTCGTTGGGTAGGCGTCGCGCCCCGAGCACCCAGTGCGCTCGCCGCCCCTGCAGCCCGATGGTGAGGACGGTGGCGAGCGAGACTTCCATACAGGCGATGCGGCCCGGCCAGCAGGCAGGCCGGACCAGCAGCACGGCGGCCGCCGCCGACGCGGCCACGGAAGGCGGCGCGGACGGCAGGAACCGCAGGCCGTTCAGCAGCCGCATCCGGGCGCTCATCGGCAGCCGCATCACAGCGAGGGCCAGGGCCAGCCCCACCCTGGCCATCATCCGCACCGTCCAACCGGGTCGGGAGCAGGGCGTGGCCACAGCGGTCACCGCGGGCATGGGCGGCGGCAGCACCGGCGAGCCAAGACCTGCGTCGGTGAGCAGCCCGCCCTGCTGCAGTTGCTCGATGGTGCCGGTGACGATCGCCTCGACGTCACCGGGAACCCCCTGCGCCCGCATCTGGTTCACCAGTTCGGGCACGGTGCCGGACAGCGCCGCCGACCAGATGCGCTCCGTGGCGGTATTCATCCACTGCCACTTGCCGGTGTCCACGCTCAGTACGGCCACGGCGTCGTCGCCGAGGTGGGCCCGGTGCACGCCGGGCGGCACGAGCATCACTGCGCACCTGCCACCGCGGTCCGGGCGGTGGCGCGGGCCAGCCACCACGACGTGATCAGGAAGGCCTCCAGCGCGGGCAGCGGTGGCCGACCGATGCCCGCCGTCGCCGCCTCCAGCGCCGTGTGCACGGCGGCAGGGTCGATCAGCCCGCAACTCACCAGCTCGCTGGCGTCGATCACCTGGTGCAGTTCCTGGCGGCGGGCGCGCAGCCCCTCGTACAGCAGCACGGTGAAGTGGCCCTTTGACTGGCGGCCGGTCAGCCAGCGCGGCAGATCGGGGCGGGCCAGGCCCAGCAGGGGCTTATACACGCCGGGGCGGCGCCGCTCGCCCGCACTGATCCGCAGGCACGCCCGTACAACGTCGTTGTCCAAGAACGGGCTGACCTGGAGCACGCCATGCTCAAGGAACAGGGGCCAGCTGTCGCGCATGCCGGCGCCGTTGTAACGCAGCGCGCTCCAGTCGTCCCACTCGCCGGCGTCGACGTCGCCCACCGCCCGGCCGGAGGCGTCGAGCATCCCGGCGACCGCCTGCCGCCCGTACGGGGTGAGCCAATGGGCGGCCTCACCGATCGGGCACCACGTCCACACCCCGAGCCCGTCACCAAGCAACTGCCCCTGCGCGACCGCCTCCGCTGCCCGGCAGAGCGCGTACGGCCGTCCCCGCGCCGCGTCCTTCACGGCCCGCCACAGCGGGCCGGGCGCAGTGTTGACCCGGCGGGCCTGCGCGGTCACGGCCGCCCGCGCCCGCCGCATCTGCCCCTGCTGCGCGAGCGCCGTCCAGGCGGCCGTCGATGACTCCAGCACGACGTCCCCGCCGTGCCCGGTCAGGTGAACAGGCGAGACGCCGCGTGCGGGCGGAAGGTAGTCGGCGTCCAGCGGATACGACGACACCGGCAGGACCGGCGAGTGGGGGACTGCTGAAGGCCAGCGGGAGAAGTGCGCGCTTGCCAGCCCTCCGGGGCTGACGTGGTGCTCGGCGCCCACGTACTCGGCGACCTGCCGCGCCAGATGCGTGTCCTCGCCGTCGGCGAGCGGACCGCCGTAGGTCACGGCCACGATCTGGCTCACGGCCGCGGCGGCGATGACGACGGTCGAGGAGTCCAGGCCGCCGGACAGGTCCGCGCTGACCCGCGGCCCCACCTCGTTGGCGTACGCCTGCGTTGCCTCCCACAGCGTCGCCCCGACCTCCACGGCGCCCGCCTCCAGGCTCCGCCCGTCCGGGCGGGGCCGGACGTCGACGGTGCGCGCGGTGCCGTCTTCCAGGACCAGGGCGTGCCCTCCGGGCACCCGCTCGATGCCCGACCACACCGACCGTCCGGGCCAGTGCTCCGCCGATCCCACCGTGATCCGGGCCGTCAGCAGCTCCAGGTCCGGTCCCCGGCCGAGCTGAGCCGCGAGCAGTGCGGCGTCCGTCGCCCACACCGGCCCCCGGTCGGTGGCCGCCGTGAACACGCCCCGGTTCTCGGCGAGATCACCCGCCACGACCGTGAGCCGCCGTTCGGTGTCGCGCACGACCATCCAGTACGAGCCGCCCATGGCGGTGATCTCCTCGATCCGCCCCTGAGCGACCGCTTCGGCCCCGTGTAAGACCTCAGCGTCGTCGCCCCGGCACATTCCGGCCACCACGGCGTGGACCGCTCCTGCCGTCACCACCCGCACGCTGGCATCTGGGGTGTGCCACACCCGAGCCGTGCGGACGGCGCCCGCCGGGGCGTCGAAGGCGCCACCGGCCAGCCATATCCCTTCCATCGCGTCCCGCTCCTCTCGCTGCTGCCGAAAAGGTGTTGGGGCGGCGCGGCTTCACGCCGCCCCGCCCCAGGTTTCGAAGGCGCTGGTCGGTCAGCCCTCGAAGTAGTTCGACTTGTCGGAGTCGTTGAAGGCCTGGCGGCCGAGGGTGACCTCGTCGACGTCGGCCGACGCCAGGACGGGCAGCTGCGCGGTGGCCACGGTGGCCGCGGTGTCCGGGGCGGTCTGGGTGATGGTGGCGTTCACGATGCGAGTTCCTTCCTGTCTGCTGTGACGGCCTGCGCCGGGCGGCGCGGCCGGTGGTGCAGTCGTGCTCAGGGGAGGGCGCTGGACGGAGCGGTCAGATGCGGACCCACTCCAGCGCGCCTTCGCGGTATCCCTCCATGTCGCGGCCGAGGGTCACCGCGTCGACGTCCTCCGTGTGCAGCACGGGGAGGCTGCTGGAGTGCTGTTCCTGCTGCATGGGTTCCTCCACCCCTCTCTCGCCGGGCTTTCCGGCGCACTCACAGCACACCGGTTCGAATGCCCGCGTGGGAGTCGGTGCCGGGCGGTGAAGGGCGGTGCTGCCAGATCGCCGCGCACCCGGTGCACCTCGGTGCGCGGCGGGCCACCAACCGGTGCTTTGCGGCGAATTACGCTGCTCTGTAGGCGAGTTACGGCCTGGCCCATACCCTGGAAGGCCCGCCATTTCCGATGGCAGCAGGAGGCGTACCGATGGGCCGGCCCCCGCTCGACAGGCAGCCGAACAGCTTATTGGCTCACTGGATGAACCGGTGCGGCCTGTCCCGCAACCGGCTGGCCCGCCTGGTCACCGAGCGAGGCGCGATACAGGGCATCACCGGGCTGGCGACCGATGAGAGCCGGGTACGGGCGTGGCTGAAGGGCTCCGTCCCACGCGACCCCGTGCCGCGCCTGATCGTTGAGGTCTTGAGCGCTGAGACCGGCATGGACCTCAGTTACGCCGACATCGGCCTGCCGGGAGAGGCGGGCCCGACCGGCATCCGCAGCCCGTGGAACCGCACAGGGGCGATAGCCGCACTCAGCCAGATCATCCGGAGCGAACTCATGCTGCCCGAGCTGCCCAACACACGAACTGGCCCCGACGCTGCCGACGTTCACACCGGCCGCGAGCTGCTGGACCCGTTGCAGAAGTGGGCCCTGTCCCGCCCGGACGAGACCGAGAAGTCGGAGTCGGGCGGCAGGCGGCGAGTGGGCATGTCCGACGTGGAGGGCATCCGGCAGCTGACCAGCACGTTCCGGGACCTGGACAACCGGCACGGCGGGGTCCTGTCGCGCGCAGCGGTCCTCGCCCAGACCGCCGCTGTCTTGTCGTGGCTGAAGACCTGCACCTACACCGAGGCCGTGGGCCGCGAGCTGTTCTCGGCGGCCGCCGACCTTGGCAGCGTTGCGGGCTGGATGACGTTCGACGCCGGACGGCACACTGCCGCGCAGCGCACGTTCGTGTCGGCCCTGCGCGCCGCCGCCGAGGGCGACGATCGGCGGATCGGCGCGCACATCCTGCAGTGCATGGCCCGCCAGATGTCGCACCTCGGGCACGTGGACGACGCCCTCGACCTGGTCGCGCTCGCCCAGTACGGGGCACGCCGGCACCTCACCCCGGCCGCGACGTCCATGCTCGCTGCGCTGGAGGCCCGGTTCCAAGCGATCCTCGGCCACACCGCGGACAGCGAGGCAGCCGCCGGGCGTGCCCTGGATGCGTACGAACGCGTGGAACCAGGCTCTGAGGAGTCGCACACGGCGTTCTTCGACCTGCCCGAGCTGCACGCCACACTGGGCATGGCGCACCAGATCGCCGCCAAGCACGAGGAAGGACAAGCCCGCACCCGCCATGTCCGGCGGTCGACGGACCTGGTGGTGGCGGCTCTGGCCGACCGCCCCGAGCACCGTCAGCGCAGCCGGGCCTTCGATCACCTCGGGCTCGCCCGTACGTACCTGGCCGGCGGCGAGGTTGAGGGTGCTGCCCAGGAGACCGAGCGCTGCCTGGAGATGCTCGGCACCGTCCACTCGCTGCGTGTCGCCGACCGGCTCGGCGAGCTATACCGGGAGGCCGAGCCGTACGCCACAACCGCAGCAGGCCGTGACCTGCGCGAACAGATCCACGCACAGCTGACCGCAGCCGGATGAACACCGGTCATGGGCGGCGGATCGGCGCAGGCCGTGACGGCTGGTCACGGACCGAACGGCGACATTCGGCCATGGAGGCGTCGTCGGGGTGTCAGAGCTCGGTCCACGAGCGGGGCTCGCCGCCAGCCAGCGGCGTCCACACGTCGTTGGTTGGGCCGTGTTCTTCGAGGTCCTCCAGAACGACGGCACCCATGGGCACTTCGCGGGCTAGGGCGGCCACGAGCGGATGCTGAGCGACCATGGCCTGGAGGTCGCTGATCCGGTTGTACAGGACGTAGTGGGAGGCCCCGGTCAGCACGAAGAGAATGCGAGGGAACACCGGATACCAGCGCAACCAGACCATGCCCGTGCCAGTTGGCTGCCGTGCGCGCTGGCGGCCGACGAGCTGCGGCTCGTACGACCACAGCCGCGCGTAATCGATCAACTTTGCCGCCAGCCGCTCGCTGCTCATGGTGGCACGGTCGACCTCCATGAACGTCCGCAGCTTCCTGCGGTGTCCGCCGTCGGTGACGGTGTAGTGCATGACGGCGTCGGCAACGAGCCGCTCACCCTCACCAATGGGGTGAGCCACCTCAGGAGTCCAGTCCCACGGGCCATGCTCGTGCCCGAGCCGGCGGGCGTCCGCCGCAAACGGCAGGTGGGACCGAACGACGGTCAACGTGTGCGCCGTCTTCAGCGACGCTGCGGTCGTCGAGGTGATGGGGTACGGCGGACGCCCCCGAAGGACAGGGAGATCGCGGGTCAGCCGTGATCCCTCAGGAGTGAGGTACCAGGCGTGCGTACGAGACCGGCCCGAGTCCGGCAGCGGGGTGAGATCGACGAAGCCCGTGGAACGCAGCTTGTTCAGCACACGGGAGATCAGTTGGCGGGAGCTGTCCGGACGCAGCATCTGGCGCAACTGGCCTGTCGTGGCCATGCGGTGAAGGGCGAGAGCGGTCAGGACCTGCAAGCGCAGCGGTTCAGCGGGACTGGGCGCCAGCTCGGCGGTCGCAGCACCTGATGTAGGACGGGGCATGGAGACGAGCCAACCCTCAGCCCCCGACCCAACCCCCGACCACGAGACCCCGACCAAGGTCACAGCGCAAGAACACGTTCGTGGTCGGGGCCATGGTCGGGGTTCCAGAGCCCGATCACGCGGATGCGCGAGAGTTCAGGAGTACGGGGGGCGAGCGAAGAAATGCTGGAAGACAAGCGATGGCCGGTCCGCAGCAGCAGGTGCTGCTGCGGGGCGTGGTGGCGAGCCACGCCATGCCGGCCATCGTGCGGCACCCGGCCCGCAAGGGACCAACTCCCAAAAACCGGGGGCCGCGTTCATGGGGCGGTGCGCGGGAGTCCGCTCACTGCCGGGTACTACTTCTTGGACCGTTGGGCGGCCTGATCGAGGATGCGCCGGCGTGTCCACCGGCGGCGGCCGTTCTGGCGCCCGGCATTCTCGGCGACCCCGTCCGTGGTCTTCAGGAGCGGAAGGTTGCCTTGGGACAGGCTACTGGAGAAGGAGCCGACGCTTTTGTACCCCAGCAGGGCGGCCGCCTGGCTTGCCCCCAGGAGTTCGTCGGGATCGCCGTCGACGGGAACGTCGGGCAGGGGCGGTGCCTCCTTGGCTCCGGCTCGTCTTCCGCGGCCGGGCCGGGTGGCCATCCAGTCCCGCAGGGTCTGCACCTTCCACAGCTGCCGGCGGTAGGGGTTCTCGGCCGTGCCCTTCTCTTCGACGACGTCCGGTTCGGGGAAATAGCCCGGGTGGTCGCGCACGAAGGTGGTGACCTGGTTGGTGTTCTTGTAGCCGAGATACCTCGAGGCGTCCGCCGCGTTCAGCAGCGTCTCCGGGGCGAGGGAGGGCGGTGCGTGTTCAGCGAGACGTGCCGGTGCACGGTGGGCGAACCACTTGGTGACCGCAGCGTGGTCCCACAGGCGAGCGCGGCCGCGCTTGTCGACAGGCTCGGGGAATGGCTCGCCTGCCGCGTTCGCCTCGCGCCCGGTGTAGAGGGCGGTGATCCGTGCGGGTGTCAGGCCCTGTTCGGCCGCGATCTCGGCAGCGTCGGCCAGGCGAGGCTCACGGCGCGAGGTCATGGCAGAACCGTCCGTCCTGTCAGCAGTGAGCCAGCCAGCCCGACTCACAAAGCAAATAATGGCAGGAGTTTCGGTTGGAGGTCCAGCCCGCGGCTCAAGGATTTTCCCCGACCGCCACGGACTACTCCTCGGGGATCAAGCAGACGCCGCGGCGCGCGGCGTCCTTGGCCATCTCCGCGTAGGCCATTGCGGCCGGCGTCATCTCCCACTCGGCCAGGGCCAGCAGCCCGATCACCTCGTCGCGGTTCTGCGACACATCGCAGGGCATACCGGCCGTTTCCGCAGCGAGCATCAGGTCTGCGGTGGCGAGTCCGCCGAGACGCGTCGCCACATCTCGGTGCAGGTCCTGAAGACCCTGTTGGTACAGCTGGTTCGCCTCGTGCATGAGCAGCAGCAGGTTCTCGCCGCGGCTGGCCGGTGCCGCCGCAGCGAGGTCGAGGATGCGCTGGGTTGTCGTCATCGTCATTGAGTATCCTCCCTGACGGGGGTGAGTGCCGGGTGGCGGTCAGCTGCAGCCGTCGCACATCGGGCGGCGGCCGCTGTCGCGGGCCAGCTCGGGTTTCTTGCGGGGATTCATCGTCAGTGCCGCGTCGGCGAGCCGCGGCCGGCGTACGGAGGAGAGCAGTAAGTCGGGGAGCGACGCGCAGCTGCACAGGAACAACGCGTGTTGCCCCGCCAGTCACCGGCACCGGGCGCGGAGTCGTACGACCAGCAGTACGGCACCATGGCCACCGCCGTGTTCCAGGAGACCGATGCGACTGAAACCCTAGAGAAGATCCGAACAGGATGATCGGTCTCCGGTGGCTTGGAGCCCCCGTCCGGGGCGGTCAGGCCGTACCCGCCAGCACGAGGCCTCTGGAGATACCGCCCCGGCCGCCGCCAGCAACGACCCGCCAACCTCCCTTCAAACCGCTAGAGTTGGAGCCGTTCCGGGGGCCAGTGCCCCCACCACGGGTGACTTTGCGAGCCTGGGCCCGACGTTCCAGGTGAGTGGTCCGCATTGCGGCTGCGCGTCGCTTCTTGCGCCTGCATAAAAGGGAGAACGGCTACCCTGCGGCTCTGGCCAGGCCAACCCCAATGAGCCCCAGACGTCGGTGGGCCTCAGCAAGACCACACGTGTGTCACGTGGTGGTCGGGCTGAGGTCTGACACCCGGTCCGATCGCCAGAAAGGTACTCGGACCCTTGAAACTGTCTCTCGGCGTCAAGCTGTTGATCTTCGTGATCTGCTTCCTGCTGTCCGTCATCGTCGGCATCGTGGCGGGCCTCATCAGCCACAGGCCAAGCACCCCGAAGGGCCCGGCGTTCCTGTACGGCGGTGGCGTGTTCGGCGGATCGCTGACGCTGTGCCTGGTGGTGCTCACGTCGCTCGGCGTGCTCTGACGCGCGGATGCCCGAGAGCATAGGGCTCCGGGGCGTCGGGGAGCTGATCAAGGATGCTAGGGCACGGCCGGAGGGATCTGATCCGCTCCTGCTGAAGCGCCTCCGAGGGGAGCAGGGGAGCAGGTTCGATGCGTACCCGGGTTTCGGGCCACTCGCTGCCGGTGGCCATGTAGAGGACGGCGGTGCGCTCCAGGTCGATCCCGTGGGCGGCGGGATCGGTGAGTACGCGCGCGATGTATGCGGTGGAGTCAGCCCTCAGGCCTCAGTTGATGACCGTGTCCAGGTCTTCATCGGCGGAGGAGAGGCCGGGCAGCGACGGCGTGTACGTCGTACGGGGCATGGCGGGCCGTTCACTCCTTGAGAGGCCGGTCGGGCCGCCGCTCGGCGGGGACGATGGGCAGGTGGTCGTCGGCGGGCCACGGGTCGCAGGCGTCCCAGGGATCGCCGTTGGAGAGCACCGCCACCTCGCCGGGCTCGGTGACGAGGCAGCACACGCCGCATTGGTATGACGGGTTGAAGGGCTCGGGGTGGGCGGTGTAGGGCGTGGTGAAGTAGTCGGCGCCGTGCTCCCCGATCGCGGCCAGGAGCAGGTCGCCGTCGGCGATGTCGCCGGGGCGGGCCTCGCGCGCGTGCGGCAGGGCGAGCGCGAGGTGGGGGTCCAGGCTGCTCAGGGCGAGCTGCTCGTCGAGCAGGCGGGCGTTGCCGCTGGAGCGGACGTCGCCGGTGGCGGGCGCGGCGAGCAGGGGGCGGTGGAGGTCGATGGCGGTCTCGGCCGTGTGCATCGCCTCGACGTGGTCCAGGGCCTCGATGAGGATCACTGCCTGGACGAGCGCGGCCAGCAGAACGGCGCTGGCTTTCAGCGTCGCGCCGCTGGCTGCGGTGCCGGGCCGGTAGAGGCTGACCGCCGCGCCGCCGCTGGCGAGGATGGCGTGGGCATGGGGGTGGGCGTCGTCCAGGCCTCGCGGCAGAGCGGCGAGTGTCGCTCGGCCCGCCTCGGTGGCGGCCTGGTGGGCGGTGGAGTCGACGCCTTAGGCGAGCGTGGCGGTGACGGTGTGATCGTTCTCGGCGAGGGCGGTGGCGAAGATGTGCGCGCGGGTGACGGCCTGCTCGGTGGGGGCCCGGTTGCCCGTCACGGCGACGGTGCTGTCGGTCAACTGCGGCAGTCGCTCGCGGCCGCGGACCCACAGGCTTAGCGGGCAGGCCGGACCCAGGTCCGCAAGGGCGGTGGGCCACTCTCCGTCCGAGGGGATGACGAACTGGCAGGTCAGCTCTGCTTGGGCGGGTTCCTCGTGCGGCCGGTAGTGGGCCAGGCGCCCGCTTCCGTCGTGGCGGACACGCCGGTCCCACACCTCGGACGGGGTGTACTCGTCGAGTTCGGTGGCGAGTTAGCTGGGGGTGAAGTGGGCGGCGAGCGCGGCGCGTGCGGCTCGTTCGGTCAGGGCGTGTGCGGGCATGACGGCCGGCCTTTCGGGCAGGGCGCGGCACCGGCAGGCGAACCGGTGCCGCGCCGGGGCGGGCGAAGGGGGAAGTGGTCAGCGGCCGACGGGAAGGGGAGTGCCGTCGGCCGCTGGTGTGGAGAGGCCGGGCTAGGACCAGTTGGAGGCCCGCTTCTGCTCCCACCAGGCAGGTGGGCTGCCCGGCCGCCCGGTGGCCGGGCGGGACGCGCTGGCGGGCTGAGGCGCCGGGGGTGCGGTGACCGGGCGGGCGGCGATCGGGCTGGGCAGGCTGGTCTCGGTGTAGGCGATGCGCCTGCGCAGGCTGATGCCGAGGTCGTCGACGCTCAGGTAGATGGAGTCGTCCTGGATCCGGGTGATGCGTCCCTTGACCAGGACGTTGACTCCGTCGACGAGCGATTCGGTGGCGTTCTTGGCCAGGTCCCGCCAGGCGGTGCAGATGTAGGGAATTGGCTCCAGGTCACGCCACTTCTGCGTGGCGGCGTCCCACTGCGTAGGGGTCTCGGTGAGGCGGAACCGGCAGACGGCGATGCCGTCTTGGGTGAAGCGGACTTCCACGTCACCGGCGACGGTGCCGGACACGTGCGTGACGGACGGGGCCATGCCCACACCTCCTATTGCAAATAATGGTGTTTCTCGGGGTTGGCGTCAACCCCCTGTCGGCGCTTGCTGCCGTCGGAGAGTGCGGTACGGCGGGCGAGCTGAAGGATGAAGGCCTTCCATCCGGTCGGCTCCGCGTGGGCCGGCGGCGGGGCGAGGTTGTCGAACACCGTGGTGTCCTCGATCTCCACTTGCATCGGGACTGTGCCGTCGGCCCTGACCAACTGCTCGTAGGTGGTGTCCAGATGAACGGAGACCCGTATGGCCCCGCGGTCGGCGTCGAGGTAGGCGAACACGAGGATGCCCGCGAGCTGGATGCAGGGCAGGCCTTCGTCGTCGGGGTTCTCCTGGGGGTGGAAGACCGCCGAGCTGTTCGCCTCCGCGCAGGCCTCGGCGTCCGAGAGGCTGAGGCTGAGGGGCGCGCGTATGTGACGGGAGATGTCGGCGGCGTACAGCGAGTAGCCCTGTTCCTCGTGGCTTCCCTCCGGGCCGTAGAAGAGGTCCACGGCCGTCTGGTGGTCGGCAGGCGGCCGGTGCGGTACACCGTCCATGCCTGCCACGTTGTCCCAGGACTTGCGCACATCGTGCGCCAGTGCGGCCCGGCCGGAGGCCTCGTCGGACCAGAGCGTGATGTCTTCGCCGTGCCGGTCCCACCGGCGCAGCACCCATGCCCGGCCGGTCGCCTGCTGGGGCAGGTCTCCTGAGATCTCGAAGCTGAAACGGCGCAGCCACCCTTCGAGGATGTCGACGGTGTCCGCACCCGGCCATTCGCCGGTGCGCTTCCGCAGGTCGTCCATCAGGTCGGCCAGGTCGATGATGGCCTCGCCTTCGGGCGTGGCCGGGTCCGGTTTGATGAACACGGCAGTCTCCTTACGTGAGATAGGGGGCGGTCAGACCTCGTCCATGCGGGCGTTGATCAGATCCATCACGTGTTGCTGGTCGGGGGTGAGGGGTGCGGTGCGCAGCACCCGTTTACGCAGGACGGGCACGTCGCGGCTGATGCCCGAGGGCACCTCGGGCAGCGAGACCAGCCGGTAGTTCCGCGTGTGGATCACCCAGGCCTCGTACCGGTCGGCTCGGCTGCCGCTGCGGGCGGCGTGACCCTTATCCGGTGTGCGCGACGGGCAGAGGCAGGACGGATTGGTGCAGGGCCGGCCGGCGGTGTGGCTGGCCAGGACCGGGCTGCGGCGGTAGTGAGTGGCGGTGCCGTTCAGCATCGGGCAGTGCGCGGCGGTGTACGGCAGGCACTCGGGGTGCAGGGCCGGTTCCGGGGAGCAGCCCTTGCGTACGTCGGCCGGGCGGGCGAGCAGGAAGCACCGCGCGTCCAGCGGGTGTTCGCAGATCTGGCACAGGCGCCGGCGGAAGGCAGTGATGGCCTTGTCGGCGTCGAGGACACCGAACGCCGCGTGGCCGTTGTGGATCAGGGTCGCGTACGGCACCACCAGCCCGCCCGCGGCCGGTGGGCACAGCGTTGGGGTATGGCGTGCATGGGGCAGTTCCTTCGGATCGCGGGAGTGCTCGGCGGGGTGCGACGGCGCTCGGGCTGCCGGGCGTCAGTTGCTGGCCGGTGGAGGGTCGGCCGGACCGCCGGCCAGGAGCGCTTCCCAGTGGGCGTAGCGGCAGTCGGTGGCGTCGTGCAGGCGCAGGTGCAGCCAGGCGAGGTTGTCTTGGGCCCGGATGACGGCCTCGGCGCCGATGGCGGCGGCGCGGGGGGAGATGGTGCCGTCGTCGGAGTCGACCAGTATGACGATCAGGCCGGGGTGGTGCGGTAGGTGGCGGAGCGTGAAGCCGGTGTAGCTGCGGTCATCCAGGAGCATGAGCGGGGTGCACTGGTACTCCTCGGCGCTGAACAGAGGTGACGGCAGGTGCAGGCATGGGACCTGGGGCGTCCGCAGGCCGACCGAATCGTCGTCGGTGCTGTCGCTGATGACCAGCACCGGGTCCTGCGGTCCTTTCCGGGGGGCTTGTGCTGGGGCGGACATGGCGGTGACACGTCGCTTTCGTGGGGACCGGGGCCAGACAGAGGCCCGGGCAAGAGGGAGTCGGCGGCCCGCGGGGCGGGGCGGCCGATGGGGCGTCGCCCCGCCCGCAGGTGTTCGCTCAGCCGAGCGGGTAGAGCGCCAGCGCGGCGACGGCCGTATCAGGGATGCTGTCCCCGTACAGCTCGCGCAGCTCTTGGTCCTCCTCCAGCTCTTCCGCCAACGGGAAGACGTCGCCGACGAGGTCGCTGTGCGTCGGCGCGCACCGGGAGAAGCTGTAGGTGGAGAACGGCGAGAAGAGCTCGCCCTCGGCGTCGCGGGCCAGGACGACAAGCGTGTCTGCGGGCAAGTCCTTCCAGTCCTCGCGGACCAGGTGGCGCAGTACGGTGAGGGTCAGGGCGGTCGGGGGCGTCGCCGTCCGGGTCGGGGGACGGGGCCTGCTGCTGGTCGGTCATGACTGCCTTTCACGTGCGGGCCGGGCTGGGGCGGGGGCCGGCCGGTTGATCGGGCGGCGGGCGCCGCCCGCTGCGGGGCGGCGCCGTCAGTCCCGGTTAGTCGTCCTCGATCAGCTCCAGGCAGGCGACGGGGATACCGCTGCCCGGGAGCCGGAAGCGCGGCACGTCCTCGGGGATGCGGTACTTGGGCTTGCCCGGATCGCCGTTGCGCGGGTCGCGGCGCAGGATGCGGGTGGACTCCTCGTCCAGCAGGAAGCCCGCGCGGGTGCCGGTGCGGTTGCGCTCCTGCACGGTGCCGGTGAGGCCGCGCAGCAGGGCCGGGCGCAGCGACTTGTTGATGCGGGCCCGGCGTCCGGCCACGATGCCCGCGAAAGCTTCCTTGTCGATCGCGTGGAGCCGCAGTGCGCAGGCTTCCTGGACCTTCGCGACCTTGATTGCGTCCGGCAGCCGGCTGATGAAGTCGACGACGTCGTCCATGGTGACGGTCATGCTGGGTTGCCTCTCTGCGACGTGGGGATGCGGGCCGGCCGGGCATGTTCGTGCCCGGCCGGGGCTTGGGGGTGCGTGTGGTCAGGCGGAGGCGTCCGGCCGGTGGGGGGCGACCGCTTGGTCCTCGACCTCGGACAGCTGGTAGCTGCCGTTGTCGGCCTGGCCGAGCGACTCCAGAAGCAGCAGGTAGGAGGCCTGATGCCGGTCCGGGGACTCCCAAAGGAAGACCTGGGTCATCCGGGCCGTGTCGAACTTCTTGGGTTCGCGGATGTCGTCCTCGAACGCGGCGGCGACCTGGGCGAACAGCACGTTCGCGAGACGGCTCTTGGGGAAGCTGGCCGCGACGTCGGCGGCCGACTCGCTCTTGGGGTCCTTTGCCCCCAGCAGGAGCGCCAGGGTCTCGGTGCGCTGCTTGTCCGCCCACTTGCCGTAGAAGCGGGGCAGTTCCAGCATGATCCGCTGGGCGAACACCCGGGCCTCATCGGGCAGGTTCTTGCCGCGCACCAGCCGCTTGATGAATTCCTGCCTCGGTCCGGCGGCCGCCTTCCAGGCGCGGTTGTGTGCGACGGTCCGGGCGCGCTCTTCGGCCTTCTGCTCGTCCTCTTCGGTCTTGGGCTTCTTCGGCGTCGGGCGGACCTTGTGGCCGTGCGCGGCCGGGTCGGAGCAGTGCCATACCGGCTTTTGCTCCTCATCGAGCCGGGCGCTGTGACCGGGGCAGCCCTTGTGGTTGTCCTCGGTGAGCGGGTTGCCCAGCCCGGTGGTCAGCTCTGTCAGGGGCCGAGACGGGTCCTTCTTCCCGTACCCCGGCGTGCCTAGCAGCGGGATGTCCGCCGCCTTGAGGTCCTCCACGGCCTTGATCCGGGCTGCGGCGTCGGCCTGTTCGGCCTTCAGCTGGGCCATCGCCTGGTCCCAGTGCCCGCGCCCGCCGTTGCCCTCCTCGTGGTCGCGCTCAAGCGCCCGCAGAAGGCGGCGCTCCGCGCCGGGCACGTTCTCGACCTCGGCGAGCTGGGCGGTCTGCTCCAGGTCCATGCCTCCGGCCGCTGCCCGCCGCAGGGTGGCGTCATCGAGCTTCTGGGCCGCCCTGGCCTGCTTGGCGGCGTTGCGGCCGACACCGAGAGCCTTGGCGGCCTGGCTCCGCTCCACCTCGTCCATGTCGATCAGGGCCAGCTCGGACGACTTCAGGATGTCGCGCTCGCTCATCCCCTCGCGGTGCTTGTTCTCGACCAGAGACAGGAACCGGGTCCAGCCGTCGCGGCCGACCAGATCCTCCCGCACATGCGCCTTGATCTTGCGCACCGGACGGCCGTCCTGCTCGGCGGTGGCGTTGGCGAAGTGCTGCGCCTGCGCGCGCCGCCAGCCCTTGAAGGCCCCGTACGTGCCGTCGGGCCTGGGCCGGACACTGATGGTCTCCTCGACGCCGATCGCCTTGACGGAGTTGATCAGGTCCTCGTCCGGTTCGGTGTCCTCCTCGCGAGCGTTGCACTCGTCACGCACCACGAGCGCCGGGTCGAGGTAGACGATCTGCGGCGCGTCCTCCTCCACGTGGGCGCCGGGCTCGGTGGGCGGGGTCGAGACGGCGATGGCCATAGCGGCTCTCCTTCTCCTTGCCATTTCGGCGAATTGGGGTGGTCGGGGGTGTCACCCCCTCCCGCCAAATAAAATAATAGTGTGTTTTATGGTGGTGGCTAGGTGCCCTCTGACCTGCTGCATTAAGGCCAGTCGTGCTCTCGTCGGGGCGGCAGCGGGAAGGTGCGCTGGCGGTCCATGCGTACGCAGCGCTCGCAATAGGCGGTGACGTGGTTGGCGGTGCACTCGCCCCACTGACACTCGAAGTCCTCGCGCGGCCCGCAGATCAGGCACCGTCACAGCGCGATCCCGTGCAACTCACACGGCTCGTAGCGCTCGCGTGCTGGCAGCAACTCCAGGGCGGGACAAGGGCGTTCGAGGCGGGCGAGGTCGGCGGCCGGGAAGGACTCGTCGCCGTCGCGTATCCAGCGGGGCGCCAGCTGCGCGTACCGCTCGGGCATGGTGTAGAACGGCAGACCGGCTTGGCTGAACACCATGGCCAGATGACCACTGGAGATCAGGTATCCAGGCGGTGATGGCTGAACTCGCTGCGCAGGGAGAGTATTTCGTCCTGGCGGAGGCTGAAGCCGTATCCGTACCGGCGCAGGATGCGGCGCTCGGTGGCGGCCGGTCCCCTCTGGGCGGCGTCGAGCTCCTCGACGGCTTTGATCGCGGCCGTCGGGTGGGCGGTCAGCTCGCGTACCGCGTCCTCGGCGGCCGTGGCGGTGGCGCAGTTGCTGAGCGCGTACCCGTGGAGCTGGTCAATGACATGGTGGCGTCCCTCGCGCTCGATGGCGGTGTACCGGGCGGGCTTGTGCGGCTGGGGACGGCGTCGGGGCGTGACGGAACTCCATCTGCGCAAGGCGTGGGGAGTGGTAGCCGGGGGGCCGGCGGGGCGGCGCTCAGTCGGTGGGTAGCGGCATGTGCGCGGAGAAGACGTAGTGGCCCAGGTCGCGCAGCATCCCCGCGGTGTGGTCCACGGCCGCGGGGCCGTGGTCGGCCAGGCGGGTGTACGCCTCGATCTCGGCGTTCCAGGTGAACCCCTGGGCGGCAAGAATCTCTTCCGTGGCGGGCGTAAGGTCGTCGGAGGACTCGGGCGCCGCGACGAGTCCGTGAGCGGGATCGGGGACGACGAGAAACACCGGGACTCCTTCCGTGTGGGCCGCCGTGGGCGGGGCGGTCCACGGCCAGGGGCGGACGGGTGGTCAGTGGGTGACGGTGACGGTGTAGTCGGCTTCCAGGACGGCGAGCGCGGCGCGGATGGACGCGCGGGTCTCCGGGCTCGGGACCGAGTAGGGGAAGTCGAGGGCGCGCACGGCGTCGTCCAGGTCGCCGTCGGGCATCGGCAGGGTGTATCCGCTGCGGTAGAGGGCGACGGCGGTCGCGGTGGCGACACGGACGCGGTTGTAGGCGATGGCTTCCTGGGCGGTGGCGTCGATCCCGAGCGCATCGCGCGCAGTGGGCGGCTGTACCACGATCCCGGCGGTGAATCGGCGGGCGGGAAGGCGGAGACGTGCCGGTCGCATGGCGCGGCGTAGCTTTCGAAGCATGACAACTCCTGGGGCTGGAGGGGAAGCGGAGGGGGCGTCACCTCCTGAGTGAGGTGGGGGAGGCGACCATCCCAGCTCACCGCTAATAATAGTGTGAGTTGCTGTTATGTGAACCCGGCCCTGACCTGCGCAAACGGGGGGGCTAAACCGTACGCCAGGGTCAGAGATGGGGGGCGTATGCGGCCAGGGACTTGGGCGCCGACCTGGTATGCCTTCCAGGCCGGACGGGGCGGTCAGGCCCCAGGTGAAGGTGGACGTGTCGGCGTAGAACTGCCCGCGCCGGGGGTGCGGTGCGGCGTAGGCGCGCAGAATGGCGACGCTGTACACCTCCAGTGTGCCGTCGATGAAACTGTCCACCTGGGCATCGGGGATACCGGGGTCGTACCTGTTGAACTCCTCGTCGATGACGACCCCGAGGGCGGGGTTGAGATCGTCCTCGACCGGACCGACGCTGCGCCGCCAGGCGAGATCGACCATGGCGTCGGCGCGGCTCGCGCAGGTGTTGACGTAGAGCACGCCGTCACGGTGGTCCTGGTACTCGCCGGTGTCGTACAGCCACGCCTCGAACTGGTGCTGTGCGTACGTCCCGGCGCCGCTGTGGCGGCGGCGCAGGAATCCGAAGGGCTCGCCGTCGACGGTCACCGGGTGGCGTTCGGTGCCCGCGGGGTCACTCATCGTTCGTCCTGGGCGTCGGCGGCGGGGCTCCAGCGCATCCCGTCGGCGGCGAGCGAGGTATCTGGGGGCACGGTCCCCTGAAAATGGGCGTCGTTCGGCTCGTCGTCTTCGGCGTGGGCATCGATCCACTCGTCGGCGGCCTGCTCAGCGCCAAAGGCACGGAGCAGGTCCGCGAGGGTGTCCACTTCGGTGCATCCGAGGCTCGTGGCGACGTCGGACGTGAGGACGGTGTTACACCAGGCGTCGGTGAACGCGCGGGCGACATCGGCCGGGACGGTGTCAGCCATCGTGACCTCCGGTGGGCTGGTCGGTCCAGTGGCGGAGAGCGAGCCGGTGCGCACTGGCGCGGGTCGCGTGTTCGGGCGCCGGGCGATCGGTAGGTGCCGTGCCTGCGAGGGGATTTGAACCCCTGACCACCCGCGAGTGGGGCCGCTCTACCGCTGAGCTACGCAGGCTTGGGGCCACCGGTGGGGCGGCCGGATGATTTGGTCAGCGTCCGGCGATCTCGCGAAGCCGCTTCAGCGCGGTGGGCGCGTCGGCGTACCAGAACGTCTGGCTGCGCGACCGAGGGCCTTGGCGGCAACGTCACAGATCAGGCGGCGCTCCTCGCCGCGCTCCGCCTAGACGCTGGCGACCGTGTCGTACTCGTCGCCGTCGTCGTCCAGGCCGATGACCTCTGTCTGTTCCTTGTCGCGCAGTGACAGAGCGTCCAGCCGGTGACGTGCGCCGCCCATCCGGCTGCACACAGCTGGGACCCGCACGCCGGAGCCTCCTCGGGGGCCAGTCGGATGGTGTCGGCCAGCCACGCCCAGTGGTCCATTCTGAAGACGTCGGGCTGTGCCTCGATGGCGTCCAGGACCCTAGCGGCCGCGTCGGCGGGCGTCTTGGGGTCCGGGGCGACCTCGGTGTCAGTCATCACAACTCCTGTCAGGCGGAACGGTGTTGGAGTAGTGCTGGTGGGACTCGAACCCACGACCTCAGGACTTATAAGATCCGCGCTCTGCCAACTGAGCTACAGCACCTCGGTGTTCGGTTGTGCGGGCCGCGCCCGTCGTCTGGACTGGGGCGGGGCGCGGCCCGCTCTGGGAGCCGGACTGGGGGAGCTGTCTCCCGCCCAGAGCGGTTGGGGAGTGCCTGCGGACTGGAGCAGGGGCCGGTGAGGCGCGGCCGGAGAGGAGCAACCGCCCCCAACCGCTAATAATAGTGTCTTTTAGGGGTGTGGGAACCCGCCCCTGACTTGCTCTTTTCCCTCCCGTGAGGTCTGAGCGAATGCGGCCAGTATGGAGGTCACAGAGTCGGGGCGGCCGGACGCTTCGACACGTACCCAGTCCCCGGAGGGACCGACGAGTACGGTCACGCTGTCGACCTGGACGGGGCCGCGCTCGCCGGGCGGCCTGGTGTCGTGCTCCCAGATGATCCGGGTGAGCCGGTACTTCTCCTCAATCGGGGCGCCGGGGAGTGCGCCGGCCACTGCTTCCGTTGGCGGCGCGGCGACCCTGTTCCTCTGCCTGCTGCCGGGCGGCGAGTTCGGCGGCCTGCTGCGCGGCTTCGACGTGCAGCGGATACAGCCGCCGGGTGATCTCGTGCGCTACATGGCGCGCGGAGATGGCCGTGACCCCGATCGACGGCGCGATCATCTTGGTCTCGTCCGGCAGTGCTGCGGAGATCTTCAGACGGTCGGGGCGGCGATCGTCGGGCTGGCACAGGCGCAGAGCGCGGCCGTCGTCGTCAATGATGAGCCGACCCAAGCCGCGCTCGTAGTCGGTGAGTTCGGCTGTCCGGCAGTGCGTACCCAGCTCCCCGGCCACCTCGTCGGCGAACGCGTCGAACTGCTCCTGCGATATCAACTTGCTTGTCATGGCACTCAGTTCACTCCTTCGAGCGGCTGGTAGCGGTGCTCGGCGCGTGACTGCTCGCCTTCTGGTCGCGGAGCTCGGCGTCATGGCGGGCGTCCTCGGCGGTGTAACCGGTGTGGCACCAAGAGCGGCACAGCTGGCCTGCGGGTGCGCCGCACGTCTCGCATCGGTCGTCGAAGTCCTCCGGGCGCCACGGCCGCGGCTGGCCGCTCATGACGGGAGCTCTCGGATGTGGGCGGCCAGGGTCCGGGCGGGCATGACTGGGGTCTGGTAGTGCCGGGCGGCGTACCCGGCGCGCCACAGGCTCGACGGCTGCCACGGGTCGAAGTCGATGGCGCGTACGGCGGTGAACTGGTCCCAGTGGCGGGGATGGGTGGTGCCGGTGACGTGCACGCTGCCGCGCATCGCCCCGCCCAACTCGAACACGACGGCGTCGGCCTGGCGGGGGCCGGCGGTGGCGCGCACTAGGCCAGCGGGCGTGTCGATGGTCAGGCTCGGGCTGGTCATGGGCTCCTGCTCCTCGTGGGTCGACCGGGTGGGTCTGGGGCCTGCCGCCCCGCGCTCACCGAAGGGAAGGATGCGGGTGGGGGGCGGCAGTCGGCCAGTGGCGCGCTGGCCGGGGCGGCCGTCCACGCCCCCGTACCGGGGAGGGGCGTGGACGGCGTCTGCGGGGGCTACTCCTGCGGTTGCTTGTGGCGGTGCAGATTGCCCCGGTCGGTCAGCGACACGCTGTCGCGGCCGCACGGACATGCGGCGTAGCGGCGGCCGTGAAGGTGGAAGAACTTCGGCCCGTTGCGGTGGCGTTGATCTGACGGATGGTGCCGGAGACGGGCTCCTTGTTGGTGCAGTAGCCGTCCGGGGTGGCGGCGGGCTTCTCGCTCATGAGCGCTCCTCGGCGGTCTTGTCGGGGCGGTGCAGTTCGGGGGCGTGGCAGACCACGAGGGGCGCGGCGTCGTCTAAGGGGAGGGACGTGGCGGCCTTCTGGAGTTCGGCCGGGCCGATGGGGTGCAGCCATCCGGCCCGCACTTCCCACCCGCAGGCTCGTAGGCCAGCGTCGGCGGTCATGGCGACCAGGACGGCGTCACACACGGTGCTCTCCTCCAGGGCGAACGTCAGCAGCACGAAGAACTGCACATACTCCTCAGCGGAGTGATCCACACGGCACGTGCCTGGCTCGACGGTCACGTACAGGTCGGCGTTCACCTCCGTGCCGTCCGCGCGTTCGGCCGTGATGCTGAGCTCGTGGCTTCCCTCGCCGAGGGCGGGGAACAACGCGGCCAGTGCGTGCAGGGCGCGGCCCATGGCGGACGCCGTGGCGGCGTTGTCGGGCCGGGGAAGCTCGGGCTCAGGCATGCGAGTCCTCCTCGTCGGAGTCGGAAAGCTGGGGAAGAACGGGTGCGGGGTAGACCTCGCGCGTGACGGCGGAGACGCCGGGGCACGGAATGACGGCGGCCTGGAGCTCGGCCGTGTCCATGGGGTGAAGCCACCCATCACGTATGGTCCAGCCGCACGCACGGGGGTTGGGAGCGGCGGCCGTGGTGGCGACCATGACGGCGCCGCGCATGGTGCTGCCCTCCAGCGCGAACACCAGCAGGGTGCGCAGGGCGCAGAACTCATCTCGGTCCAGTACGGCCAGGCGGATCGGCTTCGTGCCGATGGAGAGATCGGTTCGGCCCGTGACGAACGCGTCGTCGGTCCGCTGGGCTACGAGGTTGAGCGTGTGTTCGCCGTCGCCCAGTGCCTGGAACACGGCGGTGAGGGCGGTGAGAGTGCGGCTCATGGCTGCCGCGATGGCGGCGTCGCCGGGGTGGATGAGCTCCGGGCGTGCAGGCATCAGGGCTCCTTGCGGGAACGGGGCGGTGGGCGCCGGAGGCCGGCCGCACTGCGCCCGGGCACACAAGGGTCTTGTGGGTGCGCGGTCTGCTCCGCCGACGCGTCGCGCTGCCGCTACGCGGCAGGGGCGCGGCGGGCGCGCTCCGCGCTCTCGGGTTCGGCCCGGCCCGCACGGGGGTCTGTCAGCCGTGCGCGGCGGCGGCCGTGAGGGCGGGCACCGCGAGCGCTTCGAGGGCGGCGGCCTGGTCGGCGTCGGTGAGCGTCTGCGCGGTCGACGTGACGGCCTGCATCACGCCCCCCGCCGTCATCTGCCCGCCCCGGATGAAGTGGGAAAGGATCATGTCCTTGGTCTCGTTGCCGATGCTGAGCGACTTGGTGACGTGCTCGATCGTCTTCGTCGGCTCGTCCAGCGTCTTCCCGGCGGCGGCCTCCATCTCGGACACCTTGGCCTCGACGTACTCCCGTGACAGGAAGGTGCGCACGGCGTCGGTGGTCTTGGAGGTGATCAGCTCCAGCGTCTTGCGCTGGGTCTGGCCGGACCAGGACACAACGCCCTCGTCCTGCTTGCCTCCGAGGTGCACGGCGCGCATCACGTCCTTGGTCTGGGTCAGGCCGTTGCGGCAGACCTGGATGACCGCGCGCGGGGTGATGGTGTACGCCCCGGCTCCGACCTCGCTGTTGGTGATGACGAACCCGGCGGAGATCATCGGGAGTTCGTCACCGCTGCGGCCGTCGAACGGGGAGCGGTAGCCGCGCAGGAGGTTGCGGGCCTGGATCGCGACCGCTTCGGACTCGACGCGCACGTACATGCGGCGGTCGGTGAGGTCGCACCCCGTGATGCGGGTGGGGTGCCCGGACTTCTGCACTCCGTCCAGCGCGGCGAGCAGCATGTCAAGGTTGTCCATCAGCTTGTAGCTGTCGGACAGCAGCGCGCGGGCCACGCCCTCGCCGGGCATGCCGGGGCCGTTCTCGCCCCGGAACGCACGGAGCATGAAACGGCGTCCCGGCTCCTGCCGCATCCACGCGTTGACGTTCTCGTCCAGCAGCGGGACGTTTTCCGCGCGCATGCGGCGCAGGTAGGCCAGCGGGATGCGCAGCTTGTCAGAGATCCCCTCGTCGGCTACGGCGGTGGGCCGGTAGATGCCGTCGACGTTCGTCACGCCGTCTTCCGTGATCTGGGACTCGACGCCTTCGACGTGCACGTTTCCCTCACGCATCCGGAGCGCGGACGCGGGGGCGATGACGTCCAGCTTGCGGCGCTGTCCGTCCTCCAGGATGCGGACCAGGTCGGAGAGGTCGGCGTTGCGGGCACCGGTGGGGGCTACGTTCGTGGCGCGCTCGGCGAACTGCTGAGTCATGCGGTGTTTCCCCTTCGCTGTTGGTTTCTGCGGTTCGGGGGGCGGAGCCACCGCCCCCCGAACAACTCCAATAATAGTGTTTTTCAGGGGTGGGTAAACCCACCCCTGACCTGCGCACTTAGACCCATGTACGGTGATGCGAAAGCGGAGTCAGGCTCACCCGCCGTACGTTCGTGACCTTCGTGACCGGCACGGTGCCGCGTATCTCGCAGAGGTCATAGCGCAGCGTGTGAGCTCCGCCGACCGGTCCAGCGTGCGCGTGGATCGCCTGCACCCAGTAGGTACCGTGACGCTGCGTCAGGCTGCCGTGATACCTGACCTTCTGCCACAGCACCGGCCCCTCGTCCTGCGGGTCAAGGATCTGCGCGACCGCGATCACGAGCTGATTGGTCACCCGCCCGGACAGCAGTCCCAGGAACGCGCGGTCAACCGTAGCCCGGGCGACCGGCACATCCGCCAGGGCCGGGCCGGTGTGCCCGGTGCGCACACCCATGGCCCAACCCAACTCGAAGAACGGCCGGACCATCTCCAGCTGCTCGTGCGACACCCTCAGCGCTTCCGGGTCGCTCTCGCTGCGCACCAACTCCCGCAGCACGTAACGGGCCTGGTCCTCCTCGGCCTCCGTGAGCGGTTCCCCGGCTGTCCGGGCCTGTCCTGCAATCCGCGTGTTCTCCATGGCTTCCCTTCTCCTTCCGGTGATGCCGAGTGGAAGGGGCGCCCCGACCCCGGGGCGCCCCGAGCGGATTACTTCAGGAACCCGCGAGACCGGAGGAACTCACCGGTCATGAACGCGATTCCCTGGGGCTTGTAGATCTGCGGGAATCGACGCATCTCAATTTGAGTGCGGCCGTACTCGTCCGGCTCGATCAATTCGTGCACGATCCGGTAAGGGTCGTCACCCGTCGGCATTTCCAGCACGACGGGACCGACCTTGGTGTCGAAGCGGATTCCGGTGTAGTCCGCGTCGGAGTTATGCACGATCCTGGCTCCCGCCCGGCGGCACGCCAGAGACAGGAAGTTCGCGACCGTCCGAGCCTGGATGGAAAGGCTGTTGAGCGGGGCGTCCTCGCCGCCCCGTACCCGCCGGACGATTCCGCCCTTGATCTGGATTTCCACGTGTTCCCCTTCGTTGGTCCCTTGCGGTTCCCAGGGGTCGCCTCCCCCAGGACTTCAAATAATAGTGTCTGTATCGTTCGGATGGAACCCCTGTTGCGCTGCGAGTTGCGCCAGATGTTGCGCCACGGCGTTGCGATAGGGGTTGCGCTGGGTGTTGCGCGGCCTGTTGGCCGGCTTCCGTGTCACCGCAGGTCACGCCAACAGTCGGTTGTGGTGCGCCTGCTGACATCCCCTCTGCGGCCGCTGCTCCCTGCCCAAGTAGAAGAGAAGGTGGTGGGGGTTGGGTGTGGTCGGTGCGGCGGCCTCGGGGATCGGGCGCGGGTTGGTCGTGTGTTGCGCGTCGGCCGGGGGCCGTCGCGCGGGTGTGGTGGGGGGTG
>NZ_JOFS01000049.1 GCF_000719285.1 Streptomyces bicolor | reverse complement strand
GGCGCGACGAACGTCCTCAACAGGGCCGGGCTGGTCCTCTGCACGGCGGCTTAGCCACCGACGCAGGAAGCCCGCGCGTTTACGCGTGGGTGGAGTCACTGAGATGTCGGCGACACGAGGAGCAGTAGTCCATTTGCGGTCTTCCTGAGTTGCCATGCCGTCGACCCGCCGGGCCGCGACCCGGTCCGTTCGTACATGGGATCGAGCGGCCAGCAACAGTAACGACGATTCCGAAAAGCCATGTGAAGGCTGTGCGGAGCTCCTGTGGGGGTTCGGGGTCTCGCGCGTGTGTGACGTACGTGTCCGGCGCCAGAGCCTTGGTCGTCTTCATCGGTCGGGTGGTGTCGGTGTTGGATCTTCTTGCGCCTCCGCTTGATCGCGCGGTCGCACGTCCCGGGGGCTGTCCGTAGAGAAATGCCGCGCTCGCGCAACCGGGCAAGATGCAGATTGTGTGCCCAGTTCTGGGATATCCCGGGGATTGCGTAACACGGTGGCTGCTGCCTGGCGCAGACCTACACAGGCCCGCCCGACGACCCGTCTGCGGGACGCGGCCGGAGCCTCTCCCGGCAGGGGCGGGCCGGGAGGCGGTTTCGTACTCCGGCTTGCACGATGACGCGTCAGATTGGAATTCCCAGTGAGCCATCTTGACCCGATGCCCGAATACCATTCCCACGACCAGCTCCAGGGTCGACCACACCGCTACGAGCGGAACCAGCACAGAGCCCGGCGGACAGCCCTGGCCATCCACACCATCGCTGACGTCGCCGCCGGCATCCTGATCCTGTGGATCCTGCTCCACCTGCTCGGAGCCAACGAAGCCAATGTCTTCGTCGAGTTCGTGCACGGAACGGCCGACTGGCTGGCCTGGTGGTCGCAGGACATTTTCACCATGGATACAGAGGGCGTTCGGGTGCTGCTCAATTACGGTCTTCCCGCCCTGCTTTATCTGCTCCTCGGTCACGGGATCTCAGCGCGGCTCAACCGCGCGTGACATGGTTCCGGTCGATTGTGACCGCAGTCGGACCGGGACAGCGGCGTGTCCTGCGTCCGAGGCGTCTTACGGCGGACGGACCGGCACCGGACGAGTTCGCACAGCTCGGTCGCGTCTGCTCTCGCCAGCCGCTTTTGGGCGGACAACTCCGCCTCGGTGTCATCGCCGAGCAGGCGCGGTCACGGCTCGAAGCCGATGCAGCTCGCGGAGGCGTCGAGATGCCCCGCGAGAAACGCCCGGACAACCAACTGCTGTGACGCAGCGCGCTCTGTGTGCGCTGAGTGCGGTGACGGGTCGGCGTGTGTTTGTGGGGCTGCCACGCAGACGGACAGCGCCGAAGCAAGCGAGTGCGGGAACGGGGTAAGTGGTGCTGGTCGCGGAGCGGTATCGGCTGCAGGAGCGCCTCGGCCGGGGCGGCATGGGCGACGTCTGGCGCGCCGTGGACGAGGCGTTGGGTCGGACGGTGGCCGTCAAACTGCTCGCCGCTGAGGCGGACGAGGCGGCGGGCCTGCGCTTTCGCCGGGAGGCTGAGATCGCCGCACGGCTGAATCACCCCCATACGGTGGCCCTGTACGACGCCGGGTCCTACCAGGGGCGGCTCTTCCTGGTGATGGAGTTCATCGACGGCCGCAGTCTGGCCGAGGAACTGGCCGCCCACGGTGTGCTGGCTCCCGAGTACGTCGCCGACCTCGCCGCCCAGGTCGCGCGGGGGCTGTCCGCGGCACACCAGCGGGGCGTCATACACCGGGACATCAAGCCCGGCAACCTGCTGCTCTCCTCCGACGGCACCGTGAAGATCGCCGACTTCGGAATCGCGCGCATCGCCGATGAGACCGCGCTATCCCTGACCACCACCGGGCAGCTCCTGGGCACCAGCACCTACCTGGCCCCCGAGCGCGCCGTGGGACGTCCGGCCGGCCCCGCCTCCGACGTGTACTCGCTGGGCTGCGTCCTCTACGAACTGCTTACGGGCCGGCCACCGTTCGCCGGGGACACCGCCGCGGCTGTCGTCCACCAACACGTCGACGCCGTCCCCACGCGGCCCGGTCAACTGCGGCCCGGGCTGCCCGGCAGCTTCGAGGACTATTTGCTGCGCCTGCTGGCCAAGGAACCCGGACAGCGGCCCACCGCCGAACGCGTCGCCGACTGGTTCGCCGCCTGGCAGGACAGCGGACCCGCCGCATCGCCCGCGCGGCCGAGGTCGGCCCCGGCGCCCACCACCCTCCTCGCTGCCTCTCCGGATGAGACGCCGCACCGGGCACGGCGGCCCGCCAGATCACGCACCGCGGTGCTCCTCGGCATCGGCGGGGTGGTCCTCTTCGCTGCCTCGGTCTTGGTAGGCACGACCCTGCACAGCGAGGCGACCGGCCCGGCAAGAACCCCTGCCCGCTCCCCTTCCGCCTCCACGCCGACGACCATGGCGGCCACCGACCCCTCGCTCTCACAGGAGACCGGTGCCGTCACCACGACGCCCCCACCACCCGGGCCTTCCGCAACCCCCACCCCGCCCCCGACAGGGCACGACTCCACGGCCGCCACCACTCCCACAGCCCGGCCGAGCAGTGCTACGCCCACCGAGCCTTCACCGACGCTGACGTCCGCCAAGAAAAAGCCCGGCAAGCACAAGCCGAAGCCGTGACTGCCCACCTGCGTGAGTGGGACGCCTGGTCCGAGCCCCACCTGCGCCGGACCGGTCGGTATGCAGCCGGACGGTCACAGGACCCCACTGGGCTCCAGGCCGCGGCGACGGGCGCGGCACCGAGGCGGTTGTCCCACCCAGGAGTGCTCGCTGTCCCGTCGACTTCCTGCGCGACAACGCGCTCGTAGGATGCCGCTGTGGAGAGCGCAGAAGATCGGGTCAAGGCGTCCGCATCGAGCGCTCACCTCGCAGCGGCCCTCGAGTGCTCCAGGGTGGAAGCGGCGGGAAGCCAGGGCGGTCATGGAGATCCTGCAGACCGCCGTGACGGGTGCCACCGATCCGTCTTGATACCGAATGCGGTTCCTCCGAGCAGTCGGCGCATGGTCCGTTCACGTGTCGGTCGACGCGCGTGTCGGTGCGGATTGCGGCGGGTCTTTCCGCCGGGCACCAGCAGGGCGTCTTCCACCGGGACATCAAGCCCGGCACTCTGCCGCTGGCGGCCGATGGCACTGTGGAATCGATGATTCGGGATCGCCCGGATCGCCGAAGACGCCATGGTCTCATCGACGGGCCACCGGGCAGCTGATCAAGAAGAAGGTCGGCGACACGAGGCGCGGGCCAGACCCCCCGCAGGAGGTCCGGCCCGCCCGGATACTTCCGAGGAGTGTGCCGCGTCAGCGGAAGCGGCCACGCACGCTGTCGCGCGCCGTCTCCGTGCCGCGTTCCACCAGACGTACGACGATGGTGCGGTGGTCGGCTCCGTAGGAGGACGTGGTCAGTCGGAACGACCAGTCGGCCAGCCCCTCGGCGGGACGCCAGGCTGCCGGGTCCACGGGAGCGTTGCGGCTGACGACCTGCCACTCCACGCGGGCGTCCGGGACGACCCGGAAGTTCGTCCGTGTGACCTGCGACGGAGTGCCGTCCCGCACCGCGCGGGCGTACAGCACATGTTCGCCCACCCCGAGGCGCCCGATCTGAACGCGCCAGGTACCCGTGGCCTCGTCGAGCTCCGCGGAGAGCGGGGAGGCGAAGTCGGCGTCGTCGACGGACACCTGCACCCGGCGGGTTTCCGGACGGCCGCCGACACCTTCGGGGTCGGTGCCGGCGTCGGGGAAGGTGAACCGGCCGCCGGCCACGACCGTCCCGCCCTCCCGCACCTCGCCACCGCCCGCGGGTGCCTCGATGGTGGTGCCGAATCCAAGGCCGGAGGGCGGCAGCGCGGCCGGGTCGATCGTGAGTCTCGTGGCGTGGTCGCCCTCGTATCCCACCGTGAGCAGGGCGGTGGTGGTGGAGAGCAGTTGGACGGTCAGCTGTTCCCCGGTGAAGGCGTGCCGGGCGGTCTCGAACTCGATGGTGAGTTTCGTCCACGATCCGGTGACCGGCTGGGTCGTGGCCTTGCCACGGCCGATCTCCCGGTCGGTGGCGAGCAGGACGACGGACGGGCCGACGAGTGCCGCCGGGGCCCGCGTCCGTACGTACAGATCGGCCTGCACCTTCGAGCCCGCGGCGAGCGGTGCGCCCAAGGTGTCGGTGGACGGGTGCGCGGCCGTCGGCAGATACGGTGCCGCCGAAGACAGGGTGTCACCGACGGCGCAGCCGTCCGCGTCCCCCGCCCGGTCGGTGCGGTCCATGGTCCGCTCGGCGCCGCAGTCGGGCCCCTGGTGCAGGTAATAGCTGAACGCCTGCTCCGAGTACGCCCCTTGAGGTTCACCGGTCTGCTGCGCGGCCAGCGTCCTGCGCAGTACACCCAGCGTGCCGTCGAGTGTCGCCACGTCGTCGAGGCCCGTCGAGACGCCGCTCGGCAGCGGCGCGGGATCCTCGGTGCCGTCCCCGTCCCGGTCGTAACCGCCCCAGATGCTGTCCCGTACGGCCCGGTCGGCGGCGAAGAAGTCGTCCTCGACGGGGCGTTCGGGCAGCAGGGCGCGGCCGAGCAGGACGTCGGTGGCGCGGCGCGCGGTCTCGGGTGTGGCGGCGCCGTAGCCCTCGAAGAGGACGTTGCCGGCCGTGTGCGGTGAGGCGAGCGGCCAGCTCGCGGACGGCAGGTTGTCCTCGCCGAGCGGGAAGGCGTTCTTCAGGACGGCCTCGCGCAGCTCACCCCGGGTCAGCCTGCCGTCCCGCAGGTACACGCTCCCGTCGAGCGCGGCGCCCTCGGCGACGACCTGGCCGCTCTTCTGCCCGGCCCGTCCGTCACCGATCGCCTCACGCACCCGCTGGAGCGTCGTACCGAAAACACCGGCCGTGTACGGCGTCGCGGCCGAGGTGCCGCTGAACTGGTCCTGGCACAGGACCCCGGTGTGGCAGGCCGAGGGCAGGCTTCCGATGCCCCAGGACGACAGGTGCACGGGGATGCCGTCGCCGACGACGGCCCGCTGGTCGTCGCGGCGCAGCGCGCCGACGGTGATGTTCCAGTCGGGTCCGGTCTGGTCGGAGTGCCAGGTGCTGACGGGCACGTCGAAGGCGTTGCCGACGCCGTTGCCCGCGGCGAACAGGACGGTCTGGCCGCGCTCCGCGGCCTCCTTGGTGACCTCCTCGCCGCTGAGCACGGGGCCGACGGGGGCGCCCCCGACGTAGCCGAAGGAGTGCGAGGTGATGTCGACCCAGGGGTACTTGGTGGCGACCGTCTCGTCGAGTCCCTCGACCATCACCAGCAGGCAGGTGGGGCAGTAGCCGTAGCGGTTGCCGGCCGAGACGGAGGCGGAGCCGGTGCCGTGGCCGTGGTCGTCGAGGACCGGATGCGCGCCGTCGACGCTCGACGAGTACGCCCCGATGATCTTCGTCCCCGGGATCCAGTGGAGCTGTCCGCCCTTCACCGTCTCACCGGTCCACAGGTCCTTGTCGTCCTCGGGCAGATAGCCCTTGCCGAGGGTGACGGGGATCGCGGGAGCGGAGGCCGGGTAGCCGGGGATGTACTCCGAGGGGTGCCGGGTGAAGTTCTTCGTGAGCGACAGCACGTCCGGGTCGGGGTAGGTGCGGGCGGAGAACTCGAGGTGATAGGGGTTGATGCCGGTGTCGGCGACGCCGATGACGGTGACCGGCGGCGCCGCGTCCAGCCGGTCGGCCGCGCCGACGAGCACGGAGGTGGTCTCGCGCCGTTCCAGGCCCCGGGCGTCGGTCGCCTTGAGGGTGACGAGGTGCCGGCCGTCGGGCAGTTCCGGGGTGACGGTGGTGCCCGTGCCGTCGTCGAAGCGGCCGTCGCCGTCCAGGTCCCAGGCCGCGTGCACGGGGTCCGTGCCGCCGGTGACAGTGCCGCCGAGCCGTTGCTCGGTGCCCGTCTCGAACTTGTACGGCCCCCCGGCCCGCACCTCGGGCCGCGGGTCGGCGGTGACCCTGCGGGCCACGACCTGCGCGGTCACATCGGCAGCGACCGTGGCCCATTTGACGGCCACGACCTTCCAGGTGCCCTCGGCCGGGTCGGCCACAGACGTCTTCTCCGGGTGCCCGGCCGACTCCGACTGCGCCACCACCTTCCCGGACGGGTCGGTGACGCGCAGGTCGTAGTCCTGCTCCGGCGTCGTCCAGGACAGGGTGACGTCCAGGGACCGCACGCCGGCGGGCACGTCGAAGGGGAACTCGACGCTCTGACCGGCGGGGAAGACGCCGGGCGTCGGGTCCGCCTTCGTCTCGTCGAGCAGTTCGCTGCTCGTCTCCTCGCCCACCACGGCCTTGACGGTGTCGATCGTGACGGCGCCCGTGGCATCGGTGACGGTGAGCCGTATGTCGTACGTGCCCGGGGCAAGGCCCGTCGTGTCGAAGGCGGGGCTCGCCGAGTCCGCGCCGGTGAGCCTGCCGTGCTCGGCGGTCCAGGACCAGGTGTAGGGAGCGGTGCCGCCGTAGGCGCTGCCGAGCAGCGGCGCCTTGTCGCCTGCGGTGACGAAGGGGCTGTCGCCCGCGTCGGCGTGCAGTGGGGTGGGTTCGGCGGGCTGCCCTGGGGCGCCGGTGCGGGCGGTGCCGACCACGTCGACCGTGCCGCTCAGCGGCTGCTTGACCGTGCCGTCCTCGGTGACCTGCTGGCCGCCGACCGAGGACACCGTGACATCCGGGCCCTCCGCCGCGGTGGCGCTCGTGAGGGGAAGCAGCGAGACGGACAGGGCCAGCGAGGTGACGGCGGCGAGGCGCCGGAGGCGTATGCGCGCGCGTCTCATCAGCTCTGGCTCCACTTCTGCGCGCAGGTCTTCAGATCGGCCTTGACGCGCTGGCCGCGGTCGACCACGACGGGCACCTGTTGCAGGACCTTGCCGTTCTTCTCGCAGGAGAGCGTCCAGTTCTCGACTAGCCCGCCGACCTCGTCGGTGGTCGCGTCGAAGAGGGACGCGGTCAGCTCCCAACTCGGCGCGGCGGACGCCCAGTTCTCCACCCGCAGCACGTAGTCGCCCTGCGCGGGGGAGTCGAGGAGCACGCGTTCCTTCTCGCCGACGGAACCGGTGGACCGTCCGACCTCGGTGAGGCTGCCGTCAGCGTTCCTGCGCAGCACGTACAGGTCGAGATCGTCCGGGGTGGGCCAGTCGAGCCGCACCTCCAGGAGGTCGGCGGCCCGGTCGACGGTGAACTCCCGCTCCGTGGGCTGCGCGGGCAGCGTCGTACCCGTGTACGTCTGCCGCTTCAGCGGCTCGGAGCCGACCACCCGGATCTGGCGGGCCTTGATGACGGGCCGGGTCGAGGGGTTGACGTGCCATGTGTAGCCGCCGCCCGCGCCGACGGTCATCGTCGTGTTCAGGGTGTCCGCGACGGCGCCGGACCAGGTGGGCGTGGCGAACGTCTTCTTCAGCCGCAGCGTGGCTCCGGCGGGCGCCTTGCCGGTGATGACGGAGTGCGCCGCCGGGTCGACGGCGTTCTCCAACGCGAGCAGGAACGCCTCCCGGTTGCCCTTCCCCGCGTACTCGCCCGCGCCGAGGTATTCGTCGACGACCTCCGGGAACGGCGGGTGGAACTCGTCGGGCCCGATCTCGAAGGTGTAGCCGTAGCCGCCGGTCGCGTTGTACGACCAGTCCTCGGTGGTACCCGTGGTGTCGTACAACTGCCAGCTGTGCTGGCTGGTGTAGCCGTTCTGCGCCGCCATCCGGTCACCGAGCTCCTTCATGGCGGCCTCGTCCGGCGGGTCGCCGAGAGGCAGTCCGTCGGGACCGGTGGTGTCGGGCGCGACGCCGTTCGGACGCAGCACCAGATTCGAGAAGGTGTGGTTGGTGATGAGCCCGGTGACCTGCCGCCCGCTGATCAGCTCGCGGATGTTCTGCGTCTCCGGTTCGGAGAACGGCCCGGCACCGCGGTAGGTGGCGTCGACGGGCTCGGCGGCCGCGCCCGGACCGCCCCAGAAACCACCGTAGTTGCGGTTGAGGTCGACGCCCGCGCCGAAGCCGCCGGGGCTGCTCGCGAGGGCGCACTCGTTCGCGAGTGGGGCCAGGCCGTCGGCCATGCGGCAGTTCTTCCTCTTGTAGGCGTTGCCGGGCGTGGCGAGGACCGATCCGGTGCCCCCCTCGTCGACAGGGCGCAGATCGACCAACTGCCCGTCGTTGAAGGACTTCTCGAACCCGTCGACGTTGACCACGGGCACGACGATCACCCGTGCTCTCTTCAACAGGGAGGTGATGCGCTCGTCGCGCCCGTAGTTGCGTGCCAGATCGACGGCGAACTCCATGGCGTGTTCGCCGGAGGGCCATTCACGGGCGTGGTGCAGCCCCATCATCAGGAACACAGGCCGGCCGTCCTCGGGGGCGTCCACGTCATGCGCGATCTCCACCGCGTACACGGACTTGCCCTCAAGACTCTTGCGGGGAAGGGTCAACCTCCTGACAAGCCCGGGATGTTCTTCGACCAGGCGGTCCATGTCGGCGTGGTAGCCGGCGCGTGAGCGGTAGGCGTCCCGTCCCGAGGGCAGGGGCGAGACGGTGGTGGCGGCGGCGTAGGCGCGGTTCGCGGCATTGACGTCGGACTCGCGCCGCACCAGGTCCGGTATGCGCACCTGCCAGTCGAAGCCGGCACCGGCCAGCGCAAGCTCGTCGGCCGCACGGTGCAGGACGACCTCGACATAGTCGTGTCCGGCGTGCTCGGTCAGATCGAGGCCGAGCGCGACGAGGCGGTCCTTGTCGGCGCGCGTCGGGGTACTCACTGTCACCAGCTGTGGGCTGAAGCCGTCCGCCGCCACTGAAGCCGGTGCCGGCGAAGCGGGCGCCAGGCCGCAACCGGCCACGACAGCGGTCACCACCAGGGCGCAGGCGATCAGTCTGCGTCTGCGAGATCGTGGGGACGAACCAGCCAGTTGTCGGGATGAACCAACCAGTCCTCGGGATGAACCAACCACATGACCTCCTGCTCGCTAGGAGGCACGCCGGCTGTCCCGGACACGCCTTGTGGGCGGCCGGTTCACCGGGCGTTGCCCGATCATGTGGGGGTGGCGGACAGAACCTACCCCTCCGGATACAGCCCGTACACAGGTTTGCAGACAGGACATCGGTGCTGGTCGGCTGCATCGGGCGCTGTCCGCCGACTCCGGCCGGGTGTACGCAGCCGTGAAGAACGGAAACCGGATCCGTCTCGGAGTCGACGGGGATGTGCACCCAGACCCCGATTTACCGGTCGGCGCGGCTCCTGGCGACCTGGAGGTGGTGGACGGCCGGATCTGGTGCGCAGGTTCGGCGCCTGGCGTTCCCCATGCGTCAGTCAGGATGTGTTCAGGCAGCCGGTGGCACGGTCGGGCCTCATGTCATACGAGACCTCTGAGACGTCCGAGATGTCCGCAGTCCCCGGCTCCGCGACCGCTGTGCACGGCCACGGTCTGCGCTGGAACAAGGTTCCCGAAGTCACGGTGTACTTCTGGGTGATCAAGGTGCTGTGCACGACGGTCGGTGAGACCGCGGCCGACATGCTGAACGAGAAGCTGGGCCTGGGCCTGACCGGTGTGTCGCTGCTGATGAGCGTGCTGCTGGCGGTGGTGCTGGTCTGGCAGTTCCGTACCGCGTCGACGTGCTGTGGGCGATGCTCCGCGACCATCGCCCTTACACACTCACCCCAGCGCCCGTCCCGGCCGACGGCTGAAGATCCCGTCTTCTGCGGCACTTGACAGGTCATTGAGATTCAACGAGCGATCACGCCAAAGAAGCGGCGTCCAACTGCGGGCACCCACGACCAGCCGGCACCTCCACCGGCTGGTCCTGCACTCCACACCGGCTGAACGGCGACGAATGGCTCCGTGGGCCTTTGGAGTCCCCAACCAGGTCGGCAGCCGCCGGGCATTATGCTGCTCGCGACTCAACGAATCACGTGTGAGGTGCCCATGAGCAGGCTGCTGGATTTCCACGAAACCACGGTTTCTCCAAGTTACCGCATCTTCGGCCTGGTCGACACGAGTATCGATACGTATGCACCCCATGCGGATCGCTCACAATGGCTCCTTTCTGCCCCTGGCATGGTGTATCTGCAGGTGCCGCCCCAGGTGATCCGGGCGTCCGTGCGATTGGAGAGTTGGTCAACCGTCCCTCCGCCGGACGATGAGGAGTGGTCCGGTACGGAAGAGGTGGAGGTGGAGCTTCCCGGCGGTGATCTCGCCTTGGAAACCATCGACGGCGGGCAGAAGGAAACCCCCCTGATCCTGCCCTCGTCCGGCTTGTACCGGATGCGATGGCAATGGATATTCAATCCTGCGGGCGGGGCTTTCACCTCTCCACTGGCGGGAATTCGCGAACCCCTGCCCATGCCCCTGAGACACGAGGAGAAACTGAACGGCGCGGATCAGTACTGCCTGGTCCAAATCTGGCGCATCACGGCCAGTAAAGACATCGTGGAAGAGTAAGGGAAAAGCGGGGCCGCTCCGATGGAGCGGCCCCGCATGACGATCATTCGAGACCGGAGGTCCGGTCAGTCGCCGATGACGACTATGAACAGGTCATGACTGAGAATCCGGTCGTTGTCGTACCAGGCGCCGAGACGCCGCCCGGCCTCTTGATTCTCGTCTGAGTCGATGTAGCGGACGGAGAAGTCGTCGCGGTACGCATCCCCCTCGTACTGATAGCGCGCGGCCCCCTGATAGCTGGAGGCGAAGGGGAACTCGTCGCAGTCGCGTTGCTCTCCCGCCGTGGGCCGACCCGGAACGGCGGCGTTGTTGCATGTGGAGGAGACCACGGAGCGGTTGGCGTCGTAGCGCGCCTGCTCGTTCAACCCGAACCCGGGCACGAGGCGGTGCATCGGATTCAGGGCAGCACTCCCGCCGGGCAGCCTCTTGTCGCTCGCCGCGCGAGCCGGACTCTCCCGCAACGAACTCCCCAACCACGTACGCCTCTCGTACGGCTATGTCGCCGAGTTCCAGAAACGCGGCGCCCTCCACTTCCATGCCGTGATCCGCCTCGACGGCCCGGAGGGACCCGACACTCCACCGCCCGCCTGGGCCACGGTCGGCCTCCTCACCGACGCAATTCGCGCCGCCGCGACGCACCCCTACACGTCGGTCTCGACCCCGGCCGCCGACGACCAACCGGCTCGCTCCGACATCACTGAGCAAAAGGTGGCCTCCTACGTCGCCAAGTACGCCACCAAAGCCGCCGAGAACACCGGCACCCTCGACCGCCGCATCGGCGAACTCTCCGAACTCGACCGCCACCAGGTCCCCGACCACACCCGCCGCCTGATCGAAGCCTGCAAGACCCTCGACCCGCTCTACCCGGACCGGCGCCTGTGGGCCTGGGCCCACATGCTCGGCTTCCGGGGCCACTTCAGCTCCAAGTCCCGCCGCTACTCCACCACTCTCGGCGCCCTCCGCCAGGCCCGCGCCGACTACCGCGCGGCCCAAGAGCGCGAAGCCCTCGGCCTGGACGACGCCGAACCGGACACCGTCCTTGTCCTCGCCGACTGGCAGTCAACCGCGAAACCGCCCGCGAAGCCCTGCAAGACCAACTCACCGAAGGGAAGTGCTGACCATGGCCTCAGAGCTGCCGAACCGGTTCCTGACCCCTGAGGACCTGGTCGAGATGTTCGAACTTCCCGGCATCGAGACCGTCTACCAGTGGCGGCGTAAGCGCATCGGTCCCCGCGGTTTCCGAGTCGGCCGGCACCTGCGCTTCGACCCGACCGACGTGCGGGCCTGGGTGGACACCCAGCTGGGGGAGGCTGCCTGATGGCTGGGCACATACAAGACCGCTGGTACAAGACCGAGCCAGGACCCAACGGCAGGGCCGTCAAGGTCAAGACCGAGCGGTACGGCGTCGGCATGCGCTACCGCGCCCGCTATGCCGGACCCGACGGGACCGAGAAGTCCAAGAGCTTCCCCGACCGTCAGAAGCGGCTCGCAGAGCAGTGGCTCGCGCAGATCGAGACGGACATGGCGCGCGGCCAGTACATCGACCCACAGGCCGGTCGCCTCACCGTGCGACAGCACGCCGAACGGTGGTTGGCATCGCTCACCATGGACCCCGGCACCTTCGTGGGCACCGAGCAGCGCATTCGCCTGCACGTCCTGCCGTACCTCGGCAGTCGCACGCTGGGCTCGCTTCGGCCGACACACATCCGTGAGTGGCTGCGAAAGCTGGAGGACGGGGGAGTGGCGCCCGCCTATCAGCGGGTGATCTTCGCGAACCCTTCCACCATGCTCACGGCGGCCGTAGATGACCGCTTGATCCCCGAGAACCCCTGCCGCTCGTCGTCCGTACGTGCGCCGAAGCTCGACGCTCGCCGGATCGTTCCGTGGTCGCGTGAGCGGGTGCTCGCGATTCGCTCGGCGCTGCCGGAGCAGTACCGGGCCATGGTGGATCTGGCTGGCGGGTGCGGCCTGCGCCAGGGCGAGGTGCTTGGGCTCGCCGTCGACGACGTGGACTTCATCGAGGGCGTCGTGCATGTAGTCCGCCAGGTCAAGCTCATCCGCAACCGTCCGGTGTTCGCCCTGCCCAAGGGAGGCAAGACACGCACAGTTCCGCTGCCCGAGAGCGTCGCTCGGTCGCTGGAAGAGCACATCCGCCAGCACCAGCCCACCGCTGTGACCCTGCCCTGGCGGGCGGTCGACGGTGCGCCGGTCACGGCCTCCGTGCTCTTCAACGGCGGCCAGGGCCGACCGGTGAACCGCAACCACTTCAACCGCGGGGCCTGGCGTCCGGCCCTTGACGCGGCGGGCGTCCCTCGCGGCCGTGAGAGCGGAATGCACGCGCTGAGGCACTTCTACGCGTCCGTGCTGCTGGATGCGGGGGAGAGCATCAAGGCACTGTCTCAGTACCTGGGGCACCACGATCCAGGCTTCACGCTGCGCACGTACACCCACCTGATGCCCAGCAGCGAGAAGCGGACCCGCGAGGCAGTGAACCGTGCCTTCGCGGACGGCCCGGACACGGATGACGGCCCTACCACGGCCCAGGAGGGGTGAGGGCGCAGGAAACACGCAGGTCAGCCCGTACATTGCCTGACTTGCCGGTGCACTGACGCCGGCCGGGAGTCCGCCGTATCCGCCACTGGCCGAACCGGCCGCGGCTCTCGGGCGCTGCGGGCATGCCGGTGCGAGCGACGCGGCGGATGCCCGGCGACCCCGGTCGACCTGGCGATGGTCAGATCTCGCCGGTCACGTACGATCGGCTGCCGCCGCAGCCGAGGAGCCCCGCATGCCGCCCGCCCGACCCCGCATCCTGTACGTCACCGACCTGGCCTACCAGGCACGCGGGCGCCGCTACTGCGACGAGGACATCTTCCTCACCTCCCGGCTGCGCGAGGACTTCGACCTCGCTCTGTGCCATCCCCGGGACGCGGCCGCGCTCATGGGCGCCTTCGACGCGGTCGTCGTCCGCAACAGCGGCCCGGTCCTGGGCCACCAGGACGCGTACGACGAGTTCCGCCGGCGCGCGAGCGCCGACGGGACGCGCGTCTACAACCCGCTCACCGGGAAGGCCGACATGGCGGGAAAGCAGTATCTGCTCGACCTGACCACCGCCGGATACCCGGTCATCCCCACCGTGGACCGTGCTGAGGATCTGAGCCTCCTGCCCGGGACGGACCGGTACGTCGTCAAGCCCAGGCTCGGGGCCGACTCCATAGGGTTGCGGATCGTCTCCGCCGACGAGGTAGGCGAGGCGGCCGACGGCGCCGTCCTCGTCCAGCCATGCGTCGACTTCGCCTACGAAGTCTCCTTCTACTTCGTCGACCACGACTTCCAGTACGCCCTGTACGCGCCGCACACCGACCGGCGCTGGCAGCTGGAACCGTACGAACCCACCGACGGCGACCTCGAGTTCGCCCGCCGCTTCATCGAGTGGAACGGCATCCGCCACGGCATCCAGCGCGTCGACGCCTGCCGCGCGCCGGGCGGCGAGCTGCTGCTGGTCGAGCTGGAGGACCTCAACCCGTATCTGTCGCTGGACGCCCTGGACGACACACGACGGGACGCCTTCGTCGCCGCGACGAGGGCGTCCCTGCACCGTTTCCTCGCCGTTCAGGCCTGACCGCGGGCCGCGCTCGCGACGCGCTCCGCTGAACCGGCGGGACGCCAACCCCGTATCACTTCCCGGGGATTGGCGAACCCCGTGCAGACGGGGACGGAAGGAGAGCGGTGTGTCCACACGGCCCGACCCCGAGGAGCCGGACGACGGCCCGGTCCTGGAACCGATCCACGTCCTGCGCCCGCGCCGTACCGACGCCCTCGCGGAGCTGTTCAAGGAGTGGGAGGAGGACAACGGCCGCTACGAGACCGTGGCCGTGCCCGCGCCGTTGCCCGGCGCCGAGGACGCGACCCAGGAAATGCCGGCCGTCGCCGAGGGGAGGAGGCGCACACGGCGGGGCGGTGCCCGGCCCGGCCCGGCCGTCCCGGGCCCCGGATTTCGGCGCACCGCCATCGCGGTGGCCGTGACGGCGGCCGCTGTCATCGGCTTCGGCGGCGCTCTCCTGCTCGCCGGCCGCGACGACGACGCCGAGGCCCGGGAACCCGCCCCCTCGGCGACCGACTCCGCACCGGCCGAGCCCACACCGCCCGCGGCGGGCGCACCCGGTGCGAGCGCACCCGGTGCGAGCGAGCCCGGTGACCGCGCCTGCACCGCGTCCGTCCGGACCGTCAGCAGCTGGCAGGGCGGCTTCCAGGGCGAGGTGACGGTCACCAACGCGCCCGCGTCCGCGGCGTCCGGCTGGACCGCGACGGTCGTACCGCCCGACGGAGCCCGCCTCACCCAGGTCTGGGACGGCACCCTCTCCACGACCGCGGACGGCAGGGCGACCGTCTCCAACGCGTCCTGGAACGGCGCCCTGGCCCCCGGCGCGAGCGTCACCTTCGGTTTCCTCGCCGCCACCTCGGACTCGGCCGACGAGCCGTCGGCGACGGTCACCTGCGCGGCGACGGCAGGGGCGGAGTGACTACTTCAGCGCCCGTGGTCGATCAGCGCCTGGGACACCGCGCGCACGCTGCGGGCGATGTGCTGAAGCTGCATGACCTCAGCGGCGTACAGCTTGATGGTGTGCTCGATGACCGATTCGGGCATGCCGAGCGCGGGGAGGTCGGCCCGTGCGGTCTGCAGTGCGGTGCGCGCGACCCGGATCTCGTTCTGGACCTGGATCTGCGCGTGCCGGGCGAGCAGGACCGGATGGCGGATCAGCGCCGGGTAGCTGGCGTAGCGGGCCGGCACCAGCTCGCGCAGCCACTTGGCCGCGGAGCGCTCCCAGTCGTAGGAACCGGGGGTCTTGACCTGGCACGGCCAGTCAGAGCTGATGCGCGTGGTCGTCAGGGGCATGGTCATCGCTTCCGGGTGTGCGGCGTCGTATGGGTGTCCGACGAGGTCGGGGCGGCCCCGGTCTAGGGGATGACCGGGGCCGCCGCCACGGGCGCTCGCGCATGCGATGCCCGACCGAACAGCCCGGGCGCCGACGCGGGTAGGAGACGGCGGCTTCGGCTGTTCGCGGAGGAGCCCGGAAGGCAGGCGGCGTGCGCACGGCGGATGGGGTGACGTGCGCATGAGCGGACCGGCTGCTTTCGGCGGGCGGATGGTGCGTGTGAAGTATTTATATATGCCGTCCGCTTTGCAAGACGTATGAAAACATTCATGCGTGATTTGAATGCAATGCTGCCGCTGTGCACCGCTTTGGCCGTGGATCAGTCCCGCAGGAAGAACTGGTGCTGGTCGGAGATGTGCTCGTAGTCCTCCAGCCGCGCCTGCGTCCGCTCGGGGTCGGCGTCGGTCATGGCCTGCAGCAGGGCGGCGGCCATCACGCCGGGCGCGGCATAGGAGTCGAAGACCAGCCGCGAGCCGGTCCCGGTGGCGAAGACGACGTCGGCCGTGTCGGCCACCGGCCCGAGCGCCAGGTCGGTGATCAGGGCGACCTTGAGCCCGGCGCTGCGTGCGACCCGCACGGCGGTGAGCGTCTCCTGGGCGTGCCGCGGCATGGAGAACGCCAGTACCCAGGTGCCGCCCGCCTCGCGCGACTGCAGCAGCGCGTCGTAGGCGACGCTGCCGCCCCGTGTCACCAGCCGCACGTCCGGGTGGATCCGGCGTGCCGCATAGGCGAAGTACTCGGCGAGGGAGCCCGAGATGCGCAGCCCGAGGATGGTCAGCGGTGTCGACTGCGACAGCTTGCGGCCGATGTCGATCACCTGGTCTGGGTCGGCGAAGTCGCGCCGCAGGTTCTCCAGGTTGTCGATCTCGGCGTCCACCGCGGCCTGCAGTTCGTTGGCGCTGTTCTCCTCGGCCGCCGCCGGGCCGCCGGCGAGGGTGCCCAGGGCGATCGACTGGAGCTTCTCGCGCAGCGCGGGGTAACCGCTGAAGCCGACCGCCGCGGCGAAGCGCGTCACCGACGGCTGGCTCACGCCGACCCGGTCCGCGAGATCGGTGATCGAAAGGAACGCGGCCTCGGTGATGTGCTCGATCAGGTACTGGGCGATGCGGCGCTGTCCGGGCGACAGCCTCGGCTGGTCGAAGAGCGCCCTGAGCTGGGAAGTCGGAGATGCCTCGGCCTCCGGGTCCGCTTTGCCCGAGGTGATGGCGGATGCCTGTGCGCGTGCCTGCTGAGGCGATGGCACCGGTGCGCCTCCTTTGTCTCCCACAGTGCTTCAACATAGCTCACACAACGTGGCGACTCTGGGGACCGGCGACGGGCGACGCTCAACGGCGGTAGATCGTGATCGAGTGGCCGACCGTGTCGATCGGACGACTGCTGTCGATCAGTTCGGCCAGCCGCCCGGTCGCCTTGGCCACCGAGGAGTCCGACACGACCAGCAGCCCGCGCACTTCGCGGACCGGTACCCTGCGCGGATCGGTGGCGCGGATGCCGTAGTGGGACGGCACCCCGCTGCCCTTGTACACGAGCCAGATCCGCTCGCCCCGGTACCGCTCGCGCAGCCGGTCGGCCAGCCGGCCGAGGTCCTGCCCCCAGTCCACGTTGGAGTCGTGCAACCGCAGATGCGTCTTCTCCGGGCCGCCGAACGCCTCGTTGGAGTACGGCAGGTAGTAGGGGTACGTCCGCACCGAGCTGACTGCGACGAACAGCACCAGCGCCCCCACCGCGACCGGCGCCCACCGCCATCGCACCGCGAGCACACCGCCCGCCGCCACCGCCAGGAACATCGGCACGAACACGGCGTACCGGGTGCCGAAGTCCCGCGACCCGAGCATGGCCGCGGCCAGCAGCACGGCGGTCGGCACCAGCAGATACGGTGCCACGGGCCGCAACCGGCGTACCGCCACCAACGCGACGGCACCCGCCGCCCACAGGGCGAGCATGCCGAGCGGTGTCTTCACCAGCAGGGCGGCCGGCAGGTAGTACCAGAGCGAGCCCGTGTAGAGCCGGCCGAACAGAAAGCCCTGCCACGGATACTCCTCGAAGCCGAACTGGACCCGCATCCCGTCCCGGTACGCCTCCGGGAACGGCAGCACCTCCACGACCAGCGCCCGCAGTCCGTCCACCACCGGCACCGGCTGCTCGGGCGCCCACCGCAGCCGCGGGTCGACGACCAGATACGCGGCCCATACGACGGCGACGGCGGCCAGCACCACGACGCCCGTGCCCGCGCCGGCGCGCAGGAGCGCCCTGCGGAGGGCCTCGTTCGGCGGTCTCGCGCACCACACGGACAGGGCGGTGAGCGCCAGAATCACCGGAACCGCCGCGAGCGTGCTCATCTTCGTCGCCAGGGCCGCCCCGAGCGCAACTCCGGCCAACGGCAGGTGGAGCCGGGGCCGGCGACGGGCCCGCCACAACAGCCACACCGATGTCAGCACGAACCCGGCCGCCGGCACGTCCAGCGTGGCGAGCGAGCCGTGCGCGATGACGTCGGGGGAGAGGGCGTACAGCCCGAGCGCCGCCAAACCCCCTACCGGACCGGCGAGTTCACGGGCGAAGGCGAAGACGATCAACCCGAACGCAAGGGTCAGAACGATCACGGGGAGGCGGGCGAACAGCATCAGGCGCCATGGGTCGTTCCCGGACTCGTACAGCAGATGGCGGCCCAACCGGCCCTGGTCAATGGTGAAGAACCGATCGACGTGCGGATCTGCCAGGGCCACTCCCACGCCGATGACCAGCTTTCCGAGCGGCGGATGCTCGGGGTTGTGCCGCAGGCGGTGCTCGTGCAGGTACTCGGCCGCCGTGCCCACGTAGACGGGTTCGTCGATCGTCGGCGTCTGCTGGACGGCGGTCGTGACCATCGCGACGGCCATCTGGCCCAGCAACACGACCACCATCAGGGGGACGACCCAGCGCCGCACGGGCCACCGCGCGGGCCGCGCGCCGGGCGGTTGGGGGAGCGTTTCCGGGACCGGGGCCGAGTGCTGTTCGAGCGCCATCATCCGCTCCGCGGCGCCGCCGGCCCGTGGCGGCGGGAGTTGAGGCAGAGCCGACCCATGGGTCTACTCTGCCTCAACTCCCGCCGGGAACGGCGTTACCGCCTGAGGAGTCGTACCGACAGACCTTCCGTCGTGTAGACGGGTACGGCCCGCAGTGTGTCGGAGTTCAGCTCCACCCGGTCGAACTGGCCGCGCAGCCGCCGCGCCTCGATGACCGCAACCGTGGTCCCGGCCACCGGCGGGCGCTCGGCGTCCAGGCGCAGCGACAGCACGCCGCCCCCACCCAGCACCACCCGGCCGGAGACCTCCAGCGCCGGACCGTGGTTCCTGCGCAGCAGCAGTTCCAGGGCCGTGTCGCCCTCCTGGACGTACGAACCGCGCACCCGCAGCCCCTTCTCCGCGCGCAGCGTGCCGCCCACCACCCGCACATCACCCTGTCCGAGAGCGTTCGCCGACCCGGCGACCAGCCCGCCGCCCTCGACGACCGTCCCGCCGTGATAGCAGTTGTGGCCCGTCAGCCTGAGCGTGCCCGTGCCGCGCTTGGTCAGACCGCCCTCGCCGCGGATGTCGTTGCGCCACGTGTCCGCCGCGCCGAAGCCCCCGGCCGCCGCGTTGAGCGTGACGGTCACGTCGGAGTCGAAGGCGCCGTAACCGTCCGCCGCCGTGAACAGGTCGAGGCGCCCCCACTGTTCGAACCCGTCCAGCAGGACGTACCCGGCGGGCAGCGCGGTCGTGCGCAGCACCTCACGGCGCTGGGCCGCGCTCAGGTACGGCTGCCGCGTCTCCAGCAGCACCTCCGCGCCCTTCGGCACGGTCAGGGGCTCGTCGCGGCCGCTCCGGGTCAGCACATACGTCAGCTTCGGCTTGACCGTGCGGGCGTTGGCCTTCCGGTCGGCGTACGGGTCGGTGTCGGTGCCGGCCGAGTGGGCGTACGCGTACAGCGTGTCGGCGGTCGTGCCGGTCCGCTCCTTGAAGTACGCGAGGGCCTGGGCGCGGGCCGCGGCCTTGAGTTCCGCGTTGGCCGGGTCGGTGAGGGCGGCGGCGGCCAGGGCCGTGGCCATGATGCGCCCGCCGAGGACGTCGACCGTGGAGTGCATGCCCGCCACGATGCGGGTGTGGGCCAGCTCGAAGGCGCGGGTCACGAGCTCCTGGAACCGCTCGGGCACGGCGTAGGCGTACGCCAGGGCCGCCAGGTGCAGCGCGTTGGTGTGCCCGCTGGGGAAGCCGCCGTCCTCGGCCGCGTTCTCGCCGCGCTGGCGCAGCAGCTGCGGGGCGACGATCACCTCCGACTCGTACACCGGGAAGCCGAACGCGTCCTTCTTTCCGGTGTCGACGACCTCGCTGTCCTCGTTCATCCGCCACGGACGCGGGTACTGGAAGGCGAACTTGGCCGGGTTGCCCGAGGCGAAGGGGCCGCGCACGGTGTCGACCAGCTTGGCCACCTTGCCGAGCTCCGAGTCGTACGACCCGGCGCCGATCGCGGAACCGGCCGGCGCGTCGGCGGGCAGGGCGTCGCTGATCTTCCCGGCGGGAGTGCCGTCCGGCGCGCTGGTGATCGAAGTGACCGCCTTGGCGCCCGACTTGTACAGTTCGGCCAGCGGACCGAGCCCGGCGATCACCGAGTAGCTCTGGTGCTGCCGGTCGACGATGAAGGATTCCTTGGCCTGGGCGTCCGTGCGCGCGGCGGTGATCCGGGCGCAGTAGCGCATGTTGGCGCGCAGCACCTCGGGCATCAGCGGAGTGCCGGTGTTCCAGGCGTCGCCGGTCTTCCACACCTTCGCGAAGCCGCCGAGGACGCGGACCACGGCATTGGTCTCGGGCGTCTGGTTCGCGACGACGTTGGTCTTGTAGTCGTCCACGAACGCGGCCGCGTTCACCGCTGCCTTGGCGTCCGCGGAGGGAAGCCAGCCGGCGAAGGCGGGGACGGCGACCAGGGCCGCGCCACTGCCGACGGAGGTCAGGAGAAAGCGCCTTCTGTTCATGGAGGAGGTGGCGTGGCGTCCGGCGGTTGACGGCATGAGTGCCTCTCTTGAGCTCTTCGGCCGTACGGCCGGGGGAGAAGATCGAAACGATCGACTCGACCGTCCGGAGCGCAGGAGTCGTCTGGCGCCCAGAAGACGCACGAGGCGTGAGAAAGCGCTTGGGGTCGAGTCGTACGAGCGAAGATCTACGGGCGACTTGTGTCGGACCCGGGATGGCCCGGCGTCCGGCAGGTGTCACACGAGTGAACGGGCGAGCGCCACGGCCCCCTCCACCGGCGGGAGTCGCAGCGGCCGGGGCCGGGCCCCGGGCGCGCACTCGGCGAGGGCGGAGGCGAACGCGTCGTACAGGACGGGCTGGGCCAGGATCGTGCTGCCCGCGACGACGACGTCGTCCACCGCGACCCCGCGCGCGGCGAGCCGGCCCACGAGCGCGGCCAGGGCGCGTGCGCCGGCGGCGATCACCGCACGGGCGAGCGCCGAACCGGCCTCGGCGGCCGCGAACACGACCGGCGCGTGCCGGCCCCATTCCGCCGACACGTCCCCGGCGGCCTCCAGGGCCGCGCCGAGTGCGGGCACTTCGGCGACACCGAAGGCGTCGACGAGCCCGCGGGCCAGTGCGTCGGGCTTCTCACCGCGGTCGTGCGCCGCCCACACGGCCCGCGCGGACTCGCGGACGAGCCCCGCGGAGCCGCCCTCGTCGCCGAGGACCGCGCCCCAGCCGCCGACCTGCACCGGCGTGCCGTCGGCCAGCCGCCCGACCGCGACGGAACCGGTGCCGGCGACCAGCCCGACCCCCTTGTCCAACCCGGCGGCGGGGACGAGCAGTTCGGCGTCGCCCACCACCGACGCGGGCGCGTCGAAGTGGAGTTGGACAGCGGTGCGGATCTGGTCGCACTGGCGGGGGGTCTCACAGGCGTGCCCGCCCACCGCGAGGGCGGACGGGCGGACGCCCTTCGGCAGGGCGTCGGCGACGAGCGCGGCGAGCCAGCCGGCGGCGGTCACGGGGTCGTGCGGCCGCCAGCCGCTGCTCGTCCGGACGTGATCGGCGACCAGGGCGTCCTGCGCGTAGGCGCGAAGATGCGTCTTGGTGCCGCCCACGTCGATGCCGACCACGAGCGTGGACGAGTGGGGGGTGTCCTGCACGGATCCTCTTTCGTCGGTGCGCTTGAGCTGCGACGGCGGGCGAACCGTGCCTGGGCGGGCGGGATGCGGGCACCTCGCGACAGGTGCCGCTGAGCGGCCGTGGGCACGTCGCGGTGGAGCGGCGTGCACCCGTGCCGGCGGTCGTCGGGAAGCCCCGGGACGGGCTTCGGATGTGTGCGGCAGGCGAGTACCGCTGGAGTTCGTTAGGAAGTTAACTAACGAAGTAGGGTGCGTCAAGGGCCGCGGAATTCCCGGTGCCCGACGATCATTTCGGCGGTCCGTCCGTCGCAGCACGACCTGGGGAGACCATGGACCTGAGCGAGAGCGCGCGAGCGGTGTTCGCGGTGCTGGCCGCGGCGGGCACCGCCACCCGCCCCCAGCTGGCGGCCGGTGCGGGCCTGTCCAAGCCGACCGTCTCCGCCGCCGTGGCCGAGCTCGAGGCCGCCGACCTCGCCGCCCACTCCGGCACATCCTCCGGCGCCACCGGCCGCTCCGCCGCGGTCTACCGGCTGGGGCCCGCCTCCGGCGCCGTACTCGCCGTCGACCTCGGCCCCGCCGAGACGCGGGTGCACGGCTGCGCCCTGGACGGCGCCCTGCTCGCGCAGGGCACGGGCTCGCGGGCCGAGGCCGCCGACACCGTACGCAAGGCACTCGCCGCGCTGCCCGCGAACGCCCCCCTGCGCGCCGTCGTGGTCGCCGTCGGCGACGTCACGGTCCAGGGCCCGGAAGGCACCGGAGAGCGGCCCGCGACCGCCAAGGCCGGCCCGGTCTTCGACGCCATGACCGTCGCGCTGCCCCCCGGTGTCCCCGTCCACCTGGAGAACAACGTCAACTGCGCCGCCCTCGCCGAACTGCACGAGGGCGCTGCCCGCGGCCGCGGGACGTTCGGGTACCTGCGGATCGGCGTCGGTATCGGCCTCGGCATCGTCGTCGGCGGCCAGGTGCTGCGCGGCGCCAACGGAGCGGCCGGTGAGGTGGCCCGGCTGCCCTTCCCCTGGGACGAGAGCCGCGAGCCGCGCCACGAGGCCCTGGAGGCGCACATAGGCGTCCGTTCCCTGCTCCGCCGGACGGCCGAGGCCTGGCAGGACACCGACGGACCGTGCCCCGACAACGCCGAGCGGCTCTTCGCCCTCGCCGGTCAGGGCCACGCCAGAGCCGGCGCCGTGGTCGGCCGGCACGCCGTCGACATCGGCCGCCTCGCCGCCGCCGTGGCCGCCGTGCTGGATCCCGGCCTGATCGTGCTCGGCGGCGCCGTCGGTTCGAACCCGCAGCTCCAGTCGGGCGTACGGGCCGAGCTGGCCCGCCTGAGCTGGCCCTGCGAGGTCGTCAGCAGCGCTCTCGGCGACCGCGGCACCGTGGTGGGGGCCACCCGGCTGGCCGTGGCGCGTGGAATCCAAACCGTGACCGGAGCGGTCGAGGTGAGGCATTGACGGACTCCACCCGCTTCTGCCAATGTCCGGACAAGCGCTTTCTAAGTCGGTCGGGACGCCGGCTTGGGCGAGCGTCCCGCCGGTACACGACGTACGGCAACCGCACCAGGGCGTGCTTGTGCGGCGACGGCCACAGCGGCCGGGGACCCTCGTCCGTCAGGATGACGCGGCCGGGCGAGGCCGCGCCCTCGGAAAGCGAACCTTCCTGCAAGATGCACCCGTGCCGCCTCGGTCGGCGCCGTGCTCCGTCCCCTACCACGAAATGGGATCGAAGATGACCACTGTGGGTGTGCGGCGCTCCCGCCGACTCGGCCGCGGCGGTATGCGCCGCCTGGTTCCCCTCGCTGCCGTGGCCACGGCAGGTGCCCTGCTGCTCTCCGCCTGCGGGTCGGGCTCCGAGTCGGGCGGGACCTCCAAGTCGCTGACGTTCTGGATCTCCACGGTGCCTGGGCAGGACGCGGGCTGGAAGAAGATGGTGGCGCAGTACAAGAAGGAAGCCGGCGTCGACGTCAAGCTCGTCAACATCCCCTACGAGGGCTACACGACGAAGCTGCACAACGCCGCGCAGGCGAACTCCCTGCCCGACGTGGCGGCCGTGCCGGCGCTGGACCCGATCTGGTCGAACAAGCTGATCGATCTCAGCTCCATCGCCAACAACAAGAGCAACAAGATCAACGCCAACTTCCTCGCCAAGGACTCGTCCGGGAAGGTGCTGGCCATTCCCTCGGACGTCACCGCGTCCGGCATGTTCATCAACAAGTCGCTTTTCGAGAAGGCCGGCGTCTCCTTCCCGACCTCTCCCGAGAAGACCTGGACCTGGAAGGAATTCATCAAGGCGGCGAACGAGGTCCGGGCGAAGACCAAGGCCAAGTACTCCCTGACGTTCGACCAGTCGCCGTCCCGGCTGCGCGCCATGGTGTACGAGATGGGCGGGAAGTACGTCCACGCGGACGACTCCGGCAAGTTCTCGGCGGACGCGGCGACCAAGAAGGCCGTGAACTACTTCGTCGGACTCAACGACGACAAGACCATGCCGAAGTCGGTGTGGACCAGCGGCGCCGACCCGTCGGCCATGTTCCAGAGCGGCGACGTGGTCGCCTACTGGTCCGGCGTGTGGCAGGTTCCCGCCTTCGCGGAGAGCATCAAGAAGTTCGAGTGGGCGAGCGTCCCGACTCCCGCCGAGCCGGTGCAGGCCAGCGACGTCAACAGCGGCGGCCTGACGGTGGGCTTCAACAACAACGCCGACGCGGCCGCTGCCGCGGAGAAGTTCCTGTCCTGGCTGTACGAGCCTGACCACTACCGGGCGCTGTGCGAGGCCTCCGGGTTCCTGCCGGTCGAGAGCGACCTGAACCCGAAGTACCCCTTCAAGTCCGAGGCCGCGCAGGCGGCGTTCAAGCTGTACAACGAGTCGATCCCGCTCTACGACCCGATCTCCGGCTACTTCAACAGCGCGCAGACCAACTGGGTGCTGAAGGGCAAGAGCCTCACCGAGGACCCGACCAAGGCGGAGCTCGGCAAGGCGATCAACGGCGAGCAGTCGGCCGACAAGGCCCTGGAGAACATCGTGGCGGGCTACAACCAGCAGGTCGGCGGCTGAGCGTAGGCCAGAGGGCCGGGCGGCGGGGTCCAGACGCCGTCGCCCGGCCCGGGCGCCCAGCCGATGCCGGGCCCATGGCGTGAGCCCACACGAACCCAATCCACCAGCACGGAGTCAGGAAGATGACAAAACGCGCCTCGGACGTGTCCGCGAGCCCGCCCAGGAGACGCAATAAGTACACCCTTGCGCCGCTCGTGCTCATCGCGGCCAATGTCGTGCTCTTCTCGCTGTTCTTCGTCTGGCCGGCGGTGATCGGGCTCGTCTACTCCTTCACGAACTACACAGGTGTGGGGGCGTTCCAGTTCATCGGACTGGACAACTACGACAACCTGCTCGGGGACTCCACCTTCTACGGCGCGCTGACCCGGACGCTGCTGTACACCGTCCTCTTCGTCCCGCTGAACTTCGCGCTCTCGCTGCTCGCCGCCAACCTGGTGGTGAACAAGCACGCCAAGGGCTCGTCGGTCGCCCGCGTCATCTTCTTCATTCCGTGGCTGCTGTCGCCCATCGTCGTGGGCGTCCTGTGGCGGTGGCTGTTCGGTGAGAACTTCGGACTGGTCAACTACGTCATCGAGAAGCTCGGCGGAGGCGCCGTTCCGTGGCAGTCGAACGCGGACCTGTCGCTGCTGGTGGTGGTGATGGCGGCATCCTGGATGTGGACGGGTTTCACGATGCTGCTGTTCATCGCGGCGATCAAGAACGTACCGGTGTCGTACTACGAGGCGGCCTCGCTCGACGGCGCCGGTCCGTGGCGCCAGTTCATCAGCATCACGCTGCCGAGCATCGCGCCCACCTCGTTCATCGTCATCCTGCTCAACACGATCAACGCGATGAAGGAATACCCGGTGTTCGTCGCCCTCAACAACGGCGGACCCGGAACATCGAACAACCTGCTTGTCCAGTACATCTATGAGACCGGCTTCAAACGGGGCCAGATCGGCTACGCGAGCGCCGCGTCATTCGTGCTCATGCTCATCCTGATGGCCGTCGCGATCATCCAGCTGATCGTCAACCGGCGGGTGGAGAACCGATGACAACCACAGACATGCCACGCCCGGTCGACGCCGGTCCCGGACGGGCCGTCGCCAAAAAGCGGCCCCGCAGGGCGGGTAGCGGTGGGCTCCGGCGGGCGGTGTCCGCGACGACACTGCTGTGGATCCTGGCGTGCCTGTACGGATTGCCGGTGCTGTGGTTCATCCTCAGCTCCCTCAAGCCGGCCAGCGACCTGTTCTCCTATCCGCTGACGCTGGTCCCGCGCAACCCCACCCTCTCGGGTTTCAGGGCAGCGTGGGACAGCGCCAACTTCTCCCAGTACTTCATCAACACGACCATCGTGTGTGTGATCACGACGATCCTCACGGTGGGAGTCAGCTGCTGCACCGGGTATGCGCTGGCCAAGTACGACAACAGGTGGCTCAAGGCCTTCTTCCTCTGCATCCTGGCCACCACGATGCTGCCGGGCGAGGTCATGCTCGCCCCGTCGTTCCTGGTGGTCCGCGACCTCGGCCTCTACAACTCGTTCGGCGGCATCATCCTCCCGGCCGTGCTCACCGCGACCGGATGCTTCATGTTCCGCCAGTTCTTCCTGACGGTTCCCGACGAACTCGTGGAAGCCGCACGCATCGACGGCGCCCGTGAGCTGTCGATCTTCCTGCGGATCATGGTGCCGATCTCCCGGCCCATCATGCTCACCCTCGCCATCCTGTCCTTCCAGTGGCGGTGGAACGACTACATCTGGCCGCTGCTGATGCTCAACGACCCCAACAAGTTCACCGTGCAGATCGGCATCCAGAGCATCGTCGGCGCGCAGAACATCAACTGGTCGGTCCTGCTCGGTGCGTCGGTCATCTCCATGATCCCGCTGATCGCCGTCTTCCTGGTCTTCCAGCGCTACGTCATGAACGCCGACATCAACGCCGGACTGAAGGACTGACCTTGCCCACGCCGCTCGACCCCACCCCGCTCGACCACGAGTTCGTCCGCGCGGTGGCCGGTGCCGCCGACCGGTCGGCCGCCCCGCTGGCGGCCGGCCCCGACGAGGAACCCGCCGGCGTGCCGCACCGTGGTCTTGCGCGGCGTGTGAAGACCCTGGTCGCGGCATACCGTTCCCCGGACTCGGCACTGCACGGCAGCAAGCAGGCCGTCGCCGCCGCGATGACCCACCTCCGCGCCCTGCGGGCCGTGCAGACGCCCTCCGGTCTCTTCGCGGGCGGCGACAACGTCCAGTCACCGCCCGACTCCGCGTTCACCGTCAACGACGTGTGCGACGCGTACGTCCTCGCCGCCGACGCGGGACCGGAACTGGGCGAGGTGACGGCCGCGCTCGCCGAGATCGCCGGCGCCGCCACCGCCAGTCTCCTGACCGGTGGCGTGCACACGCCGAACCACCGCTGGGAGCTGAGCGCGGCGCTCGCCCGGCTGCACCGGTCGTTCCCCGACGACCGGCTGCTCGACCGCGTCGAGGAGTGGCTCGCCGAGGGCGTCGACATCGACACGGAGGGCCTGTACTCGGAACGCAGCGCCGTCTACGCGTCCATCGTGACCAACCCGGCGCTGCTGTTGCTGGCCGAGGTGCTCGGGCGTACCGACCTGCTGGACGCCGTCGAACACAACCTCGCCACGACGCTGGACTTGATCAGGCCGGACGGCACGGTGGAGACCGTCCACTCGCGCCGCCAGGACCAGAGGCTTTCGTTCGCGCTGTGGCCCTACCTGCCGCACTACCGGCTGCTCGCGATCCGCACCGGCCGGGGCGACTTCGCCCGCGCGGCCCGCCTGGCGGCCGCCGACGGCATCGACGACCCCGACCTGCTCGCCCAGACCCTCCTCACCCCGGATCTGTGCCGCGCCCTGCCGGCCCCGGACGCGGAGAAGCTCCCGCGCGACCGGTTCCTCAGCACCGCACGCCTCGCGCAACACGCCTCGGCCACCGCGCACACCGTGGTGTACGGCGGCTCCGACGTGCCCGAGCACCGGCGCATCCGCTCGGGCCTCGCCTGCAACCCCACCTTTCTGCGCCTGTTCGCCGGTGACGCCGTCCTCGACGCGGTCCGTCTCTCGCGGGTGTTCTTCGACCTGGGCCCGTTCCGCGCCGCCGACATGGAACGGCTCGCCGACAACCGGTACCGCCTCACCCAAACCCTCGCAGCCGCCTACTACCAGCCGCTCCCGAAGGACCAGAGGCGCGACGACGGCGCCTACCGCCTGGTGGACGAGGGCCGCTTCTCCGCAGCGATGGCCTTCCCGGACCGGCCGCAGGACGAGTTCTCCCACACGATCCGCGTCGAGGTGGACCTGCGGGAGGACGGCGCCGAGCTGCGGATCGACATCAGCGGACCACCGGTGCCCTGGTCCCTCGAACTCACCTTCCGGCCGGGCGGCGAGCCGCAGGGCGCCATACCGCTCGGAGACGGACGCTGGTGCCTGACGACCGAGCCGATGACCTACCGCGTCGGCGACGACGAGATCCGGGTCGAGGCCGCCGTCGAGACGGGCGAACCCCTCGCCGGACCGGACCGGTCCGATGTACTGCGCTACGACCCTGGGCAGGACTACACCGTGGCCGGCGGCACCGACGCGACGACCGGAAACCGCGTCTACCTCGGTGGGCACGGACCGCAGACACTGACCCTCACACTGCGCGCCACCTCTCAGGCATGAAGGGCTGATCTCCTTGCACCTCCCTCGCCAGCTCGGCCCGTTGCACGACCTGCCGGACTCTCCTGAGGCTTACGACGCCGTGCTCGCCGACGTCACCGGGCAGGCCCTCGCGCGCCTCACGCCCGAGGGCAACCTCGAACACCCCGACTGCGTCGACGACATCGGCGACACCTCCCTCGGCATCACCTCGCTGCTGGCCCTCGCCTGGCAGCGCGGCAAGGACCCGCGGCTGCCGGAAGCGGTGAACCGCAGCCTCGCCTTCCATCTCCGGGAGCGGGTGTACACCGAGGACAACCCGGGCTACCCGAACCTGAAGGTCCGCGACTCCGGTCTGCCGTACGCCCGTTACGTCCTCGAGGCCGGCGCCCATCCCATCGGGGACTGGCCGAGCACGGTCTGGGCGCTGCTCCAGGCGGTCAACCTGCTGGACCTGGCGGAGGGCCTCGTCGAGGACGGGCAGCGCGCCGAACTCCTCGAGGTGGCGCACGGCTACTGGCGCTGGCTCACCGAGGCGACCTTCTTCAACCCGCAGGAGGCGGGCAACCAGGCCATCGGCTGCGTCGTCGGCGGGCTGATGCTGGCCCGCCACCTCCCGCCGGAGGAAGGGGAGTCGGTCCGATCGAGGGCGCTCGGCCTGTACGCCGAGAAGATCCGCGCCCACCGGGTCGCCGACCGCGGCGCCCTGCTGCCCCCCGAGCACGGCGGCGCGTACGACAACAACTACGGCCCGATCTCCCTGTCCTTCCTCGCCCAGGCCCACCGGATCAGCGGTGAGGAGATCTTCGCCGAGGACGGCGACGCGCTCGCCCGCTACATCGACGCCCGCCTTACCACCGGCGGCTTCGACAACGGCGGACCGCGCTACAGCGAGCAGCACAGCGGCTTCGAGTCGGTGCTGGGCCTGCGCTACTTCAGTGCCCGGATCGGCTCCGACCTCGGCCGCTACCGGGGCGACACCCGCTGGGGCCGGCACGCGGTCAAGGCGGACGGCGGCGTCGACGGTCATTTCGCGTGGATGCTGGTCTGGCAGATCCAGGACGCCACCCGCTGGCACCGGACGCCGTCCACGACCCCGGCTCGCCACCAACTCCGCGCCGGAACGGTCTCGGTGGCCTTCGACAGCCGTATGACCCCGTCGCTGGTCGAGGCCGCGGGCACCTACTACCTCCCGGCGGCCGTGAACCGGCAGCACGGCTTCGGCCCGGTGACGGACGGCTTACTGTACTGCCGCCCCATGGGTGAGGTGCGGGTCCGGGACGTCCGCGCCGACGGCCTCACGGCCAAGCTGGTCACCAAGCCGGTCGTCGGCCGTGACCACGTCCTGCGGCATGTGCGGTCCCTGTACGTCACCGACGGCACCAGCCTCTGGACGACCGTCGCGGTGGAACGGCTCCCCGGAACGCCGTACCTGCTCGCCGGCCTGCCGTACGCCACCGACGACGGCGACCGGGTCCGCCGGACCGGGGAGGGCCTGGTCACGTCGGCGGGCGAACTCCGCCTCACCCACCCGGGAGCGGACGGCGTGGACCACTTCGACGCCCGCGCGGAGCGGACCCAGGAAGAGGCGGCCTTCGCCCTGGCGGCCGACCCTCGCGGCTACGGCAACCCCGACGAGGGCTGGCGGCACCTGGTCGGCTCGACTGCCCTGGAGGCCGAACCGGCCCCCGGTGCCCCGGAGGACCTGCATGTCTTCGCCGTGCGCTACGGACCGACGGGTGCGTTCGCACCTTCGTTCGCGCACGACGGTGCGGCACTGACGGTCCGCACCGAGGCGTTCACCGCCGTGATCGGGGAGGCGGCGGGCGACGCGCACGGGGAGCCGGAGCTGACCCTGCGGGCCGTATAAGGGCTCGCACTCACCACGGCAGGCCGAGCAGCCCCCAGCCCCGCCGCTCGGCCTCGCCCACCACCGCCGCCCACTCGCGGAGCAGCACGGCGAACGCGTCGAAGTCCTCGATCCACCCGCCGGGACGCGCGGCATGGACGGCGTACGGCTCGCGCAATCCCTCGAACAGCGGTTCCGCGGTGGCCCACCGCGTCGCCAGCTCCACCACCGCCTTCGGCGGACACGCGACGAGCAGGCCGGGCCGCCGGGGATCGGGATCGCCGTGCAGGAGGCCGTCGAGCGGCGGTGGCGCGGACTCGTCGTGCCAGAACAGGCCCCGCAGGAACCCGTCGAGGCACTCCCGCAGCGCGGGAGCGGCGAAGTCCCGTACGTCCTCCCAGCCCTCCCCGGCCCAGAAGTGCGGCTTGTACGAGCCGCTGGTGCAGTGGAACGCGTACCGGCCGCACCAGTGCGGACCCGGTACCGGCGGCCACACCCACCCGGCCTCGGGCGCCGCGTCCCAGTCGAGGTCGACGTCGGGATACGCGGCCTCCTCCAGTGCGGGGAGGCGCTCACCCACGGGAGTCGACTCCAGCCGCTCCCAGTCCACCGCCAGAACCGTGATGTCCAGCCCCATGTCGTCAGGCTCCCGCGCGGGCGGCCGGCGCCTCCTGCGGGAGGGGCAGTGCTGTGCCCGGCACCACCAGATCGGCCCGGTCCCGGGTCGCGCCGACCAGCTCCGCGTTGCGCTGGTCCGAGCGCATCACCCAGGCCACCGCCTCGTCGTGCGACTTGCCGAACCGCTCGTGCCGGGCGATCAGCCGCCGGAGCCGCTCGTCCTCGTCGAGCTCGCAGAACCACACCTCGTCCAGCTGCGGGCGCACCCGCGCCCACGCCCCCGTGCCCAGCAGCAGGTAGTTGCCCTCGGTCACCACCAGCCGGGCCGTCCCTTCCACCGGAACGGCGCCCGCGATCGGCTGCTCCAGGACCCGCTCGAACCCGGGCGCGTACACGATGTCACCGCCGGCCTCCTCGTGCAGCCGCCGGAGCAGCGCCGCGTAGCCCGCCGCGTCGAAGGTGTCCGGCGCGCCCTTGCGGTCCCGGCGGCCCAGCCGGTCCAGCTCGACGTCGGCGAGATGGAAGCCGTCCATGGGCACATGGGCGACCCAGGGCTCCCCGGCACCGTTCAGCTCCCGCACGAGGTGCTCGGCCAGCGTCGTCTTGCCCGCGCCGGGACTGCCGGCGATACCGAGGACGGCACGCCGGCCGTCCCGGGGGAGGGACCGGGCGCGGCTGAGGAGATCGTCGAAGGTCACGGTCACACAGCAGAGTGTGTCACCCGGCCGGCGATGACTTCCGGCCGTACCGAGTCGCTCACGCACGAACACCACCACTTGTTCCCGCACGGCTGATGTCCCCGCCCGGAGCGGAGGACCGGCCGCATCAGGCGCCTGGCCGAACTCCGCGCTGCGCGACCACTCCATGTAGGTTAGTTTGTCCGTGATTTCGGACTTGCAGGGGTAAGGGGCGGATGATGACCCACGGCACGAAGGCCATGCTCATGAGCATGGAGCGGCGCTTTGCGGCGACCGTGCCCGGCGGGTCCTGGCGAGCGCGTGACGACGGCCTGCTCGCGCTGGTGGGCGGTGCCTTCACCCTTGCCCAACTCCTCATCGTACGGCCCTCGCTGGGGCTCGGCTGGGACGAGGTGGTGTACGTCAGCCAGGTCGGCACCGAGGCCCCGGCCGCCTTCTTCAGCGCGCCCCGCGCGCGTGGCGTATCGCTGCTGGTGTGGCCCATCGCCTCCTGGTCGTCGTCCACGACCCTGCTGCGCGTCTGGCTCGCCGTCCTGTCCGGACTCGCCCTCTACCTCGCCCTGCGTGCCTGGCGCGGACTGTTCCCACCCCGCGTCCTGGCCGGCGCGGGCGCCCTGTTCGCCACTTTGTGGGTGACCCTCTTCTACGGCCCGCAGGCCATGCCCAATCTGTGGGTCGCGTTCGGTGCCCTGCTCTGTGTCGGCTGCTTCCTGCGCGCCCGCGCCGACCGCTTCGACGGACGGGCCCTGTGGGGCGTCCTGACCGGTGCCGCGGTGATGGCGTGGATGCGGCCCACCGACGCCGCATGGGTCGTGCTCCCCCTGCTCCTCCTCGCGGTCGCGGCACGGCACCGGCGGCTCGGCGTCGCCCTGGCGGCGGGCCTCGCGGCCGGGGGCGTGCAGTGGGTGATCGAGGCGTTCGTCAGCTTCGGAGGCCTGCGCGAGCGGCTGAACCAGGCCTCGCGTATCCAGGGCGACCTGGGCTGGAACCTCGCCGTCGACGACCAGTTGCGCAGCCTGGTCGGCAGCACCCTGTGCCGGCCGTGCGACGGACAGATGCCCGCCCCGGTCGTCTACGCCTGGTGGTTCGTCCTGCCCCTGCTCGCCGTCTACGGCCTGGCCGTCGCGGTCCTGGCCGGACGCACCACCCGCACCCTGGTCCCGCTGGTGTGCGCCGCTACGGCCGCCTTCCCGTACCTGTTCATGATCGGCTATGCGGCGCCCCGTTTCCTCCTGCCCGCCTACGCGCTGCTCGCCATCCCGGTCGCGGACGCGTTGCTCCACCTGGCCAGAAGGCCGAACGGCCGGTGGCGCCCGGCGGTCGCCGCCCTGATCGCGGTCGGGCTGGCCGGGCATCTGGCCGTGCAGTACGCCGTCCTGGACCGCACCGTGGACCGCAGCACAGCGAGCCGCCAGGCCTGGGCCCGCTCGGCCGCCGAACTCCACCGCCTCGGCGTACGCCCGCCCTGTCTGCTCACCGGGCACGAGGCCATCCCCGTCGCCTACTACACCGGCTGTGCGTCCGGCGCGACCCACGGCCACAACGCCAACACCACGACGGCGGAGATCCTGCGGAACGCCCGCCGTGTCCCGGTCGGCGCCCTGACGGCCCCCGGCGGAGAACCGCCCCGGTACGCCCGCGACTGGGAGCGGCACCGACTCGACGGCCTGGAGGTCCGCATCGCCCCGGCGCTGGGCGCGGGCGGACCGGCATGACGTCGGATCAGCTCCTCGCCAAGTCCCGGCGCGCACGCGCCTGCCGGCACACCGTCCTCACGCTGGCCGTCCTGGTGGCCGTGGTCTGGCTGGCGAGGCGCCACTGGCCGACCCTCGAATCCGGTGCGGTCCGGCTCGCCGTCGCCGACCACGGCTGGCTGCTGGTGGCCGCCGCGGCGACCCTGGCGACGTGGCCCTGCTCGGCGCTTGCCCTGCAGGGCGCCGTGCCCCGTCGGCTGCCTCCGGGACAACTGGTCGCGGCGCAGTTCGCCGCCTCCGCCGCCAACCATGTGCTCCCCGCCGGCCTCGGCGCCGGCGCGGTGAACCTGCGCTTGCTGATGCGCTGCGGCATACCCGTCGCCGGCGCGGCGACGGCCCTCGCGGTCAAGGGCACGGCAGGCGCGATCCTGCGCGGCGCCCTGATCGCCGTACTCCTCGCGTCCTGCCCCGGTGTGCTGCACCTCCCGCAGGTCAGCGGCGGAACGCTGGTCGCCGGGTGCGCGGTGGCCGCCGGCGTCGCCGCCCTGCTGGCCGGCCCGTTGCGGGCCCGGTGCCGGCCGCCCCTGACGGCGGTGCGGGCGTACATCGCGGCCGTGCACGCGCGGCCGGCGAGGGCGGCGGCCCTGTGGGGCGGCTCGCTGGCCTTCGTGACGCTGCACTGCGGCGTGCTCGTCGCCGTCACCCGGGCGGTCGCGCTGCCCCTGCCACCGGCCCGGGTGGCGCTGCTCTACCTCGCCGCCAGTACGGCGGCCGCCCTGCTGCCCACGCCCGGCGGACTGGGCTCCCTCGACGCGGTGCTCGCGTTCGCCCTCACCGCCGTCGGTGCCCCTGCCGCGGTGGCCGCCTCAGCCGTGCTCGGCTATCGGCTGCTGACCGTGTGGCTGCCGCTATTTCCCGGGCTGGTGGTGCTCGGGGTACTCGTCCGACGCCGGGCTCTGTGAGCGCCAAGTGCGTTTCCCGGTCGGCCGGTTCAGGTAGGAGTCCGGTTGTCGGCCGGTTGGAGGAGGGGGAGTGCCATGGCGAGCAGTGAGCACGAGGGGCGGTTGGGGGAGGAGTTCTTCACTCCGGGGACCTCGTCGTTCACCGAGTTCCTGGCGGCACACCGCCCGGGCCTGCTGCCCATGCGCCGTCCCTTCCCCGACGGCGTCCGCGCCGCACCAGACCGCTTCCCGCACGGCACCACGGTGCTGACCCTCACCTACCGCGACGGCGTACTGATCGCCGGCGACCGCAGGGCCACCATGGGCAACCTCATCGCCCAGCGCGACCTGGAGAAGGTCCACCCCGCGGACGACCACACCGCCGTCGCCTTCGCCGGCACCGTCGGGCTCGCGCTGGACATGGTGAAGCTCTACCAGGTCGAGCTGAAACACTTCGAGAAGATCGAGGGCATTCCCATGTCCCTCAAGGCGAAGGCGTCCCGTCTGGCCGCCATGATCCGGCAGAACCTCGGCCAGGCCATGCAGGGCCTCGCGGTGGTGCCGCTCCTCGCCGGATACGACGTCAAGGCACCCGAGGGCGCGCGAGGACGCATCTTCGACTTCGAGGTCACCGGCGGGCCGTACGAGAAGTACGACTTCCACGCCGAGGGCTCCGGATCGCCGTACGCGCGCGGCGCCCTCAAGAAGCTGTACCGCGCCGGGATGTCCCGGCACGAGGCCGCACTGGCCGCGCTGTACGACGCGGCCGACGACGACTCGGCCACCGGTGGACCGGACCTCAGCCGCCGGATCTTCCCCAGCCTCTCGCTGATCACGGAGGACGGCTTCGAGCGGCTGCCCGAGTCGGAGACGGAGGAACTGAGCCGCGAGATGGTCGAGCAGCGCCGCACGCGGCCGGACGGCCCGAACGCCGCGCCCTGACCCCTGTGACCTTTCCGTTTCCATGGTGAGGATCTTCCATCCCCTTTGCTGCACACAAGGTGCAACTGCATGAGGATGGCGGCAGGCTGCGGATCGCAGTCGGTCACCCGGAAGAAAGTCCCTCGCCGATGACAGCCGCCCCCGGCACTGCTCCTTCCTCGCCCGTCCCGCGTGTCCGCACCTCCATGACGCGGCAGGAGTGGAGCAGGGTCGGCGGCATGGCCGCGTTCGTGCTGGCCCTTCATCTGATCGGCTGGTTCACCCTGGTGGCCGTCGTGGCGCCCGGGCACTACAGCATCGGTCAGCAGTCCTTCGGGATCGGCATCGGTGTCACCGCGTACACGCTCGGCATGCGGCACGCCTTCGACGCCGACCACATCGCGGCGATCGACAACACCACCCGCAAGCTGATGGGGGAGGGGCAGCGGCCGCTGTCGGTCGGCTTCTGGTTCTCGCTGGGCCACTCCAGCGTCGTCTTCGCCCTGGCGCTGCTGCTCTCCCTCGGTGTGAAGACCCTGGCCGGACCGGTCCGTGACGACGACTCACGCCTCCACGACATCACCGGCCTCATCGGTACGACGGTCTCCGGGGCCTTCCTCTATCTGATCGCGGCGATCAACCTGGTCGTCCTCGCCGGTATCTGGAAGGTGTTCCGGCGGATGCGCTCGGGCGGCTACGACGAGGCGGTCCTCGAAGAGCACCTGAACAACCGCGGCTTCATGAACCGCATCCTCGGCCGCGCCACGAGGTCGATCACCAAGCCCTGGCACATGTACCCGCTGGGCCTCCTGTTCGGCCTGGGCTTCGACACCGCGACCGAGGTCGCCCTGCTCGTCCTGGCGGGCTCGGGCGCCGCGTCCGGTCTGCCCTGGTACGCGATCCTGTGCCTGCCCGTCCTCTTCGCCGCCGGCATGTCGCTCCTGGACACGATCGACGGCACGTTCATGAACTTCGCCTACGGCTGGGCGTTCTCCCAGCCGGTCCGCAAGGTCTACTACAACCTCACCGTCACCGGCCTGTCCGTCGCGGTCGCCCTGCTCATCGGCACGGTCGAACTCCTCACCCTGCTCGCCGACCGGCTCGCCCTGCACGGCCCGTTCTGGGACCGGATCTCCGGTCTCGACCTCAACACCGCCGGTTTCGTGGTCGTAGGCCTCTTCGTCGTGACGTGGTTCGTGGCGCTCGTGGTGTGGAGGGTCGGGCGGATCGAGGAGAAGTGGACGGCCGGTGCCGCCTCGGGGTCGACCGGCCCGTCGGGCCCGACCCTCGAGCCGGTCACCGGCGCAGCCCCATCTCCCCCCGCCACCTGACGAACTGCTTCTCCGGATCGCCGGTGTAAGCCCACGGAGCCCGCGTGGCCCGGCGGCCCAGCATCCGGAACAGGGCCGCGGCGATGTCCTGGACACCGGCCTGACACGCCGCGTGCGCCAGGTAGTTGAGGTCGCGCAGCTCGCCGGGGGCCACGTCGGCCAAGGTGCGGTTCGTGATCCAGCGCTCCCAGGTGCGGCGTACGTCGCTGACGGCGCCGTCGTGGCTCCAGTGCTGGCCGAGACCCATGGAGGCGTGCTGCCCCTTGGCCGCGTCCAGGGCGTAGCGGAACTCCTCGACCCGGGCGTACTGCACGAGCACCGGCAGCGGGCAGCCCGGCGGCGCCACTCCGGCCGCGTCGCGGGCGAAGTCGTACATCAGGCCGTGGGTGCCGTGCCAGCGCGAGGAGTAGTAGTGCAGCACCTGCAGATGCCCCTCCACGCTGTACGGGTCACGCTGGTGCAACTCATCCCACCAGCGCCCCAGTTCCTGCCGCCGTACGCCCGACGGATACAGCCGTGCGACGGAGATCAGCGAGATCCACGGCGTCGGGTCGTCCGGGTAGGAGTCCGCGGCCTTGAGGCACGACAGCACCGCGGTGTCGATGCGCTGCCGGTCGATCGGCACCCCCCGCCCCGCGGCGATCGCCAGATTGAACGCCCGTGCCGTCTCCGTGGCCGCCCGCAGCACCAGCGCGTCGGAGCTGTGCGGTTCGGCGGCCAGCCACGACTCCACCGTCGAACTGCCCGCGCAGGCTTGCGCGAGCAACCGGACCCGGTGGCCCCGCACCAGCCAGTTCGGACCGGTGGCCCGCAGCAGCTCCCGCAGCCCCTGCCAGCGGCCGATGACGATGTCCTGGCGGGCGCAGGTGAGGGGTGCGTCCCCGCAGTCGGGGTCGAAGTCGGGAGCGAAGCGGTCTCTCGCCATCGGGGGCTCCCTCAGAAGTCGGTGGAAAGACCCTCGTGGACAAGGGGGTTGGTGCCGCCGTCGGCGGGAACATAGTCCGCCTCGACGGTCCGCGCGGCATCCAGCTTGGCCGGCCGGTAGTAGTCGCTGCCCTGCCGCCAGTACCAGAGCATCGGGATCAGCCCCGCCGCGAGGCCGCCGATGCCGATCGCGATCGCGGAACGGCTCAGCTCACTCAGCGACTCGACGAAGATCCAGAACATGAACAGCGCCCCGAACAGCGGCCACAGCCCGCCGAGCACGAAGTTGCCCACCGATTTCAGCAGCATCCTGCGGTAGGCGACGACCACCGCCAGACCCGTGAGCCCGTAGTAGACGGCGATCTGGAGCCCCATCGCGGAGATGGCGTCGGAGAGGATGTCGCCCACCGTGCCCAGGGCGTTGGAGGCGATGAACATCGCCAGCGCCACCACGCCGACCACCGCGATCGCCACCCACGGTGTGTTCCACCGGCGGTGCACCTTGCCCAGCGAAGAGGGCATCGTGCGGTCCCGGCCCATCGCGAACAGCGACCGCGTGACCTGGATGAGCGTGGTCTCCAGGGTGGCGATGGTGGACAGCATCACCGCCACGATCAGCAACTTGCCGCCCCAGCCCGGCCAGATCTCCGCACCGAGCACGGCCAGCACATTGGCGTTGTTGTCCTGGATCTGCTTCGAGGAGAGGATGACGTTCACCGCGATCGTGAACACCTCGAACAGCAGGAACACGATGCCCACCCCGATGAGCCCCGCGAGGCCCGTCGTACGGCGGCTGTTGCGGGTCTCCTCGCTGAGGTTGCTGGTGACGTCCCATCCCCAGTAGTAGAACGCGGCGATCAGCGCCCCCGAGGCGAACCCCGTCACCCCGTCGAAGTGCCCGAAGCCGAGCCAGGACCAGTCGAACGCCCGGGCGCTGTCCGAGTGGAAGAGGGCGAGTACGGCGAACAGGGCCAGTATGGCGAGCTCGACACCGGACATCACCAGCTGCGCCCGGACGGTGAGGCGGGCGCCGCCCAGCACCACGAACAGCATGACCAGGAACCAGCCGGCGCCGACCAGCGTCGACAGGGCGGTGTTGTCGGCGAGTTCGGCGTCGAACAGGGCCAGCGTCATCGATCCGGCGGGCAGGGAACCGGCCACCATGAAGATGGTCGCCGAGATGACCAGCGCCCAGCCGCTGATGAACCCCAGGAACGGGTGCAGTGTGCGACCCACCCACGAGTAACTGGCGCCCGCGTTCACGTCGATCCGGCTGAGATAGCTGAAGGCCAGCGCGATGCCCAGCATCGGTATCGCGCAGTAGAGCAGCGTGGCCGGACTGGCCAGGCCGACCGCGCCGACGAGGACCGCCGTGGTCGCGGCGATCGAGTACGCCGGGGCGCTGCCCGCGACCGCCATCACCACCGTGTCGAAGGTGCCGAGGGCATTGGCCTGCAGCCCTCTGCCCCTGTTGTTGCTCATGGATGCGCTGCTTTCCGTCTTGCACGACGCGAGGGCGAACCCGGCCCGGACGACGTATGGGGGGTGGGGTGGTGCAACGCCACGAACCGCAGAGGGATGGCCTCGGGGCAGGGGCGGCGAAAGCGGGTGGCGGACACTGTACGCCGTTGCGTTGCCGTGCAGTCACGCCGCGTGTGCGAGTGATGATAGCCACACTCATTGAGGTTTCAAGAGCGGTGGATCTTCCGGGGGTTGGACACCGCGCAACGGGAAACGCGTTCAGGACATGCGTGAGCCGAACCAGCCGACGCGCACGAGCGAGGGAGGCAGTCATGGGCACCGAACACACGCCCTCCGAGCCGATGGCCGACGACGCGTACCAGCCCACCGCAGGCAACGAGGAGCAGGAGGACGCCGCGCCGCTCGACCTGCAGGACGCCGTGGACGAGCGGACCTACGACGACACCCTCGACGAGGGCTATTCGCCGCCGGAGAAGCCGCTCGGTGTGACCAGGCACGGCACGACGGCGGCCGAACAGCACGAGGGCGAAACCCTCGACGAGCGGCTCACCCAGGAGGTCCCCGACGTGGCCGAACCGGCCGGTGACGACGTGGGTGATCTGCCGGGCGGCGACGGCGAACCCGTCGACCCCGAGGCGGGCTTCGATCGCGCGGGCCGCCTGGTGGCCCCGGACGAGGGAGCCCACCCCGACACCACGAAGGAGGAGATCGCCGCCGACCGGGGCATCGACGCCGGCGCGGCCGGCGCCGAGGAGGCGGCGATGCACGTGGTGGAGGACGACAGGCTGCCGGAGGACGGGGAGAGCTGACAGGCGCGACCTGTTGTCCCGGGTTCAGTCCCCGATCCGGTCGATCTGCCGCAGCCGGTTCGTGGCATCCAGGGCGGCGACCTTGTAGGACTCGGCGAGTGTCGGGTAGTTGAACACCGCGTCGACCAGATAGTCGACGGTTCCGCCGCACCCCATCACCGACTGCCCGATGTGAATGAGCTCCGTCGCCCCCGAACCGAAGCAGTGCACCCCGAGCAGCGTGCGGTCCTCGGGGGAGACCAGCAGCTTCAGCATGCCGTGCGAGTCGCCGATGATCTGTCCCCGGGCCAGTTCCCGGTAGCGGGATATGCCCACCTCGAACGGCACCCGGTCCTCGGTGAGCCGGTCCTCGGTCCGCCCGACGAAGCTGATCTCCGGGATGGTGTAGATGCCGATCGGCTGGAGGTTGTGCATCCGGCCCACGGGCTCCCCACAGGCGTGGTACGCCGCCGCCCGCCCCTGCTCCATCGAGGTCGCGGCCAGTGCCGGGAAGCCGATGACGTCGCCGACGGCGTAGATGTGCGGGACCTCGGTGCGGTAGTGCTCGTCGACCGTGATCCGGCCACGCGCGTCCGCCGTGAGCCCCGCCCTGTCCAGTTCCAGCTCGTCGGTGAGCCCCTGCCGGCCCGCCGAGTACATCACCGCGTCGGCGGGGATCTTCTTGCCGCTCTCCAGGACGGTCAGCGTCCCGCGCGGATGCCGCTCGACCGCGGCGACGGTCTCCCCGAAGCGGAACGTCACGGCGAGATCGCGCAGGTGGTACTTGAGCGACTCGATCACCTCGATGTCGCACATGTCGAGCATCCCGGCGCGCTTCTCCACCACGGTGATCTTGCTGCCGAGCGCGGCGAACATGCTGGCGTACTCCATCCCGATCACTCCGGCGCCCACGATGACCATGGAACGCGGCACCCGCTCCAGCGCCAGGACGTTGTCCGAGTCCATGATCGTCCGCCCGTCGAACTCCACGCTGGCGGGCCGCGCGGGCCGGGTGCCGGTGGCGATGACGATGTGCTCGGCGGTCAGCAGCCGCTCGTGGCCGGTGACCTTGCGCAGGGCGACGGTGTGCGGGTCGACGAAGCGACCGGTCCCGGCGTACAGGGCGACGTGGTTGCGGGACAGCTGGCTGCGGATGACGTCCACCTCACGGCCGACCACGTGCTGGGTGCGGGCGGTGAGGTCGGCGACGGTGATGTCCTCCTTGAGCCGGTAGCTCTGCCCGTACAGATCGCGCTGGGTGAGACCGGTCAGGTACAGCACCGCCTCGCGCAGGGTCTTGGAGGGGATGGTCCCGGTGTGGATGGAGACGCCGCCGACCATGTCGGGACGGTCGATGACGGCGACCCGGCGGCCCAGCTTGGCCGCGGCGATGGCGGCCTTCTGGCCGCCCGGTCCGGATCCGATGACGAGCATGTCGAAGTCGGGCACCCTCAGGAGTCTGACAGCCGGAGGACTCCTCACGAAAGGGTGAGCCCGAAAACATCGCCGGTGTGAAGTGCCGGGCGGGAAACGGAGGTTGTGCCACCGCCCCGCCGATATGGGAGTGGCCGTGGCGGGGGCCGGGCGGTTGCGGCGGACCGGAGCGATTGGGGGTGTATGGGTCGATAATGCAGGTATGGGGCATCGACTCGCCGACGCGAGCGGACCGGCCCGGCTGGCCGCCCCCGAGGAGGGCATCGGCCGGGACGAGCTGGCGCTCGCAACGCGCAACCACGGCCTGCCGCTCGAAGCCCTGCGCTACGACCTCACCCCGCCGGGCCTGCACTACGTCCTGACCCACTACGACATCCCGTACGTCCCCGACGACACCTCCTGGCGCCTGACCCTCGACGGCCGCGTCCGCCGGCCGCTGCGTCTCGCCATGGCCGACCTGCGGACGTACCCGCAGGTCACCGTCCGGGTCACGGTGGAGTGCGCGGGCAACGGCAGGGCCCTGCTGACACCCCGGCCGGTGAGCCAGCCCTGGCTCGTCGAGGCGGTCGGCACCGCCGAGTGGACGGGCGTACCGCTGCGTCTGCTGCTGGCGGAGGCCGGAGTCGAGCCCGACGCCGTCGAGGTGGTCTTCACGGGGGCCGACCACGGGGTTGAGCGCGGTGTCGAGCAGGACTACCGGCGCGCCCTCCCCTCGGAGGTGGCGACCGGCGGCGATCCCGAGGTACTGGTGGCGTACGCGATGAACGGCGAGCCGCTTCCCCCGCAGCACGGCCGTCCGCTACGGCTGATCGTGCCCGGCTGGTACGGCATGGCCCACGTGAAGTGGCTGCGCGAGATCACGGTCACCGACGTTCCGTTCACGGGATTCCAGCAGGCCGTGGCCTACCGGCTGCGGCAGCACCACGAGGAAGAGGGCGTGCCGGTCACCCGCATCGCCCCTCGCGCCCTGCTCGTCCCACCGGGCTTCCCCGACTTCATGTCCCGGGCACGGGTGGTCCGACCCGGCCCGGTGGCCCTTCAGGGGCGTGCCTGGTCCGGGCTGGCGCCGGTGACGCGGGTCGAGGTCAGCACGGACGCGGGGCACAGCTGGCGGGAGGCCGAACTGGAGCCGGACGCCGGTCACCGGTGGGCGTGGCGCCGCTGGCGGCACGATTGGACGGCGATCCCGGGTGAGCATGTGCTGAGCGCACGGGCCACCGACGCCGAGGGGCACAGCCAGCCGCTGGAGCAGCTCTGGAACCGCGGTGGCTTCGCCAACAACGTCGTGCAGCGGGTACCGGTGCTGTGTGCGGACGAGGGTGACTCCGCGGGACGCGGATGAGGGACGAGGCCGACGACGGGCGCGGCACGGCAGGCACGCACGGCCGCCCCGGGTGCCGGCCGCACCCGAGGGCGACGCGCGCGGACAGGACCTAGGGCAGCAGCTTGTCGAGGGCGGACGGTCCCTCTGCCTCCAGCTTGCGCTTGGCCCATTCCAGGTTGCGCGGGGTGATGTCCTTGCCTGAGGCAAGCACGATGTCCTCGGGTGACACTTCGGTGCCGGTGCGGGCGTGGAGCAGGTCGTCCGGGGTGGCGCGCTCCTCGGACGGCCCGGACGCTTCGGGCTGGGACGTCGGCATCATCTCTGCTCCTCGGATCCGGATGACTTCTTCGGGCCCGGTGCGGTCATCGGGTCTGTTAACACCATTCAACGCCGGAGCCGACCCTGCATCCGGAGCGCCGGACCCGCTGTGCACCGTGGCCTCCTGGTCACCAGGGGTACCTCTTCGTACCAGAGGGAAACCCCGCAGCCCGGCCCGGCACCCGCCCGGGCCGCACCCGGGCCCTCGCGTCAGCTCTCGAAGGGCGTCAGTGTCAGCCGGATCCCCGTCGGCGCCGTGTCCTGGATGTACGACGCGAAGTCGGCGACGTCGTCGAAGGCGAAGCCGTACGCCTTGCCGTCCTCGGTGGCCGTGTGCATTGCCTTGGCGTAGTGGTTGGTCAGGCCGGTGCGGTAGAAGGTGGCGGCGTCGGTCGTCGGCTGGGCGGGATGGCTGAGCAGCGTCGAGCGGTTGAATCCCGCGCCCAGGACGGCGGCGACGGGGCCGGTCGTGCCGTCGTTGGGGGCGGCGAGGTTGCCGTCGCAGAACAGCACGTCCCGCGTCGACGGCTTGGCGAAGGACACCTGGGCGGGCCCGTCGAAGGTGAACCGATCGCCGCGCACCCGCCCGGTGAACGTCCCTGCGTTGGTGGTGACGGTGAGGTCCCGCCCGGTGTACGTGCTCCACACCTCGTCGATGTACGGCGCGAAGTAGTCCTTGGCGAACAGACCGGCGTCCAGGCCGTGCCCGGGGGCGATGACGCGGGTGTCGTCCACCACGAGCCGCGCGAACTCCGGGACCTGGCGGACCGCGGCGAACGCGGCCGCGCGCCCGCCGGACCGCAGCGTGCCCGTCGTCTGGTCCTTGGCGCCGGTCAGCCGGATGCTCAGCGGCACGCTGAACATGTCGACCATGGTGGTGTTGCAGAACATGCCGGCGGCGTTGAAGGTGAACTCCGCGCAATCGTGCAGCACCGGGTAGTTGGGGTCGGACGTGACCCAGCCCGCCGGGTACTGCAGCGCCGCGTTGCCGTTGCCGTCCGTGACGGCCTTGAACCTGAGCTTCTGGCCGAGGGCCACATAGATCCGGCCGGACATCTGGGGGAGCGACAGCCGGGTCTCGCCGCTGCCGGCCAGACTGATGGCGTAGTCGGTGAAACCGTCGGGGCCGTTGTCCGACAGGGCGATCGGCGCGAGGGTGCCGTCGGGCGTGACGCGTACCTGCCTGCCGTCCTGGTTGCCGACGATGTAGACGTGGACGTTCGCGTTGCCGAAGGAGCCGCTGTTGTTGACGATCGTCAGCGGCAGAGTGGCCGCCGCGGCGCGTGTGCGCCTGTCCGTGGGCGTGCCCGCGAGGGCGTAGGGGGCGAGGGTGGCGGCGGTGGGGACGGCCACGGCCGTGCCGCCGAGGGCGAGGAGAAGCCTGCGTCGACCGAGAGGGCGCTGGTGACGGGATGTCATGTGGGGGGACTCCCTGGGTACTTGTGCGGATACCTGGGCTTCGGTGGGGAGACCGAAGGTGGGGAGCAGCTCATCGTGAGAGCGCTCTCAGAGCTGCGGTCGCCCCTACCGATGGGCCCCGATGCTACGCACGGTCCCTGCGTGAGCCAACGGTTCTGCCCGCTTCCCAAGTCCCGCTGAACTGCGGGAACTTGAAAAGCCACAGAATGAGCACGAGCGCTTAACCCTGACCTAAGGCCTACTTAAGCCTGTCAGGCCTCTGAGAGCGCTCCCGGAGCGGCCGGCCGTCGGCAGGGCGAGCCCTCCCGCAGGTGCCGAGAAATTCCGTGGACGGCTCCCCGAAAGATCACGTACGGTGTGGTTCCACGCCCTGAGACGGACGGAAGGAGGCGAGTGCCGTGCAGTTCACACCTTTCCAGCGCTCCCTCTCCCGTTGCCCCGGCGTGATGCGTGAGATCTGACCGGGAGCGCTCCAAGCAGCCCGTATCCCGGAGGAATCCGTGACCGACCTGGTCATTCGTGCGCTCTCTGCGAGCGACGCCCATCTCTTCGACGCACACCCCGACCCGCTCGGCGCCCGTGAGGGGCACCGGCGGACCCAGTTCCGCCCCGAGTGGAAGCGGGTGGCCCTGCGCGACGGCGCGGTCGTCGCGCGCGGCGCCTGGTGGGGCGGCCCCGACGACTCGGAGCCCATCAACATCAACTGGTTCGACGTGGCCGAGGGCGAGGAGGCGGCCGGCGCCGAACTCCTGCGCTCCGCCCCCTGGCAGGTCGAACTCGAGATCAACCTGCCCGGCGGCTGGCGGGACGATCCCGACCTGAAGGCCGCCGCCGAGGCCCGCTTCGGCGCCGCCAGGTCGGCGGGCTACGAACTCCTCGTGGAACGCTTCCTGTACCGCTGGACGCCGGAGCTCGGCCTGCCCGAGCGCCCCGGACGCCTGCGCTTCCGTGCCGAGCCGGACGACGCGGTCTTCCTCGACGCGCTGCGCCGCATCCACTCCGCAACCCTCGACGCGCACTCCCTGCGGGCCATCGAGGAGGGGGGCCTGGACCAAGCCGCCCAGGAGGAGCTGGACTTCTTCCACTGGTGCCCGTCCCCACGGGAGTGGTGGCAGCTCGCGCACACCCCGGACGGCGACCTCGTCGGCATCCACATCCCGGCACACAACCCCTCCGGCCCGACCATCGGCTTCATCGGCGTCGTCCCGGAACAGCGCGGCCACGGCTACGCCTACGACCTCCTCGCCGAGTGCACCCACCATCTCGTCAGTCAGGGGGCGGAGTTCGTCACCGGAGCCACGGACCAGGGCAACTTCCCGATGGCCGCGAACTTCGCCAGAGCGGGGTTCCCCGTCGTCAAGGAGCGCATCAACTTCCATGCGACGGGCCAGGCCGGCGAGGCGTAGCGCCGAGGGGCCGGTTGGCGACCGGCCGTAGCCGACAGGCGGTCCGGTCCGACGGCAGGTCCGGGCCGACGGCAGGTCCGGGCCGACTGTCAGTGCCAGGTGGCATGCTGGCCGGACGGTGTGATCGACAGCGGGCACGGGAGGCGGGCATGGGGTTCGACGGCGAGGTCTGGCAGGTGCGCGGCGGCGCCGAGCCGGTCGGGGAGATCCTCATCGACGAGGCCGACTTCCCCTGGCTGTCGGGCCGTTTCACACCCGGCCCGGGGTACGGCGCGGTCCGCGACCTGTTCGCCCGTGAACTCGCCCTGCTGGACCGGGACCTCGAGGAGAGCCGGGAGGAGTGGGAGGCGGCCTACGACGAGATCCGAAGACGCGTCTCACTGTCCTCACCGGACGGCCCGGTCGCCGAGTTCCTGCTGCACATCGACGGCGACCGGGCGTGGTTCCGGTGGAGCAAGGAGCCGTTCGAGGACTGATCGAGCGTCCGGCCTGTTGTACAAGGAGCCACGCCACACAGCCCTCGCAAGGAGTCTGACGGCGAATCCGCCGTCAGACTCCACCGTCCAGCAGCCCTTCGGCCTCGGCCAGAATCTCGGTGACCCGCAGCCCGAAGGCCGCGTCGCATGCGTGCGCCCGCCCGGTGCGGGAGGCGGCCAGCAGGGCGTCCCCGGCGCGGATCAGGGCGGACACCGCGCTCTCGGAACTCTCCGGGAGGAGTGTCACCCCGGCCGCGCCCCGTAGCTCCACCGCGGCTCCCGCCGCCGCGGGCGGCGCCGTGAGGCTCAGGGCCAGGGTGCTCGACGCGCCGCCGACGTGCTCGACGACCAGATGGACGGTGTCGCCGGGGCCGTGCGCGGCGGCCGCCACACGCCGTGCGTCACCCAGGGCCGGCAGCAGCACGGACAGCGCGTGCGGGCCCACGTCCCACAGCGCGCCCTTCTCCCGCCGCCACGGCGAGGCCGCGAACGGGCTGTCGTCACCGCTGAACACGGCGCCGAGCCACTGCGCCCGTCCCGTGAACCAGCCCTCCACGGCCGCCTGTTCGGTGATCCACGCCCCGGTCTCCGGCTGGAACCGGGTGGTGAAGAAGACGACCGAGGCCACACCGGCCTCCTCGACGGCCTCGACGACCGCCCGTCCCTCCTCCACCGTCAGCGCGAGCGGCTTGTCGAGCAGCAGATGCCGGCCCGCCCGAGCAGCCCGCACCGCCAACTCGACCTGGACGGACGGCGGCAGGGCCACGGCGACGGCGTCCACGTCGGCGAGCAGCGCATCGACATCGTCGTAGACAGGCACGCCGTAGCTGTCGGCCAGCTCCTTGGCGGCGGCCGTACGCCGGCCCCACACACCCGCGAATTCGAGTTCGCGGTGCCGGCTCAGGGCGGGAGCGTAGGCCATCTGGGCCCATGGCCCGGTGCCGAGCAGTCCTATGCGCATGCCGAAGCCTCCCGCTGTGCCGAAATGTCCGCATCCGACCCCCGCAATGTCGCGGCCGATGCGCCGTCGGCCGGGTCGATCGGGGTCGGTCGGGGTCGGTCGAGGGTGAGGGTGTCACACCTCCCGGGAGGCGGCGCAAGGCGATGGGCGGTCGATCTCAGTACCCGGAGATTCAGCGGCGCCATCGCTGAATGCGTTCTCTATCTTCTATTGGACCTGTCGCTGAGGGACGGCCAGGCTTGTCGGAGTCCGGCGGCTGTGATCCCCCGTGCGCCGCCGGCCGTCAACGTTCCTTGCGCGACAGGCGAAAGAGGTCACGAGCCCATGCACACCCGCCGCATCGGTGACGTCGAGGTAAGCGCTATCGGTCTGGGCGCGATGCCCATGTCGATCGAGGGGCGCCCGGACGAGGCGCGTTCCCTCGCCACGATCCACGCCGCGCTCGACGCCGGCGTGACCCTGATCGACACCGCCGACGCCTACCACCGGGACGCGGACGAGATCGGTCACAACGAGACCCTGATCGCCAAGGCCCTCGCCTCGCACGACCTCGGCAAGGACGTCCTGGTCGCCACCAAGGGCGGCCATCTGCGCCCCGGCGACGGCAGCTGGACGCTGGACGGCAGCCCCCGGCACCTCAAGGAGGCCTGCGAGGCGTCGCTGCGCCGGCTCGGCGTGGAGGCCATCGGGCTCTACCAGTTCCACCGGCCCGACCCGAGGGTGCCGTACGCCGAGTCCGTCGGCGCCGTACGCGACCTGCTCGACGAGGGAAAGATCCTCATGGCCGGGATCTCCAACGCGAACCCCGACCAGATCAGGCAGGCGAACGACATCCTCGGCGGCCGCCTGGTGTCCGTGCAGAACCAGTTCTCCCCGGCTTTCCGCTCCAGCGAGCCGGAGCTGCGCCTGTGCGACGAGCTCGGCATCGCGTTCCTGCCCTGGAGCCCGCTGGGCGGAATCTCGCGGGCCCGTGAACTGGGCTCCGCCTACGCCCCGTTCGCCCGGGTCGCCGAGGCGCACGGGGTGAGCCCGCAGCGGGTGTGCCTGGCGTGGATGCTCGCCAAGTCGCCGGTCGTCGTGCCTATTCCGGGATCCAGCCGGCCGGAGACCGTCCTGGACTCGCTCGCCGCGACCGACCTCGTGCTCGCCGACGAGGACGTCGCGGAGTTGGACGCGGTCTGAAACTCCGCTACCGGGACGAACACCCCGTACGCACCCTCGCCCATCTCTTCCGCGCCGACCGCCACCGCCTCGCCGCGGCGGTCGGCGTCTTCGCGGTCAGGCACAGCCCGGTCTGGCTGCTGCCGCTGATCACCACGTCCATCCCTGATCTTGCGTGGGTATCCCCGGCTTCAGCCGGGGAGGGAAACGCATCTCAGGACTGCTCTGATGCGCAGGTCACAGCGGACGTTTTTTGCTGCTCGATGTACTGACGGATCACGGTGAGCGGTGCGCCGCCACAGGAGCCGGCGAAGTAGGAGCGGGACCAGAAGACGGAGCCCATCCCGATCCGGTTGATGCGGCCGGTGTACTCGGCCCGCAGGTACCGGGAGCTGACGCCCTTGAGGCTATTGATCAGCTTCGACAGGGCGACCTTCGG
>NZ_JOFS01000048.1 GCF_000719285.1 Streptomyces bicolor | reverse complement strand
GGCGGGTCATATCGGCGGGTGGTGTGGGTCAGACCGGGCGGCACTCATCGGAGTTCCGCGCTTCCGAGCAGAGGCCGTGGCCGTGCTCGCGCAGGATGTCCCGGCCGCTCTGCTGGGTGAGGAAGTTCAGGAAGGCGGCCGGGACCGGGCCGTAGGTGTAGGCGAACTCGGTCTGCCAGTAGGGATAGTTGGTGTCCTCGACGCCTTCCGCCGTCGATTCCTTGCCGTCGATCTTCAGCTTGACGAGCTTGTCGGCGGCCTGGTGGGCCTCGACTCCGGCGGCCTCGCTGTAGCCGATGGCACCGGGGGTCGAGGCGGTCCTGTCCAGCATGGCGTCCGTGCTGCTGACCTCGCAGCGACCGTACTGTTTCTCGCTGAGGGCCGCGCAGTCGGTCTCCGTGAACTGGGGCGGTTCCTTGCCGGCCAGGACCTTGGCGCCGAGGGTTTTGCGGGTGCCCGAGCCGGGTTCGCGGTTGACCAGGTGGACGGGCACCTTGTTGCCGCCGACCTCGGACCAGTTCTGGACCCGGCCGGCGAAGATGTCGCGGACCTGGGCCAGGCTCAGGTTCTCCACGTTCGCGTCCTTGTTGACGACGAGTGTGAACACGGAGAAGGCGATGGGCTTGGGTATCAGGTTGGGGTGACCGTCGGCGGCGAGGCCGTCGGTGAAGGCGATGTGGTCGCCGAGGCCCTCGCCGACCTGGATCCCGGCGTCCCGGCCGGCCTTGTCCACGTCGGTGACACCGTCGGTGCTGCCCCGGAAGGTGTCGTCCGCGAGGGGGATGCGCACATCGGCCCCGTCGCACCTCTTGAGGTAGTCGCGGGCGGCGGCCTCGACGGCGGGCGCGAAGGCGGTGGAGCCGTGCAGGTACAGGGTGCCGCCGACGCAGTCCAGCGGGGGCCGCCGGTCCTCGCGGAGGAACAGCGTGAAGCAGGCCTGGACGACGACGGCCGCGATCAGGATCCACATGGCCCACCAGGCGGGCCGGGAGGCGAAGACATGGCTCTCGGTCCTGGTCGCCTTCAGCCGGAGGAACCGCACCAGCGGGTCGTACCAGCGGTCGTGCCCGTCGGTGCCCTGGACGTCCGGGTCCGGGAAGGGGTCCCTGCTGTCGTCCTCGGGCCAGCGTTCCAGCACGACGAGCACCTTGTACTCGGCACCTCGGGGCAGCGTCACCTTCGGCAGCCGGATGGTGCCCGTGCGGTCCCTGGCGTTGTTGTTGCGTCGGAAGCCCGGTTTGGCGACGACACGGACGTTGTCGCCCTCCGTCACCTCCTCGAAGAAGAAGTCGCGCAGCGCGTTGTTGCTCGGATCGGTGAGGACCACGGCCGCGACCCGGCGGTTGCGGAAGGTGACCTTGATGCCGTAGGGATCGGCGGGGTCGGCCAGATAGTCCTCGGAGACGATCTTGGCGGATCCGGCGTTCTCGATCCGCAGCAGGACGAACGAGGGGTCCTTGAGCTGGTGGCCGTCGTGCCGCATGTCCCCCAGCACGTCGGCGTACGGCTTGTCGGCCGCGTCCGCCGCGAGGGTGTCCATCTGCACGCGGTAGCCGAGCCGCTTGCGGCCGACGATGGCGAACTCCCACAGGAACGCCGCGACCGGGAACGCGAGACTCAGGATCGCGACCCACTGCTCGACCTGTTCGCTCACCGCCGGGACCCCCGAATTCCCTTGGCCGTGAAGTAGTTGACAGGGAGCCCAGGGTGACCAGTGGGTGCGGGGTGCTGCCAGTGGTGCCGGAATCCTCCGGATGATGTTCATCCGGGGGTCATTTGTGAAACGTTCTGTTCGCCGGTCGAGTGGCGTTCCGGGCGACCGACGCACCCCCCGCCCCGTTGCCCACCCGCTAACGTGGGCAGGATGAGCGACCCGGCTACACCGCCCCGTTCCCTCGCGGAAGCGCTCCGCGCACGGGACGACGCCTCGCTGGCCCTGCTCCTGCGCAGCCGGCCCGACCTCATCACGCCCGTCCCGACCGACCTCACTCAGCTGGCGACCCGCGCCGGCACCCGGGCCTCCGTCGTGCGCGCCCTGGAGCGGCTGGACCGTTTCGCGCTGCAGACGGCGGAGGCGCTGGCGGTGGCGGCGGACCCGGCGACGTACGACGAGCTGCTCGGCCTGATGGCCGGCGACGAGGGCGACCCGGCCGTGGCGGGCGCCCTGCCGCACGCCCTCGGCACCCTGCGCGACCAGGCCCTGGTGTGGGGCGGCGACGACCGGCTGCGCCTCGTCCGCACGGCACGCGAACTGCTGGCTCCCGCGCCGCAGCATCCGTCACCGACGGGGCTCGGGCCGACCGTGCAGGAGGCCACCGCGGGCATGTCCCCGGGCCGTATCCAGGAGATCGTCACGACGGCCGGGCTGCCCTCGACGCACGACGCCGTGTCCGCCGTGGCCTCGCTCACCGCCCTGTTCAGCGACCGGCGACGCATGAGGGCCCTGCTCGCCGACGCCCCGGAGGAGTCCCTGGAGGTCCTCTCCCGTCTGCTCTGGGGGCCGCCGTACGGCCAGGTCACCGCCGACCCGGCGCCGCGCCTGCGCTGGCTCCTGGACCGCGGCCTCCTGCTGCCCACGACGCCCGGCACGGTCGTACTCCCCCGCGAGGTGGCCCTGCACCTGCGCGCGGGCCGCGCGCACCGCGCCACCGAGCCGTTGCCGCCGTCCATCGAGGCGGCCTCGACGCACAGTCCCCAGGTTGTGGACGCGACGGCGGCCGGACAGGCCTACACGGCGCTGGCGACCGTCGAGGAACTGCTGAAGGACTGGGACGAGGGCGGGCCGGCCGTGCTGCGGGCCGGCGGGCTCAGCGTGCGCGACCTCAAGCGGACCGCCGTCGCCCTGGACGTGGCCGAGCCCGTCGCCGCGTTCTGGGTCGAGCTGGCCTACGCCGCCGGGCTGCTGGCCTCCGACGGCGAGGCCGACGAGCGGTACGCGGCGACGCCCGCCTACGACGAGTGGCTGGAGCAGCCCCCCGCGCAGCGCTGGGCCCGGCTGGCGCAGGCGTGGCTGACGGCGACGCGTACGGCAGGGCTCGTCGGAGGGCGGGACGCCAAGGACCGTACGTTGTCCACGCTCGGCCCTGGCCTCGACCGCTCCGCCGCGCCGGAGGTACGGCACCGGGTGCTCAGCCTGCTCGCCGGCCTCCCGGAGGGGCAGTCCCCGTCCGCCGAGTCGGTGCTGGCGCGGCTGCGCTGGGAGCGTCCGCTGCGCGGCCCCCAGCAGGACGACGACCTGCGCGGCCGGCTCGCCCGGTGGGCACTGAGCGAGGCGGAGATGCTGGGCGTCACGGGGCGGGGGGCGCTGTCGGGGCATGGGCGGGCGTTGCTGGGGGCGCGGCTGCCGGAGCACACGTCCGAAGGGCCGGTCGGTCCCGGTGACAAGCTCCCCGTGCATCACCGCCCGGCTCCGGCCGCCGAGCCCCTCTCCCCCACCGAGCAGGCCGTCGCCACCGCTGCCGCCGCCCGCCTGCTCAGCCCGCTCCTGCCCGAGCCGCTCGACCACGTCCTGCTCCAGGCCGACCTCACGGCCGTGGCGCCCGGGCCGCTGCGGCGGCCGCTCGCCGACATGCTGGACGTGCTCGCGGACGTGGAGTCGAAGGGCGGGGCGACGGTGTACCGGTTCACGCCCGGCTCGGTGCGCCGCGCCCTGGACGCCGGGCGCAGCGCCTCCGATCTGCACGCCTTCCTCGCCGAGCACTCGCGGACGCCGGTGCCGCAGCCGCTGGCGTATCTGATCGACGACGTGGCCCGTAAGCACGGTCATCTGCGGGTGGGCGCCGCTTCGGCGTACGTCCGCTGCGACGACGACGCGATGCTGAACGAGATCCTCGCCGACAAGCGGGCCGCGGGTCTGCGCCTGCGCCGGCTGGCGCCGACGGTGCTCGCCGCCCAGGCCGATCCGGCCACGCTGCTGGAGGGCCTGCGCGCGATGGGCTTCGCGCCGGCCGCCGAGTCGGCCGAGGGCGACGTCCTGATCACCCGCGCCGACGCCCACCGCACCCCGCCGCGCACGGCCCCCGAACCGGTCCCGGACGGCCCGCCGACGCCGGACGCCACGCTGCTGACGGCCGCGATCCGCGCCATCCGCGCGGGCGACGTCGCCTCCACGACCCCGCGCAAGCCCAGCGCGAGCGCCCCCGCGGTGACCGGCGGTGAGCTGCCCCGGACGACCTCCGCCGAGACCCTCGCCACCATGCAGGCCGCCGTCCTGACCGGCGAGGCGCTGTGGATCGGGTACGTCAACGCCGAGGGCGCCGCGAGTCAGCGGGTGATCGCGCCGGTGCGGGTCGAGGGCGGGTTCGTGACGGCGTACGACCACACCGCGGACGAGGTGCGGACGTATCCGTTGCACCGGATCACGGGAGTGGCGGAGCTGGCGGACGACCAGATCTGAGGTCCCACCCGTTCGGGTGTGCGCGGCATTTCATGCACGCCACGCCGGGCCCGTCCCACTCTTGAGGGAGCTTGCCGGGGCTTCCGCATCTCCTCGCGTCGCGCAGGGCAGCCACCCGATGTCCTGATCACGCTCAAGTGAGCGCAACAGAGAGGTAGTTGTTCCATGCGCACTGCGCGTCGCATCGCCACCGTGCTGACCGCCACCGCCGCCATGATCGGCGCCTTCGCCTCCCAGGCCGCGGCGATCGGCATCGACATCGCCGGGTTCCTCGTCGAGACGCCGCCGGTCTGACGCGAGCCGGCTCATCGCAGCGGGCCGGCCCCCGTCCCCGGGGTCCGGCCCGTCCGGCTCACCACCGTTCCCGTCCCGGCTTCAGAAAGGTCCGCAAGCACTCATGCGCCCCACCCCGACCCGCCTCGCCACCGTCGCCGCCGCCCTCCTCCTCGGCGTACTGGCCGCCGCGGCCCCCGCCTCCGCCCTGCCCCTGCCCCTTCCGGCCGCCGGGTCCGGAGGCGAGCCGATCGTCAACATCGACGGGCACCTGTTCGCCCAGCCGCTGGTCAACAACCTCAATCTGCCCACGCTGAAGTAGCCCGCCGCATCCGGTAGCTGTCCCCGTCGATCCGTACGACCTCGGCGTGGTGGGCCAGCCGGTCCACCATCGCCAGTGCGGCGGGGCCGCCGAAGATCTCGTCCCAGCGGTCGAGCGGCCGGTCGCCGGTCACGATCAGCGAGGCCCGTTCGTAGCGGTGGGCGACCAGCTGGAAGAAGAGGGCCGTGGTGTCCGCGTCGAAGGGGGTGTAGCCGACCTCGTCGACGATCAGCACCGCGTGCTCGTCGAGCGCGGCCAGCTCCTCGGCGAGCCGCCCGGCGTCCCGGGCACCGGCCAGCCGGCCGGCCCACTCCTCGGCGGTCGCGAACAGCACCGAGTGGCCGGCCTGCCAGGCGCGCACGCCGAGGCCGACGGCCAGATGCGTCTTGCCGGTGCCGGGCGGGCCGACGAAGACCACGTTGCGGCGGGCGGCGACGAAGTCCAGCTTGCCGAGCCGGGCCACGGCCTCCCGGTCGAAGGAGCGCGGGTGCTCGGAGTCGAAGTCCTCCAGCAGCTTCCGGGCTGGGAAACCGGCGGCGCGCAACCGTTCCTCGGCGCTCGGCTCGTCCTCACGCGTGGTGACCTGGGCCGGGATGAAGGCCTTCTCGGCGGGCTCGTCGGGAGCGTGTTCGCGGTGCGTGTGCCGGTCTCCGCGCTCGGCGTGCGCGGCCATCGGCCCCGACATGTACGCCAGGATCGCCGCCGAGGCGATGAACGCCATGTGGATCACCGTGCCCCACAGCAGCGAGTGGCGCGAGGTGTGGTGGACGTCCACGAACATCTGGAGCAGATGGACCGAGGAGATGCCCACGATGGCGGTGGCGAGCTTGACCTTCAGCACGTTGGAGTTCACGTGCGAGAGCCATTCGGGCTGGTCGCGGTGGCCCTGCAGGCCGATGCGGGAGACGAACGTCTCGTAGCCGCCGACGATCACCATGATCAGCAGATTGGCGATCATCACGACGTCGACGAGCTTCAGCACGGCGAGCATGACGTACGTCTCGGTCGCCTGCCCGGTCACGCACCGGAGCACTAACGTCCACAGCTCGTTGAAGAACTTGTATACGTACACCCCCTGTGCGGCCACGAGGCCGAAGTAGAGCGGGGCCTGCAGCCAGCGGGTGGCGAACAGGGCGTACCCGAGGGTGGTGGTGGTCGGTGACGGATCACGAGTGATGGCCTGCACGGTGGGCATTCTTCGCAGCCGCCGCCGTACAGGTGAAACCGCGCCACTCACACGAATGAAAAGACATCCTGTAGGACTCCGGGGACGATCAGGCACACTGGACGTTTGGCCGAGTGGTCGAGCGGAAGGGCTGACGCGCGTGAACGGACCACTGATCGTCCAGTCGGACAAGACACTGCTCCTGGAGGTCGACCACGAGCAGGCAGACGACTGCCGTCGGGCGATCGCGGCGTTCGCGGAACTGGAGCGGGCGCCGGAGCACATCCACACCTACCGGGTGACGCCGCTGGGCCTGTGGAACGCGCGCGCGGCCGGGCACGACGCCGAGCAGGTCGTGGACGCGCTGGTGACGTACAGCCGCTACCCGGTGCCGCACGCGCTGCTGGTCGACATCGCCGACACGATGGACCGGTACGGCCGCCTGACGCTCTCCAAGCACCCCGCGCACGGCCTCGTCCTCACCACCACCGACCGGCCGGTCCTGGAGGAGGTGCTGCGCTCGAAGCGGATCGCTCCGCTCGTCGGCAACCGCATCGACCCGGACACCGTCGCCGTGCACCCCTCCGAGCGCGGGCAGATCAAGCAGACGCTGCTGAAGCTGGGCTGGCCGGCCGAGGACCTCGCCGGGTACGTCGACGGCGAGGCGCACCCGATCGAGCTGGCCGAGGACGGCTGGGCGCTCAGGCCGTACCAGAAGCAGGCTGTCGAGAACTTCTGGCACGGCGGCAGCGGGGTCGTCGTCCTGCCCTGCGGTGCCGGGAAGACCCTCGTCGGCGCCGGGTCCATGGCGCAGGCGAAGTCGACCACGCTGATCCTCGTCACGAACACCGTCTCGGCCCGGCAGTGGAAGCACGAGCTGGTGAAGCGGACATCGCTCACCGAGGAGGAGATCGGCGAGTACAGCGGGACGCGCAAGGAGATCCGCCCCGTCACCATCGCCACGTACCAGGTGCTGACGACGAAGCGGAAGGGCGTCTATCCGCACCTGGAGCTCTTCGACTCCCGGGACTGGGGACTCATCGTCTACGACGAGGTGCATCTGCTGCCCGCGCCCGTCTTCAAGTTCACCGCCGATCTCCAGGCCCGGCGCCGGCTCGGACTGACCGCGACCCTCGTCCGGGAGGACGGGCGTGAGTCGGACGTGTTCTCGCTGATCGGCCCGAAGCGGTTCGACGCGCCGTGGAAGGAGATCGAGGCGCAGGGGTACATCGCGCCCGCCGACTGCGTCGAGGTCCGCGTCAATCTCACCGACGCCGAGCGGCTCGCGTACGCCACCGCCGAGCAGGAGGAGAAGTACCGGTTCTGCGCGACGACCGACACCAAGCGCAAGGTCACCGAGGCCATCGTCCGCAAGTTCGCCGGGCAGCAGATCCTGGTGATCGGCCAGTACATCGACCAGCTCGACGAACTGGGCGAGCACCTGAACGCCCCGGTCATCAAGGGCGAGACCTCCAACGCCCAGCGCGAGAAGCTCTTCGACGCCTTCCGCGAGGGCGAGATCAGCGTGCTCGTCGTGTCCAAGGTCGCCAACTTCTCCATCGACCTGCCGGAGGCCACGGTCGCCATCCAGGTCTCGGGCACCTTCGGGTCGCGGCAGGAGGAGGCGCAGCGGCTGGGGCGGGTGCTGCGGCCGAAGGCCGACGGCCACCAGGCCCACTTCTACTCGGTCGTCGCCCGCGACACGATCGACCAGGACTTCGCCGCCCACCGCCAGCGCTTCCTGGCTGAGCAGGGATACGCGTACCGGATCGTGGACGCCGACGAGATCCTCGCGGGGGAGTAGGCGGCCAGGAGGGCGAGGGCCAGGACCGGGTAGGGCGACGCCAACGGCTGCTGCCACCAGGGCAGTCGGAGGTCCAGGTCGCCCTCGTGCGGGAGCAGCCACATCGTGCGGGCCGTGAAGAGCGCGACGACCGCGCAAGCCAGTCGCGTACGGCCGTCCGCCAGGAGTACGGCGATCAGCGGGACGCACCACACCCAGTGATGCGACCAGCTGATCGGCGAGATCAGCAGCGCGGTGAACGCCGTGAGCACAATGGCGTGGCGCTCGTCGGTGACCCGTGCGGTCAGCCAGAGGCCCGTGAGCGCGATCGCCGCGCAGGGCAGGGCCCAGGCCAGGACGCCCGGCGCCGGATCGCCCAGGGCCCGGGCGATCAGCCCCCGCAGGGACTGGTTGTCGATGATCCAGACCTTGCCCACGCGGTCCGTCTCGTAGAGGCGGCGGGTCCAGAAGTCGAGGCTCGCCGAGGGCAGGGCGAGGGCGCCGAGCGCGACCGTCCCCACGAAGGCCGCGGTCGCCGCGCCCGCCTCCCGTGGGCGCCCGCGCAGCAGCAGGTACCCGATGAAGATCACCGGGGTGAGCTTGATCCCGGCGGCGACACCGACGGCCGTGCCCTTGCCGCGCGCGCCCGGCGGCCGGGTCAGGTCCCACAGGACCAGGCAGGCCAGGGCGAGGTTGATCTGGCCGAACAGGACGGTCTGGAAGACCGGTTCCAGCCACAGGGCCAGGGCCGTGGTGGCGCAGAAGACCGGGAGGCGGAGGGTCAGGTCGGCCAGGCGCGCGCAGAGGTGGACGAGGGCGGCGAGCAGGAGCGCGTTGCCCGCCAGGAAGACCGCCTTGAGGGCGGCGACGGGGACCAGCGCCGTCGGCACGAAGAGGAGTGCCGCGAAGGGCGGATAGGTGGCGGGGAGGTGCCACTCGGTGACCGTGAAGCCGTAGAGGTCGGCGCCGCCGCGCAGGACCGCCCGTCCTTCGGCCCGGTAGACCAGCGCGTCGGCCATCGGGAGGTGCTGGTGGAGGCAGAGGGCCGTGAAACACGTGACGGAGAGGGCGGAAACGGCGAGAAGGGCGAGATCGGCGGGATTGGTTGCGGAATGTGATCGGCGGGTCACCCGGTGACCCTAGACGGTTACTTGTGGCGGACGCCCGCTTCCTCGCCGTACTCACCGAGGATGATCACGTCGAAGGCCGCACCTGCGAACACCCTGACGGCACGCAGGGCTTCGCCGAGGCGATGGCGATGCTTGCTCCCCTGGAGCGCTGTCGCTCCTCGGGGGCCCATGGGGGCTGGGTGGATGGTTGCTGCGCTCATGTCTCCATGATGGATTCGCAGGCACGAAGTACGCATCGGTCTGCGGTGCCAAGCCCCGGATTCCCCCGTACGCCTCCGGACGTACCCCCTACCCCCAGGGGGAGGGCCGCGTCCCCTAGGGGTCGCACAAGGGGTGGAAAATCCGTTGGCATCCGAGGAGGGCACTCACCTAAAATCTCCGCTCTTGCCCGCCTCCGTTCACGGAGCGCCGCCGCCCGGACGGAAACCGGTCGGCACATCGCAGCGCCACCCGTCTCTCTCGCAGGCCCTCCGGAGGCACCGCCTTGTCCACGCCCGTCGACGACCCACTCGACCCCCTCGACCCGCTCTCCCGAGAGCGCTCCCACCTCGCCGAGTCCCGCGCCGCCCTGCGTGCCATGCGCGAGGACGTCGAGTCCCTCGACATCAGCGACGTCACCGCGAACTGGGTCAACGCCGAAGTCCTCGCCCACCAGATCGACGAGCGCATCAAGGCGCTGGCCGACCTCAGCGACACCCCGCTGTTCTTCGGCCGGCTCGACTATCTGCACGCTCCCGGGGCCGAGGGGGCGGAAGGCGCGGAGGGCGAGCGCTTCTACATCGGGCGTCGGCACGTGCACGACGCCGAGGGCGACCCGATGGTCATCGACTGGCGGGCGCCGGTGTCCCAGCCGTTCTACCGGGCGTCCAAGAAGGACCCGATGGACATCGCGCTGCGCCGCCGCTTCGGTTACACGGGCGGCGATCTGACGGCGTACGAGGACGAGCACCTGTCCGACCCGGCCGAGGCCGCCCGCACCAGCAAGCTGCTCCAGCAGGAGATCGAGCGCCCGCGCGTCGGCCCGATGCGGGACATCGTGGCGACCATCCAGCCCGAGCAGGACGAGATCGTACGGTCCGGGCTCGGCGGCACCGTGTGTGTGCAGGGCGGCCCCGGCACCGGGAAGACGGCGGTGGGCCTGCACCGGGTGGCGTATCTGCTGTACGCCCACCGCGAGCGGCTCGCCCGCACCGGCACGCTCGTCATCGGGCCGAACAAGTCCTTCCTGCACTACATCGAGCAGGTGCTCCCGGCGCTGGGCGAGTTGACGGTCCGCCAGGCCACGGTGGACGACCTGGTCGCCCATGTGGAGGTGCGCGGCACCGACGACGCGGCGGCCGCGGTGATCAAGGGAGACGCGAGAATGGCGGAGGTGCTACGGCGGGCCGTCTACTCGCATGTGACCATGCCGACGGAGGCGGTGGTCGTGGTACGGGGATCACGTCGCTGGCGCGTCCCGGCATACGAACTCGAGGAGATCGCCCGCGAGTTGCTCGCCCGCGACATCCGCTACGGCGCCGCCCGCGAGGCCCTTCCGCAGCGCATCGCGCACGCAGTGCTGGTGCAGATGGAGCGGTCGGGCGAGGCGCCGGACGACCGGGTGCAGGACGCGGTGGCCCGCAACAGCGCGGTGAAGGCGGCCGTCAAGGAGATCTGGCCGCCGGTCGACCCGGCGAAACTGGTGCTGCGCCTGCTCGCCGACGCCGACTTCCTGGCCGAGCACGCGGCCGGGATCCTCGACGAGGACGAGCAGAAGACGATCCTGTGGGCGAAGCCGGCGCGGTCGGTGAAGTCCGCCAAGTGGTCGGCCGCGGACGCGGTGCTGATCGATGAAGCTGCCGACCTCCTCTCCCGCACCCCGTCCCTCGGCCATGTCGTCATCGACGAGGCGCAGGACCTCTCCCCCATGCAGTACCGGGCGGTTGGCCGCCGCTGCACGACCGGTTCGGCGACGGTCCTCGGCGACCTGGCGCAGGGCACGACGCCCTGGGCGACCCGGAGCTGGGACGAGGCGCTGGCCCACCTCGGCAAGTCGGACGGCGTCATCGAGGAACTCACGGCCGGCTTCCGCGTCCCGACCGACGTCATCACCTACGCCTCCCGCCTCCTGCCGTACATCGCCCCGGGCCTGACGCCGGTGGCGTCGATCCGTGAGAACCCCGGGTTCTTCGAGGTGCGTTCGGCGGCGGACACGGGTGAAGTCGTCGCCGCCTGCCGGGAGTTGCTGGAGAACGAGGGGTCGGTGGGCCTGATCGCCGCCGACGCGCGGATTCCGGCACTGTCGGAGGCGCTCGGGGCGGAGGGCATCGGCTACTTGGGCCCCGGTGAGGAGACGACGGAACGGACCCGCCTGACGCTGGTCCCGGCATCGCTCGCGAAAGGCCTGGAGTACGACTATGTCGTACTGGACGAGCCCCGGGCGGTGGTGGACGGCGAGCCGGACGAGCGGACGGGACTGCGGCGGTTGTACGTGGCGCTGACACGAGCGGTGTCGGGGTTGATCGTCGTGCACGGGGCGCCGCTGCCGGCTCAACTGGGAGGCTGACGGGACGCCTTGCGATGGGCGCTACCAGGCGTCGTACGCCACATCCAGGTACAGATAGCGGACCACGGCGAGCACCGACAGGCCGAGCGGCACCAGGTACCACCCCCGCCTGAGCCATCCGGCGGCAACGGTCGGCCAGGTGAGCAGCAGGGCGAGCCCTCCGGTGCAGGCGCCGAGGAGGGCGCAGGTGCCCGCGCTGTCCAGGGTGTCGCGGTCCAGGCGGTACTGCGGCATGAAGTAGTAGGCCAGGCCCACCAGGCACAGCGCCAGGCCGTTGAGCGCCACCAGGACGGTGGCGCTCGCCCTCGCACGTCTCCTCACCGCAGTGCCCGCCCCGCTTCGCCGCGGTGCCTCTCGAAGTCGTCGGCGTACGCCTGTGCCTGCTCGCTCTGGTAGTACGGGCCGCCGTTGTAGCGTGCGGCCAGCTCGCGGTACTGGGCCGCCGTCATCCGATCGGCCGGTACATCGGCGAACTCGCTCTCCGCCTTCAGGTTCGCCAGGTACTTCGAGGCGATGAACAGGTTCTGCGCCGGGTCCTTCAGCGCCCCGCGGATCTCGTCGCGCTGGTCCTCGTTCAGCCGGTCCGGATCGTAGCCCAGCACTTCCGCCGCGCGCCGGATCTGTACTGCCATGGGCCCGTACGAGGTGTTGTCCCGGTCGCCCGCCAGCGGTCCCGGCAGGTTGTCGGGAATGACGGGGCTCGCCCATCCCTCGGCCGCCTCCCGGGCGGTCTCCGTGAGGCTGTCCAGGACATACGGCTTGCCGCCGATCTCCTTCCACGCGATCCCGGCGACCATGTCCGGGGGCAGGCCGGTCTGCTGTGCCGCCGCGTTGATCAGCTCCTTGTTGTTGCCGATCCACCGTTCGCGGCCGCCGAACTCGTCCAGCAGCCAGAGGCTGTCGCCCTCCGGCAGGCTCTTGAGCTGGTTGCGGATGTCCTGGAGTGCGGGAGAGACGCGCGCGTCGCCGGCGCCGGGGAACGGGTTCTTGCGCAGGTCGCCGCCCGGCAGCCGGGTGTCGCCGTCGATGCGGGCGGCCTGTGCCGCCTCCTCGATCATCGGGGCGATCCAGCCGATGACGTCCTGACCGTCCTTGAAGTCACCGCCCCGGAAGTCCGGCAGGTCGGCGTACGCCGTCCGCAGCCGGCCCAGGCAGTCCCGGCGTGCGTTCTCCTCGATGCTCCGGGCGCGGGCGAAGGCCGCCTCCGCCGCGCCGTACTCGCGCTCGGCGTCCTTCCGGATGGCGTCCGCGTCCACCCCGATCTCGGCGATCCAGTCGAGGAACCCCGTGGTCTCACGGATGTCCTCCCACCGCCGCATCGGCTCGGCGGCCTGCGCGGTACGCGTGACGGCCGTCGCCACCGAGGCGACCAGCTGGTCCAGGCGTGTCTCGTGCTGGATGCCGGTCTCCAGGTGCTGTTTGGCGTCCGCCACCGCGTCCGCGTATCCGAGCAGCGCGCCTCGCGCCTTCCCGAATCCGTCGGACAGCCCTCGGACCAGCGAGGCGACCTGCACCAACCGCTCGTCGTAGGACTCCCGGTGCACGCTCTCCCACCGGGTGCCGTCCTTCGCCCGTTTCACCGGGTCCTCGACGGAGTCCAGCAAGTCGCGCATGCGGGTGAACTCCTGGGCGTTGCGCTCGATCAGCGCGGGGTTGCAGTCCTCCAGGAACTCCACATCGGCGTGGTACGTCGTCATGGCGGTCTCGGTCACCGGTCCTTCGGGGCCACGTATCGGCCGTCGGCGAGAATGCGGTCCAGATCGGCCTGGACCGTTCCGTTCACCTGTACATACGCCGAACCCGTGGCGCGCAGTTTCGTGGACAGCGCGGTCAGCAGGGTCACCAGGTCCTGATACTGGTCGTCCGCGAAGCGCGCGAACTCCTCGACCTTCCGGCCGACTTCGGGATGCGAGCGGGGTGAGCGCGCCATCGTGCCGGCGTCTCCGTCGAGGCGGCCCGCGTGGAGCAGGGACGCCATCTCGAGCAACAGATGCGCACTGCCGTCGATCGACGGGGTTTCAGCCGAGAAGCCACTTGTCATACGCAAATAGTGACAAGTTCATGCCACGCCCGTCCAGGCCGGGAGCGGACGTACGGCCGGGTCCACGCCCCCTACCGCAGCCCCTCGTCCAACGCCTCCCGCCACTCGGCCACGGCCTCCACCGAAACCGGACCGTCCCAGCCCTCGGGCCGCGCCGCCCCGCCGATGTGGAACGCGTCGATCCCGGCGACGAGCAGCGTCGGCACATGATCGAGCCGCAGTCCGCCCCCCACCAGAATCCGCTGCTCATACCCGGGCTCCCCACTCCGCGCCGCCTCGGCGAGCAACGTGGGAAGCCCGTCATCCACCCCCACCGCCGACCCGGCCGTGAGATACGTGTCCAGCCCCGGCATTCCATCCAGCTGCTTGCGCAGCGCGTCCCGGTCCGCGGCCCGGTCGATGGCCCGATGGAAGGTCCACCGGCACCCGTCCAGCTCACCCACCACCCGCTCGACGGCCTCCAGATCCACCCCGCCATCGACATCGAGAAACCCGAGCACGAACTCCTCGGCCCCGGCGCTCCGCATCGCACGAGCCATCCGCACCACCCGCTCGACGTCCCCCACCGCGAAGCCGTCCGCGAGCCGCAGCATCACGCGCAGATCGATGCCGACGGCGGCGCGGATCCCGGCGACGGTCTCGACCGCCGGGGTCAGCCCGTCGGCCGCCATGTCGGTGACCAGTTCCAGCCGATCCGCACCCCCGGCCTGGGCGGCGACCGCGTCCTCGACCCCGAGGGCGATCACCTCCAGGACTGCACGCTTGCTCATGGGACCCCATTCCTCGGCATTCGACGGCGGCTACAGGTCTAGTCCAATCCAAGGGTACGGGGTGGAGCAGCCGCAGCGGAGGAGGGCCGCCCACTTGGCCGACTCCCGACGGTCGCCGGAACGGTCACCCGAAGATGTTCAGCTCCCCCGCCTCCGCCCCCGCGAGCTCGTACGACGCCCCCTCCACCGGCCGCCCCGCATACAGCCGTACGAGCGTGGCGGCGGACCCGATGTACCGCGCCGGCGGCCGTGGGGCGGCCGCCTCACCAAGGCGCAGGGGCTCGTCGACGTCGTCCAGGTCGGCATGCAGAGGCACATGCCGGCGCTCCCGGGTCAGCCACGCGAGCAGCCGGAGCGCGTCCGGCAGCCCGGCACCCGCGTACGCCCCCGGCTCACCGAGCACCTCCCGTACGTCCCCGGCGTGCACCCACTCCCCGAGGGCGATGCCGTCCAGCGCCCCGCCCGCCTTGGCGATCACCGGACCGGCCTCGGTCATCCCGCGCTCCAGCTCGTCGACGACCCGCGCGTTGCTCCAGCCGGCGCGCTCGGCGATGTCCCGGTCGTTGGACTCGGGCGAGAACACGCCCTTCTCGAACCGGTTCTCCACCACCCGCATCAACGCGGCCGAACAGTGCGCCAGCACATCCCGCACCGACCACCCCGGACACGCGGCGGTCGGCAACGCGAAGTCGGCGTCCGCCCGCGCCCGCAACAACGGAACCAGCGCGTCCCGCTCGACGACCAGCAACCGCCCCGGCAGCTCGGGATCCCGTACCTCGTGCACGTCAGCAGAAGTCATGGCGTCCACGCTAGGGCCTGTCCGGCGGATCAGGCCGGCTGCACGGAACGGCACCTCATCAGCGCAGGTGAGCGGGGTCTGGTGCGGCCGGCTGCAAGGCGGAGGAGCCGTGTCGATCAGCCGCTTCCGCGGCGGGCGACGCGATGGGGGTGCCCCCGCGCGAGGCCGCCCGCCCGGCCCTTCGGGCGGACGACGGGAATTTGACGACAGGACCTAGGGGCCCGCGCACCCGCCCGGGAGGACGCCACCGCGCGCGTCACAATGACGCCATGGCCGATCCCCACGCCCTCGACGCCCTCCGCACCCGCTTCACCCGAGCCATCGACGCGGTCCGCCCCACCACCAACCCCGACCCGGCCCCGTACGCCGACAACCTGCTCACCCGCTGGCAGGAACCCCAGCGCCGCTACCACACGCTCACCCACCTCACCGCGGTCCTGGACCACATCGACGAGCTGGCCGAACACGCCGACGACCCGGACGTCGTACGTCTCGCCGCCTGGTTCCACGACGCGGTGTACCTCCCCGACCGCTCAGAGAACGAGGAGCGCTCCGCCCGGCTCGCCGAGCGCGCGCTCCCCGAGGCCGGTGTCCCCGCGGAGCGGACCGCCGAGGTGGCCCGCCTCGTCCGCCTCACCGCCACCCACGACCCGGCTCCGGACGACCGCGACGGCCAGGTCCTGTGCGACGCCGACCTCGCGATCCTCGCCGCGCCGCCCTCCGCGTACGCCGCCTACACGGCCGCCGTCCGCGAGGAGTACCACTTCGTACCGAACGACGCCTTCCGCGAGGGCCGCGCCGCGATCCTGCGCCAACTCCTCGCTCTGCCAAGCCTGTACAGCACGCCGTACGGCAAGGAGAAGTGGGAGGCCACGGCCCGCTACAACCTCTCCTCCGAGCTGGAAATGCTGTCGCTCTGACCAGCCCGCCGCCGTAGCCTGCACGGCATGCGAGACATAAGCGGGGAACGCGTACAGGAAGCCGTGGCCGGCTGCGTGGCACTGCTGCGGACGGCGGCGGACCGGGACTGGACGGCCGTCCGGGCCGGGCGGCTGGAGTGGGACTGCCAAGCCACCGCGTTCCACATCGCGGAGGACCTCATCGCCTACGCCGCCAACCTGGCCGGACGCGCCCAGGACGACTACGTCCCCTTCGAGATCACTCTCGACGAGGGCACCGACAACGAGGGCCTGCTCCACGTCATCGAGACCACCGGCGCATTGCTCACCGCCACCATCCGCATCACCCCCCGCGAGGCGCGCGGCTTCCACCCCTACCCGTTCCGCAGCGCGAACCGCGACGGCTTCGCCGCGATGGGCGTCGCCGAGGTGCTGCTCCACACGCACGACATCGCCGAGGGGCTCGGCCTGGCATACGAACCGCCCTCCGAACTCCCCGAGTTCGTGCTCACGACGATCTTTCCGCGCGTCCAGCCCGGCCCCGACCACTGGCGCACCCTGCTGTGGGCCACCGGCCGCGGCGATCTGCCCGGTCGCGGGCCCGTCACCGAGTGGCGCTGGCAGAACAACCTGGTCATCCCCACCGACCGCCTCACCCTCCAGGGCGTCACCCCCGCGGCCGCCGCCGACCTGAGCGCGGGCGGTGACGGCGGGTTCTCGTGGGTCGTGGGCGGTCCCTTCGAGGGGACGAGGGATGCCGCCGGGATGGTGCTGAAGGCGTACGAGGCGGGCGTGCACCGGCCCGAGTTCGGCCTGTTCGTCCTCGTACGGAAGGAGGACGACCTCGCGGTCGGCGGCATGGGCTTCCACGGCGCCCCCGACGAGGAGGGCCGGGCCGAGGTCGGCTACGACCTCGTGGAAGGCGCGCGCGGACGCGGCTACGCGAGCGAGGCGCTGCGCGCACTGTCGGAGTGGTCCCTGGCCCGGGACGACGTACAGCTCCTCTGCGCGACCATCGACACCGGCAACCTTCCGTCCCAGGGCGTCGCCACGCGCGCGGGTTACGTACGGGCGACCGTGGAGGAGGAGCGGACCGCGCACGAGGAGCGGGACATGGACCCGGCGCTCCGGCTCTACATCCGCCGCAGGGGGTAGGCCACGCACACGTGACCCACGTCACCTTCGCTCACGTCACATCCCGCCGAGCCGTTCCGTCATATCTGCGTAACCGACGACAACGGCAGAGGAGTTGGCCATGAGCGCCCGCCTGAACATCCTGGGGAACCCGACCATCGGCAAGGCCGTCAAGCACTTCGCCGCGGCCGGCAAGGTGGTGCAGGACTCATCGCTGCCCGTCAGCACGCAGCACCTGATTACCCTGCGCGCCAGCCAGATCAACGGCTGCGGCTTCTGCACCGACATGCACAGCAAGGACGCCGTGGCCGCCGGCGAGGACTGGCTGCGCCTCAACCTGGTGGCGACCTGGCGGGAGGCCACCTGCTTCACCGAGGCAGAGCGTGCCGCCCTGGAGCTCACCGAGGAGGGCACCCGCATCGCGGACGCGGCCGGCGGGGTCCCGGACGAGGTCTGGGAGAACGCCGCCAAGCACTACGACGAGGAGCAGCTCGGCGCCCTGGTTCTCCTGATCGGCATCATCAACACCTTCAACCGGCTGAACGTCCTGGTCCAGCAGCCCGCGGGCAGCTACCAGCCCGGCCAGTTCGCCTGACCGGGACCGAGAACGCGAGGCCGAGGGGGCGTCAGCCCCGTCCCCGCCCCTTCGGCCTGCGCAACCCCGCCCCCCTGCAACAACCGCACCACCTCACGGCTGCTGACCTCCACGGCACCGGCGCGCACGGCGTCGGCGTACCGGTGGGAGGGGATGTCGTAGTGATCCCGCTCGAAAGCCCGGCGCGGCACGCCCAGCTCCTCGGCGAACGTGTGCAGCTCGTCGTACGACACGTCGCTGACGAGGTGCGACCACATCCGCCCGTGGCCCGGCCAGGTCGGCGGGTCGATGTAGATCGTCACGACGGCGCGTCTTCCCGCACGGGGACAACCCGTTCGCCCATGCGGAGGACTTGTTCCCCCACCAGGACGCCTGTTTCCCTCACGAGGACGGCCCGCCGCCCGTGATGGCGGATCCGAGCGCCCCGACCGCCGCGACCCGCACCCCCGCCTCATGGCACACCCAGTGCGGATCGGGCCCCAGCTCGGGCTCGATGTCGAGTGCGTGCGGCTCGCCGGAGCGGCACACCGGGCACAGCGGCCAGCGGCCGTAGTTGTCCAGCAGTGCGTCCTGTACGTCCTGGGCGACGAGCCCGGCCACGTACGCCGCCCCGTCCGGCCACTGCGCCACCCACCAGCGCCGCTGTACGACCGACTCCTCGACCAGCGAGACGACGTCCGCCTCGGCGACCTCGCCCGCGACCAGGTCGGCGAGCACCAGGGCGCGAGCCGTGTGCAGCGCCTGTTCCAGCGGACCGATGGGTTCCATGGACCCATTGTGCGCACTCTTGACCACAACGCCGAGCCGAAAATATCTTTCATCCGTGACCCAGGAAGTGAAGGAAAGTTTCGGCAGCGGTCCTGGAGGGCCCCCGCCCGCCCCCGCCGCCCTCGCGGCCAAGGTGCGCACCCTCGCCCCGTCGATGACCCGCTCCATGCAGCGCGTCGCCGAAGCGGTCGCGAACGACCCGGCGGGCTGCTCGGCCCTCACGGTCACCGGCCTCGCCGAACGCACCGGCACCAGCGAGGCCACCGTCGTACGCACCGCCCGACTCCTCGGCTACCCCGGCTACCGCGACCTGCGCCTCGCCCTCGCCGGCCTCGCCGCCCAGCAGCAGTCGGGCCGCGCCCCCGCCATCACCACCGACATCGCGGTGGACGACCCGATCGCCGACGTGGTCGCCAAGCTCGCCTACGACGAGCAGCAGACCCTCGCCGACACGGCCGCCGGTCTCGACACGGGCCAGCTGGGAGCGGCGGTGTCGGCTGCCGCCGGGGCCCGCCGTATCGATGTGTACGGCGTCGGGGCGTCGGGGCTGGTCGCGCAGGATCTGACGCAGAAGCTGCTGCGGATAGGGCTGATAGCCCAAGCCCACAGTGATCCGCATCTCGCCGTGACGAACGCGGTGCAGTTGCGGGCGGGTGACGTGGCCATCGCCATCACGCACTCCGGGTCCACCGGTGACGTCATCGAGCCGTTGCGGGTCGCGTTCGAGCACGGGGCCACGACGGTTGCCATCACCGGGCGGCCGGACGGGCCCGTGACTCAGTACGCCGATCACATCCTTACGACGTCCACGGCGCGGGAGAGTGAGCTGCGGCCTGCGGCGATGTCATCGCGGACCAGTCAGTTGCTGGTGGTGGACTGCCTGTTCGTGGGGGTGGCCCAGCGGACCTATGAGACGGCGGCGCCCGCGTTGGCCGCGTCGTACGAGGCGCTGGCACATCGGCATCGCCGATAGGACCGTAGGCCCGACCGTGCACATGAGAAAGAGCCGCACCCCATGACCTCCACATCCAACCCCCGTGATCTCCGCGCCGAGTTGGACGCCCTGACCACCGAGGCCTTCCGGCCCGAGCTCGCCGAGATCGACCAGCTCCCCACCCTCGACATCGCCCGGCTCATGAACGGCGAGGACGCCTCGGTGCCCGCCGCCGTGGTTTCGCGCCTCCCCCAGATCGCCGCCGCCATCGACGCCATCGCGGAGCGGATGGCACACGGCGGGCGCCTCATCTACGCGGGCGCGGGCACCGCCGGGCGGCTCGGCGTCCTCGACGCCTCCGAGTGCCCGCCCACCTTCAACACCGAGCCGGGTCAGGTGGTCGGGCTCATCGCGGGCGGGCCGGAGGCGATGGTCAACTCGGTCGAGGGTGCCGAGGACTCCGCGGACCTCGCCCGCGCCGACCTCGAAGCCCTCGCGCTCACCTCCGCCGACACGGTCGTCGGCGTCTCCGCATCCGGGCGCACCCCGTACGCGATCGGCGCGGTCCAACACGCCCGGGAGCGGGGCGCGTTGACGGTCGGGCTGTCCTGCAACCCGGACAGCGCGCTCGCCGCGGCGGCCGAGCACGGCATCGAGATCGTCGTGGGCCCGGAGCTGCTGACCGGCTCGACCCGGCTGAAGGCCGGCACCGCGCAGAAGCTGGTCCTCAACATGCTGTCGACGATCACGATGATCCGGCTGGGCAAGACGTACGGGAACCTGATGGTCGACGTCCGCGCCTCCAACGACAAGCTGCGCGCCCGCTCCCGCCGTATCGTCGCCCTGGCCACGGGCGCGGCCGACGCCGACATCGAGCGGGCCCTGACCGAGGCGGGCGGCGAGGTCAAGACGGCGATCCTGGTTCTGCTGGCCGGCGTGGACGGGCCGACGGCCACCGGACTGCTGTCGGGGGCGGGCGGCCGGCTGCGGACCGCGCTGAAAAGGGCGGGGAACTGAGCCGACCGCGCTGTTAGCGTGGCCGTATGACGGCACCGACGACGTTCCGCATCGGCGGCGATCTGGAAGTACGACGGCTCGGGTTCGGGGCCATGCACCTGCGGCCCGAATCCGCCGAGGACCGCGCGGCCTGCGTCGCGGTGGCCCGGCGCGCGGTCGAACTGGGCGTCACGCTGATCGACACGGCGCATCTGTACGGCTGGGGAGCGAACGAGGATCTCCTCGCCGAGGCCCTGCACCCGTACCCGGAAGGCCTCGTGATCGCCACGAAGGTCGGCATCCGGCACACGACGTTCGGTGAGGGCTGGCGGCACGCCGGCGAGCCGGACGATCTGCGCGCCCAGGTCGACGAGGCCCTGCGCCGGCTGCGCCTGGACCGCATCGAACTGCTCCAACTGCACCGCCTGGACCCGGGCGTACCGCTCGCCGACCAGCTCGGCGCGCTGCGCGACCTGCGCGACGAGGGCAAGATCGGGCGGATCGGCCTGTCGGAGGTGACGGCCGAGGAGCTCGCCGAAGCGCTGTCGGTCGTCGACATCGCGAGCGTCCAGAACCGCTACAACCTCCTGGACCGCGAGCACGAACCCGTAGTGAAGGCCTGTGAGGCGGCGGACATCGCGTTCCTGCCGTGGCGGCCGGTGGCGGCGGGCACGTCCGGGGCGCGGTCGTCGGAGATCGCCGCGGTGGCGGGGGAGGTCGACGCCACGCCGACCCAGGTCGTCCTCGCCTGGCTCCTCGCCCACTCCCCGGTGATCCTCCCGATTCCGGGGACGTCGAGCGTCGCGCACCTGGAGGAGAACCTCGGGGCGGACGCCGTGCGGCTCACCCGGGAGCAGTACGACCGGCTGAATCGCGCCGCCGAATCGGACTGAGGCGAGCATTCCGGGCGTCGCGCCGTCGGCGTTCGTCCCCTGCGTCAAGCCGGCCACAGAAACCCTCAGGCCGCGCACAACCCTGCCCCGGTCACGTTGGTCTTGCCTCCGTGAACTCTGCGCCGCAACCGGGCGCAGGGCGTTGAGCACGGGAGAAGCACCATGTCGGCCACTGCCATTCGTCGTACCGTCCTGACCGCTTCCGCGGTCTCCCTCGCGCTTCTGGTCACCGCCTGCGGTGGCGGCGAGCAGGGCGGTGACGACCAGGGGGCCAAGGGCGGCACCAACTCCGACAAGCCGGCGGCGAAGGCGCTCACCGCCGCCGAGTTGGAGAAGCTCGTGGTCGCCAAGGGCGATGTGAAGGGCCACGAGATCACGAAGCCGGGGAAGGCGGACGTCTTCGAGCCCGGTTCCGTGTCCGTCGACAAGGCCGAGTGCGACCCCGTCGGTCAGGTGCTGTCGGCCCTGCCGGCGGGCAAGCCGGCGGCGAGCGTCCAGCGACTCGTGGTCCAGGAGCCCGAGGCGGCCAAGAAGGAGATGCCCTCCCTGGAGGAGCTCGCGGAGATGACGGAGGAGGAGGCCGCCGCGGCGACCCTCGACTCGCTCGACATCACCAAGACGATGACCTCCCTGTGGTCCTACGAGGCCGACGGCGCCGAGCAGGCGCTCGCCGCGCTGCGCGAGGCCGGCAAGAAGTGCGCCGGGGGCTTCTCCATGACGATCGACGGGGAGAAGCAGCAGGTCACCAAGGTCAGCGAGGAGAAGGTCTCGGCCGGCGAGGACGCCGTCGCCTGGACGGTGGCCACGAAGCAGGACGGCACCCCCGGCGAGACCAAGGTCGTCGTCTTCCGACAGGGCACCACGCTCGCGGGCTTCTCGTCCTTCAACATCGCCTCGGTCACCCGCGGCGAGGCGTTCGAGCAGCCGACCGCCGTGATCGAGGCGCAGGCGACCAAGCTCGGCTGACGCCTGTGGGCGGCCGAATGCCGCCCGAGCGCTCAGGCGTCGGGTTCCGAGCCGTCTTCGGAACCCGACGCCACGCCGGCGCACGTCGCCCTGCGGCTACGGCTGGAACTCGCCGAGGGCCAGGTCGTCCAGCCTGTCGACCGACGGCGTGCGCGAGATCAACCTCCCTGCTGCGGAGGGGCTTTGGCGATGCGCCCCACCAGTTGGCACACTGCTGCCCACGCGGCTCGGACGACCCGGGCCACAAGCTGACCGTGAAGTTGCAGATCAAGGACCGGGCCGCCGGAGGAACCAACCCCGAGATCGGCCGTCGGCAGTCGGGATCCTGGAACGACGAGGTCTGAGTTGGACCGTCGACGACTCGTCCTCATCCGGGGCGGCGACGACACCGGGTCCGACAGCATCGGGACCGGGTACCTGATCGCTCCACGTCTGGTGCTCACCGCCCGGCACGTCGTCGAGGAGAGGCCGGCTTGGGGTGTGAATCAGCGGTCAGTCCGCCACGGCCTCGATGAGGGAGAACGGCGCGGCTTCCTTGAGCGGGGTGACCGAGGTGAGGGACAGGCCCGCCCGGCGGCACACCTCCTCGAAGTCCCGCCGGGTGCGCTCCCGGCCGCCCACGTTCACCAGCATGTTGAGGTCGCTCAGATAGGTGACCCCGCCGTCTGTGACCTCGGCTCCGGCCCCGGTGTCGACGACTTCGGGCAGCACCGGCTCCACGATCAGGACGAGCCCGCCAGGGGGCAGCACCTCGCGGCAGTGGCGCAGGATCGTGACCGCCTGGTCGTCCGTCCAGTTGTGCAGGATGCTCTTCATCAGGTAGAGGTCGGAGCCTTCGGGGACGCCCCTGAAGAAGTCCCCGGCGACCGGTGAGCAGCGGTCCGTCAGGCCGTGCCGCTCCAGCGTCCTCGGAGCCTCGGCCAGGCCCTGCGTCGTGTCGAGGACCACGCCGGTGAGGTGCGGATGGGCGTCGAGTACGGCGGCCAGGAGCGTGCCGTCGCCCCCGCCGACGTCCGTGACCCTGGTGAACCGGCCGAAGTCGAAGGCGCGCGGCAGCGCGGCGGCGGTCTCCGCGACGGCCTGGCTCATCGCCGCGTTGAACTCCGCTGACAGCTCTGGGTGTTGGCCGAGGTGACTGAAGAAGTCCGTGCCGAAGACGGTGTCGAAGGCGATCTCACCGGTGCGCACACTGCTGTCGAGGTGCTCCCAGGCGCGTACGATCGCCGGCTCGGTGAACATCCGCACGAACGACGTCAGGGAGTCGGGGTGGCCCGGGTCGAGGAGGGCGCCCGCGGGGGTCATCGAGAAGGTGTCGGGAGCGTGTTCCGTCAGCAGGCCCAGGCCGGCCAGGGCACGCAGCAGTCGGGTCATGGGCTGGGGCTCGGTCCCGGCGGCGACGGCCACCTCGGCGGCCGGGCGCGGGGTCTCGCCGAGCAGCACGGGCACCCCCAACCGCACTGCCGCGCGCAGGGTTTGCGCGGCCATGCTGCCGAAGGCGAGCCGGACTATCAGGTCGCGGTCAGTGGTGTCGGGTGCTCGGACGTCGGTGTCGGCCGTGTTCGTCACGGGCGGCTTCCTTTCGTGGGTGGTGGAAACGGGGGTGTGATGCGACTACGGCGCGGCGGACCCGGAAGGTGCACCTACGGCGCGGTGAACCCGCAAGGCGCCGGCCGGCATGGCTACGGCACCGGACTAGCCCGCCGACGTAGCCATGCCGGCCAGCGCGCCCGGCGTACATCCCGCGAGGGCGAGTACGTCCCGATGGAGATGCGGCTGGTCGGCGTATCCGCAGGCCAGCGCGACGTCACTGATGCTCGCGCCGGCGCAGAGCGCCCGGGCGGCGTGATCGAAGCGGACCAGCATCGCGGCGCGCTTCGGGGTGAGGCCGATCTGCGCGCTGAACCTGGACCACAGCCGCTTGCGGCTCCACCCGCAGGAGGCCGCGAGGTCAGCCACCCGCACCCGGCCTCGACGGGCCACGATGGTGTCCCATACGGCGGCGACCTCCGGGGACATCGAAGGCGCTCCCGCAGCCCGCTCAGCGAGGAACTCGTCCGTCAACCCGAGCCGTTCCCGCCACGTCCCCGCGTCGGCCAACCGCTCGCGCAGGAGCCGCTCATGCCGCCCCCACAGGTCCTCGAGCCCGGTGACGGTCCCGTCCAGTTCGCGCGGAGAGACACCCAGCACCGCATAGGCCGCCCGCGGTGACAGGCACACCTCGACGCACTCGACCCGCTCACCGCGGATGCGGGCGGGGCCGGGCGACAGCGACGCTACGAGGCTCCGCGCGGGCCGGGACGCGGCGCCGCTCCGCACCGTCATCGGGTCGTCCCCGAGCCCGATGACGACGACCACGGCGGGCTGCGGAAGCACCCGCATGTCCAGCCCGGCGGCTACGCGGTCCCGGAACCCGGCCATCCGGACGCCGTCGAGGGCCGGGCGGCCGACAGGGACGGCGACCTCCCAGCCGTCCTCGGCCTCGCGATGCACGGGGGCGGACCCCATCTGGTGGCGGCGCATGCCTCTACGGTCGCCGAGTTCGGCGATCCTGTCTTGGACGAAAATTCCGCCGGACCCAGTCCAGCGGGCCAGGCATAGAGGTCAGAACCTGACCTCAATGCCTTCTAACGTGAGTCTCGACCGATGGAACAGGAATCCATGGAGGGCCGAGACATGCAGGACACCACCAGCGCCACCACCGCCGCCGCCACCGCCACCGACGTCACCGACGAGCGCGCCGACCTCCTCGAAGCCCTGGCCAAGCACCGCCACTTCCTGCGCTTCACGACCCGCGACCTCACCGACGAGCAGGCCGGACAGCGCACCACCGCCAGCGAACTCTGCCTCGGCGGCCTGATCAAACACGTCGCGTCGGTGGAGCGGGGCTGGGTGGACTTCATCCAGCACGGCCCGTCGGCCATGGGCGACTTCACCACCATGACCGAGGAGGACTGGGCCGCCCGCGTCGCCGAGTTCCGCATGCTGCCCGGCGAGACGCTGGAGGGCGTCCTGGCCGACTACGCCGAAGTGGCCCGCCGCACCGACGAGTTGGTCGCGTCCCTGCCCGACCTGAACGCCGCCCACCCGCTGCCCAAGGCCCCCTGGTTCGAGCCCGACGCCCAGTGGTCGGCCCGCAGGGTCCTGCTGCACATCATCGCCGAGACCGCCCAGCACGCCGGCCACGCCGACCTCCTCCGCGAGTCCCTGGACGGCGCGAAGAGCATGGGCTGACCGGACCGGAGCGCGCCGACCGGACCCGAAGCGACGACCGGCCCCCGCAGTGCACCGACGCCTGCGGGGGCACACTGGCACCTATGAACCACGCCCAGCTGACCGCCCTCGGCCGAGCCCTGCGCCTACTCGGCGAGCACGGTGAGTCCCTCACCGCCGACACCCCGGACGCCAGACTCCACGAGGTCAAGGCCGACCTCCGCCGCGCCCTCGACCTCCTCGACGAGAGCGTCACCGGCGCCGCGCCGACCACCCGCTGCCCGGAGCACCCGAACGGCCCGGTCGACACCGCCGCCCCCGACCTCTGCCTGCTCTGCGAGACCCGCCGCCGAGCCGCCCGCCGCTCCGAGTTCAACGGCACCGGCCCCGCCGTCCCCCGCTCCCCCGAGCACACGGCGCCCTCCCGCTACGGCGTCCGGGGTGACCGCCCCCAGCCCCAGCAGCGCTGGCTGCCGGAGCTGTGGAACGGCCAGGAGTGGCAGCTCTGCGGCACCCCGCGCCGCGACCGCCGCGAGGCCGAGCTCTATCTCGCCGCCCAGCGCCGCGGCCCGCGCCCCGCCATGGCCTACCGGCTGGTGCACGAGTTCACCGACTACGAGGTACTGCGCGTCTGGGGCACGCCGGTGAAGGTCGACATCGAGCCGCTGGGGAACCTGTAGGTACCACCAGCCACTACTTCGCCGCCGCCCCCACCTGCTCGGCCGCGCCCTCAGCCACCGGCTCCCCGCCCGCGGCCACCGCCTGCCGCGGGATGAACGAAGCCACCACGAAGGCCAGCAGCGCGGCGCCGGCGCCCACCGCCAGGACCACCTTGAAGGCGTTCTCGGACGGGAGGGCGTACCCGCCGAGGTCGGTCGTCATCTGGGCGAGGATCACGCCCGCGACCGCACTCGCCGTGGACGTACCGAGGGACCGCATCAGCGTGTTGAGGCTGTTCGCGGCGGCCGTCTCCGACGCGGGCACGGCGCCCATGATGAGCGCGGGCATCGAGCCGTAGCCGAAGCCGACACCGGCGCCGATGACGCAGGCCACCAGGATGAAGTGCCAGACCTCGGACATCAGGACGATGTTGAGGCTGTAGCCGGCGGCCACGATCAGGACACCGATCATCAGCGTGACCTTCGGGCCCTTGGCCCGGGATATCGCCGCGGACACCGGGGCCGTGGCCATCATGACCAGACCCGACGGCGCCATGCACAGGCCCGCCACCAGCATCGACTTGCCGAGGCCGTAGCCCGTCTGCGCGGGGAGCTGGAGGATCTGCGGGATGACCAGGCTCATCGCGAACATCGCGAAGCCCACCGCGATCGAGGCCAGGTTGGTGACCAGCACCTGACGCCGGGCCGTCGTCCGCAGGTCGACCAGCGGCTGCTCGATGCGCAGCTCCCACCAGCCCCAGGCGAGCAGGATCACGACCGCCGCCGCGAACAGGCCGAGCGTCGTGCCACTGCCCCAGCCCCAGTCGGCGCCCTTGGAGATGCCGAGGAGCAGGCAGACCAGCCCGGCCGCCATGCCTGTCCCGCCGACCAGATCGAAGCGCCCGCCCGTGCGCACCTTCGACTCCGGCACGAGCAGCAGCACGCACACCAGCGCCACGACACCCATCCCGGCCGACGTCCAGAACAGCACGTGCCAGTCGAAGCTGTCCGCGATGAGCGCGGCGGCGGGCAGCCCGAGCGCGCCGCCGATGCCGAGGGATGCGCTCATCAGCGCGGTCGCGGAGCCGAGGCGCTCGGCGGGCAGTTCGTCGCGCATGATGCTGATGCCGAGCGGGATCACACCGGAGGCCAGACCCTGGAGCACCCGTCCGACGATCATCGGCACCAGCGACTCACTCAGGGCACAGACCACGGAGCCGCTCACCAGCAGCACTACGCTGACCAGCAGCATCCGCCGCTTGCCGTACATGTCCCCGAGCCGTCCCATCACGGGCGTCGCCACGGCCGCCGCGAGCAGCGTCGCCGTGACCGCCCAGGCGGTGTCCGACGCGGGGGCGTCGAGCAGCCCGGGCAGCTCCGGGACGATCGGGATGACCAGCGTCTGCATCAGCGAGACGACGATCCCGGCGAAGGCCAGCACCGCCACCACGGCGTTCGGCCGCGGCGGGGCCGAGCCCCCGGCCTCGGCGGGAGGGGCAGGGCTTTCGGACATGGCGGTGCCTCCGTCGGCGTACGAGCGCGGGGCACACCTGCCCGGCACGGGGCAACTTTAAGTCAGTTGATTGACTTACTCAAGCGACGCAGGTCACGCCTCCCGCTCCACAAACGCCGCCACCTGTTCCTCGCCCAGCTCGTACACCGTCTCGTGGGCCCGGGGGTCGCACGCATGGAAGGTGTGGAACATCGGCCCCGCCGCCCCGTCCAGCTCCACCAGCGAGGCCGACGCCCCGCGCACGGCTCGCTCCGTTCCGGGCGCGGCCGTCAGGTCGATGCGGTTGACCACGCCCGGCGTGACCCACACCGGCACCGACTCCAGCAGCCCGCAGAGCTGGAGGTGGTAGTGCCCGGTCAGCACGACCCGTACGTCACTGCCCCGGATCACCTCCCCCAGCTCGCCCGGGTTCCGCAATCCGAAGAACGGCTGGGTCGCCGAGATGTCGAGGCTGATCGGCGGGTGATGGAAGGCGAGGACGGTCCCGCGCTCGGCCGGGGTGCTCAACACCCCCTTCAGCCACTGCAGTTGGCGCGCGCCCAGCTCGCCGTACACCTTCCCCGGCACCAGCGAGTCCAGCGTCACCAACCGCAGGCCCCCGACCGTGCTCACCGCGGCCCGCTCCGACGCCTCGGACTCCAGCACCAGCACCGGCTCAGGGTGCCCGCTGCCCAGCACCTTGCCGAAGGCGTCCCGCTCGTCGTGGTTGCCGGTCGTGTAGAACACCGGTGCCCCAAGCCGCCGGGCGAACTCGCCCACCAGATCCCGTACGGCCGTGTACGCCTCCACGGCCCCGTCGTCGGCGATGTCCCCGGTGACGACGACCGCGCCCACGTCCCGGAGATGGCGCAGTTCGGCGAGCATCAGCCGCAGCGAATCGGTGGCGTTGACGCCGTACTTATTGGGTGTGTCGGTGCGTTCGAGATGAGTGTCGGAGAGATGAAGGATTCTCATCTCTCCGACATTAGCCGCGAGTTGGGGCTCAGCTCAGGGTCTTCAGCGAGGCCGCGTCGTACGGCGCCAGCTCGTCGAAGCGGCCGGCCAGGACCTTCGCCGCCCACTCCGGATCCTGGAGCAGCGCCCGGCCGACGGCGACGAAGTCGAACTCCTCGGCTTCGAGGCGGTCCAGGAGGTCGTCGATGCCCTTGACCGTGGAGCCCTCGCCCATGAAGGCGCCGATGAAGTCGCCGTCGAGGCCGACCGAGCCGACGGTGATGGTGGGCTTGCCGGTGATCTTCTTCGTCCAGCCGGCCAGGTTGAGGTCGGAGCCGTCGAACTCCGGGAGCCAGTAGCGGCGGGTGGAGGCGTGGAAGGCGTCGACGCCGGCCGCGGCAAGGGGGGTGAGGATGGCCTCCAGCTCCTCCGGGGTCTCGGCGAGCCGGGCGTCGTAGGCCTCCTGCTTCCACTGCGAGTAGCGGAAGATGACGGGGAAGTCGGGCGAGACCTTCTCGCGTACGGCGGCCACGATCTCCGCCGCGAACTTCGTACGGGCGACCGGGTCACCGCCGTACGCGTCGGTACGGCGGTTGGTGCCCTCCCACAGGAACTGGTCGAGCAGGTAGCCGTGGGCGCCGTGGAGTTCCACGCCGTCGAAGCCGATGCGCTCGGCGGCCGCGGCGGCCTCCGCGAACGCGCCGATGACGTCGTCCAGGTCCTGCCGGGTCATCGCCTTGCCGGTGGTCACGGTCTCGCCGATGCGCAGACCGGAGGGGCCGACGGCGGGGGCGTCGGCGAACGGCGGCTGGCCCTGCTTGCGCACCATGCCGATGTGCCACAGCTGCGGGACGATCGTGCCGCCCGCCGCGTGCACCGCCTCGGCCACCTTCGCCCAGCCCGCCAGCTGCTCCTCACCGTGGAACCGCGGGACCCGGCTGCTCTGCCCGGCGGAATCGTGGCCGACGTAGGTGCCCTCGGTGACGATCAGGCCGACGCCCGCGGCGGCGCGACGGGAGTAGTACGACACCACGTCCTCGCCGGGGACGCCGCCCGGGGAGAACATGCGGGTCATCGGCGCCATCACGATGCGGTTGGGGACGGTGAGGCCGTTGATCGTGGTCGGCCGGGACAGAATCTGGGCCGCGCGGGAGGCGGCGGACTCGGTGACGGTCACGTGGAGGGCTCCTTGGGAGATGGCGCTGCTAACCGGTTGGTATGTGCGCGCGCATTCTTGCATCTACTTAAGCAACCGCCTATGCGCTACGGCACATTCCCGATCGCAGGCGGCTGCGGGTGCGTGGGGGCGACCGACCCCCACCGGCCCGCACCCGCCAACGCACCGAGGGCGGCACCCCCTGTCGCAACAGGAGGTACCGCCCTCGGTAAGGACGTTGATCAACCGGAGGCCGAAGCCCCCGACGCCGATCAGAAGTCCATGTCACCGCCCGGCATACCGCCGCCGGCGGGCGCGGCGGCCTTCTCCGGCTTGTCGGCGATAACGGCCTCGGTGGTGAGGAACAGCGCGGCGATCGACGCGGCGTTCTGCAGCGCGGAACGCGTCACCTTCGCCGGGTCGATGATGCCCTCGGCGACCAGGTCGACGTACTCACCGGTCGCGGCGTTCAGGCCGTGACCCGGGGTGAGGTTGCGGACCTTCTCCACCACGACGCCGCCCTCGAGGCCGGCGTTGACGGCGATCTGCTTCAGCGGGGCCTCGAGCGCCAGCTTGACGGCGGCGGCACCGGTGGCCTCGTCACCCTCGAGCTCCAGCTTCTCGAAGACTCCGGAGGCCTGCAGCAGGGCCACGCCACCACCGGCGACGATGCCCTCCTCGACGGCCGCCTTGGCGTTGCGCACGGCGTCCTCGATGCGGTGCTTGCGCTCCTTGAGCTCGACCTCGGTCGCGGCACCGGCCTTGATGACGGCGACGCCACCGGCGAGCTTCGCCAGGCGCTCCTGCAGCTTCTCGCGGTCGTAGTCCGAGTCGCTGTTCTCGATCTCGGCGCGGATCTGGTTCACGCGACCCGCGACCTGCTCCGAGGAGCCGGCACCGTCGACGATGGTGGTCTCGTCCTTGGTGATGACGACCTTGCGGGCCTTGCCCAGGAGGTCCAGGGAGGTGTTCTCGAGCTTGAGACCGACCTCCTCGGAGATGACCTCGCCGCCGGTGAGGATGGCGATGTCGTTGAGCATGGCCTTGCGGCGGTCACCGAAGCCCGGGGCCTTGACGGCGACGGACTTGAAGGTGCCGCGGATCTTGTTGACGACCAGGGTCGACAGGGCCTCGCCCTCGACGTCCTCGGCGATGATCAGCAGCGGCTTGCCCGACTGCATGACCTTCTCGAGGAGCGGGAGCAGGTCCTTGACCGCGGAGATCTTGGAGTTGGCGATCAGGATGTACGGGTCGTCGAGGACGGCCTCCATACGCTCCATGTCGGTGGCGAAGTAGGCCGAGATGTAGCCCTTGTCGAAGCGCATACCCTCGGTGAGCTCCAGCTCCAGACCGAAGGTCTGGGACTCCTCGACGGTGATGACGCCTTCCTTGCCGACCTTGTCCATCGCCTCGGCGATGAGCTCACCGATCTGGGTGTCGGCGGCGGAGATCGAGGCGGTGGAGGCGATCTGCTCCTTGGTCTCGACGTCCTTGGCCTGCTCGAGCAGGGCGGCGGAGACGGCCTCGACGGCCTTCTCGATACCGCGCTTGAGAGCCATCGGGTTGGCGCCGGCGGCTACGTTGCGCAGGCCTTCCTTGACCAGGGCCTGGGCGAGCACGGTCGCGGTGGTCGTACCGTCACCGGCGACGTCGTCCGTCTTCTTGGCGACTTCCTTGACCAGCTCGGCGCCGATCTTCTCGTAAGGGTCCTCGAGCTCGATCTCCTTGGCGATGGAGACACCATCGTTGGTGATCGTGGGGGCGCCCCACTTCTTCTCGAGGACGACGTTGCGACCCTTGGGGCCGAGCGTCACCTTCACGGCGTCCGCGAGCTGGTTCATGCCGCGCTCGAGGCCGCGCCGCGCCTCCTCGTCGAACGCGATGATCTTGGCCATGTGAAGTGGTCCCTCCAGGACTGGGGGTGATTCCTTCGGACCGCGCCCGCGCCCGCGACGGACGGCTCGCCTGCCTTGTGGTTCCTTGCCCCACCCGGCCTGCGGGCCTCACCGACCCGGTCCTTCTTTGTCACTCTCACCTTCAGAGTGCTAACGCAATGATTAGCACTCGACCCATGAGAGTGCAAGGCGCGCTCGCGAAGCGAGCGCTCGTTGAGGGGTGGTGGTCGGGTGACGGGCGGGGGCAAGCGGCTCTCGGGGATCGGGCGGGGTGCTCGGCCCGGCGCGAACAGGGGCCGGGCAGCGGTCGGACAGGGGCCGGACAGCTCTCGTCCAGGCCCTGGAGATGGCGAAGGACCCGCACCCCGGGGGGTGCGGGTCCTTCGAAGAAGAACGTCGCTGCTGTTAGTCGACGCGTGCTTCAGCTGGTCGCCAGACGGACCATGTCCGCCTGCGGCCCCTTCTGGCCCTGCGAGATCTCGAAATCGACCCGCTGACCTTCCTCCAGGGTGCGGTAGCCGTCCATCTGGATCGCGCTGTAGTGGACGAAAACATCCGCACCACCGTCGACCGCGATGAAGCCGTACCCCTTCTCCGCGTTGAACCACTTGACGGTGCCCTGAGCCATGCCTAACTCCCCTATTACTGGCCCTTGCACAGATCCACACTTCGCGGATCCGGGTCAGACCTCACCCCCCATCGGTCGGGGGCGTGCGCCGGAACGCGTCGACCGCGGCTGAATGTATCTGCCCAACTGCCGTCTGCAACAGGTCAATCGGACGAGAAATCCGGGCACGACCGGTCGGGAATGTGGGGACAATTCCCCTGACTTCAGGTCAAGTCGGACCTGACAAAAGGAACAAAAGCCGCAAGAAACCCGCACACTTTGGCTACTTCTTGTCGGGCTTGCGGCAGAAATCAAAGGCTTATCAAGGCTGCCGACCCGTGGATCGGCGACGCGTTCCCCAACTGTACCTCGCTCAACCACACAGAATTGCCCCCTCCGCTTCTCTCACGGAGGGGGCAATTCGATGAACCCTTAGTGACCGCTGTTACCGATGGTAATGATCGGTCATTCGGTCAGAGTCGGTCAGTGTCAGCCACCGGCGACGGCCGGAATGATGGAGACACCCGCACCGTCCGGCGTCGCCGTCTCCAACCCCTGTTCAAAACGAACGTCGTCGTCATTGACGTACACGTTGACGAACCGCCGCAGCTTGCCCTGGTCGTCGAGAACCCGGGCGGCGATCCCGGTGTGGTTCTTCTCCAGGTCGGCGATGACCTCGGCGAGGTTGGCGCCTTCGGCGGCGACCTCGGCCTGCCCGCCGGTGTAGGTGCGCAGGATGGTGGGGATGCGGACGGTGACGCTCACGATTGGAACCTCCGGTCAGGTAAACGGGCCTAGGGGCGCGGGGCTGTGTTGAATGTGCGGCTACCGCCGCGTGGGCGCGAGCAGCCCCCACCGGCCCGCAGACAAACGACTATGCGAGCCCGGCCTCGCGGAACGAGTCCAGGTTGGGACGAATGGTCGCAGTCAGCCCCGTACCGGCCACCGCGTCAAGCGTCTTGAGCCCATCGCCGGTGTTGAGGACGACAGTCGTCTTGGTCGGGTCGAGGACCCCGTCCTCGATGAGCTTCTTCGTGACACCCACCGTCACACCACCGGCGGTCTCCGCGAAGATGCCCTCGGTCCTGGCCAGGATCTTGATCGCGTCCACGACCTGCTCGTCCGTCACATCCTCCACGAAACCGCCCGTGCGCCGCGCGATATCGAGCACGTACGGACCATCCGCCGGGTTGCCGATCGCCAGCGACTTGGCGATGGTGTTCGGCTTCTGGGGGCGTACGACGTCGTGGCCGGCCTTGAACGCCGTGGACACCGGCGAGCACCCCTCGGCCTGCGCGCCGAAGATCTTGTACGGCTTGTCCTCGACGAGCCCGAGCTTGATCAGCTCCTGCAGACCCTTGTCGATCTTCGTGAGCTGCGAACCCGACGCGATCGGGACGACCAGCTGGTCCGGGAGCTGCCAGCCGAGCTGTTCGCAGATCTCGTACGCCAGCGTCTTGGAGCCCTCGGCGTAGTACGGCCGCAGGTTGACGTTGACGAAGCCCCAGCCCTCGCCGGCCGGATCGCCGATCAGCTCGGAGCAGAAACGGTTCACGTCGTCGTAGTTGCCCTCGATGCCGACGAGCTCGCCGCCGTAGACCGCGGCCATGACGACCTTGCCCTGCTCCAGGTCGTGCGGGATGAAGACGCAGGAGCGGAAGCCGGCGCGGGCGGCCGCGGCGCCCACCGCGCCGGCCAGGTTGCCGGTGGAGGAGCAGGAGAGGGTGGTGAAGCCGAAGGCGCGGGCGGCCTCCAGGGCCTGGGCGACGACGCGGTCCTTGAAGGAGTGCGTCGGGTTGCCGGAGTCGTCCTTCACATACAGACCGCCGGTGACGCCCAGCTCGCGGGCGAGGTTGTCGGCCTTGACGAGCTTGGTCCAGCCCGGGTTGATGTTCGGCTTCGTGGCCACGTCGGCGGGGACGGGCAGCAGGGGGGCGTAACGCCAGATGTTCGCGGGTCCCGCCTCGATCCGCTTGCGGAGCTCCTCGGTGTCGTAGGCCGAGAAGTCGTAAGCGATCTCCAGCGGGCCGAAACACTCCCCGCACGCGAAGACCGGTCCGAGAGGTACCCGGTGACCGCACTCGCGGCAGGACAGCGCCGCGGCGGGACCGAGGTCTACGGTGGAGTCGGTGGTGCTTGCAACAGTCTGCACAGCCATGTGAGGCGAGGCCCTTTCTCCTCATCTTCCTCACGACGCATCTCGCCGTGAGACGGATTTGGCACCTTCCCTAGCCGGGAGCCTCGCGGAGACGATCAACTGTGATCGACGACGATCAACACTGATCTACGAGACCGGCTGGAGGGTTGCCGGGGCTTCATCGGGCCGTTTCCCTCTGCCCCTCTGGATGAGCTGTATGTGGTTGTTAACAACGGTTGACCCCGGACATGCGATGGTCATCCGCGTTGTTCAAGACTGTAACCGAAGGCCAGGACAGTTGAGATAGTCGTCCGAACCGCGAGATGGATCACACGGTTAGCAGATGTGATCACGAACAGTGAGGAGCCGCAGACTGTGCTGGAAGAAGTCGAGCGCTGGCTGAGCACCCGCTCCTGGTCCGTGACCGATCGCCCGCCGCACCAGCTCCTGGCCGCCAAACAGCGTACGGGTCAGTCGGTCTCCGTCGTGCTGCCCGCGCTCAACGAGGAGGAGACGGTCGGCGACATCGTCGCGATCATCCGTCATGACCTCATGCACCAGGTTCCGCTGGTCGACGAGATCGTCGTCGTCGACTCGGGATCCACCGACCGCACCTCCGAGGTGGCCGCCGCCGCGGGCGCGACCGTGGTGCACCGGGACGAGATCCTCCCACGCGTCCCGACCGTGCCCGGCAAGGGCGAGGTCCTGTGGCGCTCCCTGCTCGTCACGAGCGGGGACATCGTCTGTTTCATCGACGCCGACCTGAAGGAGTTCTCCTCGGACTTCGTCTCCGGCATCGTCGGCCCGCTGCTCACCGACCCCGGGATCGACCTGGTCAAGGGCATGTACGACCGCCCCCTCGGCGGCGCTGCCGGCCAGGGCGGACGCGTCACCGAACTCATGGCCCGCCCGCTGCTGAACATGCACTGGCCGCAGCTGGCCGGGTTCGTGCAGCCGCTCGGCGGCGAGTACGCGGCCCGCCGCAGCCTGCTGGAACAGCTTCCGTTCCCCGTCGGGTACGGCGTCGAGCTGGGCATGCTGATCGACGCGCTGCACCTGGTGGGCCTGGACGCGCTGGCCCAGGTGGACGTGGGCGTCCGCAAGCACCGGCACCAGGACGGGCAGGCGCTCGGCCGGATGTCGGCCGCCATCTACCGCACCGCACAGCTCAGGCTCGCCCGCGGTCACCTCGTCCGCCCCTCCCTCACCCAGTTCGAGCGGGGCGAGGACGGGTTCGAGCCGCGTACGTACTCCGTGGACACCGAGGAGCGGCCGCCGATGGTGGAGATCGCGGAGTACGCCTCCCGCAAGGTGGCCTGAAGATTCCGAAGGTCGTATACGGCCCCTGCCAGAGAGGTGAACCGCACGTTTGAGCGGTTCCGGGCCGGGCTAGGTTGAGGCGTATGGCTTCCACGCAGGATGCGCAGGGTGCTGCCAGGGTGCTGGTCGCGTCGAACCGCGGCCCGGTCTCGTACGAGGTGCGCGAGGACGGCTCGCTGCACTCGAGGAGGGGCGGCGGCGGAGTCGTCTCCGGGCTGTCGGCGATCGGGCCGGACGCGGGTGCCCTGTGGGTGTGCTCGGCACTGTCCGACGGGGACCGCGAGGCGGTGCGGCGCGGGGTCGGCGAGGACGGCGTGCTGATGCTGGACATCCCGGCGGAGGTGCACTCCGAGGCCTACAACGGCATCGCGAACTCGGTCCTCTGGTTCGTCCACCACATGCTCTACCAGACGCCGCTGGAGCCGGTCTTCGACGCGGAGTTCCGGCGCCGGTGGGCGTCGTACGAGACGTACAACCGCGCGTTCGCGCAAGCGCTGGCCGAGCGGGCGGCGCCGGGAGCGGCGGTGCTGGTGCAGGACTATCACCTGTGCCTGGTGCCGGGCATGCTCCGGGAGCTGCGGCCGGACGTCCGGATCGGCCACTTCTCGCACACGCCGTGGGCGCCGCCGGAGTACTTCCGGATGCTGCCGGACGACATCCGCGCGCAGCTGGTGTGGGGGATGCTCGGCGCGGACCGGCTCGGATTCCTGACCTGGCGGTGGGCGTACGCCTTCATGAACTGCGCGGGCGCCGTGGACGGCGAGCGGATCGTCCCGATGGTCCCGGTCCCGAGCAAGCCGCGCTGGATCGAGCACACCCCGACCGGGCGTCCGCCCCTGCGCAAGACCTGGATCGGCGTGCACGGGCTGGGAGCGGACGCGGAGTTCCTGCGGGCCAGGTCGCACGAGGCCGACGTGGCCGAGCGCATGGCGGCACTGCGGGACGAGATCGGCTCGGCCCCGGACGGCACGGCCCGCAGGACGATCGTGCGGGTCGACCGCACCGAGCTGTCCAAGAACATCGTGCGCGGCCTGCTGGCGTACCGGCAACTGCTCGACGACCACCCCGAGTGGCGCGAGCGGGTGGTGCACGTGGCGTTCGCGTACCCCTCGCGGCAGGACCTGGCGGTCTACCGGGAGTACACGGCGGAGGTGCAGCGGCTGGCGGAGGAGATCAACTCCCGCTACGGGACGCCGGGTTGGACCCCGGTCGTGCTCCACGTCAAGGACGACTTCGCACGGTCGCTGGCGGCGTACCGGCTGGCGGACGTGGCGCTGGTCAACCCCATCCGGGACGGCATGAACCTGGTCGCGAAGGAGGTGCCGGTCGTCTCCGACGAGGGGTGCGTGCTGGTGCTGTCGCGGGAGGCCGGGGCCTTCGAGGAGTTGCGCGAGGACGCGATCGCAGTGAACCCGTACGACGTGATGGGCACCGCGCGGGCGCTGCACGCGGCGCTGACGATGCGGCCGGAGGAACGGGCGGAACGCTCGAAGCGACTGGCAGCGGCAGCGACCGCCCTTCCGCCGGCCCAGTGGTTCCTGGACCAGCTGCACGCGCTTGAGGAGGGGGCGGAGGGCCGGCCCGCCTGAGCACGGTGGACCCGCCTGAGCGCGACCGGCCCAGCTGAGGCCCGCCAGCCGGGGACGGCCGGTGAGCACGGTTGAGCCCAACCGGCCGGCAACCTGACGGAGCCCGGTCAGCCCGCCTGAGCACGGTGGGCCCAACAGAGTGCCGGTCAGCCCGCGCGAGCCAGGGGGGCTGTGTCAGCCCGCCCGAGCCAGGGGTGGCTGCGTCACCCGCCCCGTGCCACGGGTGGCCGCGTCGGCCCGCCCGTGCCGCCGATCGGTGCGTCAGCTCGCCCGATCCGCGATCGCCCGCAGCAGCCGTACGACCCCCTCCGGCCCGTCGACCACGACGTCCGCCCGCTCCGACAGCTCGGTGACCTCCTCGCTGCCGCTGCAGACCAGGAGGCCGGGGGTGCCGTCGGAGCGGAGTTTGTCGATGGCGGCGTAGGCGGGGAGGTCGCCGAGGTCGTCGCCGGCGTAGAGGACGGATTCGGCGCCGAGGGTGCGGGCGTACTCGGTCAGCGCCACGCCCTTGTCCATGCCGGGGGGGCGCAGTTCGAGGACCATGCGGCCCGGCTCGACGATGAGGCCGTTGCGGGTGGCGAGGTCGGTGAGGGGTTCGCGCAGGGCGTCGAAGGTGCCCTGCGGGTCGGCCGCGCGGCGTGTGTGCACGGCGAGGGCGTGCCCCTTGTCCTCGATCCAGGTGCCCTGTCCGGCACCGCTTGCATCGAGGACGCCCGGCAGTTCGGCACGGACGGTGGCGACGCCGGGGTGGGGGTCGGGCGCGGTGACCTCACCGCTGACGGCGTCCCAGCGCTCGGCGCCGTAGTGCCCGAGCACGACGAGGTGCTCCAGCCCCGGGACCCCGGCGAAACCGCCGTACCGCACGGCGACGTCGGCCGGGCGCCCGGTGATCACCGCGACGGCGGCGACCTGCGGGGCGAGCGCGGCGAGCGCCGGCAAGGCGTCGGGATGGGCCCGGGCCTTCTCCGGGTCCGGCACGATCGGCGCGAGCGTCCCGTCGAAGTCGAGCGCGACCAGCGCCCGCGCGGGACGGGCGAGGATGGCGGCCAGCCCGTCGCGGCCGGGCTGGGTCGAGGGTTCCGGCAGGGGGTCCACGGAACTGGTCGAGTCCCGGTTGGCCGAGTCCGAGCCGGTCAGATCCTTCAGACGATCCTTGTGACTGCCCATACGCCGACCCTATCCAGGGAGCACCCGGCGTACCCCTCCCTCATCTCTCCGCCCGCCGCGCCTCCCGTACCCGCCGCAGCCGGTTCACCGTCACCGGATCGTGGGCCAGGGCCCGCGGGTCGTCCAGCAGGGCGTTCAGGAGCTGGTAGTAGCGGACGGGGGCCAGGCCGAGTTCCTCGCGTATCGCGCGTTCCTTGGCGCCGGGGCCCGGAAAGCCCCGGCGCTCCAGGGCGAGGATGTTCCGCTCGCGGTCGGCGAGGGCCTGCTCGGGCCGGTCCTGGTTCATGTGCCGCACCGTAGCCCCCACCACTGACAACCGGCGACTACTCCGCGCTCTCCGCCCGCGTCGCCGTCGACTGCAGTTGCCCCAGGATCAGCGACGGGCTGCTGCCGGACGTGACCGTCGTGCCGATCTGCTTCTTGATCTCGGCGCTGACCGCGGCCCAGGAGGTCCGGCCGACCGGGTAGAGCTCGGAGAGCGGGAGTTCCTCCAGGAACGGCTTGAGATCGGCGTCCTCCTTGGCCGCGGTCATCACCGTGGACGCGGAGTTGGTGACGGGAAGCAGGTCGTACTCCCGGGAGAAGTCCAGGACATTCTGCTCGTCGTAGACGAAGTTGAGGAACTCGCCCACCTGCTCGGCATGCCCGTTCTGCTTGAAGGCCATCATCCAGTCGGCCACACCCATGGACATCTTGGTGGGCCCCTCGACACCGGGCATCGGCACCATGCCGAACTTCACGCCCTTCTTCTCGGCCATCTGCATCAGCGAGGGATGGCCGTTGAGCATGCCGACGTCCCCGGCCGCGAAGGCGGCGAACGCGTCGGCCCGGTTGAGCTCGCCGGGCGCCACCGGACCCGTGAGCCCCTTGCCGACCAGGTTGTTCTTGAGCCAGTCGAAGGTGGCGACGTTCTCCGTGGAGTCGATGCTGTACGTGCCGAGGTCGGTGTCGGTGTAGCCGCCCCCGCCGCTGAGGAGCCACTGCATCGTCTCGGCCTGCGCCTCCTCGGGACCGAGCGGCAGCGCGTACGGGTACTTCACGCCCTCCGCCTTGAGCGCCGCGGCGTCGGCGGCCAGTTCCTTCCAGGTGGTCGGCGGGTTGAGACCGGCCTTCTCGAAGAGGGTCTTGTTGTAGAAGAGCAGGCGCGTGGAGGAGGCGAAGGGGATGCCGTACTGCACGCTGTCCACCTGCCCCGCATCCGCGAGCTGGGAGACGAGGTCGGCCTGGACGGGGATGGAGAGCAGGTCGTCGGCCGGGTAGAGGAGATCCTTGGCGGCGTAGTCGGCGTACGCGCCGATCTGCGCCATGTCCGGCGCCTCCCCGGCGTCGACCATCGCCTTGACCTTGGCGTCGACGTCGTTCCAGGAGTACACCGTGACGTCGATCGAGACGCCGGGGTGCTCGGCCTCGTAGGCCTTGACGAGCTTGTCCCAGTACTTCTGGGAGCTGTTCGCCGGGCTGTCCCCGTAGTCCGCGGCGACCAGCTTCAGCGTCACCTCGTCCGAGCCACCGGTCACCCCGCAGCCACCGAGAACCGCTGTCAGGCCCAGCGCGGACACCGCCGCGATCGTTCCGGTACGCCCCGTACGTCCCGTACGCCTACGCCGCTGCACGCAAAACCGCCTCACACCCACGTTCGAAAACTTTCGAAACGTCATACATATTGCCTCCGTAAGGTCTACACCACGTAAGTGGACTAGACCTCTCGCGGGTGCGCAAGACACACTGTCCCCGTGAGACATGTCATCGCCCTCGATGTGGGCGGCACCGGGATGAAGGCCGCCCTGGCCGGGGCGAGCGGCGCCCTGCTCCACCAGGCCCGCCGCCCGACCGGCCGCGAGCGCGGGCCGGACGCGGTCGTCGAGGGCATCCTCGACTTCGCCGTCGAGCTGCGCGCGTACGGCGAACGGCACTTCGGCGAGCCCGCGGCCGCCGTCGGCGTCGCCGTCCCCGGCATCGTCGACGAGGAGCAGGGCATCGCCGCCTACGCCGCCAACCTGGGCTGGCGCGACGTGCCCCTGCGCGAGCTGCTCACCGAACGGCTCGGCGGCGCCCCCGTCGCCCTCGGCCACGACGTACGCACCGGCGGTCTCGCCGAGGGCCGGATCGGCGCGGGCCGGGGCGCCGACCGCTTCCTCTTCGTCCCGCTCGGCACCGGCATCGCCGGCGCCATCGGCATCGACGGCCGGGTGGAGGCGGGCGCGCACGGCTTCGCCGGCGAGATCGGCCACATCGTCGTACGGCCCGGGGGTACCCCCTGTCCGTGCGGACAGCGCGGCTGCCTGGAGCGGTTCGCCTCCGCCGCGGCGGTGAGCGAGGCATGGGCCGCCGCCTGCGGTGACCCCGAGGCGGACGCCGCCGACTGCGCCAAGGCCGTCGCGTCCGGCGACCCGAACGCCGTACGAATCTGGCAGGAGGCCGTGAACGCCCTGGCCGACGGCCTGGTCACCGCCCTCACCCTGCTGGACCCACGCACACTGATCATCGGTGGCGGCCTGGCGGAGGCGGGGGAAACGTTGTTCACACCCCTGCGGGACGCGGTCCGGCAGCGGGTGACTTTCCAGAAGCTGCCGTCCATAGTCCCCGCGGCCCTGGGCGACACGGCAGGGTGCCTGGGCGCCGGCCTCCTCGCCTGGGATCTCCTCGACAACACCGACCGTACGGAGGTAACCCCCTAATGGCAGCCGACCCAGGGGCGCGGGACAGCGCCAATATGCGGCTCCGCCGCGGGGCGCGACCAGCCACAACGCACTCGCAGCCCGCGACGAGCCAGGTGCCCCTCGTCCTGTCCGGCGCCAACGTGGTCATGCCCACAGGAACCCTCAAAGACGGCGAAGTGGTCATCGACGGCACCCAGATCACCGGCACAGCCCCGGAGAACGCCCACCGCATCGAGCTCACCGGCCACTACTTGGTCCCCGGTTTCGTGGACATCCACAACCACGGCGGCGGTGGGGCCTCGTTCACTTCGGGCACGCCAAACGACGTAGTCACCGGCATCCACACCCACCGCCTGCACGGCACCACCACCCTCGTCGCCTCCACCGTCACCGGCGACATGGACTTCCTGACCCAGCGGGCCGGCCTCCTCTCCGAGCTCGCCGAGCAGGGCGACATCGCCGGCATCCACTTCGAGGGCCCGTTCATCTCCCCGTGCCGCAAGGGCGCGCACTCCGAGGAGCTGCTGCGCGACCCGGACCCGGCGGAGGTCCGCAAGCTGATCGACGCGGCGCGCGGTCACGCGACGATGGTCACCCTCGCCACCGAACTGCCGGGCGGCATCGACTCCGTTCGCCTCCTGGCCGATCACGGCGTCATCGCGGCGATCGGGCACACGGACGCGACGTACGAGGAGACGGTGGAGGCGATCGAGGCGGGCGCGACGGTGGCCACCCACCTCTTCAACGCGATGCCGCCGCTCGGCCACCGCCAGCCGGGCCCGATCGCGGCCCTGCTGGAGGACGAGCGCATCACGGTCGAGCTGATCAACGACGGCACCCACCTGCACCCGGCCTCCCTGCAGCTGGCGTTCCATCACGCGGGCGCGGACCGGGTCGCGTTCATCACGGACGCGATGGACGCGGCCGGCTTCGGCGACGGGCGTTACATGCTCGGCCCGCTGGAGGTCGAGGTCGCCGACGGTGTGGCCCGCCTGGTCGAGGGCGGCTCGATCGCCGGGTCCACCCTCACCCTCGACCGCGCCTTCAAGCGGGCGGTGACCATCGACCGGCTGCCCGTCGAGGACGCCGTGGCGGCCCTGTCCGCCAACCCCGCCAAGCTGCTCGGCCGCTACGACCGCATCGGCTCCCTGGAGCCCGGTAAGGACGCCGACCTGGTGATCCTGGACGCCGACTTCGACCTCAAGGGCGTGATGCGCCGGGGCGAATGGGTGGTTGAGCCGCAACTGGGGTGATGTGTCCGGCTGTTGGGGGCGGTGGTTGTCCTGCGAGACTGGGACGGCCGCCGCCCGTTTGGCATGATCAAGGCCTCCGGGCGGAGCGTCCGGCAGACAGACGGCGAACACATTCCGAACTTCGGGGGAGGTCGGCCCAGGTGATCCTCACGGTCACGCTGAACACCGCTCTCGACATCACCTACCGGGTCGGCGCGCTACGGCCCCACGCGTCCCACCGCGTCTCCGAGGTGACCGAACGCCCCGGCGGCAAGGGCCTGAACGTGGCCCGGGTGCTGGCGGCCCTCGGCCACGAGGTGACGGTCACGGGCTTCGCGGGCGGTGCCACGGGACGCACGGTCCAGGACCGGCTCACCGACACACCGGGCGTGGTGGACGCGCTGGTCCCGGTCAGCGGAGCGACCCGGCGCACCATCGCCGTCGTCGACGAGCACACCGGCGACACGACCCAGCTCAACGAACCCGGCCCGACGATCAGCGCCGCCGAGTGGTCCGCCTTCCAGGAGGCGTACGTGGATCTGCTCGCGTCGGTGTCCGCGGTGGCTCTGTGCGGCAGCCTGCCGCCCGGGGTTCCGGTGGGTGCGTACGCCGGTCTCGTGCGGGCAGCGAAGGCCGCCGACGTGCCCGTACTGCTGGACACCAGCGGAGAGGCGCTGCGCCGGGGTGTCGCCGCCCGGCCGGACATCATCAAGCCCAACGCCGAGGAACTGGCCGAACTGACCGGCTCCCACGAGCCGTCCCGCGCGACACAGGACGCGCGCCGACGGGGCGCCCGAGCGGTGGTGGCCTCCCTCGGCGAGGACGGCCTGCTCGCCCTGGCCCCTGAGGGCCGCTGGCGCGCCACCCCGCCCACCCGGCTCCGCGGCAACCCGACGGGCGCGGGCGACGCGGCGGTCGCGGGTCTGCTGTCGGGCTTGGTGGAACGGCTGCCGTGGCCGGACCGGCTGGCCCGCGCGGCGGCGCTGAGCGCGGCGAGCGTCGCGGCGCCCGTGGCCGGGGAGTTCGACCGGGGCGCTTACGACGAGCTGCTGGGGCAAGTAGCGGTGACCGCCGAGGTCACCGCCGCCTGATGGCTACGACTTGACCCAGCCCTTGACCAGCCACATCTGGTCGATGAGGGCGTCACACTGGTTGCCCTGCTCGCAGGACACCTTGATCGTGTTGGTCCCCTTGTTGAGCTGGATCCAGTTGTAGGTCTTCGTCCAGCCCTTCTCGTAGTCACCCTCGGGGCCGTGAGCCCAGTTCTTCAGGTCGACCGGGGTACTGGCCGGCGTGCCGTTGACCGCAAGGGTGGCGTTCTGGTCCTTGCCCGGGACGCTGTAGCCGACGTAGACGGTGTACTTGCCGGACTTGGGGATGCCGTTGACCGTCCAGGTGACCGAGGAGCCGACCGCGTTGAAGCCGGTCACATAGACGCCGCCGTCCGCCTTGGCGCCCTTGATGTCGGACGCGGTGGTGGCACCGCCGCCGAGCGCGAGGGCCTTGGCGTCGATCGTCGGCAGGTCGTCCTCGGCGGCAGCGCTGTTGCTGTTCGACGGGCTGGGCGCGGTGCTCTGCTGGGACTGCGTCGGCGTCGACTGGGCCTCGTTGCCTTTGTCCTTGTCGTCGTCGTTGCCGCTCATCATGGCCACGCTGATGCCTATGACGACCGCCGCGACGACCGCGACGGCCCCGATCAGCAGTCCCTTGGTGTTGGGGCCCCCGCCACGCCCCGCACCCGACCCGCTGCCGCCGCTGTACGCCGGCTGCTGCTGGGCCGTGGGGGCACCGCCGGGAAACGTCTCCGGAGCCGCGTAGTGCGCGTTCGGCTGGCCGTACGCACCCTGCTGCTGCGGTACCTGGCCGTGGGGCGCCGTCGCCTGCTGCTGGCCGTACTGGCGCTGCCCGACCGCGCGCACGCGGTTGACCGAGCCCGGGTAGCCGTAGCCTCCGCCACCGGACGGCGGCTGGGCGCCGTTGGCCTGCCCGTCGGCGTAGAGGTAGCCGAACGGGTCGTCGTCCTCGGGCGTGCTGGCGCCGTTGTTGCCGGACGTCATCCCTTGGTACTCCTCACCAGGTGCGGGCGGATGCGATAGGTCTGAAGAATGGCGAGCCTACCCGCTCCTGCTGCCTCAAACGGGTGACCCGGATCGCATCAGCTCGCTGACCTGGGCGTTACCCGGCGCGTCTGTGCTGTTTGGGACGAGATCGTTTCTCTACGTACATCCGCTCGTCAGCGGACTTCAACACTTCGTCCGCAGTCATGCCGCAGTGTGCCCACCCGATGCCGAAGCTGGCGCCCACGCGGACCGCCCGTCCCTCGGCCCGGATCGGCTGGATGATCTCGTTGCGCAGACGTACGGCGAGGTCCTGGGCGTCGGCCCGGCCGAGTCCGTCGGCGAGGATCACGAACTCGTCGCCGCCGAGCCGGGCGACGGTGTCGCCGTCGCGGACCCCGCGGGAGAGGCGCCTGGCGACCTCGATGAGAACCGCGTCACCCGCGTTGTGCCCGAACCGGTCGTTGATCGACTTGAAGCCGTCGAGGTCGCAGAAGAGCACCGCGAGCCCCTTCGTCCCGTCGTCGCGCCCCTCCCGCTCGTCCGGCGCGACCGTGTGGACGTGGTGGTCGTAGCCGTCGAACGCCGCCGCGCCCGGCCGGAAGTCGAAGCCGTGGCCGTTGGCGTCGTACACGGCCGGGTGACCGTAGGCGGCGTCCGTGGACTCCAGGGCACCCGCGTGGGTGGGCCGCTCGCACAGCCGGGAGGCGAGGCGGGAGCGCAGCTCGGCGGAGTTCGGCAGGCCGGTGAGGGAGTCGTGCGAGGCGCGGTGGGCGAGCTGGAGCTCGCGGCGCTTGCGGTCCTCGATGTCCTCGACGTGGGTGAGCAGGAAGCGGGGACCGTCGGCGGCGTCGGCGACGACGCTGTTGCGCAACGACACCCAGACGTACGTCCCGTCGCGGCGGCCCAGCCGGAGCTCCGCGCGGCCGCCCTCGGCGGACGTCCGCAGCAGCGTGCCGATGTCCTCGGGGTGGACGAGGTCGGAGAAGGAGTAGCGGCGCATCGCCGAGGCGGGGCGGCCGAGGAGGCGGCACAGGGCGTCGTTGGTGCGCAGGATCCGGCCGTGCTGGTCGCCGCCCATCTCGGCGATGGCCATGCCGGAGGGGGCGTACTCGAAGGCCTGCCTGAAGCTTTCCTCGCTGGCGCGCAGGGCCTGCTGGTCGCGCTCCAGCCTGACCAGTGCCCGCTGCATATTCGCGCGTAGACGTGCGTTGCTGATGGCGATGGCGGCCTGGAACGCGTACATCTGGAGCGCCTCGCGCCCCCACGCGCCCGGCAGCCGTCCGTTGCGCGGCCGGTCCACGGACAGGACGCCGATCAGCTCGCCGCAGGCGCCGCCCTGCACGCCGGGCGTGTACATCGGCGCGAACAGGCGGTCCGACGGATGCCACTCGTCCTCGAAGCGGGGCGCGGGGCCGTCGGTGTACCACTGCGGGACGTCGTCGTCGTCGAGGATCCAGCCCTCGGTGTGCGGGATGAAGACCAGGTCGCCCCAGTGCTCGCCCATGCTCAGCCGGCGCTCCCACGACTCACGGGAGCCGACGCGGCCGGTGATGAGGGCCTCGGCGGCGGGGTTGCCGGCGAAGGCGGCGACGACGAGGTCGCCGTCGGGGCGCACGAGGTTGACGCACGCGAGCTCGTAGCCGAGGCCGGTGACGACACCGTCGGCGACGGTCTGCAGTGTGTCCGCCAGGCTGCGGGCCGTGTTCATGTCAGCCATGACCTGGTGCAGTTGTCGCAGGGTCGCAAGACGGACATACGGCTCCGACTCGGTCTCCATGCTCGCCCTCCCCCCGAGACCTCGCAGCGAATCAAGGGTTCTACTTCGGCGTAACGTCCCTTGCTAGTTCCCAGCCACTGAATCACAGCGCGCTGCCCACTCGGTACACAGGGTCAACAATTAATGGCCCTTGTGACTCAAGTCACAGGTAAACGTGAACAATTGAGCGGTGTTTCTGCGTTTTTCCTGTGCGTTTACTGAACGCAAACTTTGTGCGCCCGTGGAGATGCCGGCGAAAGGTCCGCTGTCCGTCCGCGGTCCTAGGTCCGTTCTCGGGCGGAGGGCCGATGTGCGGAGCGCGGGTGTGACATTAGCGTCTTCGGCGTGCCGAACACTTCCCTTCCCCCCGCGCCGCCCGTGACCGCCGTCCTCCCCGCCTCCCGGAGCGGCTCCGGGCATGCTGAGGGAGTGAGCAACGACGAGTTCCGGGCCGCCATGTCGCGACTGGCCGCGGGGGTGGTCCTGGTGACAGCGCTGGAGCCACCGCTGGACCCCGACGACCCGCACGCCCCGGCCGGCGAGGACGTCGGCATGACGGCGACCGCGTTCATGTCGGTGTCCCTGGACCCGCCGCTGGTGCTGGTCAGCCTGCGCGAGGGTTCCCGCATGGACGACCTGCTCGCCGAACAGCCCCTGTGGGCGGTCTCGGTGCTCTCCGAGAGTCAGCGCCACATCGCCGGCCGCTTCGCCATGAAGGGCCGCGTCAGCGACCGTCTGCTGTTCGCCGACATCCCCTACGTCCGCGGCAAGGAGTCCGGCGCTCCTCTGGTGGGCGGCGCCCTGGCCACCCTGGAGTGCCGCACCGAGCAACGCGTGACGGCCGGCGACCACACCCTGGTGATCGGCCGCGTCCTGTCGGCCTCACTGCCGAGCGCGGAGGGCGGACCGCTGACGTATTTCCGGGGCCGTTACCGGCAGTTGGGATGAATCGGCGGTTGGGAGAACTCAACGGTCGGTATGAACTCGACGGACCGGGCCGACAGACAATTCCATGGCGGGCAAATGATCATCCGGCATACCGTGCCGGGATGACGTCGACCACTTCAGCACTCCGCCTCGAGGAAATCACACCCGCGAACTTCGAGGCCGCCACCGCCATACGGGTCCGCCCCGACCAGGAATTCGCGGTCTCCCCCGTGATGCAGTCACTGGCCGAGGCATACGTCCATCCGGCCGGCGTCGCCTGGCCCCGCCTGATCGTCGACGGCGACCGCCCGGTCGGCTTCCTGATGGCCTTCTTCGACATCGACTGGCGCGGCGACGGCACCCTGTTCCGCTCGGGGCTGTGGCGCCTGAACATCGCCGCCGACGAACAGGGCCGGGGATACGGCCGGTTCGCGGTCGAGTCCGTCGCCACGGAGATCCGCCGCCGGGGCGGCAGCCGGCTGTACGTCACCTGGCACCCCGGCCCGAACGGCCCCGAGAACTTCTACCTCGGCCTCGGCTTCCGCACCGACGGCGAGACCAGCGAGGGGGAGACGGTGGGGGTGCTGGAGCTGGACCTGCCGGGCTGAAGCGACGGGGCCGGACCGGTCGCACCGAACCAGCCGGACGCACCGGCCGCCCTAGACCGTCCTGATGTCGAGCCGGGCCACCCGCGCGGGGTCCGTCACGATGTCGATCACGGCGATCCGATCCCGTACGAACGCAAACCTGAGTGCCCGTTCCACCCGGCCCTCGGCGAACACCACGCCCCCCGGCACGCCGTCGACGAGCGCGGGCCGCGCCACCCCGGCGAGGGGCCCGAACGTCGCCGCGCCCCGCGCCACCGCCGCCGCGCCCGTGGTCACCCCGACCTCGGTGCGCGCGACGACGTCCGGGTCGAGGACGTCGAGGAGCCCCTCGAAGTCCCCCTCCCGCGCGGCGGCGAGGAAGGCGTCGACGACCTCCCGCTGCCTGCACTGCCCGGCCCGGACGGCCTCGGACGCGTCGACGCCCTGCACCCGGCGCCGGGCCCGGCTGGCGAGCTGCCGCGCGGCGGTCGGCGTACGGTCCACGACGGCCGCCACCTCGCCGTACGACACCCCGAACAGGTCGTGCAGCACGAACGCCAGCCGCTCGGCAGGGGTCAGGGTGTCCAGTACGACGAGCAGGGCGGCGCCGACCGAGTCGGCGAGGAGGGCGTCCTGCTCGGGGTCGGGCACGGTCGCGGAGGCGGTGGGCGCGGTGGGCGGGGGTGCCGTGGCGTCCAGGGGCTCCTCCGCGCGGGACCTGCGGGAGCGGAGCATGTCCAGGCAGACCCGGCCGACGACGGTCGTCAGCCAGCCGCCGAGGTTGTCCACCCGGGTGGTGTCGGAGCGGCTCACCCGGAACCATGCCTCCTGCACCGCGTCCTCGGCCTCCGCGGCCGAACCGAGCATGCGGTGCGCCACGGCACGCAGATGACCGCGGTGCGCCTCGAAACGCCGGGCAAGGAAGTCGGTGTCGCTCATCGGTCCGTCACAGCCTCTCGTCGCGGGCCCGTGGTCATGTGGCCGTCGCTGACTTGACGGATCGCGGAGCGGAGATGTGACAGACGCGGCTCGCCGGGCGCGTCAGGCCCGGTGACGCCGGGATGATCCAAACGGCAGTGCCTAGGTCCTGTCGTCAAATTCCCGTCGTCCGCCCGAAGGGCGGGCCCGGCGGCGTCTGGTGCGTGCGATCGCAAGGCGCCGGAGCGCCCTCGATGGGGG
>NZ_JOFS01000047.1 GCF_000719285.1 Streptomyces bicolor | reverse complement strand
AAGGCGCGGTCGCAGGGCGGGTAAAACCGTCAAGCCTGTCGCCGCAAGGTAGACAGGAATCCCCTCCCTGAGCTTGCGAAGGGAGGGGAGAGCTTCAACTCCACCAAGGGCACTCCACCTACCCGGTGCGGCCGGGGCACGAGTGGGCGGGGCGCGTGGCGGCGGTCGGCGGCGGTGTCGATCCGGGCTGGGTCGGACGCCGGGTCATGGGTGACACGATGCTGGGCTGCGGCAGCTGCCGCCGCTGCCTCAGGGGCCGTCAGCATGTATGCGAGAAGCGGCAGGAGGTCGGCATCCGAGGCGCTCGGGCCGGGGCGCTCGCGGAGCAACTCGCCGTACCGGCGTCGTCGTTGTACGCCCTTCCCGACTCGGTCGACGCCGAGCTCGGGGCGCTCGTGGAGCCGGGCGGCAATGCCCTGCGTGCGGCGCGGGCGGCCGCGCTTGGCGCCGGGGACCGTGCGCTCGTCCTGGGGCCCGGGACCATCGGGCTCCTGGTCGCGATGTTCCTGCGGGCAGCGGGCGCGGAGGTCCACCTGCTGGACCGCGCCGGCAACTCACCCGCGTTGCCCACACCCTGGGCTTCGAGCACGTGTGGGACGAGGGCTCCCTTCCGGACCTGCCCTTCGACGCGGTCGTCGACGCTTCCAATGCCGCCCATCTGCCGAGCCGGGCACTGGAGTTGGTGGAACCGGCGGGCCGACTGGTGTACATCGGGCTGGCCGGCGAGCCCAGCAGGCTCGACACCCGGGCGCTCGTGCTCAAGGACGTGACGGCGGTGGGCATCCTGTCCGCCTCCCCCGGCCTGGACGCCACCATCCGGGCCTACGCGTCCGGAGCGGTCGACCCCAGACCCCTCGTCGCGGCCACCGTGAGCCTCGGCGAGGTCGGGGCGGTTCTCGCGGGTGAGCGGCCGGAGGGTGCCGGGCCCGGCCCCAAGATCCACGTGGATCCCCGATGAGCCGGCGCACACCCCGGCGGCGGCAGGTCAGCCGACGTACGCGGAAATGATGCGCGCGCACTCCAGGGACTCGGCGTGGGTCGTGTCCACCTCCAGGTCGTAGGACACCCCCTCGTGCACTGCTTCCGCCTGCGACGCGGCCATCCCCCGGGCACGATCCCCCCGTGCGATCTCGCGGCCCGCGGCGACCGAACCGTCGCAGCGAACGCCCACCCACAACACGGTCAGTGCGCCCAGGGCCTTCTGCCACCGCTGCTGGGACGCCGCGCCGCCGAGGAAGACGTCATCGATGATGATCCTGGCCCCGGCACGGGCCGTCGCGACGACGCCCTCCATCCAGGCCGCCTGCAGGGCCATGAAGTCGCTTCCGACGTTCACCCGGCCGTCCGCCGCGAACACGATGCCCTCGTCGGACGTCTGCATCTTCGCGGGCATCGCGTCGACCAGCGAGTCACACCCGAAGGCCAGCCACGGATCCGGCAGTACATCCTGCAGACACCGTACGATCCCGGACTTCCCCGAGCTGGAACCGCCGTTGAGAATGATCATCTGGGTCGCCACGGCGTCACGATATGACGCCTCCAGCAGGGTCGGAAACGAATAACGAACGGATAGCCTCGCGTCCGTGACGAGCGAAGACGTACTGCAGGATCACACTCACCGGCAGGTCGTGCGAGGAAGGCCGCGAGGTCCTCAGCTACGTCGACGGGGAGTCGGGGCCACTGGGGTGGGCCAAGGTGGTCGACGAGGACGGATTGACCGCCTTCGCGCGGCTGCTGCGCGAGTATCACGACGCGACCACGGGCTTCACCGGGCCCGACGACGCGGCCTGGGCGATCGGCGCGACCGGGCCGCCCGGCGGTGACGTGATCTGTCACGGTGACTTCGGGCCCTGGAACGTGGTCTGGCAGGGACAGCGGCCGGTCGGCCTCGTCGACTTCGACTTCGCCCGCCCGGCGGCGCGGGTGCACGACATCGCCTACGCCCTGCAGTACGTCGCACCGTTCCGCGACGACACCGAGTGCCTGCGCTGGCTGCACCACCCACAGCCACCCGTCCGCGGACGGCGCCTTGAGCGCTTCTGTACCGCGTACGGTCTGTCCTCCACCGACGGCATCGTCGACGCCGTCATCCGCGAACAGCGGGAGAACGTCGAGCGAATACGCCGACTGGCCCTCGTCGGCCAGGAACCCCAGGCCACCTGGGTGGCCGAGGGTTACCTCCGGGATCTCGCGGACAAACTGGCGTGGAGTCGAGGCCACCGGTACCTGTTCGAGTGATGCATCAGAACAGGGACGCAGATCTCCGATGAGCCACGCAACGGCCGCCTGTCGGCCACTCCGGAGAGTGACATCGGCCATGCGGACCGCTACCAACTGACGTCTGCTCCCGTACAGTTCGTGGCACCAGCGCCCGGATACAGTCGGGTCCAGCGGTTGACCGAGGGAGATGCATGGACGCCGAAGCCCGTCTCGATTCGCTCCCGCGAGATCCCGGGACTGAGCGCCCGGTCCCCATGGTCGATCCCGAGCTCGTCAAGCGGTGGGGTTCCGCGGGAGGCGAACTGGTGGAGTTGCTGGCCCAGGTGCGTGAGCGGGCCGGCGGCGTCGCAGGGTTCCGTCTCGGGTCGGGCCTCACCGTGCTCGTCACCGACCCGCGGGCGGTCCAGGAGGTGCTCGCGCTTCGGGCGGACCGGTACGTCAAGCGCTCCCATCGCGCCCGCCTGTTGATCGGCGACGGTGTCATGGCCGCCACCGGGGAGGCGTGGAAGCGTCAACGCCGCCTGCTGCAGTCCCAGTTCACCGGAACCGGGATGCGCCGCTACGAACGGCGGATCACCGAGGCGGCCCGGACCACCGCCGAGCGGTGGGTGGCGTACGCCCGTACCGGCCAAGTCCTCGACGTGGGCAAGGAGATGCACCGCTTCGCCCTGGACGCCATCTGGCGCTCTCTGACCGGACACCCACTCGATGACGAGACCGCGCACGAACTCGAGGCCGTGACGGCCGTGGGGGCCGCCCTTCCCGCCTTGCCCGCGGACGCCGACAAGGCCCGGGACTCCGTTGCCACCGATCTTGCCCGGATCGACGCGGTCGCCGAGCGCGCCATCGAGGCCGCCCGCAGTGGCGTACCGGGGCCCGACGGACCGGGCGTGCTGCGCGTTCTGGTCGACGCCGCCGCCGAGCGCCCCGAGTACACCGACCAGTTGATCCGCGACGAGCTGGTCACGCTGCTCGCGGCCGGGCACGAGACCACCGCGTCCACCCTGACGTGGCTCTATCTGCTGCTCGACCAGTACCCCGCGGCCCGCGAACAGGCGCTGGCCGCGGGCGCCGAAGGCTCGGAGCAGCGCCGCCAGGCCATCCAGGCCCTGGTCCACGAAACGCTCCGGCTCTATCCGTCCGCCTGGCTCCTGCCCCGCCACGCCGCCGAGGACGACACCCTCGCCGGCCACACCGTCGCGGCGGGCACCGACATCCTGGTCTGCCCCTACCTCACGCACCGCGATCCGCAGCTGTGGCCGGACCCGGAGCGCTTCGACCCGCTGCGCTTCCTCACCCCGGGCGGCCGCCCCACCCATCCGGGCGCCTACCTCCCCTTCGGCATCGGTTCCCGCGCCTGCCTGGGCTTGCAGTTCGCGCTCCGGGAATCGACCATCCTGCTCGAACACCTGCTGCCCGTCCACACGCTGAGTCTTTCCTCCACCCCGACGAAGGCGAACTTCGGCATCACCGTCCGCCCGGCCGGGCCCACGCCCGCGACCTTGGAGCCCGCAGCCGTCTGATCGTCTGCACGACCCCCTTTCACAAGGGCCGGACGCGTATGAGATCTCGACTTGCCGTCCTGGTGAAACGTGATCGCCAGGCACCTTCGACCTTGGCATCCCCAACCCGACAGGTTTTGGTATGGACCTGACACGCCGACCTGGCTAAGCTCTGCCCGACCCTGAATGAGAGCGCTCTCAGCTTGCGGTTGTTCCACCCCACCTTGCTGGAACGACGAAGGGCAACTCCCTTGAGACGCATCAGACTCACGTACGCGGGCCTCGCCGCACTCCTCGTGCTCGGCGGCTGGACCGCGGGCGGCACCGGGTCCGCCTCGGCGAACGACTCCGTCGCGGCGGCCGATGCCGGACCCGCCTCCGCCGGACTGCTGCAGGCGATGCAGCGGGACCTCGGCCTGTCGAAGCGGCAGGCCGAGGAGCGACTGGCCGCCGAACGCACCGCCATGGGCCTCACGCCGAAGGCACGAAAGGCCGCCGGGTCCGCCTACGGCGGCACGTGGTTCGACGCGGAGAGCGAGCGGCTGACCGTCGCCGTCACGTCCGACGCCCCGCCCGCGACAGTGCGGCAGGTCCGGGCCACCGGAGCGGCGGTGCGCACCGTCGCGCACAGCGAGCGAGAACTCGACGCGGCCAAGGCCCGTATCGACCGCATCTCCGCGCCCTCGGGCATCAGCACCTGGCACGTCGATCCGGTAGCCAACACGGTCGTCGTGAGCGTCGTACGCGACCGGCTGGCTGACAACGATGTCCGGACCTTCCTCTCCCGCGCCCGGGCAGCCGGCCCTGTCACCGTCGAGACGGTGGCCGCGGCCCCGCGCACCTTCGCGGCGGGAACGGTCGGCGGCGATCCGTACTACACGGGCAACGTCCGCTGCTCCATAGGCTTCTCGGTGCACGGCGGCTTCGTCACCGCGGGCCACTGCGGACAGCCGGGGGCCGGGGTGAGAGGCTGGGACGGAAGCCACGTCGGCTCCTTCCAGGGGTCCTCGTTCCCCGGCAACGACTACGCCTGGGTGAGCGTCGGCAGCGGCTGGTGGACCGTGCCGGTGGTCCTCGGCTGGGGCACCGTCCCGGACCGGCTCGTGCGCGGCTCGGCCGAGGCGCCCGTCGGCACCTCCATATGCCGCTCCGGCTCCACGACACACTGGCACTGCGGGACGGTGCTGGCCAAGAACGAGACGGTCAACTACAGCCAGGGCGCGGTGCACCAGATGACCAAGACCAGCGTGTGCGCCGAACCCGGCGACTCCGGGGGCTCCTTCATCAGCGGTGACCAGGCGCAGGGGGTCACCTCGGGCGGCTGGGGCAACTGTTCCGGCGGCGGGGAGACCTGGTTCCAGCCCGTCAACGAGATCCTCAACCGCTACGGGCTGACCCTGCACACGGCCTGATCCGACGGTGCCCCCCGGTGCCGGGGGCACCGCTCGCGGCCCGCCATCGGGGCGGTGCGAACCGAGTCGCTGTCCGGCTGCCGTAGGGCGTGCGGCAGGATGAGGGCCATGAGCGTAGTCAAGATCAACGTACTGACCGTCCCCGCCGAGCAGCGCGAGACGCTCGAGAAGCGGTTCGCCTCGCGTGCCCACGCCGTGGAGAACTCCGACGGTTTCGAGTGGTTCGAGCTCCTGCGCCCCATCGAGGGCACCGACACCTACCTCGTGTACACGCGCTGGCGTGACGAGGAGTCCTTCCAGGCCTGGATGGAGGGCCCCATGAAGGCGGCCCACCAGGGCGGCGGCGCGGAAGGCGGCGAGCGCCCCCAGCCGGCGGCCAGCGGGTCCACGCTGTGGTCGTTCGAGGTCGTGCAGCAGGCGGGGCCGACGGGCAAGTAGCGGTTCACCGGCCGGGGGCGCTCACGGTGCCCCCGGCCGGTCCGCGTCATCGTGCGGGCAGGCCGGTCAGCCGGCCGGAGCCCGCCGCCCCAGGAGCAACTCGGCGATCGCCACCTGCTCGCCGTTCAGCACCTGCCCCGCCTCCACCCGCCACAGCGCGCCCTCCAGCACCCGGCCCAGCGTCCATGCCCGCGCCCGCTGACAGTCCACGCCCAGCACCTCGGTCAGCAGATCGAAGCGCCGCGTCAACCGGCCCTCGCCGAAGCGGCTCCACAGGGCGGGCAGCAGCTCGAAGCACGGGTCCCCGGCCAGCGGCTTCGGGTCGATGGCCGACCAGGGTTCACGGTCGCGGCGAGGACGTTCTCGAAGTGCAGGTCCCAGTGCAGCAGCCGGTCCCCCGTCTCGTCCGCGACCTCGCGCACGGCCGCCGCGCAGTCCTTCAGCAGACGTATGTCGTCGTCGGCGCCCCTGCTCTGCAGCTCCGCGAGCACCGGTGGCAGCCGCTCGAACAGCCGCGCAACGACCGCGTCCAGCCGCCGCAGGCCCGACGGTGCCGGTACGGCCGTCAGCCGGGCGAGCAGCTCCGCGAGAATCCGGGTCGCCTCCATCACGTCGGGTACGGTCAGCAACGGCCGGCGGTCCTCGTCGAGCCGTTCGAGCAGCAGCGTGCCAGTCTGCGGGTCCTCGGCCAGCAGGTGTACGGCCCCCGTCGCCGCCCCAGGTCCGTAGCGCGAGCCCCTCACCGGCCGTCTCCTCGTCGACGTCCTGGAGTTTCAGCGCGTCCCGGCTGCCGTCGCCGCACACCACGGGCAGCACGACCGAGGCACGCACGCGCATGGGCGCCCCCTCTGGCGAAGCCCCCACCGCTGCAGAAAGACCGCGCCTCGTTCGAGCAGTCCCGCGTTCATGATCCTCCCGGCGTCGAGCCGGCCATGCCGTGGGGCTCGGGGTGGCGCCGCGCACGGGTCACCGCCGCCAGGACGAAGGTGACGCTGATCAGCAGGGACCAGGCGCCGAACTTGTCCACTCCGACGGGCTCCCAGCCGTCGAGTTGGTGGGGGTAGCGCCAGGCACCCAGGTAGGTGGCGAGGTTCTCGGCGACCCAGAGGAAGAAGCCGATCAGGACGAACGACAGCGTCAGGGGCATCCGGCGGCGTACTCCGCGGACCGTGTATCGCACCGAGGTGCCCGCGGTGACGGCCAGGAGCAGGCCGGCCAGGAGCCAGCGTACGTCGGGCAGCCAGTGATGGCTGAAGAAGTTGACGTAGACGGCCGCGGCCACGACCGCAGTCGCCCGAGGGCGGTAGCGGACCAGCTCCAGGTCGAACAGGTGCCAGGCGCGGCAGACGTAGCTGCCCACGGCCGCGTACAGGAACCCTCCGTAGAGCGGGACGCCCGCGAACTTCAGTACGGCGGGCTCCGGGTAGCTCCACGAACCGAGGGACACCTTCACCAACTCGAAGGCCAGGCCGATGACGTGGCAGACGCCGATGACGGCGATGTCCCGGCCGTCCTCCCAGCCGCGCAGCCAGAACAGAAGGGTGAGCAGGACGCCGTAGACGACGAGGAGGTCGTAGCGGGCCACGGGCAGGCCGGGCAGCAGGGCGGAAGCGGCCACGCCGGAGAGCAGGGCGATGGCGAAAGCGCAGGACCGGGTCTGGGTCCAGGCGAAGTCGAGCAGCTGGCGGACCGAGGAGGCCAAGGGGGCGGTGTTGATTGTGGTGAGCATGATGTCTTGAAGGACGGCCCCTCGGCCTGCTCGGTTGCCGCCGGTCCGCGGCGCGCGCGTCAGTACCAACCAGTGGTCGTCAGCGCGTGACCGTCGCACGCCAGCAGGACCCGCGAGACACGGCCGTTGAAGTTGTTGCCGATCTTCGTGTAGGCGTAGTCGATGCCCGCGTCGACGGTCTCCGAGACCCAGCCGTCGACGCGCCCCGCCCCGGAGTTCGAGCGCTCCAGCACCACGGCGCAGTTGGCGCGGGAGTTCTCGATGCGGGCGAAGGAGCCCGACTTGTCGGAGTAGAAGTACTTCAGCGACATCCCCGCGGCGGTCTTGGTCGGCCCGACCTGACGGAAGGTCCCGGCGCAGCCGCCGACCGTGGGGTACTGGCCCTCGAAGGCTTAGGCGCCGTAGTTGCCGCCGGAGTGCGGTGCGGCGTGCGCGGGGAGCGGAGTGAGCGCCAGCATCGCGGCGGCGCCTCCTGTGGCCAGCAGCATCTGGATCGGTCGGCGGCGCATGCGAGCCCTCCTTTTCGTTCGTCTGGGGTGTCCCGCGTGCGATCGCAAGGTGCCGGAGCTGCCCTCGATGGGGTGCCCCCTCTGGGGGAGTGCGTGCCAGTCGTCGCGCGCCCGGCCGGAGGTATGACACAGGCTCTGAGCGGATCCCCGCCGCGAAATTCCGTTGCGGCCATCGTCCCCTCCCCCGGACCCTGAGCCCATGCCCTACCTCTTTCGCCCCGCCGGCCTCGGCGACGCGGCCGCCATCACCGGCCTGCTCAACGACATCGACCGGATAGAGATCGGCCGGCCCGAAACCGACCAGCACACCGTCGAGTCCGATCTGAAGCGGTCCGACGTCACTCTGGAGCGCGACTCCTGGCTGGCCTTCGACGGCGACCGGCTGGTGGCCTACGGCCTGCTGTGGGACGAGTCGGGCGGCGAGCGCGTCGACATCGATCACTATGTGCTGCCCGACCACCAGCGCGCCGGGGAGATCCTCCTGGACGCGATGGAGGACCGAGCCCTTCAGAAGGCCCGCGCGAACGGTGCGGCGCGGGCGGTGGTGCATCTGTACCTCAACACCGAGCCGACGCTCGACACGGCGCTGATCGAGCGGCGGGGCTGGTACGTCGTACGGCGGTATCACGTGCTGCACCGGCTTCTGGACGCGGCCGAGGACCTCGTACCGCAGGCGCCGCCCGGCGTACGGCTGCGGGCGTGTGCCAGCGAGGAGGATCGTGCGCGGGTGCACGCGCTGTATCAGTCGAGCTTCGCCCAGCACTTCGACTTCCGGCCGCGTACCTACGACCAGTGGCTGGAGGATGTCGACGCCGACGTGCTCGACTGGTCCCTGGTGTGGATCGTCGGCACCGAGGAGCTGGGGGACGCCGGGTTTCTGGTCGCCCGCGACGACCGTGAGGCGATGGGCTGGATCCGGAGCATCGGTGTGCTGCGCGAGGCCCGCGGTCAGGGTCTTGGCGGCCTGCTGCTGCGGCACGCCTTCGGCGCCTTCGCCGCGCGCGGACGGGAGACGGTGGGGCTCGGCGTGGACACCGCCAACGCCACGGGGGCTCCCGCCCTGTACGCGCGGCACGGGCTGACCGTCCATTACGCCGTCGACACCTGGGAGACGGTCCTGAAGTGACCGACGGCTTCTACGGCGGCGGCCGGGCTCGGAAGCGGACTTCCGGGCATGCCCTGCCGTGCAGGTCGTAGCCGCTACCCACGTCCTCCCAGCCCTCGGCGCAGAGCAAGCACCGCGCCGTCGGCGGTCGCGACCTCGTCAGCACGGATCTCGGGATGGCCCTGGCGAGGGGAAATAACTCCGCACCATCTGCCGCTCCCGGGTCCTCGACTTGGAGCCGGGCATGCTCGATTGCGGCAGCGGTCTGGAGGGCGCCGTGCTGGGCGGCGGCTTCGGCGACTGGAACGACAAGATCCGCTCGGGGTGGGTGCAGCCGGACCGTCCGGCGCCGAGTGAGGACGAGATCGCGGATGTGCTGCGGCCCATGTGCCGGGCGTGGGGCTACCTCTGGCGACGGCACCGCCTCGAACACGCGCGGTGCGGTGAACCCGGCGGAGGCGAAGGCCTCCTCGACGGCCTTGGTGATGGTCCCGACGTCGGCCGTCTCGGCCGGCACGATCGCCGAGCCTCCAACGAGTGCCGCGCCCGGTTCTCAGGCGGGCGCCGGGCCTTCCGTGCCGGCGAGGGTCTCGCGCTGCTTCTCGTGGCGGAGAGCCGCGGCCGTGACCAGTGCGCCGAGGCCCGCACGTAGTACACGCCCATGGTGAGCGCCGCCATGGAGGACGCGGTCAGGAAGACCAGTGTGTGATCTCCCTCCGCGCGCCGGGCGTCCCCTACACGGGTGAAGCCCCTGACGGTCAGGAGGGCCTCCGGGGCGAGGAGGCCGACCACGCCCATGGTGGCGGCGAGGATGCCGAACACGGCCATGGTCAAGCCGGACGGCGAGCGGGGCAGGAGTCGCACCAAGTCCTCCGTGTGTCTGGGGAGTTGGGGCTGTGGTGTCCCTGCATACCGGGCGGGTCCGGTGCGGTGCAGGCAGGGGTACGGGACCGGTGAGCGGGACCGTGCCGACGTCCGCCCGAGGGCCGTTTCCCGACCGGAAAACGCTTGGACTGCGCGGTCGCCGTCGCGGGACACTTCCGCACTCGAACCCGAACTCACAACGGCCGTCGCCGGCGATGACCCCTGCCCGCGTGACGCGTGGCAGGCTGCCGCAGAACACCACAGGGTTGGGATGGAAACCCCTCAATCGCGCAAGGTCCAGCCGAGCAAACGCTCGGTACTTCTCGCACTTCGCTACTACGGACGGGAGTTGGCCAGGCTCCGCCGGCTGACCGTACCCACGATGCTGCTCTCGGCGCTGGGCAACATCGGAATCAACTACATCGCGCCGCTGATCGTCGCCAAGCTCGTGGGTGACATCGCCGACAACAGGGACGTCAGCGTCGGCTCGGCGCTGCCGTACGTCCTCGGCTTCGTCGGTGTCCTGCTGTTCGCCGAGACACTGTGGCGGATCGCCCTGCACTGCCTGAACCGCCTCGACGCCCTCGGCATCGAGCACCTGTACGTGATCGGGATGGACGAGCTGTTCGCCAAGGACGCCGCGTTCTTCCACGACAACTTCGCCGGGTCGCTGACCAAGCGCGTCCTGAGCTTCGCCACCCGTTTCGAGCAGTTCGTCGACACGCTGACGTTCCAGATCGTGGGCAGCTTCGTGCCGCTGACGTTCGGTGCGGTGGTGCTGTGGCGCTACGAACCGCTGCTCGTGATCGGGCTGCTGGTGATGGTCGCCGTGACGGCCGTGTGCGTGGTGCCCCTCATCCGGCGCCGCCAGGAGCTCGTCGACGAACGGGAGGAGGCGATCGCCCGGGTGTCGGGGCATGTCGCCGACAGCCTGATGAACATGGACACGGTGCGGGCGTTCGCCGCCGAGGGGCGGGAGGCGGCCGAACACCGCGCCCGCGTCGCGGCGTCGCGGCGGCTGACACTGCGGTCGTGGGACTACGGCAATCTGCGCATCGACACGCTGGTCGCGCCGATGTCGGTGCTGACCAACGCGCTGGGGCTGCTGCTCGCGGTCACGCTCGGCGGGGGCGCACACGGCGTGGAGGCGATCGTGGTGGCCTTCACCTACTACGCCAACGCGACGCGGATCATGTTCGAGTTCAACCAGATCTACCGTCGGCTGGAGAGCTCGATGACGGAGGCGGCGCAGTTCACCGAACTGCTGCTGACACCGCCGACGGTGCTCGACCCGCCGTTGCCGGAGACGCTGGTGCGCGGGGCCGCCGATGTCCGCTTCGAGCGGGTGGCCTTCACGCATGCCGGTGGCCGGCCCCTGTTCGAGGGACTCGACCTGGATGTGCCCGCCGGGTCGAAGATCGGCCTGGTGGGCCGATCCGGTGGCGGCAAGACCACGCTCACCCGTCTGCTGTTACGGATGACGGACGTCGACTCCGGCCGGATCCTGATCGGCGGTCAGGACATCAGCCGGCTGCGTCAGGCCGACCTGCGCAGCCTGATGGCCTATGTGCCGCAGGACCCGGCGATGTTCCACCGCACCCTGCGGGAGAACATCGCCTTCGCCCGGCCGGACGCCACCGAGGCCGAGATCCGCCGTGCGGCGGAGGCGGCGCACGTCACGGAGTTCGCCGACGAGCTGCCGTACGGCTTCGACACGATGGTGGGCGAGCGCGGCGTCAAGCTGTCGGGCGGTCAGCGCCAGCGGGTCGCTCTCGCCCGGGCGATCCTGCGGGACGCGCCGATCCTGCTGCTGGACGAGGCAACCAGCGCGCTGGATTCCGAGAGCGAGATCCTCGTCCAGGAGGCGCTGTGGCGGCTCATGGACGGGCGGACGGCGCTGGTGGTGGCACACCGGCTGAGCACGGTCGCCACCATGGACCGGCTCGTCGTCCTCGACCGCGGACGGATCGTCGAGCAGGGCAGCCACGACGAACTGCTCGCGGCGCAGGGCGCCTACGCCAAGCTGTGGCAGCACCAGTCCGGCGGCTTCCTCGACGACAGTCCCGCGCGGGCCGAGTTCCCCTGAGCCACAGACGGCCCGGGGCGGGCGGCGGAGCGCATCCGCCGCCCGCCCGCCGCTTCGGACGCCGGCCGGTCCGAATCCCGGGGCCGCTCAGGGGGAGAGTCCGGCCTGGGAGCAGGCGGGGCGGAGCTTGCGGATGCAGATCTGCTCGATGCTGTACACGCCGTCCTTGACGATTGTCTCCTTGATGTTGCCGACCGTCACCGTTCTCGGAGTGAGCAGTACGGCCGGGATGTCCTCGGTGGTGGCGCTGTCCAACGTCTCCGTGGCCGTGTCCCGGACATCCTCGCCCCGCCCCAGGGCGACGGCCATGTCGGCGGCTGCGGAGGCTTCCGCCTTGAACGGCTTGTACACCGTCATGTACTGCTCGCCCTTGACGATGCGCTGCACGGCGTCGAGGTCGGCGTCCTGGCCGGTGACGGGGGGAAGCTTCCTGACACCGGCCGTCTTGAGCGCGGAAATGGCTCCTGCGGCGATGGAGTCGTTCGCTGCCAGGACGCCGCCGATCCGGTCCGAGCCCAGGGCCCCGATGGCGGCGGACATGTTGGCGTGGGCGTTGTCGGTGCTCCAGGCCACGGTGTCGTAGGACCTGGCGATCTTCAGCTTGCCGGTGATGGCGGACAGCGCGCCCGCGCGGAACCACCTCGCGTTGGCGCTGGTCGGGTCGCCGTTCATCATGACGATGTTCCCGCTGCCGCCCATCGCCTCCAGCAGCGCCTCGCCCTGGAGTCGGCCGACCTGCGCGCCGTCGAAACTGACATAGCCCGAGATCGGTCCTTCGGCGAGCCGGTCATAGGCGACGACCGAGACATCCGCCCTGCGTGCCTCCTGGACCGAGGAACGCATCGCCCTGCTGTCGGCGGGGTCGAGGATCAGGACACTGGCCCCCTTGGTGATCATGGAGGTCATCTGTTGCCGTTGCCTGTCCACGTCGCCCCCGGCGTTGGCGTACACCACGGTGCAGCGCGGGCACAGCTCCTTGAGCCGCTGCTCGATCAGCGGCTTGTCCCACTTCTCCCAGCGAGGAGTCACCCGGTTCGGGAGCAGCAGGCCGATGGTGAACCTCTCCGTGCCCGCCTCGTCCTCTCCCCCGCAGGCGGCCAGGGACAGCGTCATGAGTCCGGCGACGAGCGCCGCGACGATGTGCCGGGTGCGGGAATGGGCTCGGGTCCTCATGGCAGGCCCCCCAGGTGAGTTCGGGGTACCGAGTCCGCGCCGGACGGCACGGCTCGTGGCACGCGGATCTCGCTCCACACCTGTTTGCCGCCGGCCACCGGCACGGAGCCGAAGGACTCCGACATCGCCTCGACCAGCAGCAGGCCCCGGCCACCGGTCGACTCCCAGTCCACGATCACCGGTTTGGCGGGGGCGCGTGGCGAGGAGTCGGTCACGCTCACGCGCACCAGGTCTCCGCGCAGGATCAGGTCGAGGCGGACCGAACCCTGGGTGTGCACCAGGGCGTTGGTGACCAGTTCGGACACGACCAGCAGCACTCCGTCGGCCGCTTCCGCGACCTTCCACCGGCGCAGGGTTCGCGCGGTGAAACGGCGGGCGTGCATGACGGCGTCGGGCAGTCGCCACACTTCCCAGCCGGCCCGGATGGGCCGGGCCGTCATGCCGTCGTAGCGCAGCAGCAGCAACGCGACGTCGTCCTCGCGGCGGCCCTCGTCGCCGAGCAGGTCGTCAGCCATCCGCCCCGGGTCCGCCGGGTCGGCCGTGGCGAGCGCGGCGCGGGTGCGGTCCATGCCCTCGTCAAGGGGCAGGTCGGCGGCCTCGACGAGGCCGTCGGTGACGAGGGCGAGCACTGTGCCCGGGGTGAGCGCCACCGCGGTCATGGGGAACTCCGCCTCGGCGAGCACGCCCAGCGGCAGCCCTCCCTCGACCTGCACCTCCTCGGTGGTGCCGTCGGGGTGGCGCACCAGCGGGGAGAGGTGCCCGGCCCGTACGAACAGGGCGTTGCCCTCCTCCATGTCCAGTTCGACATAGCAGCAGGTGGCGAAGAGATCCGTCTCCATGCCGACGAGCAGCCGGTTGGCGTGCGAGACGACCACGTCCGGCGGGTGGCCCTCCACCGCGTAGGCCCGGACCGCGGTGCGCATCTGGCCCATGATCGTCGCGGCTCCGGCGCTGTGTCCCTGCACATCTCCGATGACCAGGGCCACCCGGTCCTCGGAGATGAGGATGACGTCGTACCAGTCGCCGCCGACCTGCAGTCCGCGCCGGGCGGGCAGATAGCGGGCGACGGCCGTTCCGCCGGGCAGTTCGGGCAGGCGCCGGGGCAGCAGGCTGCGCTGGAGCAGCGTGGCGAGCTCTTGTTCGGCGTCGTAGGCGTGGGCCCGTTCGAGGGCCTGCCCGACCAGCGCGGCCGTCGCGGTCAGCACGGACCGCTCCTCGGTGGGGAACTCGTGCGGCTGGTCCCAGCCGACCAGGCATACGCCGACGACGCCGCCCTTGGCGGGCAGCGGCAGCACGGCGAGGCCTCCGGCGCCGATCCCAGCGAGGCCCGGTTCGAGGGACGTGCCGGCCGGCCACAGATCCATCCGCCCGTCGCGCAGGGCCAGTTGGAGGGTGGGCAGGGCGCGGACCGGGGCGTCGGGCCATTCCGAGCGCCACTCGGAACGCCAGATCGCGGGCCAGGCTGCGGGATGCGGCGGGTCGAGCACGATGACGACCAGTCGGTCCTCGCGCAGTTCGGCGAGCGCCACCCGGTCGGCGGCCAGCGGTTCACGCAGTGCGGTGACCACCACGCGGCCGACGTCCTGGACCGTCGTGGCGTCGTCGAGTGCGGCGGTCAGCCACTGGATCCGGGACACGTCGTCGGCGCTGCGGCGCTGCACCGAGGTCGCTGTCACCACGCCGAGTACCTGTTGCGGCCGGTCGTCGGCGCTCGCCGCCATCCGGCACCGCAGACTCAGCCAGCGCACCTCGCCGGTGGGGTGGCGGACCCGGAACTCCAGCTCGCGCCGGGCGGACTCGGGGGTGGCCGGTTCCAGGACCGACATCAGTGCGTGCATGTCCTCCGGGAGGGCGTTGGCGAGCAGGGTGTCCGCCTTGCCGTCGAAGTCGGCCGGGGTGATGCCGACCAGTTCGAGCAGCGTCTCGTCCGCGTCGATCACGCCGGTGTCCGGCACCAGGACGAAGGAGCCGACCCGCAGTGCGCGCAGCGCGAGGACCAGCAGGCCCGGCGGCCCGGGCCGACCGGCACCGGTGCGGAGCAGGTCGGCGACCGCGCCGGCGTACCGCTCCAGGAGGCGGCGCTGCTCGGCGTCGAATCCGTCGGCCGCTGCCCCCACGACGACGAGGCAGCCCAGCCGTCGGCCCTCCGCCGTCAGGGGCAGGGCCCCGAGTGATGCCGTCGGCATTGTCGGCCCGGCCTCGTAGGCGGCGAGGGCGGCGGCGCTCAGCCACAGTGGCCGGTCGGTACGCACGGCTCGCGCGGCGGGTGAGTCGCCGGCCAGGGGCAGCAGCTTCGGCAGGTTGTACGGGGCGGGGCCCTCTCCGGCCGTTTCCATCAGCCGGAGCTCCTCGTCTCCGGCTGATGGCACATAGACAGCGACCAGCGCCGCTCCGGCGAACATCAGGGCTCGCTCCCCCGGGGCGGCCTCGCGCGTCGGAGGCGGTGGACCGGTGCCCGCGGCCCCGGCCTCCGATGCCCGCAGCTGCGAGACGCCGGTCCGGGCCGGGCCGTCATGAGGCATGTCCGCACCTTCCTCCCGCGCCAAGGCCACAGGTGCCGACAGACTGAGATCGGGCGCTCAGCTACCAGCGTCTCATATACGGACGAAGTGGACAGGTCAGCATCATTCCGCCGCCGATCGGACCCGATAGTGGCCGCGTTCGCAGTTCACAACGGCCGGTGCCACACTTACGGCATAACCGTCTTGCCGCTTTTGTCGCAGAATGTTCCCTGATCTCACGCAGCATGATCGCCGCGATGCTCGGCGCCGGCATCGCGACCGTTCGTCCTTGACGCCCTCCTCACCCCGCGAGGTGAAGGAAAGGGAGGTCTCTCGCATGAAGGCCTGCGCACGGGGGGCGGTCGTCGCGGTGACCGCGGCCGTCACGGCCGCCGGACTCGCGGCCTGCGGGGAGAGCGGGGGAAGCGACTCCGGCGGGGGGAACGGGCCGAGGATCGGCGTGCTGCTGCCGGACGCCACCACGGAGCGCTGGGAGACGAACGACAGGCCGATGATCGACCGGCAGATCAAGGAACTCTGCGCGGACTGCGAGGTCGAGCACGCCAACGCCAAGAGCGACGTGGCCATACAGCAGGCCCAGATGGACTCGATGATCGCCGAGGGGGTGGACGCCATCCTGCTCGTCGCCGTCGACTCCCGGTCACTGCGCCCCACCGTCGCCAAGGCGGACGAGGCGGGCATCCCCGTCATCGCCTACGACCGCCTCGCCGAGGGCCCCATCGCGGCCTACGCCTCCTTCGACGGCGAGGAGGTCGGCAGGCTCCAGGGCAGGGCGCTGCTGCAGGCCATGGGCGCAGGGGCGGCCGGCGGCCGGATCGTCATGATGAACGGCGATCCCAGTGACCCCAACGCGGTGTCGTTCAAGAAGGGCGCGCTGGCCGAGCTCGAGGGCAAGGTCGAGATCGCCAAGGAGTACGACACCCGCCAGTGGCGGACCGAGGTCGCCCACATGAACATGTCCGGCGCCATATCCGCCCTCGGCGCCGACAACATCGACGGGGTCTACGCCGCCAACGACGGCCTCGCGGCCGGCAGCATCGCCGCGCTCAAGGCCAACAAGGTGGAGCCGCTGCCCCCGATCACCGGACAGGACGCGGAACTCGGCGCCGTGCAGCGGATCGTGGCCGGCGAGCAGTACATGACCGTGTACAAGCCCTTCCGGCCCGAGGCCACCGCCGGGGCCGCGCTGGCCGTGGCCGCGGCCCGCAGGGAGAGCCTCGACCGGGTCGCCCCGGACACGGTGCGCACCAGCATGGGGAGCACGGTTCCGGCCGTGCTGCTCACCCCGGTGTCCGTGACCGTCGAGACCATCGAGAACACCTTGGTGAAGGACGGTGTGTACACGATCCAGCAGATCTGCACCCCGCAACTCGACGCCGCCTGCGCCCGGGCCGGACTCACCTGACCGGGCGGTTCCTCCGCCGGACCGGTCGTGGGAAGGAGATGGTGTCCGTGGCGAGTCCCCCCTTGCTGGCGCTGCGCGGCGTGTGCAAGCGCTTCGGGGTCGTCGAGGTCCTGACCGACATCGAGCTGGAGATCCGCGCCGGGCAGGTCGTCGCACTGCTGGGCGACAACGGCGCCGGCAAGTCGACCCTGGTCAAGGTGATCTCCGGAGTCACACCGGCGGAGAAGGGCATCATCGAGTGGGAGGGCCGGCCGGTCCAGATCCGGCGCCCGCACGACGCCCGCAACCTGGGCATCGCCACCGTCTACCAGGACCTCGCGCTGTGCGGGAACCTCGACGTGGTGGGCAATCTCTTCCTCGGCCGGGAGATCCGCAGGTTCGGATTCCTCGACGAGGTCGAGATGGAGCGTCGCACCAGTCAGCTGCTGGAGCGCCTGACCAGGGGGGTTCCCGATCTGCGCGCCCCCGTCGTCTCCCTGTCCAGCGGCCAGCGGCAGACGGTCGCCATCGCCCGCTCGCTCCTCGGCGACCCGCGGGTGCTCCTTCTGGACGAACCGACCGCCGCGCTCGGGTTCGAGCAGACCAGCGAGGTCCTGGACCTCGTGGACCAGCTGCGCGACCACGGCATGGGGGTGCTGCTCATCAGCCACAACATGGGCGATGTGAAGGCCCTCGCGGACCGGGCCGCCGTGCTGCGGCTGGGCCGCAACAACGGCTTCTTCGACGTGAACACCGCGTCCCAGGAACAGATCATCGCCTCCATCACCGGCGCCACGGAGAACGTGCCCCGCCGGATGGCCCACCGGGAGGCAGGGTGGTGAAAGGGACGCACAGCGAGGCCGACGGCACCCGGGCGGCACCCTCCGCGCCCACCGCGGACGACCGCCGCCCGGGGCGGCGGGCGGCCCTCGCCCAGGTCATCGAAACCGGGGTCGCGGTCCTGCGGCGCAAGCTGAGCGCCGGCGAGCTGGGCTCGCTCCCGGTCGTCCTGGTCCTCGCCGCCGTCTGGATCACCTTCCAGTCCCTCAACGACAGCTTCCTGTCACCCCGGAACCTGTCCAATCTCAGCGTGGACATCGTGGGTACGGGCCTGATCGCGGTCGGCATCGTCTTCGTGCTGCTGATCGGTGAGCTGGACCTGTCGGTCGGCTCGGTCAGCGGCCTCGCCGCCGCCGTCTTCGCCGTTCTGAACGTGAACAACGGCGTCCCGGAATGGCTCGCCCTCATCCTCGCGGTGCTCACCGGCACCGTCGCGGGAACCGTCCAGGGCTACTCCGTCGCCAAGACCCGTGTGCCCGCCTTCGTCGTCACGTTGGCGGGGCTGCTGACCTTCAACGGCCTCATGCTCTACATCCTGGGGACCAGCGGCACGGTCAACCTCGACGAGGACGGTCTCGTCGCCCAGCTGACCAGCTACTACTTCACCAACGACGCCGCCGCGTACGCACTGGCGGCGGTCGGCACGGGCCTGGTGTTCCTCGTGTCCCAGCAGGACCGGCGGCGGCGCATGGCGGTCGGCATGCCGCACCGCACGTTCCGGGGAATCGTCGTGCGTACGGCGGTCCTCGCGGCGGTGGCGTTCACCGCCGCATACCTGCTCAACCGGTTCCAGGGGCTGCCGCTCGCCCTGCTGGTCTTCCTCGTGATGGTGGCCGGCCTCGACATCGTGCTGCGCCGCACGCACTACGGGCGGCAGGTCTACGCACTCGGCGGCAGCATCGAGGCGGCCCGCCGGGCCAGCCTCAATGTGACGGGCGTGCAGACCGCCGTGCTCGCCGTCTCCGGCACCATGGCCGCGATCGGCGGACTGTTCCTGGCCTCGCGCATCACCTCGGTGAGTCAGGGCGCGGGCTCGGGCCTGCTGCTGCTCAACGCCATCGCGGCGGCCGTCATCGGCGGCACCAGCCTCTTCGGCGGACGCGGCACGACCTGGTCCGCGGTGCTCGGCATGCTGGTCATCCAGTCGATCGCCTCGGGCATGGTGATCACGGACACCCCCACCGCGGTCCAGTTCATGATCACGGGCGGGGTGCTCTTCGCCGCCGTGGTCATCGACGCCCTGGCACGACGGACGCAGGAGGCCCATGGGCGGGCCTGAGGGCGGGCGGGGCCGCAGCACGGGGAGGCGGCGGCCGGCCGGCGGAAGTGCGCGCCGAGCCGGCACACGCCGCGGCCGGTCGCATGCGGCGGGGCCCGTCATGTCGTCGTCAACGGCAGTTCCGCGAACGTGTGGCCCTCCCAGATGCGGCGCGAGGCCCCCTCCGGGTACGCGGCGACCGTGGGGGCGGCGTCGAGGAGCCGGACGAGGCGGTGGTCGCTGTCGAAGGCGGGCCAGCCCCGGTCGCCTCCGGGAACTCGCCACTGCTCATCGACGACTCCTTGGGAGACCCTGGGAGCAGCACGTGCGCATGATGAAGCTAGTTTCACTTGACGAACATACCGGGTCCCGTCCTGTTCGCCCAGGGGGTCGCTCAGTCGGCGCAGCAACCGTCCCGCGCGGCCGTGCCCTGGTGCGTTTCGAGCCGGCAGAAGCAGGACGCCTCGATCGGTACGTCCGCCAGGGCGGCGGCGAGGCGCAGTTGCCGGGCCACGATCTGTGCCTCCCCGGTCCGGCCGAGGCGCATCAGGCACTCGTGGAGGCCGTGCAGGGACCAGACGTTGTTGGGATGCTGCTGGGCGCGCGGAAGCGTGCCGTCGAGGCCGAGGTCGGCGCGGTAGACCGCCTCGGCCTCCTCGACCCGCCCCTGTTCGAGGAGCAGCGCGCCGTAGGCGTGCCGGCTGGGCTGCATCCAGCCCCAGGGTTCGTCGTAGGGGAGGTTGTCCTCCAGCTCGATGGAGCGTTCCAGCGCGGCGAAGGCGGCGTCGTGCCCGCCCTTGCGGTACTCGAGTTCACCGTCGAGCATCGCGGAGGCGATCTCGAGAATGTCGGCGCAGGTGTTGTTGAAAAGCATGCGGGTCTCGGGGATCCGGGCGACCGCCTCGTGGAAGCGCCGGCGCTCCGTTTCCGCCTCCGGGACGCGGTGGGTCGAGGAGAGCGCGACGCCGCGGGCGTAGTGGATCATCGCGGTCGTCACGCAGTACAGCTCGGGGTCGGCGGGCAGCGGCAGGTCGAGGATGTCGTCCCAGCGGCCGAAGCGGATCAGGGCGTGCACGCGCATGGCGAGGAAGCTCTCCAGCCAGTCGGCCATGGGTGGGCTCGGCACCCGCAGCAGGTCCTCCGGGATGGACGCCTCGAGCTGCGCCGCGGTCTCGAGGGCGACCCGGGACTGGCCGAGGAACATCGCGCCGTAGATCTTGAAGTGGTAGTTGTGCGAGCGGTACAGGGTGTAGAAGTTCATCGCCCCGGCCCGCTCGTGGTACTTCTCGTCGGCCGCGATCGCCGCGGTGTTGTCCGAGACCACCCGCCGGTAGTCGCCGCAGAGCACTTCCAGGTGCGAGGGCATCTGGAGGAGGTGCCCGGCGTCGGGCACCAGGCCGCGCAGCCGGTCCGCGACCGGCAGCGCCACCTCGGGCGTCGGGGACATCTCCATCAGGTGGATGTACATGTGCACCACGCCCAAGTGGCCGCGTCCCGCCTCGGTGGCGAGGGCACGGTCGAGCACGGCCCTGGCCTGAAGCGTGCGCGCGCCCTCGGCGGGTTCACCCGTCCTGAGGTCCCACAGCTGCCAGGGCGTGAGGTTCATCAGGGCGTCGGCATACAGGGTGGCGATGTCCGGGTCGTCGGGGGCGAGCTCGTAGACCGCGCGCATGCTGTCGGCGTACGGGGCGTTCCAGACCGAGCAGTCCTCCACGGCCTTCGCCTGCGGGTAGCGGGCGCGCAGCGCGGCGATCAGCGCCTGTTCGACGGGAGTGGCGGTCGCCGCCTTCTCGTGGGCCAGCTCCACGGCGGCGTGCGTGCGGTCCACGGTGCGGACCAGGTCCCGGTCGTCGAAGAACTCCCAGGGCTTGTTGTAGTTCGGACCCGACGCGTAGGCGATGCCCCAGTGGGCCATGGCGCAGTCGGGGTCCGCCGCGGCGGCCGCCTCGAAGCAGGCCACGGCCTCCTCGTGGTGGAAGGCGTACGTCCATGCCAGCCCCCGGTCGAACCAGAGCTGCGCCTGCGGGGAGGACGTGGTCACGGAGCGGGTGTGGGTGCCGAGGTCGTAGTACTCCATGGGTCTGCTCTCCTGCCTGTGCCGCGCCGGCCGGTCACGTTTCCGAGTCTTCCCGAGAGCGTCCGACTTGCCGACCCCTGTCATGCCGGGTCAGCCGTGTGCGGGCCCCGCACCCACAACGGGGCGGTCCGCCGGGCGGTTTCGGGTTCCCGCGGATCCGGTCGAGGCCGGCGGCGTGGCTCCCCCGGCGCCGTCGATCCCGGTTTCACTCAGTTCCCGCACACCCCTGGTCAAGCCGCCCGGGTGCGGGCAAGGTGCGTCGTGGCGCATTCTTGCTGTGTCGCACGCGTGAGGGCGTACGGACGAGGTAGGGCCGATGACTGGGAGCGCCGAAGGCGCAGAGCGGACGCCCGGCAGGCTGGCGGCGCTGCTGATCGATGCCTCGGCGGAGGTGATCAGCGCGGCCGGTGGCTACGCGGGTGGGGTCTACCTGCGCTCGAGCACGCCCGGACTGTTGCGTCTGGCCGTTCTGGAAGGGTTGCCGGGGCCGCTGTTCCGGCCGTGGTGGCGGCTGCACGCGGACCGGCCGTTCCCCGTCGCGGACGCCTATCGGCTCGGGGTCGAGGTGGTGCTGCCGAACGCGACGGAGACGATGCGCCGCTATCCGCAGTTCGCGGCCGGCCTGCCCTTCCAGTTCGGGTCCGTGTACGTCCCCGTCGCGGGCGACTCGACCGTCTTCGGAGTGCTGAGCGTGCTGCGCCCCTCGGCGACGGACGCCACGGAGCTGCTGCCCGTGCGCGAGCGCATGGCGCGGCTGGCCGAGGAGCTCGGTGCGGCGCTGGAGAAGCTGGCGGACGGGGGCACCTCGGCGGTGACCTGGGACGGCGGGCCACTGTGCGTCCGCCCGCCCTCCGGCCGCTCGCCGTCCGGGCGCCTGGGCCGGTTCGCCTGGGATCCGGTGACGGGCCGCGTGACGGCCGACGACCGGCTGAACCTCGTCCTGGGCCGGGCCGCGGAGGAATCCGACGGCACCGCCGAGGCGTTCGCGCGGGCCGTCGCGCCGGGCGACGCGCAGCGGCTCCTGGCGGCGCTGCGAGAGGCGGCCGGTGGCCGGCCACCGGCGCTGCCGCTGTACGCACGTGCGGCGGACGGTGCGCTGCGGCTGGTGGAGGTCTGGGGGCCGTACGACGACCCGGCGCGCTCCGGGGTGCGGGCCGTACGGGGTGTCGTCCTCGAACCGGGGCCGGGCACGGTGGCGGACGCGGCGGCCGATCTGCTGCCCGACGGGGTGTTCTGCCTGGACCGGGTGGGGACGGTCGTCTACGCGAATCCGCGGGCGGCGGCGCTGCTGCGCCGGCCGCGCACCGAGCTGCTGGGACGGCCGCTGTGGGAGGGCGTGCCGTGGCTGAACCAGCCCGCCGTCGAGGATCATCTGCGCGGCGCGCTGCTGTCGCCGGACCCGGTGCACTTCCACGTCCGAAGACCGTCCGACCCCGGACGTGAGAGCGCCGCCGGCCCGTTCGGCGGCGACTGGCTCGCCCTGTCCCTCTACCCCGGCCCGGACCTGCTGACCTGCACGCTCCGTCCGGGACACCGGATGACCGACAGCCCGTCCGGCCCGCCGGAGGCGCTCGACGCGCCGGAGACGGCCGGCACGCCGTCGCTCGCTCCCCTGTACCGCCCCATCGTCCTCGCCATCGCGCTGACCGAGGCGGTCACGGCGCGTCAGGTGTCCGCCGTGGTGATGCGGGAGCTGCTGCCCGCGTTCGGGGGGCGGCGGCTGGCCATCTACCTGCTGCAGGAGCGGCATCTGTTCCTGGCCTGGGAGGCGGGCTTCCCCAAGGGGTTCCTCGCTCCGTTCGACGGTGTGGGCCTGGAGGAGCGGCTGCCCGGGGTCGAGACGCTGACCAGTGGGCGCCCGCTGTTCTTCGACTCGATGCAGGAGCTCGCCGACGCCTATCCGGGCATCGCGCTGGACGCGACGGAGGGCGCCCGCGCCTTCCTTCCGCTGATTGCCTCCGGGCGTCCCGTCGGGTCCTGCATCCTGGGCTTCGACCGGCCGCGCAGCTTCAGCACCGAGGAACGTACGGTGCTGACGGCGATGGCGGGGCTGATCGCGCACGCCCTGGAGAAGGCGCGGCGCTACGAGAGCGAGGCGGCGCTGGCCCGCGGGCTGCAGCAGGCGCTGCTCCCGCGGCGGCTGTCGCAGCACCCGCTGCTGGAGACCGCCGGCCGCTATCTGCCCGGCACCCAGGGCATGGAGGTGGGCGGGGACTGGTACGACGTCATCACCGCCGGGGACGGGATCGCCCTGGTGATCGGCGATGTGCAGGGGCACGGCGTGCAGGCCGCGGCGACCATGGGCCAGCTGCGCACCGCCGTTCGGGCCTTCGCGGTCGGCGACCTGCCGCCCGACGAGGTGATGAGCGGCACCAACCGTCTGCTCATCGACCTCGACGCGGGCCTGTTCGCGAGCTGCTGCTACATCCGGCTGGATCCCGTGACGGGCGTCGCGCGGGCGGCCGTCGCGGGGCACCTGCCGCCGCTGCTGCGCCGCCCGGACGGCCGTACCCATGTCGTCGACCTGTCCGGTGGTGTCGTGCTCGGCGTGGATCCGCAGGCCGACTATCCGGTGGCGGAGCTGCGGCTGGAGCCCGGTGCCGTCCTGGCGCTGTACACGGACGGGCTGGTCGAGCGGCCCGGGGTCGACATCGACGACGGCATCAGCGCGCTGCGGGTGGCGCTGGCCAGGGCCGGTGCCCCGGCCGCGCGGGCGGGCGGGCGCTCGCTGGCGGGTGTGGCCGACCGGCTCACCGCGAAGGCCCGGCACACGGCGGACCGCCCCGACGACATCGCGTTGCTCCTCGCCGAGCGACGGACCACCCCGCTGCGCCGCACGTGAGGGCGCGGACCCCGCCGGGTCCGCGTATCCCTGTGGTGGCGGCGGGAGTTGCCCGGATTCGGCGCATCGCTCCCGTGATCATCCTGTGTCGAGGGAGCGGGTTCTGTCACGGTCCGTGACGTCTCTCGCCTCATGGGGCCCGGCAGTGTAGACATGGGCACATGGTCCGACGATTGGGTCGCTCCGGGGCCCGGTCGGCTCCTCGTCCCAGCGATCTGCGCGCACAGCGTGCGCCCGATCGCGGCCTCGGGGTGCCCGAACGGGGAACGCCGCCCGACGCGCCGGGTGGGGAGCGGCGCAGTGGCCCGTTCGCCGGGCTGCGGTCGGCTGTGGGCGGGCGCAGTGTCGCCGGGCAGGTGTTCCTGCTCCAGGTGGTGATCGTGCTGCTGCTGGTCGTCGCCGCGGTGGTGGCGCTGGTGCTGCAGGTGCGGTACGACACCACACAGGAGGCCCGCAACCGTTCGGTGGCCGTCGCCGAGGCGTTCGCCAACGCGCCGGGTACCCGGGAGGCGCTGGACAGCCCGGACCCCGCCGCCGTGCTGCAGCCGCGGGCCGAGGCGGCGCGCGAGGCGACGGACGTGGACTTCATCGTCGTCATGAACACCGACGGCATTCGCTACAGCCACCCCAAGCCGGACCGTATCGGGAAGAAGTTCGTCGGGACCCTGGAACCGGCGCTGGCCGGGAAGGTCGTGGTCGAGCACATCACGGGAACCATCGGACCGCTCGTGCAGGCGGTGGTCCCCGTCAAGGATCCCGACGGGAAGGTCGTGGGCCTGGTCTCGGCCGGGATCACCTTGAAGACCGTGGGCGGCACCGCCGACCGCCAGCTGCCGCTCGTGCTGACCGCCGCCGCGGTGGCACTCGCTCTGTCCACGGCGGGCACGGCGCTGGTCAGCAGACGGCTGATGCGGCAGACGCACGGTCTGGGCCCGCACGAGATGACCCGCATGTACGAGCACCACGACGCCGTCCTGCACGCGGTCCGGGAGGGCGTGATCATCGTCGGCGACGAGGGCAGGCTGCTGCTCGCCAACGACGAGGCGCACCGCCTGCTCGACCTGCCCGAGGACGCCGAGGGGCGCCGGGTGGTGGACCTCGGCCTCGCGCCCGACACGGCCGAACTGCTGGACTCCGGCCGGATGGCCACGGACGAGGTGCACCTGGTGGCGGACCGGCTGCTGGCGGTCAACCAGCGCCCCACCCACCTCAGGGGCCGGCCGTCCGGCAGCGTCGCCACGCTGCGCGACTCGACGGAGCTGCGGGCCCTGTCCGGCCGGGCCGAGGAGGCCCGCGAGCGCCTGAACATGCTGTACGACGCCGGGGTGGGCATCGGCACCAGCCTGGACGTCACCCGCACCGCCGAGGAGTTGGCGGAGCTGGCGGTGCCCCGGTTCGCGGATTTCGCCACCGTCGACCTGTTCGAACCCGTCCTCGGGGGCGGGCAGCCGGAGGCGGCGACGCGGCTGCGGCGCACGGCGTGCAGCGGGATACGCAAGGACGCGCCGCTGTACCCGGTGGGCGAGCAGATCCGCTTCGTCGACTCCTCACCGCAGGGCCGCGCGCTCAGCGACGGCCATGCGGTCGTCGAGCCGCGGCTGGGAGAGGCGCCGGGCTGGCGCGCCCAGGATCTGGAGCGGTCGGCGCAGGTGGTGGAGTTCGGCATTCACTCCCTGATCGCGGTGCCGCTGCGGGCGGGGTCCCTGGTGCTGGGCGTGGTCAGTTTCTGGCGGTCGAAGAAGGCCGAGCCGTTCGACGCCGACGAGGTCGCGCTCGCCGAGGAACTGGTCGCCCGGGCCGCGGTGTCCATCGACAACGCCCGCCGGTACACCCGCGAGCACAGCATGGCGGTGACCCTGCAGCGCAGCCTGCTGCCGCGCAGCCTGCCCGAGCAGAACGCCCTGGACATCGCCTACCGGTATCTGCCGGCGCAGGCCGGTGTGGGCGGCGACTGGTTCGATGTGCTGCCGCTGTCCGGCGCCCGGGTCGCGCTGGTGGTGGGGGACGTCGTCGGGCACGGGCTGCACGCGGCGGCCACCATGGGCCGGTTGCGTACGGCGGTGCACAACTTCTCCGCCCTGGACCTGCCGCCGGACGAACTGCTCGCGCTCCTGGACGAGTTGGTCGCCCGTATCGACCAGGACGAGGCCCAGGAGGGCGAGAGCGCCCCGGTGACGGGCGCGACCTGTCTGTACGCCGTCTACGACCCGGTGTCCCGGCGGTGCACCGTCGCCCGAGCCGGTCATCCGCCGCCGGCGCTGATAGGCCCGGACGGCACGGTCGAGTTCCCCGATGTGCCCGCCGGTCCCCCGCTGGGCCTGGGCGGGCTGCCTTTCGAGGCGGCCGAGCTGGAGCTGGCCGAGGACAGCCGGCTCGTGCTCTACACGGACGGGCTCGTCGAGGACCGGGAGCACGACATCGACGAGGGCCTTGAGCTGCTGCGCACCGCGCTGGCCCGGGCGGGCCGTTCCCCGGAGGAGACCTGCCAGGCCGTGCTGGAGGCCCGGCTGCCGGCCCGGCCGAGCGACGACATCGCGCTGCTCGTGGCACGCACGCGGGCGCTCGGGCCCGCCCAGGTCGCCGAGTGGGATGTCCCGTCCGATCCGGCGGCCGTCGCCCGGGTACGGTCGGCCGTGACGCGGACGCTGGAGGAGTGGGGGCTGGAGGAGCTGTCGTTCACCACGGAGCTGATGCTCAGCGAGCTGGTGACCAACGCGATCCGGTACGGCGGCGACCCCATCCGCGTACGCATGCTGCGCGACCGCGCCCTGATCTGCGAGGTCTTCGACAGCAGCAGCACCTCGCCGCATCTGCGCTACGCGGCCATGACGGACGAGGGCGGGCGTGGCCTGTTCCTGGTCGCGCAGCTCGCCGAGCGCTGGGGCACGCGGTACCTGCCTTCGGGCAAGGTCATCTGGGCGGAGCAGCCGCTGCCGTAGCTGTGCCCGTTCGTAGATAGGTACGAACCTTTGGCGCAACCGGTGTGCATCCCGATCCGCTTCTGATAGTAAACCTTCCTATCAGTGTCGCCTACGGCCAACTCCCCACCCCCCACCACCATTTGGAGCCGCCGTGAAGCAGTCCACACCCACCTCACGCCGCACCCTCCTCGCACTGATCGGTGCGTCCCTCGCGTCAGTCCCGCTCATCGACTCCCCGCGCGCCGCCGCGCTCCAGGCAGCGGTGGGACTCGACGACCCGGCGAAGAAGGAGATCGCCATGAAGCTGGTGTCGAGCGCGGAGAACTCCTCGCTCGACTGGAAGGCCCAGTACAAGTACATCGAGGACATCGGCGACGGCCGCGGCTACACCGCCGGCATCATCGGCTTCTGCTCCGGCACGGGCGACATGCTAGACCTCGTCGAGCTGTACGCCGACCGCCGCCCGGGCAACGTCCTCGCCCCGTACCTGCCGGCGCTGCGCCGGGTGAACGGCACCGACTCCCACGACGGGCTCGACCCGCACTACCCGCGCGACTGGGCCCGGGCGGCGCAGGACCAGGAGTTCCGTCGGGCGCAGGACAACGAACGCGACCGGGTCTACTTCAACCCGGCCGTGCGGCAGGGCAAGACGGACGGGCTGCGCGTACTCGGGCAGTTCGCCTACTACGACGCCATCGTCATGCACGGCGACGGGACCGACCCCGCCAGCTTCCGCAACATCCGGGGGCGCGCCCTGAACCGGGCCCGGCCACCGGCGCAGGGCGGCGACGAAGTCACCTACCTGCACGCCTTCCTGGACGCGCGGGTGTGGGCGATGAAGCAGGAGGAGGCGCACAGCGACACCAGCCGCGTCGACACGGCCCAGCGGGTGTTCCTGCGCAACGGCAACCTCGACCTGAACACACCGCTCGACTGGAAGGTGTACGGGGACAGTTATCACCTCGACTGAGCAGCACCCGGCGCCCCGCACCGACGGGGCGCCGGACCTGCCCGAACCTGCCTCGCACGCGCATGGGAGAGTGGCCGCGCACGCCTCTGCGGCTCATAAGGTGGCCTTATGAGCTCATAGATCGGACCCGTGTACCGACTTAGGCTTGCCTTAGTTTAGGCTTCCCGACGAGATCGCTTTGTCGCCGCTCGAAGGGAACCTGATCATGCCCCGCCCCCTGCGGGTAGCCATCGTCGGAGCCGGCCCCGCCGGGATCTACGCCGCCGACGCCCTGCTCAAGTCCGACGTGGCCGCCGAACCCGGTGTGTCCATCGACCTCTTCGAGCGCATGCCGGCGCCGTTCGGACTGATCCGGTACGGCGTCGCCCCCGACCACCCCCGCATCAAGGGCATCATCACGGCCCTCCACCAGGTGCTCGACAAGCCGCAGATCCGCCTCTTCGGCAACGTGGACTACCCGAACGACATCAGCCTGGACGACCTGCGCGCGTTCTACGACGCCGTGATCTTCTCGACGGGCGCGATGGCCGACCGCGAGCTGCGCATACCCGGCATCGACCTCGACGGCTCGTACGGCGCGGCCGACTTCGTCTCCTGGTACGACGGCCACCCGGACGTGCCGCGCACCTGGCCGCTTCAGGCGGAGAAGGTCGCCGTGCTCGGTGTCGGCAACGTCGCCCTGGACGTGGCCCGCATCCTGGCCAAGACGGCGGACGAGCTGCTGCCGACGGAGATCCCGCCGAACGTCTACGAGGGCCTCAAGGCCAACAAGGCGCTGGAGATCCACGTGTTCGGCCGTCGTGGCCCGGCCCAGGCGAAGTTCTCCCCGATGGAGCTGCGCGAGCTCGACCACTCCCCCACCATCGAGGTCATCGTCGACCCCGAGGACATCGACTACGACGAGGGCTCGATCGAGACCCGGCGCGGCAACAAGCAGGCCGACATGGTCGCCAAGACCCTGGAGAACTGGGCGATCCGCGACGTCGGCGACCGCCCGCACAAACTGTTCCTGCACTTCTTCGAGTCGCCCACCGAGATCCTCGGCGAGGACGGCAAGGTCGTCGGCCTGCGCACCGAGCGCACCGCACTCGACGGCACCGGCAACGTCAAGGGCACCGGCGAGTTCAAGGACTGGGACGTCACGGCGATCTACCGCGCCGTCGGCTACCTCTCCGACAAACTCCCCAAGCTGCCCTGGGACATCGAGTCGGGCACGGTCCCGGACGAGGGCGGCCGGGTCATCCAGGAGTCCGGCGAGCACCTGCAGTCGACGTACGTCACCGGCTGGATCCGGCGCGGCCCGGTCGGCCTGATCGGCCACACCAAGGGCGACGCCAACGAGACCGTGTCGAACCTCCTGGACGACTTCACGAACGGCCGTCTGCAGACGCCGGCTTCGCCGGAGCCGGAGGCCGTGGAGTCGTTCCTCGCCGAGCGCGAGGTCCGCTTCACCACCTGGGAGGGCTGGTACAGGCTGGACGCCGCCGAGAAGACGCTGGGCGAGCCGCAGGGCCGCGAGCGCGTGAAGATCGTCGAGCGCGAGGACATGCTGCGGGAGAGCGGCGCGTAAGTCGCCGACGCGGACCGACCGAGAGGGCCGGGGGTTCACCTCGGCCCTCTCGGCTTTCTCACGTGCCCCATTGATCGGCCCCTGTTAGCGTCCCCCGGTGTTCTCACTCCTCGAACCCCCGTTCTTCACCCGGCTGCGCGAGGCGCGGCGGGTGCTCGTCGCCGGCGCGGGCGGCGGCTTCGACGTGTACGCCGGTGTGCCACTGGCCCTCGCGCTGCGGGCGGCCGGCAAGGAGGTCCACCTGGCCAACCTGTCCTTCGCGGACCTGTACGGACTGGACCTCGGCGTATGGGTGGACCACGACGTCGCGGCGATACGCCCGGACACCGCCACCCGCGGTGACTACTTCCCCGAGCGCACACTCGCACGGTGGCTGGCCGCGCAGGATCTGCCCGACACGGTGTACGCGTTCGCCCGCACCGGCGTACGGCCGCTCAGGGACGCCTATCGCGCGCTCCTGGAGCATCTGCAGGGCGTGGACGCCATCGTGCTGGTGGACGGCGGGACCGACATCCTGATGCGCGGCGACGAACACGGGCTGGGCACACCCGAGGAGGACATGGCCAGCCTGGCCGCCGTGGCCGGGCTCGACGAGGTCGCGGTGCGGCTGGTGGCGTGCCTCGGCTTCGGGGTGGACGCTTATCACGGCGTCAACCACTCCCTGGTGCTGGAGAACCTCGCCGCACTGGACCGCGAGGGCGGCTACCTCGGCGCGTTCTCGCTGCCGCGCGACAGCCGCGAGGCGAGCCTCTACCTCGAGGCGGTGGAGCACGCCCAGCGGTGCACACCGGGTCACCCGAGCATCGTCCAGGGTTCGGTCGCCGCCGCCGTACGCGGTGATTTCGGCGACGTCCGGTTCACCGAGCGGACCAGGGACAGCGAACTGTTCGTCAATCCGCTCATGGCCCTGTACTTCTGCGTCGACGCGCCCGCCCTCGCCCGCCGCAACCTCTATCTCGACCGGCTGGAGAACACCGCGCTCATGCGCCAGATCAGCTCGGTCATCGAGGACTTCCGCGACGAACTCGCCCGCCAGCGGCCACCTCGGACCTACCCGCACTGACGCACCCGCGTCTCGCATTTCGGTGAAGTCGTTCCAGCCGTCGCGTCGGCTGTATACACTCCTGATCTTCACAGAAGCTCCACACAGGGGGGATGTTTCTCCATGCGCATACGCCATTTGGCCATATCCGCCGCCACCGTCGGCACGCTGGCCGCACTGTCCGCCGTCCCGGCCCAGGCCACCGAGTACTCGTCCGCGCTGAAGATCAAGGGCATCCAGTACGACGCGCCCGGCAGCGACTCCAACAACTGCCGGACCGGCAACACCGACGAGGAGTACCTGACGATCAAGAACTACTCGTCCGGCACCACGGTCAACCTCAAGGGCTACGTCGTGAAGGACAAGGCGGGCAACCGCTTCGCCTTCACCGCCAACCACTACCTGCAGCCCGGCGACTACGTGAAACTCCGGGGCGGCAACGGCACCGACTCCGACGCGGGCAACGTCGTCTACCGCGACAACTGCAACTTCATGTGGAACAACGACAAGGACTCGATCTACCTGTACAAGCCCTCGGGGGCCGGCGCGGACTCGCACTCCTACACCAGGAGCTCGAACGACCCTGACCGCAACGGCTACATCACCTACCACGGCTGAGCCCGGCGGCAAGGCGTGAGCAGGACCCGCCCCAATGCGGATGGTGGGCGGGTCCTGCTCACCGGGCCATTGTCATGACCGGACGTGGTGCGGGCCACGAGTGAACGGCGGCCGGGCTGTGCGGACGGCGCACACCCCGTGTGCGGACCCCGCTCGATCGACGGCCACCTGTGGCGACGATACTGGTACGACCACGTACCCCCGCCCACAGATGGACCCATGCCCAGCTCCCCCAGCGCCCGCCCCACGACCCCGCCCTCGGTGTGGTTGGCCCGTGGCCGCCACCCCGGACCCGCCGCGCAGGACGTCCTCCGGCTCACTCTGCGGCAGCTCAAGGACAGCGGGGACATAGACGACTTTCTGGAGGTGCCCGAGTCCGAGGGTGCCCAGGAGTGGATTTTCGAGGCCCGATGGCGGGTCGCCGGATCGGTGACGGTGCGGGCCCGGCTGACGGTCGAGCACGACTCCGGCAGCGGGCAGCTGTGGGTACTGGCCGCGGAGGCGGAAGCCCCGTGGGACCCGCGGTGGCCGTCGCCGGCCGCCATGTTCTGGCCCCGGGAGCCGGACACGCCCTGGGACCACGACGCGGTCACCGGCCTGCGCCTGAGGGACATCAACCCGCTGCCCCCGGACGACAAGGATGTACGGCGCGTACTGCGGGAGTCCGTGCGCGACGGCTGGAGCATCCACGTCGTCGTCCACGAGGCCATGACGACGGACGAGCGCGGCCGCGTGCCCCTGGCCGGCATGCTGCCGCCGGGCCTGCGCCACCGGGTGGTCGAGCACCGGGCGGCGCCGAGCCAACTGCGCGTCGTGAACTGGGCGCTGCGGGACGTCGGCGTTCAGGTGCCACGCGGGGGTGCCGTGGTGCTGCCCGGGACTCCGGCGCCGTCGGACTACGACGTGGACGACTTCGCCGTACGCAGCGTCTTCCTCGACGGCTCGGAGCCGGCCGAGCTCATCCACGCCGTCACGCGTTTCGCCGCGCTGCCGCGCCCGCTGCCGGACGGCGGCGAGGAGGCCCTCACCGCCCTGCGAGAGGACTGGCGGCTGCTCACACTGGAGGAGGAGCTCGAACGCGAGCGCAAGCTCGTGGCGATGTACGCCGAGGCGCTGGAGGCGATGACGAAGTCCCGCGACCTCTACCGGGAGGCCGCCGAGCAGGCGCACGCGGCGCTGGCCGCCTACCGGGAGTCCGCCGACGCCGTGGCCGAACCGCGGCCCCAGCCGCCCGCCGGCCCGTCCGCGTCCCCGCTCCAGCAGCTGACCCGGACCTTCGAGCGGTTCAAGGGCTCGGCCCGCTCTCGCCGGGCCGTCGAGGAGCAGCCGGAGGCGTCGGACCGCTAGCGGGTGCGCGAGAAGTACGGGAACCGACTGCGGTCGGCCCGTGCGCGTGGGTGCGTACGGCGGTTGCGCAGGACTCGTAGGGGCCGCGTACTGCGTCGAGCGGGTTCGCTCCGGTGCGTGGCTGGACGGACCGCACACCTGGCCAGGGAGGTGTCCGGGCCGATTACGCGTCTTCCGTCCTGACGGGTGAAGAGGTGCGCCGGGTGACCGCCGTCATGCAATGTGCACGCCGCGAACGGGAATCCGACCAGCAGTGCGCGTGGTGCGCACCGAGGGCTGAAGGAGGGTCCGGTGGAGTCGACCACCACGCTGATCGTCGTCGCCGTGGCTCTCGCGGCCGTCCTGCTCGCCGTGGCCGTCGCGGTGCTGGTGCGGCTCGTGCGAACGCGGCGCACACTGCGCCGCGCCGGGCTGCCGACCGGCCCGCGGTGGGTGTTCTGGGGTGCCCTGCTCTATTTCGTGCTGCCGACCGATCTGGTGCCCGATCCGGTGTATCTGGACGACATCGGCGTGCTCCTGCTGGCACTGCGTACCCTGCGCCGCTCCCCCCAGGCCGGACCGCCCGGCCCCGTTGATTACAGAAAGTAAGGAAACCAACCACGCGTTCGATTCGTTTAAGTAAGTGGAAACCAAAGGGCGTCGGCGGACCGAGGAGCGGCGCCGGGTGACCAGGCTCGTTCGGAGCAGCACCTGTAAGGGAGAGACGATGCAACCGTTCGCGCTCAACTATGCACGGCCGGCAGCGGAGTTGGAGGTCAGCACTCCGTACGTCTACGACTCCGGGCTGCAGTTGAACGTGCTCCGTGACGGGCGGATAGCCGCTTGTGATCATGCGTTGATGCGGGAGCTCGGGACCACGACGTCCACGGCGGGCTCCAAGACCCACTTCGACGACTGAACACAGGTCGGCGACGATGACCGTCTTGATTCTGACCAGCGAAGAGGACGTGACGGCGGACATGGTGGTCGTGCACCTGAACGCGTCCGGCGTCCCGGTGGTCCGCCTCGATCCCGCCGATCTGACCGGCGGGGTCGCCCTGTCGGGCGAGTATGTGCACGGTGCCTTCCGCGGACACCTGTCGGCCGCGGGACGGCTGGTGAGCATCGGTGGGCTGCGGTCCGTCTGGCTGCGCAGGCCGGGGATCCCGGCGTCGCGGGCGGCCGCGCCGTCCGGCTGGCTGGCGGAGGAGGCGGGGCAGGCCCTGTACGGGATGCTGCGCGGCAGTGACGCGCGCTGGATGAACCATCCCGACGCGGCTCGCCGGGCCCGTCACAAGCCCTGGCAGTTGCGCCTGGCCCAGCGTTGCGGACTGCCCGTTCCGGCCACCTTGATCACGACGTTTCCGCAGGCCGCCCGCGAGTTCGCCGAGCGGTATCCGGATCTGGTGGTCAAACCGGTGTCCGGCGCGCATCCGCAGGATCCGCCCCGGGCGGTGCCGACCAGCAGGGTGGCCCCGGACGCGGACTTCTCCGCCGTCGCGTTCGGCCCCACGCTGCTGCAACGGCGCGTCGCCAAGCGGGCCGACATACGTCTCACCGCCGTGGGCGAGCGGCTGCTGGCCGCCCGCATGGCGACCGGCGCCGAGGCCGAGGTGGACGTCCGTTTCGCCGAGTCGCAGGCGCCGTGGCATCCCGTCGAGGTCGCGCCACGCGTCGCCGATGCCGTCCACGCCTATCTGCGGGAGGCCGAACTCGCCTACGGCGCCTTCGACTTCGTCGAGGACGGCGACGGCACGTGGTGGTTCCTGGAGTGCAACCAGTCGGGTCAGTTCGGGTTCGTCGAGGTGGACACGGGCCAGCCGATCGCCCGCACCATCGCCGAGTGGCTCGCCCGGCCCGCCGCCGGGCAGGAGGCGCGGGTCAACGGGGCGAGCGCGAAGGTCGTCTGACCGGAATCAGAGATGCGGCGGGCCCGGCGGCAGAGCGCTGCGCTGCCAGGTCGGGGCCGGGGCTGCCGGTCGCACGGGGGCCGGGGCGGTGCCGCCGCTCAGCAGCGGCTGCATGGCGAACTCGACTTCCCGGCTGACGCGTTCGGCCTCCCGACGCACCTGGGTGGGGATGTCGCCGCGCTCCGCGATGAGCCGGTCGTAAATGGGGGAATCCTGGAACACCCGTCAACGCGCCTTTCCTGTCGTGGCCCTGTGTGCATTTGGGCACGGCTGTCGAGTCTAGGCGCGGACGCACCCTGAAGTATGAATTCTGCCAGAGTGCTTGACGGGCGACGAACGGGAACCACGACCCCGACGATGCGCCGTGGGTGTTCCGTGTCACCGAGCCTGGACCGTCTGCCGTTGAAGGTCGATCGGCTTGGGAGGCCGCAGGTCAGCCTTCGTCCATGCCGGACAGAGCCTCGCTGATCATGCGGGTGGCGAAGTCGCGGTCGTCGGTGATGCGGTTGATGTGCTCCGCGAGCAGGAAGGCGGTGGCTTCGAGCGGATTCATCTCGTCATCGGTCCAGTATCCGTACTGCTTGCGCCACAGGCTGGGGCTCAGACCGGTGCCGGCGGCGGCAACCAGACCGGCCATGGTGGGGATGGCACTCGATGACTTCCTTGCCGTGGTCCTCGTAGGCCATCCGCAGCCACTGCATGAACATTTGAAGTTCTCCCCTCCCTTCGCTTGCGCTCAGGAAGGGGATTCCTGTCTACCTTGCGGCGACAGGTTTGACGGTTTTACCCGCCCTGCGACCGCGCCTTCCGGCGGCCGGGAACTCCACGATGACGTGGCCGATCCGGTACAGGTGCAAGACGTTCCTCGCTGCGTTCCAGTCGGCGTTCGCCGTCCAGCCGCAGTCGGGGTTCTTGCATACGAACAGTTCCTGGCTCTCCCGGCTGCCGGGGGTGGTGAAGCCGCAGGCTGAGCATCGCTGGGAGGTGTGGGGGGCGGGGACCTTGACGAGCCGGCCGCCGTAGCGGGCGGTCTTGTACGTCAGCAACCTCACGGTCCGGCCCCATGCCTCCTGGGCGATGGAGCGGTTGAGTCCGGCCTTTGCCCTGGCTCCGTTGTGCAGGAACGCGCCCTGCTGCTCGGGGTCGAGCTTGGGGGCCGGGCTCTTGGTCATGCCAAGGATGTTGAGCTGCTCGACCACCAGCACGCCGTACATGCGGGCGAGATAGGTGGTGGTCTGGTGCTGCCAGTCCAAGGCTCGTCGCGTGGCTTTTGCTCGGAGCTGCTTGATCTGGTCGTAGGTGTGCTGCAACCGCTTGGAGGTCTTCTCCCCGCGCTTGCGGAACGTCTTGCGGTGCGCGGCGTGCCGTTCCAGCTTGAGGAGCTTGGCCTTCTCCTTCGGGGTCAGCCACTTGTCACGGTCGGAGTCACCGTTCGGCAGGCGCGGCGGGCGGCTGTGGTCCTGGTGGTCCTTGTTCGAGAGGGCGAGGGGGATGTTCACTCCGGCGTCGATGCCGACTTCCGGCCCGTGGTGCGGCTCGGGTGTGCGTTCGAGGGTCTGGACGCGGAAGGCGATGTGCCAGCCCAACGCGTCCTTGACCAGGCGGGCGCCGGTGATCCGGTTCTCCTTGTTCGCCCGCTTGCCGACCGGGAGATCCTTGGTCCAGCGGAAGCGGACCCGGCCCAGCTTGGGAATGTTGACCATGCCCCACCGACGGTGGACTCGGACAATGTTCAGGTCCCGGCCCTGCGGAATGTCCACGGACATCGACGAGCGGAAGCGGCCCTTATAGTTCGGCTCGTCGGCCCGGCCTTCCCAGCAGTTCACCCACGCCCGGTGGTACGTCTTCAAGACGGCCTGCGCGGCCTGAGCGGGAAGGACGGCGAGGTAATCGAGACCTCGCGGGCCTGCCGTATCGCCGCATCAGCGAGAGACAGCTTCGTGCCGCTCTTCGGCGTCATCTGCCACCAGGAGTGCAGGCAGTTCCACATGGTGCGGGCCGCGTGCGCCTGGTCATCCATGAGCCGGATCTCGGCACGGCTCAGCGCCAGTCGGGCACGGTGTCCGAACTGCCGCTTCACCAGACCGAGTTCACTCATGGCGATGACTCTACTACGGTTGGTTTATGTCACCACGTTGGAACCCAAACCCTGACGTACGCACCGGCCGTCACGTCGTCGACAACCTGCACGTGCACTTGGTGTTTGTCACCAAGTACCGGCGCGAAGCCATGACGGACGAGATGCTGACGCGCTGCGAAGAGATCATGCGAGAGGTCTGCACGGACTTCGAAGCCGACCTCAAACAGTTCAACGGCGAAGAGGACCACGTACACCTGCTCGTGCACTACCCACCGAAAGTCCAGCTCTCCAAGCTGGTCAACTCCCTCAAGGGCGTCTCCGCCCGCCTGCTCCGCAAGGAGTACGACACGCACGTGCGCCGCTACCTGTGGGGCGGCCACTTCTGGTCCGGCTCCTACTTCGCCGGAAGCTGCGGCGGGGCGCCCCTGACCGTCGTACAGCAGTACATTGAGCGGCAGAAACGCCCCGTGGGATGAGGTCAACAGTGCAGACCCGTGCCCCAGTGCGGGTCACCCCTATTCCGAGATGGTCATCACCATCCGGCCTGAAGGCCGGAGCACTGGCCAAGATCAAAGGTAGATGAGCGTGCACGCCCCGTCCAGCATGTCATCGACTCCGCCGGGGCCCAGCGATGCGGCGAACTGGTCGGTCAGCGCCCGCTGTTCGGCGTCGGGCTGCGTCTTGTCGTCGTAGATGGCCTTCAGCCGTGAGTCGACCATCATGAGCGCTGCGCCCACATCACCGACGGGAGCGTGCTGGGGGTCGCAGGGTGATGGCACGGGGTTCCTCCTCGACTGAGGGTTGGCAACGCAGCGTGTCCGTACAGTAACTCACCGATGATGCGAGGGTCTGACGATTCAGCAGGCGCCCGGACAGTGGGCCGCTCCGCCGGTCCCGCCGGAGGGGTCAGGCCCCCGTCGTCGAGCCCGGCCGGACGATCATCAGGACGGTGACGGTGGCCCAGAGCAGGTTGAAGATGCCGGTGAACATGGCGAGTTGCACCGTCGCCGAGTGCTCGACGGGCTTCTCGGCGTCCAGTTGCTCCAGCAGTTCCTCCTGGCGGGGCAGGACGAAGGCGACCAGGATTCCGGCGGCCGCCGCCGTCAGGGCGATCGACGTGATCAGCCAGCCGCTGCCGAGGACTCCCATCGCCAGTGCGGTGGCCAGCCCGAGGACGGGGACCGACACCCCGATGCCCGCGTAGACACGGCAGATGCGGTACAGGAGCCGGACGGTGCCCACCGCCACGGCTCCGTCCGTCGCCGGAACGCGGCGCGCCGCCGGCGGGAACATGCTGGCCGCGACGGTGACGGGGCCGACGGCGACGATGGCGGCCAGGACGTGAAGGGTGAGCAGGATCTTGGTCATCGGGTGGTGTCGTTCTCCGTGTCGGCGTGGGAATCGGTGCCCCGGGATCGGCTCGCGCGGGGCGGCTCGGCCCACGTTAGGGATCTCCCCGGTGATCGCACAGAGGCTGAAATGACAGCTTCCAACGGATTCTCGCCAACCCCGTGTCCGGTGCCTTACCCCGGCGCTCTCCCGTGACCTGGGCTTCTGTCCTTGGCGAGAATCCGCCTAGGGTGGCACTCATGCACACCGTGGCGATCCTGGTTCTCGACAACGTGGTGCCGTTCGACATGGCGACGCCCTTCCAGATGTTCGGCTGGACGCGGCTGCCGGACGGCCGCCGTCCCTACCGGGTCCGGCTGTGCGCCGAGTCGCCGGAGGTTCCCACGGAGGGCTTCGCGCTGCGGATCGACCGGGGGCTCGACGGGCTGGCGGACGCGGACACGATCATCGTGCCGGGCTGCGCCGACTCCGGGCCGCCCTCCCCGGAGGTCACCGCGGCCCTCCGGCAGGCTGCGCAGGCCGGCACACGGATCGCGTCGGTGTGCGTGGGCGCCTTCGTCCTCGCCGAGGCGGGCCTGCTGGACGGGCTGCGCGCCACCACCCACTGGATGGCCACCGGCGAACTTGCCGCGCGGTTCCCGGACATCGAGGTCGAGCCGGACGTGCTGTACGTCGACAACGGGCAGATCCTCACCTCCGCCGGCGCAGCCGCGGGACTCGACATGTGCCTGCACATGATCCGGCGCGATCTGGGCTCGGCGGTCGCCGCGCACACCGCGCGGGTGTCCGTCGTACCGCTGGAACGGGAAGGCGGGCAGGCGCAGTTCATCGTGCACGAGCACCCACCGGTACCGCGCGGCTCGGCGCTCGAACCCCTGCTGGATTGGATCGAGGACAACCTGGCCCAGGAGGTCACGCTGGCGCAGATGGCGGAGCGCTCGGGTATGAGCGAGCGCACCCTCAGCCGCCGGTTCCGTGAGCAGACCGGCACCACGCCGCTGCAGTGGCTGCTGCGGGCGCGGGTGCGGCGGGCCCAGTATCTGCTGGAGAACAGCGACCATCCGGTCGAACGGATCGCGCGGCAGGCTGGGTTCGGCTCGCCGACGGCGTTCCGCGACCGCTTCCGCCGGGTGGTCGGCACGACCCCGCACGCCTACCGCTCCGCGTTCCAGGCGAAGAGCGCGGTCCGCGTATAGCGACCGGTCCGCCGGACAGGCCCTGGGCATTACCGATGGACCACACTGTTCGGTCACGGTGGGAAAAATCACCCGAGTCCACGCGTGCGGTCAGCAGTTGGACAAGGTGTATTTATCCTCCGCAAGGACGGTGTACGCCCATGAATTGCTCCAGCCGCCTCCTCTGTGTCCTCTACGTCGCCACGAGCGCGGGGCTCGTCTGGACCTCGGTCCTGGAATTCCGGTACGGCCCCGTGTGGGCCGCGTGCCTGTTCGCCGCCGCCGGTCTCGTGCCGCTCATCGCCGTCGTACGGGAGACCGTGATCGGCGAACAGCGGCGGTGGCTGCTGGAGATGGTCGCGCGGGCCGGGCGTGAGGGCGACGCCGCCGAGGCGATCGTCAGGGCGGAGCTCGATTCGGCGTGCTGCGAGCGCTGGTGGACGAGCCTCGGCAACGAGCACGACGTGACGTGTCGGCACGGGATGCCGCGCAGCAGCAGCGCCGCGTGAGCGTCCGCGACGCCGCCCCGGGTGCGCCGGCAACCTGCGGGGCGGTGTCGCGGGCGCGGTCAGCCCTCGACGGCCCGGTCGACCTCCTCGCGCAGGAGGGCGACGTAGTCGCGGGTCCAGCCCTCGACGGTGACCTGGTCCCACAGGTCGGACGAGTACTCCACGAAGCCCTTGAGCTCGTCCCCCGCCGGGACCAGTCCGAAGGTGAGTTCCGTGCGGGACGCGGCGGGGGCGAGGTCCTCGACGGCCGTGGTCAGCCCGGGCAGCTCGATCTCGGCGTTCAGTGAGCTCTGGTACGCGAAGCCGACGTCCAGCCGGTCCGGCACCTCGACGCCCTTGAGTTCCCGCAGCGCGGGCGCGATCCGGCGCACCGGCATGGCCCGGTCCATGCACTCCACCGTCGTACGGGCGACCCGGTCCGTCAGGTCGGCGAAGGAACCGTCGGCCCCGTCCCGCACCGGCAGCGCAAAGCCGGTGATCGTGCAGGCCAGCAGGGACTCGAACTCGCGGCGCTCCCGGTTGGCGTAGGAGATGTTGAACACGACGTCGCGTTGTCCGGACTTCCGTGCGAGCAGCCGTCCGAGTGCGGCCGCGGTGACCACGAACGGCGTCGTGCCCCGCTGCCGGGCCAGTCGCTCGACCCCGGCCCGCAGCTCGGCCGGCACGGTGAACATCACGGCGCCGCCCCGGCCGCTCGCCCGCTCCGGCCGGGGCCGGTCCAGGGGCAGGTCGACGGTGAACGGCACTCCGTCGAGTTCACGCACCCAGAACCGCAGCTTGTGTTCGTCGGCGGCCTCGTCGGTCTGCTCCTGTTGCCATCGCGCGTACGCGACGGGCTGGCACCGCACGGGCGGCAGGGCGTGCGGTTCGCCCGCCACGGCGGAGCCGTAGAGCACGGCCAGCTCCCGCAGCAGCAGGCTGACGGACCATCCGTCGCACGCGGAGTGGTGCAGGACGAGGAGCAGCACCCACGAGCTGTCGCCGGTGCGTACGAGACGCACCGCCATCGGGGTCCCGTCGGTGGGATCGAGCGGTGTCTCGGCGGCGTCGGCACTGGCCCGTTCCAGGGCGGCCTGCCGCTCCCGCTCCGGCCGCGCGCAGACGTCCTCGACCGGCAGCTCCACCGGTCCGGGCCGCAGGACCTGCTGCTCCCAGCCGTCCCCGCTGCGGGCCAGGCGGGTGCGCAGTCCCTCGTGACGCTCGACGAGCCGGGTGAAGGCGGTGCGCAGGGCCGCCACGTCCAGCTCGCCGGAGAGGGTGATCCGCAGGGCTACGTTGAAGACCTGCGGGAGGAGATGGCCGGCATGCACCGTGGCGAAACGGGCCTGTTGCGCGGTGGCGGGTGCCCTGCGTTCCACGGTGCCGGCCCCGCCCGCCCGCGGACCCCCCGTCATCTCGCCCAGGGCCGGGGAGAGTCGGTCAGTCATGGCGCGCAGTGTCGGCTCCTCGTAGAAGCGCAGCATCGGGTACTCGGTGCCGAACTCCTCGCGGACCCGGTTGACCAGCCGCATCGCGGTGATGGAGTGGCCGCCCAGGTCGAAGAACGAGGCGTCCGCCGCGATGCCGTCGGCGTCGACGCCGAACTCGGCCGCCCACAGCTCGCGGACACGCCGCTCGACGTCGGTGCGGTGACCGTCCGCCGGTTCCCGGCCGACGCCGGACGGCGTTCGGTTCGGTGCCGTGGTGACGAGGTCGGGCGCCGGCAGCGCGGATCGGTCCAGTTTGCCGTTGCCGGTCACGGGCAGGGCGGGCAGGACCCGCCAGGCGCGCGGCACGAGGTACTCCGGGAGCCGGGACGCCAAGTCCTCGGCGAGGAGGTCGGCGACGGCCTGCCGGTCGTCGGCCGCCGCGCCGATCGGGTCGGCGGGTACGGCGTACGCCGCGAGGTAGGCCTCTCCTCGATCGTTGTGGCGGGCCAGCACGGCCGCCTCGCGCACCCCGTCCAGGGCGTTGAGCACGCGGGAGACCTCCTCCGGCTCGACCCGGAAGCCACGGATCTTCACCTGGTCATCGGCCCGTCCGCAGAACTCCAGCTTCCCGTCGACCGTCCAGCGGACGAGGTCGCCCGTGCGGTACCTGCGCGCGTCCGGACCGCCGTCCGGGTCCGGCAGGAAGCGCTCCTCGGTGAGTCCGGGGCGGTGCAGATAGCCGAGGGCCACGCCCGGTCCGCCGACGTACAACTCCCCCACCGTGCCGACGGGCACCGGACTGCCGGACGCGTCGAGCACGCTCAGCCGTACGTTGTCGGCCGGGCGGCCGATGGCGATCGGGCGGGCGGGGTGCTGGTCCTGCGGGGACACGGTTTCCGTGGTGCAGAGCACGGTGACCTCGGTGGGTCCGTACACGTTCACCGTCTCGTACGGCGCCTCGGGCCGCGGGCGGGTGCGCAGCACGTCGCCGCCGAGCAGCAGGTGACGCAGCGGCGGCTGGTCGCCGGCGGGCAGTCGCAGCAGTTGTTCGCCCAGGGCGGTGGGGAGGATGGAGAAGGTGGCGCCCTGCTCGGCGTACCACCGTGCCAGGGCGAGCGGATCCCGGCGCAGGTCCTCGCCGGCGATGGTGACCGACGCTCCCGTGGTCAGCGCCGGCCAGATCTCCAGGAGTGAGGCGTCGAAACTCTGGCTGCACACGACGGCGCTGCGGTCGGCGGACGTGAACGCGAAGCGCCGGTGCTGCCATTCGCACAGGTCGACGACTCCCTGGTGGGTCACCACGACACCCTTGGGGGTGCCGGTGCTGCCCGAGGTGTAGAGGACGCAGCACGGGGACCGGGGATCGGTCGGGGACGTCGTGGGCGGCGCGTGGTGTGCGGTCGCGTCCGGCGGTACGACGGTGACGCCCGCGGGCAGCTTCAGTGCGGCCGCCTCGTCGCGCGTCGACACCACGATCCGGGCTCCGCACTCGGCGATGACCTGCTCGGCGCGTGGCCGGCCGAGGGACGGATCGAGCGGCACATAGGCGCGGCCCGCCTTGAGTACGGCGAGCATGGCGACGACGAGGTCGGCGCAGCGCGGCAGCCACAGGGCCACCTCGCCCGTGCCCGTCGGGGGCTGTGCCCGCAGGGCGGCGGCCAACTGCTCAGCGCGGTCGTCCAGTTCGCGGTACGTCAGTGTGCTGTCGCCGCTGATCACGGCCGTGCGGTCGGGCAGCGCCGCGGCCTGCCGTGCGACCAGGTCGTGGACGGGGGTGGCGGCGAGCGGGCGGGACGGGCCGTGTCGCCAGGACGGCGGCACGGGCTCCCCGTCGACGGCTGCCGGAGCGAGCCGCGACAGCGGTGCCTCGGGTGTGTCGACGGCCGCCGCGAGCAGGTCCCGGAACGTGGCGAAGAACCGCTCGACGGTCTCCTGGTCGAACAGGTCGGTGTTGTACTCCAGATGGCAGCGGATGCCGTGCGGCTGGTCGGTGAAGTAGACGGTCAGATCCGTCAGGGACTTGTCCGGGCCGGCGTCCAGCGGTGTGGCCTCGATGCCGGGCAGGTCGAAGCGGAACGGCTCGGCGCGCTGGAACTCGGCGAACGTCTGGAACACCGGTGTCCGGTCAACCGCCCTGGGCGGGGCGAGCTCGCGCACCACCGTCTCGAAGGGCACGCGCGCGTGGTCGTACGCGTCGAGGGCGACCGTGCGCACGCGGTCCAGCAGCGTGCCGAACGCGGGGTCGCCGGACAGGTCGAAGCGCAGTGCGAGCGTGTTCACGAAGAACCCGAGCACGTGCTCGGCCCGCTCGGGCCGGTCCGAGATCGGGGTGCCGACGACGATGTCCGTCTGTCCGCTGATCCGGTGCAGCATCGCCGCGTACCCGGCGAGCAGCGTCATGAACAGGGTGCTGCGGCGGGCGCGGCTCAACTCCCGCAGCTTTTTGGAGAGTTCCGGGTCGAGGGTGTGGAAGACCGCCCGGCCGTTGGAGGTCATCGTCGCGGGGCGCGGCCGGTCGGTGGGCAGGGCGAGGACGGGCAGGTCTCCGCCGAGGGTGCGGCGCCAGTAGGCCAGGTCCTCGTCGGCTTCGGGGCCGTCGGCGCAGGCCGCCTGTTCCCTGGCGTGGTCGGCGTAGCTCCAGGTGAGCTCGGGGAGGTCGGGGGCGGTGCCGTCGTATGCGCTGCGGTAGAGGGCGGACAGGTCACGGGCGAGGACGGTGGCTGAGGCCGCGTCGACCACGATGTGGTGGAGGGAGAGGACGAGCACGTGCTCCGCCACGCCGAGCCTGACCAGCCGGGTGACGAACAGGGGGCCGTTCGCCAGGTCGAAGTGGCGCGCGCTCTCGGCGGCCAGGACGTCCTGAAGCGGGCGGTCCACGACCTCGAATTCGGGCTCGGTCGACACTCGCACGACCTGCCGGGGCTCGCCTCCGGTGTCGCGGAAGACGGTTCGCAGCCCCTCGTGACGGGCGACGAGGCCGCGAACTGCCGCATGCAGAGCGGGTATGTCGAGCGGGCCGTCCAGGCGGATCGCCTTGACCTCGTTGTAGGCGGTGCGTCCCGGAAGGAGGCGCTCGAGGAACCAGATCCGTTCCTGGCCGGGCGACAAGGGCGCGTCGACGGGGGCGGGTTCGGCCCGGGCGGTTTCGGCCCGGGCGGACTCAGCGGGTCGCGACCCCGCAGCGAGCCCCCGGCCGTGGTGGCGGCGCAGGGCGTCCAGGCGTGGGAGGCCGGCGCGCAGTGCGTCCGGTGCGACGCCGAAGTCGACCAGTGCCACGATCTCGTCGGCACCGGCCTCGGTCACCGCGTCCACCACCGGACGGACGCTGTCCACCGTGCCGATCAGGGCGCGCTGGTCGCAGTAACGGCCGTAGGCGCGGCGGAACACCGCCTCCAGGTCGTCCTCGCTCAGCGCGGCGAGGTCGATGTGGTGGCCGAGGCTGTTGGTGACGCCGCTGAACACGGACAGGGACGCGCGCATATAGCGGGACAGCGGTTCGTACGCCTGTGTCCGCGCGGTGTCGTGGTCCTCCGCGAGGTAGGTGTGCAGCAGGACCGCCACTCGCCCGGCGTCCGGGTCCAGGCCGTGCCGGGCCCGGGTTCGGCGGTAGCGGGCGATGTTCTCCCGGAGCTGTTCGACGGTCTGGCTCATGAGGTTGGTGACGATGCCCAGGTCGTGGCGGGCGGCGAGTTCGTACGAGGCGGGATTGCCGACCACCGCGGTGTACAGGGGTGGAGCGTCCTGGACCGGCCGTGGGAAGAGCCGCAGCTCGGCCTCGCCGTCACCGGTGGTCCGGCGCACCGCGTCGCCGCGCCACAACTTCCGTACCTCCGCCAGCTGTTCGTACATCAGCTCCTTGTGCCGGCCGAAACGGTCGGGGAAGAAGGCGAAGTCCTTGGCGCTCCAGCCACTGGCGACGCCGATGCCGACACGCCCGCCGGAGAGGTTGTCGACCATCGACCACTCCTCGGCGACCCGGATCGGGTCGTGGAGCGGCAGGACGACGGAGCCCGCGTTGAGCCGTATGCGCTCGGTCTCACGGGACAGCGCGGCCGCCAGCACCGCCGGGTTGGGGAAGAGCCCGCCGAAGGAGTGGAAGTGGCGCTCGGGCATCCACAGCGCGTGGAAGCCGTGCCGGTCGGCGAACCGGGCGACGTCCATGAGGAGTTCGTACTGCCCTTGCCGCGGTGCCGACGCGTCCTGCGGGTAGTCGCCGAAGAAGTAGACGCTGAAGTCGGGGGTGCGCGGGGCGGTTCGGCGCACGGGTGCCGTGCGGGATCCGGTGACGGCCGCGGCGTTCCAGGCCATGGCGGCCACCGGGGCGGGCGTCGGCGCAGGCTTGGGCTCCGGCTTTGGTGGCGCGGCCTTCGGCGCCGCGGGCCGCCCGCCCGGAAAGAAGCCCGCCGACCGCAGCTCGCGCAGTGAATCCCGTACGGCGTCCGCCACGAACTCGATGTCGCCGTCCGAGTGGGCGGTGGACAGGAAGAAGTTGCGCCACTCCCAGACGTGCACGCCGCGCAGCATCAGGTGGTGGTACAGGAGTTCCATGTCGGCGCGGTGCTCGAAGCGGAACTGGGAGCCGAAGTGGCTCATCCGCAGCGGGTACTCCTCGTCCTCGAAGAAGCCGTTCAGCGTCGCGGCCAGTTCGGCGGTACGCGCGTTGAGCCGCTCCTGCAGACGGGGGCTGTGCTCCTTGAGGTGGGTCAGTACGGCGCGCGCGGCGACCATCGACACGGGGTGCTGGATGTACGTACCGCCGAAGAAGGTGGTGTCGGCGGGTGGGTAGCTGTCGTCGCCGTACGACCAGTGGCCGCCGTCGACGCCGTCCATGATGTCGGCGCGGCCCGCGATGGCGCCGATGGGGAAGCCGCCGCCGAGCAGCTTGCCGTAGGTGGCGAGGTCCGGGGTGACGCCGTACAGCTCCTGCGCGCCGCGCAGGGCGGGGCGGAATCCGGTCAGCATCTCGTCGAAGAGCAGCACGATGCCGCGGCGGCGGGTCAGGTCCCGCAACTTCCGCACGAATTCGACCGGTTGGAGCGACGGATGCCTGCTCTGCACCGGCTCCACGACGATTGCGGCGATGTCGTCGGCGTGCCGGGCGATGGTCTCCAGGGCGGTGTCGCTGCCGTACTCGAGGACCAGCAGATCGGCGACGGCGGCCTGCGGGATGCCGCGGGAGACGGGAACGGTGAGCTGGTCGGCGCCGCCGGCCGAGGTGCGGCCGAGGACGTTGTCGGCGTGGCCGTGGTAGGCGCCCCGGAAGGTGACGATCTTGTCGCGGCCGGTGGCGGCGCGGGCGAGGCGGATGGCCGCCGAGTTGGCCTCCGTACCGGAGTTGGCGAACGCCACGCGCTCCAGGCCGGTCAGTTCGGCGAGGAGTTCCGCGGCCTCGCCGGTCTCGATGGTGCGCGGGCCGAGCTGGATGCCGCGGGAGAGGTGCTCGCGGACGGCCTCGGTGACGAAGTCCGGCTCGTGGCCGAAGAGGAGGACGCCGAAACCCATCGTGATGTCGACGTACTCGTTGCCGTCGACGTCCTGCAGTCGTGCCCCGCTCGCCCGGTGGCCCGCGATCGGGTACAGCATCTCCTTCGTGCCGCTGCGGAAGCCGACGACGGCCCGGCTGTCGGCCAGGACACGGCGGTAGCGCTGGGCGATCCGCTTGGAGGTCGGCGTCTTGGCGGTGTAGCGGCGTACGAGGTCGTCCAGGTGCTCCTGCTGGGTGTGCGGGGAGGCGCCCCGCACCATGCCGGAGGCCCTCGCGACCGTCACGCGGGGGCCGTGGACGAGCGGCGGCTTCGGCGACTGTTCGTCCGAGGTGGGGGTACCGGCGCCCGCCCGCATCTGCTCGGCGATGCGCTGCGAGAGCTCGGCCATCGCCGCGAGGTCCTGGTCCAATGCGGCGGACATGCCGTTCAGTCCGCTCACTGGGCCGCCCTGCCGTTGAGGCGGTCCGCGGTGGTGGCGGTCTGGAGGGCGAGCAGCTGGGAGAGCTGGGTCATCATCTGCAGCTGTATCCGGGACATCTGCTGGAGCTTGTGGGCGAGGTTCTCCAGCTCTTCGCGAGTCGCGTATTCGGCAGCGGGTACGGCGGCCACGGGCTCGCGAGCGGGCGCGGCGGCCACGGGCTCGGGAGCGAATGAGGCGACCGTGGGCTCGCGCTCCGCCGCGAAGCCAGGCTGCGGGGCGTCCTGCGGTGGCGGCGCCGGCATGCGGGCGACGATGAACTCCGCGAGCCGGCGCGGCGTACCGGTCTCCTCGAACAGCTGGCGCATCGTCACCTTGACCTGGTGCTCCTGCTCCAGCTCCCGCAGCACACTGATCATCTGCAGCGAGTCGGCGCCGAGGTCGAAGAAGGACGCGTCGCCGCCGATCGCCGACGGATCCTCGCCGAGGTGCCGGGCGGTCGCCTCGACGACGCTGTGAAGTACGGGCCCGACCACTGCCTCTTGCTGAACCACTTCCGCTTCCTCTCTCGCTGATGTTCCCGTGCGCGGGGCCGTCAACTCCGGCCCGGTCCAGTGGTCCTTGTGCTGGAATCGGTAGCCGGGCAGCGGGATGCGCCTGCCCCCGCTGCCGGCCAGCAGCACCCGCCAGTCGACGTCCGCGCCCGCGCAGTGCAGGCCGGCGGCCGCACCCCAGAGGGTGCCGAGCCCGGTGCCGCGCCGCAGCGAGGGCAGCGACCGCACCTCGGGCAGCGCTCGGCGGGCGAGGCCGCTGAGGGTGGTGTGCGGCCCGATCTCCAGCAGTACGTCGGGCCGCTGTGCGCCGATGCCGCGCAGGGCCGCGTCGAAGCGGACGGGCTCGCGGGTGTGCCGTACGAGGTGGTCGGTGTCCGGGGTCCAGCCGGGCGGGCGGGCCACACCGTCCAGTGCGCTGACGAAGGGGACCCGTACGGGCCGGAAGACCACGTCGTCGAGGAGCTTGCGGAACTCCTCCAGCATCGGTTCCATCAGGGCGGTGTGGAAGGCGCGGGTCACGGGCAGCCGGTGACCCGGTGTGCCGCGGTCGTCGAGCAGGGCGCACGCCCGTTCCACGGCCGCCACCGGCCCGGCGAGCACCTGCGCTCGCTCGCCGTTGGTCACGGCCGGCTCCAGGCCGGGGATCTCGGCGGCCAGGGCGAGGGCGGCCTCACGGTCGAGCGGTGCCGCGACCATCGCGCCCGGCTCGCAGCGCTGCCGCATCAACCGGCCGCGTGCGGTGGTCAGGCGCAGACCGTCGTCGAGCGACAGGGCTCCGGCCGCGTGCAGGGCGGCGTACTCTCCGACGCTGTGGCCGGTGACGGCGTGCGGTTCGATGCCGGTGTCGCGCCACAGCCGGACGAGGGCGCACTGGAGGGCGAAGAGCGCGGGTTGCGCGGTGTCCGTGTCCTGCTCCGCCCCATGTCCGGCTGTCCGGTCGGTCAGCAGCGGGTCGCCGGTGAGGTCGCGGTAGTGGTGCTCGCAGGCGTCGAGCACCTCGCGTACGACGGGGAAGCGCTCGTGGAGGTCGGCGGCCATCCCCGGGTACTGGCTGCCCTGCCCGGTGAACTGGAACGCCACGCGCGCGGGGCCGTCCTGGGGTGCCGCCCCCATGGTCGTCGTCGCTCCCGCGGTGCCGGCGAGCCAGGTGTCGAGGGCGTCGGCGACAACCCTGGAGGTGGAGCCACGGACCGCGAGCCGGTGACGGCCGTGGGCGCGGCCGAGGGCGGCCGTGGTGACGAGGTCCGCGAAGTACGGTTCGGGCGACTGCCGCAGCCGGTCGCTCAGGGCGCGGGCGTTGTCCGCCAGGGCCTGCGGGGTGCTCCCGGAGACCAGCAGCACGTCCGGCGGGGCGACGGCTTCGGTCCGGGGCGCCGGTTCGGGAGCCTGTTCCAGGATCAGATGGACGTTGGTGCCGCCGACGCCGAGCGAGGTCAGCCCCGCGCGGCGCGGCACGTCGCTGTCGGGCCAGGGCCTGGCGGTCCGGGGAATGTAGAAGGGACTGTTGTCGAGGTCGATGAGCGGGTTGGGCTCGCTGAAGTTCGCCATCGGGGGGATGACGCCGTGCCGCAGGACCAGCAGGGTCTTGACCAGGCCGGCCAGTCCGGAGGCCGCGTCGAGATGGCCGATGTTGGCCTTGGTCGAGCCGAGGGCGCATGTGCCGTTGCGGTCGGTGTCCTCGCGGTAGGCGCCGGCCGCGCCGTCGAACTCGATCGGGTCACCCTTGAGCGTGCCGGTGCCGTGGGTCTCCAGGTAGCCGATGGTGTCCGCGCCGATGCCGGCCCTGCGTAAGGCCTGACGGATGGCGGCTCGCTGGCCCCGTGCGCTCGGCGCGGTGAACGTCGTCTTGTCGGCGCCGTCGTTGCTGATGCCCCAGCCGCGTATGACGCCGTGGATCGTGTCGCCGTCGGCGACGGCCCGGGCCAGCCGCTTCAGTACGACGGCCAGGACGCCCGTGCCTCCCACGGTGCCGTCGGCGCCGGCGTCGAAGGCCCGCAGGCGGCCGGACTTGGAGAGGATCGAGCCCTTGACGTAGCGGTAGCCCAGGATCTGCGGCACATGGACGGCGGTGGCACCGACGAGGGCGACGTCGCAGTCGCCCATGAGCAGCGACTGCGCGGCCGACTGCACACCGACCAGGGAACTGGAGCAGCCCGTCTGAACGTTGACGGCGGGTCCGGTGAGGCCCAGCCGGTGGGCGACACGGGTGGCCGTGAAGTCGGCGTAGTTGCCGACGGTCAGCTGCATGCCCGTCATCCAGTCGGTGACGGGCCTGCTCGGCAGAACGTTGTTCAGGAGGTAGTTCTGCAGCGTGTAGAGGTGGTAGCCGGTGCTGGCGTAGACGCCGACGCGGGTGCCGTCCCGTTCGTCCGGGTAGCCGGCGTTCTCCAAGGCGTGCTGGGCGCACTCCAGGAACATGCGGTGCTGGGGGTCGGTGAGCCGGGCCTCGCGGGCGCTCATCGCGAAGTGCTGCGCGTCGAAGCCGGCGATGTCGTCCAGCACACCGGAGGCGCCGACGAAGTCCGCCGCCCGGTACTCCTCGGCGGGGACACCGGCCGCCGCCAGCTCTTCCTGCGTGAAACGCGTGATGCAGTCCGTGCCGTCCCGGATGACGCGCCAGAACTCCTCGGGGGTGTCGGCGCCGGGCAGCCGGAAGGCCATGCCGATCACGGCCATGCGCGGATCCGGATCGAGGGCCTCCCACGGGGCCGGTTCGCTCGTGCCCATCAGCCACGCCCCTCCGTCACCGTCGGTCTCTGACTCCCCGCCGGTTCCGCCGCACCCCGCACGGCCGTTCGCCCCCTGCTGACCAGCAGCAGAAGCAGGGCGAGGCACAGAGCGATCGCGAGGCCGTGGAAGGCGGCCACGACCTGCAGCGGTGAGAAGGTCTCCAGGAGGGCGCCGCTGACAAGCATGCCGAGCCCGAAGCCGGTGTTCTCGGCCGAGGCGGAGAGCCCGAAGAGGCGGCCGCGCTGGTCGTCGGGGGCGGTCTGGAGCCTGGACACGTACACGATCTCGGTGAATCCGTCGGCGGCTCCGGCGACGAGCGCGGCGATGACGGCCGTCACGGTCGGCAGCCCGCTGAACACCAGGATGAAACCGGCCGACATGACGCACGCACCGAGCGCGAACGCCCGCTCCCCCGGGGTACGCCCGGTCTTCTTGGTGACCCGGCCGATCACCTGCTGGGCGACGATGCTGCCGATGGCCCACGTGGCCCAGAACTGGCTGATGAACGTCGCCGGATGGTCCGGATCCAGGCTGCTGGAGTAGAGGGGCAGCGCGACGTTGTGGGACGAGGAGCCCAGCCCGTCCACCGCCCGGACGGCGATCATCGCCATCAGCACCGGGGCCGTGCCCAGCAGCATCCGGGCCGTCCAGCGGGCGGCGGCGGAGGACTCGGCGCCGTCGCCGGCCGCGCTGTCCGTCTTGGCAGCCCTGGTGCGTACGGGCAGCAGGAACAGCACCGTCGCGGAGACCAGGAAGGTCGCGGCGTCCAGCGCGAACGCCGCGGAGTAGCCGAGCTCGGCCACCACCAGGCCCGACGAGGCGAACCCAGCGATCATGGCGAGCGAACGCCCGGTCACCAGGAGCCCGTTGGCCCGGACGCGGTGCTCGGCACCGACGATCTCCGGGATGCTGCTGCGCAGGGCCACCTGGGACAGCGTCGAGCAGCCGCCCGTGACGACCGCGAGGGCGTACAGCAGTCCGGGGCGCACACCGTCCGGGGCGAGCAGCAGCGTCAGCAGCGCCGCTGCCTGGCACAGATCGGCGCCGACCATCAGGCGCTTGCGGTCGAACGCCGAGACGAGACGGCCGCTCACCCAGCCCGACACGACACTGGTCGCGAGGCGTACGGCCATGAAGAGGCCGGCGGCCAGCGCGCTGCCGGTGGCGTCGTAGACGAACACGTTCAGCGCCACCATGTTCAGGTAACTGCCGTACGCCGAGATGCCGTTGCCCAGGACGAGCAGACGGAAGTACCTCATGCACCTTCCTCTGGTCTGCATGAAGGGTGTGTGATGTGCGGCCGGGATGACTCGCCCCGCCTGCTCAGCGGCGGGACGGTACGCGGACGGACGACCCGTGGCCCCGGTTCAGCCCCCGGTACGGTCGCGCGGCGCGTTCATGCCCCCATTGCCGGCCCAGCACAGAAACCATTCCCCCTACGGGCCGCCGGACGACGGCCATTGGTCCGCCACCCAAGCAGAACCGGACAGGCACGTTCAAGACTGCGGTGTGGTCCAGACGACTTCCGGCCCGGATTTGGCGATTTCGAAGCGATCACGACCTCCGACGTCGGTGACTCCCGTCAAGGCCGGAAGGTGACTCCTCCCCCTCGTGAACGAGGGGGCTTCTCGCTATGCCGGTGCGGCTTCGCGACGGACCAGCCCGGCCCGTAGGACATTGATCGCGCCCACCGT
>NZ_JOFS01000046.1 GCF_000719285.1 Streptomyces bicolor | reverse complement strand
CACGTGCTACGACCCCACGATCCACCAAACCAACAGCAAGACCAGAAACACGGACAGCGCACCCCAGCCTGCCTAGAGGTTGACTCAGGGAACTCATGCGCGCTCCTTGGGGGCCCAGTGGGGGTGGTCGCCGTGCATGGCCGGGTAGAAGGGATCGCCGGGCGCGATCTCGCCCGCGAGCACCGGGTGCCCCGTGAACGCGGCCTTGTAGAGAGCGGCGGCGAAGTCGAGGGTGGCCCGGGCGTCCGGGCCGCTGCCGGGCGGCCGGACACCGTTGTCGTAGGCGTCGAGGACGGTGCCGAGCTGCGCCGTGTGGGAGCTGGGCAGGTCCGCCGTGGGGGTGCGCCAGGCGGTGGCGCGCTCGGAGGGGACGTGCGGGGCCGGGGTGTAGACCCAGTCGTCGTTGCGGTGGCCGTACAGGTGGGTGAGTTCGACCGTCGCGTCGGCGCAGTCGATGCGGATGCGGCTGACCTCGTGCGGGGACAGCACGCTGTTGACGACGGTGGCCAGGGCGCCGTTCTCGAAGCGCACCAGAGCCGTCGAGACGTCCTCGCTCTCGGTGTCGTGGACCAGGCGCGCGGCCATGGCCCGGATCTCCGCCCACGGGCCGAGCAGGTGCAGCAGCAGGTCGAACTGGTGGATGCCGTGCCCCATGGTGGGCCCGCCGCCTTCGCTGGCCCACTTCCCGCGCCACGGCACCGCGTAGTACGCCGCGTCGCGGTGCCAGGTCGTCTGGCAGTGCGCGACCAGCGGGGCGCCCAGCTCACCATTCATGATCAGCTCACGGGCGTGCACGGCGCCGGAACCGTAGCGGTGCTGGAAGACGACCGACGCGTACGCCCCCGACGCCTCCTCGGCCGCCGCGATGTCGTCGTACTCGGCGAGCGACAGGCACAGCGGCTTCTCGCACAGCACCCAGGCGCCGGCCTTGAGCGCGGCGACCGTCTGCTCCCGGTGCAGGGACGGCGGTGTACCGATCAGGACCAGGTCGGGGCGTACGGCGTCCAGCATGTCGTCCGTCGAGGTGTACCCGGCGACCTCCTCGCCCGCGAGCTGCCGGAAGGCGTCCAGCCGGGCCTGGTCCACATCGACGGCGGCGACCAGCTCCACCCTGTCCGCATGGTGTCTCAGGGCGGGGAGGTGACTACCGCTGACGATGGCGCCGGTGCCGATCACGGCGACGCGGCGGCGGGCGGGACTTGGGGACATGCAGTTCTCCTCGGACGGCCGGCGGACAGCCCGCTTCAGAAAGCGCTTGCACTTCGAGGGCGACCCTAGGCAGGGACGTAATGTCAGGACAACCCCTCTGCGGCGACATGGACAAAGCCTGACCCGTACGGCTTCGGCCCGCCTTCGGCACGCTCCCCGTCTCGGCCTCCGCTCAAACGGACGAAGATCACCGAGCGGCCCGGGACTGTGGCGCACTTCAACTCACGCTCACCAAGGGGTCGTTGACAGGGTTCGCGAACCGCGTCACGGTGGTGACTCGTCGTGCCCGGGAGGTCACCCATGGCGGCAGCCGGTACCGATGCCGATCTGGTCGAGCGCGTGCGGTCCCTGCGGCCGCTGATCCGCGAGCACGCGCTGCGGACCGAACAGGAGCGCCGGGTGGCTCCCGAGGTCGCCGGCGCGCTGTCGGACGCCGGGATCCACCGGATGAACGTCCCCCGGCGGTACGGCGGCTACCAGAGCCGGGTGCGCACGCAGGTGGACGCGGTGGCCGAGATCGCCGCGGCGTGCGGCTCGACGGCGTTCAAGACGGTGATCCAGGCCGGCTGCTCCTACATCGCGGCGCTCTTCCCCGACGATGCGCAGGACGAGATCTTCACCAACCCGGACGTGCGGGTCGGCGGCACTCTCGTCCCGGACGCGACGGCCGTCCGGACGGACGGCGGCTACCTCGTCAACGGCACCTCGGCCTTCGCCACGGGCTGCCACGACGCCGACTGGCACCTGCTGACGGTCCGGGTCGAGTCCGAGTCCGGCGACGGGCCGCCCGAGCTGCTGTGGACCGCCGTGCCGATGGCCGAGCTCGAGATCCTCGACGACTGGTACGTGTCGGGGCTGGCGGGCACTGGCAGCGACAGCGTCGTCGCACGGGACGTCCTCGTCCCCGCGCACCGCACGCTGCCGGTCGGGCCGCTGCTGGCGGGCGAGTTCCCGTCGAAGACGAACGCCGAGGACCCGTTCTACCGGATGCCCGTGCTGCTGATGTTCTGCGCGTGGACGGCACCGAACGCGCTCGGTCTAGCCCGCTCGGCCCTGGCGGAGTTCACCGAGCGCAGCCACCGCAGGGGCATCACGTACACCTTCCACCAGCGGCAGAACGAGGCTACGGTCACCCACCTCCAGACGGCCGAGGCGGCCATGAAGATCTCCTGCGCCGGGCTGCTGACCGCGGAGTTCGTCGCCCTGATCGAGTCACGGGCCGAGTCCGGTGAGCCGTACACACCCGAGGAGCGGGCCAGGATCCGGGCGCAGAGCGGCTATGTGACACGGCTGTGCAAGGAGGCCGTCGATCTGCTGGGCTCCGCGTCGGGGGCGTCGTCCCTGCACCGTGAGGTGCCGATCCAGCGGGCCGTGCGCGATGTGCACGCCCTGAGTCTCCACTCGTTCGTGAACCCCACCACCAACCTGGAGATCTACGGCCGGGTCCTGTCCGGGCTCGACCCGGGCACGCCGTTCCTCTAGACGAGTAAGCCCGAAGGCTTCGGCTGCATGAAGCGAGGGTCTTGTCGGTTCATCTGCGACGGCCTGGCACGGCTGCCCGACCGCGTCTGTGTCAGGCGAGGTCCCGGCGGCGGCCCACCGGGACCGCGAGCAGGTACAGCGGCGGGAGGAGCGCGGCCGTGCACACCGTCCACAGGGCCGCGTGCGTCCCCGCGTACGTGGCGAGCAGGCCGGCACTGAGGGCGCCGAGCGGCTGGGCGCCCCACGAGACGAAGCGGACGGTGGCCATGACACGGGAGAGGAGATCGGGCGGGGACTCGGTCTGGCGGTGGGTGCGGGTGGTGATCGACCCGATGACGACGCCGAAGGCGAAGCCGGCGTTGCCCAGGGCGAACCAGTACGCGTCGGCCGCGGACGTGGTCAGCGGGGCCAGCAGGGCGGCAGCGCCGCCGGCCAGCGCGGTCCCGACGAGCACCCGGGCGGTGCCGAACCGCCGGGTCAGCCGGACCGCCACGGCGGATCCGGCGAGCGCGCCGATGCCGTCCATGGCGAGCACCAAACCGAGTTGTACGGGCGTCAGTCCGGCCTGACGGACCAGGTAGAGGGGTGTGAGGGCGACCAGGGCGGCGCAGACGAAGTTGGTGGCGGTGGCCCAGAGCATGCAGGGCAGCATCACGGGGTGCCGCGTCACGTACGTCCAGCCCTCGCGGATCAGCCGGAGGGCGCCGTCGCCGGTGCGGGCGGCGGGACGGCGCTCGGGGAGGGTGCGCAGCAGCACGGCGGAGAGCAGGTAGCTGGCCGCGTCCACGAGGAGCGCGCCGACCGGGCCCGCGGCCTGCACGAGGAGGCCGCCCCCGGAGGGCCCTCCGGTCTCGGTGACGGCGTGCGTGCCGGACATCAGGCTGTTGCGGGCGGCGAGCTGCCGGGCCGGGACGATGGCGGGCAGAAAGGTCGAGTTGCCGATGTCGAAGAGTACGGTCGCGGCGCCGGTGACCAGCGCGGTGAGCAACAGGTGCGGGTAGCTGAGCCGGTCGAGCCACCAGGCGAGTGGGAGGGAGCCGACGGCGACGAACCGTACGAGATCGAGGGTGACCTGGAGGCGGCGGAGCGGGACGCGCTGGGCGATCACTCCGGCCGGGAGGCTGAGCAGCAGCCAGGAGATCTGTCCGGCGGCGGCGAGCAGGGCGATCTGGAGCGCGGTGGCGTCGAGGACCGTGAGGGCGACCAGGGGCAAGGCGAGGGCGGTGACGGCGGTGCCCGCGTTGCTGACGGTGGCAGCGGCCCAGTAGCGCCAGAAGACGGCCGGGGGCGACTTGGCGTGGCGGGTGCTGCGGCGATCGTGCTCCGGGACCGTCGGTGTCTGGCTCATGCGACGCCCACCTTCAGTGAGTCTCTTATGGGAACTTACTTGTGGTCAAGTGAGTTCCTATCGGGAACTCACTGCATGGCGCAAGATGGTTTCGAAGACTGGACGCTGCATCCGGAAGACGGGAGCCCCATGGTCAGGTCGGTGCCCGAGCGGGACGCCGCCTGTGCGATCGCGCAGGCGGCGGCGGTGATCGGCGACTGGTGGAGCCTGCTCCTGGTGCGGGAGACCGCGCGCGGGCACCACCGGTTCGACGCGCTCCAGGAGGAGCTGGGGATCTCCCGCAAGGTGCTGACCGAGCGCCTTGCGCACCTGGTGGAGGCGGAGGTCCTGGAGAAGGTTCCGTATCAGAGCGGCCCGGTGCGCTACGAGTACCGGCTGACGGAGAGCGGGCGGGGGCTGCTGCCCGTACTGCTCTCGATGCAGGACTGGGCGGACCGCTGGCTGCTCGGCAACGGCTCGCTGAGCGGCACGGCCGACGAGGAGAGTGCCGAGGCGCGGCGGGTGGCGGGCTTGGTGGGCGAGTGGCTGCCGCGCCTCGAACTGCCGGGGCACCGGGACGGTGAGCCGCTCGACCCGGTGGCCGAGGCCGCGGCCACCGTCCTGTTCTGCTACCCGGCGACCGGTCGCCCCGGCCCGTTGCCGGACGGCTGGGCCGACATCCCGGGCGCCATCGGCTGCACGCTGGAGAACCGGCTGTTCCGGGACGCGTACGACGACTTCCGCGCCGCGGGCGCCGAGGTGCGCGGCGTGAGCACTCAACGCCCGGACGAGCAGCGGGTGTTCGCGGTCGAGGAGGGCATCCCCTTCACCCTGCTCTCAGACGTCGACCTGCGCCTCGCCGCCGCCCTGCGGCTACCGGTGTTCCGCGCCGGGCAGGCACTGCGGCTGAAGCGGGCGGTGCTGGTGGTGGACCGCGAACGAGTCGTGCGCCAGGCGCGCTTCCCGGTGACGGACATCCCGGGGGCAGTGCGCGAGGCGCTGGCGGTGGTACGGCGGATGGCGGCGGGGAACTGAACAGCGCAGTCCCCGCCAAGCAGGCGCACCCGCCCAGGACTTCGGACCTGCTCGTCTAGGCCTTCTTCAGGAAGCGCCGCAGCCGGGTCAGCGGCCACGTGTTGATCACGTCGTCCTTGGTGAGCCAGCCGCGCTGTGCCGTACCCACGCCGTAGCGCAGGTTGGCGAGGTGGATGACGGCGTGGGCATCGCTGTCGACGGCGAACTTCACGCCGTGCCGCCTGGCCCGCAGGATGTCCTCGTCGCGCAGGTCGAGCCGGTCGGGGTGGGAGTTGATCTCCAGGGCGGTTCCGGTGCGCGCACAGGCGGCGAAGACCGCGTCGAGGTCGACGTCGATGGCGGGGCGCTTGCCGAGGATGCGGGTCGTGGGGTGGCCGATGATGTTGACGTGTGGGTTCTCGCAGGCCCGGACGATCCGCCGGGTCAGTGCCTCGCGCCCCTGGTTGAAGTGCGAGTGCACCGAGGCCACGCACAGGTCGAATCCGGCCAGGAACTCCGGCGGCCAGTCCACGTCGCCGTCGGGGCCGATGTTCAGCTCCGCGCCGTGCAACACCCGCATGCCCGCCCGTTTGCCGCGCTTGCCGTACTCCCCGTCGAGCTCACGGACGCGTGCGCGCTGGGCCAGGATGCGTTCGTCGGTCATGCGCTGCATGGCCATGTCGGGGCCGTGGTCGGTGACGGCGTAGTAGGCGTAGCCGCGCTCGGCGGCCGCGGCGACCATCTCCTCCAGCGGGGCGAGCCCGTCGGTGAGGTCGGTGTGGGTGTGCAGGTCGCCCCGGATGTCCTTCTCCTGGACCAGGTCGGGCAGCTCGCCGCGCAGCCCGGCCTCGATCTCGCCCCGGTCCTCGCGCAGGGTGGGCGGGATCCAGGGCAGGCCGAGCCGGGCGTACACGTCCTCCTCGGTCTCGGAGACGATCTTCTCGCCGGTCTCGGTGTCGAAGACCCCGTACTCGGAGAGCTTGAGCTTCTTGTGGACGGCGATCTCCCGGGTGCGGATGTTGTGGGCCTTCGAACCGGTGAAGTACTGCATCGCCGCGCCCCAGGAGTCCGGCGGTACGACACGCAGGTCGACCTGGAGCCCCTTGCCGGTGCGGACCGACGTCTTCTTCTCGCCGTGCGCGATGACCTCGGAGGCGTGCGACAGCTCGGTGAAGGCCCGCATGAGCGGCTGCGGCTTCCTCGCGGCGACGAGGATGTCGATGTCGCCGATCGTCTCGCGGACGCGGCGCAGCGACCCGGCGTAGGAGCAGCGCTCGCAGCCGGTGACCTGCGACATCTCGGCGACGATGTCCTCGGCGAGGCTCATCGCGATGTCGATCAGGACGCGGTCGCCGGAGGACTGCAGCAGGCCGATGCCGTGCAGGATGTTCTCCTCCGTCTTGGGCCCGAAGCCCTTCAGGTCGCGCAGCCGCTCCTCGTGGATGGCGTCGGCGAGTTCCTCGGTCGTGGAGATGCCCAGCTCCTGGTAGATGACCAGTGCCTTCTTCGGGCCGAGCGTGGGGATCGCCGTCAGCTGCCGGACACCGGCGGGGATCTTGGCGCGCAGCTCCTCGACGGCGGACACCTGGCCGGTGGTGAAGTACTCGATGATCTTCTGGGCGGTCGACTTGCCGACGTTGGGGATCTCCTGGAGCCCCTTGACGTCGAGTGTGGTCACGTCGGCGTAGTAGCCGCCGACCGACCGGGCAGCCTTCTCGTAGCTACGCGCCCTGAACGCGTCTCCTCCGGTGATCGAGATCAGATCCGCGTACTCCTGGAGCAGCGCGGCGACCTCGTCGTTGGGCCGAGCCACACCTCCAGGGTAGGCAAGGTGCGGCTCGGCGGCGCGGTCCGCGGTGGCCGGTACGGGGATGGGGCCGCTACTGGCCCAGGGGCGTGGGGGGCGTGGTCGTGGCGTCGAACACGGGCGTGGTCGGCAGCGGAGGGTGTGCGGGCGTCGCCCGTTCCTTCGTCAGCGCCCCTGCGATCCTGCGGGCCAGGAGGGGGTCGGCCGGCAGGGTGTGGGCGGCGAACCAACGGGCGGCCGACGGGTCGGGGGACGGTTCGACGAACTCGGCGCCCGCGTAGTCGTCGAGCGGCGGGTCGTAGACGTATCCGGCGACCACGCCGTGGTTCACCAGGCGTTCGAGGAGGGCGTCGCGGTCGTGGACCAGCAGCGGTACCCGGAACAGGGACGGCGGGCCCTCACCCGCCCGGTCGCGCAGGGCCTGGGTGGCCCAGGTGGTGCCCGACAGCAGTGCGACACCGGCCCGGCGCCGGGCGAGGTCGCCGTCCAGCAGGGCCATCCGCAGCTCCAACTGCCCGCGCACCAGGGCGCCGTGGCGGGAGCGGAAGCCGTGCAGGTCGACCCGTACCCAGGGTTCGTACGCGGCCAGGCTCGGTGCCTGGCGTGCGCGGCCGGCGAGGCGGGGCGCGTGCAGGGCCATACGGAAGTCGTCGCGCTCCAGCAGCTTCAGGCGCTGCATCGTGCGCCACACCGGCCGCACCAGGTGGAGTGTGCGTACGGCGGACCGCGCCAGCGGGCGCAGCGTGCTGGTCAGGTCGTCGCGCAGGCGCCGTGGGGTCAGCAGGTCGTCGCGCAGCAGCTCCAGCTCCCGCCGGGTGCGCGCGTCCTCGACGACGAGGAACCCGCCGGCCATCGCCGCCACGTGCTTGGACAGGCTGAACGCGGCTGCCGTCCCGAAGGTCCCGATCGGCTGCCCGTCCACGTGGGTGCCGATGGCGTGGGCCGCGTCCTCGATCAGGGGGACCCCCAACTGGTCACATCGGCGGCGCAGTTCGACGACGCGGTCCGGCATGCCGTACAGGTTCGTGGTCAGGACGGCGTCCACGGTGCGCCAGGTCGACTCCGGTACGGCGGCCGGGTCGATGTTGCCGTCCCAGGGGGACACGGGTGCCTGGACGGGGCGCAGTCCGGCCGCGAGGACGACGAAGAGGATCACGTCGTCGTTCACCGGCGACATCAGCACCCGGGCGCCGGGCCGGCACCAGCGTCGCAGTGCCAGGTACAGGGCCAGTCGGGCCGAGGGCGTGTAGACGCATTCGCGTCCGATGCGCCGTGTCATCATCGCGGCGAGCCGCGATCCGTACGGCATGGTCACCTCTTCCGTGGCAGGGTACGAAGAAGGGCCGCCCGGTGCGGGCGATGAGCGCTCTCGAACGTCGTTCGATGCCTCCGCGCCAGGGAGGTGGGAAAGCTGCGACGCGTGACAGGGGCGGCTCCCGCTCAGCGGGCGCGGGCTCCCACTCCCGGTGAATGGGTCGGGCCCGAGGTGCGCAGCGTGCCGACGGCCTTCAGCAGCCGGTCGGCGGGCTCGCGCAGCCTGGGGTGGGCCAGGACCGTGTTTCTCAGGCCCCGCACCGGTCTGCGCCACATCCGGTGGGCCGCCGCCACCGGGTGCGGGCGGGCCGCGAACCCTTCGGCCACCCGAAGTTCACGGGTCTTGAGCCAGTCCTTGTACTCCTTCGCGCCGCGTCCCATGTCCATGAGCGTCACGCCGTCCCGGCCCGCGGCCCAGGCCATCCGCAGGTGCATCATCAGCCCGGGCGAGTAGTAGCCGAACTCCGGGTCGTACGCCGTGAACCAGGCGCCGAACACGGTGCGCGACCGAGGCCCGAAGTGCGCGGCGACCGGCCGGTCACCGGCGTACACCACGGACAGGATGCCGGTGAAGTGCTCCTCGCGGACCTGGAAGAAGTGGTCCACCAGGCCCACGATCCACGGCTTGGCGAACCGGTCCATCCGCCCCGTCCTGCGGTACTGGGCCGACTTCCACCGCATCAGTGTGCGCAGCACGCGCGGGTCGCGCTCGTCGTAGACGAACCGCACCTCGCCAGCGTCCCGGCCGAGCCGGCGCTCCTTCTTCAGTGTCGTCTTGGCGAGCCCCGGGTAGGTGGCGCGCAGCCACTCCGGGTAGTCGCCCTCGCCGGGCTTCAGGTCGAGCACGGGAGACGCGAACGTCCCGGTGACGTACGGGCCGAACGGCCGCTGCTGCGCGACGAGGTGATCGAACTCGAAGACGGACAGCCCGCAGGAGCGCAGCAGTTGGCGGGGATCCCAGGTGACGCCCGGCCGGTGCACGAGCGCCTGGCAGTCGGAGAGGCCCAGACCGATGGCGCGGCCGACCCCGTACGCGTTGCGCTCGTAGGGGAAGAAGCCGACGGCCTCTTCGTTCTCGCGCAGCACCGCGACCCTGGCCCCACCGCGGTACCTGCTCACGCCGATCGTGAACTCCGGTGCCAGAAAGGGGTTGGCGTAGTCGGGTGACTCGTCCATCGCCCGGTGCCACGCGCGGTGCAGCGACTCGTTCAGCTCTTCGGGTCTGTGAATCGTGATGGCGCTCGTGGATCGCATGGCGATACCGCTCCCCCCAGAATCCCCCCAAGGCGCACGTATTGGCGCCTCGTCACATTTTCCCCCATGTCGAACTTTGTGACGAGGCTCAAACGTCGCGAAACCGTACGCACACTGTCAAGGTGCCGGGGCGATCCTTTAGCTGTGCTTGGTGAGGCACCGACCGACGGACAACAGATGGAAGTCGGTGAGGCCCAACGCCCGTCTCGCGGGCGCCACACACCTCCGTCAGCGGACCGCGACGAGGACGTGGCTGTCGCCGTACTGCCAGACCACACCCACATGCCCGAACCCCGCCCGGCGCAGCAGCCGTTGATGCGCGGACGGCGACAGGCGCGCCGCGCCTCCGACCGCCCCCGTCACCGGCGGCCGGAGGCGGCGTCGGCGTTCGGCGAGGAGGTCGGCCAGCTCGGCGTCCGCCGCGACGGCCGTCCACCAGGAGGCCCAGTCCTCGTGGGCGAAGTCGTGCCGGCGTGCGGCATGGCGGCGTCCGACGTGTCCGGCCAGTTCGGCGAGCACTCCGTCGTCGTGCGGGAAATGATCGCCGTTGACCAGGACGCCGCCGGGCCGCAGCACCGCCGCAAGCCGGCCATAGGTGCGGCGCAGGGTGTCGACGTCCAGGTAGTGCAGGGCCGTCGTCGACACGGCCGCGTCCAGCGGCCGGTCCAGCTCCAGGGCCTCGGTCCAGCCCTCCTCACCGATCACCGTGTCGACATAGCGGGCCGCGTCCGCGTGGTGGGTGCGGGCCAGCTCCAGCAGCAGCGGATCCATGTCCACCCCCACGATGTCGGCGTCCGGCAGCCGCCGGGCCAGCCGCGCCGCCAGCGACCCGGGACCGCAGCCGAGGTCCACGATCGCCGGGCGGGTCCGGTCTCTCACGGACTGCTCGACGACATCGGCGATCACCGTGAACCGCTCCTCGCGGTCGACGGCGTACCGCTGCTGCTGGAGTTCCCAGCGCTCCACCCACCGTTCGGCCGTCGCCAGGCTCAGCCCCATCCCGTCGCGCCACCTCGCCGTTCCGCACCTGTTCGCACTGTCTGCGCCAGACCCTACAGGTGGAAACGGTTCCCATTCCCTCTAACGGCGGTACGTCACCCGAGGGTGGCAAGGACGGCCAGCAGCCGGTCGATCTCCTCGGCGGTGTTGTGGACGTGCAGACTCACCCGCACCGAGCCGGTCCGCTCCCCCGCGCTTCCTTGGCAGTGGTGGTCGGAGCGGACCATGAAGCCGTGGCTGAACAGGATGAAGCCCAGGTCGGAGGAGTCGATGGCGTGGTGCCGGAAGGTGACGATGCCCAGGCGCCGCTGCACGGAGGAGTCCGCGGCCAGGCTGGTCTGGCAGCCGAGGATCTCGTAGGTCTCCAGGTGGCGCAGCCCCTCGGTGAGCCGGGCCGCCAGGGCGACCGTCCACCGCTCGATCCGGTCGGTCCCGGCGGCTTCCAGCCAGTCCAGGGCGGTGGTGAGGGAGGCGATGCCGACGGTGTTGGGGCTGCCGGACCAGCCGCCCGGCGTGAACTCCGGGCCACGGGCCTGGCGGGCCCAGACGGCTCCCGTGCCGGGCAGGGCCATCGCCTTGTGCCCTGAGAAGACGACGAAGTCGACGTCCAACTCCGCCACGGACACCGGCAGATGGCCGATGCTCTGGGCCGCGTCCAGGCAGATGACCGCGTCCGGACCGACGGCACGGCGGATACGGTGGATGTTCATGTCGCCGCCGTAGACGTGGTGCACGTGGGTGGCGGCGACGAACCGGGGTCGCCCGCTAGCCGGTTCGCCGAGCGCGATGTGGTCGTAGTCGCCGGAGGAGCGCTGGTACGGCATCGGCCGCACGCGGATGTGGACGCCCTGGCGGGCCAGGTCCCGCTGGGTCTCCAGCCAGGGCGCGATGTTCGCCTCGTGGTCGGCGACGGGGACGACGATCTCGTCGCCGTCCGCGAGAAGCCGGGGCAGCCAGTCGAGGGCGACGGTGCGCAGGCCCTCGGTGGTACCGCTGGTGAAGTGCACGGCCGAGCGCTCGGGGGCGGGGTCGTCGAGGAAGCGCTTGACCCGGTCGCGGGCCTGCTCGACCAGGGACGTGGTCCGGTTGGCCCAGGGGTAGGTGCCGCGTCCGGCGTTGGCGTTGGTCGTGGTGAGGTAGGCGTGGGCGGCGTCGAGTACCGCCTGTGGCTTCTGGGCGGTGGCCGCGCTGTCCAGGTAGGCCAGTTCCGGGTGCGCGGTGATGATGGGGAACTGGGCGCGCAGGGCACGCTGCCACTCCCCCAGCTCATCGATGACGTGTGTGACTTGGGTGCCGGTCCTGGGTACGGTCATGGGCTCAGTCCCGGACGAGGGGCGCGCCCGCGTCGCGCCAGGCGATGATGCCGCCGGTGAGGCTACGGACCTCGGGATGGCCCATCCGGGTCAGCAGGGCGGCGTAGCGGGCGGACTTCTCGCCGACCGGGCAGGCCAGCAGGACCGGGCGGTTGCGGCTGAACGGCAGCCCTCCGTGCAGGAGTTCCTCGAAGAGCTCGTCGACGATGTTGACGGAGCCGTCGATGTGCAGGGCAGCGTAGGCATAGGGGCTGCGCAGGTCGACGACGAGCGGTTCGCCGGTGCCGATCCACGCCTGGGCGTCGGCGACGGTGATGGCCGGCGCCGTGCGGATCTCGGCGTCCGACAGGTCGGCCGGGGAGTTCCTGCGGCGCGGGCGGCCGAAGAGGTCGGGGCGCCGGTGGCGGACGTAGCTCAGATAGCTCTCCACGCGGTCGCAGACGATGAAGACGGCCGACTGGCGCTCCGTCAGGTTCTCATCCAGAGCACGCAGTTGGCGAACGGCCCCGAAGTAGGCGGCACCTCCGGTGGGGCCGGCCAGGATGCCGCAGCGGCGGTTGAGGGTGAGCATCCCCTCGATCGCCTCGTCGGCGCTCACCGACTCGATCGTGTCGTAGGTACCGGGGTCGAACAGGCCCACCTCGTGCGCCTCGTCGATGGTGCGGATGCCGGGGATGAAGTCGGACTTGGCCGCGACCAGGCCGACGACCCGTACGGCGGGGTCGTGTTCGCGCAGGGCGCGGGCGACGCCGGTGGAAGAGCCGGCGGTGCCCACGCAGGCGATGAACCAGTCCGGCGCCCGGCCGTCCAGGTCCTTGACGATCTCCGGTCCGGTGCCGGTGAAGTGGGCCTCGGTGTTGCGCGGGTTGAAGTACTGGTCGGTGTGCAGAAGCGTGCTGTCGGGCTCGGAGAGGGCGCGATGGAAGAGGGTGAGCGGGTCGTCGGTGGCGGTGGGGTCCAGGCACTCGCTCTGGCCGGGCAGTTCCTCGATCTCCGCGCCGAGCAGCAGGAGCAGGTCCTTGATCTCCGGGATGCGCATCCGGTTGGTGACGCTTTTGAAGGTCAGGCCGTGCATGCCCGCGAGGACGGCCAGGGCCTTGGCGGTGTTGCCGCTCGACAGCTCGACGACCTGGCCGGCCCCCTCGGCCGTGGCGGAGGCCGCTGCGGTCAGGTGTGGACGCGCCATGTTCCAGGCCGCCCGGTCCTTGACCGAACCGAAGGGATTGAGCAGCTCCAGCTTGGCGTACAGGTCGATGCGCCCCAGGCCGTGCACTGCCGGGTCGATGCGCACCAGCGGTGTGTTGCCGATGGCCTCGGTGATGCTGTCGTACCTCACTGCGCTCCCCCCACGGGTGTGGTCGGCCAGTACTGGTCGTCCAGGCACCAGCGCCAGGTGTCGCCCTCCTGCCAGACGGCGATCTTGCGGGCGACGGGCTGGTGCTGGGCACGGGTGGCGTGGAAGTCCATGCAGTAGCCGGCCGTGTTGGCGAACGCCAACAGGTCGCCCGGTTCGGGGCGACGGGGCAGGAAGACCGTGCGGCGGGTGATCAGGTCGGACTCCAGGCAACGGCTGCCGAAGAGATGGACGGCGACCGGTTCGGTGGCGGCGCGTGCCGGGCTGCGTGGCACGACGACGGGGTCCATCAGCACCCCGTGCTCCTCCAGGGCGACGTCGTCGGCCTTGGCCGCGAGCCGTACGGCCGACGGCCCGCCGGTCTCCTGGTCACGCACCTCCAGGACCTTCGTCAGGGTCAGTCCGCACTGGTCCAGCAGCGCCCGGCCGGGTTCGGTCTGCAGGTCGTAGAGGTGCTCCAGCAGTTGGGCGGCCAGGGGGCGGCCGCCGAGGGACGCGGCCGGGTGCGACAGCAGTTCGTCGAGGTAGTGGGCTCCAGCGACCGGGCGGTGGGCGGGGTACAGGCCGAGCGTGCCGCGCAGGGTGCCGGCTTCGCTGCGCAGTCCGTAGCCGTGGCCGCCGTAGGTCAGGGGCGGGCGGATGCCGAGGACGGCTTCCGTGAGTTCGGTCGTGTACCGCTCCCACTGCCCGCCGTCGGTAAGGTAGTTGACGCCGAAGCCGCCGCCGATGTCCACGGCCCGGGGCCTGAGCCCCCGGCTGCGGCACTCCTCCAGCACCCGCAGACAGCCCTCCAGCGCGGTGGCCTTCTCGGCGAGGCTCGTCGTGTCCAGGTGATAGGCCACGCCGACCGGGTCGACCACGTCGGCGTGCCGCTCGACGGCCTCCAGCAGGGGATCCAACTCCCCCACCGGGGTGCCGAATCGGCTACGGCGACTCAGCACCCGCACACCGGACGCCTCGAACCCCGAGAGCCGGAGCAGGATGCGGACCCTCGGCAAGGCGTGTTTGCGTACCAGTGCGGCGAGTTGGTCCAGTTCACCTCGCGTGTCGAGGCTGACGGTGACCGACGTGCGGGCCGCCAGCCACAGGAACTCCGGGTTCTTGGGGCCGGTGGCGGTGATCCGGTCGGGCGTGAATCCGGCGCCGAGGGCGTGTTGCAGCTCGCCCAGCGAGGCGACGTCCACGCCTGCGTCCGTGGCGGCGAGCCGTCGCAGCAGGGCACTGGACCGGTTGGCCTTGTGGGCGAAGAACACCTGGCCGGACAGGTGGTGCTTGCCGTAGACGGAGCGGAACTGCTCGAGGTTGTCGGCGAGTTGGTCGGGGACGACCAGGTTCAGTGGAGACCCGAGAGCGCCGGAGAGCGTGTGCAGCAGATCCGGTGAGTCCAGCAATGAGCGCAGCCGCGACTCCAGCCGCGGTTCGAGATACAAGGGCTTCCCGCCCATGTACGGCCCCTCCCAGTGCTTCCGGCCCGGCAGTCCGGGCACTGACGACCACTCCCCGCGGTTTGCCGTATAGCTCCTTTCCCTTCCTTCAGGTGGTTTACGCCCTGTAGCTACCCCCGTGGGTGGTTACGTCAGTGGACCGGCCGGATCCCACCAGTGTCGGAGGCACCCATCGGCTCCAGGCTGACCATCGAGCACCCTTCTGCTCAACTGCCTTCTCTCGTAACGTCATTGCCGCTCGAGATCGCCATGACGATGGAAGGGGCTTCATGGGCAGAGGTCTGCTGTCTCTGGTTCTCACCGCGGTCACCGGCGCCGCGTTGCTCGCGGCACCTGCGGCGGCCGCGCCGACCCCGCCGTCCGGGTCGGCCGCGCCGCCCGGCCCTTCGGATGTGTACCGGCCGGTTCGCGGGCCGGCCGCCCCCGCCGAGTACCGCTACCTCCAGAAGACCCTGCCGGGACAGTCGATTCCGCGCCACGCCCATGACCTCGCCGCCACGCAGGCCCGCGAACTGCCCACCGTCGGCGGACGCTGGAAGGGCATCGGCCCCACCAACATCGGCGGGCGGATCGTCTCCCTCGCGCTCGACCCGAAGCGCGCCGACACCCTGTACGCGGCGGCCGCGAGCGGCGGGCTGTGGCGCAGCACGGACGCCGGGGCCACGTTCCACTCGGTGTGGCCCGACAGTTGGACGCAGGCCATGGGCGCGGTGGCCACCGCCCCAGACGGCACCCTGTACGTCGGCACCGGTGAGCCCAACCCGGGCGGCGGGAGCATCACCTACGAGGGGACGGGGCTGTACCGGAGCCGGGACGGCGGCCGGACCTGGACGCGGATCGGCCTGCGCGACTCCGGCGCGATCAGCGCCATCACCGTCGACCCGGCCGACCCGCGCCGCATCTATGTCGCCGCGGCCGGCTCGCTGTACAACGGCGGTGGCGACCGGGGCGTCTACCGCTCGGAGGACGGCGGCGCGACCTGGGAGCGGATCCTCGCCGGCGCCACCGAGTTCACCGGCGCCACCGAGATCGTGGTCGACGGCGACCGCCTCTACGCCGTGCTGTGGGACCACCGCCGAACGCCCGAACTGCGGACGTACGGCGGTGTCGGCTCGGGCGTCTTCCGCAGCACGGACGACGGCGCGACCTGGCAGCGGCTCGGCGGCGGGCTGCCGGCCGCGGGCCCGGACGTGGGGCGCATCGGCCTGGCGGTCGCCGGCGAGCGGCTCTATGCGATCGTCAACAAGGCCAGTGGCCCCTTCGAGGGCTTCTACGCCTCCTCCGACAGCGGCGACAGCTGGAGGCGCACCCCTGCCAACGATGATCTGACGGGCTCCCAGTCCAGCTTCGGCTGGTGGTTCGGCAAGGTGTGGATCGACCCCAGGGACAGCGAGCATGTGCATCTGGCCGGCGTGCCCCTGATGACCACGAAGGACGGCGGCGACACCTGGACGGCCGACGACACCAGCATGCACGTCGACCAGCACGCCATGGTGTGGGACCCGCGTCGTCCGGGTCGCGTCTACCTCGGCAACGACGGCGGCGTCTACCGCTCCGACTCGGGCGGCGACGGCGGCTGGGTGAAGTCCCGCCACCAGCCGTACACCCAGCTCTACAGCGCGGCGATCAGCCCGCAGGACGTCACCCGGATCTCGGGCGGCGCCCAGGACAACGGCTCGCTGCGCTCCTGGGGCGGGGAGGGGTTCAACGAGTACCTCGGCGGCGACGGCGAGGAAAACCTGATCAACCCGACCGATGTGAACAACGTCTTCGCCTGCTACCAGTACGGCAACTGCTTCAGCTCGACCGACGGCGGCGACACGCTCACGTACTTCGCGGACCGGACGACGTACAAGCGCCGCAACTGGTTCACCCCGGTGGTCTTCGATCCGCGCGACCCGAAGATCCTCTACTACGGCTCGGAGGTGCTGAACCGCTCCACCGACGGCGGCGCCACCTGGCAGCCGATCAGCCAGGACCTCAGCGGCGGCCCGGGCCCCGACCCGATCTACACCAACTACGGCACGATCACCTCCATCGCCCCGGCGGGCGACGGCAGGACCGTGTACGTCGGCACGGACGACGGCCGCGTCTGGGTCACCCGGGACCTCGGGACGACGTGGACCAAGCTGGCCGAGGGCCTGCCCTGGGTGACCCGGGTGGTCGTCGACCCGAGGAATCCCGACCGCGTCTGGACCACGCACTCCGGCTACCGCTCCGGCTCCCCGCTGCCCCATGTCTACGGCAGCACCGACGGCGGCCGGCACTGGCGGAACCTGTCGGGCAACCTCCCGGCGGCGCCCGTCAACGACCTGGTCGTCGCCCGCGGCGGGATCCTCTACATCGGCACCGACCAGGGCGTCTTCACCAGCGTCACGGGCGGCGGCCACTGGCTGCGGCTCGGCCGCGGCATGCCGCAGGTGCCGGTCGACGACATCGAGTACGACGCGGGTCACCGCCGCCTGGTGGCCGCGACCTTCGGCAGGGGCTTCTATGAACTGACCACTCCCTGATTGCCGGTGCGGGAGGGGCCGGTCGGCCTCCGGGATCGGCCCCTCGGACCGCGCTCAGCCACCCTGGCCGGCGATGTTGACCATCCAGGTGATGCCGAACCGGTCCGTACACATGCCGAAGACATCGCCCCACATCTGCTTGTCCAGCGGCACCGTCACCGAGGCGCCCTCGGAGAGCTTTTCCCAGTAGCCGCGCAGTTCGGCGTCGTCGTCGCCGCTCAGGCTCACGGCGATGTTGTTGCCCGGGTTGTGGTCACCGGTCGGGGTGTCGGCGGCCATCAGGGTGAAGTCGCCGGATGTCTCCAGCATGCCGTGCATGATCTTGTCGGCCATGGGGGTGTCCTTCTGACCGAACTCCGCGTAGGTGTTGAGGGCGAGGGTGCCGCCGAAGACTTCCTTGTAGAACTCCAACGCCTGCCGGGCGTCGCCGGCGAAGGTGATGTAGGGGTTGAGGCGCGAGGCCATGGATCCTCCCGGAACGGTGCCAGTTACCGACTCCAAGGAAGCTAGCGCGGGCCACTGACAATGGCCCGCGCACACGCCCACATGGCCGACCGCACCGGCTACAGGGTGCGCTCCAGACGGTCCGCGACCAGCTTCACGAACCGCGCCGGGTCCTTGGGCTGGCCGCCCTCGGCGAGCACCGCCAGCGTGTGCAGCAGCTCGGCGGACTCGACGAGCCCGGAGCGGTCCTCGCGCTCCTTGTACGCCTGGTTCAGACCCTTCACCAGCAGGTGGTCGGGGTTGAGCTCCAGGATCCGCTTGGTGCGCGGCACCTCCTGGCCCATCGCCCGGTACATGTTCTCCAGGGCCGGAGTCAGATCCTGCGCGTCCGAGACGACGCAGGCCGGGGAGACGGTGAGCCGCGTCGACAGGCGCACCTCCTTGATGTCCTCGTCGAGCTGCTCGCCCATCCAGCCGAGCAGCCCGGCGTACTCCTCGGCCTGCTTGGCCCGCTCGCCATCGGCCTTCTCGTCCCCCTCGGCGTCGAGGTCGATCTCGCCCTTGGTGACGGACCGCAGCTTCTTGCCCTGGTACTCGCCCACGGTGTCGACCCACACCTCGTCGACGGGGTCGGTGAGCAGCAGGACCTCGATGCCCTTGTCCCGGAACCTCTCCATGTGCGGGGAGTTCTCGATGCTCTGCCGGGACTCGCCGGTGATGTAGTAGATGTCGTCCTGGCCGTCCTGCATCCGCTCGACGTACCGCGCGAGCGTGGTCGGCTCGTCGTCGGCGTGGGTGGTCGCGAACGAGGCGACGGCGAGGATGGCCTCGCTGTTCTCGGAGTCGGTGACCAGGCCCTCCTTGACGACGGTGCCGAACTCCCGCCAGAACGTCGCGTAGCGGTCGGCGTCCTTGGTCATGATCTCCTTGACCGTGGACAGCACCTTCTTCGTCAGCCGGCGCTGCATCATGCGGATGTGCCGGTCCTGCTGGAGGATCTCGCGCGAGACGTTGAGCGAGAGGTCGGCCGCGTCGACGACGCCCTTGACGAAGCGCAGGTAGGGCGGCAGAAGCGCCTCGCAGTCGTCCATGATGAAGACGCGCTTCACATAGAGCTGGACGCCGCGCTTGAACTCCCGCGTGAACAAGTCGTGCGGGGCGTGCGAGGGGATGAAGAGCAGGGACTGGTACTCGAAGGTGCCCTCCGCCTGGAGGCGGATCGTCTCCAGCGGCTCGCGCCAGTCGTGGCTGATGTGCTTGTACAGCTCGTGGTACTCGTCGTCGGACACCTCGTCACGCGAACGCGCCCACAGGGCCTTCATCGAGTTCAGCGTCTCGGGCTCGGGCGCGTCGTCACCGTCGCCGGTCTCCGGGACCATCCGGATCGGCCAGGTGATGAAGTCCGAGTACCTCTTGACGATCTCCCTGATCTTCCACGGGGAGGTGTAGTCGTGGAGCTGGTTCTCGGGGTCGGCGGGCTTGAGGTGGAGCGTGACGGACGTGCCCTGCGGCGCGTCGTCGACCGTCTCCAGCGTGTACGTGGCCTCACCGCGCGACGTCCACCGGGTCCCCTGGCCCTCGCCGGCGCGCCGGGTCACCAGCGTCATCTCGTCCGCCGCCATGAAGCCGGAGTAGAAGCCGACGCCGAACTGGCCGATGAGCCCCTCGGCCCCGGCCTCGTCCTGGGCCTCCCGCAGCTCCTTCAGGAAGGTCGCCGTCCCCGAGTTGGCGATGGTGCCGATGAGCTTCCCGACCTCGTCGTACGACATCCCGATGCCGTTGTCCCGCACCGTGAGGGTACGGGCCTCCTTGTCGACGTCGATCTCGATGTGCAGGTCTGACACGTCGGCGTCCAGGGTGTCGTCCCGCAGCTTCTCCAGGCGCAGCTTGTCGAGCGCGTCGGACGCGTTGGAGACGAGCTCCCGCAGGAAGACATCCTTGTTCGAGTAGACCGAGTGAATCATCAGCTGGAGCAGCTGACGGGCCTCTACCTGGAACTCAAACGTCTCGGTCGGCATGGTTCGCGACTACCTCACAGGTTCAGTCACCGGAACTGGTCGCAGTCACTGTAAGACACGAGGTCAGCGCGGAGTGCAGGGGTTCGGGAAGGAGCCCGGCCCGAGCCGGCGGCGGGTCATGCGAGATGGGCGAAGACGACCAGGTTCGCGGTGTAGTCCTTGGCGCTGCGGTCGTAGTCGCCGGCGCAGGTGATGAGCCGGACCTGGGCCCGGGGGGTGTCGCCGTACACCCGCTTGCTGGGGAAGCTGTCCTTGTCGAACGTCTCCACACTGTCGATCACGAAGGAGGGCTTGCGCCCGTCCTCTCTCAGCACCTGGAAGCGGTCGCCCTTCTTCAGCTCGCTCAGGCTCACGAACACCGCGGGGGACGTCGTGGTGTCCACGTGCCCGGCGATGATCGACGTGCCCGCCTCACCGGGGGACGCTCCCTTGGCGTGCCAGCCGACGAGGTTGGTGTCGTTGGCCGGCGGGGGCTCGAGCTGGCCCGAGCTGCCGATGGCGAGGTCGGTGAAGGGCGCGTCGACCGAGATCTTGGGGATGAGCAGGCGTACCGGCCGGGACCTGGGCAGATGCTTGCCCTCGGCGCGCTGGGTGTGCGCGGACGGCTTGCCCGCGCCCTCCGGCTCGGCGGACGACTCGACGACGGATGGAGCGTGCGGTGCGCGACGGGCTTCGGACGCCTCGTGCCGGCCGTCGGGCAGGGTCACCACCAGGACCATGGCGACGACCGCGCTCCAGAACAACGCCACTGCCGTGCGCCTTATGCGCTGTGAGGGCAGGGAAACGGTGTCGGGAGCAGCCGGCTCGGCTTCGGGGGACGGAGGACGGCCGTCGGCCATCGGGTACCACCTCATTCGGGCAGGGCAGGGGACACGACAGGGGTAGAGGTAAGCGGGGCCGCCGCGGCGCGCGACGCACGCGCGGCGGCCACGGCGGTTATGTCATCGGGCATGGTCAGGCCGCGGTTCCGGATGCCTTCTTACGGCGCAGCGCGTACACGCCGGTGCCGGCTACCGCCAGCATGGCGAGCCCACCGGCGGTGACACCCGGCTCGGCGAGGCCGCCGCCACCGGTGTGCATCCCGCCGTGCGGCTTGTCGTGGTCGCCGCCCCAGGACTCCTTGCCGTGCTCGTCGCCCTTCCACGAGTCCTTGTCGTGGTCGCCGCCCCAGGAGTCCTTCTCGTGACCGTCCTCCTTGTAGCTGTCCGGGTCGAACTTCGAGTCCTTGTCGCCGCCCCTCAGGGCCGCCGCCAGCGCTCCGCCACCGGTGTGCACGCCGCCCTTGGGCTTCTCGTGCTTGCTTCCCTTGTCGTACTCCTTGCCGGAGTCCTTGTCGTAGTCGTCCTTGCCGTGCTCGTCGTCCTTGCCGTGCTCCTCCTTGCTGTAGTCGTCCTTGCTGTAGTCGTCCTTGCCGTGCTCGTCCTTGCTGTAGTCGTCCTTGTCGTGCTCGTCCGTCAGAGCCGCCGCCAGCGCTCCGCCACCGGTGTGCACGCCGCCCTTGGGCTTCTCGTGCTTGCTTTCCTTGTCGTACTCCTTGCCGGAGTCCTTGTCGTAGTCGTCCTTGCCGTGCTCGTCCTTGCCGTGCTCGTCCTTGCTGTAGTCGTCCTTGCCGTGCTCGTCCTTGCCGTGCTCGTCCTTGCTGTAGTCGTCCTTGCCGTGCTCGTCCTTGCTGTAGTCGTCCTTGTCGTGCTCGTCCGTCAGGGCCGCCGCCAGCGCTCCGCCACCCGTGTGGACGCCGCCCTTGGGCTCGTCGTGCTTGCTTTCCTTGTCGTGGTCCTTGCTGTAGTCCTTGTCGTACTCGTCCTTGCTGTAGTCGTCCTTGCTGTAGTCGTCCTTGCCGTAGTCCTTCCCCTTCTCCTCCTCCTTGCCGGAGCCGTGCTCCTTGCCGGAGTCCTTGTCGTGGTCCTCGCTGTAGGAGGACGAGTCCTCCTTGTCCCAGTCACTCGCGGTGATGGCGTATGCGGCGGGCGCGATCGCCAGGGCGGCCGTAGCCGTCGCGGTGGCGAGCAGCATGCGGGCAGAGCGCATAGGTGAATCCTTTCGTCACGGCCTGGGCGGCTGACGCTTCATCACCGCTTGGGCCAGACCTTGACGTGATCCACCGTCAGCCATTCCCCCGAGTCGCACCATTCGGAGCGATCACATGGGTTACGGCGGCACCCCTACGGCCCTATGGCCCGGGCACCTCGGCGGGTGACCGGCGGGTATCCCCACAGGAGGTTTGCCCGCCCCGGAAGTGGTGAGGCGCGTGGGATGCCGAAGCCCGTCCCCACAGCCGTCACCGCCCCGGCCACCGCTCCCGGTCGCGCCACGGCAGCGCCTCCCGGGCCCGCCGACCAGCGGGACCCGTTCTTCGACAACGCCAAGTACGCGGCGATCGTGCTGGTGGCGGTGGGGCATGCGTGGGAGCCGCTGCGGGACGGCAGCCGGAGCGTAAGCGCGCTGTACATGCTCGTGTACGCCTTCCACATGCCGGCCTTCATCATCATGTCCGGGTACTTCTCCCGCGGCTTCGACGGCCGCCCCAAACACCTCGAGCGCCTGGTCACCGGCCTTGTCGTCCCTTACGTCGTCTTCGAGACGGCGTACACCCTCTTCACCAGGTGGACCGACCAGGAGCCGGACCGCCCGATCACCCTGCTGGACCCGCTCTACCTGACGTGGTTCCTGGCGGCGCTGTTCCTGTGGCGGCTGACCACCCCGCTGTGGCAGCGGGTGCGGCTGCCGGTGCCGCTCGCGCTCGGCGTGGCGATGCTGGCCACCCTGTCGCCGTCCATCGGCAACGACCTGGACCTGCAGCGCGCCCTGCAATTCCTGCCGTACTTCGTGCTGGGGCTGTCGCTGAGGCCGGAGCACTTCCGGCTGGTGCGACGCCGGGCGGTGCGGATCGCGGCCGTGCCCGTGTTCGCGTGCGCGTCGGTGGTGGCGTACTGGGCGGTCCCGCGGATGACGGGCGGCTGGTTCTACCACCGCGACAGTGCCGAGGAGCTGGGGGCGCCCGGGTGGTACGGAGTGGTGATGACGCCGGTGCTGTTCGTCTGCTCGCTGCTGCTGGTGGCGTGCTTCCTGGCCTGGGTGCCCGGCCGGCGGATGTGGTGCACGGTGCTGGGGGCGGGCACGCTGTACGGCTATCTGCTGCACGGTTTTGTCGCGCAGGGGGCCAAGTTCTGGGGCTGGTACGACCCCGCCTGGATCCACCGGCCGCTCGGCGCGGTCGTCGTCACCCTCGTGGCCGCCGTGGTCGTGACGCTGCTGTGCGCACCGCCCGTCCGGCGCGCCTTGCGCTGGGTGGTGGAACCGGACCTGCGGTGGTGGTTCCGGAGGGAGACCGCGCAACCGGCCCGGGACCGGGCCGCCGCGCACGGGTGACGTACCCCGTCAGGTCTCGCTCACCAGGCCGGCCATGTGCGCGGTGACGGTGTCGAGGATGTCGTTCCAGGCAGCCTCGTCGCCGAGCACGAGGTAGTTGAGGGTCAGTCCGTCGGTCATCGCGGCCAGGTAGCGGGCCAGGACGGGGGCGGGGACGCGCAGGCGCAGGCCCATGCTCTGCCGCAGCTGGTCGATGAGGTCGGCGTACGTCTCGGCGTACAGCTCGTACTGGCGTCGCGCCAGGTGCTCGAAGCCGGGCCGGCGCAAGGCGTACTGGGTCAGCTCGTAGGTGAGCATGTGCTCGTCCGGGTGGGCGCGGACGTGGTCCCAGTAGGCCTGGAAACCGGCCCGGACGGTCTCCTCCAGGGTGGCCCGGGGCCGTAGGGCCTCCTTGACCAGCGTCACGTAGTGCCCGGTGATGGTCGTGATGACGGACTCGATCAGCTCCTGCTTGGAGTCGAAGCAGTAGTGGAAGACGCTCAGCGAGACGCCCGCCTCGGCGGCGATGGACCGGGTCGTCGTGTTGGGTACGCCGTCCCGGGCCATCGCCCTGATCGCCGCCTCGGTGAGCTGTCGCCGCCGCTCGGCGGACGGCAACCGTGCCATGGAGCCCCTTTCGTGGGTGTCAGCTGCTGTGGACGCCGACCTCGTAGAGGGAGTAGCCCCACTCGGTGCCGCGCTCCAGCCCGTGGATGCGGACGTATCTGGCCGGCGTGCCGGTGAATCTGGCCGTGTCCAGGCCGCCGTCACCGGCGGTGGTGGACCAGGCGGTCCGCCAGTTCGCGCCGTCGGTGGAGAGCTCGACGCGGTACGACTTGCCGTACGCGCGCTCCCAGTCGAGGGTGACCCGGCCGACCCGGTGGGTGGCGCCGAGGTCGACCTGGTACCACTGGTCGGCGCTCCAGTCGCTCGCCCAGCGGGTGCGGCCGTCGCCGTCGACGGCCCGGTTCGGCTGGTAGCTGGTGAACAGGCTCCACTCGGAGGAACTGGCCGAGGTGCTCGCACCACGCGCCAGATTGACCCCGGCCTCGTGGTTCTCGGAGGCCCCCCAGGTGTCGAGGTAGGACTCGGCGCCCCGGAAGAGGTCGTCCACCACGTCCTGGCCGCCGACGCGGCGGATGTCCTCGATCCAGTCCGGGACGAGGCCGTAGTGGGCGGCTCCGTCGGTGTTGAGGTCCCAGGTGCGCTCGCCGGTGGTCTGCCGGTCGATGAGGGAGCCGCCGTCGACGCTCTGGAAGGGGTACGTCACCTTGTTCGGGGCGTCCGCGCCGCGCGGTCCCGGCCAGCCGCCGACGCCGTTCATGTCGGTGCCGTAGCCGTAGCCCACGCCGTACTTGTCGCGCAGGGCCTCGGTGCGCTTCGCCTCCGCGATGAAGCCCTCGGAGCCGTGCATGTACTGGGCGATGAAGCCGCCGAGGTCGTAGACCCGTTCGGTCCAGTCCAGGTCCATCCAGCTGTGCGAGGAGAGCACGCCGGGGTACGACTCGGCCTTGAAGATGTCGAGCACCCGGCCGGTGGCCTTGACGCTCATGTGGTCGATCTCGAGCATCATCTTGCGTTTCATCATGCCCCGTACGGCGTATTCGCCGAGTTCGGTGAGGCCTCGGACGTTGCACTGGGCGTCCGCGTCGTACGAGGGGACCTCCACGCCCGCCGGGAGCTCCTTCTCGGCTGCGGGTGCCGCGGCACCGCCGATGGGGTTGTCGTGCTGCGGTCCGGTGCACTTCTCCGTCTTCCAGAAGGTGCCGGTCGACAGGAACTGGCCGACGTTGATGGCCGTTCCTAGGGTGCCCTCGTCGAAGCGGACCCCGCACAGGGCGTTGTCGAACTTGTGGCACAGGAACATGCTGCGCACGCCCAGCGCGTACAGCTCGTCCAGGCCCTTGTCGATGTCCTCCTTGCTGCACTGCGCGATGTCGAGGATCTGCTTGCAGCCGAACGGCTCGGAGGTCTCGACGCCGAGGATGACCGCCAGCTTGCCCTGCTCGATGACCTCGCGGGCCTGCGCGCTGTCGGTGACGATCCGGAACCAGCCTTTTCCGGTGCCGCCGTACATCTTGTCGATGTAGGCCTGCATGTCGTACGTGAGCTTGGCCTGCAGCCGGATGGACGTCATCTCGTCACAGCTGCGGTCCTTGAAGAAGTACACGGAGCAGATCACGCCGTTGGTGACGAGGTCGTTGACGAGCACGCGCTGGCCGCCGCGCCAGGCCCGCTCGATCCAGGCGTAGTAGTTCTGCTGGTGGGTCAGCGAGTCGTGGGCGGGCCAGTCCTTGAAGGTGGGCCAGCCGACCGGGTCGTGCTTGCCGTCGCCGCCGTTGGTGATGAAGTCGAAGATGGCGAGCGAGCCGTCGGGGTAGTGCTCGGGGCAGTCCTTGAGGGCGTCGGCGATGCCCTGCTCGGAGAAGGGCTTTCCGCAGATCAGACGGCCGCCGAAGGCCTCGTTGGAGAAGATGTGGTCGTGCGCGTCGACGAAACCGCGTACCTCGCCCTCGGCGTTGGTGCCGGTGAAGGGCTCGCCCGTGACGTTGAGCCGGGAGTCCGGCGCGGGCCGTGCGGTCGGGTTCCACCAGTCGGTTCCGGCCGCCGAACTCGGCGTGGGGCCGAGCGCGACGGACAGCACGAGCAGGAGGAGCGACACAACAGTGACGTTTTTGCGTCTGCGGTACGGGCGTCCGGCACTGGTCACAGCCCACGTCCCTCGGTCGGCGGGATGGCGGGGTCGACTTGTCATGACCTCGCAAGATGTCCGACGAGGATGGCCACTGCCGCATGCCGAGTCAAGAGTCCGGGACAGATGACCTACTGGCCGGTACTGGATGACCTACTGACGAGGAGTCGGTTCACTCCGCGTGGGTGACCCGGATTTTCGACTGGCCGTGCGGCAGCGCCTCCCAGTCCGTCATGAAGCGGGCCCGCAGGCCGTGCTTCTCGGCCAGGGCGACGAGGGTCTCGGTGCGGTAGTAGAAGTCCTCCCGCAGGACGTGGTGTTCCTCGCCCTCGGTGCGGTCGAAGGTGAAGTCGAACCAGCCGCCGGGGGCGAGCACCCGGCCGACGTTGGCCAGGCACTCCTCGATGACCGGGAGCGGCGAGTGGGAGAAGACGCTGTGCGCGTGCACGACGTCGAAGTGGGCGTCGGGCAGGAACCGCAGCGTCAGGTCGCGCACCGGGGTGAGCGTGGGGAGCCGTTGCTGCAGGCCCATCTCGGCGATGGTGTCCTGGGCGGCGAAGAGGATGTCGGGCGAGATGTCGATGCCGTAGTAGTGACCGGGGTCTAGGTGCTGGATGAACCGCCAGCCGCCGCGCAGGTTGCCGCAGCCGATCTCCAACATCCGGTGCTCGGGACGCAGGCCGTGACCGACCAGGTAGTCGAACTGCAGAGCCCCGAGCGCCAGCCACCGTTCACGGCTGTGGCTGCCGACGGCCGCGTCGGGGTCGGCCCGGGTGTCGGAGCGCATCACGGCGCGGTAGTAGGAGACATGGTCCGGGTGGCGGCTGCGCAGCCATATGTCCCGGGCGGTGCGGGCCAGATGGCGGGGCACGCGGTCGGGGTGGCGCAGGGCGTAGGCGAGGCGATGGCCGAGGGCCGCGCGGTTGGCGGTGAGGTTCTTGGCCGGCATGGGGGTCCTGCCTTCCTCGGGGACTTCCTGGGGACGCGGTGCCCTCAGTGGGCGAACACCGTACTGGTCAACGTCACGTGCAGGGCCGTACCCCCGAGGATGCTCAACAGGGCGTTGCGGCGCCACAGGTGCACGCCGACGGTGAGGGTGAACGCCGACAGCGGGGCGAGGACACGGGGTTGGGTGAGCGGCAGGTCGCGCAGGCAGTAGACGACGAGGATCACCATGACGCCGGCGGGCATACGGGTGCTGAGGTACCGCACGGTGGTGCTCGCGCGCAGCGGGGCGAGGGCGGCGAACGGCAGGGCGCGCAGGGCCCAGGTGACGGCGGCGGCGACGATCACCGCGGCGATGGCGTAGCGGGCGTCAGGCATGGCTCGGCTTCCGGGCGGTGGCGAGGTGCCGGGCCAGGAGCCCGGCGAGGAACAGGGCGAAGGCCGCGAGGAGCAGCCGGCCGGGGAGGAGAAGGCGGGCGGCCAGGGCGCTGAGCAGGGCGAGCAGCGGGTTCGACAGGTCGCCGCGCCACTCGCGGACGGCGTCGACGGCCAGGACGGTGAACAGGGCGGTCAGAGCGAAGTCCAGGCCGGTGACGCCGTCCGGAACGAGGCCTCCGAGCAGCGCCCCGATGGTGGCGCCCGCTGTCCAGTACAGGTGCAGGAAGAACTGCAGCCAGAGGATGCGCCGGCCGGACGATCAAGGCCGTCGTGTGAGGTTTGACTGGACCAATGCCCCACCGTGGACCATGATGACGGCGCCATGACAAAGCGTCGTCAGGATGGATGGTGCCCGTGCGCGGATCCTGGGTGAGGACCACACTCGCCGCCGTACTCCTCCTGCTCCCCCTGACCTCCCTTCCCGAGGCCTCGGCCGGGCAGCGGCCCGCTTCCGCGGACGCCGGCCCGACCGCCGCGGCCGACTGGACAGCACCCCTCAGCACCCGCGGCCGCTGGATCGTCGACGCCGACGGCGACCGCTTCAAGCTGCGCTCCGGCAACTGGCACGGAGCCAGCGGCACCTGGAACGGCTCCGGCGATCCGGAGGACGACGCCAACCACCACGCCGGCGAGAACTCCGGGCGGATACCGCTCGGCCTGGACCGCGCCCCCGTGGCCGAGATCATCGCCGGGTTCCGTGAGATCGGGATCAACAGCGTCCGGCTGCCCTTCTCCAACGAGATGATCCACGACAGCCGTCCGGTCACGGACGACGCCGTCGCCGCCAATCCCGCCCTGCGCGGCAGGACCCCGCTGCAGGTGTACGACGCCGTGGTGGGCGAGCTCACCGCCGCCGGTCTCGCGGTGATCCTCAACAACCACACGAACACGACCCGTTGGTGCTGCGGGGTCGACGGCAACGAGCGCTGGAACGCGAGCCGGTCCGCCGAGGCCTGGGAGAACGACTGGTTGTTCATGGCCCGCCGCTACCAGGACAACAAGCGGGTCGTGGGCGCCGACCTCTACAACGAGGTCCGCCGCAACGTCTGGGACGACCCCAACTGGGGCCTCGGTGACGACCACGACTGGTTCGCGGCCTCGCAGCGCGTCGGCGACCGCATCCTGACCGAGGCCAACCAAGATCTGCTGATCATCGTCGAGGGCATCAACTGGACCGGCATCCCCGTCGACGGCTTCGCCCACGAACGCCCCACCCTGGAGCCCGCCCGCCGCCTTTCCCATACGCTCGTCGACTCGGCCAAGCTCGTGTACTCCGCCCACTTCTACGACTACACCGGCCCGAACCACAGCGGCGCCACCGGAACCGGCGAGACCAGCGATCCCCGCTACCGGGACCTGAGCCCCACCGAGCTGATCGCCGTGCTGAACCGCCAGGCCTTCTTCGTCACCGGCGAGGCGGACCGGCACTTCACCGCCCCCGTCTGGATCAGCGAGTTCGGCGTCGGCGGCCGGGACGAGACGGGCGTCAGGCAGCGCGCCTGGTTCGAGAACTTCGTGGACCATCTGATTCGCACGGACGCCGACTTCGCGTACTGGCCGCTCGTCGGCTGGCACGAGGACCGCAAGGGCAACGGCTGGGCCCTGCTGCACTGGGACGCCGGGGGCCACCGTATGGGCCTCTACGACGGCGACGACTGGCGGGCCGCCGCCTGGACCCGGCTCATCGAGGCCGGTGGCCGCAGCGGGCCGGTGGCAGCGGTCGCCGACTGGTCCATGCTCAGCCCCGACCACGGCGACTTCGTCCAGTCACGGCGGATGCGGGCCCTGCCCGACTGGGACTCCGGCGCCCGCAAGGCCGTCTGCCCCGACGGACAGCGGCTGCTGGGCCTGAGCCACACCGGCAACCGGGGCCTGTGCTCGGACGTGACCGCGGGCCCTCTGTGGGACCCGGCCGGCGGGCACGAGGTCGTCGCGGACGAGCGGTATGTCGCGCCGGGGCGCGACTGGGCGTCGGGCTACACCAAACTCCAGTGCCCCGACGGCCGGTTCCTCATCGGATACAGCGTCCGCGGCTCCGCCGTCTCCGCCGCGCTGTGCGCGACCGCACCGCCCGGAAGACTCGGCACGAGCGGCCGTACGGTCTGGTTCGACCGGGGCGACAACCGGGGGTCGGCTCCCAAAGGCGGCGACTTCGCACACGGCCACTACAAGGGGCAGTGCGCCGACGACGAATACGCGGCCGGCGTCGCGTACACCGGCCGGGTGGGCTCCTCCCGGACCCCCGACGCGCTGTACTGCCGCAAGCTGGCCTGACGCCGCGGCCGGGCAGACACGCACGCGGACGGACCGGAGAGGGCCGCCGACGGGACCGGGTCGGGGGATCCTGGAACCCGGATGCCGATCGTATGCGCTGTCGCCGTACTCGCCGCCGCGAACCTGCTGAACAACTGGCTCGCGCGGAGCCCCGGCCTGTACGTGGTCATCTGCGTGGCCGCGACGGTAGTCCTGCTGCTCATCGCCCGCTGGGACGGCCTCACCCGGGCCGACCTGGGGCTCGACGCGGCGGGGCTGCGCCGGGGACTGCGGTGGGCTCCCGTGCTGGCGGGATCCGTCCTCCTGGTCATGCTGCTGCTCCTCGCGGTTCCCGCCGGCCGCGAGGCCTTCCGGGACGCCAGGGCGGCGGGCCTGTCCGTGGGCCAGGTGCTGTGGGTCGCGCTGGTGCGGGTGCCGTTCGGGACCGTGCTGCTGGAGGAGACCGCGTTCCGTGGCGTGCTGTGGGCCATGATCCGGCGTCGGCGCGGAACGGCGTGGGCCACCGCCGTGTCGTCGCTGCTGTTCGGGCTGTGGCATGTGATGCCGTCACGCGGCCTCAACCGGTCCAACGCCGCCGTCGGCTCGGTCTTCGGGGAGGGCCCGGCAGGCGTGGCACCGACCGTCGCCCTGGCGATCGCCGCCACGGCCGCCGCCGGGGTCGTCCTGTGCGAGCTGCGCCGCCGCTCCGGCAGCCTGCCGGCACCGATGGCCCTGCACTGGGCGGTCAACAGCTTCGGTTACGTCATGGCCTGGGCGGCGGCCCGGTGGTGGCTCGACGGCTGAAGCGTCAGAAGTTGATCATGTGCCCGGCCAGGCCGTGCACCGCTTCCTTGACCGCCTCGCCGAGGGTCGGGTGGGCGTGGACGTTGCGGGCGACCTCATGGACGGTCAGGTCCCACTGCTGGGCCAGGGTCAGTTCGGGCAGCAGCTCGGTGACGTCCGGGCCGATGAGGTGGCCGCCGAGGAGCTCGCCGTACTTGGCGTCGCTGATCAGCTTCACGAAGCCGGTGGCGTCGCCGAGGCCGTGGGACTTGCCGTTGGCGGTGAAGGGGAACTTCGCCACCTGCACGTCGAAACCCTGCTCGCGGGCCTGTGCCTCGGTCCAGCCGAAGCTGGCGATCTGCGGCTGGCAGTAGGTCGCCCGCGGGATCATCACGTAGTCGAGCTCCATCGTCTCGGCGTCCGCGATGGTCTCGGCGGCGACGATGCCCATCGCCTCGGCGGCGTGCGCGAGCATCAGCTTCGCCGTCACGTCACCGATGGCGTAGATGTGCGGGACCGACGTACGGCAGCGGCCGTCGACGTCGATCGCGCCGCGCCCGTTGACGGTCACGCCGGTGTTCTCCAGGCCGTACCCGGCGACGTTCGGCGCGAAGCCGATCGCCTGCAGCACCTTGTCGGCCTCCAGGATCCGCTGGGCGCCGTCCTTGCCGGTGACCGTGACACGCACCTGCTCGCCGGACTCGTCGACGGCGTCGACCCGGGTGGAGGTCAGCACGTCGATGCCCAACCGGCGGTACTGCTTGGCGAGTTCGGCGGACACCTCGGCGTCCTCCAGCGGGGCCATGCGGTCCAGGAACTCGACGATGGTGACCTTCACGCCGTAGTTGTGGAGCACGTAGGCGAATTCGACGCCGATCGCGCCGGCGCCCGCGATGACGATCGAGCGGGGCAGTTCCTCGGCGAGGATCTGTTCCTCGAACGTCACGACGCGCGCGCTGCGCCGGGTGCCGGGCAGCAGCTTCGGCGTGGCGCCGGTGGCGATGATGCAGTGGTCGAAGCCGATGGTGCGCGTGTTGCCGTCGTAGTCCGCCACCTGGAGGGTGTGCGGGTCGACGAAGGTGCCACGGCCGTCGAACTCGGTGATCTTGTTCTTCTTCATCAGGTAGTGGACGCCCTTGACCCGGCCGTCCGCGACCTTGCGACTACGGCGGAACGCCTCGCCGTAGTCGAAGGAGACCTGCCCGTCCACCTTGATGCCGAAGGTCTTCGCCTCGCGCGTGAAGATGTGCGCCAGTTCGGCGTTGCGCAGCAGCGCCTTGCTGGGGATGCAGCCCACGTTCAGGCAGACGCCACCCCAGTACTTCTCCTCCACGACGGCGACACGCTTGCCCAGCTGCGCGGCGCGGATGGCGGCAACATAGCCGCCGGGGCCCGCGCCGAGGACCACGACATCGAAGCGCTCGTCCTGCTCGACCATGGAGAGTCTTCCTTCCTGAGGGCGACGTCCTGCTCTGCTGGTGCCGGCCGCGCCCAGGGGGCGCTTCCGGCTTCTTCCAGCATGACCGCATCCACGAGGCCGTGTGGTGATGCGGGAGGGTGACGACGATCTCAGGTGGCGTGCGCAGCGGCGATCAGGCCGGTGCCCGGCGGGGTCAGCCGAGGCACACCAGGTTGAGCACGCAGAGCTGCTCCGGCGAGGTCTCCTCCGGTGCGGGGCTCGTCGGCGACGTGGAGGTTCCGGAGTCGGAGCTCTCGGTCGCCGTCGGGGCCGGCGTCTGCTGCTCCTCGGCCGCCGTGCCACCGCTGTCGCCGGAGTTCGCTCCTCCGGTGTCCGGGGAGACGGTCTGCGTCTGCGGGACCGCGGGCGCCGTGGGAGTCGGGGTGGCGGCGACGTCCGGTCGGGTGAACTGACGGGTGGTACGCGGTGTGGTGATGGGCTCGCGCGCGGCGTTGGTCGGGGTCGCCTTCGAACCGGGCGTGACCGTGCGCCGGGCCTCGCGGGTGTCCGGCGGAGTGAACACCGGACGGGTGAATTCCGATCCCTGCTCCTCCACGGTCGCCGTGTTCGGGTTCTCCGGCGCCGTGGCCGCCTGGGCCTTGTCGACGGTTCCCCGGTTCATCGCCGAGACCGTCAGGCCGCCGCCGACCAGCGCGACCGCGGTCGCGACGACGGCCCGGCGCTGGTTCTTCTTCCAGCGGGCTCGCTGGCGCCGCCGCGCCGCCCGGCCCTCCGGGGCGGCGGGCACGATGCCTTCCACGCCCGCCGCGTCGGCGGGTATGCCGTCCGCGCCCGTCACGTCGGCAGGCGGGACGACGGGCGCCGCCTCGTCCCGGAAGTAGCCGTCGTGCCAGGTGTCGTCGGCAGGTGTGTCCCACACCGCCGTTCCGGTGGCGGCCGCGCCGGGCACCGCCGGCACGGCGGGATCCGCGACCGCGGAGGGAGCGATGTCCGGGGCGTAGGCGCCGCACCCGGGGCACACGAGGGCCCCGTTGAGATGCCGACGGCACGAGGAGCAGTAGTCCATCTGCGGTCTTTCTGGGTTGACTGCGCCATCGGCCCGTGGGGCCGCGGCCTGGTCACAATCGTATAAAGGGTCGAACGGCCAGTAACGCTAACGAGGCTTTGGCAAGGCTGTGTGCATTCGATGTGATGCTCTTGCGCAGATGTCCCAGGAAGTGTGTGTGGACCATGACCGGCTCACTGGTCACAGCAGCCCTCACGGCGCATACGGCGACTCACCTCCAGCCACTCCTGGTCCGCCCGCCGCTCGGTGCCGGTGTCGAAGGCGACGGCGGTGTCGAAGGAGTCGACCAGGTCGGCCTGTTCGAACAGGACGCCGCCGCGCAGGACCGCCGCCGTACGGATCAGCGTGCCGAAATCGGTGAAGGGATCGCCGTCCACGACCGTGAGATCGGCGAGCTTGCCCTCCTGCGCCGTGCCCAGGTCGGCGTCGGCGCCGAAGACGCGCGCGGGCAGCAGCGTGGCGGTGCGCAGCGCCTCGGCGGGTGACAGGCCGGCGCGGTGCAGGGCACGCAGGGCCAGGTGCAGGTGCAGGCCGACCGGGACGATCGGCTGGTCCGTGCCGAGGGCGACCAGGCCGCCGCCCGCGAGGATCCGCCGGTAGACCTCCATCTCCCGTGCCAGCGTGCCCAGTTGGGCGTCGGTGGGCGGCTGTCCGGCCTGCTCGCGGACGAGCGCGGTGTCCCACGGTGGCATGAGCGCGGTGACTCGCCGGTCGTCCGCGAGCGCGGGGTCGGCGCCGAGCAGGGCGAGCGCGGTGAACGGGGTGGCGACGAGGTGGAAGCCGGCGCGCGTGTAGATCTCCTCGACGTCCTGGTAGGAGCGTCCCGTGGCGGAGGTCGCGTGCCCGAACTCCAGCCGCTGGGTGGCCTGCAGGTGTGTCGTCAGGTCCTGGCCCAGCTGCACACCCGGGGTGCACAGATGGCCGCCGCTGCGCACCCCGAGCCGGCCGTGCCCGAACTCGGCTGCCTCCTTCATCACCCAGCCCGGGGCGCGTACGTACGTCTTCACGAAGTCCCAGTCGAGTGCCTCCGCGCGCGCCAGCGAACGGCGCAGTCCCTCGGGGGTGCGGTGGGCGCGGCCCATGCTGTAGGCGACCCGTGCCCCGTCGAGCAGTTCGCCGGTGGTCAGCAGCCGGGGTCCGGCGAGGGCGCCGGCGGCGACCGCCTCCCGGATGCGGGCCTGTTCGTAGGCGAAGCCGCCCAGCGAGACGGCGGTCGTGATGCCGTACGCGAGTTGGAGCGCGGTCTGGCGGCCGCCGTACGTGGTCTGCCAGGGGTGGGTGTGCGCGTCCCACAGGCCCGGGATCACCGTGCGATCGCTCGCGTCGACGTGACGCGCGGCGCTGCGGCCGGTGCGGTGCGGGGAGACCTCCGCGATACGGCCGTCGCGGATCACGACGTCGATGTCCTCACGGACGTCCGAGCCGGTGCCGTCCCAGAAGCGGCCCGCGTGCACGACGGTGTCGGCCGGGCGCGGTCTGCGGTGGTCGAGCGGGACGCGGACGGTGCGGGTCCGGCCGCTGCCGATGTCGATCAGGCGCAGGGTGCCCGCGGAGAGGTAGAGCAGGGTGCGGGCGTCGGCGGACCAGGACGGGTGGTCGGCGGGTTCGGTGGTGAGGCGACGCGGGTCGCCGTCCGGGGTGCCGTCGGGCCGTACCGGCAGCAGCCACAGCGCCGACTCCGCGACCACGGCCATCCAGCGGCCGTCCGGGGACCAGACGGGTCCGGAGTCGTAGCGGTCGGAGAGCGAGGTGTGCGGGGCGAGGGCGTGCAGCGTGGCGGCTCCGGTGGTCGTGTCGACGACGCGGATGAGGTTGTAGCCCTCGCGGAAACGCTGGTTGAGGCGGTTGCGGTCGCACAGCGCCACATAGCGGCCGTCGGGCGACCAGCTGGGCCGGCCCGGCTGCCCGCCCGCGCCGAGCGGCGCCGCCAGGACCTGTTCGCCGCCGTCGGGCAGGTCGCGCACCACGAGGTTGCCGGACATGTCGAGGCAGGCCAGCCGCGTCCCGTCGGGCGAGAGCGCGGGAAAGACGCGGCCGCCCTCGGCGAGCACGGTCTCCTCGCCGGAACCGAGGTCACGGCGCCGTACGGCGAACAGTCCGGCACGGTCGTCGGCGTACACCAGCGCCGTGCCGTCGGGCGTCCACGCCGGCGCCAGTACATAGCGGGTGGCGGGGACTTGGAGGACCTTGCGCGGTGCGCGGCCGCCCGAAGTGCCGCCGATCCACAGCGCGTTGAGCGCGGCGAAGGCCACGCTGCGGCCGTCCGGTGACAGGGCGGGCAGGTGCACGGCGCGGACGGGGCGGGTGCCGGCGCCCTCGAAGTCGTAGGCCTTGCCGCGGTAGCGGGGGCGGTGCACGGGCAGTGCGGCCGTGAACGGGATCTCCTCGCCGCTGCCCGGCGCGTCGGGGTCGACCAGCCGGAAGTGTCCGTCGACCGTGAGCAGCAGGCGCTCGCCGTCCGTCCAGCGGGGCGGTGCGGGCAGGAGGTCGCCGCCGACGGTGACCGGGCTGCCGTCCACGACGAGGGTGCAGGAGGCGGCGGGCGAGGGCGTGGTGCGCAGGTAGGCGAGGCGGCCGGCGGGCGAGACGGCGGGGGTCATGAGCTGGGCGCCGGAGGCGTCGGTGTGCTCGGTGGTGACCGGGCCCGAGCCGTCGGCGGGCACCGACGCGACGGTGGTCGCGCGCAGGGATCCGGTCGCGGTGACGGCGGCGCGCACGAACAGCACGCGCTCCCCGTCGGGCGACCATGCCGGGTCGAAGTCCTCCCAGCGGGCGTCCTGCCCGGGGCCCTGCTGCCCGGGGCGCCCGGTGAGCCGGGTCAGCGCGCCGGTGCGCACGTCCACGACCCAGATGCGGTACGGGGCGCCGGTCACGGTGTCGCCACCGCGCTCGGAGGCGAACGCGACCCGCGTGCCGTCCGGTGACCAGGCCGGGCCCCGGTCGTCCCACGGTCCGTCGGTGAGTTGGCGCAATCCGGTGCCGTCGGGTCGCAGGGTCCACAGGTGGAAGCCTCCGCCGCGGTAGGCACAGACGACGAGCCGGCTGCCGTCGGGCGCGAACTGGGGGCGGGTGGGTTCGAGGCCGGGCGGGGTGAGCGGGACGGCGGTGCCGCCTTCGCGCGGGATGGACCAGAGCACGTTCTGGACCTCGGCGACCAGCCGGTCACCGGACGGGGCGAGAGTCGCGGAGCCACCCGTGGCGGCGGTGAAGGAGAGCGTGGTCGTACCGGAGGCGGCGGCCTCGAGCGGCGTACCGGCCGAGGTGAGCGCCGTCGCGGTGACGGTGGCGGTCGCGGTGGCCTGGAGGAATCTGCGGCGGGAGAGCGGGCCGAGGTGGGGGGCGTCTGAGGTGGCTGCGGGGTCCAAGGATGCTCCCGGTGCGCGGAGTTGACGGGCCGGACAGGAGAGACCACTGGTGGCAAACGTACGGGGCGAAGCCCTGTTACGAGCCCCGCCCCGGCGTTTCTCGGCCGTTCTTCGCGTCGGCTAGACCAGAAACAGCAGTTGGACGGCGACGAGTACGTCGATGACACCGCACCACTCGGCGAACGTACGGGAGACGACCTTGTCGAGCCGCAGGTGCGCGAAGTCCCAGACCCCGTGGAAGAACCAGCCGGCCGCCACCAGATAGCGGCCCAGGTCCGGATCCACCGCCAGCCCGGCCAGGGCGAGCCCGCAGAAGACGAGCGCGCCGACGGCCTGGGCGCCGAACGTGGCCCGCCCGTGCGGGGTACCGAAAGCGGCGCCCCAGGCAAGGACGGCCGCGGCGAGGGCGACGAGGACCGTCGACGGGGCGACCAGGTCCTGGAGGGGAAGGGCGAACACGACGACCACCCCTGCTCCGAGCACCGGCCAGGTGGCCCGCGGCTTTCCGATCTGGTGGACGACCACGTAGATCAGGGGCAGCAGCGGCAGGGTCTCGGCGAAGCCGCCGACGGCGTCTGCCAGGTCCTGCGAGCCGGACGCGAGCGTGGTGAGGGCGACGAACGCGACGGCCAGTGCGGTGGGCCAGCGCCGCTTGAGCATCGTGGCCGGGTGCGGTCGGTCCGCCGTCGCGTGCGGGGCAGGGGTGGACATGGGAACCCTCCATCGGGTACCTGGCTGGGGTATCTGTCGGACGCCTTCAGCCTGCTCCTTCGGCGAGTCCGCCAGAAGTGCCGAATCCCCATGCGCACGCGTGGAGTTGTCACGTCCGCGCATGACATTTGTCATGCGGTCTGGGCCACAATGACCGGGTGGGGGACGGTGCGATCGATCAACAGGCGGCGGGGCTGACGGGCTTCCGTCGCTACACGTGGTGGACCGTGCCGGGCATGACGGTGTGTGCGCTGGCCGTCTTCGTCGGCGCCTGGGTTCTCGACGGTGACGTCCCGCTGTGGGCACGTGGCCCGACCACCGTAGCGCTGGCGGTCGAGCTGTGGGCGAGCGCCGTGCTCCTGAGCCGCCGGCTGGCGCTCCTCCCGGTGCCGGACGACGCACCTTCCGAACCGCCCGTGCGCCTGCTGATCACCGCCGGCGTGGCCGGAGCCGTGCTCGCGGCCCTCCCCCTGGCCCTGGGTGACTACGGGCTGTGGCCGGTCGCGCCCGCCGTCGTCGTGGCGATCGTCGCCACATACCTCCCGCCGCGGCGCAGGCGAGGGCTGATCGCGGGCGCCGTGGTCCTCGCGCCGCTGCCCGGGGGCGTGGTCAGCCTGGTCGAGGGGGACGGGGAGTTGGCGTACGCCGCACTGTTCCCGGCCGGGCTGGTCGCCTTCACGGCCTGGGTGACGCTCGGCCCGCTGTGGGCCTGGGACACGGCACGGCGACTGGACGAGGCAAGGCGCCTGGAGGCCGGGCTGGCGGTCCGGGAGGAGCGGCTGCGGTTCGCCGCCGATCTGCACGACATCCAGGGCCATCACCTGCAGGTCATCGCTTTGAAGAGCGAGTTGGCGGCCCGGCTCGTCGAGGTCGACCCGGCCCGCGCCGCCGCGGAGTTGAAGGAGATACGGCGGCTGTCGGCGGATGCCCTGAGCGACACGCGGGCCGTGGTGCAGGGCTACCGTCGTACGTCGCTGGACGACGAGATCGGCAACGCGACGCGGGTGCTGGCCGCGGCCGGTATCGACGCGAGGATGAACCTCGACCCCGCCGCCGTGGCCACCGACCTCACCGACTCCGCCCGGCACCTCCTCGGTCTGGTGATGCGGGAGGCCACCACCAACGTGCTCCGGCACAGCCGGGCCGGGCACGCCGAGGTCGACTACCGGATCGCGGACGGTTCCGCCCGCCTGCGGGTGAGCAATGACGGTGCCCAGGAGCATCCCGCCGGCCTCGACGGCACGGGACTGCGCACCCTCGCCGAGCGGCTGGGGGCGGCCGGTGGTGAGCTGACGTGGTGGCAGGACGGTGACCGCTTCGTGGTCGCGGCCGCGCTGCCGGTGAAGCCGCCGGAAGCGACGCGATCGCCGGGTTCTCCGGAGCCGGCCCGATCGCCGGGATCTCCGGAGCCGACCCGATCGCCCAAGTCACCGGTGTCGAGGAGATCGACTCGGTCGCCGAGTGCGCCGAGTTCGCAGGTGTCACCGAACCCCACGGACGGAGCCGCCCGATGATCCGCCTGCTGATCGCCGACGACGAGGACCTCCTCAGAAGCGCCCTGGCCGCCCTGCTGGCGCTGGAGCAGGACCTCACCGTCGTCGCCGAGGCGGCCACCTCGACCGAGGCGGTACGGCTGGCCCGCGAGCACCGCCCCGACATCGCCGTCCTGGACCTGGAGATGCCGCCGGCCGACGGGCTGCGCGCGGCCGAGGAGATCCGGGCCGAACTGCCCACGCAGATCGTGCTCGTGACCCGGCACGCCCGGCCCGCCGTGCTGCGCCGGGCCCTGGCCGCCGGTGTACGCGGCTTCGTCCCGAAGACGACCCCGGCGGCCCGGCTGGCCGAGATCATCCGTGACATCGCCGCCGGCCGCCGCTACGTGGACCCGGACATAGCCGCCTCCGCGCTGACCGAGGACGACTGCCCCCTCACCGGCCGCGAACTGGAGATCCTGCGCGCCGCACGCAAAGGCGCCTCGATCGCGGACATCGCCGCCGAGGTCCACCTGGCGTCCGGCACCGTTCGCAACCACCTCTCCTCCGCCATGTCCAAACTGGGCGTCCCGACCCGGCATGCGGCCGCTTATCGCGCCTGGGAGCAGGGCTGGATCTGACGGCACTCGTCCGAGGGGCGACTCCGCCGACATCCCTCGTGGCCCGGCGGCTCCCCCGCGACCTGACGACCTGACTCACCGACCCGTCGGCGGCACACGGACAGGGAGCCGATCACGAGGGAGCGTGATGGCTCACCGTGGTCCGGGAGCCCGCTTCCCCGCCACCGCGACGGTGCCGGCCACGGCGGACCTCAGGAGACGGCGGAAGGTGGGGCACTCCATGTGGGTCGGTGCGGGGCAGGCGGCGGCGTGCCGCAGGGAGTCACGCATGACGGTCAGCTCGCGGATCCGCCGGTCCAGTTCGTCCGCCTTGGTCGCGAGCGTCCGCCGGTCGATGTCCGGCCGACCGTCCGGCGCGAACATACGGGCGATCTCGTCGAGCGAGAACCCCGCGGACCGCCCCATCGCGATCAGGGCCAGGCGCTCCAGCACGCCGGGATCGTACTGACGGCGCAGGCCCCGTCTGCCGATCGACGCGATCAGCCCTCGTTCCTCGTAGTAGCGCAGGGTCGAGGCGGGCACCCCGGCGCGCCGCGCCACCTCGGCGATGTCCAGGTCCGGCATCCTCTTGACCTCAAGTCGGCTTGAAGTAGCACGCTGTCATTGCGGCCCGGAGAAGGCAACCCCAGGAGGCGATCATGGACGTGACACGCAGGACGGACGACGAGCAGGCGGTCCGCTGGAACGGACCCGCCGCCCGGGGATGGGTCGGGGCGCAGGCGCTGTTGGACAGGGTCCTCGAACCGTTCGAGGAGCTACTGCTCGAAGCGGTTCCCGCCGGGCGCGGAGGGCGCGTGCTCGACGTCGGCTGCGGCACCGGCGGCACCACGGTGGCCGTCGCACGACGGCTCGGCCCGGGCGGTCACTGCGTCGGCGTGGACATCTCCGAACCGATGATCACCGCCGCCCGGTCGCGGGCCGAGCGGGAGTCCGCACCGGCCTCCTTCATCCGCGCCGACGCGGAGGATCACCCGTTCGAGCCCGCCGCCTTCGACGCCGTGATCTCGCGGTTCGGCGTCATGTTCTTCAGCGACTCCGTCCGGGCCTTCGCGAACCTCCGACGTGCCGCCAGGGACGAGGCCGGACTGCGGTTCATCGTCTGGCGCGGGCCTGCGGAGAATCCGTTCATGACCACGGCCGAACGGGCCGCGGCACCGCTCCTGCCGAACCTCCCGGCCCGCCGGCCGGACGGGCCCGGGCAGTTCGCCTTCGCCGACCCGGACCTGATCCACCGCATCCTGGCGGCGAGCGGATGGACCGGGATCGACATCCGGCCGGTCGACGTGCCCTGCACACTGCCCGAGCGGGAACTGGTCGGCTACTTCACGCGGCTCGGCCCCGTCGGTCAGGTCCTTCCGGAGGTGGACGAGCGGACCCGCGCGCGGGTCGTCGAAACGGTCCGCGCGGCGTTCGAGCCGTTTGTGCACGGCCCCGACGTCCGCTTCACCGGGGCCTGTTGGCTGGTCGACGCCCGAGCCGGTGCCGGCAGCCCCGAGGCGAAACTTTCATGATCTCGGCACCCCTTCCGGGGCCCGGGCGAACCGGCGCATAGTGAGGGAGCGGTTCAACGGGGTCGGCCACTGGAGCGGTGAGTCAACGAGATGACGCTGAAGAGAGCCCTGGTGGTCCGAGGCGGTTGGGAGGGGCATCAGCCGGTCAGGGCCACGGAGTTGTTCCTGCCCTTCCTCCGGAGCAACGGATACGCCGTCCGTATCGAGGAGTCGACCGAGGTCTACGGCGACGCCGCCGAGATGGCCGCCACCGATCTCGTCGTGCAGTGCGTCACGATGTCGCAGATCACCGCCGAGCAGCTGGCGGGGCTGACCACGGCGGTCGAGGCCGGCACCGGCTTCACCGGCTGGCACGGCGGCATCGCCGACTCCTTCCGCGCCTCCTCCGACTATCTCCACCTGGTGGGAGGGCAGTTCGCGACCCACCCGGGCAAGGAGCCGTGTGAGCGGCAGGGCGGTCAGGAGGACAACTACCTGCCGTACGTCGTCACCATCACGGAACTCGGCCGCGAGCATCCCGTCACGGCGGGCCTCGAGGACTTCGAGCTGAACACCGAGCAGTACTGGGTGCTCCACGACGACCTGATCGACGTCCTGGCCACCACCACGCATCCCACCCGGCCGTGGCAGCCCTGGCACCGGCCGGTCACCTCGCCGGCGATCTGGACCCGCCGCTGGGGTGCCGGACGGATCGTGGTGACGACGCCGGGGCACAGCCTCGACGTGCTGGAGGACCCGAACGTGCGCACCGTCATCGAGAGGGGCATGCTGTGGGCGACCCGCACCGCGTCGGCGTCGTAGGGCTCGGGGTCATCTCCCGCGCCTATCTGGACACGCTGGCCGGCCATCCCGCCGTGCGGATCACCGCGGTCGCCGATCTCGACGCCTCCCGGTCGGCCGCGGTCGCCGCCGAGTTCCCCGGCGCCGAGGCGCTGAGCGTCGAGGAGTTGCTGAGCAGCCCGGAGGTGGACACGGTGCTGAACCTCACGGTCCCCGCGGCCCACGCGGAGATCGCCCTCGGCGCGATCGGGCACGGCAAGAACGTCTACGGAGAGAAGCCCCTGGCGGCCGGCCTCCCCGGCGCCCAGGCCGTGGTGGAGGCCGCCGCGAAGGCCGGTGTCGGGGTCGGGTGCGCGCCGGACACCGTCCTGGGCACCGGGGTCCAGACGGCGCGGGCGGCGGTGGAGGCGGGCCGCATCGGACGCCCGCAGTTCGCCTCGGCCGTGATGGTCACCCCGGGCCACGAGCGCTGGCATCCCCACCCCGACTTCTACTACACGGACGGGGGCGGCCCGTTGCTGGACATGGGGCCGTACTACCTCACGTCCCTGGTGCATCTGCTGGGTCCGGTGCGTGCCGTGATCGGGTCGGCGGGCCGGCTGCGCGCCGAGCGCGTGATCGGTTCCGGCCCGCGTGCGGGCGAGCGGATACCGGTCGAGGTGGACAGTCATGTGTCCGGCGTGCTGGAGCATGTCAAAGGGGCGCTGACGACGCTCACGACGAGCTTCGACGGCGTGGCCACCACGGCCGCGCCGATCGAGGTCCACGGCGACGCGGGCACCCTGGCGGTGCCGGATCCGAACCACTTCGACGGTGAGGTACGGCTCTTCGAACTCGGCGGCACCGAGTGGCGGGCGCTGCCACCGTCCGCGGGCTACGCCGGCGCCGCACGGGGCGTCGGCCTGCTCGACTTCATCGCCGCGGACGGACAACGGGCACCCCGCGCGAACGGTGAGCTCGCCCTGCACGTGCTGGAGACGATGAGCGCGCTATTGCGCTCGTCGGCCGAGGGGCGCCGCATCGAGCTGACGACGTCGGTCGAGCCGCCCGTCCCCGTGCCGCTGACGCCTGCCGATGAGTGGCAAGGAGGCGTCGGCCGCCCGTCCGCCGCGTGAGGAGCGGGTGTCAGTCCACGGGCCAGGTGTGCGCGGGCGCGTTGAGATGCATGTAGTCCATGTACGTCCTGGTCATCTGGCGCAGTGCCTCCTGGCGGTCGGCGCCGCCCTTCTCCAGGTGGTGGACCGTCTCCGCCTGCCACAGGGCGCCGTTGCGGGCGGTGACGCAGCGCTGTTCGACGATGCCCAGCAGGGGTTCGCGCCACGCCGCGTCCAGGCCGGCCAGCTCCAGGCCCCGGTGGGCCAGGGGCAGCAGGCGGCGCAACACCAGTTCCGTGACCGGTACTTCGCCGACGCCGGGCCAGTACAGGCGGGCGTCGATGCCGTCGCGGGCGGCGGTGTGGAGGTTGTCCTCGGCGGCCGAGAAGGACATCCGCGTCCAGATCGGCCGGTCCTCGTCGACCAGGGCGCGGGTGAGGCCGTAGTAGAGGGCGCCGTTGGCGATGATGTCGGCCACGGTGGGACCGGCGGGCAGGACCCGGTTCTCGATGCGCAGGTGCGGGCCGCTGTCGGTGACGGCGTAGACAGGGCGGTTCCAGCGGTAGATCGTGCCGTTGTGCAGCGTCAGCTCGCCCAGCTGTGGAGCGCCGCCGCCGTCGAGTGCCTGTTGCGGGTCCTCGTCGTCGCACAGCGGCAGTAGTGCCGGGAAGTAGCGCACGTTCTCCTCGAACAGGTCGAAGACGCTGGTGATCCACCGCTCGCCGAACCACACCCGGGGCCGTACGCCCTGGGCCTTGATCTCCTGCGGGCGGGTGTCGGTTGCCTGCTCGAACAAGGGGATACGGGTCTCGCGCCACAGTTCCCGGCCGAAGAGGTAGGGCGAGTTCGCCGCCAGGGCGATCTGTACGCCCGCGATGGCCTGGGCGGCGTTCCAGTAGTCCGCGAAATCCTTCGGCGAGACCTGCAGGTGGAACTGGGTGCTGGTGCAGGCGGCCTCGGGGGTGATGGTGTCGGCGTAGGTCGACAGGCGCTCCACGCCGTCCACCGTGATCCGCAGGTCCTCGCCGCGCGCCGCGAAGATCTGCTCGTTGAGCAGCTTGTAGCGCGGATCGCCGGACAGGGCGGTCTCGTCGACGTGTGTCTCCCCCAGGGTCGGCAGGATGCCGACCATGATCAGGTGCGCGCCCACGGCCGAGGCACGCTCCTCGGCGTGGTTGAGCGCGTCACGGATCTCCTGTTCCCAGGCGCCGGGGCCGCCGGTGGTCAGTTCCCGGGGCGGAATGTTGATCTCCAGGTTGAAGCGGCCCAGCTCGCTGGACCAGGCGGGGTCGGCGATCGCCTGGAGGACGTCGGTGTTGCGCATCGCGGGGAGTCCGTCGGCGTCCACCAGGTTGAGCTCGATCTCCAGCCCGACCCGGGGGCGCTCGCTCTCGAAGGTCGACTCGCGCAGCATCTGCGCCAGCACGTCGAGGCAGGTGTGCATCTTCTCCCGGTACCTGCGGCGGTCCTCCCGCGTGAACACCAGGGCCGGCACATCACGTCCCATCGGGCCCTCCCGAGTTCCCTCGGCGGATGCCTCTCGTTCCAGAGTGGCACCTCGCGGGGAACCAGGACAGTCGGTGCACGGTGCCGGTCCACCTCCGGGTCCTCACCCGCGCCCGACCACGCTCGGCCGACTTTGTGCCGCTAGTAAACAAAACTCCCGGGACCGGTCCCGGGCCAGCTCCTTACTTTCGGTGGTGTGGGGCGACATCTCCTTGTTCTCATCGGCGGTCTGGCGGTGGGGAGCGTGGCCGTCATCGGTTACCTCAAGCTGCTGCACTGGTCGGTCGAGTCGTACGCGGTCCGCGCCGCCGACTTCCTACTGGCGGTGGGCGGAGCGGGCATCCTGTTCGCCGCCGGGTTCGCCACGGCCCGCTTCGGCTTCGGGACGGCGGAGCGGCAGAGCCTGTTCGTGGGCCTGGCCGTTCCCTCGGCATACGGGGTCCTACGGCTCGCCTGGGTCGGTCTGGGGCTGCCCACGCCGTTCACCGACTACGACCGGTGGCGCGAGGAGGATCACCGCGACTACTGGAACCTCTAAGATTGATCGAGCCTCTGTCGATCCGGCGGTGAGGAGGGTCAGCCCCTCCCGCCTGTGCGCTGGTTGCGGCCACTTCGCTCGATGAGGTCCGCCGCGGTTCGCAGCCCGTCGCGGGCCCGGATCGTCGCGGAGACATCGTGCAGGGCGCGCCGCACAGCCGTGGCACCGAGCAACTCGGCGAGGGCGCCGTGGAGTTGGGCGTCGGTGAAGCGGTACGGGTCGAGCCGGACGCCGTAGCCCAGCTCGGCGACCCGCTGTGCGTTGTCGTACTGGTCCCAGAACAGCGGGAGCACGATCATGGGCTTGCCGAAGTGCAGGCACTCGGTGGTCGTGTTGTTGCCGCCGTGCGTGATGACGAGGTCGACCAGTGGGAGGATCCGGGTCTGCGGAAGGAACTCCGCGCCGCACATGGTGGGCGGGAGCTCGATCTCGTCGTGCAGCGGTCCCTTGGAGACGATGTAGCGGTGCGGGGTGCGGGCCAGCGAGGCGATGACCCGGCGCATGAGGTCGACGTCGGCGGAGCCGAGCGAGCCGAGGCTGAAATAGATCAGCGCGCTGCCGTCCGGGCGGTCGGCGATCTCCGCCGGCAGGGTGAACTCCTCGTCGGTCTCCCGGACCGAGGAGTCCAGCCGGTGCCAGGTCGGGCCCAAGGGGCGGGCGTCGGTGTAGTCGGCGATCTCCGGGTAGACGTACAGGTTCAGGTCGCCCTCGTGGATGAACTCCAGGTCGGGCAGCGGGCGTGCGCCCTGTTCCACGACCCAGGCGTTGAACGCGGCCCATACGTCGCGGTGCGTACGGTCGTACTCGGCGCGGAACCCGGCCCAGCCCGTGCGGTCGTCGGCCGGGTAGCCGGAGAAGGGTGGGGGGATGTGCTCGCCCTTCACCTCCAGCGGGTTGCAGGAGACGATCCGCACGAAGGGAACGCCCGCCGTGGTCAGCGCGGGGAAGCAGACGACGTTGTCCTCGACGATCACGTCCGGCCGGACCCGGTCGATGATCTCCCTGAGCTGGGGTTCGCAGTAGCGGGCGCCGGAGACCAGCTCCTCCCAGACCGGTCTGACCCAGGTCCCCAGCTGTTCGATGGTCGGCTTTCGGAACTCGGGGGCGGTGTCCCGTACGAAGTCCTTCCAGAACTGGCCCGCCTCCTGGGGGTGTTCGGGTGGAGGCGCGAGGTCGACCAGGTCCTCCTCGAAGCCGAGCTTGGTGAGCCGGCCCTTCCAGGACGCCTCGGCCGCGAACACGACACGGTGGCCGCGGCGGCGTAACACGTCCCCGATGCCAACGCAGTTGTTGGTCGGGCCGTAGGCGCTCTCCGGCGCGAAGAGGATGGTCAGAGGGCTGGGCAAGGCGTGCCTCCCGTCTTCTCGGTCGGTGGCGCACTCAGAGGCACACGGGAGCGGTGCCCAGGTTCTCAAGGTCGGGGGCCGGATCCGCTGCCCATGCGGCCATCGGTACGTGCCTGAACCTCGGTGCGCGTAACCGGGCATCAGTTCCGAAGTTTCACACTATTGACGTGTACCGGGCAAGGTGCACGGACTCACCGGGGGTGAGTGTCAGTGGCACGTCGTAGCGTCGTCAGCTCGGACGTGTTCATCAATCCCGAGGGAGCCCGCACATGATCACCGGATACCTCATCGGCGAGAGCCTGCGCCCCGGCGCCGCCTTCGAGCCGCGAGGCCTGCGACTGCGCAAGGTGAGCCGGGTCGACGCCTCGGCGACCGCGACCGCCGGGCAGCCGGCGCTGTGGACGTTCGTCGAGTGGGAGGCGGACGGCGACGACATCGCCGGGCTCGCGGAGGCGTTCGCGGCGGCGCTGGAGCCGGCGCTCGGCTGGTACGTCGACTTCGACGCCGGGGACGAACGCGTGGTCGTGTTCGCCGGGAAAGTGTTCCGTTACCTGCGCGGTGACGCGGCGGGGCGGGCGGAGGCGATCGCGTACGGGAGGTCGGCGGGCACGCCCGAACATCAGCTCGACTGGAAGGAGTGAGCCGACCGATTCCTTCGGTCACCGACGCCAGGTGCGGCGGACGCGGAGGGCACTCGCCCCGGACACCCGTTCACGATGGCGCCGGGCACCCCCGTCCGCCGCCCGCGGAAATTCGCGTGCCCCGGGACGGCGACCGGCAGTACGGTCCCCAAGTGATCGAAGACGACGGCTACTTCGGAGAGAAGATCGCTGCCGACTACGACAGGTCGGCAGCCGACATGTTCCGCCCCGGCGTGGTGGACCCGGCGGTCGACGTACTGGCCGAACTCGCGGGCAGCGGACCGGCCCTCGAACTCGGCATCGGCACCGGCCGCATCGCGCTGCCGCTGGCGGCCCGCGGTGTCCCGGTGCACGGCATCGACGTGTCCCGCGCCATGGTGGACCGGCTACGCACCAAGCCCGGCGGCGACGCCATCGACGTGACGATCGGGGACTTCGCGACGGCGCGTGTGGAGAAGACCTTCTCCCTCGCCTACCTGGTCTTCAACACGATCATGAACCTGACGACCCAGGACGCCCAAGTGGACTGCTTCCGCAACGTCGCCGCGCACCTGGCGCCGGGAGGCTGCTTCGTCGTCGAGGTCATGGTCCCCGAGCTGCGGAAACTCCCGGCCGGGCAGAACGCCGTGCCGTTCCACATCAGCGAGTCGCGGTGGGCGTTCGACGCATACGACGTCGCCACGCAGGCGATGAGCTCCAACTACGTCACCATCACCGACGGCCGCGCGGAACACTGGTCCATCCCGTTCCGGTACGTCTGGCCGGCCGAGCTGGACCTGATGGCGCGGCTCGCCGGGCTCCGGCTGCGCGACCGGTGGGAGGACTGGACGCGCGAGCCGTTCACGAGCGAGAGCGGCAAGCATGTGTCGGTGTGGGAGAAGCCCCGGTGAGCCGGGGTCCCACAACACGGCACCTCACGCATGGGGATTGACGGGCTCGGCGACGGGAGCCACGCTGTTCAGCGCGCCGTGTAGCAACCGGTTGCTACGGCGCTGACATGGCTGAAGGAGACCACTGCCTTGCCGTCTGTTGATGCTCAGCTTCCCGGCGTCCTGGCCTTCGGCTCCGGGCACGCGACGCTCGACCCCCTGACGGGCGCGCCTGTGCGGTTCGTCGACGAGCGAGACCCGGCCCGGCGTTTTCTGCTCGACACCGACATCACCGAGTGGCACTCGCTGGAACACCAGTGGGGCTCGGGGCACCTGATCACCGACCGGGGCGGCGCCCGCTGGCACACGCCCACCGAACTGCGTGTCGTGGACGGCGCCGTGGAGGCGGTGCACACACCTCTCCCGGGGGTCAGGGTCGAGGTGCGGCGCTGCGTGGCCGGAGACGTGCTGCGCGAGCGGTACACAGTCGTGAACACGGCACGGGAGCAGCTCACGATCACGGGGCTCGGCGTCCAGACCCCCTTCGCCGACCTGTACACCACGGCCGAGGAGTCCCTGGCGCAGGCGGTGCACGCGCACCTGTTCACCGGGGGGACATGGGCCTGGGCGCTGGCGCAGCCGATGTCGGGGGACGGGCGGTGCCTTGGCCTGGTCGTGCGGGAGGGGGCCGTGCGCGGCTACGCGGTCGAGTCGCGCAACCAGGTGTCGAACTCGCATGTGCGCGGCCACCTGGTCCTGCTGGTCACCGATCAGGCGCACAACCCGGAGGCGTTCGGTGGCCAGCCGGTGCTTCAGGTGGCGGCCGGGGAGTCGACGGCCGTGGAGTGGGTGCTGGGGTGGTACGCGTCGGCCGAGGAGTTCACCGCCGCGACCAGGCCGCCGGCCGTGTTCTCCGCCTACGCCGCCGAGGTCGGGGAGTCCATCGTCGTCGAGGCGTCCTCGGTGTCCGGTCCGGACTCCGGTGTGAAGGTGGAGCGGGAGACGGACGGCCGCTTCCGGGTACGCGCCTCCCGGCACGGCAGTTACCTGCTGGACGTGGGGGACGGAGCGCGCACCGAGGTGCTGTTCCATCTGCCGCTGGAGGAGATGGTCCGGCGCCGCGTGGCGTACATCGTCCGGCATCAGCGGGCCCTGGAGCGGCCCGGTCCGCTCGCCCACGCCTTCGTGCCGGTGGACACGCGCACCGGCCTGACCCGGTCCACGAACGGCTGGTCGGACTGGACGGACGGCTCGGAGCGAATCGCCATGCCGCTGCTGCTCCAGGCCGCCGCGGCCCGCGGCTGGGCGGACCCCGACGAGATCGACCCGCTGCTGGAGGGCTGGTCGCGGTTCGCCCGCCGCCACCTGCTCGACGACACCGCCGCCCCGCGCCGCGGCTCCCAGACCTGGCACACCGGGCCCCGGTTGTACGACTCGCCGTGGCTGGCCCGGTTCTTCCACGACCGCCACCTCGTCCACGGCAGGGACGACGACCTCGACCTCGCCGCCCGCGTCCTCGAACGCAACCTCGAACTCGGCGGCACCGCCCATCTGTCCATCCTGCTCTCTCCGGCGGCGCTCCCGGTCTGCGACAGCCTCGACGCCTGGGGACAGCCCGGACGGGCGGCCGCCCTGCGCGACCAACTGGTCGACAGCGCACGGCGGTTCGTGCGGCTGGGCAGGCGACTGCCCGCCCACGAGGTCAACTACGAGCAGTCCATCGTGGCGCCGCTCCTCGACCTCCTCTGCGACGCCCACACCCTCACCGGGGACCCCGTCTTCCTCGACGCCGTCACCCAACGCCTGCCCTGGCTGCTGGCCTTCGGCGGGCCGCAGCCCCACGCCCGGCTGCACGGCATCGCCATCCGCCACTGGGACGGCTACTGGTTCGGCACCGACCGGATGTGGGGCGACGTCTTCCCGCACTACTGGAGCGTCCTGACCGCCACCACCCTCCTGCGTCTGCCGGCCGCTCTGCGCACCGCCGACACCGAGCGGCTCGCCGAGGCGATCCTGCGCGCCAACATGGCCAACTACCGCGAGGACGGCTCCGCGACCTGCGCCTTCGTCATGCCCTCGACGGTCGACGGCAGGGCGGCACACCGCGCCGACCCCCTCGCCAACGACCAGGACTGGCACCTGTGTCTGTGGATGCGGACGCAGGAGCGGGCCGCGTAGGCGGGGCGGTCAGAGCATCCAGTACCGGCAGGCGATGCTGTCCGGGGCGAGGTGGGAACCGAAAGCCGGGTGGGCCGCGAGCCGGCGGGCGTACGCCCACAGGTACGGGTGGTCGGTGACGCGGTGCACCACGGCGGGGTCCAGGTGCAGGCGATGGACGGTGTCCAGTTGCACCAGCGTCACCCACAACTCGACGTCCGCGAGGGTGAGTTCGGCACCCAGCACATACGGCTGGGAGAAGAGCCGCCGCTCCAGCGTGTCCAGTGCGCGCAGCAGGGTGGCGAGCGCGGTGTCGCGCACCGTCCCCCCGCCGTCCGGCTGCGCGGATGCGAGGATGTCCTGCTCGCAGAGGCGGCCGATGCTCTCGACGGCCTCCTCGGCGCCGCGCGGGAAGAGGTCGAGGCCACCGCCGCCGAACCGCCGGGCCAGGTCCCGCAGGATGTCGGGAGCATGCGTGCTCACGATGGTGCCGGTCCAGGCGTCGCTGAGCACCGGCGCCACGGCCGGTCCCGGATGCTGGTGCGAACTGGCCTCGTACAGCGGACGCAGCTCCTCGTGCCCACCGTCGGGGGCGTCGGGCACGGCGGGGAGCAGGGTCACCGGGAGGGTGTCGTCGAGGCCGAGCAGGCTGTGGGTGACGGCGATGCTCAGACAGCGCGGACTCGACGAGGCCAGGTGGAGCCGGTAGCGGCGGGGGGCGGCGTAGTAACCGCTGCGCGCGTCACCGCCGATCCTGCTCCGGAAGGACGGCACGGCGGTCGGGGACGGGGCGGACGTCGGGGATGGGGCGGACATACGTCTCCCTGGGTGCTCGGTCACGGGCATACGACGGCGATGGCGCGCGGCGGCTTCGGCGCGGCCGGGATGCGGTGCGCGAGGTGAGGTTCGCGGCCGGGACGCGATACGTGAGGTTCAGGGGCGGGCGGTCGCGACACCCGCGCCGTGCGGGGAACTTGCCGCACTGCACACACGCTCGAGGTCGATGTGGCGGCGGGAGGTCAGCAGGGGCAGCGGCCGGACGGCGACACGGACCGTGTCACTGCCGGGGTCCGGCGCGGTGCGACCCATGCTTCCCTACCAATTCACTAGGATTCCCGTACTGGAGTGTCGGCCCGGATCCGAGCCGCGTCAAGAGGGCCGCCGAACGGTGAGACGCCGGTCGGTGAATCCGTCGGGTGAATCCGTCCGGCGAAGCGGTCGAGGAGCCGGTCAGGGGTTGGTCCAGGCCTCGGGGTCGTCCGCGAGGCTCAGTACGTCGTCGGGCAGCTTGGCCGCGGCCACATGGGCCAGGGTGACCTCGCCGAGGATCTTGCGGACGTTGGCGCGTACGGCGATCCACAGCGGCAGCAGGGACTCCGCGGGGCCGGTGTAAGAGAGGTCGGGCGGGCGTACGCCGCGCACCGAGACCAGGGGGCCGTCCGCCACGCGGATCACGTCCGCGATGGGAATCGAGTCCGCCGGGCGGGCGAGCCGGTAGCCGCCTTTGCCGCCGCGCTGGCTGACGACGAGGCCGCCCCGGCGCAGGTCGCCGAGGATGCCCTCGAGGAACTTGTGCGGGATGCCCTGCGCCTCGGCGATCGCCTCGGCCTTGAGCGACGTGTCGTCCCCTGCCGCGGCCAGCTCCAGTGCCGCCCGCACCGCATAGTCCGCCCTCGCCGAGATCCGCATAGCGAGATTATCCATCACTGTCGCGCCGGCACTCCCCGCCGGGCCCGTGGTCACGCGGGCAGGCTGAACGGGGGATGCGCGCCGTTGAGGAAGTAGTCCCCGACCTCGCGCAGCCGGTGGGCGACCGGCTCGCGCAGGGTGTGGCTACGGATGTCGCGCCAGAAGCGGTCCAGGCCGTGCCGGGCGAAGGCGCCGGGCGCGCCTACGGCGTCCAGGGCACGGGTGGCGATCTCCTGCGCGGCCCGGGCGGCGGCGGCCTCGGCCGCGCCGGCCAGCACGGCCGTCTCCGCGCACTCCTCGTCGTCGAGGTCGTCGCCCCGCGCGAGCCCGTGCGTCAGGGCGTCGACCGCCTGGTCGGCGAGGGCGGCTGCGGCCCGTGCGGCGACGGCCAGTTCGCCGTACGCGGTCAGCACGTACGGGTCCTGGGGCGGGCCGCCCGGCCAGGGCTGGGGCGAGAAGGGCTGCCACGGGCTGCGCACCGCCCGTCCGTGTTCGCGGACTTCACCCAGCAGGCCCTCGGCGACGCCGAGACAGAACTGGGCGGAGACCAGCCGTGCGGTCGGCGCGGCGAGCCCCGCGAAGGGCGACAGGGCTCCCTCGTCCGGGGAGAGGGAGCCGAGTACGTCGTCGGCGGCGACCGGCACGGAGTCGAACCCCACGCTGCCGGCCGCCGCCAGCCGCTGGCCGAACGTTTCGCCGCCGCTGCCGCTCACCAGGCCCGGGTGGGCAGGGTCGACGAGGACGGCGAGGGGCTCACCGGTGCCGGGAACGGTGGCACGGACCACCAGCCGGTCGGCGACCCCGACTCCGGTGCCGTACCGCTGGTGGCCGTCCAGCAGATAGCCACCCGCCGTCGGGGTCAGCATGAGCGGCGGTTCGTGCGAGGCGATACCGCCGCCCCAGCACCACTGCCCCGCCGCGAACGCCCGCTCGACCCGCGCGGCACCGTCGGGGCCGGCGAAGAACCGGGCGCAGTAGGACAGGAAGTAGTGACTGCCCAGCAGATGGCCCACCGCGCCGTCGGCCGCGGCGACGATCCGGACGACCGTGTAGGCGGTGCGCCAGTCCGCTCCCCCGCCGCCGAGTGCGGTCGGCACGAGCAGTGTCAGGAGCCCCGACTCACGCAGCCGGGCGACCTCGTCGAGCGGAGGCTTGCCGGCCTGCTCGCGTTCCACCGCGTCCGTGGCCAGGTCGTCGGCGAGTTCGCGGGCTGTGTGCAGCCAGTCGGGTCGCCCGGTCACCGCTACGACCGTCTTGGCGGCCGGTGGTGCAGTCGTCATGGCGGACTTCCTTCAAGGCAGAGGACGACACGGCCCCGGTCTGTCCGGCCGACCCGGTCAGCGTCATCCTCACTCGCTCCACCGACGAGGGTCAACACTTCCCTAGTAATTCGATAGGAAATCTAGGGAATACGCGTCACGGTGGCCGATTCCCGCTCCACGAAGGGCACCTGAGCACCGGTCCGTTCCGCCGTCGCGTCGCGGAACGGATGCTTCCACAGCCCCTGCGCCGCCAGCCGCGGCAGCACGCCCTCGCCGAACCAGTACGCCTCCTCCAGGTGCGGGTAGCCGGAGAGCACGAACTCGTCGATGCCCAGCCGGTGGTACTCGGCGATGCGCTCGGCGACCTCGTCGTGGCTGCCGACCAGCGCCGTGCCCGCGCCACCCCGCACCAGCCCGATGCCGGCCCACAGGTTCGGGTAGATCTCCAGGCCGTCGGAGCCGCCGCCGTGCAGCGCGAGCATCCGCTGCTGCCCCTCGGACTCGCTGCGGGCGAGTCCGGCCTGCACGGCCCGTACCGTCTCCGCGTCGAAGCCCTCCAGCAGCCGCCGTGCCTCCGCCCACGCCTGCTCGCCGGTGTCCCGGGTGATGACGTGCAGCCGGATGCCGAAGCGGACGCTGCGGCCCTCCTTCTCGGCCAGCGCCCGGATCCAGGCGATCTTCTCGGCCACGGCGGCCGGCGGCTCACCCCAGGTGAGGTAGACGTCGACGTGCCGCGCGGCGATCTCCCCCGCGATGGGCGACGAACCGCCGAAGTACACCTCCGGGACCGGGTCGGGCACCCGGGCCAGCTTCGCGTCCTCGACCTGGAGGTGCTCGCCGACGAGGTCGACGGCCTTGCCCTCCCACAACCCCCGGACGATCTGCAGGAATTCACCGGTACGGCGGTAACGGTCGTCCTTGTCGAGGAAGTCGCCGTAGGCACGCTGCTCGCGGCTCTCCCCGCCCGTCACCACGTTCAGCAGCAGCCGTCCGCCGGTCTGCCGCTGGAAGGTGGACGCCATCTGCGCGGCGAGCGTCGGCGAGACGGAGCCGGGCCGGAAAGCGACCAGGAACTTCAGCCGCTCGGTGTGCTGGCTGACCATGGCTGTGGTCAGCCAGGCGTCCTCGCACCAGGCGCCGGTGGGCGTCAGCGCGCCCACGAAGCCCAGGTCCTCGGCGGCGCGGGCGATCTGGCCGAGGTAGGCGACCGTCGGCGGCCGGTCACGGCCGGACGCCGTGGCGGGAGTGCCGTGGCCGCCGCCGACGACATTGCGGCTGTCGCCGTTGGTGGGCAGGAACCAGTGGAAGGTGAGGGACACGTTGAGGCTCCGTTCAGGTCGTTCGTCAGAGAAGGCCGCGCCGGGGCGGCTTGATTCCGTTGAGGAGGTAGCGGCCGATGTGCTGGACCTTCCAGCGGGCCGGGTCGTGCAGGGTGTGGGTACGGGCGTCACGCCAATGGCGGTGCAGGCCCAGGGAGTCGAGCGCCGAGCGCGTGCCGGAGACCTCGAAGAGGGCGCTGCCGACCTCCAGAGCCGCCTCCGCTGCCGTCACCTTGGCGGCAGCCACCGCGATCGACGCCTCGGCGGCCGAGGCTTCGGTGAGGTCGGCACGGGCGGCGTCCACGGACCTCGCGGCCGAGGCGAGCAACGCGTCAGCGGCCCGTACCCGGATCGTCAGTTCACCGAACCGCTGGATCAGCAGGGGGTCCTCGGCGGCCGTGGCGTGGCCTTCGTCGACGCTCTCGAACCAGGGACGGCTCTTCGTGCGGACGAACTCCACGGCCTCGGCCAGTGCCCCGGCGGCGATCCCCGCGTCGATGGCGGCGTGCAGCAACTGGGCGATAGCACCGTGGACTTGGGGCCCCCGGAAGGTGAGGTGGTGCGGCACCACCCGGTCGGCGGGCACGGGCACCGAGTCCAGGCGGACCGTTCCGCTGGCGGTGGTGCGCTGCCCCATGCCGTCCCAGTCGTCCACGACCGTGAGGCCGGGCGCGTCGCGCGGTACGTACGCCACGTGCAGGTTGTCGTCGTCGGCGCGGGCGAGGACGGGAATCCAGTCGGCGAACAGGGCGCCGGTGGAGTAGTGCTTGACGCCGTCGAGGACGTATGCCCCGTCGGGGCGCCGTGCGAGCCGTGTACGGATGTCCTGCACATGGCTGGTGCCCGCCTCGGACTGGGCGTTGCCGAACCGCTTCCCGGCCAGTACCTCGCCGAGGAAGAACTCCTGCTGCGCCTGTGTCCCCTGCCGGCGGAGCACATTGACGTACACGAAGTGGCTCTGCGGTATCTGGGCGAGGCTGGCGTCGGCGGAGGCCAGCAGCCGGAAGATCTCCGCGAGTGTCTCCGTACGGACGTCCGCGCCACCGAACTGGGCGGGCACCGTCACCCCGAGCAGCCCGGACGCGGACAGCCGCTCCAGTTCCGCATGCGGCAGCCGCCGCCGGGCGTCCCGCTCGGCGGCGCCCTTGCGGAAGTCCGCGGCCAGTTCGGCGGCGACGGCGAGGGCCTCGGCGTCGTCGGCGAGCACGGTCACGGCGCTCATCCGGTAGCCGCCAGCAGGGCCGGGCGGCCACCGAGTGCGAGCGAGAACTGGTCAGTGACCTGGGCCAGGGCCTCGGCGGTACCCGGTGCGACGGTCAGCGCGCCGTCGTCGCCCACCGTGATGTCCTTGTCGAGAGTGAACCAGCCGGGCGTGATGTGGGCGGGGCCCATGGAGTTGAGCACGGGGCGCAGGGCGTAGTCGATGGCCAGCACGTGGGCGTTGGTGCCGCCGGTGGCCAGCGGGAGGACGGTCTTGCCCGCCAGGGCGTACTGCGGCAGGAGGTCCAGCAGCGACTTCAGCAGCCCCGAATAGGCGGCCTTGTAGACGGGGGTGCCGATCACGATCCCGTCCGCGCGCCGGAACAGGGCGGTGGCCTCGACGATCGCCGGGTGACCGAAGTCGGCGTGCAGCAGTGCCTCGGCCGGGAGTGTGCGGACTTCGAAGGGGATGACGTCGTGCCCCTGGGCCCTGAGCCGGTCGTCCAGGTGGCGCAGCAGCCGGGCGGTGCGGGAGGTCGCGGAGGGGCTTCCGGAGACGGACAGGATGGTGGCCATGCGAGGACCTTTCAGGAGTGCCGGGTGAACTGCGGCGGTTCGCCGGTGGCGGTCAGGGGTGGGCGACGGCAGGCTCGGACTCGCTTTCGCGGGCCTCCAGTTCGCGGACGAGGGGCAGCACCCGCTTGCCGAAGTACTCGACCTCCTCCAGGTAGTGCAGGAAGCCGAGGAGGAAGAGGTCGACGCCGAGGCGCTTGTAGGCGACGATCCGCTCGGCGATCTGCTCGGGCGTGCCGATCAGGCCCGTACGGAAGCCGTCGTTGTACTGGACGAGGTCCTCGAAGGTGGAGTCCTGCCACATGCCCTTGCCGTCCGCGGTGGACCGCCCGGCCTGCTGGACGGCGTCCCGGAACCCGTGCACGGCCTGTGTGTCGGCCTTGGCGACGATCTCGCGGAGCGTGTCGCGGGCCTCGGCCTCGGTGTCGCGGGCGATGAGGAAGCCGTTGAGGCCGAACTTCGGTGGCTTACGGCCTGCTTGCACGGCGGAGGCGCGTACGTCGGCGATCTGCTCGGTGACCCCGTCGAAGTCCTTGCCGTTGGAGAAGTACCAGTCGGAGACCCGGCCCGCCATGGCGCGAGCTGCGGTGGAGTTGCCGCCCTGGAAGATCTCCGGGTGGGGGCGCTCCGGGGTGTTCAGCGGCCTGGGCTTGAGGGAGAAGTCACGCAACCGGTAGAAGTCACCGGCGAGTTCGGCGTGGTCCTCGGTCCAGATCTGGCGCAGGGCGCGGATGAACTCCTCGGAGCGGCGGTAGCGTTCGTCGTGCTCCAGCCAGGGCTCGCCGAGGGCGGTGAACTCGCCCTTGAACCAGCCGCTGACGACGTTGACGGCGAAGCGACCGTTCGACAGGTGGTCCGCGGTGGCGCCGAGCTTGGCGAGGACACCCGGATGCCACAGGCCGGGGTGGACGGCGGCGATGACCTTCAGACGCTGGGTGGCGAGCAGCAGGGCGAGGCTGAAGCTGGTCGACTCGTGCTGGTACTCGGCGCCGCAACTGGCCATGTAGCGGACCTGGCTCAGGGCATAGTCGAAGCCGTTGTTCTCGGCCAGCACGGCGAGTTCGCGGTTGTAGTCGTAGCCCCAGTCGGTGCGCTGCTCGATGGTGCTGGTGACCAGGCCGCCGCTGACGTTCGGCACCCAGTAGGCGAAGCGGACGGGGTCGGGGCCGGGCGGTACGGGCATGGGGAACTCCTGGCGGAATGCGCATGCGAAAAGGAGCGTGCGGTGACAGGGAAACGTGTTCAGTGATCGGGATTCAGGCGTGCTGGGACGCCGTTCCCGGGACGGCCGAAGTCACCACGGAAAACGGCCGGCAGCGGAATTCAGGAAGGGAGTATCGGCGCGGGTTCGAGGGTTTCCCTCGGGTGCGCTCAGACCCGATGGCGACAGCAGGAGCTGGAGACACGCGCGAGGTCGACGTGGCGTCGCCGCGTGAGGTCCTGTCGCTTCATGTCATCGATCAAAGCAGTGGGGGTCCGGACGGTCAAGAATGCCCGGATGTCATTCCACATGCTGAGAGTCGGTATTCACGAGGTTGTGACAGGGATTCCCTTGAACGCGGCGCGCGGCGAACGGCAGTCTCCTGGTCGTGCGTATCGAGCAGCTTGAATACATCGCCGCCGTCACGCGGTCGGGGTCGTTGCGGCGTGCCGCGGAGGAACTGCACCTGTCCCAGCCCGCGCTCAGCGAGACCGTGCGCAATCTGGAGCGCGAACTGGGCGTGGACCTGCTGGAGCGAAAGCGTTCCGGGGCGAAGATCAGCGACGAGGGCCGGGAGCTGCTGCCGCACATCATGAGCGTGCTGGACGCGGTCGACCGGCTGCGTGGTGCGGCCGGCGACCAGCACCGCATCAGCCGAATGGTCCGTCTCGGCACCGTCAACACGGCCACCGTCCCGCTGGTCATACCGACGGTGTGGCAGTTCCGGTCCTCGCACCCCGTCACCCAGGTCGAGTTGGTCGGCGCACAGCAGGCCGAGATCCATCGCAAGCTGCTGGAGGGCGCGTTCGATCTGGGGCTGGTGAACTATCTCGAGGGCGACGATCTGCCGCCCGGTTTCGAGACCACCGAGCTGCTGCGCGGCCGGCCGGTGGTGTGTGCGCCCGGACAGCCCGCTGGCGGCCCTGGACACGGTGGACGTGGACAGCCTCCTGGCCGAGCCGCTGGTCGTGATGCGGTCCGGCTACGTCATGCACCGCTTCGTCCACCGTCTGCTGGGCGGCCGTACGCCGTCCTTCTCGTACTCCACCGACGGCGCCGAGATGGGCAAGCTGATGGTCGCCGAGGGACTGGGAGCCACGGTGCTGCCGGACTTCAGTGTCATCGGCGATCCCCTGGAACGGCGGGGCACGATCACCGTACGGCCACTCGCGGGCGACGCGACCGACGTACTGCTGGTCATGCAGCGCCGCAACTCCGGCTCCGTGCCCCGGGCGGTACGCGATCTGCACGAGCTGTTCGTGCGCAACGCCCGTGCGTACCGCGCCCCTTCGTGAATCGAACGGCTGAGCTGGTGCGCGTATGCCCCTGTGTGGTTACCTGGCTACATGACCGTGCTCGTGACTCGCCGCCACGTCGACTACGTGCGTGTCACCACCACGGGTTGTTCCGCCGTGAGTTGACTCCGTCCTCCGGCGTCCGACCAGCCTTTTCCCACCGTGTCCCGCTGACCGCTGCCGGAGGCGGCCCGCTGGGCTCCCTCCGCCCCGGAGCGGCTGCCTTCCCCTCTCTCCCCTCCGACCATCAGCGCCGTATTCCGCGGGAGTACACATGACCGTCCAGGACTCCGCCACCGACATCCGCACCTTCGCCACGGAATGGCAGGCGTGGCACCGGCGGAAGGATTCCGCCCTCGCCCATGAACACGGATTCCTCGCCGTCACCGGCCTGCACTGGCTGGCCACCGACCCCCAGCGCTTCCCCGACGCGCCCGGCACCTGGTCGACGGGCGACGACGGCGTCACCGTCGTGCTCGGCGAGGGGGAGGAACTCGTCGTCGACGGCACCGTGGTACGCGGACGCCACGCTTTCGGCGTCATCCCGGAACGCGGCGGCGTCAACGCCGTCTGGGGGGGACGCGGTGATCGAGATCGCCAAGCGCGGCGGCCAGGACCTGATCCGGCCGCGGCACCCGGAGCATCCGCTGCGCACCGCGTTCACCGGGACACCCGCGTACGCGCCGGACCCACGCTGGGCGGTCACCGGCACGTACACCGCGTTCCCGGAGCCGCGGCCGACCACCGTGGGCGCCACCGTCGAGGGGCTGCAGCACGTCTACGACGCCCCCGGCCGGATCCGCTTCCAACTCGAAGGCCGCACAATGGGCTTGACCGCGTTCAACGGGCACACACCGGGCAACCTCATGGTGCTGTTCACCGATGCGACCTCAGGCGTGACCACGTATCCGGCCAACCGCGCCCTGCACATAGACGCACCCGGACCCGACGGCACCGTGGTGCTGGACTTCAACCGCGCCACCAACCCGCCGTGCGCCTACACCGACTTCGCGACCTGCCCACTGCCGCCCGCCGAGAACCGGCTCCCGGTCGCGATCGAGGCCGGTGAGAAGATCCCCCACGAGCGGATTCTGACGCGCTCGTATGAACACTGAGCCATCGCCCGGTCGCAGGCGGCAGGACGACACCCTGCTCGTCGTGATCGGCGGCCTGCCCGCCACCGGAAAGACCACGCTCGCCCGCCTGCTGGCTGCGGAGATCGGCGCGGTTCACGTGCGCGTGGACACCATCGAGCAGGCTCTGGTCCGCTCCGGCCTGGCCCGGCACCCGGTCGGTCCGGCGGGCTACGTCGTCGGGTACGCCCTGGCCGAGGAGCATCTGCGGCAGGGCCTGAGCGTGATCGCGGAGTCGGTGAACCCGCTGGCGGTGACGCGGGACGCCTGGCGTGGTGCTGCCGCCCGGGCGGGTGTCCCCTCCGTCGAGGTGGAGGTCGTCTGCTCCGATCCGGTCGAGCACCGGCGGCGCGTGACGTCGCGGTCGGTCGACGTCCCGGACCTGCCGCTGCCCGACTGGCAGCACATCCTCGACCGGGAGTACGAGCCGTGGGACCGGAACCATGTCGTCGTCGACACCGCGGGACAGGATCCGGAGGCGTCGTCGGCCCTGCTGCTGGGGGCTGTGCTGTAGGTGAACTGCTGCGGCTGCTGTAGAAATAGGCCATGATTCCCGAGCCCTTGGTGCGACGCCTGGTCATCGACCTGTGCCGGCGCCCGGGCTCGTGTAGTTGCTGACCCGGCCTTTCTGACGCGCCCCGCCATCCGTCCTCGCAGGGTGCCTGTCCATTCCGTTCAGCATCATTCTCGACGAGCCGTTCGCGGTGCTGGACGCGCTGGCCCGGGAGCGGCTGCAAGAGGACGTCCGTCGGGTGACCGAGCGGACCGGCCGGACGGCGGTGTTCGTGACGCACTCGGCGGCGACGTCGACGCCGAGGAGCTGCGCAGCTTCCGTGAGTTCGCCGAGCTGCGCGCGCAGGTCTCCCACGCCGTCAAGGCCGCCGCGGCACCCTGACCCCCGTACTGGGAAAGGGGCGCACCCCGGCGAGCAGGCCCGCCGTGGCCCACTGCCGGGCCTCCCTCTCACCTCCGGCTCCACTCCTGCGCGAGCAGTAGCGTCGGTGGCCTGTTGGAGCTTCACCAGGCGAAGTCGGAGGGCTGAAAGAAGGCCCGGTAGCCGTTCACGGCCTCCAGCACGTGGCGGGGCTGACGCGGTGGTTCGCGGCGAACCGCAGCCGCCGCGCGCCCGCGACCTCGCCGCCGCTCCGGCCGCCGCTGCTGCCCAGGATCCACACCTCGACGTCGGCGCCCTCGCCCGGCACGGCGTGCGCTTCGACGCCCTCCGGGGACCGGCCGGCAGCGCGAGGATACAGCCGACCGCTACTGAGCCGAGCCCGGTGACGGCGAGGGAGACTCCGTTGGCGGCCGCACCTGGTGCCGGTGCCGCTCACAGCGTGCCGAACAGGCGCGCGGCGTTGCGCAGGGCGTGCGTCGCGACCCGCTCGCCGAGGACGAGACCGGCCTCGTCGGCCGAGCGGGTGTGGATGCCGGAGTACACGCGGGCGTCCACGTTCTCCTGGGACAGTCGGCTCCAGGCCGTGTACGTGCGGGTCACTCCGGGAGCGGTGGGGCTGGTCAGCTGGAAGGGCGCCGTCCGCGGCCCGACGAGCGCCGAGAGGACCGCTTCCGCGGCGCCCGAGTACGTGTTGTGGCCGCTCGGGTAGTCCGGATGGGCCGGCGTGGTGTGCAGCGGCGTCCATGCGGGGTCGGGGTCGATCGAACCGGTACGGATGGCCGTGACCGGGCGCCACCGCAGATAGGCGTACTTGGTGTCGGAGGTGGCGATCTGCGTGTCCACCAAGGCGACGTGGAAGAGGGCCACCAGCCTGGCCCGTCCGGCGCTGGAATGCGGTGACCGGGCGAGGGCCACCCGCAGTGGCTCGGTGTACAGCGTCAGTGAGGAACCCAGCCAGAAGTTGGCGGTCTCTGTCTGCCTCTCCGTGCGTACGGCGCTGTCCACCGCCCCGTATGCACGGACTTCGGCCAGATCGGCGCGGTATCGCGCGGAGTCCAGGGCGGGCGGTGCGGGCAGCCGGTACTGGTCGGGGCTGTCCAGCAGGAAGGGCCGGGCGAGCCGGTTGCCGTACTGCGCGGCCGGGGCGTGGGCGGGCGGGGTCGGCTGCCACACTCCAGGAGCCGCCGGTGGGACGGTGAACGGCGCGTTGACGGAGGCCGGGTCGAGGCCGTCACCCTCGCGGGCGGCGAGCACCAGCCGCGCCTGGCGGGCACCGGCCGCCACGCCCTTCGACTCGGCCGCTCCGTCGGGAACGCCGTCCAGCGTCGCGCGCAGGGCTGCGTCCAGTTCCTGAGTTCGGGTGGGGACCAGCGCCACCAGAGCGTCGTGCACGGCGGACGCCAGAGCCGCGTCCTGGAAGTCGCCCCGGTCGACGCCGGACGGCACCACGCGGGTGGCTCGGGCCGCCGCGAGCCAACTGACGGCCCAGGTCCGGCTGTTCGTGATCTGCGTCGGGGCGCCGTCCGCCGCGATGGTGGCCGCTGTCGTGTCGTACCAGTCGAGCGCCACGGACGAACGCGGGTGCCCCTCCACCACGGCAGCCGCGGCGGACGGAACGGTGACGGAGGCGGCCAGCAGGACGGCCGAGCCCAGCGCCACCAGGACGGGACGGACGGGATGACGGTTTCTGAACGGGTTCACGCGTACTCCTTCTCGGATGTGCGATTGACGGCAACGCCGGTACGAGGCCGTGGATCGCGACGGGCATCGGCGGAGGCCGGGTCGGGAGGAGGTGGAATCCGCCGACGCCGGTGGCCGGGTGCCAGAGCTACTTGTTGGTCTTGGGCAGGCCGGGCGGGTTGGTCTCCGACCTGGTCACTGCTTCGTCGGACAGGCCCCAGCGCTTGAGCACCTTCGCGTACGTACCGTTCTCGATCACGTGGTTCAGGGCGTCGGCGAGCGGCTTGACCAGGCCGCTGTCCTTCTTGGTGGTCGCCGCGATGAGGCCCTGGAGGGTGGCGCCGGCGCCGGAGTAGGTGCCGACGACCTCGGTCTTCCCGGTGGTGGCAGCGTGGTAGGCGGCGGTGGGGTTGGGGCCGAGGTAGAGGTCGATGCGGCCGGACTGGAGAGCGAGGTAGGTGTCGCTGTCGTTCTGGTAGTACTTGATGTCCACCGGTTCGCGGCCGGCCTTCTCGTTCTCCTTGCTCCAGTCGATCAGCAGCTTCTCCTGGTTGGTGCCGCTGCTGACGGCGACGGTCCTGCCCGCCACGTCCTGGGGCCCGCCGACCTTCAGGCCGCTGCCCTTCTTCGCCTCGAAGGCCAGGTTGTCCTCACGGTAGGTGGCGAAGTCGTACTTCTCCTTGCGCTCCTCGGTGACGGTGATGTTGCTGAAGCCGACGTCGTACTTGGCGCTGTCGAGGCCGACGAAGATGTTCTCCCAGGACACCGTGTTGACGTGCGGCTTGAGGCCGAGCACATCGGCGACCAGAGAGGCGATGTCGGGCTCGACGCCGATGACCGTCTTGTTGTCGGTGGCGTAGAAGGTGAGCGGTGCCGCGGAGCCCGACGAGTCCACGATCTCCAGGGTGCCTCTCTTACGGATCTCCTCGGGCACCTCGGCCGCTATGGAGTCGACCTTGTCGGTGGTGATGCGGTCCTGGTCGGCGGTCAGGTTGATCTTCGTCTTGCTGCCCGACGCGGCCGCGACCTCGGTCGTGCCGCCGTCGTCGGGGTTGCCGCACGCGGCGAGGAGGAGGGCGGTGGTCAGGCCCAGCGCGGCGGCGGCGGTGCGGCGGGTGATCGAGGTGGACATGGTCGTGCTCCTTGCTTGTGGAAAGGGGTGAGGGTCGGTCAGAGGACCTTGGAGAGGAAGGCGCGGGTGCGTTCCTGTTGCGGGTTGTCCAGGACGGCCGACGGCGGCCCCTGTTCCACGACGACTCCGCCGTCCATGAACACCACCGTGTCGGCGACCTCGCGGGCGAAGCCGATCTCGTGGGTCACGACGATCATGGTGGTGCCGGTGCCGGCCAAGTCCTTGATGACGTCGAGGACTTCACCGACCAGCTCCGGGTCGAGAGCCGAGGTGGGCTCGTCGAAGAGCAGCACCTTCGGTTCGAGGGCGAGCGCGCGGGCGATGGCCACGCGCTGCTGCTGGCCGCCGGAGAGCTGCCGCGGGTAGGCGCCGGACTTGTCGGCGAGGCCGACGCGGTCGAGGAGTCGGCGGGCCGTCTCCTCCGCCTCCTTGCGTGGGCGGCGCAGCGCGGAGACCGGGGCCTCGATCAGGTTCTCCAGCACGGTCAGATGCGGGAAGAGGTTGAAGTTCTGGAAGACGAACCCGATGCCGGTCCGCTGCTTCAGAACCTCCTTCTCCTTCAGCTCGTGCAGCTTGTCGCCCGAGCGGCGGTAGCCGATGAGTTCGCCGTCGATGCTAATCCAGCCGCGGTTCACCTTCTCCAGATGGTTGATGGTCCGCAGCAGCGTGGACTTGCCGGAGCCGGACGGGCCGAGGATCACGGTGACCTCGCCGGAGCGGACCTTCAGGTCGACACCGCGCAGCACCTCCAGCGGGCCGAAGCTCTTGTGGACGCTGTGGACGTCGACCATGACGGCACTCATGGGGTCTCCTTCGTCATGAAGCGCCGGACGCGCTGGAGCGGGGTGGGCGGCGGGGTGCGGTCGGTGCCGCGGGCGTAGTGGCGCTCCACGTAGTACTGGGCGAGGGACAGCAGGGAGGTGAGGACGACGTACCAGACGGTGGCGACCAGCAGCAGCGGGATCACCCGGCCGTTGCGGCCGTAGATGACCTGTACCTGGTAGAAGAGCTCGCCGATCGACATCACGTAGACCACCGAGGTGCCCTTGAGCAGGCCGATGATCTCGTTTCCGGCCGTGGGCAGGATGGCGCGCATGGCCTGGGGCAGCACGATCCGGCGGATCTGCCGCAGCCGGGGGATGCCCAGCGCGGCGGCCGCCTCCAGCTGTCCGTGGTCGACGGAGAGGACTCCGCCGCGGACGATCTCGGCGGCGTATGCCGCCTGGTGCAGGGTCAGTCCGATGATGGCGGCGCCGATGGTGCCGATGAGCGTGTTGCTGTCCACGGCCCAGAACACCGGGCCGAAGGGGATGCCGACGCCCAACTCCTCGTACAGCGCGCTCAGGTTGAACCAGAACACCAGCTGGACGATCATCGGGATCGACCGGAAGATCCAGATGTAGGTCCAGGCGACGGTCGAGAGCACCGGGCTGCGCGACAGCCGCATGAAGGCGAGCACGGTGCCGAGGAGGAAGCCGAGGACGGTGGCGTAGGCGGTGAGCTGGAGGGTGACCCACACCGCCTGGACGATCGTCTCCGAGAAGACGTAGTCCCGGAAGACGTTCCACTCCCAGACGGGGTTCGTGGCCAGGCCGTGCGTGAACTGGGCGACCAGCACGATCACGGCGATTCCGGCGGCCCAGCGGGCATAGTGGCGGGCGGGTACGACCCTGAGTTCGGCCGGGTCTTCGACCGGTTTCGCGGTCGGTCGGGCGATGGTGTCGCTGCTCATGGGTCACCTGTGCTCGGGCGGGTTGATCCGCGACGTCTCGATCGCGGAGGCGGAGGTGCCCCACTTGGCGAGGATCCGGGCGTAAGTGCCGTCCTTGATCAGCTCGTTGACGGCGGCCTGGAAGGCCTTGGTGAGCGGGGAGCCCTTCCTGAAGGCGAAGCCGACGTCGAGGCGGTGGTACTCGCCGAGGAAGGTGGTCCCCGAAGTGGGCTGTGCCGCCTGGTAGCGCAGGCCGTTGATGGTCGACATGATCACGTCGATGCGGCCCTGCTGGAGCGCGGTGAGGGTCGCCGCGTTCTCGGAGTAGACCTTCACCTCGTACGGCTTCTTGCCGGCCTCGGCGCACACGCCCTTCTGCGCGGTGAGCGTCGCCTCGAACGTGGTGCCGGCGCCGGTGCCGATGGTCAGCCCGCACAGCCGGGTGAGGTCGGTGACCTTCGACGCGAGCTCGGTGTTGCCCTTCCTCACCGCGAAGCCCTGGCCGTCGTTGATGTAGGTGACGAAGTCGATGGTCTTCAGGCGCTCGCTGGTGACCCCGAAGTTGCCGGTACCGAAGTCGTACTTGCCGCTGCCGAGGGCGGGCAGGATCGTCTCGAAGGAGGCGTCCTGACGCTCCAGCTTCACGCCGAGCACCTTGGCCACGGCGTCGGCGAGGTCGATGTCCTGGCCGGCGGGCGCCTTGTCGGTGCCGTTCGGGTAGTACGCCCCGGGCGGGAACCCGATCGAGCTGCCGACGCGCAGGGTGCCCGCCTTGCGTACGTCGGCGGGGAGCAGCGCGGCGGCGGAGTCCACCTTGCGTACGGCGGCGACCGGGTCGTCGGTCGGCGCGGGGGATGCCTGGGCGCCCACTGCCGCGGTGCCGTCGGGGTCCCCGGAGCCGGAGCCGCAGGCGGTCAGGGCCAGCAGGGGCAGCAGGGCCAGGGCGACGGTGGCGCGCGGGCGGCGCCTGAGCGTACGGAAGTTCACTGGTCGGGAGCCTTTCCCGTGCGTTCCCGCGCCGCGAGGTGCTTCTCGAAGGGCAGGGGGCCGATGGTCTCCGGGTCGGCCTCGGTGTCGAACAGCGGTGTGTAGCCGGCGGCCAGGTACAGGCCGCGGGCCTCGGGCTGGCGCGGTCCGGTGGTCAGGTGGATCCGCCGGTAGCCGCGTGCGTCCGCCGCCCGCTCCAGCTCGGCGATGACACGCCGGGCGAGGCCGCGTCGGCGGTGGGCGGAGTGGGTCCAGATCCGCTTCAGCTCGGCGGTGTCGGCGTCGTACCGGCGGAAGGCGCCGCCGGCCACGGGCTCGCCGCGTTCCAGCAGCAGGAGGAGCAGGCCTCCGTACGGTTCGGTGAACTCCTCGTCGGGGTAGCGCGAGATCTCGGCGTGCGCGTCCTTGCCGTACCGGCGCGAGTACTCGTGGCCGAGTTCGCGCAGCAGGGGTCTCACGCGCGGGTCGGACACCGGAACCTGAATGATCGTCAACTCCGGTGCGGAGGTCACGCGTTCACCGCCGTAAGGGTCTGCGTTCCGCGCGCCGCCCGCTCGGCGTCGCGCTTGGCGACTTCCTCGCGGACGATCGGGATCACGTAGCGGCCGAAGTCGATGGCGTCGTCCAGCAGGTCGTAGCCGCGCGCGGAGAGGATGTCGACTCCGAGGTCGTAGTAGTCGAGCAGTGCCCGGGCGACCGTCTCCGGCGTACCGACCAGGGCGTTGGAGTTGCCCGCGCCCCCGGTCGCGGCGGCGGTCGGGGTCCACAGGGCGCGGTCGTAGCGCTCGCCCGCCTCGGCGATGGCGATCAGCCGCTGGGAGCCGGTGTTCTGGGGCTGCGTGTGACCGTTGTGGCGCTTGGTGATCGCCTCGCCCTTCTCCTTGCGTGCCTTGATCGCGCCGACCGTGCGGTGGGCCTTCTCCCAGGCCAGTTCCTCGGTCGGGGCGATGATCGGGCGGAAGGCGACCTGGATGCGGGGGACGTCGGTGCGGCCGGCGGCCTGCGCGGCGGCCTTCACGTTCTCGATCTGCTCGGCGGTCCTCGCGAGGGGCTCGCCCCACAGGCAGTAGATGTCGGCCTCGGCGCCTCCGGCCGCGTACGCGGCGGGCGACGAGCCCCCGAACGAGACGCCGGGGCGGGGCTGTTGGACGGGGAAGACGTCGCTGACGAAGTCGTGGAAGCGGTAGTGCTCGCCCTCGTGGTCGAAGGGCTCGTGGGTGGTCCAGATCTTCTTGACGATCCGGATGTACTCGCGGGTGCGAGCGTAGCGCTCGTCCTTGGTGAGGGTGTCGCCCTCGCGGCCCTGCTCGTGGTCGTTGCCGCCGGTGATGAAGTGCACGGTCAGGCGGCCCTCGCTGATCTGGTCGAGGGTGGCGAAGGTCTTGGCGGCGAAGGTGGGGTACGAGACGTTGGGCCGGTGGGCGAGCAGGATCTGGAGGCGGTCCAGCCTGCTCGCGATGTACGCGGCGGCCGGTGCGGGATCCGGCGATCCGGAACCGTAGGCGAACAGCACACGGTCCCAGCCGTGCTCCTCGTGCGCCCGGGCGAGCCGGAGTGTGTACTCCTTGTCGAACGCGGCGCCGGAGCGCGGTGTGGTTTCGGAGCCGTCGTTGGTGGCGGCGATGCCGAGGAACTCCACGGGCATGGATGTTGGCCTTTCGGGATCGCGGCATGCGGGCGTCACTGAACAGCCCTGCGTGCAGGCGCGGGTGATGGTCCGTCAGGACGAGGGTCGAGATTCGAGACCTTCAGAACGACGGTTGAGTACGGGCGTGACGACGCCTGGCGTCGGTGGAGACAGTGCTGCGGCAGCGCGCGCGAAGAGGGGACTCGGCCCGCGACGGGGTCACCGAGGGAGGGAAGGGCCGGTCAGTCGGCCCGCTGCCGAGTCAGGCGCAACACGCGGCGGACCACACCCGACCGAAGTCGATGTGATCGCGCGAGACCAAGCGCTGCTGGGCAGTCATGCGATTACTTGAGCAGTACATCGTGCTCTCCGTCAAGCAGGGCCCGCATGCCGGACCGCCGTGACCACCGCCCGAAGGCCGCCTTGTTGACACATCGATGCCGTGAGCACATACGATCGAGAGTGGATCGGCTCCGCGATGCGCGGCAGCCTCTCCGGCCGTGTTGAGGGACGCGGCAAGCGTGACGACACCCCGCGCCTGCCCATCCTCCCCCGGAGAGCCTCCTCATGGTCACGCCGTCCGATGTCACGCCCCTTCCTGTCACGAAGTCCTCCCAGCCACCCGTCGCTCCGGACGAGGACCCGCCGCGGATCGTGCCGCGCCGGCACGCCGGCCGGTGGCTGACGGCCGCCGTCGCGCTGCTGCTCTTCGCGATGGTGCTCAACTCCGTTGTCCGCAACGACGCTTTCCAGTGGGACGTGGTGGGCCGGTACTTCACCACCACCGCCGTGCTCGACGGGCTGCTGCTCTCCCTGTGGCTGACCGCCGTGGTGATGGTGCTCGGCTTCCTGCTCGGCACCGTGCTCGCAGTGATGCGGCTCTCCGCCAACCCCGTACTGCGCACGCTGAGTTGGGGCTATGTGTGGATCTTCCGGTCGACGCCGCTGCTGGTGCAGCTGCTGTTCTGGTTCAACATCGGCGCCCTGTACCCGACGCTGGGCCTCGGTGTCCCGTTCGGCCCGCAGTTCGTCACCGTCAAGACGGTCAACCTGCTCGGCCCCACCCTCACCGCCGTCATCGGGCTGACCCTGCACGAGACCGCCTATGCCGCCGAGGTGGTGCGTGGCGGCATCCTGTCCGTGGATTCCGGGCAGACCGAGGCGGCCCAGGCACTCGGGCTGAGCAGACGCCGCACCCTGCGCCGGATCGTCGTGCCCCAGGCGATGCGCTCCATCGTGCCGACCGCCGGGAACATGCTGATCGGCACCCTCAAGGGCACCAGCATCGTCAGCGTGCTGGCCGTGCACGACCTGCTGTACTCGGTGCAGCTGATCTACAACCAGACCTACCAGGTCATCCCGCTGCTGATGGTCGCCACCCTGTGGTACATAGCGGTCACCACCGTGCTGAGCGTGGGCCAGTTCTACGTCGAGCGGCACTATGCGCGCGGCGACTCCCGCACCCTGCCGCCGACTCCGCTGCGGCGGCTGCGCGGCCACCTGACCGCCGTACGCCACCGGCTGAGCGCGGCGACGGCCGCCGACGCCCGCCCGGCGATCGGCGGTGACCGGTGAGCGGCGCACCCTCCACGGCCGTACTGGTCGTCGTCGGCGCGGGGCCGCGCGCCACGGGTCTGCTGGAGCGCATCGCCGCCAACGCACCCGAACTGTGGGACGAGACACGGGAGTTGCGAATCCACCTGGTGGATCCGCATCCTCCCGGCCCGGGACGCGTCTGGCGGCACGAGCAGTCCGCACTGCTGCGGATGAACTCGATGGCCGAGGACGTCACCATGTTCACCGACGAGTCGTCCACCATCGAGGGCCCGGTACGGCCCGGTCCCTCGCTCGCCGAGTGGGCCGAGCAGTTCTCCGGACGGGGGCCGCGCCACGCCCCGCATACCGAGCCCGCCGACCCGGAGGTGCTCGCCGAACTGCGCACGCTCCAAGGGAGCGACTTCCCCACGCGCCGCGCCCAGAGCGCCTATCTCGACTGGGTGTTCCGCAGGGCACTGGCCGAGCTGCCGCCCTCGGTGACCGTCGAGTGGCACCGCACCACCGCGACCGCCGTCACCGGCCCCCCGCACGGACCGCAGCAGGTACACCTGGCCGGCCGGGCCACCCCGCTCACCGCCGACCTGGTGGTCCTGGCGCAGGGACACCTGGGCTCCACACCCACCGCCGAGCACCGCGACCACGCCTCCTTCGCCCGCCGCCACGGCCGCTTCCACCTCCCGCCGGAGTTCTCCGCCGACGCCGACCTGTCCGCACTGCGGCCCGGCGAACACGTCGTCCTGCGCGGGTTCGGGCTCGCCTTCATCGACCTGATGACGCTGCTCACCGAGGGCCGGGGCGGCGGCTACCGCACCGAGGCCGACGGCACCCTCACCTACCTCCCGTCCGGCCGCGAGCCCGTTCTCCACGTCGGATCGCGGCGCGGGGTGCCGTACCACTCCAAGACCCGCTACCGGCTCCAGGGCCCTCGGCCCGGGCTGCCGCGCCACTTCGGCCCCGAGGCGCTCGACGCGCTGCTCGCCGAGGGGCGCCCGCTGGACCTGCGGCGCGATGTGTGGCCGCTGATGGCCAAGGAGATCGGCTTCGGCCACTACCACGAGCTCTTCCACGCACACCCCGGGCGCACCGCCCTCCCCTGGCCGGACTTCGTCGCCGCGTACGACCGTCTGGGCTGGTACGACGACGACATGGCGACCCTCGTCGCCACGGCCGTACCCGACCCGGCGGACCGTCTGGACTTCGAGGCGCTGGACCGTCCGCTGGACGGCCTCGCCTTCCCCACACCGGACGCCTTCCAGGATCACCTGCGCGCGCACATCGCCCAGGACGTCGCCCGTCGCGAGGACCCGGAGTTCAGCGCCGACCTCGGAGCGTTCCTCGCGCTGCTCTCCGTCTACGGCCAGTTGCCACGGCTGGTGGCCGCGGGGCGGCTGACCGCACGGTCCGTTGCCGGGCAACTCGACGGGTGGTGGCACGGCTTCTTCAGCTTCCTGGCCTCCGGCCCGCCCGGCTTCCGCTTGCGCCAACTGGTGGCCCTCTCGCGGGCCGGGATCGTCCACTTCGTGGGCGCCGGCGTCCGGATCGGCACCGACGAGAACACCGGTACCTTCACCGCGACCAGCGCCACCGTCCCCGGGCACACCGTCCACGCGACCGCCCTCATCGAGGCGTATCTGCCGGGCCCCTCTCTCGACCGCACCGAGGATCCGCTCCTGCGGGACCTGCACCTGGCCGGCGCCCTCACCGAGGAGGTCGTCGCCGACCCCACCCACACCCACCGCTCCGGCCTGCTCACGGTCTCCACCACGAACGCCCACGTCATCGACCCATCCCTCGGCGGTCCCCACCCCCGGCGCATCGCCCTCGGCGCCCCCACCAACAGCCGCGCCGTCGCCGCCTTCGCCCGCCCCGGGACCAACGCGCCCGCCTTCCGCCAGAACGACGCGGTGGCCCGCGCGGTGCTGCGCACTCTCGCCTCCGAGGCGTCTATCTCAGAAAGAGAGATGACCGAGTCCACCATGTGAACAGCCCCTTGGGGTGGACGCAACCTTCTGCCACGATCCCCATCAACCAGGTAGGAAAACTAGGAATCTGTGGGGTGGGGTCGCCATGAGCATGCGCAACCGCACGGACCTGTTCCCGGCCCTCCTGACCTCGCGCCGCCACATCGACTTCGGCCGTACGTCCAGCGCCATCTGTCGGCCCGTCTGAGACTCTCCGCGCCGCGCACCCGCACGCACCCCAACCCCCCACACCACCGCGTCTCCTGCCGCCCCGCCGGGACGGCGGGCGAGTGGTGTGCCGGTGCGCGTCGACAGGCCCTGTCGCACTCCGCCGTACCTCCCTGAACTCCCTTCCGCTGAAAGGACACCACTGTGTCTGCCGCAAGACCGCTCACCACCCTGCGCACCTTCGCCGTCATCGCGGCGCTCCCCCTGCTGCTGACCGCCTGCGGCTACGGCGCCGAGTCCACCGACGACGGCAAGCAGGCCGAGGTCGCGGCGGACGCCAAGCAGCTCTCCGCCGACGAGGTGAACATCGGCTACTTCCCGAACCTGACGCACGCCACCGCTCTGGTCGGCGTCCAGGAGGGCCTCCTCCAGAAGGAACTCGGCGGCACCAGGATCAAGGCCTCGACGTTCAACGCCGGCCCTTCGGAGATCGAGGCGCTGAACTCCGGCTCCCTCGACATCGGCTGGATCGGCCCCTCCCCCGCCATCAACGGCTACACGAAGGCGGCCGGCAAGAACCTGCGGATCATCTCCGGCTCGGCCTCGGGTGGCGTCAAGCTCGTCGTCAACCCGGAGAAGGTCAAGTCCCTGAAGGACGTCAAGGGCAAGAAGATCGCCACGCCGCAGCTCGGCAACACCCAGGACGTGGCCCTGCTCAACTGGATCTCCGAGCAGGGCTGGAAGGTCGACGCGGAGAGCGGCAAGGGCGACGTCTCCGTGGTCCGCACCGACAACTCGATCACCCCGGACGCCTACAAGTCCGGCTCCATCGACGGCGCCTGGGTACCCGAGCCGACCGCCTCCAAGCTGGTCGCCCAGGGCGCCAAGGTGCTGCTCGACGAGGCCGACCTGTGGCCCGACAAGAAGTTCGTGATCACCAACATCATCGTCCGGCAGGACTTCCTGAAGAAGCACCCGGACGTCGTCGAGGCCGTGCTGCGCGGTTCGGTGAAGACCAACGAGTGGATCAACGCCAACCCGGACAAGGCCAAGGCCGCGGCCAACGAGGCGCTGAAGGGGCTGTCGGGCAAGGCCCTGCCCGCCGACGTCATCGACCCGGCCTGGAAGTCGATCACCTTCCTGGACGACCCGCTGGCGGCGACCCTCGACACCGAGGCGGAGCACGCGGTCAAGGCCGGTCTGCTGGAGAAGCCCGACCTGAAGGGCATCTACGACCTCGCGCCGCTCAACGAGGTCCTCAAGGCCGAGGGCAAGGACGAGGTCGACGACGCCGGTCTCGGCGTCAAGTAGCGATCACCGCATCCCACGAGTCCCCCAGGAGATGACGACCATGGCCACGACGACGGCCACGACCGCCAAGGTCGCCGAGGACGCCGACGCGGTGCCGTACGCCGCCCGGATCGAGCACGTCTCGAAGTCCTTCCCGGCGCCGGGTGCACCCGGCGGACAGCAGCTCGTGCTGGACGACATCACGCTCGATGTCGCGCCCGGCGAGTTCGTCACCCTCCTGGGGGCCTCCGGCTGCGGCAAGTCCACCTTGCTCAACCTGGTCGCGGGGCTGGACCAGCCGTCCACCGGCTCGCTCGGCACGGACGGCCGGCCGGCCCTGATGTTCCAGGAGCACGCGCTGTTCCCGTGGCTGACCGCGGGCAAGAACATCGAACTCGCCCTGAAACTCAAGGGGGTTCCCAAGTCCGAGCGGCGCCATGAGGCGGAACGGCTGCTGGACCTCGTCCGGCTGCAGGGGGCGTACGGCAAGCGGGTGCACGAGCTGTCGGGCGGTATGCGCCAGCGCGTCGCCCTGGCACGGGCGCTCGCCCAGGACAGCCGACTGCTGCTGATGGACGAGCCGTTCGCCGCGCTGGACGCGATCACCCGTGACGTGCTGCACGACGAGCTGACCCGCATCTGGCAGGAGACGGGCGTGTCGGTGCTGTTCGTCACGCACAACGTGCGCGAGGCGGTGCGGCTCGCCCAGCGGGTCGTCCTGCTGTCCTCGCGCCCGGGCCGTATCGCCCGGCAGTGGACGGTCGACCTGCCGCATCCGCGTCGTATCGAGGACACCGCGGTCGCCGAACTGTCCGTCGAGATCACCGAAGAACTGCGTGGGGAGATCCGCCGCCATGGCCAGCACTGACACGACACCCGCCAAGGACGGCAACGACCTCGCCGGACTCGAAGCCGG
>NZ_JOFS01000045.1 GCF_000719285.1 Streptomyces bicolor | reverse complement strand
GGAGCCGAACAGGGCCCGCTCGCGTTCCACCAGCAGCGGCAGCGGATCGGAGGCGGTGACCAGGTCCCGCAGCGGATACCGCCCCAACACCGCGTCCACCTCGGGCGTCGACGCGACCGCCAGCCGCCACGCGGCCGGACGGCTCTCGTCCCGCAGCGCCTCGACGGCCGCGAGGATCGCCTCCTGCCCCGGGCCCTCGGGCACTCCGGCGGCCGCACGCTCGTACAGCCGTGCGCCCTCCTCCAGCACGAGGTCCGTGTCCATCCCGGCCGGGATCTTGATCTGAGCATGGTGCCGCCAGGTGGCGACCGGATCGCCCCAGGCCTCGACCCGGTAGGTCCAGTGGCCGGGCGCGCCGGCGGTGACGGTGGCCCCCCAGCGGTCGGTGCCCGGGGCCAGTTCACGCATCGGCGTCCACGGGCCCGGGCGGCCGTCGGGGTCGGTCAGTACGACATTGGCGGCGACCGCGTCGTGGCCCTCCCGGAACACGGTCGCCGAGATCTCGAAGGTCTCGCCGGTCACCGCCTTCGCGGGCCTGCGCCCGTGCTGGACGACCGGGCGGACGTCGAGGACGGGTATGCGCCCGACGCCGCCGGCCGTGTCGTACGCGGAGGGTCGCTCCGGCGTGGGCGGTCCGGTGTCGGCGGTGCCGGCGCGGGGAATCGGGGGTGCTTCGGTGCGAGGCGTCGGGGGTGAGGACGACTGGTGGTGCATGGCGGGCATGACCGCTCCTGTCCGCGTCAACGAGGGTGGGCGGAATGGCTGTGGGGAGGTGGGTCCTGCGGGGTGGTGCCTGGTGTTGCGGGGTGTCGCGGGGGTGTTTTCCGTGGTGCGCCCGGGCGCACACGGGTGGGGCGTACCGCTGGAGCCTTCCCACCCTATTCGGGTGGGCAATCCGGCACTTTGTTAACTACCCACGCGTATGTCTACGCACAAGACCGGCCCCGTTCCTCAGGAACGGGGCCGGTGCCCGCACTTCGCCGTGAGGAGGCAGCTACGAGCCCGGTACCTGCAGGAGTTTGTTCGGCGAACCGAGCCCACGCCCGGACACCTTGCCGGACACGGACTGGGATACCAGGGCCTTGGACACCTGTGCGGGCCGCGCCTTGGGATGTCCGGCCAGATACAGCGCGGCCACGCCCGCCGCGTGCGGCGACGCCATCGACGTACCCGAGAAGGTCGCCCTGGCCGTGTCGCTCGCGTACGACGCCGACGTGATCGCGACGCCCGGGGCGAACAGGTCCAGGGCCGAGCCGAAGTTGGAGAAGCCCGCCTTCGCGTCCCGCTTGTCGGTGGCGCCGACGGTGATGGCCTCCCGCACCGCGGCGGGGGAGTAGAGGCTCGCCGGCAGCCCGTCGTTGCCCGCCGCCACCGTGTAGGTGACGCCGGACGCGATGGAGTTGCGTACGGCGGCGTCCAGCTGCGAGTTGCGGTAGCCGCCGAGGCTGACGTTGGCGACCGCAGGCTTCTTGGCGTGCCTGGTCACCCAGTCGATGCCCGCGATGACATCGGCGGTGGTGCCGGCGCCGGCGTTGTCGAGGACCCGCACGGCGACGACCTTGGCGTTCTTGGCGACGCCGTACTGCTTCCCGGCGATCGTGCCGGCGACATGGGTGCCGTGGCCGTTGCCGTCGCTCGCGGCCGCGTCGTCGCCGACGAAGTCCCAGCCGTAGCTCGCCCGGCCGCCGAAGTCCTTGTGTGAGATGCGGATGCCGGTGTCGATCACATAGACCGTCACTCCGCTGCCCGCGGACTCCGGCCAGGTGTAGCTGTTGTCCAGCGGCAGGTTGGCCTGATCGATGCGGTCGAGTCCCCAGGACGGAGGATTCTTCTGGCTGTGGTCCAGGGTCACGCGGGTGTCCTGGACGACCGAGGCGACGCGTGAGTCCGCCGCGAGCCGCTTGGCTTGTCTCTCATTGGCATGTATGGCGTAGCCGTTGAGGACCGTGCCGTACGTGTGGCTTATTTTCGCCCCGTACTTCTCGGCGAGGCTCTTTCCCGCCGCCGACGGAGCCTTCGTTCCCCCCTTGAGTGTCACCACGTAACTGCCGCTGACGGCGCCGGGTTCCCCGGCGCCGAGTATCTGCCCCTCCGGTGCGGCGTGCGCGGGCATGGTCGTGGCCGAAAGCGCGGCGACACAGGTCACCGCGGTCAGACCACCGGCCCAGCGCAGACGCCGTATGCGCGTCCGTGCCATGGTGTGAGTTCCCCTCCTCAACTCGGCGCACGGCGGCCCTGGAGCACCGGGTGCACCTGGCGTGGACCGGTGCGCCACTGTCACCCTCTCGTGATGTGAGAAGTCGCCACAAGGACGCCTACGGGGGCGGAATCGGCCATATCGGCCATGGGGGACCTGTAAAGGTTGCGGTTGCTTTCGGACGAAGGTGCTCTTTTCTGTCCGCGGGGTCTTCTGCCCACCTGCTTGACGGTCGCAAAACGCGCTGTGGTTACGAAGCCCCGCATACCGATACCGTCGGGGTCGATGACGGGACCCACACCGCCGTGGGCCCCCTGCCACGCCCTGCCCGAGGTGGAACTGTGAAGGCGATCCGTCGATTCACCGTCCGTCCTGTCCTCCCCGAACCCCTCCGGCCGCTGAGCGACCTCGCGCGCAATCTGCGCTGGTCCTGGCATGCGGAGACGCGCGATCTCTTCCAGTCCGTCGACCCCGAGCGCTGGACCGCCTCGGGCCAGGACCCCGTACGGCTGCTGGGCAGCGTCCCGCCCGAGCGGCTCGCCGAGCTGGCCGAGGACCGTCGGTTCCTGCGCCGGCTGACCGCGGTCGCCGGTGACCTCAACGACTACGTCACCGGCGAGCGCTGGTATCAGGACCAGTCCGCCGAACTCCCCGCCGCCGTCGCCTACTTCTCACCCGAGTTCGGCATCACGGCCGCCCTGCCCCAGTACTCCGGCGGCCTCGGCATCCTCGCCGGCGACCACCTCAAGGCGGCCAGCGACCTCGGCGTTCCCCTCATCGGGGTCGGGCTGCTGTACCGGCACGGCTACTTCCGGCAGACCCTGTCCCGGGACGGCTGGCAACAGGAGCACTACCCGGTGCTGGACCCCAACGAGCTGCCCCTGACGCTCCTGAAGGAGTCCGACGGCACCCCCGCCCAGGTCTCCCTCGCCCTCCCCGGCGGCAAGTCGCTGCACGCCCGGATCTGGCTGGCCCAGGTCGGCCGGGTGCCGCTGCTGTTGCTCGACTCGGACGTCGAGGAGAACGACCTCGGCGAACGCGGGGTGACCGACCGGCTCTACGGCGGCGGCAGCGAGCACCGGCTGCTGCAGGAGATGCTGCTGGGTATAGGAGGGGTGCGGGCGGTGCGGACGTACTGCCGGCTGACCGGCCACCCCGCCCCCGAGGTCTTTCACACGAACGAGGGCCATGCGGGCTTCCTGGGGCTGGAGCGGATCGCCGAACTCCACACCGAGGGCGGCCTGGACTTCGACTCCGCGCTGGAGGCCGTCCGCGCCGGCACGGTCTTCACCACCCACACCCCCGTCCCGGCCGGCATCGACCGCTTCGACCGCGAGCTGGTCGCCCACCACTTCGGTCCCGACGCCGAACTCCCCGGCATCGACGTGGAGCGCATCCTCCGGCTCGGCATGGAGACGTACCCGGGCGGCGAACCGAACCTCTTCAACATGGCGGTGATGGGCCTGCGCCTGGGCCAGCGCGCCAACGGCGTCTCGCTCCTCCACGGCAACGTCAGCCGCCAGATGTTCTCGGGCCTGTGGCCGGGATTCGACCCCGACGAGGTGCCCATCACCTCCGTCACCAACGGCGTCCACGCCCCGACCTGGGTCGCCCCCGAGGTCTTCCGCCTCGGCGCCCGCCAGATCGGCGCCCAGCGCACCGAGGACGCGATGACCGTCGGCGGCTCCGACCGCTGGGACGCGGTCGCGGAGATCCCCGACCAGGACGTCTGGGACCTGCGCCGCAACCTGCGCGAGCAACTGGTGACGGAGGTACGGGACCGCCTACGCACCTCCTGGCGGCAACGCGGCGCCGGAACGGCCGAGCTGGGCTGGATCGACGGGGTCCTCGACCCCGACGTCCTGACGATCGGATTCGCGCGCCGGGTCCCGTCGTACAAGCGACTGACGCTGATGCTCCGGGACCGCGACCGCCTGATGGACCTGCTGCTCCACCCCGAGCGGCCGATCCAGATCGTGGTGGCGGGCAAGGCGCACCCGGCGGACGACGGCGGAAAGCGCCTGGTCCAGGAGCTGGTGAGGTTCGCGGACGACCCGCGCGTACGGCATCGGATCGTGTTCCTGCCGGACTACGGCATGGCGATGGCGCAGAAGCTCTACCCCGGCTGCGACATCTGGCTGAACAACCCGCTGCGGCCCTTGGAGGCCTGTGGGACGAGTGGCATGAAGGCGGCCCTGAACGGCTGTCTCAACCTCTCCGTCCTGGACGGCTGGTGGGACGAATGGTTCCAGCCCGACTTCGGCTGGGCGATCCCCACGGCGGACGGCACCGGCACCGACCCGGACCACCGCGACGACATCGAGGCGGCGGCGTTGTACGACCTGCTGGAGCAGCGCGTCACGCCCCGCTTCTACGAACGCGGCCAGGCCGGTCTGCCGGACCGCTGGATCGAGATGGTCCGCCAGACCCTGACCCTGCTCGGCCCGAAGGTCCTGGCGGGCAGGATGGTCCGCGAATACGTGGAGCGCCTCTACACCCCGGCCGCGCACGCCCACCGCGCGATGACACCGGACGCGGCACGCGAGCTGGCGGGCTGGAAGGCGCGGGTGCGCTCGGCCTGGCACGGCGTCACGGTCGACCACGTCGAGACGTCGGCGGCGACACCCACCGCCGAACTCGGGTCCACGCTCAGTCTCCGGGTGCGGGTGGGCCTGGGCGACCTGGGGCCGGAAGACGTGGAGGTCCAGGCGGTCTCGGGTCGTGTCGACTCGGAGGATCGCATCGCGGATGCCTCGACGGTGCCGCTGAAGCCGGTGGGGAGTCCGGACGCGGAGGGGCGGTGGGTGTACGAGGGGCCGCTGTCCCTGGACCGGACGGGGCCGTACGGGTACACGGTCCGGATTCTTCCGGCGCACCGGTTGCTGGCTTCGAGTGCGGAGCTGGGGCTGGTGGTGGTGCCTTCGGAGGATGTGGGGGAGGGGGCGGGAGTGCTGTTGCGGTGACCTGCGCCAAGGCGCCCGGCCGGGAAGCCCCTGCCGGGCGCCTGTATCAGATCTCCTGCACCGGCGCGCACAACCTCCGCAACACCGCCCCGCACCGCCGCGCATACGCATGCTGCAACCCCCGGGTAGCCGCCCCGCCCGCCCGCGCATACCACTTCGCGCCCCGGCTGAACGCCCGCACGGTCAGCCACACCGTGCCGTCCCCCGTGCGTTCCACCTCGAACGCTTCCTCGCCGCACTCCGGATGGCCGGAAAGCGTCCCGTAGGCCCAGCCGATGCGCCGGTACTCCTCCACCGTCCAGACCACCCGGCACGGGGCCTTGATGACGCCGGCGAGGGAGACCGTGACGTCGACGTCGGGGGCCGCGCGGTCGGACGAGGCGTCGATGCCGACGCCCATCGCGCGGTGCATCTCCCAGGTCATGACCGCCTCGGCGGCTCTGCGGAAGACCTCCTCGCCCTCGCCGATGCGGGTGCGTACGTGCAGAGGGTGGAAGCCGGGTGGGCAGAAGCCGGTCTCCCGGGTCGCGCCGACGTGGTCGTACGTGAAGGACATGGGTCCCAAGAGTAGGGCGGCACCCGGGGATGCCTTCGTCCCGGGTGCCGCCCCGCCCAACTACCTGTACGTCAGCTGACGTTGACCGCCGACCACGCCGCCGCGACCGCGTTGTACTCCGTACTGCCGGAGCCGTACAGGGCCGACGCCGCGCTCAGGGTCGCCGTACGGGCGCCCTTGTAGTTCGTCGTCGACGTCATGTACTCGGTGAGGGCCTTGTACCAGATCTGGGCGGCCTTGGCGCGGCCGATGCCGGTGACCGTCGAGCCGTTGGACGTCGGGGAGTCGTAGGTCACCCCGTTGATCGTCTTCGAGCCGCTGCCCTCCGACAGGAGGTAGAAGAAGTGGTTCGCCGGGCCCGAGGAGTGGTGGACGTCCAGGCCGCCCAGGGAGGAGGACCAGTAGTCGGCCGAGTTGCCGTCCTTGCTGGGCTTGTCCATGTAGCGCAGCGGGGTGCCGTCGCCGTTGATGTCGATCTTCTCGCCGATGAGGTAGTCACCGGGGTCGGAGGAGTTCGCCGCGAAGAACTCCACCGCCGTGCCGAAGATGTCGGACGTGGCCTCGTTCAGGCCGCCGGACTCACCGCTGTAGTTCAGGCCGGCCGTGTTCGAGGTGACGCCGTGGGTCATCTCGTGGCCCGCCACGTCCAGCGAGGTGAGCGGCTTGACGTTGCCCTCGCCGTCGCCGTAGGTCATGCAGAAGCAGCTGTCGGACCAGAACGCGTTGACATAGGCGTTGCCGTAGTGGACGCGGGAGTAGGCGGCCTTGCCGTCGTTCTTGATGCCGCTGCGGCCGAAGGTGTTCTTGTAGTAGTCCCAGGTCGTCTGGGCGCCGTAGGCCGCGTCGACGGCCGCGCTCTGGTCGCTGGAGGAGCTGGAGGCCGCTCCGGTGCCCCAGGTGTCGTCCGCGTCGGTGAACAGCGTGCCCGCCGAACTGCTGGTGCTGCGCGCCTTGTTGTACGTCTTGTGCCCGCCGCGGGTCGTGTCGTACAGCTGGTACGTCGAACCCGACAGGGTCGTGCCGAGCGTCACCGTGCCGGAGTACACGCTCTTGCCGGTGCCGGTCTCGATGCCCTGGTACTCGTACAGCTTCTTGCCGGTGGCCGCGTCGGTGATGACGTGCAGCTCGTTCGGGGTGCCGTCCTCCTGGAGGCCGCCGACGACCGTCTCGTAGGCGAGGGTCGGCTTGCCGTTCGCGGCCCAGATCACCTTGCGGGGCGCGTTGTCCGCCTCGGTCTTCTCCGAGCCGGCCGCCTTGGCCAGCTTCACGGCCTGGCTCTCGGCCTTGGCCGCGGTGATCGCCGGCTTGAGCGAGGCGACCTTGATGGTGGCCTTCGTAGCCTTGGTGACGCCCTTGGTCGCACCGGACGCCGACTCGTGGACGACCAGGTCGCCGCCGAGGACGGGGAGCCCGGCGTAGGTGCGCTCGTAGCGGGTGTGGACGGTGCCGTCGGCGTCCTTGACGACGTCCTTGACGACCAGCTTCTCCTGGGCGCCGAGACCTATCGCGTCGGCCGTCTCGGCGGCCTCGGCCTGCTGGTCCTTGATGAGCGCGGTGCGCGCGGCGGGGGCCAGTGCGACCGGGACGGCGAGCGGGCTCGCCTTTCTGCCGCCCTGTGCCTGGTCCTCGGCGGCGGAACTGCCGGTGGCCAGACCGGTGGTGAGCAGGGCTCCGGCCGCCACGGCGGTGGCGACGGCCAGAGTGGTGCGCTTGCGACGCGCGTAGAGGGGGGTCACACCAGCTCCTATGTGGGGAAGTTCGAACGGTGCTTGTGCGGCGGGTGAGGGAAGAGTGACACCAGGGGCGCGTACATGTCAGGACCCTGAGGTGATGTTGGCCGGAAGTCGACTGTCCGGTAAACGTTTCGGGAATGTAAACGGGCGCCGTCCCGGCGGGAGTTGAACCCACCGAGACGGCGCCCTGTCTTGGACGGACCGTCAACCGGCCTACGGGAAGGTGAGCTTCCAGCTGTTGATGTAACCGGTGTCGACGGCCGCGTTGTCCTGGACCCGCAGCTGCCAGACGCCGTTGGCGACCTCGGAGGACGCGTTCACCGTGTACGTCGTGTTGAGGTTGTCCGAGCTGCCGCCGGTGCCGTACGCCTTCAGCGTGTACGCCGTGCCGTCGGGGGCGACCAGATCCACCTTGAGGTCACCGACGTAGGTGTGGACGATGTCCACGGCGACCTGGAGGTTGGACGGCGCGTTGCCGGTCCGGCCGGAGACCGTGATCGGGGAGGTCACCGCCGCCCCGTTGTCCGGGATCGACACGTCGGTGCCGCTCTCGAAGGAGGTACCGCCACCGCCGCCCCCGCCGTCGGAGCGCGCGCCCACGTTGACGCCGGCCCAGGCGTCCTGCACCGCCTTGTACTCGGCGCTCGTGGTGCCGTACAGCTCACCGGCCGCCGCGAGGGTGCCGGTGCGGGCGCCCGAGTAGTTGGTGGTGGAGGTGAACTTGGTGGTCAGCGCGCGGAACCAGATCTTCTCCGCCTTGTCCCGGCCGATGCCGGTGACCGGAAGGCCGTCCGAGGTGGGCGAGTTGTAGGTGACACCGTTGATGGTCTTGGTGCCGCTGCCCTCCGACAGGAGGTAGAAGAAGTGGTTCGCGGGGCCCGACGAGTAGTGCACGTCGATCGAGCCGATGCCCGAGTACCACGCGTCCTTCGACGAGCCGTCCTTGCTGGGCTTGTCCATGTAGCGCAGCGGTGTGCCGTCGCCGTTGATGTTGATCTCCTCGCCGATGAGGTAGTCACCGACGTCGGAGGAGTTGTTCGCGAAGAACTCGACGGTCGAGCCGAAGATGTCGGAGGTGGCCTCGTTCAGACCGCCCGACTCGCCGCTGTAGTTGAGGCCGGCCGTGTTCGAGGTGAGCCCGTGCGTCATCTCGTGCGCGGCCACGTCGATGGACGTCAGCGGGTTGGCGTTGCCCGAGCCGTCGCCGTACGTCATGCAGAAGCAGCTGTCGGACCAGAACGCGTTGACGTAGTTGTTGCCGTAGTGGACGCGGGAGTAGGCGCCGACGCCGTCACCGCGGATACCGGAACGCCCGTGCACGTTCTTGTAGTAGTCCCAGGTCAGCGCGGCACCGTAGTGCGCGTCGGCGCCCGCGGACTCCAGGTTGGACGGGCTGCCGTTGCCCCAGACGTCGTCGGGGCCGGAGAAGAGGGTGCCGGTGCCGGAGGTACCGCGGTTGAGGTTGTACGTCTTGTGGTTGCCGCGCGCGCCGTCGGTGAGGTTGTACGTCGAACCGGACTGCGTGGTGGTGAGGTTGACCGTGCCGGAGTACACCGTGTTGCCGGTGCCGGTCTCGATGGCCTCCCACTCGTACAGCTTCTCGCCGGTGGTGGCGTCCGTGATGACGTGCAGTTCCTGGGGGGTGCCGTCGTGCTGGAAGCCGCCGATGACCGTCTCGTACGCCACGGTCGGCCTGCCGTTCGCGGCCCAGATCACCTTGCGGGGCGCCTTGTTGACGTCGGGGCTCTTGGCGTCCTCGGCCTTCGCGGCGGCCAGCGCCTGCTTCTCGGCCTTCGCGGCGGGTACGGCGGCCGTGGTGGTGGCCGGCTTGATGGCGGCGCGGGTGGCCTTGACGACGGCCTCGGTCTCGCCGGACTTCGCGGTCTCGACGACCAGGTCGCCGCCGAGGACGGGCAGACCGTCGTAGGTCCGCTCGTAGCGGGTGTGGACCGTGCCGTTGCCGTCCTTCAGGACGTCACGGACGACCAGCTTCTCCTTGGCGCCCAGACCCAGGTCCTTCGCGGTGGCCGCCTTGGTGGCGTTGGCCTCCCGTATCAGCGCGGCGCGCTGGGCGGGGGACAGCTTGACGGACTCCGCGCCCGGGATGACCTTGTCCGCGGCCGACGGTGCCTTCGCCGGGGCTGCGGTGGCGGCGCCCGACTGGACGGCCGCGGCGATCAGGGCGGAGACGCCGACGAGGGCGACGGCGGCGGCCCGGCGGTGCGTGCTGTGACGACGCGCTGTGTGGGGGGTGCGTCTGTGGGAGGAACTGTCTCTCAACACTGACTCCTTCTGCGCGGCCGCGGATCACGCGGCCAGGGGAGACCGGCCGGCGGGTGGGCCGTCCGGGCAGATCGGGGTGGTACGCAGAACGACGTGCGCGTGCGGGAGTTCAGCCGCGGGGAAACGGCACCGTCGTGTGACGGTCTTGTGGGGTTGCTGTGTCGCGGCCGTGGGAAGAGTGCCAGCTGACCGCGCTTTCTGTCAGGAGCGCGTCAGAAACTTGGCCGGAAATGGTTCGTTGTCCGGGAGTTCATGTTCGGTATACGGACCGGAACGGTGTGGGCCCACAGGGTGTGGGCCCACCTCCCGGCTACTCCTCGGCGCCCGCCTTGTCGATCCGGGCGAGATCACGCAGCCACGCAGCCGCGTTGCCGTCGGACGGCGCCCGCCAGTCGCCGCGCGGGGAGAGCGAACCCCCGGCCGAGACCTTCGGCCCGTTCGGCATCGCGGACCGCTTGAACTGTGCGAACGCGAAGAAGCGACGGCAGAAGACCTCCAGCCAGCGCCGGATCTCCGCCAGGTCGTACGCCACCCGCTTGGCCTCGGGGAAGCCCGGCGGCCAGGCGCCGGCGTCCGCGTCGTGCCAGGCGTGCCAGGCCAGGAAGGCGATCTTCGACGGCCGGAAGCCGTACCGCAGGACGTGGAAGAGGGTGAAGTCGTGCAGCGCGTACGGGCCGATCTTGGACTCGGTCGACTGCATCTCCTCGCCCGGCACCAGCTCCGGGCTGATCTCGGTGTCGAGGATCGCGGCGAGCGTCTTGCCGGTCTCCTCGTCGAACTGCTCGCTGCCGATGACCCAGCGGATCAGATGCTGGATCAGCGTCTTCGGCACCCCGCCGTTGACGTTGTAGTGGCTCATCTGGTCGCCCACGCCGTACGTGGACCAGCCCAGCGCCAGCTCCGACAGGTCGCCGGTGCCGAGCACGATGCCGCCGCGCTGGTTGGCGAGCCGGAACAGGTAGTCGGTGCGCAGACCGGCCTGCACGTTCTCGAAGGTGACGTCGTACACCGGCTCGCCGGACGCGAACGGGTGGCCCATCTCCTTGAGCATCAGCCGTGCGGTCGGCGTGATGTCCAGCTCGGCCGCGGTGACGCCGAGCGAGTTCATCAGCTTGTGGGCGTTGTCCTTGGTGTGGTCGCTGGTGGCGAAGCCCGGCAGGGTGAACGCCAGGATGTCGCTGCGCGGGCGGCCCGCGCGGTCCATCGCCCGGGCGGCGACGATCAGCGCGTGCGTGGAGTCCAGGCCGCCGGACACCCCGATGACCACCTTCGGGCCGCCGATCGCGCCCAGCCGCTGCTGGAGGCCCGCGACCTGGATGTTGTACGCCTCGTAGCAGTCCAGGGCGAGGCGCTCGGCGTCGGCGGGCACGAACGGGAACCGCTCGACGCGGCGCTTGAGCCCGAGGTCGACCGTCGGCGGGTCGAGCCGGAACCCGACGCGCCGGAAGTCGCCGGTCCGCCCGGCGTGCGCGCGCCGGTTGTCGTCGAACGTGCCCATCCGGTGCCGCTCCTGCCGCAGCAGGTCGAGATCGACGTCGGCCACCGCGTACTGGTCGTCGAGCGGGAAGCGGTCGGTCTCGGCGAGCAGGGCGCCGTTCTCGTAGATCATGGTCTGCCCGTCCCAGGACAGGTCCGTGGTGGACTCGCCCAGACCGGCCGCCGAGTAGACGTACGCCGCCAGGCAGCGCGCCGACGCCGCCCGGCACAGCAGCCGGCGGTCCTCGGCCCGGCCGACCGTGATCGGGCTGCCCGAGAGGTTGGCCAGCACGGTCGCGCCCGCGAGGGCCGCCTCCGCGCTCGGGGGCACCGGCACCCACATGTCCTCGCAGATCTCCGCGTGCAGCACGAGGCCCGGGACGTCCTGCGCCTCGAAGAGCAGGTCCACGCCGAAGGGGACCTCCTCGCCGCCGATCCGGATCGTCCCGCCGCGCTCGTCCTCACCGGACGCGATCTGCCGGCGCTCGTAGAACTCGCGGTAGTTCGGCGGGTACGACTTGGGAGCGACGCCGAGGATCCGGCCCCGGTGCACGACCACCGCACAGTTGTAGATCCGGTGGCGGTGGCGCAGCGGGGCGCCGACGACCAGCACCGGAAGCAGGTCCGCCGACCCGGCCACCACGGTCCGCAGCGCCTCCTCGACGTCGTCGAGCACCGCGTCCTGGAGCAGCAGGTCCTCGATCGAGTACCCGGTCAGGCCCAGCTCCGGGAAGACGGCGACCGCGACCCCGTCCCGCGCGCACCGGCGCGCCTGCCGCAGAACCGCTTCCGCGTTGGCGTGCGGGTCGGCGATGACGGTGTGGCCGGTGCACGCGGCGACCCGCGCGAAGCCGTGCTGGTAGATCGACCAGAAGTTCAATGGACCGCGGCTTTCTACTGTCTTCTGCTGTGGCTTCTTCAGCGTGCCAGGGAGCTCCTACAGCAACGAGCATAGATCGCCTGTTCAGGCGGGTGCCCCGGGCCGCTCCCCGTGCCAGGACCGCCACAGCGCCGCGTACGCCCCGTCCGCCGCGACCAGCTCGTCATGGGTGCCCAGCTCGGTGAGGCGGCCGTTCTCCATCACGGCCACGCGGTCCGCGTCGTGCGCGGTGTGCAGGCGGTGGGCGATGGCGATGACGGTACGGCCTTGGAGCACGGCGGCCAGGGCGCGCTCGGTGTGCCGGGCCGTCGTCGGGTCGAGCAGGGCCGTCGCCTCGTCGAGGATCAGGGTGTGCGGGTCGGCCAGGACGACACGGGCGAGGGCGAGCTGCTGGGCCTGTGAGCCGTCCGTACGGCAGCCGCCGTCGTCCAGCGCCGTGTCCAGGCCGTCGGGCAGCCGCCGTACCCAGGTGTCGGCGCCGACCGCGGTGAGGGCCGCCCACAACTCCTCGTCCGTGGCCGACGGGTCGGCGATACGCAGGTTGTCGCGGACCGTGCCGAGGAAGACGTGGTGCTCCTGGGTGACCAGGACGACCTGGCGGCGCAGCTGCTCCGGGCCGAGGGCGACGACGGGTACGCCGCCGACCGTCACCGAGCCGGCGGTCGGCGCGTCGACGCCGGCCAGGAGCCGGCTCAGGGTCGTCTTTCCGGCGCCCGAGGGACCGACGACGGCGAGACGCTCGCCCGGCCGTACGGTCAGGTCGACCTCGCTGAGGACCTCGCCGCCGCGGTCGTAGGCGTAGCGCACGCCGGTCACTTCGATCAGGTCGTTCGCCGGGGTGGGGGAGCCGGTGTCGGTGGCCCTGGGAGCTCGCGCCAGCCCCTCAACGCGGGCGAACGACGCGCCGCTGCTCTGCAGTTGCTCGACCCGGACCAGGAGCTCGTCGAGCGGCCCCTCGAACTGCCGGAAGTACAGCCCGGCCGCCACCACCGCGCCGAGGCTCATCGCCCCCTGCGCGTGCAGGATCCCGCCGATCAGCAGCACGCCCGCCACCGGGAAGAGGTACGACACCTCCACCACCGGGAAGAACACCGAGCGCAGGAACAGGGTGTGGAAGCGCCTGCGCCGGGACTCCTCCAGCGCCGCACGGCTGACCGCGACCCGGTGCTCCCGGAGCCCGAACGCCTCCACCGTGCGGGCGCCGGCCGCGGTCGCCGCGAGGATCTCCGCGACCTCCGAGTTCGCCGCGCCCTCGGCGAGATACGCGTCCCGGGCCCGCCGCAGGTACCAGCGCAGCACGAACCAGATCGGGGTGAGGACGAACACCCCCAGCGCGCCGAGCAGCGGGTCGATCGCGAAGACCGCCGCGAGCAGGAACAGCGCCTGCACGATGTTGATCAGCATCTCGGGGCCGGCGTCGCGGAGCGTGGTGCCGACTGTGGCCACGTCGGCCGTGCCGCGGGCCGTCAGGTCGCCGGTGCCGGCGCGTTCCACGACAGACGCGTGCAGGGCGAGGGTTCGGTCGACGAACTCCTCGCGTACGCGGGCGAGGGTGCGTTCGCCGAAGCGGTGGCCGGCGTATCTGGCCCAGCGGGCCAGCAGCAGCTGGGCTGTTGCCGCGATCAGGATCGCCAGGGCGAGTTTGTCCACGGTTGTTACGCCGTGGCCGGCGCGGACCTCGTCGATGATGCGGCCTACCAGCCAGGGGGCTGCGAGGCCGGCGATCGCTGCGAGGGAGTTCAGGGCGAGTACGGCTGTGAAGGCCTTGGTGTCGGCTCGGATGAGGCGGAGGGTGGCTTGTCGTACGTCTTTGGGGTCGGCGATGGGGAGGGATGTGCGGCTACTGGCTCGGGACTTGGGGTTGTCTGCCGGGTGCGGGTGCGGGTGCGGGTGCGATGGGGCTTGTCGCGCCCCGCGGCGGAGCCGCATATGGATACAGCCCCGCGCCCCTGATCGGCGTTTGGCTTCCGTCACCTGACAATCTCCTCGGCGTCCTCGTCCCGCGCCACCAAAGCGCGGTAGCCCGGCTCCCTGTCCAGCAGTTCGCTGTGCGTGCCCGTTGCCGCCACCTTGCCGTCGACCAAGTAGTGGACCGTGTCCGCCTGGTCCAGGACCAGCGGCGACGTGGTGGTCACCACCGTCGTACGCCCCTGCCGTGCCGCGTGCAGGCGTTCGGCGACCCGTGCCTCGGTGTGGGCGTCCAGGGCCGACGTCGGCTCCACCGCCAGCAGGATCTCGGGGTCGGCCAGCAATGCGCGCACCAGGCGGACGCGCTGGCGTTGGCCGCCGGAGAGGTTGCGGGCCTGGGCGTCGATGGGGGTGTCGAGGCCGTCGGGGAGGCCGCGGACGATGTCCTCGGCGACCGCCGTGTGCACCGCTTGAGTGATCGCCGACTCGTCCCGGTCGGCGTGGCCGGCCACCAGCTCCCGCAGCGTGCCCGCGAACAGGTCCGCCTCGTGGTCGGCGACCAGGATGCGTGCCCTGAGCTGCGGCAACGGGATGTCGGCCAGGGGTACGCCGCCCCAGGTCGCCGTGGACGGGGTGTAGCGGCCGAGGCGGTCCACCACGGCCGTGGCGTCCGTCGGGAGAGCGGCGGCCAGGGCGGTGAGGCGGCCCGGGAGCACCCGTACGCCGGACTCCGGGTCGTACAGCACCGACGGCTCGGCGGGGGGCTCGCTCGTGCCCGTGTCCGGTTCCGGCTCCAGGCGCAGCAGCCGTACGACGCGGCGGGCGGCCACCACGCCCCGGCCGAGCTGGTAGCCCCAGTCCACGAAGTACGACACCGGGCGGACGAGGACCGCGACATAGCCGTAGACCGACACCAGCTCGCCGACGGTGATGGTCCCCTGGGCCGCCATGCGGGCCGCCATCCAGGTCACCACCGCGAGGTACAGCGTCGGCAGTCCGACGCCGAGGGCCTGCATCCAGCTGGTCACCGAGCCGACCCGGTAGCCCTGCTCGCGCAGGCGGGCCGAGTCGCGGCGGAAGGCGTCGGCGACCAGGCCCTTGCCGCCGAGGCCGTTGAGGACGCGCAGGCCGCCCGCGAGGTCGCCGATCCGGGCCGTGAGGACGCTCTGGCGTTCCCGGTACTCCGCCTCCGTGCCCTGCAGCCGGCGCATCAACGGCCCGACGAGCAGGGCGATCAGGGGCATCCCGAGCAGCACCACCACGGTGAGCTCGGCGGAGACGGTCAGCAGCAGGCCGGAGACCGCGAGGTAGGCGGCGATCGCGCCGACCCCCGGACCGATCACCGTGAGCGCGGAGGCGATCTGCTGCACGTCGCCCACGCCGATCGTCACGATCTCCCCGGCCTTGACCTGCCGTGGCAGCGCGGCCCCCAGCCGTACGGCGTGTCCGACGACGACCTTGACCGTGCGGAAGTTGGCGTCCATCCGCACCCGCGTCATCGTGCGGTGCCGCATGATGCTCAGCCAGGCGTTGAACGCCCCGACCACGACCAGCAGCCCCGTCCACAGGGCGAGGGCGCCCATGTCGTCCTTCTCCAGGCCCTCGTCCACGGCCCGGGCCATCAGCAGGGGCGTCGCCGCCAGCAGCACCATCCACACGCTGCCCAGCAGCGCCCCCGCCGCCGACCGCCACGGCTGTCGCAGCACCAGCCACAGCAGATACCGCCAGCCGCCGCGACAGTCGGGCGTGCCCGGATCCTCGTACGCGTCGATCACCTGTCGTCCCCCTGGAAGGCTCACGCCAGACTGTCCCGCCACGCCCGGTGCAGATCCGCGAACCTGCCCGTCCCGGCGACGAGTTCGGCCGGTGTGCCGTCCTCGACGATGCGGCCGTGCTCCATCACCAGGACCCGGTCCGCGATCTCGACCGTGGACAGCCGGTGCGCGATCACGACGGCCGTACGGCCGTGCAGGACCGTCGACATCGCGCGCTGCACGGCGCGTTCGCCGGGGATGTCGAGGGAGCTGGTCGCCTCGTCGAGGATCAGCACGGCCGGGTCGGCGAGCAACGCCCGGGCGAACGCGACGAGTTGGCGCTGGCCCGCGGAGATACGGCCGCCGCGTTTGCGTACGTCGGTGTCGTAGCCGTCGGGGAGCGAGGTGATGAAGTCGTGCGCGCCGATGGCCTTCGCGGCCTGCTCGATCTCCTCGCGGGTGGCGTCCGGGCGCCCGATGGCGATGTTCTCGGCGACCGTGCCGGAGAACAGGAACGCCTCCTGCGTCACCATCACCACCCCGCGCCGCAACTCGGGCACGGCCAGCTCGCGCAGGTCGACGCCGTCCAGCAGGACGCGGCCGTCGGAAGGGTCGTAGAAGCGGGCGAGCAGTTTGGCGAGTGTCGACTTGCCCGCGCCCGTCGAGCCGACGACCGCGACCGTCTGCCCGGCCGGGATCGTCAGGTCGAAGCGGGGCAGTACCTCGCCGCCGGTGCGGTAGGCGAACCGGACGCCGTCGAAGACGACCTCGCGGCCGGGGTGCTCCGACTCCAGTGCCGGGAGCTGCCCGGGTGTCCGCGGCTCGGGGACGGACGGCGTCTGGGCCAGCAGCCCGGCGATCTTCTCCAGGGAGGCCGCCGCCGACTGGTAGGAGTTGAGGAACATGCCGAGCCGGTCGATCGGGTCGTACAGGCGCCGCAGATAGAGCACGGCCGCCGCCAGCACACCGAGCGCCAGCGTGCCGCCGGCGACCCGGTGGGCGCCCCACAGCACGATCCCCGCGACGGCTGTGTTGGCGACGAGCCGTGAGCCGACGACGTAACGGGCCATTTCCAGCAGCGCGTCGCCGTTGGTCCGCTCGTGCCGGGTGTTGAGGACCCGGAAGTCGGCGTCGTTGGCGGCCTCGCGGCGGAAGGCGCGCACCGGGCGGATGCCGTTCATCGTCTCGACGAACTTGACGATCACGGCGGCGATCGCGGTGGACCGCACGGTGTACACCCGCGCGGCCCGCCGCCGGTAGAGCCGTACGAGGAGGTACAGCGGCACGAAGGAGGCCACGGCGACCGCGCCCAGACCGAGATCCAGCCACAGCAGCATCGCCGAGATGTAGACGAAGGACAGGATGACGGTGACGAGTTCCTGCAGACCCTCGTCGAGCAGCTCGCGCAGGGACTCCACGTCCGTGGTGGAACGGGAGATGAGCCGGCCCGAGGTGTAGCGCTCGTGGAAGTCGACGCTCAGGGCCTGGGCATGGCGGAAGATACGGCCGCGCAGGTCGAGCAGCACGTCCTGGTTGACGCGGGCGGAGAGCAGGATGAACGCGTACTGCAGCGATCCGGAGGCGACCGCGCACAGCAGATAGCCGACGGCGACGGCGATCAGCGGCCCGAGGTCGTCGCGCCGGAACGCCGGTACGGCCGTGTCGATGGCGTACGCCACCAGCAGCGGGCCCGCCTGCACGGCCGCCTGCTGGAGCAGCAGCAGAAGTGTGGTGACGGCGACGCGGGCCTTCATCGGGGCGAGCAGCGAGCGCAGGAGGGCGGCGGTGGCGCCCGGGGGAGTGGGCAGGACGTCGCGGTCGAAGGGGTCGCCCGGCCTGGCGGATTCCGGTTCCTCGGCCGGTTGTTCCTTGCCCGGTGCGGGGGTGGTCGCCGTCATCGGTCGGCCTCCTCGGTTCCGGCCATGAGGTGGGCGTACTCGGTGTTCGTGCGCAGCAGTTCCTGATGTGTGCCGACGGCGGCGACACGGCCGCCCGACAGCAGGGCGACGCGGTCGGCGAGCAGCACGGTGGACGGGCGGTGGGCGACGATCAGCGCGGTGGTCTCCGCGAGCACGTCGCGCAGGGCGGCCTCGACCGCGGCCTCGGTGTGCACGTCGAGGGCGGACAGGGGATCGTCCAGCACGAGGAACCGGGGCCGGCCGACGACGGCCCGCGCGAGTGCCAGTCGCTGCCGCTGCCCGCCGGAGAGGCTGAGGCCCTGCTCGCCGACCTGGGTGTCGGTGCCGTGGGGGAGGGCGTGCGCGAAATCCGCCTGCGCGACGCCGAGCGCCCGCTCCAACTCGGGCTCCCCGGCCTCGTCCGGGGCCCCCATGAGAACGTTGTCGGCGACGCTGGCCGAGAAGAGGGTGGGTTCCTCGAAGGCGACGGCGACGAGTTCGCGCAGCGTGTCTCTGGGCATCTCGGCGATGTCCTTGCCGTCGAGCGTGATGCGGCCGGACGTCACCTCGTGGAGGCGGGGGACGAGAGCCGTGAGGGTCGTCTTGCCGCTTCCGGTTGCGCCGACGAGGGCCATGGATTCGCCGGGGCGGATGTGGAGGTCGATGCGGTCGAGGATGGGTGGGGAGTCGGCGGGGGCGTCGGGGTAGCGGAACCGGACGTTGTGGAAACGGAGGCCGTCGTTGCCGGCTGCGGGCCGGTGGGGGCTGCTCGCGCCCCGCGGCGGAGCCGCATATTGATACAGTCCCGCGCCCCTACGGGGCGCGTCCCGCTCCGGTGATGCGTCCATCACCTCGAAGTACCGCTCAGTCGCCGTAGCCGCCTCCTGGCTCATCGCCAGCAGAAACCCGATCGAGTCCACCGGCCACCGCAGCGCCAGTGCCGTCGACAGGAACGCCACCAGCGTCCCCGCCGACAACGCCCCGTCCGCCACCTGCACCGCACCCAGCACCAGCGCCGCCCCGATGGCCACCTCCGGCAGCGTCACGATGACACCCCAGATCGTCGCCAGCAGCCGGGCCTTGCGCAGCTCCGTGCCGCGCAGCGTCCGCGACAGCTCCCGAAAAGCCCGGGCCTGGCTGCGATGCCGCCCGAACCCCTTGATGATCCGGATCCCGAGCACGCTCTCCTCGACGACCGTCGTCAGATCGCCCACCTGGTCCTGCGCGCGGCGCGCCACCGCGGCGTACCGCTTCTCGAAGGTCACGCAGGTGACGATCACGGGCACCGCCGGCACCAGGATCACCAGCCCCAGCGTCCAGTCCTGGAGCAGCATGATGATCACGCCGACGAAAATCGTCACGCCGTTGACCAGCAGAAACGTCAGCGGAAACGCCAGGAACATACGCAGCAGCATGAGATCGGTCGTGCCCCGCGACAGCAGTTGCCCCGACGCCCACCGGTCGTGGAACGCCACCGGCAGCCGCTGCAGATGCCGGTACAGATCCGCCCGCATCGCCGCCTCGACCCCCGCCAGCGGCCGCGCCACCAGCCACCGCCGGAGCCCGAACAGCAACGCCTCGGCGACCCCGAGCAGCAGAAGGTACAGCGCCCCGAGCCACACCCCGGCCGGATCCCGGTCGGCTACGGGGCCGTCCACCATCCACTTCAGAACGAGCGGAATGACCAGCGTCAGACAGGACGCGACGATCGCCACGAACGCGGCGGTGAACAACCGCAAACGCACGGGCCGCACATACGGCCACAGACGCAGCAGCGTACGTACGGCGGATCGCTCGGCCCTGTCCTCGGCGGTTGCACGTGTCGTCACCATCAGCAGCGAGCCTACGGATCGCCACTGACACTGCCCACCGAGTTTTGGCCGGTCCGCAATCGGCCGCTGGTCCTACGACCTGCATGTTCGAGGGGTTGGACGGCGCCTAACCCGGATAGGGCAGCAGGGTGCTGTCGACCCTCTCCCACGCGTCCCTGAGGTCAGCCAGCAACCCCGGTTCGTCCGCGGCGCGGTCGGCCTGTTCGCGCTGGTCGGCGGCCAGGTTGTAGAGGTGGTCCCTGCCGCCCGCGTCCCGGTAGTACTTCCAGTCGCCGCGCCTGAGGGCCCGGTTGGCCCGTACCCGCCAGAACAGGTCCCGCTCCGGCAGTTCCTCGCCGCGCAGCAGGTAGCCGGCGAGGCTGGTGCCGTCCAGCGGATACGCCGGGTCGGGGCGGGCGCCGGCGATCTCCAGCAGGGTCGCCGTCCAGTCAGGGGAGAAGTTCGGCTCGTGGCTGACCTGACGGCCGTCGACGCGGGCGGGCCAGCGCACGATCGTCGGCACCCGGATTCCGCCCTCCCGGAGGACGAACTTCTCGCCGCTGAGCGGCCAGTTGTAGGAGTAGCGCTCACCGCCGTTGTCGCTGGCGAACAGCACGAGGGTGTCGTCCTCCTGACCCGAGTGGCGCAGGGCGTCGAGCACCTCGCCGACGGCCGCGTCGAGGCTCTCCACCATCTCCGCGTACTTGGCGACCGAGCCGCCGTCGTAGTGGTTCAGCGCCGCGCTGACCTCCACCTGGCTCTTGGCCGCCCGGATCTTCGCCGCGATCTCCGCGCCGGTCTCCTCGTCGCCCTCCGCGAGCCAGGGCCAGTGCGGGGTGGTGAAGTTGAGGTTCAGCAGCCAGGGCGCGGTGTGGTCACGGCTGACGTACTCGACCGCCCGCTCGGTCAGCACGGTCGTGTAGTACCGCAGGTCCTTGTACTCGGCGTCGCCCTCGTGGAGGTCGTACGCGCCGAGCTGGCCGAGCTTGGAGAAGTACTCCAGGACGCCACCGAAGTTGCCGAAGAACTCGTCCCAGCCGGACTTGGTGGGGCTGTGGTCGGGGAGCCAGCCGCAGTGCCACTTGCCGATGAGTGCCGTGGCGTAGCCCGCCCTCCTCAGCAGGGAGGCCAGGGTGGGGTGATTCGGGTCCAGCCCCTGCGCCTTGTCGGCGATGGGCTCGGCGAGGCCGCCGGGCGTACGCCCCGGGTACCGGCCGGTGTACAGGCTGAACCGGGTCGGTGAGCAGGTCGCCGAGCCGGAGTACGCGTTCGTGAACCGCACCCCCTGCCGGGCCAGCCGGTCCAGGTTCGGGGTCCTGATGTGGGGGGCGCCGTACGAGGACAGGTCCGCCCAGCCGAGGTCGTCGCCCAGGACGACGAGGACGTTGGGGCGCTTTGCGGACGCGGCGGGGCGGGCCCGGAAGGGGCGCTCGGCGGGCGCGGCTTCTGCGGTTACTACGGCTGTGGCGGCTTCGGCGGCGGTGGCCGTACCGGCGACGGCGGTCACGGCGCCGCCGCCGACGAGGCCACCGAAGGCACGACGGGATATCTCGGGCATGCGCCTCAGTCGATCAGCACCGCGATCCCATGGCCAGGAATCCGGCGCGGAGTTCATGGGCTTGAAACGCCACCTCAACGAACCCCGCGGCCGACTCAGCCGACCTTCAGCAACAGCACCGCGCGCCCCGGCACCGTGATCGCCGCCCCCGCCCGGTGCTCCACCCCCGGCGCCTCCCCCTGCTCCTCCCGCGACGTGTCGACGACCAGCTCGTACCGCTCCGCCCACGGCGGCCCCGGCAGCACGAAGCTCACCGGCCGGTCCCCGGCGTGCAGCACGGCCAGGAAGCTGTCGTCGACTATCGGCGCCCCGCGCTCGTCCCGGCCCGGGATGTCCCGCCCGGACAGATACATGCCCAGCGTGGCGGCGGGCGCGTACCAGTCCCGTTCCGTCATCTCCGTCCCCCGCGCGGTGAACCAGGCCAGGTCCCGGAGCCCGTCGGCCGAGTGTGCCCGACCGGAGAAGAAGGCCCGGCGGCGCAGCACCGGGTGCCGGTGGCGCAGCTCGATCAGCCGGGACGTCAGGTCGAACAGCGCCTTCCAGCCCGGCTCCTGAAGCAGCCGCCAGTCGAGCCAGCTGATCTCGTTGTCCTGGCAGTACGCGTTGTTGTTGCCCCGCTGCGTCCGACCCAGCTCATCGCCCGCGACCAGCATCGGCACGCCCGTCGACAGCAGCAGCGTCGTCAGCAGGTTCCTGAGCTGACGGCGCCGCAGCGCCCGTACGCGCTCGTCGTCCGTCTCGCCCTCGGCGCCGCAGTTCCAGGACCGGTTGTCGTCGGAACCGTCCCGGTTGCCCTCGCCGTTCGCCTCGTTGTGCTTGCGCTCGTAGGACACCATGTCCCGGAGCGTGAAACCGTCATGCGCCGTCACGAAGTTGACCGAGGCGTACGGCCGCCGCCCGCCCCACGCGTACAGGTCGCTGGACCCCGACAGGCGGTACCCCAGATCCCGTACGTCGGGCAGCGCACCCCGCCAGAAGTCCCGTACGGCATTGCGGTAGCAGTCGTTCCACTCCGTCCACAGCGGCGGGAAGGCGCCCACCTGGTAGCCGCCCGAGCCGACGTCCCACGGCTCGGCGATCAGCTTCACCCGCCGCAGCACCGGATCCTGCGCGATGACGGCGAGGAACGGCGAGAGCATGTCGACGTCGTGCATGGAGCGAGCCAGCGCTGCCGCAAGGTCGAAGCGGAAGCCGTCCACCCCCATCTCCGTCACCCAGTACCGCAGCGAGTCGGTGATGAGCCGCAGGACGTGCGGCTGGACGACGTGCAGGGTATTGCCGCAGCCGGTGTAGTCGGCGTACCGCCGCGCATCGCTCTGCAACCGGTAGTACCCCCGGTTGTCGATCCCCTTCAGCGACAGCGTGGGGCCCAGCTCGCCCGCCTCCGCCGTGTGGTTGTAGACGACGTCGAGGATGACCTCGATCCCCGCCGCGTGCAGCGCGTGCACCATCCGCTTGAACTCGCCGACCTGCTGACCGGTCGTACCGGAGGCGGCGTAGGCGGCGTGCGGAGCGAAGTAGCCGATGGAGTTGTAGCCCCAGTAGTTGCGCAGGCCCTTGCGGAGCAGATGGTCCTCGTGCGCGAACTGGTGGACCGGGAGCAGCTCGACGGCCGTCACGCCCAGCTTGACCAGGTGCTCGATCGCCGCCGGGTGCGCGAGGCCGGCGTACGTCCCCCGCAGCTCCTCCGGAATCCCCGGGTGCAGCTTCGTGAACCCCCGTACGTGCACCTCGTAGATCACCGAGTCCGCCCACGGCGTCTTCGGCCGGCGGTCATCCATCCACTCGTCCTCGGGGGCGTCGTCGTGGACGACCACGCCCTTCGGGACGTACGGCGCCGAGTCCCGGTCGTCGCGCACGGTGTCCGCGACATGCTGCTGGGGCCAGTCGCGGACGTGCCCGTACACCTCCGGCGGCAGGCTGAAGTCGCCGTCCACCGCGCGCGCGTACGGGTCGAGCAGCAGCTTCGCCGGATTCCAGCGGCCGCCGGTCCACGGATCCCAGCGGCCGTGCACCCGGTAGCCGTAGCGCTGACCCGGCATGACACCCGGCACGAACCCGTGCCAGATCTCGTGCGTCAGTTCGGTCAGCTTGGCCCGCGTCTCCTTGCCCTGGTCGTCGAACAGGCACAGCTCGACCGACTCCGCCCCGCCCGCCCACAGCGCGAAGTTGGTGCCCGCCACCCCGTCCGGGCCGACCCGGAAGCGGGCGCCGAGCGGCACGGGCGTGCCCGGCCACACGGGCACCGGGGGAGCCTTGTGCCGCGCGCCGTTCACGACGGCGGCCGGGCGCCCCTCCTCAGCGGCGACCGCGGCGGCCACCGCCTCCTGCTCGGCTGCGCTCGACACCTGACGGCCTCCCACGGCTCATGGACCACACGCATGGGGAAGCAGAGCCCACGGTGTCCCGGTCCGCGGCTCCCCGTCGCGTCGTCCTCCTTGATGTTCTGCCCACCCCATGGCTCGCACTCACGTTTCCCCAGACCCACCCCGGTCGTTGGGGTCTTCGTGAGGCACGTACAAGGGCGCGCGCGGCGCGCGGGGGCCGTGTTGGCCGCCGTACTGACATGGGCAGGACTGCTGGCCGGGGCGGCCGGCTGCACCTCGGGGGGCGCCGACGGCGACGAGATGCTGGGCAAACCGCCGGCTCCCGAGGACGTCATCCGGGTGCTGCCCGACGACGGCAGCAAGGGCGCGCGCCCCGACGACCGGCTGCTCGTCCGCGTGCTCAGCGGGCGCCTCGAGTCGGTGAAGGTCGTCAAGTCCCAGGACGCGCAGGACACCGAGGTGTCCGGGCGCATCTCCGAGGACGGCCTGCGCTGGGAGCCCGACGACCCCGGGCTCGCACTGGCCGCCAGGTACACGGTCGACGCGGTGGCCCTCGACGGCCACGGACGCCGCAGCGCACGGCACACGACCTTCACCACGTACGTCCCCGACGAGCGGTTCATCGGATACGTCACCCCGGAGCACCGCTCCACCGTCGGCACCGGAATGATCGTCTCCCTGGAGTTCAACCGGGAGATCCAGGACCGCGCCGCCGTCGAACGCGCCGTCCAGGTCACCGCCGAGCCGGCCGTGGACATCCGCCCGCACTGGTTCGGCACCTCCCGCCTGGACTTCCGCCCCCAGCACCCCTGGAAGCCCGGCACCCGGGTCACCGTCGCCCTGCGCCTGCGCGACGTCGAGGGGTCGCCCGGGGTGTACGGCCTGCAGCACAAGACGTTCTCGTTCACCGTCGGCCGCCACCAGGTCTCCGTCGTCGACGCGGCCAAGCACACCATGGAGGTCCGGCGCGACGGCGAGCTCCTCGCGACCGTGCCGGTCACCGCGGGCGCCCCGAAGAACACCACCTACAACGGCAAGATGGTCGTCACCGAGATGCTCGAACTCACCCGGATGAACGGTGCCACCGTCGGCTTCAAGAAGGCCAACGGCAAGGGCGAGTACGACATCCCGGACGTCCCGCACGCCATGCGCCTCACCGACTCCGGCACCTTCCTGCACGGCAACTACTGGGCGGACGCCGACATCTTCGGACGCACCAACGTCAGCCACGGGTGCGTGGGGCTCCGGGACGTCAAGGGCGGCAGCTCCGAGACGCCCGCGGGCTGGTTCTTCGACCGCAGCCTGGTCGGGGACGTCGTCGAGGTCGTCCACAGCAAAGACAAAAAGGTCGCTCCCGACAATGGCCTCGGAGGATGGAATATGGGCTGGAAGGAGTGGAAGACGGGGAGTGCGGTGAAGTAACAGGACAGGGGGGTGAGTTGCTCGACCAACCGGCTATCTGTCGATGTTGGAACTGAACGGTGACAATCGCGCGGCGCCAACGCCAATGACCTTGTGGTTAATATGCGCCGATGCGCGCGGCGGGCGCGCGGGGGAGTGGGCCGACCAGGCCCGACAGGGCCTCGGGGCCCGGCGAGGGCCGTTGGGCCCGGGGAGGGGAGAAAGACTTGAACGTGCGGCCGATATCGGGGGCGTCGGTTGATGCGCGCGCCAGGCGTGGACGCGTGGGGCTGTCGGCGCTGGCGGGTGTGCTGCTGCTCGCCGTGACCGCGTGCGGCGGAGGCGGCGGGTCGAACGCCGGGGCCGGCAACGGCAAGGGCGAGGACTCCGCCACGGCGGAGACCAGGAAGTCGCAGGCCGTCGTGACCATAGCGCCGGGCGACGGGGCGAAGTCCGTCGAGACCAGCGGTGCGCTCAAGGTCACCGCGGCCAAGGGCAAGCTGACGGACGTCGAGGTCAAGGACGCCAAGGGCAAGGCGATAGCCGGGAAGATATCCGGCGACGGCGGCACCTGGACGCCGTCCACGCACCTCGCGGCCGCCACGAAGTACACCGTGCACGCGGTCGCCAAGGACTCCGAGGGCCTGGCGGCGACCAAGGAGGCCGACTTCACCACCCTGACCCCGAAGAACACCTTCATCGGTCACTTCACGCCCGAGGACGGTTCCGAGGTCGGCGTCGGAATGCCGTTCTCGCTCCGCTTCACCCGGGGCATCACCAACCCCGAGGACGTCGAGAAGGCGGTCACCATCAAGACCGAGCCGGCCGTCGAGGTCGCGGGCCACTGGTTCGGCAACGACCGCCTCGACTTCCGGCCCGAGAAGTACTGGAAGGAAGGCACCAAGGTCACCGTCGACCTCAACCTCGACGGCGTCGAGGGCCGCCCCGGCGTCTACGGCGAGCAGTCCAAGACCGTCTCCTTCACCATCGGCCGCGACCAGGTCTCGGTCGTCGACGTGAAGACCAAGAAGATGAAGGTCATGCAGGACGGCAAGGTCGTCAAGACCATCCCCGTCACCACCGGCAAGCCCGGGTACGCGACCTGGAACGGCCAGATGGTCATCACCGAGAAGTTCGTCGAGACCCGGATGAACGGCGACACGGTCGGCTACGAGGGCGAGTACGACATCAAGGACGTCCCGCACGCCATGCGCCTGACCAACTCCGGCACCTTCATCCACGGCAACTACTGGGGCGGCGACGCCTTCGGCAACTACAACGCCAGCCATGGCTGCGTCGGCCTGCGCGACGTCAAGGGCGCGTGGGACGGCGGTACGCCGGCCGCGTGGTTCTACAACCACTCGATGATCGGTGACGTGGTGGTCGTGAAGAACTCCAGCGACGCGACGGTGGCCCCCGACAACGGGCTGAACGGCTGGAACATGTCGTGGGAGAAGTGGAAGGCCTGAGCCTTCGATGACGTACGGCCCCGGAGCCTGCCTCGATGTGAGGTACGGCACCGGGGCCGAGGTCGTTAGCGGCGGTTAACCTGCTCGCATGACCGTGAATCTCGAAGTCGCCGAAGGTGTCGGTACCCTCCGCCTCGACCGTCCGCCGATGAACGCGCTGGACGTCGCCACCCAGGACAGGCTCAAGGAGCTCGCCGAGGAGGCCGGACGGCGCGACGACGTACGGGCCGTGGTGATCTACGGCGGGGAGAAGGTGTTCGCGGCCGGCGCGGACATCAAGGAGATGCAGGCCATGGACCACACGGCGATGGTCCTGCGCGCACGGGCCCTGCAGGAGTCGTTCACGGCGGTGGCCCGGATCCCGAAGCCGGTGGTGGCGGCTGTCACCGGCTACGCGCTCGGCGGCGGCTGCGAGTTGGCGCTGTGCGCGGACTACCGGATCGCCGCGGACAACGCCAAGCTGGGCCAGCCGGAGATCCTGCTCGGACTGATCCCGGGTGCGGGCGGCACCCAGCGGCTGGCCCGGCTGGTCGGCCCGTCGAAGGCGAAGGACCTGATCTTCACGGGTCGGATGGTGAAGGCGGACGAGGCGCGGGAGTTGGGCCTGGTGGACCGCGTCGTCGCGGCCGAGCAGGTCTACGCCGAGGCGCACGCCTGGGCGGCGAAGCTGGCGCAGGGACCGGCCATCGCGCTGCGCGCGGCGAAGGAGTCGATCGACGCGGGCCTGGAGACGGACATCGAGACCGGCCTGACCGTGGAACGGAACTGGTTCGCGGGCCTGTTCGCCACGGAGGACCGGGAGCGGGGGATGCGGAGCTTCGTGGAGGAGGGGCCGGGCAAGGCCAAGTTCCTCTGAAGCGGGGGAACTCGGGGACTCCTGCGCGGTGGGCAACTCCGGGGTTCCGCCGAGGACATGGAACCCCGGTCGACGGCAGGAACCCTGGTCCGAAACTCGGCCGTATCACTTGCAATTGACGGGATGTCTGATCCGGTTCCCTCGATGGGGCGGTTTATGGCAGCCTTAAGGCAACCTTAAGCCTGGCTTGTCGAGGGAGCCCGTCGATTGCCTCCAGCGAAGCCGTCGTCACAGGTCGGGCGGGCTGCGGGTGACCCCGAACTGCCACTGTCATATGCCGCTGGAGCCGCACGGAATGAGCTATTCCGGGGGGTGTATTCCGCGGGAACGGCCCCGGAGGGGGCCCTGGGCGGCCATGATGGGGGCATGGCGGGGCTGGAGGGTATCGAACAGCCGCGGGGACACGGCCGTGCGACTACGGCGCGTTGGTCGCCGGGGGTCGAGGACGAAGCTGCCTCGAAGGCGCTTGAACTGTTCGGCAATCCCACGGAGGCGGAGGTTCCGCTCCCGTCCCGCCCCGAGTCCGCGGCAACGGCGCGCCGGCTCGCGCAGGTGGTGGTCCTGCGCCAGTGGGGCCTGACTCCGAAGATGACGGAGGACGCGGTCTTGCTCGTCTCCGAGTTGGTCGGCAACGCCGTCCGCCACACCGGCGCCCGCGTCTTCGGCCTCCGCATGCGCCGCCGCCGGGGCTGGATCCGCATCGAGGTCCGCGACCCCTCACGCGGGCTGCCGTGCCTGATGCCGGTCCAGGAGATGGACGTCAGCGGGCGGGGTCTGTTCCTGGTGGACAAACTCTCCGACCGCTGGGGCGTGGACCTGCTGCCGCGCGGCAAGACGACGTGGTTCGAGATGCGGGTGGCGGACCGCTAGCCGCCGGGGCGGGGAGGCCGAAACGCCGCCGCCCTGAGGGGAGGGCGGAGCCCCTGGGATGGCGGCGGGGGCTATGACAGCTGGTGGGTGCGACCCGTGGTGGGCCGCCTATCGGGTGAATCATGCGTTTTTCGACACATTCCTCATTAAATAGTCCGTGCCCTAGCTCGCCCCCACCCCGCCGCACGGAAGAACCGCCGATGAACGTCATCCACCGCACCCTCCTCGCCGGCCTCGGCCTCCTCGCGCTCGCCGCCTGCGGCACCGAGTCGGTCAAGGACAGAAACCGCGCCGCCACCGAGTCCCCCGGCACCCAGGCCGCCGCCGTCCCCGCCCCACCGAAGAAGAAACCCGTGGACGGCCTCCCAGGCATGCCACCCGTCCTCGACCCCAAGGACGTCTACGCCGCCGACCGCCCCAACAAGCTCTCCCCGGTCGTCAAGGACTTCCCGTCGCGCGTGTACGTCCCGAACAGCGAGTCGGACACCGTCTCCGTCATCGACCCGAAGACGTACGAGATCATCGAGACCATCCCCGTCGGCCGCCAGCCCCAGCACGTCGTGCCCTCGTGGGACATGAAGACCCTCTGGGTCAACAACAACCGGGGCCACACCCTCACCCCCATCGACCCGAAGACCGGCAAGGCGGGCAAGGAGCTCAAGGTCCACGACCCGTACAACCTCTACTTCACCCCCAACGGCAAGTACGCCGTCGTCATGGCCTCCCTCGACCGCGAACTCGTCTTCCGCGACCCCCACACCATGAAGCGGATCAAGACCGAGCCGGTCACCTGCTACGGCGTCAACCACGCCGACTTCTCCGCCGACGGCCGGTACTTCATCGTCTCCTGCGAGTTCAGCGGCGAACTGCTCAAGGTCGACACCGAGAAGATGAAGGTCGTCGGCCAGCAGAGGCTTCCCTTCGACGGCGCGATGCCCCAGGACGTGAAGATCTCGCCGGACGGCAAGAGGTTCTACATCGCCGACATGATGGCCGACGGCATGTGGGTGCTGGACGGCGACAAGTTCACCGAGCCCACCCTCCTGCACACCGGCAAGGGCTGCCACGGCCTCTACGTCAGCCGCGACTCACGCGAGATGTACGTCTCCAACCGCGGCGAAGGCAGTGTCTCCGTCTTCGACTTCACGAAGAACAAGCTCACCAAGAAGTGGCACCTCCCCGACGGCGGCAGCCCCGACATGGGCGGCGTCTCCGCCGACGGCAAAGTGCTGTGGCTGTCGGGCCGTTACGACTCCGAGGTGTACGCCATCGACACCCGCACCGGAAAACAGCTCGCCCGCATCCCGGTCGGCAGCGGCCCGCACGGCCTCGCCGTCTATCCCCAGCCCGGCCGCTACTCCCTCGGCCACACCGGCATCTTCCGCTAGGGCCTGATCCGCCGGACAGGCCCTGGCCGACAGGTGGTTGACCGGCGGTCAGCGGACACGCCGCCGTACGGGTGACGCTCCACGCCCCACCGCCGTGGGCCCGGGATGGTACGCCCATGATCACAACTCGCCTGCGGCGGCGGGCCGCTGCCGCCGTCCTGTCCCTCTCGGCCGTCCTCGCGACGACGGCCGCCACGGCCCCCGAGTCCTCCCGCGCCTCGGTCGCCGACCTCCCCGCCGCGATCGCCGGACTCCCCGCCCCGGCTGTCGCGCCCGTGGCCAAGGCCGCCCCCGCCCCGGCGGCCTGTCCCGTCCAGTACGACGACAAGGTCAAGGCCGCCGCCGACCGCCGCGTCGACGTCGACCGCATCACCCCCGACCCGGCGTGGCGCACCACCTGCGGCACGCTCTACCGGGCCGACGGCCGCGGCCCGGAGATCGTCTTCCAGGAGGGCTTCAAGCCCAAGGACGTCGTGACCGGCCAATACGACCTGGAGCAGTACGTCCTGGTCAACCAGCCCTCCCCGTACGTGTCCACGACGTACGACCACGACCTGTACAAGAAGTGGTGGAAGTCGGGCTGGAACTACTACATCGACGCCCCCGGCGGCATCGACGTCAACAAGACCATCGGCGACACGCACAAATGGGCCGACCAGGTCGAGGTCGCCTTCCCCGGCGGCATCGACCGGAAGTACATCATCGGCGTCTGCCCGGTGAACAAGACGACCAAGGTCGAGATCATGAGCGGCTGCCAGAGCAACCCGCACTTCGAGGCCTGGCACTGAGCGCCCCGCACTGAGCGCCCCGCACCGATGCCTACCGGGCGTGCAGCAGCAGCTCCGCGCCCACCTGCCGGTAGCCGGCCGCCTGGAACGCCCGCACGCTGCGGGCGTTCCCCGGCGCGATCTGCGCCCACAGCGGCTCCGTGACGAGATGCCGGGCGGCGGTCACCAGCAGCCGCCCCAGCCCCCGTTGCCGTACCGTCTCGTCCACCTCGACCGACACCTCCAGCCGCCCGGCGACCCCGCGCCCCATGACCACCACACCCCCCTCCGCCGTCCACGCGCGCACGTCGTCGCGCCGTCCGTGGGCGTAGCCGATCCGGGGATGGCCGGCATCCTTGATCTCCGTCAGCGCGAGCGGCGGCTCACCCGGCAGCGGGGAGCCGACCAGAACCGCGTCGACGGTCTCCGACCAGCGCCCCGTCCGCTCCATGAAGGCCGCCAGGAACCGCGGGTTCAGGGTGGCGGCCAGCGCGTCGCAGTCCACATCGCGCAGGGTGTCGTAGATCCAGTCGGGATCCTCGTCGGTGACGACGAAGGAGTGCGCGGTGAAGGAGAGGACACCGGCGTGCCGGGGCGAGGGCTGGGGCACGACGGTCGTACCGCCGTCCGCGGGCGGGAAGACACCGCGCGCCGCCGCGTCGAGAATGTCCCGCAAGGTCTCCGCCACGGCGGCCACCCTCCGCTCTTGAGTCTCCACCCACTGGAAGGCCCACACTCGCAGACATGATCGAAGACGGCACCGGACTTTTCACCATCGGAGAGCTGGCCCGGGCCACCGGACTGACCGTCCGCACCATCCGCTACTGGTCCGACGAGGGCGTCCTGCACCCGGTGACGCGCTCCTCCGGCGGCTACCGGCTCTACGACGCCGAGTCCGTCGCCCGCCTTGAGCTGATCCGCACCCTGCGCGAACTCGGCTTGTGCCTGGACGACGTACGGAAGGTGCTCAGTGGCGAGAAGGACGTGGCGTCGGTCGCGGCCATGCACGTCGCCGCGCTGGACGCGCAGATCCGGTCCCTGAAGGTGACCCGTGCGGTGCTGTCGACCGTGGCGCGACGCGGCTCGACCGCGGAGGAGATGACCCTGATGCTGTGCCATCTGGGGGATACCCCCCAGACCCCCCGAGCTGGCGCGACTGTCTGCCGCCGAGCGGCGGCGGATCCTCGAGGAGTTCGTGGACGAGATGTTCCACGGACTGGACACCGCGGATCCCGTGATCCGTGAGCGGATGCGGAACATGGCCGTCGACCTGCCGGACGAGCCGACGCCCGAGCAGGTGGACGCCTGGGTGGAGCTGGCCGAGCTGCTCCAGGACGCGGAGTTCCGGGCGCACATGCGCACGGTGGCCGAGTTCAACACGGATCCTGCGGGACCTGCTCGGCGACGCCGACCCGGCCGCCGTACTCGAACGCCTGAGGTCCACTGCGAACGACAAGGGCTCCCGGTACCGCGAGCTGCTGGCCGTCGTGAAGGGACACGGGCCCGCCTCGGCGCACCGCGCGGAGTTCGCCTGGGTGGTCGCCGCGCTGGAGGTGCGGGCGGGCGGTTAATCTGACCTGCGGCACAAGCCGGCACAACACGACAGACGTAAGAAGAGGGGCGGACCGGTGGCGAACATCGACATCGAGGAAGCACGCAAGCAGTTCGAGCGCATCGATGCGGACGGTGACGGCACCATCACCGCCGCCGAGTTCAAGACCGCCCTGGCCCAGGGCGGCGACTGGAACGTCACCGAGGCGGTCGCCGAGGCGATCATCAACAGCCGCGACCTGAACGGCGACAAGCTCCTGTCGTTCGACGAGTTCTGGGCCTTCCTGAGCAAGTGACGCCCCGCGAAGGGGCGCCCTCCCCGCCGGGAAGGGCGCCCTTTCGACAAATCTCCCTCACCGGCTGCCCGGTTCACCGCGGATGCCGGCCGCCGCGCGGCGCCGCACTCTCCCTCACGACCGGTCAGGCGTTCTCGGCCCACTCCCGCAGCGCGGCCTTGCTCGCGAAGTCCGCCACGTTCCTGTCCAGCGGGTTGTCGGTGTACTGGTGGAAGCGCCACTTCGCCTTGATGCGAGGCTTGCCCGCCGTCACGTAGTCGGCGATCCACAGGCCGTCGCCTGCGTAGGAAGTGGTGTCGACGTTGAGCCAAAAGTTGCGATTACAGTACAAAACGACCGGATTGTTGGGGCGCTTCTCCTTCACCTTCCGGATGAAGAGATCCTTCTGGGCGTTGCTCGCATGCGTCCCGTCACTCGTCGTCTCCCAGTCCACGGCGAGGATGTCGCCCGCCTTCTCCGGGGCGTGCTTGACGAAGTACTCCGCCTGGGCCGAGAGGTTGCCGGGCCAGAGGAAGTGGTAGAAGCCGACGACGAGGCCGGCGTCGCGGGCTCGTTTGGTCTGGGCGGTCAGTTTGGGGTTGACGTAGGAGCGGCCCTCCGTGGCCTTGATGAAGACGAAGGAGAGGCCGTCGGTGTCGTAGGACGAGGACTGGTACGCGCTTACGTCGATGCCACGGAGCATGTGGGGGATCCCTCAAGGTGAAGTGGGGGGACGGGAGTTGATGATGCCCTCTCGCCTGTGGCGTTACTCCCAGCGATTGCGTTCCGCGACGAAACGCAGTGTTCCGCCCTCGAAGGACGAGAGATCCAGGTCGAAGATCTGCCGGAACGCGTCGTCCGGCAGATCCGGTGTGAAGGCGAGCCGTACGGTCGATTCTGTGTCCTCGAGTATCAGTACGGGGTCTTCGGCCGCCCGCTCCGGGGCCGCCGGGTCCGGGTCCGGTGGCGTCGATGTGTCCGGGCTGCGGCCCAGGGCTCCGCCGATGACGCCCTTGACCGCACGGTAGGCGTCCTGGGCGAGATTCTTGCCGGCTTCCTGAAGGAATCCGCTGAGCGGCAACACCACGAGCACCATCCAGGTCAGCGTGCCGCTGCGGTGGTTGTCGACGACTGCACCCGCCGCCCCCCGTACGCCCAGTCCGGCCAGTCCTTCGTACAGCGCCGCCTGCTGCTCCGCGGTCGTCCCGGGGGCGAAGTAGACGTGGGCGGCGGCCGATGCGGCTGGGTTCGGTTCAGTCATCGTGCTGCTCCTTTTCAAGGCGCCAGATCTGTACGCGTCCGTCGGCTTCCGCAGCGGCCAGCAGGCGCCCGTCGTCGCTGAAGGCGACCTCGGTGACCGAGGCGCGGTGGTGTGTGACCCGAGGGCGCCCGTGGACCCTTTCGCTCTCCAGCGACCACAGGCAGACCCTCCCGTCGTCGCCTCCGGTGGCCAGGCACCGGCCGTCCGGACTGACGGCGATGGTGTTGAGTGCGCCGCGATGGGGGATGCGGCGGACCCGTGTGCCGTGCGGCAGTTCCCACAGACAGGCGAATCCGTCGGCTCCCGCAGTGATCAGGCGCTTCCCCTCGGGGCGGCTGAACGCCACGGCCCGCGGCGCCTCGGTGTGGGTGAAGGTGCGGTCGGGGATGTACCTGCCCTGGGTGTCCCACAGCAGCAGGCGGCCCTCGGTGTCGGCCGTCACCAGGTGTGTGCCGTCCGGACTGAAGCCGAGGTCCGTCACCGTGTGGTGAACCGGCAGACGGTGCAGGATCCGCCCGTCCTCGGCCCGCCAGATGGCTGCCCCCGCCCAGCCGGCCGTGGCGATGCGTGCACTGTCGGGGCTGAAGCACAGCCGGCGCCGGCCGGTGACCGTCTCCCGCCCGAAGTCCACCGCGATCCCCTTCCCGTTCGCGGTCCGCCAAATGAGCATGCGGTGTTTGGTGGCCGCGACGAACAGGGTGCCGTCAGGGCTGAACCGGACCGTGCGCGGGCCGTGGTTGAGCAGGCCGAGGGACAAGGTGTGCACAGTACGGCCCTTCTCGACGTCCACGATCTGTACGGTGCCGCTCTCCGCTCCGACGGCGAGGACTTCACCACCGGGGCTGAAACTGATCGAGTGCACCGCGGAGCGGGATGCCAGCTCCTGGACGAGACCCAGCCGGGGTACGCGCGGCCGCTCCAGGCTCACTCCCCGGCCGGGCCCGGGGCGGGCCCCCGGGCCCGGACGAGGGTGCACCGTCGGCGACGCGGAAGCGGCGGGCAGCCGGGTGTGCACATCGAAGATCCGATCGGTCCCGGACCCCAGATACAGCACCGGCGTCCCCCACTCCAGCGACCCCTTCAGCTCGGTGCGCATGGCCAGCCGGGCCTTCTGCACCCCCACGTGGACCGCGTCGTTCTGCGCAAGACAGGTGTAGAACTCCCGGCCGAACTCGAGGGCGGCCCGGTCGCTGATCGGGAACTGCATGGCGGCCACCGCGGGCACGCCCTTGCGCAGGATCGAGGCCGCGGGGCTGAAGAACGGATCAGACGTGGGCGCGTAGTCGGTCCCGCACGCGTTGAGGACCACCAGCCGAAGGGTGCCGTTGCTCATCAGCGGAGAGACATCGGGCGCCGACATGTCGTGACTCTCGCCGGTTCCCGGGTCGGTGAAGGCCAGCGTGGCGCTGCCCGTTCCGGGGTCGAACCCGCCGTGCCCGGTGAAGTGCAGCACATGCGGCCGTGTCCGCCGCAGGGCCTCGCGCAGATCGCGCCAGCTCTGGCCCGGCACCCACGCGAGCTCGACCACTCCGGCATCCATCAGATCGCGCAGAGCCCGGTGCAACTCCGCGCGCTCCTGCTCGACCGAGAGTTCGGCCAGGTCGGAGGGGCGGGCGACCATGCCCAGGACGCGCAGCGGTGCCTCGACCAGCAACGGGCCCCGCGTGGCCGGCAGATCGAGCTCGCGTACGAAGGCGTGGTCCACTGCGAGGTGTTCCCCCGCGGCGGGGTCGTAGAGGAACTCCCAGGGCAGCCGGTCGAGGCCGCCCGAGTGGGCGTTGAGACTGATGCGCAGGGTGCGCCGCTCGTGTTGCGCCTGCGCCCGGCAGCGCAGCAGCAGTGCACGGGCCGTCTCGTCGAAGACGGAGCCGAACATCAGGGTACCGAGCTCCCGGACCAGCGCCGTCGCAGGGCCCGGCAGGTCCGTCGACAGTCGGACACGGTCGGCGACCCGCTCCAGCAGCGCGTTCGCACGCGGCTGTGCCGTGAGGGGTGGCCGCTCCACGCGGCAGCTGCCGATGGGGGTCCTCATGTGCGCCATCTGCGCGTCTCCCACAGCGTGGAGCGCGATGTCGAAATCGAGCGCCTCTCGCACCTCTCCCATGTGCGCTCCCCCCGAACCGATTTGATGTCGCCACCCCCCCGGGGGAGCGAATGTGTGCCTGATGGTACGGCCGGCCGTCGGGCCCGAGCAGGGGTTTGACAAGCATGCCGACAGCAATTTTGGAAAGGGCATGTCCGTGCGCCGTACGTCGTGCCATGCTGACGTCCTGCCGTTTCCAGCCGCATGAATGGGATCGCCGGCTGGAGACGCTGTTCGGGGGGATCATGACAACGGGTGGATTTCAGCAGCAGTCACAGGAACAACTCTGGTTCGGAATAGGTGTAGTAGGCCCCAGTCGGGTCGGAAAGACTTCCTTGATCGTGTCGTTGATCGAGGACGCGCCACGCATCCTGGCCGGTAAGACGGCGGTGCTACGCGTTCATGACCAGCACACGGCCGGCGCGGTCGACCGCAGGCTCAACGAACTGCGCGGAGCCGTCCGCGCGGGCTCGTTCCGCAAACAGGCGCTGCGCAGCACCGAGCGGATGACGTACTACAAACTGGCGCTGGAAACCGGGATCGCCGGCATCGCGGTGTATCTGAACGTGCTGGATTTTCCCGGTGGATGGCTGAGCCCGGAACAGAACTCACCACGCCCCGAGGACAAGTGGCAGGAGTGCCGCGAGTTCATCAGCCGAAGCACGGTGCTGCTGGTTCCGGTGGATTCCACGGTCGTGATGTCGGCCACCGATCCGGAGCATGAACGGATGGTTCCGGAACTACTGAAAATCGCCCAGGTGGAACAAGTGGCCGAATCTTGGGCCACGGTGCGCGGAGCGGAACCGGAAAACCGCGCTCTCCTTCTGCTGGTGCCGATGAAGTGCGAGAGCTATTTCCATGACAACGGCGGCTCGAAGGACGAATCCGGGCACCTGTTCAAGAAGGTGGAGAAGATCTACGGCCGCGCCTTGGACGTTGTCAGAGCGAACGCTCCGCATGCCCAGATCCTTTACTGCCCGCTCGACACGCTCGGCTGTGTCGAGCTGACCGGCGCGGAGTCCTGGGTGCCGGACGGGGACGGGCTCCAGCTCAGCGCCGAGTTCGCGGTGCGGCCCCCGGGTGAGATCTCGGTGAAGGGGGCCGAGGAGATCCTCATCGCCGTCTGCCAGAACCTCGCCGCGGTCCGGCACGCCGGACAGCAGGAGAAGACCCGGGAGTGGGAGCGGCGCCGAGACGAGATCGCGGAGGAACGGAGCCGCCCGCTCACCTTTCGCCAGCGGTGGCGCAGTGTGATCAGCGGCGAGCGGTTGGAAATCATCGAAAGAGGGCGGTTCGCCACCCGTCAGCTCGGGCGGGCACGCCACCAGGAAGCGTACTTCGAGCAGCTGCTCGAAGATCTGGCGTTGCGCCCCATGGGGCCCCGGATTCGCGAGCTGTGAACCCGTCACCACCGATCACCATCCGCCGGGCGTGAGAGGAAACGACGGTGCGAGCACATGTACTGACACGGGGTTGGCGGCGGCAGGACGACTACACCTTCTTTCCCCGGTTTCCGGAAGACCGCTGGTGGGAGCGGTACGGCGAGTACGCCGACTTCGACTATCCGTTGCTGCTCGTGGAGGCCGACGGGGTGTCCTGGCGCGCGTACCTCGGCGGCATGACCACCTCCCGTGAGGACGTCACCGGAACCCCCATCCGGCTCTCCCTCGCCCTCGACGGCGAATGCGGCCCGGGGCGGCAGACGGACTGGGTGACCAGGCTCGTCGAGGAGCATGTCCACGGCCGGCGCAGGGGCGGTGAGACCGGTGCGGCCGCGGAGAAGGGCGCCCTGTGGGCGCTCGACCAGGTCTTCGACGAGTCCGCCGTGGCCGCGCTGTTCGCAGGCCCACCCGCTCCCGGAGCGGGCGCCGAGGACCTCGTCGACATCGCCGTACGCAGCCATGCGGACGCCGCCGAGAGCCCGCCGCGCCCCGCCCCCGCGGGCATCCCGGCACCGTCCGCGCCCACCGGCTCATGGGTGGCGGGGATCGGCGGGACAGAGGCACGGGAAGCGTTCGTCGACCACGCCGGTGCCCTGCTGGCCGGGACGGTCCCCGGACGTGCCCTGGTTCTCAACAGCCTCGACGATCCCGACGCGTTGCCGAGGCCGGCCCCCGGCGAACACCTCGTGGTGCTCGCCGACGCTCCCGAGGAGAGGTTCGGCAGCACGCCGGTGGCCATCGGGGGAAAAGCCTCAGGGCGGTCACCGGCCGCCCGGGTGGACGGCCGGCTGGTGTGGGCAGCCCTGGCGGCGGGGGCGGTGGTCGTCGTGCTCCGGTGCGGCAGGCGTCGGCGCGGACCCGCGCTCCGCAACGTCTGACTCCGCGGCCCGCACCGTCCGCGCCGCAGTGCCCGGAGATGCCCCGGTCACCATCGGCGGCCTCGCTGGTCATGTTCTCGCCCGGCTGCGCCGCCGCACCGGATGGCGGGGGAGACGGCCGGTCGCCGGACAGCTTCAGGGAGTTCGGCCTGCACGTGATCTGGAGTGCCCACGATGCAACCGGCGCTCGGGAGGCGCTGCTCACCCGGCATGGCCTGGCGGCCGGAAGCCTGTGGGTCGAGCCGCCCCGGCGCCGTCTCGCCGGCCGGCTGTGGCGCGGCGTGCTGGGCGTGAGCAGCGGGCTCCGGGGAGGCGGAACGGGCCTGGACCGGACCCCGCAGCGCGCCCTGCTGAGCCTGGACGCCGTCCCGGCTCGGCCGTCCGAGGACCGGCCGGCACCGGCCGGTGAATGGAACCTCCTGCTGATGCCTGTCTGGCGTACGGCAGCGGGCACCACCATGGCGGTTGCGCAGCTGCCGGTGCCCTGTTCCGAATGCGATCAACCGCACAGCGGCGGGATCTGCGTACTCCTGCCGGTGTCAGGAAGCAAGGAACCGTGACCACATCCCCACGCCGGGTGCGCTTCCCGGGAATCTCCTCCGAAGCCTATGAACACCCTTTCGCTCAGGCCGCGTTGTCGACCGTGCGCAAGGCGAAGGGCTTCGACCTCGTACTCAGGAAGGTGATGGGCGCCCCGGGCGAGGCCGCGATGCGGATGCACCACCTCGCGTGCGCGGTGAAGGTCGGCGACACCCAGTTCCGTCGGCTCAACCAGGTGATGGCGGAGGCCGCGCACACCCTGGACGTCGTCGAGCCACCGAGTCTCTACGTCAACCGGAGCATCGGCTTCAACGCCGTGACCATCGGCTTCGACAAGCCGTTCATCGTGCTCGGCGCCGATCTGATCGACTCGATGAACGAGGACGAGATCCGTTTCGTCATCGGGCACGAGCTGGGCCACGCGATCTCGGGCCACGCGCTCTACCAGAGCGTGGCCTGGTTCCTGGCCGCCGTCGGCGCGGGAGGCCTGCACGGCATACCCGGGGGACCCTTGGTGCTGAAGGGGATCGAGCTGGGCCTGCAGGACTGGGGACGCAAGTCCGAGCTGTCCGGGGACCGGGCCGGCCTGCTGGTGGGACAGGACCTGGAGGTCGCCGTCCGTACGCTGATGATGCTCGCGGGCGGTCGGCAGACCGAGGAGATGAACCCCAGCGCCTTCCTGGAACAGGCCGCCGAGTTCCAGGACGCCACCGGTCTGCGCAACCGCATCGTCAAGTGGATGATGCCCTCCTCGGACCACCCCCTGCTGGTGGTCCGGGCCGCGGAACTCGACCGCTGGGTGCGCGAGGGCGCATACGGCCGGATCGTCCACGAGGGCGACTACCCGCTGCGCGGCGAGTCGGCGTCGGTGAAGGCCCAGCTCGCCGAGGGCATCGACGGCGTCGGGCGGGCGCGGGCTCCCCTCGACCCGGCCCAGGGAGCCACCAGCACCCGGCTGGGGCGCCTGGGCGGCCGTGCGGGTGACAGCACCCGCGGCTTCTTCGGCCGCCCGCCCCAGTGAAGCCCTGAAGCCCGCCACAGCGAAGAAGCACAGCTGACCACCGTCACCGCAGGGGGAAGCCAAGGTGTACGAGCAAGAGATCAGCAGACGCAACCCGGGCTGCTTCCTCTTCCTTCTCGACCAGTCCTATTCGATGGGCGCCCCGATATCCGGCAGCCCTGCGCCGAAGGCCTCGGCGCTGGCCGCGATGATCAACGAACTGCTCTACGCGGTCGTACTGGAATGCACCAAGGACTTCCAGGAACTGCCGCGGCACTACTTCGACGTCGGGGTGATCGGGTACTCCGGGAACGGCGTACGGCCCCTGCTGCCCGGCACCTCGCGCCGCCGCGCCCTCGTTCCCGTCCACGCCTACGCGGGCACGGGACGTCCGGTCGAGCACTCCCGAACGCTGCGCCGCGCGGACGGCAGTGTCGAGCACGAGCAGACGACGGTCCCGGAGTGGATCCAGCCCCTCAACCTCGGCTGGACACCGATGTGCGAGGCGCTGGGAATGGCGTACAAGGTGCTGCGCGGCTGGGTGAAGGAGCACCGCTCCTCCTTCCCGCCGATCGTCCTCAACATCACGGACGGCCAGGCGACCGACGGGGACCCGCGCGGTCCGGCGCGGCGCCTCACCCGCCTCGAGACCGGCGACGGCCGCATCCTGCTGTTCAATCTGCATCTGTCGGAGGCACAGGGGACGCCCATGTCCTTCCCGGTCCTGGCGCCGACGGAGGTGCCCCAGGCCGAGCTGCTCTTCGAAATGTCGAGCGCCCTGCCGGGCTCGCTCGTCCAGGCGTCGGGGTACGGGGGCCGGATCGCGCCCGGTGCCCGGGGGTTCGTGTTCAACGGTGGTGCGACGGCCCTGATGGACTTCCTGCGCATCGGGACCAGCACCACCTCTCTGATCGGCGAGCATTGAGTGAGGACGGCCCGGTCCCGGGGCGCGCCGTGCTGCTCTGCGAGGCGCTCGTCGTGCCCAAGGGAAGGGCGGCGGAGTGCGAGGACGCCCACGCCTGGAACGCGCACCGGGCCGCGGTCTGCGACGGCGCGTCCCGAGCCTTCGCCTCGGGACGCTGGGCGGCGCTTCTGGCGCGTACCTTCCTCGTCACCGCACTCGACGGTCCGGACCCCAGCGGGGCACAGGTGCTCGACCGCTGGCTGCACGAGTCGCGCGGGCTGTGGGCGGAGCAGACCGCTCAGACCGCCGAGGTTCCCGTCTACATCCGCGGGGCCCTGGCGCGCGGTTCGGCGGCGACCTTCGTCGGAGTGGACACCCGGGACGTGAGCTCGACCCGTGCGGGAACCGGACCACTGATGGAGTACCGGGCGTTCGCCGTGGGGGACTCATGTCTGTTCCACCTGCGCGAAGGCCGGCCGACCGTGCTGTTCCCGCTGGACCGGCCCGACCGGTTCGACACCCATCCAGACCTGGTGCCGACCCGGGCGGAGGTGCTGGAGTCCCTGGCCCCGGTGCTGCGGATCACCGAGGGTGCCTGCGGCCCGGACGACGTCCTGCTGCTGATGACCGACGCGCTGGCGCAGTGGGCGCTCGAGGCGGCTGCCGAGAGCGGCAGCACGGTCTGGACGTTCCTCGAGCATGCCAGCCGGGACGAATTCGACGTCAGAGTACGGGAGTTGCGCGCCTCGCGGGCGATGAAGGAGGACGACGTCTCCCTGGTGCGCTGCCGGGCGGTCGCCACCGCCCGGGCCGCCGCCCGTACGCCCGCGCAAGCGTCATGACGCTGCGTACGCCGCGTGGGGAGGGCCGCCCGCTGCCGATCCGCGCAGTACGTCCTCCAGCGGCGGCACCGCGTCCGGCGGACCGGCGCAGAGGCCGGCCAGACGCTCGGCCAGTCGCCGCACCGCGGTGTCGGGTGAACGCGCGAGTCCCTTCCAGATCTTCGTGCGTCCGGGTGCGAGCAGGTCGTCACGGGTGAACAGCAGATGCTCCCCGTCCGGCCGGGTCTCCCACAACGAGGGGTCCGCGGCGACGGCCCGCAACGACAGCAGGATGACCAGAGCCGGGAAGGCGTCGGCACCGGGACCCCAGTGACCGATGTCCCGGTGCGGGTGCTGGTAGTTGCGGTGCCCGAACTCGCCGGGGGTCAGGTGCGCGGCGAACGGCACCCACACGGCGTCCAGGTCGACCAGGACCACCCGCAGATCGTCGCCGACGATGATGTTGCCGTGCTGCAGATCGCCGTGGCAGATCTGTGACGACGCCAACTGGCCCATGGCCACGCGCCAGTTGCCGATGAGATGGTGCAGCGCCGCATGGTCCCCGCACAGGTCCGACACCGCCTCGTCCAGCAACCTGCCCTCGATCCAGGGCATCAGCACCAGTGGCCACCACTGCCCCGACAGCCTGATGCCGTGCTCGATCCACTCGGCCTCGACCAGGGGGGTGCCGTGGTCGACGGGCTGGGCGTGCCGGTGCGCGGTCAGCGCGCGGTACCGCTCGCCGCCGGAGACCGGTTCACGGGACATGCACCGGATGGCCACGCGTTCGTCCTGCGGGGTCCGGGCCGCGAAGACGATCGCGTTGCGTCCGGTGGACGCGAGCGGCATCCCCGTGGCCCCGAACAGGATCTCGCAGCCGGTCAGCCGCGGGTCGCCGAACACCTCGGCGGGCCCGCGCACCGCCGATGCGTACTGGGGCTTGGCCGGCCATGCGGCGGGGGACGTCATTCCTGCCCCCGGTGGACGACCCGGCCCGGGAACACCTGGTCGTCGACGCGCAACCACAGCCGCAGACAGGCGAGTGTGTCGCCCGGGCGTCCGCCGACACCGAGCCGGATGTCGTCTCCGGCCCGGGTGTGAGGGCGGGCCTGGCGGTACGACCGGGGCGGCAGTACGGCCTCCACGTTCCGGCCCGCCGCGAGCAGCTGACGGCACAGATCGAGCGGGACCGCGTGCGACTCCTCCGCCAGCCGGTTCCACCAGCTGCCCGGCGCCCCCGGTGGCAGATGGGTGACCGAGCAGAGCGCCTCGTCCACGGACACCGAGGCCCGAAGGCGTTCGGTGCCGCCCTGTGGGCTGCGCTCCAGCGACTTCAGACGCTTGGCCAGCTCACCGCGGTAGGCCTGGGACACCTGAGGATCCGACAACCGGGTGGAACCGCCCGTCCACACACCGTCGAGGAGGAGGCACAGAGCCTCGTCGTGCTCGAGCAACGCGAGCACGAGTCCGGCGAGGTCGGACGGCTCGGTCACCTTCGTCCGTACGGTGCGGATACCACGCCGCCCGTCGTCGGAAGGGGGCAGCAGTATCTCGTCGGCCCATCCGCGCAGCGGCTGTTGCCATGGCTCCGGCGGCGCCGGGTCGGCCTCCGCCGCGCGGGTGCGCCAGACGCCGGCATGCCGGTCGGGCAGCCTCAGCAGCGTGAGGTGATACCAGCGGCGGACCCGGTCCGTGCCGCCCGGCCCGTCCGCCGCGGGCGGCACCGCACCGATCGCGAAGTCGTCGACCTCCGGGGAGCCGGCCAACTCCGCGGCCAGCCCAAGGATCGCCGGGGCCGCGGTGCGCGGGGGAGCGGCCGGGCGGGGTGGAACACGCGGGCCGGCCGAGCCGTTCGGGTCGTCGGCCTGCTGCGGGGCACTGGCTGTTGGGCCCACGGCCGTTGGGGATCCGGTCGCTGGGGATACGGCTTGGGTGTACCCGGCCGGTAGCGATCGTGCTTGGTGGGCCTGGGTCAGTGGGGCACCAGGCTGGTGTACCCCGGCCGGAAGGCCTCCAGCCTGGGCGAACCCGGCCGGTAGCGACCCGGCCTGGGGAACCCCGGCCGGAGGGGATCCGGCTTGGTGGGCCTCGGTCAGTGGGGAACCAGGCTGGTGGACCCCGGCCGTTGGGGATCCGGCCTGAGTGACCCCGGGCCGCGCCGGTTCGCCCTGCCAGGCCTCGGCGAGCAGGCGTTCCAGTGCGTGCAGCAGCGTCGTGCACGCGTCCGCACCCCGGTCCGCCGGCGCGGCGACGAGTGCCGCGCGCAAGGTGCCGCGCAGCCCGTCGAGCCCCGCGGCCGCCACCGAGGCGAGCAGGGAGCCCTCGGTGCGCAGCAGGTCCTCCCACGGAATCCGCCCCTCGGACCCTTGAGTCGGTCGAGCGGTCACTGCAGGCCTCCGAAGGGATCGTCCTGATCGGCCCTGCCCTTGTCCTGGACGGTCATCAGATGCCGCAGTACGCGCCCGGGTTCGTCCTCCACATGCTCCATGTCCCGTGCCTTCCAGAACGGCACGCCTCCCAAGTGCACGCGCAGCGCCCCGTGTTCGTCCAGCGAGGCGACGAAGAGCGCCCGGGACTTGGCCTCCGTCTCGGGCCGGGGCAGCCGTCCGAGGGTCATCGTGCGGACGCTGTCCCTGTCCTGGATCGTCACACCGAACTCCCACTCTCCGGAGGCGGGTGACTCGGGCAGCGGCTCCACTCCGAGCAGCCCCCGTCGGGCAGGAGTGCCCGGCGCGTCGGAGTCGTGGAACACCTCCGTGAACGCGCTGTCGGCGGCAAAGACCAGCTGCCCATTGCCCGCCTGGGCGGAACCGGCGATCGTGTAGTTCACGTAGATCGCCATCGGCACGGCTTCCGACCGCTCACCGCGTTTCAGCAGCCCGGACTTGCCCAGCCTCTTCCACACGTCGATCGACGGGCCCCGGGGGTCGACCGTGTAGTGCGGGGCTCCTTGGGAGAAGTACGCGTACACGTCGAGGTCCACGGTGATCTCGTACCGCGCCTTGATCCTGTCCGGCCAGATCCGGGCCGGGGACCCTCCGGCCGGGTCGCTCGCCCGTTGTCCGCGCGGTCCGGGACACTTGAACTGCCCCCACGTGATGTCGTCCGCGCCCTGGCGCACCCTGACGACACGGATGACTTCCTGGATGGACCCGGCCTTCGCGCTGCGCACCGCCAGGACCGGGGGCTCGCCTGCGGTGTGGACACGGTGGTGCAGCGTCGTGTTGGCACCGAACAGAGTGCGGTCCCCGACGCCTTCCAGCATTCCCAGCTCAAAGCGGCAGGGGAGTGAGAAGAACAGGTTGTCGACGTCGATCTGGACGATGGTGCGTCCGTCCTTCAGGGCGTCCACGGCCCCCTCCGAGGTGAAGGAGGTCTGCCGCACCTGCTCGGCCCAGGCGGCACCGATCGAGGTCGCCGTCTTGGCGTACTCCCGCTCCACCTCGATGTTGGCCGGGTCCCAGTCCAGTTCGCGGCCCTTTCCGAGACGCCGTATCAGCACCTCGCGCACCAGCGGCATGGCACTGGACTTGCCGGTCAGGATCACGCGGTCGAGCGGATCGCCCTCGAGCAGCCGCTCGCTGAGCAGGCCGTCGGCTAGGGCGGCGAGGGCTTCCAGATGGTCCTTGACGAGGTTCCGGAAGCCGGCGGCGTTCAGTTCGAACTCGACGCCGGTGCGCGGGCCACCGCCCCAGCCGAGACTGTCCAGCAGACCCGACAGCTCCTGCTCGCCGAAGCGGTACGGCGACGGACCGCTCGCCGACGTGGACTCGGAGCCGCCCAGATGGATCTTCGCCTGTTCCGCCAGCTTCCACAGGTGCTCGAAGGTCCAGAGCATCCTCTGGACTTCGCTGGCGGGGCCCGCCCGCCAGCAGGTCGGCACGGCTGCCTCGGCAAGCCTGCGGGCCTGGGAACGCAGTGCGGACTGCGCCGAGTGGGCATCCTGGGCCAGTCTCCCCGGCACATAGTGACCGGCTTCGTCGAGATAGACGAACTTGGCCTCCTGCAGCTCCGAACGGAACCGCTCCGGGTGCGCGGCGATCAGCCGGTCCGCCAGCTCCGACTTGAGCCAGTGGAACACCGAGAGGGTCAGCAGCTCGCCGCCCAGGCCGGTGTGGCCGCTCGACCCCTGCACGGTGGGCGTCAGCGTGTAGTGGCGGCCGAGCCGTTCCGCGTGGGGGTGCCTCAGCACCTCGACGGGGGTCGTGTCCTCCAGGGTGAGCGTCAGCAACGCCAGGTCCGAAGTCCCGCCCCCCAGATCGGAGACCATGACGTTCTGCGTCCAGGCGCGCCCGGACCCCAGCCGACGGGAGCGGGCTCGGAACGCCTCCACGCCCAGGCTCGGATCGCCGCCGAAGTCCCGCATCACGAAGAACATGACGGCGGCCACGGCCTCGTCGAAGTGCATCGACACCCGGTCGACACCGAGCCCCTCCGACACCAGCGCCTTGAGGGCGCGCCGCACGTCCGGCGTCGCGACCGTCGGGTAGGTCACGACCAAGTCGTTGAGCCGGCCCGAGCCGAGGCGGCCGGGATCCTGCCGGGAGATGTAGCGGTCGGCACGGTCGACCAGATGTCCCAGGGCGGACTGGATGAGCAGGTCCGAGGTGGGCGGCGGATTCCCGGGGAGTTGGTCCAGGACATGTTCCCTGCCTAGCGCCAGTTTGAGCCCGCGCACGGCGGCCAGGGGTCCCTGTGCGACGCCGCCCGTCGGCGTCATGGCCGAGCCGGCCAGCCGCTCGGGCTCTCCGAGGCGCACGGTGAGCGGGGCGGTGGACAGCACTTCGAGGCGGCTGGACACCTCCGCCGTACCATCGCCGAGCTCCACCGGGAACAGCCGCATCTGTTCCAGCGGCGGCACGTCGAACGCGGCGTCGTAACACCGGTGCAGACGCGTCGCGAGCTCGGCGCGCAGCAGATGGGAGCAGTCCGGGATCCGCTGCTCCAGGAGCAGACACAGCCGGAACAGCAGTGCCGTCCCGGCCTCCGCCCCGATGAGCTCGGCCGGGGACCGGGGATGGGCTGTCTCACCGTCGCTCATCCCGGCCTGGGCCAGGGCCAGCACGGACTCCCACTCGTCCCTGACGAGATCCGGGTACGGCTCGCCCAACACATGCTTCAGGACTCCCGCGCGCAGCCGTGCCACCCGGGCCGGCGAGAAGGGCTCGCGCACCTTGAACTGACCGTCGTACAACGTCACCGTGGAGTTGCAGGTGCCGTAGTCGATCGCCGCGTGCCCCAGGTACTCGTCGTCCTTGTCGCGAACGCGGCTGCGCGACCGGGCGGCCGGAGCGGCCGGCTCGGCGGTGGACAGCGGCGCCTCGGGGACGTCCACGGCCAGGGTCGGCGCCGGCCCCGCGGGCGTCCGTGGGTCGGGCGGCGCCGCGGCGGGGGCGAGGAAGGACACGGTGCCGTAGGCGCCGCTCCGGAAGGGGATGCCCCGTACCTCGCGGCCGGTCAGCGGGTCGATGTGGAAGTACTCCACGTCGACCACCAGCCGCAGCGCCGTCGTCCCGTGCGCGTCCACGAAGCCCGGATGCGGGACCGGGGCCGGCCGTATGTCGTACGTTCCCTCGATGCGGCGGCCGCGTGGATCGGCCCCCTCCCACACGTCGGCCAGGCGCGCGGCCCAGTCCCGGGCGTACGGCGGCAGCCCCTCGGCCCGGCAGGTGAAGTACTCCACCCACACCGGACCGGCGCCCGGATCCGTGGGCACCAGCCGGACCGTGGGCAGCGTGTACCGGCCCTGCGCGTCGGGGCGCAGCTCGATGGTGCCGGCCGGGTCCGTACCCAGCAGCACGGTCTCCAGCGTCATGGCGTGGCTCCCCCGTCAAGGGGCCCTCGGTCGAAGGGCCCTCCGCCAACAGGCCCTCTGCCAAAGGGCCGTCCGTCGAACGGCGCGCCGGACCCCCAGGGATTGGCGGCCTGCGAATCCCACTCGGACGGCTGCCAGGAGTACGCCGAGTCCGCCGTGAGCAGGCGCAGTTGCTCGGCGAGGCCCGTGAGGCCGCGTTCGCTCTCCTTGCCCCCGGCGACCGCGGTGACCAGCGCGCCGGTCAGCGCCGGCGCGCGCAGGTCGGTGACGAAGGCGTCGGCCTGGCTCCACAGATGGGCTGCCACCAGCCGCTGCCGACGGGCGAGTCCCGTAAGCGCCTGATGGAGCACCATCGCCGTCAGCTCTCGCCGGTGGCGTGCGATGGTGGTCTGGTGCCCGGACGAGACGTCCGCCGCGGAACCGACGAGGTTGTCCGGATGCCAGGGCAGGATGTGCCCGGTGCGCAGCGGGAAGCGCTGGCGCACCTGCTCGTCGTCCGCCTGCGGTTCCGCCGGATCCGTGTCGCGCAGCGCCTTCTCCGCCTCGTCGCGCAGCCACTGCAGGGACGCGGCGCGGGGCAGCCGGGCGGCGAGCCGCTCACCGTCGGCCGAGGAGCGCAGCAGGTCGTAGACATCGGTTGTGATCACCGTCGCCAGTTCGTGGGCGGCTGCCCCGACCCGCTGCTGATGACCTAGCAGCCAGGCCTCCACCGCGGCCAGCAGCCGTGCCGAACCGGCCGCCTCGATCTCGCGGCACGCGTCCCGGAACTCCGCGAAGAACTCGTCCGTCCGCACGGGCACCCGGTGGTCGCCCCGGAGCCGGCGCGGGTCCACATGCTCCTCATGGACCGTGTCGAGCAGCCGGTTCCAGGACGGCCAGGTGTAGACCCGCTCGGCGGTGTCCCGTTCCAGCTCCGTGAAGAGGCTCGGACCGGGAGTGTCTCCGGTCCGCCGCGCGTACAGCCGGTGGGCGTCGAGGAGTTCTACGGCCGCCCGGTCCCGTACGGCGGTCCACACGGCCGTCAGCGTGGTCAGGCGCTGCTTCACCGCCGTCTCGGAGCGGTGGTCCACCCGGCTGCGTCCGCCCGACGCCTCCAGGACCGTGTACAGCTCGCGCAGCGCTTGGACGACCTCCTTGCGGCGTTCGGCGAACTGGTCCAGGCAGAGCGCGGCACCGTGACGGGTCACATGGTCGCCCAGCCGTTGGCGCAGCCGCGCGAGACCCCCGTCGTCCGCGAAGTCCGTGAGCATCCGGTCCAGGCCGCCGCTCAGGGCGTCGGTGCTGAGCCGCCGGCCGATCTCGCCCCAGACCGCGGCACGCCCGTCGGCCTTCTGCATCTGGGCGTCGAGATCGCACTTGTCGCGGAACTCCTTGCTCACCCGCTCGTGCCGGCCGCCGGTACTCAGCGCCCGCATGGCCGAGGTGAGCAGCACACGGTCGGCCGACCCCATGGCCGCCGGGGCCGGATGCTGTGGGGTCACCAGCCGATCGGCGCTGGCGAGCAGGTCCCGCAGGACCGGGATGCCGCGCAGCAGCAGTTCCCTGGTGAGCGGCTGGGTGCCGCGCAGGTAGGGCTCGAGCACCGGGTCGGCGACGCGAAGGTCGTGGAACCGGCTGATCAGCGCGATGACGGCGTCCTCCATGGAGTCCGCCCGCTGCGCCGCGCGCCACATCCGGAAGATGCGCTGCGGTGTGTCCTTGGCACCGCCGCCGGCGTTGAGCAGCATCAACAGGGTGTGCACCGAGTGCAGTTCCGCACCGCACACGTACTGGTCCCGTACGGCGCTGAAGTCGCTGTTGAGCCCGGGGAAGTCGAGAAAGCGAAGCTCCGCGCCGGGAAAGTCACCGAGGTCCCAGACGGACGGTGCCACCCGCACTTCCCGGACGACCCTGCGGATCAGAGGGAGCGTCGCGCGCAGCAGTCCCGCGGAGAGCGGCGCTCCGAGGCTGGAGCGGGCGGATGCGCCGGACCACGGGCGGGTGCGGGGATCAGAGCCGCGCTCGGCGTCCGCTCCCGGCAGGACGACGGCGGCGCGCGCGAGTTCGTCGTCGAGTTCCGCGGTGTGCCCGAGCAGCGGAAAGCCGGACTCGTGCATCCGTGTCAACGCCTGGTCCAGCGAGCCGAGTTCCTGGAGCACTCCAGCGAGCGACTGGGCCGGCGTGCCGGTCAGATACGTGTCCCGGAAGTGAAGCAGCTCGCCGCAGTCGGGCTCCCGGATCGGCAACTGCCGTAACTGGTCGACGACTTGTGCCGACAGGCTGCCCTGGGCCTGGTTCGCCAGCTCGTCCCTGAGGTGGCGCAGATAGTCGAGCGCCTGCGCCTGGCTGAAGTACTCGACGCGGACGGCCGACTCGAACGACTCGCGCGCCCGGTCGGGCCCCGCCTTGGCATGGATCAGGGTGACGTTCCCGGTCACCGCCTCCTCACCCACCGGAAGGAGTTCGGGCAACCCCAACAGCAAGCCGAGCAGCAGGGACTTGCCGGCGCTCATCTCCCCGACCAGACCGATGCTGAACGGCGCCTGCGCGCTCTCCTCCGCCCTGCGCAGCGCTTCGAGCGCCCGGCGATGCGCCTCGCGGACGGCCGGATCGGATCCGACGCCGCCCGGCTGATGCCGTGTCAGCAGCGCGGACAGTTCCGACGCATCCGACGCACAGCGTGCCAACTCCCCCAAAGACACAGCTCACCTCCCGGCCCGCACCGGCCGTCGACACGGCCGGTGAACGTTCCGCCCCCGAGCGGAAGCGGCACCACCGTAGAGGTGCGGAATACCCGAAGAAAGGCAAATAGAAAAACAATCTTGGATGGTGGAGTACTAAATAATTAGTCATGATTTATTGGGCGTTGACGGTGGACGGGATCCGCCCGCTGTGCACGATGGCTCCATGGGATCGCCCGACGCCCCCGGTCAGGGGGAACCGCCGGACCGTGAGCCGCCCTACCGGCCCTGGCCCGGCGAGCAACTGCCGTACACACCCTCCGCCGTCGCGCCGGCTGGCGACTTCTCGGAGCCCGCCCCACCTCCCCGGCGCAGACGTCCGTGGCTACGGGCCGCGGCCGTACTGGTCGCCGTGGTGGGCATCTCGACGGGCGCTGTGCTGTTCACGCAGGGTGGTGGCACCGAGTCCACCAACAGCGTTAACGAGGACTACACCTACGAGCCGCCCGAGCCGCCCGAGCCGTCCGAACCCGAGCCCGAGCCGTCCGAACCCGAGCCCGAGCCGGAGCCCGAATCCGATCAGACCTACATCGACGAACTCACCGTCGGGGACTGCGTCGACGAGACGGAGAGCTTCACCCACGTCCTGATCGTGCCGTGTGACGGTCCCCACGACATGCAGACCCTGGCCAACACGGAACTCGAGGACGGCTTCGGATACCCGGGTGACGACGTGATCGAGGAGGAAGCCTCCGCGCTGTGCAACGAGGCCTACTGGGATGCCGCGGAGAACTGGCCGTCCGAGGTGGAGGAGGGCCTCGACTGGAGCAAGGCGGTACCGATCGAGGAGACCTGGGAGGTGGGGGACCGTACGGTCGTGTGCTTCGTGGAGTCCTACTACGGCGAGGCGTTGGAGGAGGACTTGCTCAGCGACTTCTTCTTCGGCTGACGGACGGTGCGGTCGAAGCCGCGGCACGCGAACGGAACCGGACCGGAACCGTCGCCAGGAGCACGCCGATGACGATGCCCGAGTCTCCCGCTCCCGGAGGCCTCTGCCGTCGGTCGAGTGCGCCCACACCGGTGAGGACGCCGATCACCCGTCCGGTACGGGCGGCGATGAGGGCCGAACCGGACGAGCCCGCCGGCGGCGCCGGGCCGAGCATGGTGACCAGTCCGGGCGCCTGGCTCTCCTGGGCGGTGAGATCCGTGGCCGCCTGGACGGTTGCCACGGCGCTGCCCAGCAGCCATCCCACCACGGTGATCCGCTCACCCGGCTCGGGCGGGGACCATTGCGGTCTCGCCGTCCACGGCCAGTCGGTGTCCGAACCGAACACTGCCAGGTCCTGTCCGGCTTCGCGGTGCAACGGGCGCAGCCGGAGGGCGGCACCGTCGGGCAGAACGACCTGGTAGCCGCCCCCTTCGTGCAGCACATGCGCGGGAGCCACCCACACTCCCGCAGCGATCTGCAGGGCGTTCGCGACCGGGCGGAAGGCGCTCCCCTCGACACCCGTGTGCAGAGGATGGACGGCGCGCGCGACGCCCCGGGCGCGCGCCGGCGCGAGCACGTCGGATCGGATCACGTTGACGCCGGACAGCAGCGCCACTGCCGCAGCGGCCGGTGAGACCCAGCTGTCCAGCCCCAGCAGGGGCGCCAACCCCGCGAACACACCGGCGCAGACCAGGACGAGGGGCCCGGCACCGGCCCTGAGATCAGCGGCCACCTGCCTCACCGTGAACCGTCGCATGAGCCCCCTCCTGTGGATTCAGTTTGGCAAGCCCGACTTGCGTCACGGCCAGGGACCTCGCCACATAGGCGTTCGGTCGCTTCGCCGGCCCGCTGTACTCGTCACGTCTGTTGCGTCCCTACAAGTACTCGGCTGAACTCCAATCCGATAGTGACAGGAGGCCGAACGCCCACGCTGGATCAGCGTGTTGTGGTCGTGGCTGAGGGAGGAACGGGGATCGGTGCGGCAACCACACGGCTGCTTCGGGCGGCCGGGCACGACGTTGTGCCCGGCCGCTGTCTGTGGACTACGGGCCTCAGGGTTTGCGGGCCAACACCGTGTGTCCCAGTTGGGTGCGCATATTTTGATTTCCGCATCACCCCGCGCGACAACGACGGTTGATCCTTGTCGCTGGATCGCAAGGGTCTCGCGCCGGACCGCCGCGGTCCACGGTTGGGCTTGAGGTCCGTGGCGATGCAGAAAAACGGGTCGTGGGCCGCGGCGCCGACGGCCGGCCGACACGACCTGTCGAGCGACAGCTTCCTCGGAGAGCCTGCTCTACGTGCCAGATGAGGCATACAGACCCTTCACCGGTGAGGAGTGGCACCGCAGCACCCGCTACTCATACGAGTCCTACTCGAACACTGCGGGATGGGCCGACACATAGCCCCAGCAGCGCCACTCAAACCAAGGGATTTCCCAGGGACTGTTCAACACTCGATGATGTTGACCGCCAGCCCGCCCCGAGCCGTCTCCTTGTACTTCACGGACATGTCGGCGCCGGTGTCCTTCATCGTCTTGATGACCTTGTCCAGGGACACCATGTGCGAGCCGTCCCCGCGCATCGCCATCCGCGCCGCCGTGACCGCCTTGACCGCGGCCATGCCGTTGCGCTCGATGCAGGGGATCTGGACGAGGCCGCCGACCGGGTCGCAGGTGAGCCCGAGGTTGTGCTCCATGCCGATCTCCGCCGCGTTCTCGACCTGCTCGGGAGATCCGCCGAGCACCTCCGCCAGCGCGCCCGCCGCCATCGAGCAGGCCGAGCCGACCTCGCCCTGGCAGCCGACCTCGGCGCCGGAGATGGAGGCGTTCTCCTTGAAGAGCATGCCGATGGCGCCGGCGGCCAGCAGGAAGCGGACCACCCCGTCCTCGTCCGCGCCCGGCACGAAGTCGATGTAGTAGTGGAGCACGGCGGGGATGATGCCCGCGGCTCCGTTGGTCGGCGCCGTGACGACCCGTCCGCCGGCCGCGTTCTCCTCGTTCACGGCCATCGCGTAGAGCGTGATCCACTCCATCGCGTGTGCCAACGGATCGCCCTCGGCCCGGAGTTGGCGGGCGGACATCGCGGCACGGCGGCGGACCTTCAGGCCGCCGGGGAGGATGCCCTCCCGCGACATGCCCCGCGACACGCACTCCCGCATCACCCGCCATATTTCGAGCAGGCCCGCGCGGATCTCCTCCTCCGTGCGCCACGCCCGCTCGTTCTCCAGCATCAGCGACGAGATCGACAGGCCCGTCTCCTTCGTCAGACGCAGCAGCTCGTCGCCCGTGCGGAAGGGGTACTTCAGCACCGTGTCGTCCAGCTTGATCCGGTCCGCGCCGACCGCCTCCTCGTCGACGACGAATCCGCCGCCCACCGAGTAGTACGTCTTCGACAGCAGCTCCGCCCCGGAGGCGTCGTACGCCCACAGCGTCATGCCGTTCGCGTGGTACGGGAGCGCCTTACGACGGTGCAGGACCATGTCGTCGTCGAAGGAGAACGCGATCTCGTGCTCGCCGAGCAGCCGGAGCCGGCCCGACGACTTGATCGCCTCGACCCGCTCGTCCGCCGTCTCCACGTCCACCGTCCGCGGCGAGGAGCCCTCCAGGCCCAGCAGCACCGCCTTCGGGGTGCCATGGCCATGGCCGGTCGCGCCGAGCGAGCCGTACAGCTCGGACCGGACCGACGCGACGGAGGACAGCAGGTCCTCGGTGCGCAGCCGACGGGCGAACATACGAGCCGCTCGCATCGGGCCGACCGTGTGGGAGCTCGACGGGCCGATGCCGATCGAGAACAGGTCGAAGACCGAGATGGCCACGGGGACTCCTCAATACGGGGTGGTGCAGAAGGTTCTGCGGGGTGCCCCGCTCGCTCACTGACCAGTGTGCGGGACACCCCACAAAAAGGAACTACTTGTCCGGGGTACAGCGGGTGCTTGTCGGCCAGGGCCTTGACCCGGGCCTTCAGGGCCTCCGCGCGCAGGCCCGACGTCACCATCGGCGGGCGCGGGTCGTTGGGGACGGCGTTGCGGTTGACGGTGATGCCGACCTCGTGGAGGCGGTCCTCGGCCTGCTGCCCGTCCAGCTCGGACTCGCGCAGGTCGACCAGGATCAGATGCACATCGGTGCCCCCCGAGAGCACGTTCACCCCGGCCGCACGGGCATCGGCGGCCGTCAGCCGCTCGGCGAGGATCTTCGCGCCCTCGACCGTACGGCGCTGGCGCTCCTTGAACTCCTCCGAGGCGGCGACCTTGAAGGAGACCGCCTTGGCCGCGATCACATGCTCCAGCGGCCCGCCCTGG
>NZ_JOFS01000044.1 GCF_000719285.1 Streptomyces bicolor | reverse complement strand
GAAAAGCGTTCCCAGAATCGCGCCAGCTGTTCGACGCCGTGGAAGAACGTCTCCTCGCTGGCAAGAACAGCGCCGTTGAGTGCGCCGATGCTCGTGCCGGCGATCGCGGACACCTGCGCACCCATCTCCGCCATGCAGTCCAGGACGCCCAACTCGTAGGCGCCTTTGGCCCCGCCGCCGGCCAGGACCAGTCCGATACGCAAGGGGCGATTTGGGGCTGGCGGTGTCTGGGGTGCGTCGGCGGGGCCGTGCGGCGTGTCCTGCTGCAGGTCCCCGGAGCGCCCGGCCACATCCAGGGCCTTGTGGCTGAGGTGAGTGAAGTCCGCGGGGCCAGTCATCAGGCGCTCTCACGTGCCCGCAGCCGGCATCTGCGCGATGCAGCTTCCGCGAACTGCTCCCTGACGAGCTGCCGCAGCAGCTCCTCTGCGGTCAGGCTGGTGGCGACGTACCTGCTGCCGTTACCGATGGCGCTGCGCAGCGCCGTCCTCGCTGCGGCCTCCGGGGCGACGCCCTGCATGCCGGTTACCAGCGCCGTCTTGCTCAGCGCGGAGGCCAACGGCCCGCGGACGCCAGCTAGTTCGTCCCGTAGCCCTTCGCCCAGCAGCTCGGCCAGCATGATCCGGTGGTCGTCGCTGGGCAGATGGCGGGTAGCCGCGGCCAGCAGGTCGGCAACGGGCTTGACGCCGTCGTACCACGGGGTTGGCGGGTCCTGGAGCATGCGCTCGACGACCTCCAGCTCAACGCGTGTGCCATGCCCCGAGGCGGCGAACTCCCCGGCGGGGCCCGCGGCCACCTCACGGGCGAGCAGCATGGCGCCTGGCAGCCAGCCCAGAGCCGGGTCGAGGCGCGGGTGGCGCCACTTGCGCATCGCGTCGTCGATGGCTTGCCTGCTCTCCACCCTGCGCAGCCGCTCGTCGTGCTCGGCCAGTCCGCGCCCTGTCTTTTCGGCAAGCTCAGCCAGGACGAGCGCGAGGTCGCGCACGCTCTGCTCGGCCCACTGGAGGCGGTTGCCGAGGCGGTCCACGCGTGCGCGTACCTGCGCAACCTCGTTCATGACCTCGGCGACAACGAGGTCGGTGACCGCGAGCCGGTCGGTGAGGCTGGTCAGCCACGCCAAGGTGCCTCGCTGGGCACCGACCAGACCGCCGGTGATTGCGAGACCTCGGCGGCGCCCACGCCCGGTGACCTGGGCGAGCAGCCGCGCGAAGAAACCCTCGCGTACCGCGACCCGCAAGAGGTCGTCGGCGGTATGCAGGTCGTTGAGCATTTCGAGCAGCAGCCGGTCGTCCACCAGTCGAACGCCGCGGGCGACTTCGGACGGGTTCATGGGTCCGCTCATTAGTTGACCGCCGGTGCTACGAACACGATTGGCGTCGTAAGGCTTTGCGGCCAGTCCGCGTTTACGACGTACGCGGGAGCGATCAGGAACTCCGGGCGCGTGCCGTCGGCCGGCTCAGGGTTCCACGTCTGGTAGTGGCCCCGGGGCAAGGCGGCTAGCTCGACGCCGAAGTCCAGGTGGGCTGTGAGCGGCAGGTGCACAACGCCCTCACGGATCTCAGCCGCCTTGCGGAACACCATGTTGAAGTGGCCACGAAACTGGGCCTCATCGGCCGCCAGCCCGGGATCCCACTCCCGCAACTTGGCGACGATCTGTTCCGGCTTCGTGGCCAGCGGCTGGTCGAGCGGCTGGAACAGCGTCTCCACGAGTCGGCTGACGACCTTCGCCCGGCGCCGCGTCAGCTCCATTTCCCCTTCGTTGCCATGTTTCGGGCACAGCAGCCGTACCAGGATCCGCAGATCCTGCTGGACTAGGCGGCGGTAGTCCTGCGCGAGCTCGAGGTGGCGGCGGTGGCTGTCGGAGGTGGCGCGGCCTTCGACGATCGCGTGGCGGGCCCCTTGGTCCTTCAGGGCGTCTAAGACCAGTTCGAGCTTTTGGCCAAGGCCGCGCATCTCCTGGAGTACCTCACTAAACCGGGCGTCTGTACGCGTGTAGAGGGACTCGATCCGACTCTGAACGTTTCTGGCGATCTCGCTGCGCAGCGACTCGAACACGGCTCCCAGCTCGTGCTGCGACTTGTCGTTGCTGCCCGATGATGGCGCCGCGTCTTCCTTCCCACGGTGCCTCTTAAAACTCACCTTCGACTCCGCTGGCTCATCCTGATCCTTGTCGTCACCGTTGACATCGTGCGTGTCGTGGCCCATGGATTAGTCCCCCGCCTTGCCACGGCGTCCGTACAACTCCGTGAACTCGATCGTCGCCTTGCGGCGCACGTCACTGACCCGGTCCCGGGTCTCGACCACGATCTCCGTGCCGCCAAACGCGTAGTAGACGTCGAGCTGCCGCTCGGAAGACGGCAGTCCCACCGATCCACTCACGTCCGCTGTCACGGTTCCCACGCGCTCGCAGCCTTCCTCATCCACGTACTGCGGATCATCGCTGAAGGTCGCGAACAGTCCGATGTCGAAGGTACGAACACTGCGACGCATCACACTCAGGCTGGTCTCGACCACCTCGTCGGCCCGCACGTGCTCGCCCCGTATGACCACCACATTGAAACGGTCAGCGCACAGGATGTCGCCGTCGTCATCGACGAAGCGTTTGCCCTTGGGGTCCACGCCGTCGCGGAAGGGCATCGCGGTCTGGAAGCCGTAGGTGTATTTCGAGCGGCGGCCCCAGATGACCGCCGGGTCGTAGGCGAAGTGCACGGCACCGCCGAGTACGGCGACCGCCGGGTCCTGCGGCATCAGCACCCTCACCTTTGCGCCGAACCGCTGGGCGATGCGGTCGCGCAGATAGCTGGAGCGGGCGAAACCGCCGACGATGACGATCTGGTCCACGCCCTTGACTGGGCCACCGTCGATGACGAGGTGGCGCTGGCGTTCAATGGTGTCCAGCACCGGTCCGACCACCACTTCGTGGACCGCGGTAACCTCTTCCGGGGTGACGACGATGTGATAGGGGTCGCCGAACGCCAGCTCGGTCAGCCGCTGCCTGGTGCTTTTCGGTAGGGCCTCCCAGAGCCGCCCGGGCACTTCGATGTCGCAGGGTGTGGTGATCGATGGCGTGCCATCGGGCGCAGTCTCAGAGTGGAGGCCGACCTTCCACTCCTCCCAGCGGTCCTCCAGCCTGGCGATCTCCCGCGAATGCGAGACCTTCAACGCCTTCAACTTCTCCGCCCCGAAGCGGTCGGCGAGCACCTGGTCGACGAACTGCTGGTTAATGTACGCCGATCCCAGCGGTCCGCCGTCGGCGATGCCGATTTCGGTCAGGCGGCTGTCTCCGACGCCCTCGGAGCGGATTTGGTAGCTGGTGATGTCGACGGTGCCGCCACCGCAGTCGACCACCATGAAGCGGCTGCCTGCCCTCTCGACGTCGAGCGCGCCTTCCGGCCGCTCCGATCCAAGCAGGGTGCCGGGAGTGAGTGCGCAATACACAGCCGCGGCCTCCGGCTCGCTCACCAGCAGGAGCCTCTCGTCACCCGGAGGCATGCCGGCCGCTTCAGCGGCCTCGCGCATCACGCGCTTCTCGTTGTCCTTCCAGATAGCGGGCACTGTGATGCACCAGCGGATGTCGTCCGCGTCGAAGCCGATGCCCCGATAGCCAGTCGCCTCGATTTCGCTGAGTGCTGTCCGGTACACCTTGCCGAGGTAGGCGGCGATCAGTCCGCGCACCACTTGGCTGTCGGCCCCGACCAGGTTGCCGAGGAATCGCGGTACGTCGGCCGGTGGGGCATCGGCCCGTAGCGCCATCTTGAACCTGGTCGCGTATCCCAAGCCGTTCGGATTTCCCCGGCTGAGTTCGTTCTGCCAGCGCCTGCGAGCCTCGAACCCAAATTCCATCGGTATACGGTGCGCATCTACCAGGACAGCCGTCAGGTCCTTCGGGTAGGAACTGCTGCCACCGTCCGCAACGAAGTCCTGGTAAGCAATGTAGCGATGATTGGTGATGTCCTGCAGATTCGATACCGTCGCCCACGCGAATCCGGACCCGTGCGTTCCGAAATCGATGGCCACGACGACCTTCGGCGTGAATACGCCGCGGCGTGCTCGGTCCCCCATATTCCCCCCACCCGGACCACGCAGGCGAACACTCGCCACCCAAGGAAAATCCGTCGCGAAAAAGATCAAACACCGATTCGACCAGCGGGGAACAGGCGTGCGATTCCGCTACCCCACCCCTGACATGCTTGAGAGTACAGTGGCCAGTTCCGTGCGGGGCTCTTCTTTCCCGAAGAGGTGCCGGGAAAACACGAACGACGCCGCTGGGTGAGCGGCGCCCTGGATCATCTGTCAGCGGTGACCTCACGGGGGTCCGCAGGAGAGTGATGCGCCCGGGATCCGCGGAGCTGCAGGATGTGCCTGTGGTCAGGTGGACGAAGGCGTCTTGGCAAGCGGAGTGTCCGGGTGGCGATCAATTTGTTGGCCGTTTCTTCGCCGTAGTGAGGCGTTTGTTCAAGGCGGCCGTGCAGCGAGTGGTGATCACCGGGCTACTGCGATTCGTGGTCCAGGCCAAACCCCACAGGTCCGGACCCGCACTTCGGGCTCAGCCAGCAGCGGGGCGGCGGGCAGATCCGCCATTCGGGCGCATGGCTGGGTTGCTCCATGGCACCCTGTCTCTGCGCGACATCGGGGGGAGCTCGTGGGCAACGAACAGTTGGGCGACCAGCACTGCAGTTTCGATCGAGGAGGGGTCACCGACCTGCTGAGCAACGCGACCCGGATCGCACGCCCGCAGGACGAGGACCCGCGCCCGTGGCTAGGCGAGTTATGCGATGGCGCCCCGGACCAGGTACTCACACTGCTGCATGAAGGCACTCACCACTGGTGCTTCCGTTCGGTTGTCGGCAATGCTCTGCTCCACCTCACTGGACGAGCTGGGGCGAATGCCTATGCCATGCTCGCCCTCCGGGACGATCCACCCAACGGCGATTTTTCGTACCCGGTGGACGAATTCGCGAGGGGCATGAGGGAGTTCGGGGATCCGCGCGTCGCTGACGCGAGTGAACTGATGCGTCGTCGCGTGCAGCTGGCCCGGCACATTCAGGCAGACAGCATCCGCCGTAAGGCGGCGGTCCAACTACTGCGGCCGCTCGCCGAAGGGCTTGCGCTCTTCGCCGAGTTCGACGCTGTCAGCGGTCCCGGCACCCAGTCCATGAGTCCCCTCGCTGGTTGCCTGGTTGCCCACTTCGGCGGGGCCACGGCTCGGCGCCATCCCGTGAGGATGGGCCTGACAGACCTCTCGACTGCCCTGCTTCGACGGGCCCGGACATCGCCACACGCCTGCGCGACCAAGGCAGGCGTGCTCATGCGTCCAGCCCGCGGCAACCACGGCGGCTATCTCACGGGCTATCTGACGGTCAAAAGCCTGTGGCGAGAATTATGCCGCCGCGACTACCGACTCTCCTCCGAGACCGATCTGGCGCTGATGTACATGCGCAGCTTCTTCTACGACGACCTGGGACTCGCAGCGTTGATCCTCGCCGCGCCGGAGGGGGACGGCATGGCCGGGGCCTTGGCCGTCGAAAATCGGCTGGTGGAGCGGTTCGCACAGTTCCAAGAAGTGACCCGCGCCGACATCCGAGCCTTCGAGGAGTGCATCGTCGAGGGGCCACAGGATTCGGCGACCGGGCTTTACAGGCCGGGCATCCGCCGTACCGAGGAGGAGGACCGTCGAGACCGAGCCCAACTGAGTCGTCTCATAGACCACGAGGCGTCGCCGCCGATGGGCGCGCGCTTCTTCCCGGAAGGAGGAACGCTGGTCTCGGGGGAGTTGAAGCGCCTACTGGACGTTCGTGGACTGTTGAGCGTTTGCTCGGTGCCCGTCAACGTACGCCGCGCTCGCCACGCCAGCCTGGAGGTCCTCCACCAGGGACAGGTGCTGTTTGAGGCGCCCCCTGACAAGGACGCCGAATTGGCGGACGCATGGGGCGGCGAGCCCATCGCCGACGGCGCAGCGGTGCTCGACATAGTCATCGACATGGCCGCCGACAGCAACACATATCTTGGGCGGGCCGCCGTGGTGAGCCGCGACAGAAGAGTGCTGGCCCACCGGAGGTGGGGACCGGGCCGGGACAGCGAGGCGCGTCGGCGCCTGCTCCAATGGTCCTTCGAGGATCGAGAGGCGACCAAGTTCGGCGCAGCTTCGATGGCCGTGGCCATCGAGTGGATCGTCGCCGAGTACCCCCGGCTGGAGCATAACGTGAGGGTGGCCTGCCAGGAGCTCGACAGTCGAGGTGAAGGAGCCTGGGGCGCCATGGCGACTTACCTAGCCCGGGACACAGCCGCAAGGGAAGCAGCGACCGAAGCCTTGGAACGGGGAGGACTGCGTCCGCTGCTCGGCTCCCCCAATCTCGTACAGCGGGCAGCCGTGCTGGGCCTCCTCGCTGCCGGCGGCGATGCTATCGCCCCGCAAGACGCCGCATCCGTGGGGATCAACCTCGACCTTACCGTGGCCGAGCTCCGCTCCGCCTGGGAGGACCGGGGCTTCCCACCTGCCCCGCTAGTCACCAGGGGAGACGCCTGCACACCGGCCCACGTCCTGTGCTTCCTCTGAACCGTCTGTAGCCCTTGCGCTAACCAAGACTCCACTGGAGCCACAATGAGCCAGGAAACCCGACTAACAATCAACGGACTTCACTGGGCGGAGTTCTACGAGCTGGAGGAACAGCTGCCCGGCCTAGAACAGTTGACTGACGAGGACGAGCGAGGTACCGACCACGGAACCATGGAACTCGTCACTGCGGTAGTGTCCCTCGCTGCCGCTGGGGTCCCACTGCTCACCGCATGGCTGACCGCCCGACAAGCCAGGACAACGCACCCCACCGGCATCGTCATCGAACCCGGCCCAAACGGCTCCGTCACCATCCACCTCCATCCCCTGGCACCAGGCACTGCCGCCCCCGCCACACAAGACCCCGAGGCCACCGCCGTCGCCATCGCCGCAGCACTGCGCGCTCACCTCCCGTCAACGCCGGAGTGAACCTTGCGGTGTAAAGGCCTCTCTCGCGGCACCGGCCGGAACACGCATGCAGACAGGGGGACGCGGGTCCGCACCTGAGGCTTGGTACGCCCGGGCGCACCGCTGCCCGTGTGGTCCCACCGCAGCCCGCCATAGAACCAGGGCGCGACCGCAGCGAGATCGACGTACTGCCGCTGGACGGCGTGACGCAGGAGGTGATCGGTCGCCGGGCCGACGTCTTCCGAACTGCCGCGGCTGTCGTGGTGCCCGACCGGTGTGCTCGCCCTGTTGCCCCTGCACGCCGCGCTGCTGGATGAGGCGGACCTCTACACCCACGACCGCGTCGTCTCCTCCTGCATCCCGACGCCGGGCTCGTTGCTGTACGCCAGGCACAGACCCGCTCCGGCCCCCGGCGACACCTCGCTGATCGCGGTCGACGCGGGTGACGCGTATCCACGCCTCTCCGCACTGGACGACGAATTCGCCGCAACGGAAGAGCTGACCGCACGCCGGAACGAGCTCAGGGACGCGCAGGCCGCACCCCAGGCAGTGCTCGCGGCGCTGCGCTCCCACACCCACGCCCACCTCGCCTGCCACGGTGTGCACGACCGGCGGGGTCCGTCACGCAGTCGGCTGCTGCTGCACACGGGGGATCTCACGCCAAGCGAGCTGACGGCGGAGCGGCTGCCCGAGGCGGAATTCGCCTACCTGTCCGCCTGCCACAGCGCCGCCCCCGGTCAGGAGCTGGTCGACGAGGTCATCTCCGTAGCGTCGGCCTTCCAGCTGTGCGGCTACCGGCAGGTCATCGGCAGCTTGTTGACCGTTGAGGGCGCCATGGCCCCGCTGCTGGCCCACGGCGTCTACCGGGCCCTCGCGGCGCCCGACAGCTCGGGAGCCGCGTACGCCCTGCCTCACGCGATCGGGCCACTGCGGCAGCATCCGCGCGCAGGGAGCCGCTGTTCTGGGGCTCGATATTCCACAGCGGGCCGTGAGGGCTGAGGGAAAGGGAGGGGAGCACCATGGACGACGAGCGTGATGGGCGGCGGCGTGCGGCGCTCACTTAGCTCAGGGAGGAATTCGAGGGAAGGGGCCGAGGCGCGGAACTCCACGCCGCGATGCAGACGGTACTCGCCGAGACGCCGGTACGGCAGGTCATCGCGCGGCTGGGCTTTGCCGAACACGAGCTGGACGAGGAGGCGGCAGCCGTGCGTGGGGGCGAACCCTGGGACATGATCCCCCTGCCGAGCCCACGGCCGGCTGGGGAGATCTACCGCTGCCCCGACGGGTGGTGCAGCCTGAACCAGCTACGTGAACCCGGCGGCCCGCTCCCGTCGGAAGGGCGCTGCTGGCTGTGCGACCGGCCCCTGCGCATCGTGGAGGCCTGAAGCCCGTGACCCCGATGCTCGACGGTCTCGGCGCGAAGCTGGCCGAGAAATGGCTGTCCACTGTGGCCGCGCCCGGCCTGTTCTTCGTCGGGGCGGCCGTCTCCACCGTGGCCCTGGGCCACGGCCCGCCCTCTCGACTGGCGTGCCCTGGGTGTGCAGGTGAGGCACTGGGCGACGGCGGCGTCAGGGTGGTCCACGGTCGGTCAGCTCACCGCTGTCGCGTTGGCCGTCCTCGCGCCGTCGCCGTGGGAACTCTCGTACGGGCGTGCGCCGCGGGTGCCGAACGGATCTGGACCGGCAACTGGCCTGCACCAGCCCGCCCGCTGGCCCTGCGATTGACCGCACACCGCACCACACGCTGGAGGCGCATCAACGGCTCTGCCGCGGGACCGCTCGGCACGTCTGCAGCAGGAGATCGACGAGCACACGGCCCTCCGGGACCGGATCACCCCGGCCGCGCCCAGCCGCCCCACGCACATCGGCGACCAGTTCGCAGCCCTGGACGCTCGCCTGCGCCACCAGTACGGCATTGACCTGGCCTGCTGCTGGTCCCGGTTGTGGCTGGTGCTGCCGGACGACGTCAGGACGGAACTGCGCGCCTCGCGGGCCAGCTGCGACGCTGCGCCGACCCTGTTCATGTGGGCGGCCTGTTACGGCGTGCTCGGCTGCTTCTGGTGGCCCGCGGCGGTGGGTGCCGCCGTGACCGTGGTCGTGTCGTGGCGGCGCGGTCGGCGGGCCGCGGAGTCACACGCCGAGTTGGCGGAGGCAGCGGTCGACGTCTATCTCAGGAGACTGGTGAACGAACTCGGTCTCGGCCCGATCGACGCTTTGCCCGATCCTCGGGTCGGCCGTGACATCAACCGCATCGTCCGCAAGGCTGCCTGAACAACCGGCAAGGCCGACAGCTGGGCCCATGAATCGACGCTGTCCAAGCCGACGGTCTGCCTGCGCTGCACGGCTCTGTCAACGGCCTCGGCCAAGACCTCGACGCCGTCGTGGCCGGGCTTGCATGCACGCGCAACCAGCCGGACATGCGGCCAGTGGTTCGTTATCCGGCTGGGGAAGCGCCAGGCGGCACCGGCACGGTGGTGGCGACGACGCCACCGGGGTACTCCGCTCCGCTGCCGTGGTCCTCGGCGGAGTCGGTGTGGTCGATCGGCTCGTGCCCGTGGGCAACGACCTCGACCGCCTCTACTCGGCCGTAGTCCGCGCCGGCGACAGAAAGGTGCTGGCCAAGGCACCCGGTCGCGGCACCGAGCAGTACCACCGCGTCGTCTTTGACCTGTCCGCCCACACGGTGAGCGGATCTACGTCGAAGTCGTCGACCGAGCGACGGGCGGCTGGGGCCACATCACCGTGGACGACGTCAACGTTCCCGTCCTCCGAAAGTGACCACATGCCGCCAACACAGCAGGACGACGCGCCGCTCGATGCCCGGCCCGCTGACCTGAGCCCGTTCCGGAGCAGGGGCGTTGAGGTTGTCGAACGGGGTACGGGCCTCGCCCGCATGGCGCTGGGCCCGTACGGTGCCAGACCGTCTCGAGTAGGGGCATGAACCACGGTGAGCGCGATCCTGCCCGACGGCCCGAGATCCTCGGGTCACTCAGGGGGCTCCTTGGGCCGTTTCCAGTACGGGCCGTTACTCCGGCGCCTCGAAAGAGCCGCGGAGCCAACCGCAGGTTCCAGGCCTGCCTCTCTCGACACTCACGTCACAGCGCCGTTGCTCCGGCCGACCACAGGCTGAGTGGAGCCGGCCGAGGCGACCTCGAAGCTGGCCTTCGTAATACCTGTGTCCACACAGCGTCCTCAATTTTGGCTCGGGCTCCTCGTTGAGGCCGCTCTTGGGACTCTCCCGCACCATGATCCCGGCGCATTCACGCAGGTCAGCGCAGCGTGCACCGTCATCCGTCGACTCGCCGCTGAACTCGCGAGCAGCGGATTCAGTCCGTTGAGCCCGAGTTGACGTTCCAACACCTCAGAAGAGACGTTTCTGCAGGTCACAGCCCTGCACTGGTGGGGCGGGTGGGACTCGAACCCACGGCCGACGGATTATGAGTCCGCTGCCGAACCGTGGACCGCAATGCCGGAGACTGCCTCCCCCTGTCGGCCACTGCCGAACTGTGCAGGTCAGCAGCCTATCCGGCGCAGCGTCCCCCTCGAACGAGTGTCAGGTACTTCCGCCTTCGGCCGGGCACTTCCGGGACGTTCGGGCGAGCACGGGGCGAGCAGAAGCCCCCTGCCACCTGCGGCGATACCCGAGCCCCGCGCCTGGAACACTACTCGCCACCTCCCCGTTGTCGGCGTCCTCGACGCCCTCGGAGGCCGACGCCTCCACTGCGGGCGGCTCATCACCTGGGACCCGACGGGCACGCGGCACAAGGCCCGCCGCCTTCTCGGCAATGTCCCGGTCGACCTCCTCCAACAGCTCGGTGTACGTGTCGCCGGTGAGCTGGATGGTGGAGTGCCGGAGCACCTTCTTCACGGCGAAGATGTCGCCGCCGCCCGCGTGGGTGAGCGTGGCCGCCAGGTGCCGGAGGTCGCGGAGGTTGATCGGTGGCAGCCCGGCCCGCTTGTAGATGCGGCGGAACTCGTCGGACACCTTCTCAGGGTGGAGCCAAGTACCGTCGGGCTCGGTCCACACCTTGCCGGTGTCCGCCCAGTCCGCGACGTCCTTGCCCTTCGCGCACTCCTGCGCGGTTGCCGGTTCCACTCGTCCCGCTCGGCGAGCTGCTGGGCGCGACGCTCGCGCAGCACGCCGACGTTGAGGGAGTCGAGGGCGATCGTCGACGACGACTCCTCAGTTTTCAGGTCGTCCTCGAACACCTCCCAGTTGTCGACGACGAGCGCGCGCGACGGGGTGATGAGCCCGGCGTCGAGGTCCATGTTCGTCCACTCGATTCCGACACCCTCGCCGCGCCGCAGGCCGCGGAAGGCGATCAGGTGGAAGAACGAGTACAGACGCGACTCCTCGGCCTCGTCGAGGAACACGCCAAGCTGCTCCGGCGTCCACACCATCACAGGCGACGGCTTCTCCCCCGTGCGCTTCCAGTGCGCGACGTTCTGCACCGTCCACAGCTTCGCCTTCGGCCGCTTGCCCGACTCCAGCTCGACCCACTCGGCCGGGTTGAAGGTGATGAGCTGCTTACGGATCGCCGCGTTGAGCGCAGCCCTCAGAGTGGCCCGGATCCGCTGCTTCGTCGCCGGACCCGTGACCTTCCGGTACGGCGGCATCGCCTTCAGCTTCTTCCGCTCGGCCGCCAGCCGCTCGGACACCTCCGGCGATGGCCGGCCGCCCTTGGTCCCTGGCCGCCACCTACAGCGTGCCTCCTGCTCATGGCGTGCCGCGTTCTCGGCCCTGATCACCTCGTTCTGGTCATCGATGGCGTCGAAGAACGCCTGCGCGTGCGCGACATTGAAGCGGTCGAGCCGGAAGTGCCCAAGGCCCGGCTTCAGGTGGACGCGGATGCGCGATTCGTAGCCGGACGTGGTGCGCCGCTTCGTCTTCTTCGCGGCCACCCAGGCATCAAGCCACTCCCCGACCGTCATGTCACTGTCGAGGGCGACGCCGCCGGCCAGGCGCCGCTTCACCTCGGCCGCGTCGGGTATCGGCTCCCGGTCCTTCATGACCTTGGTCAGCAAGTCGCTGATCTGGTGGCCGCGCGTCGGGTCGTCATCGCCGACCAGGTCGAGGATGGCGCGTAGCTTGTCCAGATCGCCTTGGGCGTCCTTGACCTGTACGTAGCCGGTGCGGCGGAACGTCCTCCGCTCCCCCTTCGCGCTCGCGGGCAGCTCCTGGCGGAGCTGGAGGTTCCCGTGGTTGCGCTTCGACAGCTGCGGGCAGTCGGTGCCGAGTCTCTTGTTGTTCGGGCCGCGGCACTCGCATCGCTTCGTGAGGCTGCCAGCGCGCCGTGCTCCAGACATACGCGTCCTCCGAGATCACTACGCACTACGCACAACTACGCGTGCGCTGGATGCTGGCGAAGTACGCCACCTGTTGCTTCATATCAACCCGTACCGTGCGCAGTACGCGCAGCGATGCGCAGTAAGAATCCACGTTGCGGGAGTGGCGCGAACATGACCCAAGGAACGAGCACGGAGCCCCAGCTCACCGTCGGCGATCTGCTCAGCCTTCCGCCGACGACGTCGAGACGGCCGCGAGGGCACTCGGAATCGGCCGCACGAAGGCGTACGAGCTGGTGGCAGACCAGTTCCCGTGCAAGATCGTCAGGACCGGCCGCACCTATCGCGTTGCGACCGCCGACCTCCGCCGTGTCCTCGGCGTCGAGGAGAACACCGAGCACGCTCCGGCGGCCTGACCGCCGTCTCTCAGACCACTGCCCATCCCCCCATCAGCGGGCCCGGCCTCCCACTCCGCCTCCGGAGGCCGGGCCTGCTGCCACGCCCAGGGGGAACCAGGCGAGCGCTGCGCATGGAGGCCAGGGGCAGAGCTTGCGCCTCCACCCCTCCCGTTTCGAGGTCGGGGAGGTGGCCGGGTCAGCTGCTTCGCATGCGCCGGTCATACTCCGCGTGCGGCTCCAGCTCAACCGCAGCTCGCCGTGCGTCGAGCCCTTCTGGGTCCTCGATGGGGTAGGGCCGCAGGTTGTCCGCGAATCCGTCGCTGTCGTACTGGGTGCCGTACACCTGGGGCTGACCGGCGGCGACGCGGCACCGATCGGTCAGATAGGCCAGCTGCCACGCGGGAGCCTCCCCGGCATCTACCGCGGCCATCAACAACTCCAGGGCCTGCCGCTGGAACTCGGGGTCCCGGTCGGCGTGCTGCGCCAGAATCCACCCGGCCTCTGTCCTCCTCGCCAACCAGTGACGTTCCAGGCCAACCGTGATCCGCGATGATGCGCTTCAGCCACGCGGTGTTGTCCGCATCCACCGCGAGGATCTCGTTCCCGTCCATGGGACGGCGCAGGCGTGCCGTCTGATCTGCCTCGCGCCGGCGTAGCAGCTCGGCGGTGATGTCGGGTGGCTGGGCTGCATCTCGTGCTCCTCACGACAAGACGCCCGCCCGGTGTTGGGGCGAGCGCCGTCAGCTGACGATGGTCACAGGCCGGGGGCTTCCCTACCGCCAGCCGTGTTCAGCGAGAGGACCGGCGCCGTTGAGGTAACCGAGCAGCCCCTCCTTCGGGTACTCGATCACGTCGTCCGGCGGCTCGTGCACGCTGAACCACGCGAGGGCCATGCACTTCTCGGGCTCCTTGTTGACAGGCTCGCCCTCCCACTCGGTGGCCTCGTAGAAGAACCCGATCCGCGTCGTCCGGTCGTCCTGGCGGTGGTGCACGACCTGAACAAGACGCAGGTGAGCCGGGTCCACGATGACACCGGTCTCCTCATACAACTCGCGGGCGGCGCCGGAGGACAGAGGTTCCCCCTCATCGAGCTTGCCCGACGGCATGTGCCATCGGCCGCGACCGTACGGCCCGCCGCGCTGAGAGAAGAGGACCTTGTCGCCGTCGCGGAGGAAGACGTGGGTGTCGATGACTGGCTGTGCTGGTTTTCCGCTCATGGTTCCTGGGGGGTTGTGTGGGCTGGGGAGGCAACCGACGCTAGCGGCAGCCTCGGGATGTCGTCGGCGATTCGGCGCGCTACGTCCGAAGGGGCGTAGCTGCCGGTGTCAAGGAGAAGTACCTCCACCCCTCTGCTCATCAGGTAGGCCGCCGCGTCGCCGTACAGCTCGACTTCCCGGCTGGGGCCGGTGGGGTCGAGGTGGAAGCGATGGGTGATGCCGCGTGCCGCGATGCGTTGGGCGATGAGACCAGGAGCGGCGGTGAGGATCACGGCCAGGTCCGGCAGCACTGCGCGGTCGTTGACGGCGAGGAGGAACTCCAGCGGGACGCCGTCAAGCTGTTGCAGGACGAGCGTCGACGGCAGGTAGCGGTCGCTGATGATGAGTTCGCCGGCATGCAGGGCCGGCTCTATCTCGGTCTCGATGTGCTCGTAGCGGTTGGCGGCCACTAGGCAGGCGAGCGCGAGGCCGTGGATCTCGTTGGCGTGGCTGCGCGTGAACTGGCCCAGGGCGCTGGTGGTCGGCTCGACGGTCCGCCGCGCCGGACGGCCTTGGGCGGTGAGATGGTCGTGGAGGGCCTGCACGGTGGTGGACTTACCGACGCCGCTGGGGCCGTCGATGGAGACGAACCACCCTTTGCGCTCGCCGGTCACGCGGCGATCTCCTGGCCGCCCTGGTTCCGCTCGTGCTGCTCGCCCGTCAGCGTCGCGAGCGTGGCCCTCAGGTCCTCCAGCGGTACGCCACCGAACTGGATACCGACAGAGAAGTTGAACTCGTCGCGCTGCCGCATGGATTCGTCGGCGCCTTCCTGGGTGAGGTCGACGTCACCGTACGCGAGGAGCTTGTCAGGCTTGTGGCCGGTGTCGATGAGGGTCTTCCAGATGGGCGTACCGGGGTAGGGGCGGAACTCGAAGACGCTGGCCCGGATCTCGCCGGGGTGCTGGTCGGCGATGTCCCACAGGTTCCGGATGTGCCGCACGGTGGCGTCGAGGTCTTCGCGCTCCTCGCCGGGGTAGCCGAGGATGAAGTAGCCCTTGACGCCGATGCCGTGGGCGACGAGCCGGCGGGCGACGCGTTCGGTCATCTCGGCGGTGATCCGCTTGTCCATCGCGTGCAGGATGCGGTCACTGCCGGATTCGATACCAAGGGCGACTTCGCGCAGGCCGTTGGCGACGAGCACGTCCAGGTCGGCGTCGCTGAGGCGGTCGAGGACGTTGATGCGTCCGGTGGCGTCCCATACATACCGCTCGCCGATGCCGTGCCGTGCGAAGACGTCCATGTGCTGCTTGATGACGTTGCGGACGCCGAGGAACAGGTCATCCACGAACCGGAAGGCGGTCACGCCGTACTCGTCGTTGAGCTGGTCGAGTTCGCCGATGATGTTCTCAGGGCTGCGCACGCGGATCTTGAGGTCGGGGTTGGCGCTGACGGCGGCGCCGCAGAAGCCGCAGTCGTACGGGCAGCCGCGGCTCCCGACGATGTTCGCCTCCTCGTACCCGGTTCCGAAGAGGACGGCGTCCCTCAGCCAGACGGCGCGACCGCTCGCGGCGAGACGCCTGTCGGTCACGGTCGGCGTGGGCCGGTAGGGGTCCTGCGGCAGGAAGGCGCGGTTCACGTACGGCAGGGTGTTGATGTTGGGGGCGAGCATCTGGGCGCTCGTCTGCGCGCTGGCAATGCCTCCGGCGCGGGTGCCGCTGATCGGGTCGCGCCACAGCACGCTGGGCAGTTCCCGCCGGCGCTTCTCGTCGTCCAGGAGGGCGGCGACGCGCAGGTCTCCCTCGCCGAGGACGAGCGCGCGCAGGTTCCGCATGCGGGGGTCGGCGAGGATGCGGTCGGGCATGGCCTTGGCGTGGTGTCCGCCGACCATAAGCGCGATCTCGGGATCGAGGTGTTCGGCGATCCGCGCGGACATCTCGTACGTGGGGGCCAGGAGGTTCATGCCGACCCAGCGGGGCGCGGCCTGGTTGACGATCTGCGCGGTCTCTTCGATGCCAAGGCCGTGCGCCTCGGCATCGAGGACGCCCACGTTGAAGCCGCAGCGCTGGGCGTACGTGGCTATGTAGGCCATGCCGAGGACGGGAAGCGTGTAGTCGTTCGTGCGCGGCCGCAGGCCGTAGTCGCGCAGTGGCGCGTTCACGAACAGGGCGTCGAGCGTGTGGGTGTCGTCGGCGCCTGAGATCAGCGTTAACTGCCGCATGGATCCTCCGAATCAGCGCGGGCGTGTGAGCCCCAGGTGAGGGTGGAGAGGGTCAGGGTGTGCAGGGCAGTGCGATCGGTTCCGGCCCATCCGGTCCACATCGGGCCGAACGTCTTGTCCTTCTTCTTGTCGGGCCACGGGTACGCGGGGGCGATCTGCTCTGCCCAGGTGCGTACGGCGAGATCAGCGTGCGGGTAGATGCTGAAGTCGCCGGTGAAGTCGGAGGCAGCCGCTGCGGCGGTCCACGGGCCGATGCGCGGGATGCCCATCAACGCGGTGACCAGGTCGGCAGCGTCCAGCCGTTCCCACTCGGCGTGATGCTCTTCGTACGCCGCAGCAGCTGACTGGAGGGCGGTGCGGTGGAACTTCGCACCGACGCCGGCGAACTCCTCATCAGCCAAAGCCAGGACGTCGGCGGCCGTGGGCGCCACGGCGAGCTCACCGAACCGGCCTTCGACGGTGACGCCGAACTTGGCGCACCAGGCGCGGTAAAGGTTGCGGGCCTGCTCAGCTCGTACGACCTGCCGCAGGATCGCCGTGCTGATCGCGTCCCACAGCCAGGGGTTCGCCAGGCGCTGGGTGACACCGAGGTCGTCGAGCCCGGCCCGCAGCGCAGCCGGGGCCGCGGCGGGCAGGCATGCAGGGTCCGTCGGCACGAACGAGGGCTTCACGTCCTCGGTGCCATGCGCGCACTGCATGTGCAGGCCTTCCCTGTCGTGGGACAGGACCCAGATGCCGGACGCCGTACGGACAGCACGAGCGCGCGTACCGTTCTCGTACGAATGCCAGGCGGGGTGATCGGTCGTCAAGACACCGCTCATCGTTTGCTCCTCATGTATTGCGCATCGTTTCGCCGTAGCCTCTCGCGTCACTGGGGCTCCGTGCGCGAAGGTCGCGGAAGGCGAGGCATCAGCCGAGCGGTCTCCTTCTCGACGCCCGCGCGCCGAGAGCACGGGGGTTGATGTTGTCGTTGTGTGGGGCCGCCCGCCGTTCTGGGCGGCGGGCGGCGTGGCCCCGCCCGGCCGGTCTTGCCGTTGCCGGATACCGGGCGGGGCCGTGGTCCTGGTGGCGACGGGGGCGTCTCCAGGACCGCTTGGGCCGACGGCGGCCGGGTTGTGACGTCCGAACCCGCCGCCGGGGTCTACATGGGGGTGACGTTGGCGAGGTTGATGCCTGCGTACAGGCACGGGCCCGTCTCCAGGCCAGCGCGCCCCCACGACGTTCGAGGAAAGGTCGGCCGCGGTTCGGCATCGGGGCGCCGTGCGGATCGGCTGGGCCGTGAGCGGGAGCCACGCTCACGGTGACGCGGAAGCCCTCGATCATGGCGCTCACGGCTACGTACCGGCAGGGGGCCAGCTTGCGGACGTCGTTGGTGTGGTCGACCGCGAGTTCGCCGAGCAGGTCCGCTAAGGAGGCGGAGACGCCCCAGGCGTGGAAGCTGTTCGCGACGTGTTCGTACACGCGGTCGTCGAGGAATCGGGTTACGCGCCAGGTCCAGCGCATCAGGTAGCCGCACCCCCACCAGGGGATGGCGGATACCGGCGCCCCGTACACCTGCCATGGCTCGTAGGCGGGGGTGATGGTCTGCATCTGGGATGTCCTCGCGAAGGTGTGTGTGGGGGGGCGTCGTGTTCGGGTGGCTCCGGCCGCCCGCCAACAAAGAGGGGAAAACGGCGGCCGGAGCGTTCACCCCAGGGGCCGGGGCGCACGGCACCCCGCACAAGTCGCCCCTGGGGGCTGTGGTGCCGGTCAGGGCACGGCACGCAGTTGCACGCGCCGCTCGTCAGCGAGAGGGACACAGCTGTCGGTGTGGCGGTAGCCGCGGATACAGGGGCCTGCGTCCGACGCGTACACCGCCCGCTCGTATCCCTCGCCGTCTGCGATCGGCTGCAAGCACGAGCCGCACTCCCTCTGCCGCAGGGCCTCCTCGATCTCGTTCCTACCGATCGGCGCGCCGAGCGGGCCCGGCTTCTCGTACAAGATCAGGAGAGCCCTTACGACGACAGCGAGGTCTTGGATGTTCCAGGTCTCCGCGAGCACGGAGTTGGTAGTGACGGGCTCCTGCATGCGGTAGTGCGCGTGTCTGAGGGCGTGGAAGGCGGCCTGGCGCGTCTCACTGCGCATACGCGGCCAGAGCCCCTTGACCTCGGGGAAGAGCAGATGTGCGTACTCGGTGAGCTGGTCGCGGAGTTGCGCGAGTTCCTCGGGCTTCGGCGGGTTGTAGCTGTAGCCCCACACGTCGAGACCGGCCATGTACGCCTGCCGGATCGCCTCCGCATCGATCGGCGCGCGCTCACCACCCTTCACTGCTGGCCTCCGCGTCCTCGGCGGCCTGGACGGCGGCGAGGTACGGCTCCAAGAGCGCACCCCCGGGCGTCACCTCAGCACAGAGCGGCGCTCCCGTCTCCTCATGCGCCGGCGGAACGAGCCAGCCACGACAGGCCACCGCCTCCGAGTGGCACACGGTGGGCGGGGGCAGCAGGACCAGCGTCCCCGGCACAAGGAGCTGGGAACGGGGCGCGGACCAGCGCGGCGCGGAGCCCCGTTCGAGGAGGAACTCTGCGCCGGACGGGCCGAGGATGACCAGCCCCATCCGTCGGCCGGCCTCACGCATCCGCTGGACGGTGTCCTCCGCCACGGCGCCAGGGGTCCGAAGGACATCGAAGCCGAGACCAACAGGGACCTCCGCGAGTTGGCCGCGGCCCCAACTGTCGAGGACCTGGTCCAGGCGCCCGGTGGCCGTGAGCCACGGCATCGGGCCCACGGCAGGGGCCGTCCGCTCCCCGCTCGGTATCGGACGCTGCCCGGGGAGCGGAGGCGCACCCCGCAGCGTCTCCACGCTCACCGGCCGCCTCCCTCGGCCAAGGCCGCTCGCCCGGTAAGGACGAGCGACTCCACCTCATCCGGGTAACAGAGGTCTCCGGGGGACTGCATCGGCAGGCACCAGTACCCGCACCCCTTCGGTTCGGTGCGCCGAATCTCGGGGACGCCAAGGAAGTTGTCACGGCCCAGGTAGCTCACGCCGGGGAAGTCGCGCTCTTTCAACGGCCATTCGGCCGTGCCGGGCACCAAGGCGTAATACTGCTGGGCGTGGAGGTCCATGAACACGGCGCCGCCGTCGAACCACCGCGCGAGGAAGGCGTCGACCTCCCCGAGCTCATCCGACTTGGCCGTGGCCCACACCATGCGAGCGGGGATCCGTACGGCGGACAGGATGCCGCCGCAACAGAGAAGCGCGATCCCCTGGTCCTCCCACTGGCGACGCGCCATCTCCCGGTCGTCCGCCGCGCCGAGAAGCCAGGACGTAGCGGCGAACTGCCGCTCTGGCAGGGTCGTCAGGCCCGATGCCTCAAGCACGCCAGCGGCCTCCTCACCCGGCTCGCCATCAACAGTTTCGGACGAGGACGCATCTTCCAGTGGCTGAACTCGTAGGAGAGCGCCCGCCAACACCGTTGACTGACCGCCGGTTTGGGTAGTGTCGGGCACGGTTCGACTCCTTCGCAGTCGGCCACGCCCCTGGGGTCGGAGCCACACCCGACCTCTGGGGCACTTTCCTGCACAGAGTGGTTTTCTGCGAAAGAGCACGCGTCCCGCCGAGGGGTATACCCATGATGGGTACACCCCGCTGTCAGCTATCCCCCAGACTCAGGCGAGCAGGAAGTGCCGCATGATCTATCAGCCACCGACCGCCCTCCCGCGGCCCCTCCTTGAAGAGGAGGAGATGCAACAGGCCTTGGCCACACACGACTTCGGAACGGTCTTCCGGATCGCGCGAGACAAGGCGGGGATCAGCTACTCGCGGATCGCCACCGAGTGCGACATCAAGCCTGAGCGGGTCGGTACGCTCGCTCGAGGCCGAGGCAGGATCACGAGCTTCGACAAGATCCTTCAGATCTCGGACGCGCTACGCGTGCCCGGGCACATGGTCGGTCTGGCGTCGCGCCCATGGGAGGCGATCGAACTTCCTGTGCCAGCGTCAAGCACAGAGAATGGATCACCTAGCGTGCGCCGCCGAGCGTTCCTCCAAGCTGCCACGACCACAGGGCTCGCAGCCGCCCTGCCCACGCTCCACCAGCCGTCGGCACCCAAACGTGTCACCGTGGGCCACGTCGACAGCCTTCGGGATCGGACCGCACGGCTACGACGGCTTGATCACATCCTCGGCGGCGGCGACACCCACCGCGTCTATCTCGGCGAGTTCCAGGCCACGAAGAGTCTCCTGCGCACCGCCTCCTTCACCGACGACTCCCGGCGGAGTCTGCTGTCCCTGCTCGCCGAACAGGCCCAGCAGGCTGGCTGGGCCGCCTTCGACGGGGGCCGCAAGGCGGAAGCCGAAGCGCTGTACGAGGAAAGCAAGGTCATGGCCAGGGAGGCGGGTGACGGCGATCTTCTGGGAAACAGCTTTTCGTTCCTCGCCTATCAGACCGCCGATCCCCGCGACGCCGTGAAGATCGCGGCGAACTCCTGCCAGGCCATAACCCCCGGCACACCGTCCGGTGTGCGAGCGCTGCTCCATGAGCGAATGGCATGGGCCTGCGCTGTCGCCAACCAACCGACAGCTGCGGAACAGGCCCTCGAAGCCGCCCGGACCGCATTGGACAAACGCCAGACCGATGAACCGCAACCGGACTGGGCCGCATGGGTAGATGAAACCGAGTTGGACATCATGACCGGCCGGTGTTGGGCCGAGCTACGTCGGCCACTGCGTGCCGTTCCCATCCTGGAAAGGGCACTGGCCCGCTACGACGACGCCCATGCCCGGGATAAGGCCCTGTACATGTCGTGGCTGGCTGACGCATACCTCAACGCCGACGAGGTTGAAGCAGCCGCCGCCGTGACCAGTCGAGCCCTCGACCTGTCCGTCGGAGTCGCTTCCGTACGGCCACGGCAGCGCCTCAACCCCGTGCTGGACCAGCTCCGCCCCTACGGACATCTGGGCGCCGTCCAAAACGTCTTGGAGAAAGCCGCTTACTAGGACTCGCACACGGAGTTCTCGATCCACTGGAGGCATCGCGGGGCCCCTTGCGTGATCGGCACAGCGATCACTTGGGGGTTATCCCACGGGTGGTGCTCCAGCAGGTACTTCTCCAGCTCGGGGTACCGATCGGTGGTCGTCGTCAGCAGCAGCCGCCATTCCTCGCCCTCACCGAACTCGCCGAGGTGCCAGAAAACAGACCCCACCGGACCGATGATCTGCGAGCCTGCGGCCAGTCGGCCTTTGACCGCCCCCTTCGCAAGGTCCACTGCTTGCTCACGGGCCGGCGTGGCGGTCGCGACCTGCACGTAGTCAGTCATGCCGCGAGACTAGGCGTTGTAGCCCTTCTGCCGCACGCCCGGCCCCCACTGGGCCGCGCGCTTCGGGAAGCAGTCCCGGCACAGCGGATTGGCTCCGTTGCCGTACCGCTTGCACTTGGCGTAGCACTCGCAGCACAGGCCCTCTTCCGAGGAGTCCCACACCAACGCCGGATAGTTCGAAGATTCGGTCTCAGTAGGTGCGGCCATGGCTGCGTCCGTTCTGCTCAGGCGAGGACTATCGCCTCGAACAGAACAGAACAGAACAGAGGCTTCGCGGCCCTCTGTCAGTGCCGCGCCGTACGGTGTGGGGATGCCCTTCTCGCCCCGGCCTGATGGCCAGGTGACGCCGGCCCTCGACGATGTCAACGAGGTGATACGCGACCTCATGGACCAGCCCGCCGACGAGCAGCGTTCCGCGACGTACGCCGAGCTCCTCGCCCAGTGGGCCGAGGTCGGACGAGACAACGTCGCACCCGCCGCGTAATGAGTCGCCCCCCCGCTCGGGCCGTCGAGCAGGGGGCGCACCAAGGCCCTACCAGAACGCAACAGCCAGGAGCGAACGGATAGGAATGCCGCCCACCGTACGGCGCGGCACCGACATCGGCCTGGAGCAGGTCAGCGGTCGGGGTGTGCCTGGACGAAGTGCTCCGTGATGACCTCCTCCACGCGGGTCCGGAGCGCTTCGGCGCGGGCGTTCGCCTGCTGGGTGATCGCCTCGCTGAGCTTCGCGGTGTCGACGGACAGGAGCAGCGGCCCCAGCGGCTCAAGGGCGGGGTTCTCGTCGTGATGCCAGCCGCAGCCGAGCGGGCAGTCGAAGCGGACCGTGCCAGCGAGCGGATGCCGCAGCCCGTACGGGTACGACGGCATGGGGATGATGCTCGGCTCGGGCCAGGGCGCGGCCTCGGCCGCCCGCCGCGCGGCCTCGATCTCCGCGAACGCTTCGGTCGGCGACTTCTGCGGCAGCCGGGCGAGGAGGGCGTCAAGATCCGGGTCAGGCGTCATGCGCCCAGCGTCCCAGAGACAGCAGAACGCCCGCCCCGGAGCGGGAGGGCGGGCGTTCGGTCATGAGGACGTCGGCGAGGCGTCCGGCGGGGCCGGTTCCTCCTCGTCCGGAAGGAGTCGCGCCAGCCGGTCGTTCGCCAGGTCGACGGCGTCCCGCAGCGATGCGCCGCTGTTGGGGTACAGCTCGTGCTCGACACTGCGCAAACGGTCTTCTATGCCGCTGACCCGTTCCATGAGTCCGGGACGGCCTGGAACGCCAGGGCCTTCCTCCTCGCCGGACCAGTCGTCAATGACCTGATGGACCCGGCGGCCCAGGTGCGGCACGCCTCGGACGGCCCGCCACACGATCGTGAGGACCCCGGCGAGGATGGTGATCGCGCCTCCCCACACGAGGGCCGTGTCCAGCGCCGAGATACCAGTCCCGTCGATGCTCACCCTTCACGCTCCGGGGCATCGGTGCGCAGCCAGCGCGGGAGCAGTGCCTGTACCTGTGGGAGCGCCATCACGCGGGCGAACCCGCCAGCGACCGCCAGGACGACGGCCAACCACGGAAGGGTCTGGATGCCGAGGGCCGCGACGATCGCCGGGAGGGCGACAGCCAGGCCGACTGCGGTCTGAACAACGGTGCGCAGCGCGCGCTTCGTGTCGGTGCTCACCGCTTACGCCTCCACATCGAACGCGTGCTTCGCGGCGAGCTGGGCGAGCGAATCCGGCCCGGGGATGCCGTCGGCGGCCTGGCCGGGCTTGCGGCCGCGATAGCCGCATCGCTCCTGCCACTTGCTCATGGCGTCGATCGTGTCGGTCCCGTAGTGGCCGTCGAGCCGCGTCTTGGACAACAGCCCCTCATCGATGAGGGCCGTCTCTACGATCCGCACGCCAGCACCGTACGACTGCGGCGTCCCCGGCTTACCCGGGTCGGTCCTCGCGGCCTCGATGAGCCGGGACAGCGAGACCTTCGACCTCTTCGGCGCGGGCAGCGGCTTCGACGGGGCGGCCGACCCCAGCCGGGCGCCGATCCGCTCACGCATGCGAGGTTGGCACGTCGGGGCCCGCGAAAGCGTTGTTGAAGTTCTCCACGCCGCGTGACCCGGCGCAGCTGGCGCTGTTCATCAACCTCCGGGTCCTCGACCCGGAGCACGAGCACTGGCGGCGCGGCATCGAGGCCGCCGTCATCTACGCCCGCGAAGTGGGCGACCTCAAGGTGCCGTTCACGTACCGGCCGACGGGTGAGGAGGCTCAGGCTGAGGGGTGGCCGGCCTCGCTCGCCAATTTCCCGCTGGGGCAATGGATCGCCGACAACCGGAGGTTCTACGCCCGCGGTTCGCTGGACGAAGAGCGTGTCGAGCAGCTGGAGCGGCTCGGCATGGTGTGGTCGCACTACGACGTCGCGTGGGAGGAGGGCCTCGCCGCGGCGCGCGGGTGGACTGAGGAAAACGGGCACCTGCTGGCCCCGTGTCGGCGGTCAGGTAATTGGTTCAGGCCGTGATTCCGTGAATCCCCAGGTCGGCGCACGACTGCGGGAACGTTTCTTGCGGGGATTGCCCCGGTATGGGGGCTTCCGCGGTCGAGGATGTGCTGTTTCCCGGGATCGATGTGCGTGTCACGGGGGTGCACGTCACAGAGGAGAGAATCGCCGTCGAGGCGTCGTCGTGTGGGCAGCCGCCGGCCTGCCCGGACTGCGGTTGTGCGGGACGTCTCGTGCACTCCCGGTATGTGCGCCGCGTGGCCGAACGCCCCCTGGTGGGGCGGGCCTTGGTGATTTGGCTCAGCGTGCGCCGCTTCTTCTGCGAGCGGGCGTCGTGCCGTCGGCGGACGTTCGTAGAGCAGGTCCCGCACCTGAGCGAGCGATACCGCCGTCACAGCGTTGGGCTGCGGCGATGGCTGCAGACCGTCGCGACGTTCCTGGGCGGTCGCCCCGGTGAACGCCTGTGCCGGGTCCTCCAGTTACCCACAGGCCGCACCCACCTGCTGGGCTTGCTCACAGCCCCAGTGGTGCCCGAGCAGGCGCCGCGGGTACTGGGTGTCGACGAGTTCGCCTTCCGCAAGGGCTGGCGCTACGGCACCGTCCTGGTCGACATCGAAGCGGCCCGCGTGGTCGATGTCCTCCCAGACCGGGACGCGGCCACCTTCGCCACCTGGCTGCGGGAACACCCTTGCGCGGAGATCATCTGCAGGGATCGGGCCAGCGCCTACTCCAGTGCCATCCGCGAAGCCGCCCCAGGCGCCCAGGAGATCGCCGATCGCTGGCATTTGCTCAGCAACCTATCCGCCGCGGTCGAGAAGACGTGCCATCAACACCGCTCCTGCCTGCGTAAACAAGCCGAAGCCGATCGCGATGCGGAGCCCCGGCGGATCATCAACCCGCTGCCTCCGCCAACGCTGCCGCCCACGAAGATCGCTGTCCGCACCCTCGACCGGTACTCGGACATCCACCGCCTGCTCGGGCAGGGGCACTCCGTCTCCGAGATCTCCCGGCGCCTGCACCTGGACCGCAAGACCGTCCGCCGCTTCCGCGACACCGGCCTCAACGAGCTGCTGGCCTCCGCCCGGCGCGGACGCCCCAAAGGGGTGCTGGAGCCGTTCACCACCTACCTGACCGATCGATTCACCGAGGGTGTGACCAGCCCGACCGACCTCTTCCACGAGATCCGCCAACGCGGCTGCCAGGGCAGTGATCTGCCCGTGCGCCGCTACGTGGCCGGGCTCAGAACCGGGACGGTCGAACCCGCCCGCGGAGCCATCCCCAGCCCACGCAAGATCACCACGTGGATCATGCTTCCTCGTGGAGCTCTGAAGCCCCGCGAAGAAGCACAGCTCCTGAAAGTGCGGCTGGCCTGCCCCGACATCGCCCGAGCATGTGACCTCGCCCGAGCCTTCCACGAGTTGCTCCAACACCGGCGCGGCTACCAGTTATTGACGTGGATACGCCAGGCCGAACACGACTCACCGGCCCCCATCCGGTCCTTCGCACAGGGTCTGTGCCTTGACCTCGACGCCGTCACCGCCGGCCTCACCCTTCCATGGAGCTCGGGCATCGTCGAAGGTCATGTCAATCGCATCAAGACGATCAAGCGGGCCATGTACGGCCGAGCCTCGTTCCGCCTCCTCCGCACCCGCGTCCTGCTCCGATCATGAGCCGGGGATTCACGGAATCACGGCCTGAACCAAACAATTCCTCACGATCTGCATGATCGGCCGTCACGTAATTCCCCACCTAAAGCGTTCGGTACAGCCTCACTATCAGGCGCTCAGCACCATTGCCTTTCGTCATGGCAGACCTCCGCAACGCCTGGTTCCTGTTCCGTGTTTTCCTCGCGATAGAGGGTGACGTGGCAAGAAGGCTCTGCAGGGCAGAGGAGGTATGTCAGGGGCGGTTCTGGCCGGCTGCGATAGGGACCCACGCCAGGTCGATGTTGGCTGGTGAGGGTGCGGGTGAGGCTGAGCCGGGCGGGAGCTTCTGACCCTCTTCGGGCATGGCGAGCAGGCACATGACGAATCGGAACCCTTGATTCCAGGTACTCTCTGCGTGATTCCACGCGTACAGGTCGCGCGTGGAACTCTTGTAGGATCCGTAACGCTTGACGCATAGGTCGTACATCGCGCCCCAGGAGTCGAATTTCATGCTCTCTGGTGCCTTGATGTAGCCCAATCCCTGCAGTTCGTGCGGCTGTTTGCAGTCCACAAGCAGGTGAGCATAGTTGTTTTCCTCCAGTTTCTTGAGGTTGTAGCAGTCGCCGATGGAGCTGTTCTCGACGAAGATTTGTTCGCCGTGCTTCCGGTAGTCATCCACCGGGCCGTAGAGGCCGACGGTCTTGCCGAAGAGTAGGCAGGCGGTGTTCCGCACGCCGTTGTCCCAGCCAGCCTCGCTCGGTGTCAGTGCGAAGGGCTGGACGTCGGCCATCTTGCTCGTCGTGTCGCGTAGGAGCCCCCTGCAGACGCCCTGGCCATTGGTTTTCGCGTCCTTCAGGGACGTGGTTGCGTTGACGTCCAGGACCTGGCCGTCCGGGTAGGTTCTGCAGTCGACGATCTCCAGTCTGGGTGGATCTTTGAACCGCTCTGCGGGCCAGGAAGCCGAGACGCAGTTGCCGGGTTTCAGTTCGCGGGTCAGTCCGACCTGGTCCCCGTACGGCGCGACCATGCCGGTCTTCGAGGCCTTGGTGTCCGGGCTGTCGAGCAGTGCGGCCCCCGCCCACACGCCGCTGCCGATAAGCACCAGAACAGCAGCGATGATGCCCCACCCCCGGCCGGAAGGGAGCTTGGCGTTCCAACGACGCCGTGGCCGCGGCGGAAATCCCGGGGGCCTAGAGCGTTCTGCGACCGCCGGTGGGCCGGGAGCCGGCCACGAGGCCGGTGGCTCTTCCGGCAGCGGCGTCGTCTCCAACTCCGGGACGGCCAACCTGTGCCCTCTCGGTTCCGCACCCGGTATGTCGGTGAGTCCGGCCAGAGTGCGCATCGCCTCGTCGCCGCCCATCCGCTGTTCGGGCTCCTTGGCCAACAGGCCAGCAAGGACCGGTCCCAGTTCTCCGGCCCGGTTCGGCGGTGGGTGTTCCTCGAAGAGGAGCGCCGACAGGGTCTCATAGGGCGTCGGCCGGTCGAACGGCCCGGTCCCCTCCACGGCGTAATACAAGGTGGCACCGAGTGAGAAGAGGTCGGAAGCCGGGCTTGGTGCCACTCCGCGGGCCCGCTCCGGCGCTAGAAATCCTGGGGTTCCGACGAACCCCGACGTTGTGGTCAGCCGTGTCTCGCCCGAGTCCGGCTGCAGCGAGATGCCGTAGTCAGTCAGCAAAACCTGCCCGCCCGCTGTGCCGCCTGGGCTCTGTGCACCAGGCCCGGTCAGCAGGATGTTGGCCGGTTTGACGTCCCGGTGCAGGATCCCGGCCCGATGGCCCGCCGTCAGCGCATCGAGCACGGCCACACCGATACGCGCGGTCTCTGCGGGTGACAGCGGTCCATGATCACTCACCAGTTCGGCGAGATCCTTCGCGCCGGGCACGAATTCCATCACGATCCAGGGCAGGCCGTCTTCCTCCAGGACGTCGTACACGGTGGCGACGTGCGGATGGCCGCGCAGCCGGGCAGCATGCCGCGCCTCGACCCGCGCACGGGCGATCCGGGCACCCAGGCGGTCTTCGGGCACACCTGGGGGGAGAGCAAGCTCCTTGAGGGCGACCTCACAGTCGAGGATCTGGTCTTGGGCCAGCCATACCCGCCCCATCCCCCCGGCCCCGAGCCTGCGCACCAGCTGGTATCGCCCCGCTACCAGGCGCTCGGCACCGTTGCCTTCCGCCATGGCAGACCTCCACGCTGCCCGATACCAAAAACCGTATGACTTCTGATCGAAGACTACAAATGCACCCAAGATGGTTGAAAGATCCATATCATGGATCGCGGAATCCCGCCGAAACTGCCGCGATTGCGAGCGCCTGCCCCAGCACGCCGAAGCCCACCTGGACTGGACCGTCATGATGTTGATGACCCGCCGCCTGACCATGCCCGTGGCCGCCTGGCGCGAGCACAAGCAACCCGACACCGCCGCTGCGGATCCTGGGCGGGAGGCTGCGGCGCACTAGCGGCACGAGGATCCGACGGTGTATGCCAGCCGCGTCCTGACCCATGGGCCTCAATAAGGCGCGGTTCCTCAAGGACCGCAGCCCCTTCCTCAGTACCCCAGTCGGCGACCCCACAACACGGCCCCTGTGCCCCGGCGATGTCCGGGGCACAGGGGTCGTTCGCCTTTCGTTGTCCTATAGAACGAGTGCTGCCAATTCGTCGTTACCCGTTGGTCGCTTTCCACTGGTCGAACCACTGGGAAAGCGTGTTGGGCAGCTGGCCAACTGCGCAAGCCACAGTGTCCGGACCCGGTGGTACGTCAGTGCAGGGCTCCGCGGTGCCGACAGAGCGTATGGGCTCCTGGCTGGGGGCTGTGATGGATGTCCCCACTGGCGACTGCGGAGCCGCCAGGGACGGGGTGGCTCCTACTGTGACAAGGAGCCCAGTACCGACACCAGCTACGCAGATGAGCCAGAAAACTCCCCGCCGAACTCTGGTATTCCTAATAGGCCTGAACATTTTCATCCCCTTCTGGATCACAACTTTCTTGAGTCGTTTGTGATCCACCATGCCGCCCGTTGGAGGGTACGAGAAGCTACGGGATTTCGTGTCTTGACATCTGCCCGCATGCCGCGACAATGATCGCCCCATCCGGCTGGTAAGCGGGTGGAGCCGCGGCAGATGGCTCAGTTACCCGATGTGGGTACCTCTGAGCCGGGCGGGAGCTTCTGGGTCTCGTCGGGCATCCTGAGCAGGCACATCACAAATCGAAAGCCTTGATTCCAGGTATCTTCTGCGTCGGCCCAAGCGAAAAGCTCGCGAGTGTTGCTCTTGTAGGACCCGTACTGATTGACACACAAATCGTAAATCGCTTGCCAAGGCCCGGTGGGGTCCCACTGCATACTCTGGGGCGCCCTGACGTAGCCCAGGCCCTGCAGGTTGTGCGGTTTGTTGCAGTCCGCAAGGGTGAAGGCATATTCGCCCTCGGCCAGTACCTTGGTGTTGATGCAGTCGCCAATTGAGCTGTTCTCGATAGAGATTCCGTCACCGATCTTCCGGTAGTCGCCCACTGGGCCGTAGAGGGCGACGGTCTTGCCGAAGAGCAGGCAAATGGTGTTCCGCACGCCGTTGTCCCAGCCTGCCTCGCTGGGCATGAGCGCGTAGGACTGGACGTCGACCATCTTGCGCACCGTGTCCCGCAGGAGGCCCGTGCAGATCCCGGGGCCGTAGGTTCTCGCGTCGTTCAAGGAAGTGTTTGCGTTCACGTCCAGGACCTGGGCATCCGGGTAGCTCTTGCAGTCCACAATTTTCAGTTCGGGCAGGCCCTTGAACTTTTCCGCGGGCCAGGAGGCGTGGAGGCAGTCTCCCGGTTTCAGCTCACGAGTCACTCCGACCTCGTCCCCGTACGGCAGGGCCTGGCCGTTCTCGGCGGTCTTGCTGTTCGGGTCGTTGAACAATGCGACACCTGCCCATATGCCGCCGCCGATGAGCAGCAGTACGGCGGCGATGACGCCCAAAACCCGGGCCGCAGGGACCCGGGAACGCCACGGGTGCCGCGGCTGGGAAGCAGCTTCCGCAGCTTGGGCGGCCTCTGCTGCCGGCGGGGCGGCAGGCAGAGGCTGTGAGATGGGCGGCTCTTCCGGCAACGGCGTCGTCTTCGCCGTCGGGGCGGCCGACTTCTGCATCCGGGGTTCTGCATGTGGTGTGGCGGCGATCTCGGCGAGCTTGCGCCTCGCTTCGTCGGCCCCCATCCGCTGTTCGGGATCCTTGGCTATCAGGCCGACCAGGACCGGCCCCAGGTCTCCAGCGCGGGTCGGCGGCGGGGGCTCCTGGAAGAGCAAGGCCGTCAGCGTCTCAATGGGCGTGGGACGGTCGAAGGGCCCGGTCCCCTCCACGGCGTAGTACAGGGTGGCACCGAGCGAGAACAGGTCGGATGCCGGGCTTGGTGCCACTCCGCGGCTGCGCTCCGGTGCCAGGAATCCTGGTGTTCCGATAATCCCGGACGTTCCGGTGAGCTGTGTCTCGCCCGAGTCCGGCTGCAGCGAGATGCCGTAGTCGGTTAGCAACACCTGCCCGCCTTCTTCACCGCATGAGGCCTGTGCACCAGACCCGGTCAGCAGGATGTTGGCCGGCTTGACGTCCCGGTGCAGGATGCCCACCCGATGGCCTGCCATCAACGCGTCGAGGACGGCCACACCGATACGCGCAGTCTCCGCAGGCGACAGCGGACCGCGATCACGCACCACTTCGGCAAGATCCCTCGCCCCCGGCACGAACCCCATCACGATCCAGGGCAGGCCATTGTCTTCCACGACATCGTGCACGGTGGCCACGTGCGGGTGGCTGCGCAGCTGGGCAGCATGCCGGGCCTCGACTCGAACACGTGCAATCCGGGCACCCAGTTCTTGCTCTGGGATGCCCACGGGAAGAGCGAGCTCCTTGAGCGCCACCTGGCGCTCAAGGAGCTCGTCGTAGGCGAGCCACACCCGCCCCATGCCCCCTGCCCCGAGCCTGCGCAGCAGCCTGTACCGGTCCGCTACCAGGCGTTCGGCACCGTTACCCTCCGTCATGGCAGACCTCCACAACGCCCCGCTCTGAAACGGTATGATCATTGGGCAAAAACCACAAATTGCCGAAACTAAGGGCTCGCAGAGAATCAACGTGTTGGACCGGCAGGGACCGGGCAAGGCGATCCCGTACGGGATCTACGACATTGCCGCGAATACCGGCTGGGTCAGTGTCGGCACGGATCACGACACCGCAGCGTTCACTGTCGCCTCGATTCGCCGGTGGTGGCAGGCCCGAGGCCGGCACGACTACCCGGCCGCCACCCGTCTGCTGATCACCGCGGATGCGGGCGGCTCCAACGGCTACCGCACCCGCGCCTGGAAGACTGAACTCGCTGCTCTGGCCGCTGAGACGGGTTTGGACATCACGGTCTGCCACATGCCGCCGGGCACCTCGAAGTGGAACAAGATCGAGCACCGGCTTTTCTCCCACATCTCCTTGAACTGGCGCGGCCGCCCGCTGACCAGCCACGACGTCATCGTGAACAGCATCGCGGCGACCACCACCCGCACCGGGCTGAAAGTCCACGCCGAACTCGACCTGGGCACCTACGACACCGGCATCAAGGTCACCGACAGCGACATCGAAGCCCTGCCCATGCACCGGCACCGCTTCCACGGCGACTGGAACTACACCCTCCACCCGCACCCTCGCGGCACCACAGCCACAGCCGATGCGGCCAAGAACCCGCGATCAGCCGGCCCATCCCCACAGCCCGGCACTGGGTGTCTGCGCAACCCGGAGCTGACCGGGATGCCCGAACCGGCGCTGGACGAACTCGTCGACCAACTCACGTCGAAACTCGACGAGTTACGTGAGCAAGGGCGGCTCCAGCAGCGAGGAGGTGAGCGCATCCGTGCTCGCGGCGCAGGGGCCAAGGACAAGCTGACCACCGCCGACAGAGTCCTGGCCACCGTGCTCTACCTGCGCAAACTCGGCACCCGAGACCTGCTCGCCCAGCTCTTCGGAGTCAACGGCAGCACCCTCACCAGGGCCGTTCACCAAGTCCAGCCCCTCCTGGCCGAGCACGGCTACACCATTCCGCCTTCGACCGCCAGGTTCCGCACGCCCGCTGACGTCACCGCGTTCCTCGCGCACAGCAGCCCCACAGAGATCAAATCAGCATGTTGATTCTCTGCGAGCCCTTAGGGACTCCGACTGGAGGACGATCGACGAGTATGAGGCCTGTCTTGGCCTCAGAGGGCAGTCGTTCAAGGCTGAAGCACGTCTTCCCGAACTTCAGACCGTACGCCGCGATCTTGGAGAGAGGTTCCTCGCTGGGCGGTCCTTCCAGTCGCCCGGCGACTTCAACGCCCAGCTGAGCTCCTGGTCCAACAACGGGGGACGTGCTGAGGTCCGGTCCATGTGGGACAAGGAGTTGCAGGGGATGCTGCGGCCTGACGAGTTTCTGGGAGCGCGCATGGTGGACGAGAACACTTTCACATATGAGCCCAAGCAGCTGCGACCCGGTGAACGGCTTGCTGGCGTCCTCGACCGGCCCTCTGTTGCTGCAGCTAGAACGGTGCCTTCACCGAAGGGCATCGTGTCCTGCGGCGGCAACAGCTATCTGGTCAGCTCCTGGGCACACGGCCGAAGGATCAAGGTCGAAACGACGCTCGACAGGATCGTCATCTCCAGCGGGGGCTACCAAAAAGGGGGCCTCCACCGCGTCGAGTACGAGCGCGCGTGGGCCCGGAAGGTAACCGCAAAAGCACCACTGCGGCACTTGAGAATCGTGGGGCACCGGCACGAGGAGCTGGAGGGTCCCTGACCGCCACTGCTCCGGCCTGGCCCCGGCGGTAAGACGTCAGGGGCCAGGCATCGCGCAAGGCACACCGGAGCATGCCGTCGAACCGCCCGAGCGATCCAATCCGTGAGGAGCTAAGCGGCCGGAGGCCGCCGGGCTCCTGTTGATCGGTGACGATCAGGCGAAATTGCTGCCTGCGCCGGTCATGGTGCCCGTCCTGTTCCGCGAGGGCGCGGAAGCCACGTTACGAGTCACCAGTTCACCAGTCATGGGCGTTGGCGTACTCCCGGAACGCGGCTTGGGTCGCCGGGCCGGCGATGCCGTCGATGGCGCCCGTGTAGTGCCCGTACGACTTCAGAGCGCGCTGCAAGGCCGATATTGTGCCGCTTCCGACGATGCCGTCGATGGCGCCGGTATATCCCCAGTGCTTCTTGAGTGCGCGCTGCATCGCCTTCCAGCTTTCCGGGCCGAGCTGTCCGTCGATGTCGCCGGTGTAACCCCAGTCGTCTCGCAGTCCGCGCTGCACATTCTTGGCTTCCGCCGCGTTCAGGCCGAGGTTGACCACCGCGAGCGCGCCGTAGGCTTCGGAACTCGCCGCGGGCTTCTCGGCCGACGCGGCCACAGCGACGCCACCAGTTGCCAGGCCCCCCGCGGCAATCCCGACGACGGCAGTGACAGTGACGAGCGTCCTCGTTATGGATCGCATTCGTTCCCCTCCCGATGAGCAGAGCCGATCACCGGCCGACCCTGCAATGAGACTGCGGAGCCGACCGCACCGGCCAGCTCGACAACGAAACCGCAGGCTAGGAGCAGCGCCAGCACCGATCTTCCTCCGCATGCCTCGCATGCCGCTTCCTCTCTCTGCAAGGACAGGCTTTTACGCCCAGCCCTGCGAACCCTCGGCCCCCAAGCCCAGTCTGGACGGGAGCTCATCTCGCGGGGTACCTGCAAAGTTCGAGGTTGCGCCGGCCTGGCAGGCCCGGATACCGAGCCCGGTGGCGAGGTGGGTCTTACCGATGCCGGGCGGCCCCAGGAAGATCGCGTTCTTGTTGCCGACGACGAAGTCCAGCGTCCCAAGTGGGCGATGGTCAGGGACTTGCGGGAGGGGAAACGGGCCGCCCGGTCCGTCCCTCGGCGCCGTGGGAGTCGCGGGCGGCGACCTCCCGCTGCAGGCAGGCGGCCAGATACTCCTCATGACTCCAGCCCTCATCGCGGGCCCGCTCGGCCAGCCTCGCGGCCGCGTCCCGCAGCGTGGCGCCTTCAATGCCTTGGTGAGATAGACGAGTTCGGAGCAGACGTCGCGGCCGTTCGAGGTCTGCCTGGTGGCCATCAGGCGACTCCCTCGCCGGCGCTGAGGCCGCCGTCGATGACGCCGAAGATCCGGTCGTAGGTGTCCAGCGGCCGTTGTTCGACCTCGAGCTCGTCGGCCGCAACGAGTCGTTGCCGGGACCATCCGCGGCTGGCTCTTGCGGCGGCCGCGTGACCTAGCCGGGCGCCGCCGGGACGCCTTCCTCACGCGGCCACCGGCAACCGTTCCTTGCAGACGGTGAACAGTCCCGGCTCCACCTCGGTGGCCCAGCCCCGCGCGGCCAGCCGCTTCAATCGCGAACGCACCCCCTCCACCCGGGCCGGAACCGTAGGCGCGCCCAGGGTGAGCGCGATCTGCTTCGCCCGCATTCCGCCGTCGGCCTCCGGTGTGGCCAGGGCCGCCAAGATCCGCTGGTATTCCGTCGTGAGAGCCTCCGCGCCGATGCCCTCGACGCGATGCGGCACTGTCGCCCTCATCACCGCGGCGGCCCGAACCGGACCCGGCCCCTCGGCGACCGCCCCGGCCAGCACTTCGGTGACGGTCTCGCGGGCCTGGCCGAGCCGCTCCAGCTGCCGTTCCGCAGCGCCGAGCGCGGCCTGGATTCGCTCGGCCTCCTCCCTCAGTCGGGCCACCTCTTCGCGGACCTTCTTCTCCCGGGCCTCCAGCAGACCGAGCACCGACGGCATCAGCCACCCCCACGAACGGGACGCGAGCAGACGAACGCCCGAACTCCCCCATCCGCAGCCGGAGTTCATGCCTGACCAGCAGGAACCCAACAATCACATTCGGAAAGCGGATGGCTTCTCAGGCCGACCGAAGGCACGGCTCACGAACAGAAAAAGGCCTACCCACCCGTATTATCACTGCCTCAAGCAACCTCAGCGGGAACGCCTGTCCTGACTCGCTGCAAGGCCACGGGCTTCACTGGGCCACGAACCGAGGAGAAACGGATGCCTGAAAGCACGGCTTCAGCCACTGAGTTGACATCGCAGTACATCAACCAAGTAGCCAGCGACCTCGAGCACAACGTCAAGGAGCAAGAACGCATCACGGCGGAAATCACCGCGCTGCAGCAGCAGTTGGCCGCTCTGCAGCATGACCACACCGTGCTGGTGAGCATGCAACAGGCACTCGGCGTCGCGGCAACAGCCCCTGACGCTGCGAACGCCGAAAGCACCACTGTGCCTTTCCCGCGGAAGAAGGCCACGGCTCGGCCTCGTAAGCAGACGAAGACGGCAGCTGCCAAACAGCCTGCGGCCAAGAAGCAAGGCGCCGAAGGGCCCGCGGACAAGAAGGCTGTCGCGAAGACGGCTCAGCCCACGCTGATCGAACTCATTCGCCGCCACCTGACCGAACAGAGCGAACCGCGCTCTGCGGCTGAGATCGCCACGGCACTCAGCCAGGCACACCCCGACCGCGGCATCAAAACCACCGTTGTGCGCACCTCCCTCGAAAATCTTGTGGCCAGGAACCAGGCTCAGCGCACCAAGCAGGGCAGCTCCGTCTTCTACACCGCTCCCAACCCGCCGGAACCCACGGCAGCACCCGAGGCCGAGCCTCAGGCCGAAACTGCTGGATAAGCCACCCTGTCGTGGACGGAGTTGTTGGCGCTGCGCTCGTTGCGATTCCCTCTTCGGGAAAACTCCGGCGGGCCTGACGCGGGCGCTGGCTGGCGGCGGGCTGATCAGCGCGGGCGCCAGGTGCGCACTTCGAGGTGGAGGATCTGCGCATCCTCCCGGTTGCGTCCGGCTCGTAGCGCGGGACACAACTCCAGCCGCCCCACCGGCTCCGGGGCACGAAGGGCGACACGTCAGGGCCGCCTTAGCTTGACATTTATCGTCCAGCGTCGAGCACGGAGTCTTGCTTGGACGTCAGTCCCATGCGTTGAAGAGCACTCCGCCCAATGTGGTGATGCCGTAGAAGCGAACTTCGCGCCACTCGCCCTGGGTTAGGACCGAGGTGTCGATGTCCAAGAGCGACAGAGTGAGCTGCGCGCGATCAAGCACTACAAACCCCAGGTCGGCAAAGGGATGGGCCCACGGTGGCGGTGCGAGGAACTCCTCGGTGTACCAGTCCCGGCGTTCCTGAGCGAATGCGATCCAGGGGTGGTAGGCGTGACACAGGATCACGCACTCGCCTGTGCCCTCGATGACCGTCGCGGTGTGGAACGTACGAGGATACGTCTGTTCCTCGATCTCGCCCACATGGCCTTTGGCCGCCCGGGCGGCTGCGTACAGCGCTGCCCGGAACGTCCGCTGGTCGGTTTCCGGTAGCGGCCCGTCCTTCGGTCGGAAGAAGCCCGTGGCGCCTCGCGGCAGCGTGAACGCTGCGTCCTTGTCTGCGGCCATGTGGCTCATTCTGCCGAGGAGAAACCCTGCCGACGTCTCACCGCCCAGACCGGCGATGCAGATGGACAGACGTTCACCGGGAATCTCCGCACTTCATGGCGGGACTCACCAGAGCCGCGGAAGCCATGATTCAGCAGGTCAGTGTATTCCGTCGGTTGTCCCACGTGGACCGCACCGGCATCCGCCTCGCCGCCCCTGTGTGCTGCTTGGTTCTCTCGCATGGTGAAGCGGCGGAGCCACTCGCTTTCGTAGTGCACTAGGGGGGCTTGCATGCCGCAGGAGCCGTGGGCCGGGCGTGCGACATAAGCGCTACACCGCCCCGCGATGCTGAGGGTGGGCACCTGAGCTGGGGAGGGGCAATGGGGGACAGCTACCGGGACCTGCGGGTTCCCGAGGACACCGGGCGGCAGTTGCGGGAGGAGCTCTCGCGCCTGGTCTACGGCTTCGACGCGGTTGCCGACGCCGACCGGACCCGCCAGGACTACCTCGACGTCGCCGACCACATCCTGGCGTTCATCGCGCGCCGCGCCGTACGCGCCGACAGCGGCTGACGTGACGTTCACTCTCCGGGGTGACCTGGGGCAACAGCTGTGTGCGGGTTGTGCGTCAGGTGCGCAACGGGCCTGCCACCGGGGGCGGGTGAGCGGCCAGCCTGCGGCCATGGAGAAGTTGATCGAGCTGGCCAGCTCGCTCGTGTCCGGGGCGGTCATCGCCGTCCTCGCGTCGTGGCTGACCGTCCGCGCCCGCAACCGCCAGGACCAGCAGGAGGAGATCGGCGCCCTGCGGGTGCAGGCCGACGCCATGACGGCGGCGGTGGCCGAACTGCAGGGCGCGGCCGCCGCGAACCGCCTGGTGTGGGAAGGGCCAACTGAGCGGGCACGGTCGTTCCTGCTGGCCACGCTGGCGTTCTGCGGCGGCGCTGCACGGGCCCGGATCGCCGGCGGCACGGACGCGCAGTGCGGCCAGGTGGGCATGGGGCAGGCGGCGGAACTGCTGAGCTGGGAACGACGGGCGAGCAAGCAGTCCGCGGCCGCCGTACGGGAGCCGATCGCCCGGGTCGCCGCCGCGGCGGCTCCGCTGATGCGCTCCCCCGACGCGGCCGTCGCCGCCGCCACCGAACAGCTGCTGAGTGCCTGCGGGGACGTGGAGAACACCGAGCGACTCGAGGCGGCCCTCGAGGCGTTCGGGCAGGCCGTCCGCGCGGCCACCGCACCGCGCCTGTCCTGGTGGGCGCGGCGCCGCGCGGCCCAGGCGTCCTCGTAGGATGCGAAAGCGCTCTGTCCCCGGCAGCTGGTGTGCCGAGGCTCGGTAGTTGTCACCGACGGCACCGGATAGCCTGCGAAGGAACCAGGTTGAAGCAGTCGGACTGTCACCAGAGAGGCGCTGTAGTTGTCACACGCGGTCGGTCGCCGGTCTTCTTGTCATCGGGTCGCAGTGTGACTCGCGACGACCTCATCGCCATGCTCCGCGAACAGACCCCGGCATGCGGATCTGCACGCGACGCCTTGATCGCCGGGGGTGACTTCGTCGTCTGGGAGGGCCTGGTCCCTGCCAACCGGCACGCGGGCGTCTTCCGAAGGCGAATGCTCCACGCCCTGAGGCGTGACCACACGATTGATGGCCTCGCCGACAGCGTCGACATCCTCAAGCGGGCCGGGGAAGAGCCGCTTCGTACCGGATGCATCGACGCTGTGGACAAGTCGTCGAGGTTCACGATCTTTCTGAACTCCACGGCGACAGAAGTGGTGGCCTGCTTCGGCGGGCGCCGGCCCGCCACCCCCCTAGAGTCGGCCGACGCCCCCGAGTGACAACAAGCTTGCCTTTGTGACAACTACCGTGCCACGGCTCAGCTGGAATGTCTGACCGAGCGCTTCAGTTGGCGAGTCGAGCGATTCGCGCATCTGACCAAAGGGATTCGCTTGGGTGCCCTCCGGCAGATCGGCAGTCCTGCGTCCGCCGGCTCATTGACACGCCATCAAGCGGGTATCAACGATGCCTCTCATGCGTCTACTTCGGCAACTGCGCGCGGATCTGCTGGCAGGGGAGAACCTGGAGATCTACATGACGGCACTGCTGTCCCTGGTGCTGGCCGTCCTCGGGGTTCTCGGCACGGTCGGAGGCGAGGTGCTGGCCGCCGCCACGCTCGCAACGCTCGCCCTGCTAGCCAGCGGCATGCTCGGCAGCCGCAGACAGGTGGCGAAGCTGACCGCCGAGGTGCGCGCCCGCGGCAAGGGCGAGCTCTCCGTAGAGGACTTCCTCGGCAAGGACAAAGCAGACCTTCCGGAGCAGGTGCGCGCCGCACAGGACATCCGGATCGTAGGTGTGACGCTGTCGCGCACGCTGCGCGACCTGGTGGACGAACTCCAGCGCAGGGCTGTGGCCGGCGCCGTGGTCAAGGTGGCACTCATCGACCCGGCCGGTTCGACCGCCGACGAGGCAGCACGCCGCAGCACCATCCCCGGCCGGGCCGGGATGTACCGCAACCGGCTGCGCTCGTCCGTCGACCTGCTCCGCGAACTCGCCGATACGCCCGGCACGGAGGGCAGGGTGGAAGTGCGCTTTCTCGACTTCGTCCCGGCCTTCGGTCTCGTCCTGCTCGACCCGCAACGTCCTGGTGGCCGCATCCACGTCGATATCTACTCTCACAGCTCGGCCAGCGGGGATGCCACCTTCACCGTTCTCCCGCACCGTGACGGCGAGTGGTTCCAACACTTCCAGACGGAATTCGACAGCATCTGGGAGCACGGCCGACCGGCCGACGCATCGGATGGCTTCGCCGCCGTGGTCGCAGGGGTGTGAGCCTCCGCCCTCGACACCGAACGCTCAACCCGCCAACTCAACCGCTCATCCGCCAATTGAAGCGCTCAGTCACAAGATGAGCCAAAGCTCAAGAGTTGTCACCAGCGGGGCCGGACGAGGTGGCAAAAGGGACCGGTCGAAGCATCCTGGTTGTCACAGGCGAGGCATCCGACTTGTCACACACGCTCATTCAGCAGTCCTCCTGTCACCAGAAGGGAAGGTCGGGAACTCGAGGTTCTCTGCTCGGATCTTCTACTCTGCCGGTCCCTGCGGCCCGCACGACGCTAACGTCAAGTCCATGATCGTATGGCTCAACGGCACCCACGGTGCAGGCAAGACGACGACCAGTGCACTCGTGCAGCAGCTGATTCCGGACTCACGGGTGTTCGATGCCGAGAAGGTCGGCGAGGCACTCATGGACATCAAGCCAGGTCTGCCCGCGACGGACAACTTCCAGCACTGGCCGCCGTGGCGGCCCCTCGTGGTCGAGACCGCCCGACGCGTCCTCGACTACACCGGCGGCACCCTGGTGATGCCCATGACCGTCCTAGTCGAGCAGTACTGGCGCGAGATCAGCTCGGGCCTTGCCCAGCACGCCATTCCGGTCCGGCACTTCGTCCTCCATGCCGACCAGGACACCCTCCGCGGGCGCATCGCGGGCGACACCGTTCTTGGCCCAAACTCCTCGTTCCGTCTCCAATACCTTGAGCCCTACGCCGAGGCGGCCCGCACGTGGCTGCACGCCGAGGCCGAAGTGGTGGACACCACGCACCTCACACCCGCCCAGGCCGCCCAGCAGATCGCAGAGGCCGTCAAGAGTTGAGAGAACGACCGTCCGGCGCCAAACCTCGCAGGTGACAACAGTACGAGGATCTCGGCGCCAACGGTCTGAAGAATGAGCGGAAGCTCAAGCCCGCGAACCAGTTGTGGACCCACTCCCGTGTCCTTGTGCCCGGCGAGTTCGGCGGCAACCTGTGGGAGGACGACCTCTTCGTCCGCTGGTCGGACGGAGAAGTGGCGGTCTACGGAAAATGTCCAGGCCGACGCGCTGGGCCGGGAGTACCAGCTCGTGCCCCCGCCCGCGAGGGGCAGCGCGCTCCTTCGCGGGCAGCACAGCGGTCGGCCCGCCGGAGGGGAGACAGCCGCCGAAGAGTCCTGCGACTCGGTGCGCGGCCCCGGTCTGCTGCGGCGGATCACCAAAGACGAATAAGCAACAACCCGCGTCGAGCCGGTGGCGGGGCTACGGCCCCGCCACCGGCCCCGTACCTACGGTGGAAACATACGTACACGCCAATTCCTGCCGGTCTGCGTCGCAACGATCGCTCTGCTCGCCGGCTGTGCCGAAGCGAAGGACGAGCCGAACGGTGCAGCGGACCGGTCGTCCCCCCAGCCCTCGGCGCCCGCGGGCCGGCAGAGCGAGCCGCCGGGTGACGGCGGCCGGTCCTGGGAGCCGGACGACGCGATGCAGCGGGCTGAGCGGGCCCTGGAGTCGGCCTTCGACAGCGACGCGCGTCCGGAACTCGTCGACACCGCGAGTGCGTCCGTCGCGAGCGGCATGGACGAGAAGCACAAGACGCCCGGCGACCGGCCGTACCTTCTCAGCATCACCTGTGACACAGACGGGATCGGGGAACTCACCCTCACCCTGTCGCGAGGCGATCAGGAGCAGGCGTACGGGATCGAGTGTGGGGACCGGGAAGCCGACCAGTTCAACATCCCCGCGGGTAAGCCGTTCACCGCACGGGTCGACCCGGTCAAGGACGGTACCGGCCTGATCCTGTGGCGCCTGGACACCATCGCCCGGGACGCGGTGGAGGGGTGTGAAGACGACCTCGACGGTTGTGACGGCTGAGCAGTGGCCGTTCTTTGAGTAACGGTGTCGGAGCCGCCTGTGTTCTGCGGGGCCACGATTCGCACCGCGTGGCGGGCGGGGCACACACGGTCAGGTGTTGCAACCTGAAGTGTCTCCGGCGCCCAACACTCAAGGTCACGGGGGTTCTCCAACCTGCTGGGGTCGACCATGAGTTGAACGCTCCTGCGCCTTACGAAGCAGCAAGGCTTCCTGATGGCTCATCTCTTTCTGCCGTCGCTTAAACCGTGATCTCGACCATAGGCCTTGCGACGTGGACCTGATGGGGTTGTTCGCACATTTGTTCCCACAGGGAGGTCGCAGGTTTGTTAGTCCTCACCAGACAACGGCGGCAGACGGTCCTCGGCACGATCCTCGCGGTTGTCCTCGGATCGGGAGCCACCGTTACCAGCTACGCAGCCGACTCTGACAGCCCGCCGCCTGTCCACGGCCCCGGCGCACGGGCAGCAGCCGCGGCCGCCGCGCCGAACACGCCCAACGCTCCGGAGGCCGGCCCGCCGTTCACGAAGACGGACGGCGTGTGGCAGGTCAACACCACCACGCCGACGTTACGCAACACGGTCACTGCCACCAGCGGCCACAAGACCACCTCGACCTTCGAGGTCCACACCACCGATGCCAACGGCAAGCCCACCAGCACAGTCGTCAAGCTGACCGACGAGAACCAATGGGGCGTCCTCGTCTCCGGCGAAGTGGACGCGGGCAAACCGGCCTCAGTGACGGTTCCCGCGGGCAAGCTCAAGAACGGTGTCACGTACGCCGTTCGCTCCTCGGGGTACGACGCCACCAGCAACGTCTACGAGGACGACTGGTCCCCGTACTCCACCTTCAAAATCACCGTTCCTCCGGCCGAGAAGCCGTACGTCACCTTCCCCGCGCCGCAGGCCACGTCCAGCATCGACTCACTCGCACAGACTCCGATCGAGTTCACGCGCACCGATCCAGGCCCGGTCGCGGGAGCGCGAAGCAAGGACGCCGGACGGAAGTGCTCTGACCCAGACTCCAAGGGCCGGAAGGTGTGCATTGAAATCAGCCGCGATGCGCCGACTCCTGAAGACGCAGCGGTTGCCAGGAGAGCGGCCAGGGACGCTCCTCGAGCCGCTGATCTCGTCGCCTGGTGTGCCTCGAAGCCGGACGGCAAGGACTACATGAACCGGACCGAGGCGTGCCTGAAGAACGTCGGCTACGCCACCCTGATCTTCGTCGACGCCGACGAGATTCCGAAGTTCGGCACCGCCACGTTTGCGCTGTACCAGCAGATCAAGCTGTACAACAAGCAGGCGGACACCGGCACGCCCCGGGCGGAGTTCGACCAGCAGCTCACCGTGATTCCAACGCAGATCGATGACGCCACGGAGGGTGTTCACCTCACCTGGGTGCCGTCCGACAACTGCCAGGACTGCACCCGCTCACAGGTCAAGTGGGCGAGCAACGACGGGCTCAACACCACGCCCCACTGGGCAGTCGGCGAAGTCGGCTCCCAGTACGCCATGACAGCCAAGGTTCAGACGATCTGGAACCGCACCGGCAAAGAGCAGTTCGACCTCGGCTGGCTCCTGCGCGGTTCCGTCGACGCCGGAGACGCGCACGCCGAGACGAGTCTCGGCAGCAGCGGCGATGTCCGCGTCAGGGAGCTCGCGCCGCGCTGTGACGACATCGCCGGGGGCAACATCAAGACCGGCTGTGTCTTCCCGTACTTCAAGCCCACCTGGACGGTCGACACCAACCTTTACCCGGCGGCCGGCGCCTACTACTGGCTGCTGCAGGAGAAGCTCCCCTCCCACCCCGGCAGTCGCAAGTGGGACTCCCTCGTCACCTACCTCGGTCCAGGCAACAATGCCGACCCCAACGGGGGCGACTGGACCAACACCAAGAGCCGCAGAAAGGTCTGCCCCAGTAGCTGGACGCCGAACAGCGCCACCCCGAGCGGATCGTGCGACGAGTACGCGCCCGCGAGTACGTACCAGAGCGGCGGCATGCCCGGCGGCCCGAACCAGGTCAACTCCGGGAACGAGTGCGCACAGCTCTACACCAAGCCGATGACCGGAGGGCCTTGGGGCCTGCTCGCCGAGAACCGCAACGGCTACCCCGGCCCAAAGTGGAACGAAAAGTGCGGTCGCGCCTCCGTGCCGGAGGACCAGAACGAGGGCGCGTTCCGCGACCTCGGCATCAAGTTCGTCCCTCAGATGCGGCTGCTCGACAAGGACGGGTTCTTCATCAGCAATCCTGGCTTCGAGCACTGCAAGAACGCCGACACGGTCTGCGCATGGAAGAAGGTCGGCTGACTGGCCGTTGACTGAACCGACCCTGTGGCCGGAACACCGCGTGGCGTTCCGGCCACAGCGCTACGCGAAGCGTTCCCAGTCCGGGTCCAGCGGATACACAGGCCCGTCCCACACCAGGGCCCGATCAACGAGACCGGGCACAGTCGTGTCCTGGCGTCCGTCCGCGTACTCCACTCCACGGTTCTCGTGCAGGGCATCGGCGACTTCAATGAGGTAGTCGGCGAACGACGGCCATACCCCCAGCTCGGGGATGCCGGCCTCTTCGAAGGTTCCGATCCGTCCGTAACCGGGTCCCGGCGTGCAGTCGGTGAACAGCCCGTACAGGCCGCTGCGGTCGGTCGCGGCGAAGGCGAGGTACCGCATCGCAGGGTCGGCCGGCCGGCCGATAGTGTGGGGGCCTTCATCCCAGTTCGGCAGATGCTGCACCGGCGGGATCGCGTGGTTCATCGGCAGCAGCCAGGCCGTTCCCTGGCCTTGCAGGGCGAGCCCGGTCTCAGGTTCAGGTGTCCAGCCAAAGTCGGCAGGATGACCCGTGCCGTTGCGGAGGCGATAGAAGGCCTTGAGGCCCGGTGGGATGATGAGGTCGAGTTCCTGCTCAACTGCGTGGATGTCGGCCTCTGGGGCGGGCGGGGGGAGCAACCGGTGGGAGCGCGGAGCGTTCTGCTTCAGCCACGCCTCGATCCTCCCCCAGGCGCCCTCAACGGCCTGTTCCTGCTGCTGGTCGTCACTCATACCCGCGACCCTACGGGCCTGCGGCGAGCAGAACTGTGGCCTGCCCCACGCAGTCGGCACAGCACGCTTCCGCGGCACGGGCTTCTGTCTTCCTCTGCCAACTCACGTGTACTGAGGGCGTATTGATACCGTCACGCTATGTCACGGCTCGTATCGGCCAAATTCGGTTCATCCTGTACCCCGCCTCGCAATGCGCTGCGACACTCTGTGACTGCGGCGGGTGGGCTGTCGCTGTGAGGCTGACCTCGGGGGTGTTGCGTGGCGGGTCGTTCTGGCCAGTACTACCGGGCGGGTCACTGGGTGAACCGGTCGGAAGGTAAAAGCACGCGAGCGACGAAGTCCCGGACCGGAGTCGTGGTCGTGGGGCTGCTGGTGGTGGGGGCGTGGATGGGGTTCTTCTCTCCCGACTCCAGCAGCAATGACAAGCCGGTGCCTGAGCCGTCGTCGGTCTCGTCGTCCGCCGGCCGCTGATGCGTGCATACGGCCCTGCAGCAGGGCGGGGTGCTCTCGTCGAGTCGGGATCCCGTAGAAGCCGGGCGGCTACGGATGTTTGCGCCTGCGTCCTGACAGGCGGGCCCGCCAAGTCTGCGCCGGTGGCTGCGCGGGCGTCGTCAGCGGCGGATCCGGGCGTTGCTGTTCCTGGGTGCGCAGCCGCTGCCAGGCTGACTGCCATGTCCTGATCTGTTCGGGGAGCAGGCCGCAGGCGGCCAGGTAGTTGCCGGTGGTTTTCCAGGTGGTGGGGAGCGTCGTGCGGTTGAGGAGTCGGCTGATGGTGGCTGGTGTCACGGGCAGGTCGGTGCGCTCGCTCAGGGCGGGGATTGTCAGGCCGGTGAGTGCTCTGGCTTCGGCGAGGGCGTCGAGGAAGGCGAGTGGTGTGTGGCAGTCGTCCGGGTTGGGCCACGCCGTCTCGCCGGCCGCTGCTGGGCTTGGTGCGGGGGTTGGGCGGTAGGCCCGGTTGTGGGCCAGGACGAGGCGTCCGGCGGGGTTGCGGTCCCGTTTTTGCGGTGTCGGCCGGACGGTGTTCAGATCCAGTTCGCGGGGCTGGCCGGTGATGCCGTGCTGCAGGATGTGCAGGAGTTCGCCCGTGAAGGCGGTGTAGGTCTCCCAGGGCGGGGCGAGCGCACGTCCGTTCTCGGGGGCGGCGGCCAGTAGGTAGCTTCCGTCGATTTCTGCCTGGTCGGCCAGGAGATCCTCGCCGCCCATCAGTCCCAAGGCCCGTCCGCTCATGCAGCAGTCCAGGATGATCACGATGCGCTGCGCTGCACAGTCTGTGACGATCTGTCCGCGTACTCGTTGAAGTGGCCCTGGCAAGATTTCCGTGAAGCGGGAGTGTGCCACCGTGCGCCGGTGACGCTCCGTCACGGGTAGCGGCGTCGTAGGTGGGCCATGAGGATGACGCGCTGGCGGAGAAGTGGAACTCCTGCGCGGCCGGCCGTGATCCGTTTTTGGAGTTTTAGGTCCGTGATCCGGCCTTCGTTGACGCCGGAGTTGAACGGGGTGGTGATGCCCTGCACGACGGCCTGCTGCTCGTCGCGGATGGCGTTGGCCAGGCTGGCCAACGCCGGAAGCCGGGAGGCCGTGAGGTGGTCGAGCCAGTCGGGCAGCGGGGCGGCATCGCGAGCGTCGAGCATCGCGGAGAACTGCTGAACCAGGGCATGGGTTCGGTCCAGTTCCGGGCAGTGCGCGAACAGCCGCCGCAGCGTCTCGGCGGCGTGCAGGCCGCGCCGGGGCGGTGTGGTGATGATCCACCGGGCGACCTGGCGGGGCGAGGGTGGCCGCTCGCGCGGTGTGCCGATCGGCAGACCGCGACGCAGCGGCGCGATGGCCATTTTGACCCGCTGACAGTGGCCCAGGTAGCCCTTGGCGACGATCTCCTGGTGCAGCACCGTCGCGGTGTGCTCGCCTTCCTCCCACCGCTGCCGCAAGTACTCCAAATACGGGTCAAGACGCGTGGACCGGCGTGGCGGAGTGCGCCGTACGCACTCCTGCCAGGAGGCAGCGCGTGCGTACTTGACCACCGTGCGCCGGTTCAGGCCCAGCTCACGGGCGATCGCGCTAATGCTGCGGGCCGTGCCGGTGTAGTCGTGGACGGCCTCGAACAGCCGCTTCGCATGGCGGCGGGCGGAAGTATCGGCCGCCTCGGATGGTTCCGGCTCCGGTGGTGGTGCGGCCGGTTCGGGCTCGGGCACTGCGGCGGACAGGCAGCCGCGGTGGGCCGCGGCGATGTCCGAGACCCGTTTCGACAAACCTTGCCAGAGATGGAAACGGTCGCTGACCTGCACCGCGCCCGGGGCCCCGTCGGTGATGCCCTGCCGGTAGACCAGCGAGCCGTCCCTGCACACCACCTCGACGCCGGGGTGCGCGCGCAACCAGGCAGCCAGCTGCTCGGCGTCGCGCCCGGCCCACAACGCGATCGGCAGCCGCGTGTCCGCGTCCACCAGCAGCGTGCCGTAGACATCCGCGTACAGTGCAAAGTCATCCACGCCCAGCACCCGCGGTGTCGCGACCGGCGGCAGGCGCATGCGCATCAGCTGGAACAGGACGCTGGTCCGTGACAGCGGCACCTTCAGGATGTGCAGGAGCCGGGCGCCGCCGCGGCCGGCGAGTAGCACCCCAGCCATCTCCACCAGATGCTGCAGCAGCGGGCTGCGGCGCTGGTAGCGCACCGTCAGCCCCTCGATCTGCTCGGCGAATGTCCGCCGACTGCAGCTCGGACTGTCGCAGAACACTCGCCGCACCGACAGTCCGATCAGCACCTGGCGGCCACCGACAGTGACGTCGGCCAAGGTGCGGACATATCGGCTGTGCACCCGCGCCGACGCATGACTGCAGTCCGGACACGCCACCGCCAACTCGCGGGTACGAGCGGCGATGCGGACCACGCCGCCCTCCGACCACACCCGTTCCACCAACACCGCATCCAGATGCGGAGCCACCGTTCGTACGAGGTCATCACACTCGCTGACACTGCCGCCACCCGTGACGGAGCGTCACCGGCGCACGGTGGCACACTCCCGCTTCACGGAAATCTTGCCAGGGCCACGTTCACGTGTACGCCGACACCGTCGCGTCACCGACCCCTGGGAGCGTCGTTGAACGCTTTAGGGCGTGTCCGGTGGATCAGGGGCGGCCAAGGTCCGGTTGGGGTGCGCCGTTAGGGTGCCGACATGACCACAGAAACCCAGCGTAACGAGGCCCCCGACTCATCAGACTCGTCCGTCACATTCATCAACGTCTTCGAGATCGACGCCGCCGAGCTCGACGAGTTCGTCGTGAAGTGGGAGCAGCGGGCCAGGCTCATGCGGGACAAGCCGGGCTTCATCGACTCCCGTATGCACAGGGCCCGTTCTTCCGGCTCCCGCTTCCAGCTCATCAACGTCTCCCACTGGGAGAGCCAGGAGGCGTGGGAGGCCGCCACCGCCGACCCCGACTTCGCGTCGCGCACGCAGGCCGCACGGGAGCAGACCAAGCAGCCGATCACGCCGAACCCCGGGGTGTACGACGTCGTCGTCGAACTCACCGCTCCCTAAGGCTGTCCGGCGAGTCCTTACCGCAGCCATAGCCGGATCACGGCGAGGGTCACCGTGCCATGGACGACGTAGGCTCTCTTGTCGTATCTGGTGGCGACCGCCCGGAAGCCCTTGAGGGCGTTAACGGTTCGTTCGACTTCGTTCCTGCGGGCAGAGCGGGTCTGGTCGAAGCCGGTGGGTCGGCCGCCGCGGCTTCCACGGCGTTGGCGGTTGGCCCGCTGGTCCCGGCGTTCGGGGATCGTGTGCCGGATCTGCCGTCGCCGCAGGTATCGGCGGTTGTGGCGTCGATGCCTTGGCTACTCGTGTGCGTCGACGATGCGGGTGAGGGCGCGTAGACCTGCGACGATTTCAGAGGCGTCGGAAGCCTGGTCGGGGTCGGTGAGCCACTGCGTCATCAGACCGGTGAACAGGGCCATCTGTGCGGCGCCCAGGGTGCGGGCGGCGGTGTCGCCGACCTCGTCCTCGGGTGTGCTGAGCAGCAGCGCGGCCAGACCCTGGCGGCCCAGGGCCTGACTTCCGGCCAGGTAGCGGCGCAGATCGTCGGAGTGTTCCGCCTGGAGCAGGGCTTCGAACGTGGCCAGCCACAGCGTCCGGTCGTCCCGGAAGGACTTGATGATCTCCGCCCACATCGCCTCGTAGCGCACGGCCGGGCTGCTTCCGGCTTCGCCGAAGGAGGCCAGTGTGCGGCCGATCCGTGTGCCCCACTCGTCGATCGCGTCGATGAGCGCGGCGTTCAAGAGCGCCTCACGGGAGCCGAAGTGGTAGCCGATGGCCGCCATGCTCACGCCGCCGGCCGCCGTCACGATGTCGCGCACCGTGGTCCGGGCCCAGCCCTTCTCCTCCAGGCAGCGCCTGGCCCCCGCCAGTAGATCCTCGCGATTTCCCATGCCCAGAACGCTACCCGATGCATTGCGCGAGTGCATGAGGCATACGCCTGAGGCGTTCGTCTTGTGCAAGCGCCCAAATTTTGAGTACTGTCGTGCCGCACCCACCAGTCGAGGGAGATGTCATGAGCCACGCCCGCCCCGTCAGCCGCCGCCGTCTGCTCAGCCTGGCCACTGCCGCCGTCCTCGCCGCCGGGACCCTGAGCGCCGGCACCGCCGCAGCGTCGACCCCCTCGGCCGCCGAGCCGGTCGACGCCCTGAACCGCAGCGCGCGGCCCCTGAGCGACCTGAACGGGCTCGGTCGTATGGTCGGCGACGCCCGCGTCGTGGGCCTGGGCGAGGCCAGCCACAGCGCCCACGAGTTCTTCACGCTCAAGCAGCGGCTCTTCCGTCATCTCGTCGCCACCAAGGGCTTCACCACCTTCGCCCTGGAGGCGAGTTGGAGCACCGGCCTGCGCCTGGACGCCTACGTCACCCGCGGCATCGGCGATCCCGCGCAGATCATGCGGGACGAGTTCCAGGGCCAGTACGTCTTCTGGAACACCCAGGAGTACCTCGACCTGATCCAGTGGATGCGCCGATACAACCTCACCCACCCCGACCGGCCGCAGCTGCGGTTCGTGGGCAACGACCTCGGCTACGCCGGACCCGACGCCTTCGACCACGTCACCGACTACCTCGCCGCGCACCGCCCCGACCTGGCCGGGCGCATCGGAGACCTCTACGCGGGGCTGAAGCCGGCGGCTGGGACACAGGCGGGACCGTGGATGGTCGGCCAGCTGACCAAGGAAGTGCCGGCACGCCGGGCCGAGGCCGACCGGGCCGACGCCGCCCTGGCACTGCTCCGTGACCACGGCCGCCCCCGCACGGCCGGCCGCGACGCCGAGCGGGCGCACGCCCGGGCCCTGCAGAACGCCGCCGCCATCACCCAGAGCTTCACCGGCTATGCCTTCCCCGATGAGCAGTTCCCCGAGCGCATGCGCTACCGCGACCGGGCCATGGCCGCCAACACCGCCTGGTGGCTGCGGCACGAGGGCGGCCGCATCCTGCTCGCCTCCAACAACGGCCACGTCGCCTACACCAGCGACAACCCGGACGAGTTCCCGGAGTCCACCGGAGCCTTCCTGCGCGCACAACTCGGCCCGGACTACGTCAGCATCGGCCTGACCTTCAACCAGGGCACCGTCAATGCCCTGCCCGACTTCACCGCACAGCAGCCCCAGGAGTACACCGTCACACCGGCCCCGAAGGGCCACAACGAGCACACCCTCGACAAGCTCCGTCACCGCGACTTCAGCATCGACCTGCGCGCTGCGCCCCCGGCAGCCGTCACCTGGCTCGCCGCAGCCCGCCCCACCCGCTCCTACGGCCTGTACTGGTCGACCGACGACCCGGCAACTGCCCTCGGCCGCTCGTACGACATCCTTATCCACCTCCACGAGGTCGAAGCCGCCCACATCCTCCGGTGACTCAATAGGCACGGGAGCCAGGTCAGCGACGATTGACCACCACCCTGGCCAAACTGAAAGAGGTGCGCTCCGGCAGAGCACGCCTCTCATAAACGGTCCGCGCGAGCAAGATCAGAAACGGGCTGCCAGGCCCCCGCCGAACCCGGATTCGTTCGCAGAACCCGTTCTCATTCAAAAGCGGGACGAACCCATTTCTGAGACTTGCATTGTGCGAATATCCGGGCCCATGACGGCCCCTCGGCAGCCCTTCCCGTCCGATCGGTCGGACGCGGACGACGTCGAATAGCACGCCTGCCCGAAGTGCGGCGCCCAGCCCGGCTCGCCCTGCCGCTCGCGCGGCGGCGCGGTCGCCTCCGCCTACCACACCCGCCGCTTCACCATGGTGCCCCGGCTGAGGAAGTCGCTGCGGGTGCCCACCCCGGCCGACCGCGGCCCGGGCCGGCCGTGGCGGCCCGGCACCCCGCCGCCGGCGCCGATCGACCCGGACCTGCCGAGCGCGGACATCCGCATCGGCTACGCCCGCTGCTCGACGCTCGGGCAGGAGCTCGACTCCCAGCTCGACGCGCTCGGCAAGCACGGCATCCCGAGGGACAAGATCTTCAGCGAGAAGATCGGCACCCGGGTGCGGGTCCGCCCCCGGTTCGAGGAGGCGCTGAGGGCGGCGCGGGAGGTCAAGGCGCATGCCCCGCACTGCCGGGTCATCTTCACCGTGTACCAGATGAAGCGGCTCGGCCGCGGCGCCGCCGAACTCACCGCCTTTGCCGACCACCTCACCGCCCACGGTCTGGTCCTGGAGATGCTCGCCGGGCCCCTGCCCGGCATCTACGACCCCACCGGCCCGGGCAAGCTGCTGTTCGCGTTCTTCGCGGCGATGGCGGAGACCGAGCGGGAGAACATCCGGGAGTCGGCGCTCGAAGGGCTCGACACCGCGGCTGGCAAGGGCAAGCACGGCGGCCGGCCGCCCGTCATCACCGAGGACATGTTCCACACTGTGCTGCGGCGCCGCGCGGGCGGCGAGTCCGTCGAGCAGATCCAGCCCGACCTCATCATCCCCACCGGCAAGCGCAAGGGACAGAGCCCTTCCGTGGCCAGCGTCAACAACGCTCGTGATCAATACATCTAGGGCGCTCGCCGAACACGCCAAGCGCGAAGGGCTCCCCGAAGCCATCGAGCAGGCCCACACCGACTTCACCGCCCTCCAGGACGGCGAGGTTCCTGGCCCCCGGGCTGAACAGGAGACCGTCCGGTGTCCCGACTCCCCTTCAAGATCCACTACTGGCGGCTTTTGGGCTTACCTCGGCGATAACCGATCCAGGACGTGATCTCCATCGTGGCCGGGCTTCGCGAGCGCGGCATCGGCTTACCTCCCTGCACGAGAACCTCGACACCACCAGCCCCGGCGGCCGGCTCGTCTTCCACGTCTGCGCCGCCCTCGCCGAGTTCATCCGCGAACTCATCGTCCAGGGCACTAACGAGGGTCTGGACGCCGCCCGCGCCCGCGGCGCACGCCTCGGACGGCCACCGCCATGACACCCGAACAGATCCAGCACGCCCGCGACCTGCTCAGTAGGCCGAGGAACACCGTCTCCTCGATCGCCAAGCTGTTGGGCGTCTCCCGCAACACCATCTACAAGTACGTGCCCGGACTGAAGGGCGGACACGCCGCGCTCGCCGAGGCGGAGCCCGCGCTCGTCCTGCCCGGCCCCGCCGAGCCCTCCCAGTGACGATCACGGCACCGAAACGGCCGCTGACCTGGACCGTAGCCGCTTAGCTTTGTTTCTTCGGCGAGAACTACTGGGGCCCCGGATGGGACTGCCGGCAACAGACACGGCCAAGTGATTCAACGCCGACAAGGGTTCGGCTTCATCCAGCCGGACAACGGGGCCGGACGTGTTCCTCCACTACTCCGCCATCCAGGGCGCCGGTTTCAAGAAGCTGCACGAGGGCGACAAGGTCGAATACGAGGTCACCCAGGGGACCAAAGGACCGCAGGCGGAGCAGGTCTACCGCACGTACAGCTCTCCTTCGTCGGCCCCGGCAGGCCGAAGCCCATCGCAGCCGCAGGTCCCGGCGGCGATGGGCTTCGACGAGGTCCGGCCCCGGTCCCCGAGCGGGAGCGCCGCCCGCGACCGGGCCCGCGTCAGTTGTTCTGAGTGGTGCGGCGGCGACGGACGAGGTACATGGCCGCAGCGCCGCCAAGCAGGAGTGCCCCGCCCGCGCCGGCGATGAAGGGTGTGGCAGAGTTGCCGCCGGTCTCGGCAAGGTTCAAGCCGTCGTCGCCGGTCTGTGCACTGGCCTGATTGCCCGCGGAGCCGACGTCCTCGGCGCCCATAGAACCGGCGGACTCGCCGGAGGACTGGCCGTCGGACGAGCCGCCCTCGGCCACACCGCTGCCGGATCCGGCACCATCGGATCCCTCACCGTTCGAACCGTCGCTGTCCGAACCGTCATGGGCGGCGCCGGAGCCGTCCGGCATCGCGCAGGTGGCCTCGGCGAGAACGATCTCTCCGGATGCCTTCACCACACCCAACTTGGCAGGGGTCACTGTGTACTTCAGCCGAAGCGCGGTGGCGGCCCCCGTGCTGTCCGTCGTGGTCGCGTGCTCCAGGACGAGGTCGACGGTGCCGACGCCGGGCACCTCGACGTGCTGGTCGCCGGGCCCGTTCACGGGGACGGGCTTGCCGAGGACGGTCACGTTGTCCGCCAGCGCGGCCTTCGCGGTCGGCTTCTTGCCCGTCTCGCACAGGGCCGTGGCCTTCAGAAGGTCGGCGCTCAGCAGCGGGTTGGCGGGCAGGCCGGGTGCGTAGGCCCGTACGCCGACGAGCTTGACGTCGCCCACCGACCGGTGCGCGTCCGCCTTGACGCTGGAATGCGCGACCTCGGCCTCGACCAGAGTTGTGGGCTGCCCCTTGTTCGCACCGTTCACCCCGGCGGTGAGCAGCGTCTGTTCCGCGTCCCCGGGCGCGCTCAGGTCGCCGAGCGACTTTTTCACCGGAACGTCGCCCACGCCCTCCACGGAGACGCCGAGGTCGGCAGCTGCTGCGACGGCGGTCGCCTTGCCGGTGGACCCGGAGCGTTCGTTGGCGGGTCCGGCATAGGCCGGGCCGACGGCCAGTGCGCCGCCGATCGCCAGAGCCGAGACGCTCAGGAGAGCGGCTGGGCGTGCGGGCATGCTGAAGACGTTCGTGTGCAACTGAGAAACCCCCACAGAGACTTGGAGCCGTCGGCGCCTGCCGTGCTCGGTACAGCGTGTCCGCCGACGACCTCGACCCGCAGATCATGGCCGCACGCATACCGGTGGTGCGACAATCCGACAGGGGATCACTCCAACGGGCGGTTTCCTCGCCCGCTCCTTGCCTGTCACGCAACCTGTGGCCCGGCAACTCGTTACAGCCGCCCGGGCGCATCCCGGACGAACCCCTTAATGCTCTACGCACAGCCACTGCCCGTGGGTTCGAAGTCGCCCGAGGTCGACGCTACCTACGACATCAGTGCCCGATCCCGCCGACGAGGAGACTGGTGAGCGGCCCACGCACGGCTACGAGGAAGGCCGCGCGCCGGCCCTGCGCCGCCTGCCCATCTCGGTCATCCCGCCCAGCGCCCAGAGCGTGATGTTCTGGACCTCGATGCCCTTCTATCGGGCCGTGACCGCGTGGGCCGCCTGGTGCGCCAACAGGCTCCTGACCGGCAGCAGGGCCCGGCCAGGCCAGTGACCGTGTACGCGGCGCTCGACTGGTCGGGCACTGAGGCGGGAAGCGTCTGGCTGCCCAGGCTATGCCCGAAGAGTTGTCCGTCTACTGCAAGTCTCGTTCGGCAACGGCCCGTATCGGACGGCGTGGCGGTTGTTCGTCGCCGTCGCCTGGGCTTTGTCGCTCCGGAGGCTACCCGAGACCGAGGGCTACTGCTCTACCGTTCCTGATTCCCGACCGAGTGGCGGCGTCGAGGGGGGTGCCTCTATGTCTTTGGTCAAGTGAGGCGTGGGGTTCGGGGTTCGTAGAAGGTGCCGTCGCGGAGCATCGCGAACAGCACGTTGATCCGCTGTCGGGCCAGTCGGAGAAGGGCCTGGGTGTGGGTCTTTCCGCGGGCCCGGCATCGGTCGTAATAGGTGCGCGAGACGGGATCGTGCAGGGCAGCGAACGCCGACAGGAACATCGCGCGTTTGAGCTGCCGGTTGCCGCCTCTGGGCGCATGTTCGCCGTGAATCGAGGTCCCAGACGACTTCGTGGTCGGGGCGAGGCCGGCGTAGGAGGCCAGGTGAGCGGCGGTGGGGAAGCTGGTGCCGTCGCCGACGGTGACCAGCAAGGCTGCGGCGGTCCTGACGCCGACGCCGGGCAGCGACGTCAGGACCTTCGAAAGAGGGTGGTCCTCCAGCAGGGCTGTGATCTGGGCTTCTGCCGCCCGTCTTTGTTCATGAACGGCGCCGAGCGAGCGGGCCAGCGACGGGATCACGACGTCCAGGGTGCCGGTGCCCGGGACCACGACGGTCTGCTCGTCGAGGGCGTCGAAGACCTCGTCGATCAGCCGTGTCGCCATGCGCGGAGCCTTGGGCCGGATCACTTCAACCAGCCTTCGGCGTCCGGCTTTTCGCAGGGCTGCCGGGGATCCGTAGCGTTCCAGCAGCCAGGTGACCGCTTGGTGATCCAGACGCGGGCCCAGAACCCGTTCCAGGGACGGGTGGAACTGGGTGAGCAGGCCTCTGATCCGGTTGCTGGTGCGGGTGGCCTCGGCTGCGAGGTCCTGGTCGAAGCCGACGAGGACGGTGAGTTCGGCGGTGATCTCGTCGGTGAGTTCCAGCGAGCGAAGGGTGTGCGGCATGGTGCGGGCGGCGTCCGCGATGACGGCCGCGTCGCGGGCGTCGGTTTTCGCCTCGCCCGGGTAGAGGTCGGCGATCCGGCGCATCGACAAGCCGGGCAGGTAGGCGACCTTGCAGTCGGCGTCCCGGGCGACCGTCAACGGCAGGGCTCCGATCGAAGCGGGCTGGTCCACCACGACGAGGACGGTGCCGAACTTGGTCTTCAGCTTTGCGAAGACCTCCCGCAGTTTGGGTTCGGTGTTGGGCAGCTGCTTGTCGAAGACCTTCTTGCCGGCCGGGGTGAGCCCGTGCCCGTGATGGGCGCTCTTGCCGACGTCCAGGCCGAGGAAGACGCCTATCTCGTCGTGCTCGTTCAAGCCGTCCTCCCGAACGGATGTCGTGCGTGCTGGCCTGGGCGTTGGCGTCGTGCGCGCATCCACGTTATGCAGACCTGCCGCCCGCAAGGGGCCGGGCATTGCGCTCGGCCGGGCGGTAGTCGGACCTCTCATCAGCGTCTCCAACGGCGCCTCTCGGGCCCGGTGGCACCACCCCCCAGGTCATCCGTTCGACAGGGGGGACCAGCCATGCCGGGCCCGGAGGCCAGCGGTCCCGTTGCAGGACCGCGGAAAACATAACGGGGGA
>NZ_JOFS01000043.1 GCF_000719285.1 Streptomyces bicolor | reverse complement strand
ACGTGCTACGACCCCACGATCCACCAAACCAACAGCAAGACCAGAAACACGGACAGCGCACCCCAGCCTGCCTAGAGGTTGACTCAGGGAACTCATGCCTCCTCCCTGTGGAGGTGCGTGAGCTTGTCCGGGTTGGCCACGACGTAGATGCCGGACACCCGCTCGCCGTCCGGTGTCAGGTCCAGGACCAGCACGGCGTACGGCTCCTCGTCCTGGAACAGCACCGCCGCGTCGTCGCCGTTGACGCGCCGGTAGCGCAGGTCCAGGTTGCCTCCGCCCGCACCGCCCCGGCGTGCGAACGAGTCGAAGAGCCGGACCGCCTTGTCCCGGCCGTGCACGGGGCGCAGCCCGGCCCGCTTCCGTTTTCCGCCGGCGTCCGTCCACACCGTCACGTCCGGCGCGAGGATCTCCATCAGCGCGGCGATGTCGCCGCCCACCGCGGCCCGCACGAACCGCTCGGTCGCCTCTCGCCGCACCCGCGGATGAGCCTCGTACAGCGGCCGGCGCGCGTGCACATGCTCCCGGGCACGATGCGCCAGCTGCCGTACCGCCGCCGGGCTGCGGTCGATGATCTCCGCGATCTCCGCGTGCGGGTACCCGAACACCTCGTGCAGCACGAACACCGCGCGCTCCAGCGGCGTCAACGACTCCAGGACGACCAGCATCGCCAGCGAAACGGACTCGGTGCGCAGGGCCGGGTCGTCGGCGCCGGCCCCCTCGCCGTCCGCGACCAGCGGCTCGGGCAGCCACGGGCCGACGTACGTCTCCTGGCGGCGGCTGATCGCGGCCCGCCGGGCCAGCGCGTGGTTCACCGCGATCCGCACGAGGTACGCCCGCGGGTTGGTGATGCCGTCCAGCGGTGCGCCCCCGCCGCGCGCCGTCCACGACAGCCAGGTCTCCTGCAGGACGTCCTCGGTGTCGGCGACGCTGCCGAGCATGTTGTAGACGACGCCGAACATCAGCTCACGGTGCCGGACGAAGACGCCGGTCGCCTCGTCGGTGACGGATGCGGGGATGTCGGACATACGGGGGCCTCCCAGTGCGCGCTCACTACTGCGAGGCCTGGTGGGGGCAGGAGTGTGACATCCCCCGATCGAATGTGACCTACGTCTCGGGGATTCCGTGTGAGCGGACCGGTGCTCGCGAGAGCGTTCCGCACTCCCTCGGTACCGTCGTACATCACACTTGACCTGCGGGTATTTACGGTTAAGTACCCGAGCGGTACCGTGAGGGCATGCCAGCTCTCAACGTGGAGTTCAGCGACCGCGAGCTAGAGGACCTGCGGCAGATCGCCAAGGAACGCGGTACGTCGATGAAGGCGCTCGTGCGCGAGGCCGCCGCGGCCGACATAGCCCGGCACCGGGCGCTGCAGGAGGGCGCCGAGGCGTTCCGCCGGTTCTTCGCGTCGCACGCGGACGAGTTCGCGGCCGCCTTTCCCGACGACGAGCCGCCCGCCAAGGGCGAGGGACGGGCCGCCTGACCGATGGCACCTGTCATTCATATCGACGTGCCCTGGCTGCTCCAGCGTCACGAAGAGGTCCTGCCGGACCAGCCCACGATCAACGACTTCTCCGCGTTGGTCGCCGCCGTCGCCCGCCATCGCGTGGATCCGCCCCGCCTGGGTGTCGACTCCGACCCGGCCTGGCGGGCCGCCGCGCTGCTGCACACCCTCGCCCTGCTCAAGCCGCTTCCCTCGGCCAACGCGCGCTTCGCCTGTGCCTCCGCGGTGGCCTACATGTTCGTCAGCGGCGTCGGCATCGACCCGCCCTACGGCGCCCTCGTCGATCTCGCCCGCGACCTGATCTCCGGCAAGGTCGACGTGTACAGCGCGGCAGACCGGCTGCGCTCCTGGCAGATCTGAGGCCCGACGGCGCTCCGGCGCGTGCGTGCGTTTCACATGGGGCGCATGGAATGCCGAAACGTGGTGCGGCTACGGCGTGTTGCCGTCGTATCTGACCTTCTTTCAATGGGCCGGATGTTGCCCAAGTGCCTTGTTGGCCACGAGCGTGCTGTGCAAGGGTGAACTACCCGTGGGGGGTGGGAAAAGACCGGGGCTCATTCGTGCCGTGGAGAACCGGGACGGATGGACGTTGGTGAATTCGCGCTCCCCACGCTCGCGCCGAAAAGGTACACACCAGACCGCTCCTCCTTTTCGGCACCAGGCCTTCTGAGTCACATGCGCGTGGGAAGGATTCCGTTCAGTGCTCACCCCCCACCCCCCTCGCCCCCCTTACCCGCCGCCCGGCGGAGTTCCCGAGGAATCCGACGAAGGTCTCGCCGCACGGCTGCGGGGCCGTACGGACTCCGAGGCCGCTCCGTCCGTCGCGCTGCTCATGGCGCGGCACTGGCAACCCGGTCGCGAATACGCGGTGATCTGTCTCGCCGCTCCGTCGGCTGTCGCCGACATGGTCACCGCCGCCGCCTTCCACCAGGTCCTCGACCGTCTGGCGCTGGGCGAACCCGCCGTCGCGCTGCGGCCCCGGCTGCTCGTCGCCGTCCGGGACACGGTCCGGCAGTGGTCGTCCGAGGGCCGAATAGCGGGCGTTCTGCCGGAACTGGCGAAACCCGCCGGTGGTCGCGGTATGCGTACGGCGAAGTCGATGACGCCCGAAAATCGAAAGCTCGCCGATCGGTCGTTCCAGGCGCTTCCGGGACTTGCCCGCTGCCTGCTCTGGCATACCGAGGTCGAGGCCGAGCCGCTAAGCGTCCCGGCCGGTCTGTTGGGCATGGATGCCGTTACCGCGTCGGCCGCTCTCGAACAGGCGCGTGATAAATTCCGCGAAGGTTGTGTACATGCCCATCGGGAACTCGCGCCGACGAAGGATTGCCGGTTCTACAACCGCCTCCTCGACGTCCCGATTCGCCGGGGCGGGGCCCTTCTGCCGGATGTCCAGCAGCATCTGACGGAGTGCCGCTACTGCCGTAACGCCGCCGAACAACTGAGTCATTTCGAGGGCGGGTTGGGCGTGCTGATCGCCGAGGCGGTGCTCGGGTGGGGCGCGCGCCGCTATCTGGACACCCGTCCGGGCCGTGCGCGGTCCGACGGGCCCCGCACGCGCGGCTCCGCCCGGCACGGCGCCGGACGACGACGCCTCCTGTCGCGCATCCCCGTGCAGGTCCGCAGACCCGCCGGCGGACCGCGCTCCTCGCGGACGCTGCTGACGGGCGTGGGGCTGGCTTCCGCCGGGCTGATCGCCGCCATGCTCGCCGCCGGTCTGCTGTCGGACGACGACGGGGTCGACCCGGCCGCCTCGGCCACCGGTGGCGGCACCGAAACCCAGGTGCCGCCCGCGGTTTCCTCCGCACCGCCCGGCACCGCCCAGCTCCCCACCGCACCGCTTCAGTCCAGGCTGCGCAATGCCGACGCGGAGCTGTGCCTCGACATCCGGGGCGAGCCGAAGGCCGGGGCCGGGACCGAGCTGGCCGAGTGCTCGGCCGACGACACCCAGCAGTGGTCGTACGAGAAGGACGGCCTGCTGCGCAGTGTGGCGGACCCCGAACTGTGCCTCGACTCGCACGCCGACGCCGGTGTGGTGATCCTCGGGGAGTGTGCCGACGACGACGCGAAGCGGGCCGACGACGTGCGCTACGACCTCACCGTGCAGGGCGAGTTGCTGCCCCGCTGGGACGACCAGCTCGCCCTCGCGGCCACCACACCTGACGCGGGCGCCGACATCGTCGTCAAGGTCCGCGACGGCTCTGACGCGCAGCGCTGGCTCACCGATCCGGTGTCGTCGGCGAGCCCGGGCTCGTTGTCGAGCGGGGAGACCGGGACGCCGGCGGCGCGGGCCGTGGGGTTGGATCGGGAGGAGACGTAGGCGTGGACCGGGACCGGCAGGCGGCTTGGCTCGTGGGTGGCTTGTCCGGGACCGGCCCGCATCGGCCTAGTTCACGACATCCCGTGGTGCTCCGCCCGACAGGAAGGCGGTCACGTTCTCGACCGCGGCCAGCGCGATCCGGACCAGGGTCTCGCGGGTGACGCCACCGGCGTGCGGGGAGAGCACCACGTTCGGGGCGCGGAGGAGGCGCAGGGCCGGGGTGGGTGGTTCGGGGTCGAAGACGTCGATGCCCGCTCCGGCCAGGGCGCCCTTCTCCAGCGCGTCCGCGAGGGCGTCCTGGTCGATCAGGGCGCCTCGCGCGGTGTTGATCACGAACGCCGCCGGCTTGAGCAGCGCCAGCCGTTCGGCGTTCAGCAGATGCCGGGTATCGTCGGTGAGCGGGGTGTGCAGGGAGATGTAGTCGGCGGCGCTCAGCAGTTCGTCGAGCGGCACGTGTCGGGCGCCGCCGTACTCGGCCTCCGTCTCCGGCGGCAGCCGGTGTCGTCCGGCGTAGACGACGCTCATGTCGAAGGCGACCGCGCGGCGGGCGACCTGCCGTCCGATCTGGCCCAGGCCGATGATGCCGAGCGTCTTGCCGCACAGCTCGGTCAGCGAGTGCTGGAGACGGGGGAGTGCCCAGTCGGCCTCGACGAGCGCGGTGTGGGCGGGGACGAGTTGCTTGGCCATGGCGAGCATGAGCGCGAAGGTCTGCTCGGCCACGTTCTGTGCCTCGGCGCCGCTGGAGCCGATGTTGCACACCCGCACTCCGCGCTCGCGTGCCGCGTCCACGTCGACGTAGTCGAATCCGTGGCTGGCGCACTGCACCAGCTCCAACTCTGGTGCTCCGGTGAGGTGTTCGGCGGTCACGGGCGCGAGCGCGGTGATGACGACGTGGGCGGAGCGCAGGGCGGCCGGGTCCTCGTCGACCGCCTCGACGACGGTGACGTTCGCGCCCTCGGGAAAGAGGGTGGCCAGTCCGGCTCCGATGCCACGGCCGCCCACGTGGGGCGAGATGACGGCGAGGACGTTCTTCGGGGTGGTCATGCGGATTCCTCGATGAGGTCGGCGGGCCCGATCGTGGCAGGGGTGGCGTGCCCGGACAGGGCGAGGGTGAGGTCGAGTTCGGCGAGCAGACAGCGGATGACGTGCTCGACACCCGCCTGCCCGTCGAGGCCGAGCCCATAGGCGTACGGCCGTCCGACGAGTACCGCCCGCGCGCCGAGGGCGAGCGCCTTGAAGACGTCGTCCCCGGTACGGATCCCGCTGTCGAACAGCACCGTCAGCCGGTCGCCGACCGCCTCCACGACCCGGGGCAGGGCGTCGGCCGCCCCGATGGATCCGGCGACCTGGCGGCCGCCGTGATTGGAGACGACGACCCCGTCCATCCCGGCGTCGGCGGCCGCGCGGGCGTCGTCCGGGTGCAGGATGCCCTTCAGGACGATCGGGCCGTCCCAGTTCTCCCGCAGGAACGCCAGGTCGGGCCAGGTCTTGGCGGGGTCCGCGAACATGCCGACGAAGTGCATGACGGCCGCGTTCGGATCCTCGTGCACCGGCTTGGCCAGACCGGCCTGGAAGGCCGGGTCGGAGAAGTAGTTGGCGGTCCCCACGCCGTGCAGGAACGGCAGATAGGCCTTGTCGAGGTCGCGTGGCCGCCAGGCCAGCATCGGCGTGTCCAGCGTGACGACGAGCGCGGTGAACCCGGCCGCCTTCGCCCGGCGCAGGAAACTCCGGGCCACCTCCGGGTCCTTGGGCCAGTACAGCTGGAACCAGCGCTCGGCGTCCCCCATCGCCTCCGCGACCTGCTCCATGGGTGTGCTGGACGCCGACGACAGGATGAACGGCACGCCCTGCGCGGCGGCGGCTCGGGCGGCGGCGCACTCGGCGTCCGGGTGCATGATCGACAGCACTCCGACCGGCGCCAGTGCCAGGGGAGCGGGCAGGGGGCGGCCCAGCACCTCCACGGACAGATCCCGTTCGTGCACGTCCCGCAGCATGCGCGGCACGATCCGGCGTCGCCCGAGGGCCGCCCGGTTGGCGCGGGCGGTGCTGCCGTCGCCCGCGCTGCCCGCCACATAGCCGACGGGACCGGGACCGAGGCGCTGCTCGGTCAGCTCCTCCAGCCGGGTCAGATCGGTGGGGAGGCGGGGTACGGCGCCCGACATCCCGTTCAGGTAGATCTCGTACTGGAAGTCCGCCCAGTGCTTGCCCATGCGTACGCCCCGCCTCTCGTCACTGAGAACGCGCTGTACGCCGACCATACCGACCGGTAGGCGGGGCAGTGGATCAGAGGGCGGTCGCCGACTCGTGCAGGATGCCGGCCAGTTCGCGAGGCTGGGAGAACATCGGCCAGTGGCCGGTGTCCATGTTCACCAACTCCCAGCGGTCGCTCTTGAGCAGTTCTGCCGCGGCGCCCCATGGTTCCTCGCCGTCGAGGAGGCACTTGACGTAAGTGCCCGGGAGCTCGCTCAACGGGCGTGGTACGACCGCCGGTTCGGTGAGTGTGGCGCCCGGGTGCGGGGTGCAGCCGTCGACGATGCGGGCGATCTGCTCGTCCGTCAGCCCCTGGCCCGAGAAGTCGGCCGCGGTCGGCCGCGGCCAGATGCCTCCGTGCGCCTCGATCGCCGCCCGCACCTCGTCGCTCGGCCAGCCGGACAGGAACGTCTCACCGTCGACGGCGACGTTGGCGTCGACCAGCACCACGTGCCGCAGCCGATCACCGATCCCCTCGGCCGCCTGCCCGACGGGCACGCCCGCGTAACTGTGCCCGACGAGGACGACGTCCCGCAGACCGAGGCGTTCGACCTCCCCCACGATGTCCCGGACATGGGTCTGCTGTCCGGCCGGAACGCCCTGTTTCTCGGCGAGGCCGGACAGCGTGAGCGGATGGACGTCATGCCCGGCCGCGCGCAGTTCGGCGGCCACCTCGTCCCACGCCCACGCCCCGAGCCAAGCACCTGCCACCAGTACGAAGTTGGTCATGCCCGCAACGTAGCGGACGGGTCTGACAACGGCTCCCCGTCGGCCTTCGCGCCCGGGCCGGTGATCGGCGGCACCGGCACCTCGACGGTACGCGCCAGCCGCGCGCCCTCGGGCCCGTACACCGCCCGCGGCTCGGGGAACAGCCGCAGCAGCGCCAGGAACAGCACGGCGGCGACGACCAGGGACAGCGGCAGGCTGATGTCCACGCCGGCGGCGAGATCGCCCAGCGGGCCGACGAACTGGCCCGGGATGTTGGTGAACAGCACGCCGATCAGCGCCGCCACCCACCAGGCGGTCATACCCCGCCAGTTCCAGCCGTGAGCGAACCAGTATCGGCCGCCGCGCTGACGGCGGTTGAAGACCTGGAGGGCGTCGGGGTCGTACCAGCCGCGCCGGGTCCAGTAGCCCAGCATCATCACCACCATCCACGGCGTGGTGCACGTGATGATCACGGTGGCGAAGGTCGAGATCGACCGCACCAGGTCGAGCCCGAACCGCCCGATGAAGATGAACGCGATCGACAGCCCGCCGACCAGCAGCGTCGCCCGCACCCGCGACAGCCGGGGGAACACCGACGAGAAGTCGAGCCCGGTCCCGTACAGCGCCGTCGTGCCCGTCGCCATGCCGCCGATCAGCGCCAGCAGACACACCGGCAGGAAGTACCAGCCCGGCGAGATCGCCAGCAGCCCGCCCACGAAGTCGGGGGCGGCCGGATCGACGTACTCGGGCACCTTCGTGGCGATGATGCTCGCGGTCGCCAGGCCGAACACGAACGGCAGCAGCGTCGCGATCTGCGACAGGAACGCGGCGCCGATCACCTTGCGGCGCGGTGTGCTCGCCGGGATGTAGCGCGACCAGTCCCCGAGGAACGCCCCGAACGAGACGGGGTTGGACAGCACGATCAGGGCCGCCCCGATGAACGACGGCCAGAACAGCGACCGGGTCGCCGCGTCCGCGGAGTCCGTGAAGACACCCGCGTACGACGGATCGAAGTCGCCGGCGAACGCGATCGCGCCGAGCAGGAACAGCAGGCCGGCCGACGGCACGGCGACCTTGTTGACGAACAGCATGAGACGGAAGCCGTAGACACAGACCGCGAGGACCAGGCCGGCGAACAGGGCGTACGCGACGACGTACGAGAGGTTGCCGCGGGTCAGACCGAAGAGCCGGTGCGCGCCGCCGACCAGGGCGTCGCCCGAGCTCCACACCGAGATCGAGAAGAACGCGACGGCCGTCAGCAGGGAGAGGAAGGAGCCGACGACGCGGCCGTGCACTCCGAGGTGCGCGGAGGACGAGACGGCGTTGTTGGTGCCGTTGACCGGGCCGAACACCGCCATCGGGCAGAGGATCAGCGCGCCCATGACGACCCCGAGCAGCGTGGCCGCGAGGCCCTGCCAGAAGGAGAGGCCGAACAGGATCGGGAAGGCGCCGAGGACACAGGTGGAGAAGGTGTTGGCGCCGCCGAAGGCGAGGCGGAAGAGATCGAGCGGGGTCGCGGTGCGCTCGGCGTCGGGGATGCGGTCGACGCCGTGGGTCTCCACCTCGGTCAAGGAGGGAGCGGGGGAGGAGACGGGGGAGAGGCGTTGGGGCTCGGGGGACACAGGGGCTCCAGCGGGGGCGGGGCGGTGGAGCGCGTTGTGGCGCGGCGGGGGTGACGGCCGGTGCCTGCCGCTGGGGTGTGCGGGCAGCGCGGATGCCGTCCTCTCGGGGATCTGCAGACGGTATGGCGGGGCGCACGATCCGCACCAGAGGACGGTTCATCCACCTTCGGTGCCCTGAGTGGACGAAACCTCCATCACTCATGGTCCGTGGGCGAGTCCTCCGGCTCCGCGTCCGGTCCCTGTGCCCGCACCCGCTGGACGTTCTCCAGGGACTCGCACAGCTCGGTGAGCCAGTCGTCCGTGTGCCGCTGGACCAGGCGTACGCACCAGGCGAGGGCGTCGCTGCGGCTGCGGGCGACCCCGCCGGCGATCAGGGTGTCGAGGACCTGGCGCTCGGGCTGACGCAGCCGGGTCATCACCGGTGCGGCGATGTGGGTGAACAGGGCGCGCTCACCGTCGCACTCCACACCCCAGGACACTTTCCGGCGGAACCTGTGCTCCGCGTCCCGGGCCACCCCGATCCGGGTCTCCCGGGTGCGCTCCCGGAACTCCTGGATCCGGCCCTCCACGGCCGCCTCCCGCTCGGCGGCCGAGGCGTCCTCGGCCAGGTGGGGAGCGGGGATGCGGCCGATCACGGTGATCTCCTCGCGGTCGACCGTCACCTCGGTCAGTTCCTCGAAGAGGTCGTCCGGCAGGCGACCGGCGAACCAGCCGCGCAGCTTCTCTCGTTGGTCGCTGGTAATCATGTAATCACGATTACTCCGCTGCTTCATGAACACAAGGGCCGGGCCGCGAGTCAGCCGAGAGCTCAATCGGAGGGCCCAACCGGAATGTTTCAGGCCTATTAATCAGCGTGCGCAATCCGGCCACTCGGCGAGTTGGAACGATCAAGAACCGCCAAGTTTCGGCGTTGGAACGTTCGAAGTCCGTTACTTCACGCCACTGATTCAATACGCAAGGTTACTGAAACCCGTGGTGTCGATGTGAGTTTCGGCGGCGGACTCGGCAGACTCCCGCTCGTCGCTCCGGCACCGATCGCGCCGGAGCCGGCACACCCTCATCTCGAGCGGAAGGATGCACACAATGCGGAACACCGCGCGCTGGGCAGCGACCCTCGGCCTTACGGCCACCGCCGTCTGCGGACCCCTCACCGGATCCGCCCTGGCCGGCCAGGACGCCGCCCCCGCCTCGCTCTACGCCCCCTCGGCCCTGGTGCTCACCCTGGCCCACGGCGACAGCGCCACCATGACCACGCCGGTGCGCGCGGTCACCCTGAGCTGTTCCCCGACGGCCTCCGGCACGCACCCGGACGCCATGTCGGCCTGTGGTGAACTGCGGGGTGTGGGCGGGGACTTCGATGCGCTGAGAGCCAGGGAGGGCGTGCTGTGCACCAAGCAGTACGACCCCGTGATCGTCACGGTCGACGGCGTCTGGCAGGGCAAGCGCGTCTCCTATGAGCGCACCTTCTCCAACGAGTGCGTGAAGGGCTCCTACGGGACGAGCCTCTTCGCGTTCTAAGGGACCGGGATCGCACGGCCCCGTGCAGTTCGGCACAGACGCGCGGATGGGGAGTGTGCGTCCTGCCGTGGGGCCCCCGCGATCTCGCACCGGGGGTCGGCCGGGCGGAGTGGGGCCGCCCGGTCGACACCTCGGAACACTACGGAGTATCACCGTCTTCCCCCGGGACACCGGACAAGGGTGCGAAGCGGCCCAGTAGACCCGCACCGCGCAGCAGCCGCAGTATCCGCGGCGCGTCGGAGACGATCCGGAGGCGACCGCCCCGCTCTCTGACCCGCGTTTCGGCCCGGCACAGTACGCGCAGTCCCGAGCAGTCGAAGAAGTCCACCCACCGCAGATCGACGAGCACGTCCGGCTCGGGCCGCGCCGTCGCCGCGTCCAGATGCTCGGCGACGAACACCGCGGTCGCCAGATCGATCTCGCCCACGACCTCGACCACGGTGAACGGACCGCATCTGCGGGTGCGGGCATGGGCGTTCGCCGGGGGCGGCACGCGGCGGAGGGGATCCGCGGCCAGGTCCTCGGTCGGATAGGGGGCGCGGTCGTCGGCGTCCGGCGTCATGTCCGCTCCACCTCGGCAGGGGGGCATTTGATCCGGGTAGTTACCCGGTGATGAGGGTGGGCATCCCCGCCGCGCCGCGCGCAAGATCTGGTTCACTCGACTTGGTGAATTTTGCCCAAGAAGATTGACCCTTCACCCCTTTCGTCTCTCGCTGGTTTGTCCGGCCGGCCGGCACTCGGTCCCGCGGATGTGACGTTTCCCATTGCGCCGCCCGTCCGGCCCCGTGAGTCTCTCCTGGAACAAGCGTCCGAAGAACTGTTATCAGCGGCTCATCGATCGATCTCCCATGCGGATGGACAGCTTCGTTCGGCGTCGAGGACAGGGAAGTTTTTGATGGGTACAGAGCGCACGACGGAACTGGCGGCACTGGTCACCGCGGCCCGAAGCGGTGACCAGGAGGCTCAGGACGCCCTGGTCGGTGCGTACCTCCCGCTGGTCTACAACATCGTGGGAAGGGCTCTGAACGGCTCCGTCGACGTCGACGACGTCGTGCAGGAAACCATGCTGCGCGCCCTCGACGCGCTCGGCGGGCTGCGCACTCCCGAGAGCTTCCGCTCCTGGCTCGTGGCGATCGCGATGAACCAGGTGCGGGCCCACTGGCAGGACCGCCAGTCGGCCCCCGGCGCCGTCGAGGAGGCCGAGCGGCTCGCGGATCCGGGCGCCGACTTCGTGGACCTGACCATGGTGCGCCTGCAGTTGTCCGGCCAGCGCCAGGAGACCGCACGTGCGACACGCTGGCTGGAGCCCGACGACCGAGGACTGCTGTCCCTCTGGTGGCTGGAGTGCGCCGGCCAGCTGACCCGGGCCGAGGTCGCGGCCGCTCTACAACTGTCACCGCAGCACACGGCGGTAAGGGTGCAGCGGATGAAGGCGCAGCTGGAGGCGGCCCGCGTCGTGGTGCGGGCCCTCGACTCCCGGCCCCGATGCCAGGAACTGCAAGGCCTGCTGGCCTCCTGGGACGGCCGGCCCTCGGCGCTGTGGCGCAAGCGAATAGCCAGGCATGCCCGTGATTGCGTGCAATGTTCCGGTTTGTGGGCCGGGTTGATGCCTGCCGAGGGGCTCCTGGCCGGTCTCGCACTGGTCGCCGCGGCGCCCGCGCTGCTGGACAGGGTGCTGTCCGCCGCCGACGATATGGCCGTCGTCGGCTCGGCCTCCCGGCTGAACTCGTCCGCGGGCCACACCGGATCGGGCCGGAACGCCGGGCACCGTGCCGCGGGTGGCCGGGCGGCCTCCCGCAGCGAGGCCCGTCGGCGTCGGCGCTTCCGGCGCCGGGCCATCGGAGGCGCCGTCGTGGCGGCCTGCGTCGCGAGCGGCGGCCTCTGGTACCTCGACAGGGACCCCGGTAGCGGGACCGGGGAGCCGACCGCCGCGTCGGCCGCCGGCGCCCCCGAAGTGGACCTTTCGGACGTCAGCCCCATCGAGACCTCCCCGTCGCCGTCCAAGTCTCCGTCGCCGTCCGCGTCGCCGACGAAGAAGCCGCGCCCTTCCAAGAGCCCCAAACCCACAAAGAAGGCCTCGCCGACTCCACGGCCGACCCCCAAGCCGACCCGGACCGCGTCCAGCACGCCGCAGTCGCAGCCGGTCCCGACCGACACCGTCGGGCAGGTGGTCGCGCTGGTGAACAAGGAGCGGTCGGCCGCCGGGTGCGGCCCGCTCGCCGAGGACGCACTGCTGAACAAGGCCGCGCAGGGCCACTCCGAGGACATGGCCGCCCGCGGCTTCTTCGACCACACCAACCCGGACGGCGAGGACCCCGGACAGCGGATCACCGAAGCGGGCTACCGCTGGTCCACCTACGGGGAGAACATCGCCCAGGGCCAGCAGACGCCGGAGGCGGTGATGGAGTCCTGGATGAACAGCCCCGGCCACCGCGCCAACATTCTCAACTGCTCGTTCAAGGACATCGGCGTGGGCATCCACGACGGCTCCGGCGGCCCCTGGTGGACGCAGAACTTCGGCGCCAAGCTCTGACGTCGCGGTCGGCTCCGTGCCCGGGCTTGGACGTCTGAGTGTGATCAGTTCGCCGCGGCGGGGGCGCAGCTGCTGCCCGCTGTCGGGAGTCTCAGCTCCGTGAGGTAGTCGTCCACGGCATCACGTGTGCAGTCGCTGCGCCCGTAGAGGCTGTGTCCGGCGCCCTCGTAGGGGAGCAGGACGGTCGTCCCGCGGGTCTGCCGGTGGACGTTGGCCGCCCACGCGAAATGATTCGCCGGGTCGTGCCGCGAATGCAGCATGAGGATCTTGGGCGCCTGGGTGATGCGCAGGCGGTGCTGCGGGTTGTTCACCTCGTCGGGCCAGCCGACGCAGCCGGCCACCGCGTCGTGCACGCGAGGCGTCCCGCGCATGTGCGGTGCGGCCCGTAGTTCGGCCTGGGTCAGCCTGGCGTACTGCGCGTAGTTCTTCGGCCGGATGCGCCAGTCCTGACAGAAGACCGCGTGGAACGGTTGCGCCGTCGTCGGCGGACCCGCCTGCTGGGATTCCTCCGGGCTCGGCCGCTCGTTCGGCTTCTGCGCGTCGAGACCGGCCACATAGGTGGCCAGTTCGTCCCAGTTCGGGCCGTAGTACGTCTTGAAGGCGAACAGGGTGATGTCGTTCGCGGTGAGAGTCAGTCCCGGCCTCTCGGGGTCGTCTATCTCCCCCCGGTCCGCGCGCGCCAGCAAGCCGTCCCACACGGCGGTCACGTCCCGGCCGTGCAGTGCGCAGGAGCTCGTGCGGTCGCACCACTTCACGAACTGGTGGAACGAGTCCTCGGCGGTTTCCGCGGAGGAGACGAGGAACTCCCGCGTACCGAGGCTGTGGTCGATGTTCGCGGTGAGGGCCATGGACCGGATCCGGTCGCCGTACTCCTCCGCGTACTGCTCGCCGATCAGCGTGCCGTAGGAGTGGCCGAAGTAGTTGATCTTCTCCTCGCCCAGCGCCTCGCGCAGCGCGTCCATGTCGTGGACCACGCTCAGGGTGTCGGCGTGGTCGAAGAGGGGACCGGTGTGCCGACGGCAGTCCTCGCGCAGCGCGCGGTTGTACTCGGCGAGCCGCTCGAACTGCCCTTGGTCGCGGGGGTAGGCCGACGGCCGTTGGGCCAGCAGTTTCGTGGAGCACCGCACCGGATTGCTGCCCCCCACACCCCGAGGGTCGAAGCCGACGATGTCGAACTTCGCCTGGATCTCTGCGCTGAAGTGGGACTTGGCGCGCCCCACCGCGAAGTTCACCCCCGAGTCGCCCGGTCCACCCGGGTTGACCAGCAGCACACCGACCCGGCGATCCGGTTCGGTCGCCTTGCGCCGGGCCACCGCGAGATCGAACGTGCCGCCCGACGGGCGAGCCCGGTCGACGGGCAGGCGCAGGGTCCCGCATTCCGCCGTGGCGTCCTGGGCGCACGGCTTCCAGTCGATCGCCCGTGGCGCCGGGCTGCCGCCGGGAGGGCCGGCATCCGCCGCCTCCGCTCCCGCCGTCGGCAATCCGGCGAGTAATCCTGTGACGAGCACTCCGGTGAGTGCCCTGACGAGCGGTTGCATGAAGTCCCTTCCGAGGCGCCTGCGAAACGGATCACGGGGGTGACCGCATGATCGACGGTCGCAGTGGTCCGAGGGCGCTCACAACCGTGCGGAGCGGGAATCAGGGAAGGCACAGGGGCGTGATCAGGGCCGCGGTAAGGGCTGCGCCTCAGGGGTTGCCGACCGAACCCCTGAGGCGTCCCGGAACCGGCGGCCCCAGCCTGCCCGGTCACGCCATCTGACGCCGAACCAACTCGTGCAGCCGTCCGCCCGTGTCCGCGAGGAGCTGCGCGGGCGGACCCTGCTGGGCGACCTTGCCGTCCTCCATGACGATCACGCGGTCGGCGTCCAGCACCGTCGACAGGCGGTGCGCGATGACGATGCGGGTGGCGTTGAGGGCCCTGGTCGACTCGATGACCGTGCGCTGGGTCTCGTTGTCCAGGGCGCTGGTCGCCTCGTCGAAGAACAGGATGCGCGGGCGGCGGATCAACGCCTGGGCGATCATCAGGCGTTGCCGCTGGCCGCCGGAGATCGCACCGCTGCCCGAGACGATGGTGTGCAGCCCCATCGGCATCCGCTTGATGTCCTCGGCGAGGCCCGCCATCTCGGCCGCCGCCATCGCCTCCTCCGGCGTGTACGGCTCGGTGCCGCAGATGACGTCCAGGATGGACCCGGTGAACGGCTGCGCGTGCTGGAGCACCACGCCGCACTGCCGCCGCACGGCCGACTGGTCGAGCGCCGCCAGGTCCTGGCCGTCGTAGAGGACGCTGCCGGACACCGGCTTGTCGAAGCCGATCAGCAGGCGCAGCAGCGTCGACTTGCCGCAGCCGCTGGGGCCGACGATCGCCACGAACTCGCCCGGGCGTACGTCGAAGGACACGTCGTCGAGGATCAGGGGACCGTCGTCCGAGTACCGGAAGGACAGGCGGCGCGCCTCGATCGCCCCGGTCAGCGGGCCGGGCCGGGTGCTCGCCGAGCGCACCTCGGGCGTCGCCTCCAGCACCGGCTTGATCTCCTCGAACAGCGGCAGCGCGGCCACCACCGACACGAACGCGCCGGTCAGCTGGGTGACCGAGGTCAGCAGCATCGTCACCGACGTGTTGAAGGTGAGGAACGCGGCCGCCGACATCGACCCGCGCGCGGGGCCCGCGAGCAGCATGAACATCAGCAGCGTGCACAACGGCAGGTACACCGCGCCCAGCACCGTGGTGAGGTTCTTGATCCGCCCCACCTTCTGCTGCAGCTCGCGGCTGCGCGCGAACCGGTCCGCCCAGGCCGCGTACGCGTAGTTCTCGGCCGCCGCGACGCGCAGTTTCGGCAGTCCGCGCAGGGTCTGGAACGCCTGGTTGTTGAGCTTGTTGCTGAGCACCACCAGCCGCCGCTGCCAGCGCACCTGCCACAGTCCCAGCCCCAGGAACACGGCCGCGATGACGACGAGCATGCCGATCGCCGCGAGCGCCATCGGCACGCTGTACCAGAACAGCAGCGCCAGGTTCATCGCGCCCACCGTCACCGACTGCGCGACGACGGGGCCGACTCCGGCCATCAGGCGGCGGATCGCGCTGATGCCCATGGCCTGGCTCGCCAGTTCACCGGTCGAGCGCTCGGTGAAGAACTTCGTGGGCAGCCGCAGCAGCCGGTCCCACAGGGCCGGTTGGAGGGTCGCCTCGATACGGCCCTCCAGCCGCAGGATCGTCAGGTTCTGCAGCAGCATGAACGCCGCGGCCACCACACTGCTGATCATCACGGCCAGACAGAACTGCACGATCAGCCCGGTCTGCGCCTTCGGCACGAACTCGCCGAGCACCTTGCCGGTCGCGATCGGCACCAGCGCGCCGATCGCGACGGTCACCAGGCCGCTGATCATGAGGTTCGTCAGATCGCCGCCGGTGCCCCGCATGCTGAACCGCAGCAGCCTCAGCGGGCTGGGCGCGCGGTCGGGCAGCGGTCGGTAGAACATCACCGCCCGCGGCTCGAACTCCTCCGCGTTGGCCTTCTCGATCGGCGTCTCCCGGCCGGTCGCCGGATGGACGGCGACATAGCCGCCGCGCCGCCACAGCAGCGCCACGGGCGCGCCCGAGAGCGCGCGGTGGCCCACCAGCGGTCCCACGTTGTCCCGCCACCACCGCCCGTCCAGCCGTACGGCCCGGGTGCGCACGCGTGACGCGATGGCCACCCGCTCGACCGGGTCGAGCCGGTCGCTCTCGGTGCCGCTCTGCGCGGGCTCGGCCAGTGTGATCCCGGCCGCCTCGGCGACCAGCTTGCAGGCGGCGTAACTCGCGTCCGCGTCGGCGGCCGTCGTGCGCTTGTCGCTGCGCTTGCCGATGGACGCCAGCAGCGTCCGGTCGGCCTGGGCGCGCACCGCCTCGCCGGCCTTGATGCCCTCAGCCGTGCGCGACTCGTGGGTGCGCTCCAGCTGTTCGATCCAGCGGTCCAGCGTGGTCAGCAGGCGGTACTGCTGGTCGACCATGGACTGCCAGACCGCCGGGTCCATCAGCAGGTCGGCGGCCGCCTCCGCGCCGTACACCGAGCCGTACTGCACACTGCCCGGCGGCACCTGCATCCAGAAGACGTCGTCGTCGGTCACCTCGGCGGCCGACCCCTCGGTCGCCATCGGTGCCTGGAAGAGGATGGACAGGCTGCGGCCGACGCCGAGCGCGAGGGCGTATTCCAGGGGGCTGGTCTGCGGTGGCACGTACTGCGGGTTGCCGTACTCGTCGTAGGACCACGTCTGCGTGTTCGCGGGCTGGTACAGCTCGCGCAGCCCGATGCGGTGCACGACGCAGTCCCTCAGCGGGCGCGCCACCAGCGTGTGCTGAGGTCCCGCGACCGGGCCGAGGAGCAGCGAGCCCGCCTCCAGCCGGCCCAGGTGGTGCCAGTGGCCCTGCTGCCCGGCGTCGACCGCGAACAGGTCCACGGCGCCGGACGCGACCAGCCACAGCACCTGAGGCCCTTCGAGGTCCAGGCGGTTGAATCCGGCGCAGTCGATGCGCGTGCCCATCTGACCGAGCGCGTTGAGGACGAGGTCACCCTCGTGGACGGAGGTCATCTCACCGCTCCTTGACCAGTGCCGCGTACGCGCCGCCGCGCGCGACGAGGTCCTCGTGCCGCCCGCGTTCGACGATCGTGCCGTGCTGGAGTACGACGATCTCGTCGCTGTCGCGCACGGTGCTGAGCCGGTGCGCGATCACCACACAGGCACAGCCGCGCTTCCGCAGGTTGTCCATCACGACCAGCTCGGTCTCGGCGTCCAGCGCGCTCGTCACCTCGTCCAGCACCAGGATGCTGGGGCGGCGCACCAAGGCCCGGGCGATCTCCAGGCGCTGGCGCTGACCTCCGGAGAAGTTGCGGCCGTCCTGCTCGACCTTGCTGTGGATGCCGCCGGGGCGGCGCATGACCACGTCGTAGAGCGCGGCGTCCCGCAGCGCGTCCACCACCGCGTCGTCCGGGATGGACGGGTCCCACAGCGCCACGTTGTCGCGGACCGTGCCCTCGAAGAGGAACACCTCCTGGTCGACGAAGGAGACGGAGGCCGCGAGGGCGCCGCGCGGGATGTCCTCGATGCGCTGGTCGTCGATGCGGATGACGCCCTCCCACGGGGCGTACAGACCTGAGATCAGCCTCGACACCGTGGACTTGCCGCTTCCCGAGCCGCCGACCAGCGCGACCTGCTGGCCCGGACCCACCGTCAGGTCGAAGCCGGTGAGGAGGGGCTTGTCGAGGGGGCTGTAGCCGAAGGTGATGTTCTGCAACTCGACATGGCCGTGCAGCCGGCGCGTCGAATCGCCCGCGCCGGGACGGCCGTAGAGCGGGTCCGCCTCGAAGTTCTCCACGTCCTTCAGGCGGGCCACGTCGGCGGCGAAGTCCTGGATGCGGCCCGCAACGCCGTTGAGTCGGGTGATCGGGGCGGTGAAGCGGGTGACCAGGGCCTGGAAGGCGACCAGCAGGCCGACCGAGATGCCGCCCTCGACCGCGCGCATGCCGCCGATCCAGAGGATGAGCGCGCTGTTGAGCGAGGCCAGCGTGGGCGCGACCACGCCCAGCCAGGCGCTCGGCACGCCGAGGCGCTGCTGCTCCTCGAGCGTGGTGGCGTGCTGTCCGGCCCACTTGCGGAAGTAGCCGTCCTCGCCGCCGGTCGCCTTCATCGTCTCGATCAGCTGGAGGCCGGTGTAGGCGGTGTTGGTGAGCCGGGCGTTGTCCGCGCGGAGTTTCGCGGTACGGGTGGCGCGCAGGCGGATGACGACCCGCATCGCGACGACGTTCAGCAGGGCGACGCCGATGCCGACGAAGGTCAGCTGGGGGTCGTAGGTGTAGAGGAGGAGCGCGTAGAGGACGACGACCACCGCGTCCACGCCCGCCGCCGCGAGGTCACGGGCGAGTGTCTCGGCGACGGCGTCGTTCGACTGGAGGCGCTGCACCAGGTCGGCCGGGCTGCGCTGGGAGAAGAACGTCACCGGCAGCCGCAGCAGATGGCGCAGGAAGCGGGCGCTGGAGAGGGTCGAGGAGATGATGCGGCCGCGCAGGAGGTTGGTCTGTTGCAGCCAGGTCAGCACGACCGTGAGCGCGACGCAGGTCCCCATCGACGCGAACAGCACGCTCAGCAGGGAGGTCTGGCCGCCGATGAGGAACATGTCGATGTAGGTGCGGCTCAGCGCGGGCACCGCCGCGCCGACCACCACCAGCAGCAGGCTCGCCAGGACGGCGGCGGGCATCGTGCCCGCGGTGCCGCGCAGGCGGGCGGGCATCGCGCCGAGGATGCCCGGTTTACGCCCGCCCTTGCTGAAGTCCTCCCCGGGCTCCATGACCAGGACGACGCCGGTGAAGCTGCCGTCGAAGTCCTCCATGGGCACGAAGCGGCGGCCCTTGGCGGGGTCGTTGATGTACACGCCCCGGCGGCCGAAGCGGCGGCCCATACCGTCGTAGACGACGTAGTGGTTGAACTCCCAGAACAGGATGGCCGGCGTCTTCACCTCGGCGAGCGCGGCCGTGTCCATCTGCATGCCCTTGGCGGTCAGGCCGTAAGAGCGGGCCGCCTTGAGCAGGTTGCTGGCGCGCGAGCCGTCGCGGGAGACACCGCACGCGATGCGCAGCTCCTCCAGCGGGACATGGCGGCCGTAGTGGCCGAGCACCATCGCGAGGGAGGCGGCGCCGCACTCCACGGCCTCCATCTGGAGCACGGTGGGCGTGCGGACGGTCTTCGCCCTCCCCTTGGGCACGGGGCGTTTCGGCGGTGCGGCGCGGCGCCGGCTGCGGGACTCCTGGGCGGGGCTCACGGCAGCAGCCAATCGACGGGACGCTGGTCGGTCAGCCGGATCGAGCCCGAGGCCAGGGTCATCGAGGTGAGGTCGAACGGCGGCCCGTCGGCGGACGACCACTCGTAGCCGCTTTTCGTGCTCGACTTCCGGTCCAGCTTCACCGTCACGGCGACCGGCCTGCCGTCCTTGGTGAACTGCTCGCCCAGCTGCTGGTCCCCGAGGAACGCGGCGATCTGCTGCGCCGACTGCGCGGAGCGGTCCACCGACTTCACATGACCGCGCAGGACGCCGTACTCCTGGGTGGGCACCGAGGAGACCGTGAGGTCCACGGCGGCCTTGTCGGGGATGGAGGCCGCGTTCTCGGCGGGCACGTACACCGTGGCGTACAGCGGGTCCTTGGCGTGGGCGACCTTCTCGACCGCGGCGACGTTCGCGCCGGTGGAGATGATCTGCCCGATGGTGGCGGCGAGCGCGGTGACCCGGCCCGCGGCGACCGTGCGGACGGTCGTCTCGCCCTGCGCGGTACGGACCTTCAGGACGGGGGAGTTCGCCGGGAGCCGCTCGCCCTGCTTCGCGAGGACCGCGGTGACCTGCCCGGCGACCGGGCTCTGCAGGATGTAGCTGCCCTGGCCGTGCGTGAGGATGGCGGGCGCGCTGACCGTGGAGGTGACCGAGCCGGTCACCGCCCACACGGAGGCGGCGGCCATGACGACCACGGTCACGGCGAGGACCAGCCAGCCCTGGGGGCGGGCGAAGCGCACCGGAAGGTCGAGCTCCTCCGGTGACTGGAGCTTGGCGAGGGCCTGTTGGCGGAACTGCAAGGAACTTCCCTCACCCGTAGAAGAGGTCGTTACAGCACGGGAGAATCCCGGAACCGCCGGCTGCGGCTCCGGGACTCAATGGCGCAAAGGCGCGATCAGAGACCGGCGACCAGGTTCTGGACCGGGGCGGTGTTCAGGCCCGTGGTGCCCTCGACGGTGCCGACGACGGTGTCCACCAGGGCGGAAACCGGGGCGATGCCGTTCACCGCGTCAAGGGCGCCGTTCACGGCGTTGACCTGCAGGCCGCCGGAGACGTTGTCGAGCTCGGCGTCGGAGATCTCGACGGTCGCAACCTGGGGGGTGGAGTTCATGATGGAACTTCCCTTCCTAATGGGTATTTCACAAGGGGGAGCGGCCCCCTCTGGGGACAGATGACGGCCGCGACCGCGAGCGCCCGGCGTCCGTTTCCGGAAGCCGTTCGCGGCCCCCGCGGTGCGATGGATCAAAGCACGCTGCGGGTACGGGCTTCCAATCAACCAACGCCCTCACCAGGGCACTTGAGCCCCAGACCTATCGATCCGTGCAGATACGGGCACGTCTCGTCGGCGACTTCTTCACATGCGTCACAGCATCGGCTCAGGCGAGCTGTTGCATCCGCTCCCGGGAGCTCGGGCCGACGCGGCGGCGAATCCGACACTCCGGCCCCAAGGGGGTGACTGTCGGTAGCCCCCTGTGGAGAACCCCGGCGCACGGTGACTTCGTTGAGTATTGAATGTGCAGATTCGCTGAAGCCGGGATTCCGCTCGGCATTCTCAACCGACCGTTACTGATCGGTAGCGGATCGTGTCAGCCCAGAAGTGCGTACACGGTGCTCGCACGGGCGGCGATTTCCCCCGAGCCTTCGTCGGTCATCGTGATGTCCGCGAACGCCATACGGCGCCCCAGTTTGGTCACGACCGCTTCGATCAGGACATCCGAACCGACCACCGCGCGCTGAAAAGACGTCGATTGCTGCACCGTCGTCATCGGCCCGTACGCCCCGCGCGCCGCCGACACGGCGATCACGGTCGCGGTGTCGGCGGCGGCCATCAACGCCTGCCCCGACAGGGCGCCGCCCTCTCGGGCCAGCGTGTCCGACCAGGGCATTCGCAGGATGGCGCGGTGGTCCTCCACCGCCTGGACGGACAGGCCGAGTTGGAGCACCCAGGGGGCGAAATTGGCGGAGAGGATCTTGTCGGCTTCGGCGGTGGTCATCGTCATATGGGGGATTCTTCCCGCCGCCGGAGCTTCGGGCGCGGTCCTTGGCCGATTCGGTGGTGCGAACGGAGCGCGCGCAAACGGAATTGAACGCCCCGGGCGACCCCTGCGTACCAACTGCCAACCAGGCGCCCCGAACAGCTGCCGCGGATACGGCGGCACAGACCCCGTCCCCCCAGGAGGTCGAGAAGTTTGAGTCACAAGCGAATTCCGAAGCGCAAGGCCGCGATAGCCGCGGGCAGCGTGGTGGCGCTCGGAGCGGCCGCGATCCTGTTGCCGAACGCCAACGCGTCCCAGGACGGCGCGTCGGACGCGGCCGCGGCCCCCAAGACCCTGAAGGCGGCGGACGCCTCGGATCTCGCCTCGCAGCTCGCAGGAATGCTCGGCGACGCCTTCGCCGGTTCGTACTACGACGCCGAGAGTCAGCAGCTCGTCGTCAACGTGGTGAACGGCGACGACAACAACGTCATCGTCCAGGCCAAGAAGGCGGGCGCGAAGGTCCGCGAGGTCGAGAACAGCCTGGACGAGCTCGAGTCGGGCGCGCAGACCCTGAAGTCCGAGGCGACCATCCCGGGCACCGCGTGGGCCGTCGACCCCAGAACGAACAAGATCCTCGTCACCGCCGACAGCACCGTCACCGGCGACAACTGGGACCAGCTGGAGTCCACCGTCCAGAGCCTCGGCTCGGGCATGGCGACCATCAAGAAGTCGGCCGGCACCTTCAAGACGTTCCTCTCCGGCGGCGACGCCATCTTCGCCGGCGGCTCGCGCTGCTCCGCGGGCTTCAACGTCACCGCGGGCGACGGCAGCCCCGCGTTCCTGACCGCCGGTCACTGCACGCTCGCCGGCAACGAGTGGTCGGACGCCGAGGGCGGCCAGCCGATCGCCACCGTCGATCAGTCCACCTTCCCCGGCGACGGCGACTTCGCGCTGGTCAAGTACGACGACCCGGCGACCCAGGCGCCGAGCGAGGTCAACCTCGGCGACCAGACCGTCGCGATCAGCCAGGCCGCGGACGCCGAGGTCGGCCTCCAGGTCTTCCGGATGGGCAGCACGACCGGGCTGAACGACGGTCAGGTCACGGGTCTCGACGCCACCGTGAACTACCCGGAGGGCACGGTCACCGGGCTCATCCAGACCAACGTCTGCGCCGAGCCCGGCGACAGCGGCGGCTCCCTGTTCACCCAGGACGGCCTCGCGATCGGCCTCACCTCCGGCGGCAGCGGTGACTGCACGGTCGGCGGCGAGACCTTCTTCCAGCCGGTGACGACCGCACTGGAGGCGGTCGGCGCGACCCTCGGCGGCGACGCCGCGGGCGGCGCGGGCGCGGGCGAGGAGGCCGGGGCCGGCGAGGAAGCGGGCGCCGGTGAGGAAGCCGGGGCCGGTGAAGAGGCCGGCGCGAGTGAAGAGGCCGGAGCCGGTGAGGAGGCCGGAGCCGGTGAAGAGGTCGGCAACGGGAACGCCGACGGCACGGGCAACGGCCTCGGCGAGATCATCGGCAACGGCGTCGGCAACAACTGACGCATTGACACCGACGCAGTGACACCGACGCACGGATCCGAGTGATCCGGGCACACTCCGAGTGATGCGGACGAATGTGGTCCGGCCCTCCGGCGGGAGGGCCGGACCGCTCCGTGTCGGGGCGGGCATCCGTCCTCCGCCCCCACGGCACCCGTGGTCCTCCGCCCGTGAGCCTTCCGCCACCACGCCCGTCAGCACTCCGTCGGCACCACAACCGTCAGCCCCGAGCCCGCAGCAACAGCAACGCCACGTCGTCGACCCGCTCGCGCACCGATCCGCTGTGCCGGACGAGCAGATCCGCCAGCTCGTCGAGCGGGCGCTCCCCGGCCTCGGTGAGCACCTGGCCCAGATCGGCGAGCGCGTCCTCGATGTCGACGCCGGGGGATTCGATCAGTCCGTCCGTGTAGAGGACGAGCACACCGCCGGGTGCGAGGTCGACCTCCGTCGTGGGATAGGCGGGCGAGCCGTCGATGCCCAGCAGCGGCCCACCCGCGAGGTCGAGCACCCGCACCCGTCCGTCCGGCCTTCTCAGCAGCGGCGGCGGATGCCCGGCGCGGGCCATCACCGCCCGCCCGTGCGCCGGGTCGAGGCGCAGGTACAGACAGCTGGCGAACAGGTCGGAACCGAGGTCGAGCAGCAGCCGGTTGGTGCTGCGCATGACCTCTTCAGGCGCCTGACCGACGGTCGTGTACGCCCGTACCGCGGTACGGATCTGGCCCATCAGGCCGGCCGCGGTGACGTTGTGGCCCTGCACGTCCCCGATCACCGCCGCCGTCAGGCCCTCTTCCGTCGGCACCAGGTCGTAGAAGTCGCCGCCGATCTCCATGCCCTGGGTGGCGGGCAGATAGCGCGCGGCCGCCTCGATGCCGGGCAGCTCCGGGAGCGAGTGGGGGAGCAGGGCCGCCTGCAGACCGTGCGCCAACTGGTGCTTGGCGTCATACAGCTGGGCCCGCTCCAGCGCCTGCGCGATCAGCCCGCCCAGGCTGGTCAGGACCGCCCGCTCGTCCGCCGGGAAGGGATGCGGCTCGGCGTAGGCGAACACACAGGTGCCGACCGGTCGGCCGGAGGCGATCAGCGGCAGATACGCCCAGGCCGCGAAGCCGTCGGGGGTCGCGTGCCGCGCCGGATACAGCCGCTCCAACTCCTGCTGCGAATCGAAGAACGCGGGCACCCCGGTGGTGAGGGCGTGGGCCCCCGGCGTCCGCTCGGTCAACGGCATCCCGTCGAACCGCTCCACGATCTGCGGATCCGGATAGCCGCGGTGACCGAGCACATGCAGCCGGCCCGCCTGCGACCCCAGCACGACCAGTGCCTGGCTGCCGACGGCCGGGACGATCTCGTCCGCGACGAGCTGCACCACGTCCTGCACGCCGGCCGCCTCGGTGAGCGCACCGGCCAGGCTCAGCACCTGCGAGATCGTCACCAGCCGGGCCGGCGTGTCGTTCGGCCGTGGTTCGCTGCGGCCCATCTCGGCCACCGCGCGGGCCCGGCTGATGCGCACGCTCAGGCCGGTCGTGCTCGGATACATGCGGAACGACAGCCAGTCCCCGGGCGGTCGCAGCGCCACGAACGACGTGGTGTGCTGGCTCATCAGGGCCGCCCGGTAACGGTCCTCGTACACCGGGTCGTTCAGCCAGGGCACCGTCGCCCACAGCTGGTTGCCGAGCAGCCGGTTGACCGGAAGGCCGATCAGCTCGGCCGCCGCCGGGTTGGCGAAGCTGATCCGGCCGTGCAGATCGAGCGAGCACAGCCCGTACGGCAGCCGCGACACCATGCGTGCCGCCTCCACCGTGCCGAGCGTGCCGGCGGGGCCGCTGAACGCGGGCCCGGCGACCAGGTCGGGCTCGGGCAGCGGAGGGCGGCTGTCCTCCATGGCCCGCTCCAGCCGCACCGCGAGCCGCCGGCAGGCGGCCGTCAGATGTTCCCGCTCCCGGTCCGACAACTCGGGGGGATGCGAACCGGGCCAGGTCACGAAGATCGCCCCGTAGGCGGTCGTCTCGGTGGCCACGGGCAGCGCGGCGAGCGCGAACGGATACGGCAGGACGACGGCGATACGGGGATACCTCGCCGCCATGTCCTCCTCGCCCCCGACCCAGACGAGCCGCCGCTCCCGCACCGCCTCGGCCACCGGGATCGGCGCGCTCAGCCCGACCCGCTCCCACGGCGCCGCGAACGCCCGGGGCAGGCCCGCCATCACCGCCATCTCCAGTACGGGCTCGTCGGCCGCCAGCAGATACACGGCACCGGAGTGCGCGTGCACCTCGTCCATCATCGAGGCCAGCGCCAGTGACAGCAGCGGCCGGCCGACCCGCGTCCGTGCGGCCGCCGGCGCCTGGGCGGACGTCTGCCCGTCGGGCACGCCGACCACCTCCTCGCACGGGCGCGTCCCGGAGGCGACCCGGGCCGCTCACGCGAGCCGGGCCCCAGGGCTCAAATCTCCCCCCTCACGGCCCTTCCCGCACGGCGAGCGGGGGGCGGGGTGCGGGTGAGCGTGAGGTGCGGCGCGGGCTGGCGCGCGGTGCGGGAGGGGGTGCGGGTGCGATGGGGGTGCCGGAAGGGCGGGCGGTGGGGCGCAGGGGAGTGTGCGTTGAGGCGCCGGGTGAGCAGGCGGTGGGGTGCCCCGCGAGCGCGGGTGGGCGCCGGCCCGCGCCGGTGCCGGAGCAGGCGCGGGTGCGGTGGGGTGTCGGAAGAGCGGGCGGTGGGTGCGGGCGAGGGTCAGGTGGGACGCCGGTGGAGCGGGCGGTGGCGTGCCCCGCGAGCGCGGTTGGGCGCCGCCCCGCGCCGGCGGGACTCCCGCTCCGGCGCACTGGTGCCCGCGCCGCGGCGGATGCCGCCGTTTACCCCCTCGCTCCCAGCCCATGCCCCCGCATTCGAAGCGCGGCCCAGCGTACGGGCGCCGCGCGTGCGCCCCCGCGCACCCTGATGGCCGGTTCTCCGCGCCCGGCGGCGGTGCCGAGCATGAACAATTGGGCACGCGCTCTCAGCACGGAACCGGTGTACGGCGAGCCGAAGGGACGGGAAGTGATCCGGGTGCTTCTGGTGCATGACGAGTGTCTGGTCAGATCGGTCCTGGCGGATTGGCTCCGCCGGGAACCGGACCTAGGGGTGTTCGACGCCTCGTGGCACGGTGCCCCCGGCCGTCTGCGATCCGTACGTCCGGATGTCTGCGCGGCCGACCTCGACTGCTCGGACACCTACGGCATCCCGCCCCTCGGTGAGCTCTGCGCGCGCGAGGCGGGCCGGACACCGCCACGGCTGCTCGTGCTCGCCGGCGCCAACAGGCCGGGCCTGCTGAAACGGGCCGCCGAGGCCGGGGCGCTCGGCTACGTCGACAAGGAGAGTTCGCCGGAGAAACTCGTGCACGGGATCCGGCGCGTCGCCCAGGGGGAACGTTTCGTCGACGACTCGCTGGGCTTCGGTTTCCTCAAGGCCGCCGAGATGCCGCTGACCAGACGGGAGCTGAGCGTGTTATCCCTCGCCGCCGAGGGAGCCTCGGTGGCGGAGATCGCGGGGAGCCTGCACCTGTCCCACGGGACCGTGCGCAACTACATGGCCGCCATCACCCGCAAGACCGGTGCCCGCAACCGCGTCGACGCGATCCGGATCTCGCAGGGCGAGGGCTGGCTGTGACGGCGCGGGCGTCCAGCCGCCCACGAGATCACGGTACGTCGGCGAGCGGCGCAGGAGTTCGTCGTGTGTGCCGTACGCCGTGTGCGGGCCGTCCATGACCAGGACCCGGTCGGCGCGGCGGGCCGAGCCGATGCGGTGCGCGACGACCACCAGAGTGCCGCCCGGCCGGTCCGCGAAGGCCCGTTCCGCGCGTTGCTCGGCCCGGGCGTCCAGGTGGCAGGTCGCCTCGTCGAGCAGGGCGAGCGGGGCGCGGGACAGGTAGGCCCGGGTCAGGGCGATCAGCTGCCGCTCGCCCGCCGAGAGCGCCGCCGGATCGATCGTCGCGGTCGGCCCGCCGAGCGCTTCGAGCAACGGGAGGAGCCCCACGGCCTCCGCCGCGCCGAGCAGCTCCGCCTCGGGTACGGGGGTCTGCCGCAGCAGCCCGAGGTTCTCGGCGAGCGTGCCGGTGAACACGTACGCCTCCTGCGGGATCAGCACCCGCAGCGCGGCGGCCTCGGGGCCGGGCACCGGGTGCCCGCGGAGCCGAACGGTGCCGCTGCGCGGTTCCACCATCCCGGCGACCAGCGCGGCGAGCGTGGACTTCCCGATGCCGCTCGGACCTACGACGGCCAGGTGGGCGCCGGGTGGGAGGGTGAGGTCCAGGTCGTCGATGACGGGGGTCGCGCAGGGGCCGTAGGCGAAGGTGACGGAGGTGAGGGAGAGGGCCGGCGGGTTGGACGGTTCGCGCTCGTCCTCAGCCCTGCCCTCGGCCCCAGCCTCGCGCTGGGGCTTGGCCCCGGCCCACCCCCCGGCACCTGTTTCGGCCTCAGCCTCGGTCCTGGCCACTGTTTCAGCCTCGGCACCGCAGGTCGCCTCCCGCATCAGCCGCTGCAACACCACCACCAGCCGCGACCCACTCGTGCCCAGCCCGTGGACCAGGTTGTGCAGGGCCGGCAGCAAGGACTGGGTCACGTAGGCGAGGGCGCCCACCAGCGCTCCGGCGGTGACGCCGTGGTCGAGGAGCCAGGGTGCGCAGGCGAGGAGCAGCACGATGGGGAGCCGGCCGCCGAGCGCCAGTGACACCACGCGCAGGACACCCCAGCGGGCGAGGGCGTCGGCGGCCCGCTGCTCGGCGTCGACGCAGGTCCGCGTGCCGGCGGCGACCCGCTCCTCCGCCCCGGCCGCCGTGATGTCCCGCAGCCCTGGGCAGACGGCACCCAGCCGGTCGGCCAGCGCCTCGTCGGCGGCGAGGAACGCCTCCTGGCGGCGGGCCAGCGGCCGCAGCGTCACCGTGAACAGGCCCAGCCCCGCGGCGAGCGGAGGCCCGACGACGAGGAGGAGCAGCGGGTGGAGGGACGCCAGGCCCACGACCGCACCGACCGCGGTGAACACGAACGAACGCGACACCATCACCAGCCCGGCGAAGGTGTCCCGCGCGATCTCGACCTGCTGGGTCAGCCCGGACAGCGATCCCGCGTCCCCCTCCCGCACCCCGCGTGAGACGACCCGCGTGACCAGCCGGTCCCTGAGCGGCTCGGCCAGCGCCGCGACCGCGTCGTACACCCGCACGGTGCCGTACGCCGCGACGAGCACAGCCAGTCCGGCCACGCCGAGCCAGGCGAGTCCGGTCCCGATCCGCCCGGCCAGGAACCCCGCGTCCAGGCCACGGGCGAGCGCGAATCCGGTGAGGAAGGTCTGCCCGGTCTCCAGAACCGACCAGCCACCCAGCCGCAGCACGACCCGCCACCGGTCCCGCAGGAAGCGGAGGCCACGCCGGTGAACGCCCTCGGTCATGCCCGCTCCTCGCCCGCGAACACCGCCCGGTACTCCGGTATCCCCCAGAGCTCCTCGTGCCGCCCCACCGCCCGCACCCGCCCTCCATCCAGCCAGGCCACCGCGTCCGCGCGGGCGGCGGTCGTGGCGCGGTGGGCGATCAGGAGTCGGGTGCCGTCGTGCCGGCCGCCGTTCACGAGGGCCGCCGTGATGCGGGCCTCGGTCACCGTGTCGAGGCTGGAGAGGGCGTCGTCGAGGATCAGCAGGCGGCCGCCGTGGGCGAATGCCCGGGCGAGGCCGAGGCGTTGGGACTCCCCGCCGGAGCGTGGGGCGGCGGAGACGGGGGTGGCGTATCCCTGGGGCAGGCGGCGCACGAAGTCGTCCGCGTGGGCCGTGCGGGACGCCTCCCGGACGCGGGCGGGGGAGGGGGACGACAGCGCGAGGCCGATCTCCTCCTCGACCGTGCCGCCCAGCAGGGCGGGGCGCTCGAAGGCGTGGCCGACGGCACGGCGCAACGCGTCGTGGGTGAGGTCACGCAACGGCACTCCGTCGAGCCGCACCTCTCCGGCGTCCGGCTCGGCCAGCCGTCCGGCGACCGCGGCGAGCAGCGACTTGCCGGCGCCCGACCGGCCCACGACGGCCAGGGTCGTCCCGCCGGGCACGACGAGGTCGACGCCGTCGAGCACGGCACGCCCGCCGCGCCGGGCGGTCACCCCGCGCAGCTCCAGCCGGCCCGGACCGGGCGGAAGTCCGCGCTCGCCGTAGCCGGGGGCGGGCTCCGCCAGAACCTCGTGGAGGCGTTCCGTCGCCGCACGCGCCCGGGCCAGCCCGGCGAGCTGCCCGACCAGCACTCCGACCCCGGTGGCCAGGACCGCGTACCGGGAGGCCGCGAGCACCTCGCCGACCGTCAGCCGGTGCCGGGCCAGCAGGACCCCGGCCACGGCGACTACGCCGAGCTGGAGCAGCGGGGCCACGGCCACCGACCGGCCCGCGGCCCGCCCCTGCACCCGCCACATGCGGTGCCCGGCCTCGGACAGTTCGGGCAGCGGACGCAGGATCCGGGCCGTCTCCCGGTCGGCCGCACCCGCCGCCTCGATGGTGCGGTGCCCGCGGACGGCTTCCGAGAGCGCCTGCGCGATCCGCCCCTGCGCCTTCTGGTAGCGGGCCACGCAGTCCCTGGTGTCGCGGGCGAGGGCGCGCAGCAGCAGCGCCAGCACAGGTGCTCCGGCCAGCAGTACGGCCGCGAGCCACGGGTCGATCAGGGCGAGGGCCACGATGCCGCCGACCGGTCCGGCGAGCGCGGCGAGCAGGGCCGCGCGGCCGGTCGGTGCCGTGCCGGCCTGGGCGGCGTTGCCGACGAGGCGGGCGACGAGGTCTCCGGGGCCGAAGCGGGCGGCGGCGCGCGGGCCCACGGCCAGGACGTGCCGGGTCAGGCGGCGGCGCAGCCAGGCGGTGGTGCGGGCGTCGAGTGTGCCGTGCAGCACGGTCTCGCAGGCGTCGAGCAGGGCGAGCAGCAGGACGATCCCGGCGCAGTACAGCACCCACCGGGTCGCCGGGGCCCGGGTCAGCAACAGGTCCAGGGTGTGGCCCAGCGCGGCGGGCAGCAGCAGGCCGGCGCCGGTCGCGGCCGTGCTCACCAGGCACAGGGCCAGAGTGCGGACGGGTGCCGGGCCGAGCGGTCCGGTCAGCGTCCTGGTGGCTTCCGTCATACGGCTGCGGCCTCTCCGGTCCGTGCCGGACCCCGGGCGGCCCCTCCCTCGCGGGAGCGGACCGCCCGGGGCCTTGGACGCACGGCGTCGGTCAGAGACAGAGCGTCAGGCTCGCGGCGCTGACGCAGGACAGCAGGCTGAGGGTGCTGGCGCCGCCGCCCTCGGTGCGGTCCTCGGACTCCATCGCCTGCAGGTCGAGAAGTGCCATGACGTTTCCTTCCTTCGTTGTCGTCCACCCGTGGGGACGGGGTTGGGTCACGGCTCCGTCAGGTCGCGGAACCGCGCTGTGGGGGCCGCCCTGGCGGCGGCAGGAACGGCAGGTGCGCGGTGGCCGTGTCGTCGAGGGCCGCGCCGAGCGCGAGCAGGCACCCTGCCGTTCCGGTGCCCAGGTCCATCGACAGCCGCATCATCTGGTGACCGGGGAAGGCCAGTTGGCCCTGGTAGTCCATCGCGAACCAGCCGAGCCCGGCGATCTGCCCGGCGAGCCGTTCGGCGGTCGCTCCGGGCGCGTCGGTGCGGGCCAGGTGCAGGATCATCCCGGCACGGCCCTGGAAGAGGCCGGGCTGCACATAGAAACGGCTGGTGGCGGCGGTGAGAATGCCGGCGCGGGCCCGCTCGAACTTGCCGTCGGGGTCGTCGCCCCGGGCGAGGTAGTCGTCCAGGACCATCCCGATGCCCGCGCTGCCGTCACCGAGGTAGGGCATCGTCCGCCAGCCCTCGTCGACCTCCAACGAGCCGCTCGGGTGCGTCACGCAGCACTCCAGGTCCCGGCGGAGCGCGACTCCGGCCGCCGCCAACAGTCGCGGCTCGCCGGTCCGTTCGTACTGACGCAGCAGGAACAGCGCGGGGCCGCTCGCACCCCGCAACAGCCCGGCCCGGCGCCGCTTGGGCGTGTCCGGAAGCGGCTGCGCGAGTCGTCGTACGAGGATGTCGGCGACCTCGGCGGCCCGGTCCCGCAGCTCCGTCTCGCCGGTCGTGTGCGCCAACTCGCCGAGGACCAGGCCCAGTCCGGCCAGACCGCCGTGCAGGTCGGAGGACAGGTTCTGCCACCGTTCCCGGAGGATCCCCTGGATCAGGTCCAGGGCGCGCTGTCGGTGGCCGAGCCGGTCCAGGACGTGCGCGACGCCCGCGAGACCGTCGTACAGCCCGAGCGGTGTGCCCGTCGGCGGCGGTGCGGTGCGGGCCAGGAGCCAGCGTTCGCCCTCCTCGTAGCGCTCGGCGCCGACCGCGTCCAGCGCGTACAGCACCCCCGCCGCACCGTGTGCCAGGCCGAGGCCGCCGCCGTCGGAGAACTGCGTGATGTCGCCGGGGAAGAGCCGGTCCTCGCGCTCGGGGGTCGCCGAGGCGAGGAGCGCCTTGACCATGGAGTCGCGGCTGTACGGCCAGTCCCCGGGCTCCACGTACGACGGTGCCCGCACCGGGGCGCCCCGCGTGATCTCCGCGACCGCCTCGTCCAGGAACTCCCGCGGCACGTCCGGGAACTCACGTGAGATCACCTCGGCGAGGTGGGCCGCCTTGCCCCGGTCGACCACGAACAATGTGGTCACCGGCAGGAACAGGGCGAGCCGCAGACACGCCAGCGCGTAGCGGTCCACGTCGGCGCCGGTGCGGTCCGGCGGGGCGAAGAAGCCAGGATGGGCCACCACCTGCCGGCCCTGCTCGGAGATCGGCGCCGCCGCCTCGAAGTCGAGCAGGGACACCGACTCCTCGTCCGGGCCGACCATGATGTTGAAGACGTGCAGGTCGTTGAAGGCGATCCCGCGCGCGTGCACGGCCTCCACCGCCCGCTGCACCGCCTCGTGGATGCGCACCGCCCAAGCCGTGTACTCGGCCACCGCCTTCGGGTCGGGGTCGGGGGTGAGCAGTGGATGCCGCTCGGCGAAGAACGAGTTCAGCGGGCGGCCCTCGAGGAAGTCCATGACGAGGAACCGGTGGTCGCCGAGCGTGAACCAGTCCCGCACCTCCGGCACGACCCCCGTCCCCGCCGCCTGCTCCAGCGCGGCCTTCTCCCGCTCCAGACGCGCGATCGCGTCCGCCCCGTCGGCGGCCAGCCCCGCGTGCGGCCGCCCCTCCTTCAGCACGACCCGGCGACCGTCCCGGGTGTCGGTGCCCGCGTACACCCCGCCGCCGTTGGAGAAGTGCAGCGCCTTCTCGATGCGGTACGGCAGTTCGCCCACCGTCGTCGTGTTGCGTGCCGTCAGATGCGGCTCCAGGAAGGCCGGCAGCGTCACCCACTCCGGCACCTGGAAGGACGGCGCCCGCCGGTCCGGCACCCGCTTCCCGTCGCCGTCCAGCACCGCCGGCACGAGCGAGCCGCGCTCGTCGACGACGAAGGTGCGCGCGAAAGCGCCGTAGCGGACATAGAGCGGGCCGTCGTACCACCGCAGATCAGTGAGGATGTACGGCCCCTCGAAGCCCTCCAGGAGCCGGCCGAGCTCGCGCAGCACGACGTGCAGCTGCTCCTCGTCGGCCGGGTAGATCGTGACGAACTTGCCGCTGGAGTCACGTGCGGCGTACTTGGTGTTGCGCAGGTGCACCAGGTGCGGGCCGGGCACGAACTTGAACGGGATGCGGCGCGGAACGCAGTAGTCCCACACGATCGCGGCGATCCGCTCCGCGTTCGCCCGGGTGGCGGAGGCGTGGATCTTCCAGCCCTGGGCCGGGCCGGGCAGGGGTGCCCCGTCCGTGCCGAGCGGCGTGAGCGCCAGCCAGTCCCCGATCCGCGCCGCGTCCCAGCAGTCCGGGACCTCGCGCCGCGCCGCCTCGTACAGGCGCTCGGTGTCCCGCGTGTCCGCGGGCATGTGCTCCGGCGACTCGTAGAAATGCCGGTCGGCGAGCGCGTACACCTCGTACCGCTTGTCCATGCCTCCCCCTCCGTGGCCAACGCCGAGACTTCCAGCGGGCCGGCGGGCACGGACAGTCATGCCTGTCATGAGATCGCCGTGCGGAACGCATGCGTCAAGAAATGTTCGGAGAGTTTCGATCGCGGCCCTCGTCAACGCTCCATCGAACGGTCACAAGGGCTGCGCAGGTGGCCCACAAGCGCTGTAATGGCGGACGTGGTCACTGAGGGCGCTGCGGGACGCAGGACGAGGCGTCCGCGTGTCGAGGCCGCCCTGAAGGCGCTTTCTGCCGAGCCGGACTCGCCCGAGCGGCTGCGCCGGGTCCTGGAGCAGGCGCTCGTCTTCGGCGGAGCCGCCTTCGCCGCCGTGTACACGCCGAGTGCGGACGGCGAGCTGCTGTGCCTGGTCGAGTCCGCCGGTGTGCCCCGGACCCTGTACGGCCTGCGCGACGGCTACGCCCTGACCGGACACTCGCCGGTCGCCGCCGCCCATCGCACCGGCCGACCCGACTGGCGCGGACCGGAGGAGCTCGCCGACTCCGCGGACTCGCGACGCGCGCCGCCCGGGGACTTCCACCTGGGAGCCCTCCCCACCCGCGGCGACAGCGGCTGCCTGCTGGCCGTGACCGAGAACCCCGGCGGCTTCGACACCGACGACCGCACGTGCCTGGAGCTGATCGCCGCGGCCGTAGCCTTCCCCGGCCGGCCTCCGGTCCCCGAGGCCGGCGAGCTTGCGGCGGGCGCGTTCAGCCTCGCCATGGACACCGGCCGCGTCGAGGTCGGCGACGACATCCTGGCGCTCTTCGGTCTCGACCCGGCCGACTTCGACGGCAAGGTCGAGACCCTGCTCGGCCGGACCGTGCCCGAGGACCTGCCGTCGCTGATGTCCGTCGTCGAGGCCGACCACATGTCCATCGGCGACCGCGAGCTCGAGTTCCGCATCCTGCAGCCGGCCGGCCCGCCCAGGTGGCTCAGGCTGCGCGGCCGCCTGGTGCCCGGCGGCGAGGGCCACCCGGCCCGCCTCGTCGGCACCGTCGCCGACGCCTCCACCCTGCGCGCCGAGGTCACCGACGTGGCCCGCGTCCAGCGCCTCGCCGCCGCCCTGGCCACTGCCGGGACCGTCCGCGACGTCAGCCACGCCGTGGTCACCGCCCTGCGCAAGCCGCTGCGCGCCGACCGCATCGCGCTGGCCGAGCTGGAGAACGACCGGCTCGTCGTCACCGTCCTCGACCCGCCCGAACCCGAGTCCTGGCCCGAGCTGTGGCGCCAGGAATGGCGTACCGAATGGCCCGACGCCCCCGTGCGCGCCATGCCCACCCTCGCCGCCGCCCTGCGCGAGGGCCGTGCCCGGATCTGGCCGGCCGGCACCCCGCTGGAGCCCGCCCTCGCCGATGTCGGCCCCGGCGGACTGGCCGTGCTGCCGCTGCCCGCCGGGGGCCGGATGGCCGGGGCCTGCGTGATCGGCTGGGACGCCCCGCACGAGTTCGGCCCGGACGAGCGCGCCCTGCTCACCGCCTCCGCCGGCCTCGCGGGCCAGGCCCTGCTGCGCGCCCACGCCTTCGACGCCGAGCACGAACTCGTCGGCATGCTCCAGCGCCAGCTCCTGCCGCGCCGCCTGCCCCGGCTGCCCGGCGCGGAGGCCGTCGCCCGCTATCTGCCCACCACGGCAGGGCTGGAGGTCGGCGGCGACTGGTACGACGTGATCCCCCTGCCCGACAACCACGTGGCCCTCGTCATCGGCGACGTCCAGGGGCACAGCGCGGCCGCCGCCACCCTCATGGGCCAGATGCGCACCGCCCTGCGCGCCTATGCCGCCGAGGGACATCCGCCGGACGTGGTCGTCCACCACGCCAACCGTCTCCTCATGGACATGGAGACCGACCTCTTCGCCACCTGCGCCTACGTCGACGTCGATCTGGAGGAGGGCTCCGCCTGGTGCGTGCGCGCCGGACACCTCCCGCCCGTGCTGCGTCACCCGGACGGCACCATCGAGATCGCCGAGGCGGAGGGCGGCCCGCCGCTCGGCGTGCTGCGGCAGGCCGACTTCCCGATGAGCCCGCTGCCGCTGCGGCCCGGCACGGTCATCGCGCTGGCCACCGACGGCCTCGTCGAGTCGGCCGACGCCGACATCGACGTCGGCATGGACCGGCTCGCTCAGGAACTCGCCCGCTCCGACCCCGCCCGTCTCGGCCTCGTCGCCGACGCCCTGCTCGTGGGTGCGCGCCGCAGCGACGACATCGCCCTGCTCCTCCTGCGCTACGACGGCATGGCCGTGCGCCCGCTGCGCGAGACCTGGACGGTCTGGCGGGTCCCGCAGGCCGTCGGCCACGCCCGCCGCTTCACCCGGCGCACCCTGCGTGCCTGGGGCGTGCCACCGCGGGACATGGACGCCGTTCTGCTCGTGGTCTCCGAACTCGTCACCAACGCCCTGGTGCACACCGACGGCCGGGTCCGCCTCGACCTCACCCTCGTCAACCACCGGATGCGCGTCGCCGTCGCCGACGCCTCACCGCGCACCCCGGTCAAGCCCACCAGCATCAGCTGGGAGGCCACCGGCGGCCGTGGCGTCCTCCTGGTCGAGGCCGTGTCGGCGGCCTGGGGAACGGTGCCGGTCAGTGGCGGAAAACAGGTGTGGAGCGAGATCCCGTTGGGCGGGTGACGCCGGATTCCGGTGAACTCCCGGGGGTGCGGCGGTTACGAACAAGCCAATCCCGACCCCGTCAAATCGGCGAGATCCGGGCTATGGTGAAGCAGATGAAGGCTCTCGTGCTGTCCGGCGGCGCCGGTACACGCCTGCGGCCGATCACGCACACTTCGGCCAAACAGCTCGTGCCGGTGGCCAACAAGGCCGTGCTCTTCTACGGTCTGGAATCCATCGCCGAGGCCGGGATCACCGACGTCGGTGTGATCGTCGGCGACACCGCCGCGGAGATCCAGGACGCCGTCGGCGACGGCACCAGATTCGGCCTGGACATCACCTACATCCCACAGGAACGTCCGCTGGGACTGGCCCACGCCGTCCTCATCGCCCGTGACTACCTCGGCGACGACGACTTCGTGATGTACCTGGGCGACAACTTCATCGTCGGCGGAATCACCGACCTCGTCGACGAGTTCCGCGGCAACCGCCCCGACGCCCAGATCCTGCTCACCCGCGTCCAGGACCCGCGCGCCTTCGGCGTCGCCGAACTCGACGACCTCGGCCAGGTCATCGGCCTGGAGGAGAAACCGGAGCATCCCCGGAGCGACCTGGCCCTGGTCGGCGTCTATCTGTTCACACCGGTGATCCATGAAGCGGTCCGAGCCATCACGCCGTCCCGGCGCGGCGAGTTGGAGATCACCCACGCCATCCAGCATCTGATCGACTCCCGCGCCGACGTGCGCTGCACGGTCATCAAGGGCTACTGGAAGGACACCGGGAACGTCGCCGACATGCTGGAGGTGAACCGGACCGTCCTGGAAGGCCTCGCGCGCCGCATAGACGGTGACGTCGACGACGCCTCTGAGACCGTCGGACGGGTGGTCGTCGAGGAGGGGGCGCGCATCGTCAACTCGCGCATCGTGGGCCCCGCAGTCGTCGGCGCGGGCACCGTCGTGGCGGACTCCTACGTCGGCCCCTTCACCTCCATCGCGGAGAACTGCCGTATCACCGACAGCGAGTTGGAGTTCTCGATCGTGCTGCGGGACGCCTCCATCGACGGCGTGGGCCGGATCGAGTCCTCGCTCATCGGACGGCACGCCGAGGTCACCCCGGCACCCAGCGTTCCCAGCGCCCACCGCCTCGTCCTCGGAGACCACAGCAAGGTGCAGATCCACACATGAATCTCCTCGTCACCGGCGCCGCCGGCTTCATCGGCTCGACGTACGTCCGCACCCTGCTCGCCCGCGACGCACCCACCGCCCCCGACGCGCCGCGGATCACCGTGCTGGACAAGCTCACCTACGCGGGCACCCTGGACAACCTCGAACTCGGCCATCCCCGCCTGGAGTTCGTGCGCGGAGACATCCGGGACGCCGGACTGGTCGACAAACTGATGGCCGAGGCCGACCAGGTCGTGCACTTCGCCGCCGAGTCCCATGTGGACCGCTCCATCGCCGGTGCCGGCGACTTCGTCCTCACCAACGTGGTCGGCACCCAGACCCTGCTGGACGCGGCCCTGCGCTACCGCGTCGAACCCTTCGTGCACATATCGACGGACGAGGTCTACGGTTCCATCGCGACGGGTTCGGCGACCGAGGAGGACCGCCTGAGCCCCAGCTCGCCCTACTCCGCCTCCAAGGCCTCCTCCGACCTGCTCGCCCTCGCCTACCACCGCACCCACGGCCTGGACGTGCGCGTCACGCGCTGTTCCAACAACTACGGCCCGCACCAGTTCCCCGAGAAGGTCGTCCCGCTGTTCATCACCAACCTTCTCGACGGCGAGCGGGTTCCCCTCTACGGCGAGGGCCTCAACGTCCGCGACTGGCTGCACGTCGACGACCACTGCCATGGCGTCGACCTCGTCCGCACCGAGGGCCGCCCTGGAGAGGTCTACAACATCGGCGGCGGCACGGAGTTGAGCAACAAGGACCTCACCGCGCTGTTGCTCCAGGCCTGTGGCGCCGGCTGGGACCGGGTGGAGCACGTCGAGGACCGCAAGGGCCACGACCTGCGCTACTCCGTGGACTGGACGAAGGCCCGCACGGAACTCGGCTACCGCCCCCGCCACGACTTCGCGTCGGGCCTGGCCGCCACCGTCGACTGGTACCGCGAGCACCGCGACTGGTGGGAGCCCCTCAAGCGCCGTGCGGGTGAGGGGCACGGATGAGGTGGCTGGTCACCGGAGCGGGCGGCATGCTCGGCCGTGACATGGTCGACGAACTCCTCGGCCGTGGCGAGCAGGTGACCGGCCTCGACCATGCCGCCCTCGACATCACGAGCCCTGAGGCCGTCGATCGCCTCATCGCCGCCCACCTGCCCGAGCTGGTCGTCAACTGCGCCGCGTACACGGCCGTGGACGACGCCGAGCACGACGAGGGACGGGCCATGCGCGTCAACGGCGACGGCCCGCGTGTGCTGGCCCGGGCCTGTGCGGCCTACGGCGCCCGTCTGATCCATCTCTCCACCGACTACGTCTTCGCCGGGGACGCCCGCAACCCCTACTCCGAGCACGATCCTCCCGGCCCCCGTACCGCCTACGGCCGCACCAAACTGGCAGGGGAGCGGGGTGTGCTGGACGAACTCCCGGCCGCGAGCGCGGTGGTGCGGACCGCCTGGCTCTACGGCGTCCACGGCCGGAGTTTCGTCCGCACCATGATCGAGCTCGAGGCCCGCCGCGACACCGTGGACGTCGTGAACGACCAGCGTGGCCAGCCCACATGGAGCGCCGACGTCGCCGCGCTCGTCGCCGACCTGGGCTCGCGCGTAGGCCATGATGCGACCGGCGTCCTGCACGCCACCAACTCCGGCGAGGCCACCTGGTACGACCTGGCCCGCGAGGTGTTCCGGCTCCTCGGCGCCGACCCCGACCGGGTGCGCCCCGTCACGAGCGAGGCCTTTCCCCGGCCCGCGCCCCGCCCGGCGTACAGCGTCCTCTCGCCCGGCCGTCGGCGGCGGCTCGGCTTCCCGCCACCGCGCGACTGGCGCACCGCCCTGCACGAAGCACTGCCCCGGATCCGCAAGGAGACCCTTCGTGAAACGCCATGAGTTCCTCAAGGAACTGCACAAGGTCAGCGGCAACCGCAACTACCTGGAGATCGGCGTCAACGACGGCCGCAGCCTCCGGCTCTCCCGCGTCCCCACCATCGCCGTCGACCCCGCCTTCAAGGTCGTCACGGAGATCCGCTGCGACGTCCACCTCGTCAAGGCCACCAGCGACGACTTCTTCGCCCGGCACGATCCGCTGATCCACCTCAAGGGCGGCCGTCATCCACTGCGCAACCTGCGCCGTGGCCGCGGTCCGCTGGCGTACTGGCGGCGTACCGTCCTCGACCTGTCGTTCATCGACGGCATGCATCTGTTCGAGTACGCGCTGCGGGACTTCATGAACATCGAGCGGCACTCGGACTGGACGAGTGTGATCGTGTTCGACGACATGCTGCCGCGCAACGTCGACGAGGCGGCGCGGGATCGGCACACCGGGGCGTGGACCGGGGACGTGTACAAGATCGCCGAGATTCTGGGCCGTTACCGCCCTGACCTGGTGACGGTTCCTGTCGACACCCAGCCGACCGGGCAGTTGGTCGTCTTCGGGGCCGATCGTCGCAACACGGTGCTGCGCGATCGGTACGACGAGATCGTTGCCGAGTACGAGGTGCCTGATCCGCAGAAGGTGCCCGAGACGATTCTGGACCGGGCGGGGGCGGTCGCGCCGGAGGTGTTGCTGGGGGCGAGTTTCTGGCGGCCGTTGGCGCGGGCTCGCCGGGTGGGCGTCGGGAGGGCGCGGGGGTGGGAGCCGTTGCGGGCGGCGGTCGAAGGGGTGACCGGCAACCGTGTGTAGTGCCACGCGTGTTCAGGGCGTTGCCGAGCCGCCTTTGGTGCGCAACTGCTCGTAGCGGGCTCTGCAGGTCTCGTACGACGGCAGCAGCCCGGCCCTCCGCGCCTGCGCCAGCGACGGTGCCTGCGCGTCCTTGGGTGACAGCACGGGCGTGATGTGATCGGGCCAGGCGATGCCCAGCTCCGGGTCGAGCGGATGCACTCCGTGTTCGCGCTCCGGGGCGTAGCCCGTCGAGCACAGGTAGGCCACCGTGGCGTCGTCGGTGAGTGCCATGAAGGCGTGGCCGAGGCCCTCCGCGAGGAACAGGGCGTGGTGGTCGGCGTCGTCGAGGCGCAGTGCCTCCCAGCGGCCGAAGGTGGGGGAGCCCACGCGGATGTCGACGACCACGTCGAGGACGGCGCCGCGCAGACAGGTCACGTACTTGGCCTGGCCGGGCGGCAGGTCGGAGAAGTGCACCCCGCGCAGCACGCCCCATCGGGAGACCGAGCAGTTGGCCTGGGCCAGGGACAGGTCGTAGCCGGTGGCCTCGCGGAACTCCTCGCCCCGGTACCACTCGTGGAAGCTGCCCCGGTCGTCCGGGAAGACCTTGGGCTCGAGCGCCCAGGCGCCTTCGATGCCGAGGGATCGCATTGCCGTCACCTCCTGTGGGCCCGGGCCCGGGCCCGGGACCGGGCCTTGAGCCGGGTCGCCGTCCGGCCCAGGGCCGTACCCAGCCGGCGCCCCGCCCTGCGGACCAGCCGGCGTAGTGCGCTCGCACGGGGAGCCCGCACCACGCGGACTCCGCCGACCCCCGCGCGCAGGGCGAACGGCAGGGTGAGGAAGCGCGGCCCGGGTGTGCCGAGTGCCGCCCGCCAGGTCGCCCCGCGCAGCTCGCCCAGGGGCAGCGTGGCTTCCAGCAGGGCCCCGGATCCGTGCGGGGACAGCGTGGCGGGCACGTCGCGGGCGGTGCCGGCCGCGGTGAGCCGGAGCGTCACCTCGGTGCCGTCGCCGGGGACGTGGAGGGGGAGAGGGGCGTGCAGCCGGTCGCCGGAGAGCTTGATGTCGTCCGGTGCGAGGGTGCCCAGGCCGACGCGGTGGGTGGCGCGGTCGACGTCCACGGCGAGGTTCGCGTGCGGTGAGGTCCAGTACGGCAGGACCACATGGCCGCCGGCCACACCGGCGTACAGGGCGGGGCGGGCCTCGCTCGGGGCCGGGCCGAGGCGGCATTCCTTCGTCCAGCCGCCCAGCTTGACGCGGACGAAGGCGTCCCACAGGCCGGCGCGGGGGAGCGTGGCCGGGTCCACGGCGGCGGTGGCGCGCAGCACCAGGCGGACGCGGCCGTTCCCGGCCGGTACCTCCTCCCGGGTGAACTCCACCGGCTGGAAGTACTGGGCCGCACTGGCGCGCTCGCGCAGCAGCAGGTCCGCGGTGGCCTTGCCGAACCGGGCCACGGTGTCGGCGCCCACCCACGCGATGGCCGCGGCGAGGTCCTCGGGCGGGCCGTCGAGCGGCGTACGGTCCGTCCCGGCGGGGAACGTCATCGGCTCGTCGGCGGACGCGTACTCGGCACGGAAACCGACCCTCAGCGTGCCGTTCTCCCACACCACGGTCTCGGGGTCGGCCCTGAGGGCGACGTCGGCCTCCCACTCGGCGAAGGCCTCGACGTCGTCGTACCGGTCCGCCGCGATCAGCGCGGCCACGACCTGCTGCGTAGGCTGCAGACCGGCCGCGACGCCGGGTCCGAAGCGCTCCACGGCGACCTGGTGGGTCTCCTCGAACAGCTCCCGGCGCCAGTCCGCCGGCATGGTGAGGAAACGCCGCCCGCGCATCCGCTCGACCATCTCCACTCGCAGCCAGCGCCGGAACAGGCGGTCGCGCAGCGGTCCCGGCTCGGTGTACCGCTCGACGACGTCCAGGGCCTCCCGGAGGTTCTTGAAGTAGCCGCCGGGGTCGAAGCGCTGGAATCCGGCGTTCGAGGCGTCGTCGCGGCGTACGTGGTAGTAGCAGACGTAGTCGCTGAGCACGCTGACGTTGCTCGCGCGCAGATACGCCTCGGTGACGAAGACGTGGTCCTCCAGGCGCCGCCTGCCCTCGGGGAAGCGCAGGCCGATGTCGTCGAGGAAGGCGCGGCGGAACATCTTGTGCGGGGTGAGGCTGTCGATCAGCGGCGCGTTCTCGACGGTGGCGCGCGGGTGGTTGCGGCGGAACAGCTCCACCGGCACCCCGCGTCCCTTGCCGGCCATCTTGCCGACCACGACATCGGCGGCGTTGGCCACGCCGTAGTCGTACATCCGCTCCAGGGCCTGGTCGCCGAGGTAGTCGTCGTTGTCGACGAACATCACGTACTCGCCCCTGGCGGCGGCGACACCGACGTTGCGGGGCTTGCCCGACCAGCCGGAGTTCTCCTGGTGGACGACGGTCACCCGGGGCTCCGTGGCGGCGAGCGCGTCCAGCCGGGCGGGCGTGTCGTCGGTGGAGCCGTCGTCGACGAAGATCACTTCGTACTCGTCCGGCGGCAGCGTCTGTCCGAGCAGCGAGGCGACGCAGTCCTCGATATAGACCCCGGGGTTGTACACGGGAACGACGACGCTGACCTTGACCGGCATCCGGGTCCGAGCCCCCTAGGGGTCGCTGTGCGTTAACGTCAGATTCTGGCGCTCGTGGCCAAATCCTAACCCTGTCACCGGTTTTGTCCACCGCTCAACCATGGCGATCCCGCACGGCGATCTTCCCCGCCGGTAGCCTGACGGCGTGCGCCTGCTGCTGATGTCCGACACCCACCTGCCCAAGCGCGCCAAAGCCCTGCCCGATGAGCTGCTCGCCGAACTCCCGCGCGCCGACGTCGTGTTCCACGCGGGGGACTGGGTCGACGCGGCCACGCTCGACCTGCTGGAGAGCCGCTGCGCCCGGCTCGTCGGCGTCTACGGCAACAACGACGGACCGGACCTGCGCGCCCGGCTCCCCGAGGTGGCGTACGCCGACCTCGGCGGCCTGCGTTTCGGCGTGGTCCACGAGACCGGCCCCGCCCAGGGGCGCGAGGCGCGCTGCGCCGCCCGCTTCCCCGGCCTGGACGTCCTGGTCTTCGGGCACAGCCACATCCCCTGGGACACCACCGCCCCGTCAGGCCTGCGCCTGCTCAACCCCGGATCCCCGACGGACCGCCGCCGACAGCCCCACTGCACCTTCATGACCGCGACCGTGGGAGAGGGCAGGCTCACGGACGTGGAGCTGCACCGGCTGCCCCGGCGCTGACGGCCGGGCAATAAGATCCGGGCCGCTCCGTCTGCGCGTGGAAGCGGCCCGGTCGCATGTTATGCGCTGTCATGGACCTCCTTCCCGCTCAGAGGCTCTGTCCGGGGGCACGTATGCCTCCGTTGAGCCGTGACTACCCCTTCGCGGCCGCCTTACACACCGGATCGGGGTCATTTTCGTCCCCCGTGTCACCACCGCCGCCCCCGAGCCACCACCAGCACCCCCCGTACCACCGCCACCACTGCCGCACCCTTCGCCACCGGCTTCGCGCCGGCCGTACGGAGCACGTCGAGCGGCTCGCAGCGGCTGCCCGGTGCCCTGGCCGTGCGTACCCCCGGCCGTACGTCACGGTGATCGATGGATGGCGCCCGCCGTGGCCGTCAGCGGGACGCCCGTGCCGCCCCACCGCAGCGCGACGATCTCGGCGGCGACCGACACGGCGACCTCCTCGGGCGTACGGGCCCCGAGGTCCAGGCCCACCGGCGAGCGCAGCCGGGCCAATTCGCCCTCGGCGAGCCCGGCTTCGGCCAGCCGCCTCATCCGGTCGTCGTGCGTACGGCGGCTGCCCATCGCCCCGATGTACGCCGCCGGGCGCCGCAGCGCCTCCTCCAGCAGCGGCACGTCGAACTTCGGGTCGTGGGTGAGAACGCAGATCACCGTGCGCTCGTCGGTGTCGGTGCCGCTCAGATAGCGGTGCGGCCAGTCGACGATCACCTCGACGCCCTCCGGGAAGCGTTTCGGCGAGGCGAAGACCGGGCGGGCGTCGCACACGGTGACCCGGTAGCCGAGGAAGTCGCCGATCCGGGCCACCGCGGCCGCGTAGTCGATCGCGCCGAAGACCAGCATGCGGGGCGGCGGGGCGAAGGAGTGCAGGAAGACGGTGACCGCGTCCTCACGGCGCTCGCCGCGCGGGCCGTAGTGCCTCAGGCCCGTGGCGCCCAGGGCGAGTTCGCCACGCGCGTCTGCGGTGACCGCCGCGTCCAGGCCGGGCGTGCCGAGCGTGCCCGCGACGCGGTCCGGCCACACGGCGAGCGTCGCCCCGCGCCGCGCGGGCCCGTCGGTCACCGTCGCCACGGTCACCGGACGGCCCGCCGCGACCGACTCCGCGACCTCGCCGAACGTCGGATCGCCGTCGGGCGTCACGGGCCGCACCAGCACGGTGATCTCGCCGCCGCAGGTGAGCCCGACCGCGAACGCGTCCTCGTCGCTGTACCCGAAGGTCTCCAGCCGTGCCTCACCGCTCGCCACGACCTCCTGAGCGAGCTCGAAGACGGCTCCTTCGACACAGCCACCGGACACGCTGCCCACGACCTCGTCGTCGGGTCCGACGGCCATCGCGGCACCGGGATCGCGCGGGGCGCTGCGGCTCGTGGCGACCACCGTGGCGAGCCCGAACGGCGCCCCGGCCGCGTACCAGCCGCCGATCACCGGGAGAATGTCACGCATCGTTTGAGCACCTCCCGGCGAGCCTAACAGGCAGCGCTCTGACCGGCGCTCTCGCGCCGGCGCGGGTCGTTGAGGATTAATCCATTGCCTGTGCGGGGTCCGTCCTGGTGCACTGCACGTGATCCGACCGGCACGCGAGGAGGAGCCTCAATGCGCACTGCGTTCATGTCCACCGCGGAAGAAACCACCCCCACGTCAAAGGACATGACGCTTCGTGCACTTGCTCAACCTCGGAATCCTCGCCCATGTCGACGCCGGTAAGACCAGCCTGACCGAGCGCCTGCTGCACTCGGCCGGCGTGATCGACGAGATCGGCAGCGTCGACGCCGGGAACACCCAGACCGATTCCCTCGCGCTGGAGCGGCAGCGCGGCATCACCATCAAGTCCGCCGTCGTCTCCTTCGCGCTCGACGACGTGACGGTCAACCTCATCGACACCCCGGGCCACCCGGACTTCATCGCCGAGGTGGAGCGAGTGCTGGGTGTGCTCGACGGCGCGGTGCTGGTCGTCTCGGCCGTCGAGGGCGTTCAGCCGCAGACGCGGATCCTCATGCGCACGCTGCAGCGGCTGCGCATCCCCACACTCGTCTTCGTCAACAAGATCGACCGACGCGGGGCGCGCGGCGACGCCGTCCTGCGGGCCGTCTCCGAACGGCTGACGGCGGCCGTCGTCCCGATGGGGACGACCGACGCCCTCGGCACCCGCGACGCCCGCTTCGTCCCCGGCCTGGCAGCGTCGGCACTCGACGTCCTCGCCGACCACGACGACGAACTGCTGACCGCGTACCTCGAGGACACGGTCTCGTACGACGATCTGCGCACCGCTCTCGCCGCCCAGACCCGGCAGGCGCTGGTCCACCCCGTGTACTTCGGCTCCGCCGTCACAGGCGCGGGCGTCGAGGCGCTGGTCGACGGGATCAGAGAGCTGCTGCCGGTCGCGGACGGCGACCCCGACGGGCCGGTCTCGGGGACCGTCTTCAAGGTGGAGCGGGGCCCGGCGGGGGAGAAGGTCGCCTACGCGCGCATGTTCTCGGGGACGCTGCGCACCCGCGACCGGATCTGTTTCGGCGCCGTGGACGAATCGAGCGAGGGCGGCTCCCGATCCGAGGGCCGGATCACCGCGATCAGCGTTTTCGACCAGGGCACGGACAGCAGGGACGACCTGGTGGCGGCGGGCCGGATCGCCAAGCTGTGGGGCATGGCCGACATCAGGATCGGCGACGCGATCGGCGAGACCCGCAAGGCGCACGGGCACTTCTTCGCGCCGCCCACGCTCGAGACGATCGTCGCCCCGGCCGGCGGCACGGACCGGCGGGCCCTGCACCGCGCCCTCACCCGTCTGGCCGAGCAGGACCCGCTCATCGACCTGCGCCACGACGAGGTACGTCAGGAGACCTTCGTCTCCCTCTACGGGGAGGTGCAGAAGGAGGTCATCCAGGCCACCCTCGCCGACGACTTCGGCCTCGACGTCACCTTCCACGAGACGACACCGCTGTGCATCGAGCGGCCGGTCGGCTCGGGCGCGGCGGTCGAGTTCAACAAGAAGGACGCGAATCCCTTCCTCGCGACGATCGGCCTGCGCGTCGACCCCGCGCCGGCCGGGTCCGGCGTGGCGTTCCGCCTCGAGGTGGAGCTCGGCTCCATGCCGTACGCCTTCTTCAAGGCCGTCGAGGACACCGTCCGCGAAACGCTCGGCCAGGGCCTGCACGGCTGGAAGATCCCCGACTGCACGGTCACCATGACCCACTCCGGCTACTCGCCCCGGCAGAGCCACGCCCACCAGGGCTTCGACAAGAGCATGTCCAGCACCGGCTACGACTTCCGCGGCCTGACCCCGCTGGTCCTGACCGAGGCCCTGCGCCGGGCGGGCACCCAGGTGCACGAGCCGATGCACCGCTTCCGCCTCGAGACCCCGACCGACACCTTGGCCGCCCTGCTGCCGGTGCTGGCCAGGCTGCGCGCGGTACCGCAGACCACCCAGACCCGCGGTGTCACCTGCTCGCTGGAGGGCTCGGTGCCCGCGGCCCATGTGCACGAACTGGAGCAGCAGCTGCCGGGGCTGACGCGCGGCGAGGGCGAGCTGGAGAGTTCCTTCGACCACTACGCGCCCGCCCCGCGCGGCACGGTCCCGGAGCGCCGGCGTACCGACCTCAATCCGCTGAACCGTAGGGAGTACCTGTTGAACCTGACGCGCAGAGTGGGCAACTGAGCTGAAAGGCACCGGACTTACTCATGGGTCAGAAGGTATTGACGGTGTCCTGATATCACCGGACTGTAGTGGACATGCCGAACATTCGGACGCGTCTCATGGTTGTCCTGGTCGTCCTCTTCGGATCCCTGCCGGTGGCGGGCCTCACTCCCGCCACCGCCGCCACCCTCCCCGACTCCCTCTGGTTCGACGAAACGCCCCTCACCGTGCAGAACGGCCGCTTCGTCGACGGGAACGGCCGCGAGGTCGTGCTGCGCGGCTACAACGTCTCCGGCGAGACGAAACTGAAGGAGAACAACGGTCTGCCGTTCGCCTCGACCGCCGACGCGAAGAAGTCCGCGACCGCGCTCAGGGCGCTGGGCGGCGGCAACTCGGTGCGCTTCCTGCTCTCCTGGGCCTACGCGGAGCCCGTGCGCGGCCAGGTGGACACCGCCTACCTGGCGAAGGCCACCGAGCAGATACGCGCGTTCCTGGACGCCGGGATCCGCGTGTACCCCGACTTCCACCAGGACCTCTACTCTCGCTGGCTGTTCGACCCGGACAGCTGGTACACCGGCGACGGCGCCCCCAAGTGGGCGGTCGACCTCGGTGACTATCCCGACGAATACTGCGGGATCTGCCCGTTCTGGGGCCAGAACATCACCTCCAACGAGGCCGTGAAGCAGTCGACGTACGACTTCTGGCACAACGAGTACGGCCTCCAGGACGCCTTCCTCGACACCGCCCGGAAGACGATGATTTACGTCAAGCAGAACCTCACCGCCGCCCAGTTCGCGGGCATCGTCGGGTTCGACCCGTGGAACGAGCCGCACGCGGGGACCTACGAGCCCGGCCAGACCAGCCGGACGTGGGAGAAGGACGTGCTGTGGCCCTTCTACGTCAAGTTCCGCGCCCGCATGGACGCGGCGGGCTGGCAGACCAAGCCGGCCTTCGTCGAGCCGAACCTCTTCTGGAACGCCAACCTCGACTTCCAGAAGGAGGAGGGCGGACTCCTGGACGCGGGCACGCTCGGCCCGCGCTACGTCTTCAACACCCACTTCTACGACCAGAAGGCCATCTCCGGCGTCTTCATGTGGGGCAAGGCGGCCGACGGCCAGTACGTGGGCGACTTCGGGACCGTCCGCGACCGCGCCTCCGCCACCGGGACGACCGCCATCATCAGCGAGTTCGGGCACCCGCTCACCGGCTCCGTCTCCGACAAGGCGCCGACGGTGTACAAGGCGATGTACCAGGCCCTCGACTCCCGGGTGAAGGGGGCGAGTTGGTGGTCCGCCCCGTCCGGCTCCGGACCCGTCCTTTCGGGCTCCCAGTGGCAGTGGGACATCTACAACGGCCGCCACCACGAGCTGATGAACGACAACCCGGACAAGGCGCAGACCGACGGCGACGCCTGGAACGGTGAGGACCTGTCCGCCGTACGCCTCGACGACTCGGGCACGCCGGTGCTGCGCCAGGACGCCCGACTCCTCGACCGGATCTATCCGAGCGCCACGTCCGGTTCGACGGTCGCCTTCACCTACGAGGACCGCTCCCGGGACGGCTCGACGACCCTGACCTGGAACCCGGTGCCGAGCTCGCTGCCGAACGTCGCGCAGCTGGTGGGCTCGGGCCAGTACGGGCTGCTGGTATGGCGCTCGAACAGCGGCACGGCGCCGACCGAGCTGCACCTCCCGGCGTCCTTCCCGAACGGGTCCACGACGGTCGTCTCCGACCTGGGCACGGTGTACTCGCCGCCGTCGTACAACTCGACGACACCGGTCGGCGCGGCCGCGGAACCCGGCGGCACGGGCAGCCGCCGCCTGCTGCTCACCGACACCGACTCCGGCGTCCTGCACTACGCGCTGGTGACCAACGGGGCGACCGCACCCTCGACCGCCCTGCTGAACGCCGCACGGTCCGAACTCTCCGCGTGGGCCGCGCAGAACGCCGGATAAGCACCGCCGTTTGACCCTCCCCTTACGTCAGGCTGCACGCTGTACCCGACGAAAGGGCAGGTGAATGAGCTACTCCGTGGGGCAGGTCTCGGCCTTCGCCGGGGTGACCGTGCGCACGCTGCACCACTACGACCGGGCGGGACTCCTCTCGCCCAGTGGCCGCAGCGGCGCCGGTTACCGGCTGTACGGCGACGCCGACCTGGTCAGGCTCCAGCAGATCCTCTTCTACCGCGAACTGGGCTTCTCCCTCGACGAGATCGCCGAGATCCTGAAGGATCCGCAGGCGAACGCCCTGGAACATCTCCGGGCGCGGCTGCGGCAGTTGGGCGAGGAGATCGGCCGGCTCCAGCGGCTGGCCGACGTGGCCGAGCAGGCCATAGAGGTACAGCGGACGGGCGTCGAACTGACACCCGAGGACCGCTTCGAGGTCTTCGGGGAGATCGACTTCGACCTCAGTTACGCCACCGAGGCCCAGCTCAAGTGGCAGCACTCGGCCGGGCACCAGGAGTCGATGGCCCGCGCCGCGGCCCACACCAAGGAGGACTGGCGGCAGCTCATGGGCGAGGCCGCCGCCTGGCGCGTGGAACTGCTCGCGGCCTTCGACGAGCGGGAGCCCGCCGACGGCGACCGGGCCATGGATCTCGCGGAGGAGCACCGGCTGCACATCGCCCGCTGGTTCACCAGCTGTCCGCCCGACATGCACCGGCGCATCGCGGACGACTTCGCCGCCGATCCGCGCGCCTTCGCGCTCGTCGTACCGCCGTCGCAGCAGCGGCCGGGCCTCGCCGCCTATCTCTGCAAGGCCGTCCACGCGAACGCGGCCCGCCGGGCGCACCGTGAGGAGGACGGATGAGGATCCTGATCGCCGCCGCCGGATCGCGAGGTGACGTGGCTCCGTACACGGGCCTGGGAGCGGGCCTGCGCGAGGCCGGGCACGACGTCACCCTGGCGACAACGGACGCCTTCGCGCCCCTTGTACGAGAGGCCGGCCTGGAGTTCAGAAGTCTGCCCAGCCGCCCGCAGGCCCAGGGCGCAGTCGCGAGCAGACGTGAACTGATGCGCACCGCCGCCGCGTTCGTCACCGAACTCGGTCAGGGATTCGCCGACGCGGTGGACCCGGGCACGGAACTGCTCCTGCTGTCGGCCACCACGGCTCCGCTCGGCTGGCATGTGGCCGAGGCCCTGGGCATCCGGACCCTCGGCGCCCACCTCCAGCCGACCGCTCCCACCGGCGACTTCCCGCCCAACGTCATGGGCACCTGCTCCCTCGGCCGCCTCGGCAACCGCGCCGCCGGGCGCTTCGCGCTGCGCATGGCCGACCGCGTCTACACCGAGGCCGTCACCGAGCTGCGCCGCCGCCTGGACCTGCCACCGCTGGCTCCGTCCGAGATGCGCCGCCGACAGGAGCGGGCGCACCGGCCCGTCCTGCACGGCTTCAGTACGGCGCTGGTGCCGCGCCCGTCCGACTGGCGCGCGGAACTCGACGTCGTCGGCACGTGGTGGCCGTACGTCGGCCCGGACCGTCGGCTGCCCGGCGAGGTGGAGGACTTCCTCGCGGTGGGAGCGCGCCCGGTGTTCATCGGCTTCGGCAGCATGGCTGCCGGGCACGGCGAGCGGCTGAGCGAGATCGCCGTCCGGGCGCTGCGCCGGGCCGGGCTGCGCGGCATCGTGCAGTCGGGCAGCGCCGGGCTCGCGGCCGACGGCGACGACGTCCTGACCATCGGCGACGTGCCGCACACGCTGCTGTTCCCGAGGGTGGCCGCGGTGGTCCATCACGCCGGGGCGGGCACCTCGGCGGCGGCCCTGCGCGCCGGAGCCCCCGCGATCCCGGTGCCGGTGACGGCGGACCAGCCGTTCTGGGCCGGACGGCTGGCGTCGATCGGCGCGGCCACCGCACCGATCCCCTTCGCGTCCCTCACCGCCGAGCGGCTCGCCGACGCGCTCGCGCAGACCGTACGGCGGCAGACGTACGCCCGTGCGGCCTCGGTCGCCGCGCGGCACATGGCGACCGAGGACGGGGTGGGCACGGTGCTGAAGGCCCTGGGCTGATCAACCGGCCGACGGACTCGTCCAGTCGGCCGGGACATGGGCCAGCCGGACCCGCTGCGGGTGGTCGCCGACCGGGACGGAGACCTGCTTGCGGCCGGTGGCGAAGTCGATGGCCGTGACCTGGTCGGTGCCGCTCTCGGAGACCACGCAGGACTTGCCGTCGCCGCTGACCGTGGCCCAGTAGGGCTTGGAGGCGGTGACCAGCGGGCCCTCCTGGAGGGTGGTGCGGTTGACCACGGTGGCGTAGTCGTCCATCGTGCCCGCGACGCACAGCTTGCTGCCGTCGGGGCTCATCGAAATGCCGTGGTGGCGTGAGTCGTTGACGAACGTGGTGCGGTCGTCGCTGGTCGCCGGGTTCTTCGGCAGGGTCTTCGTGCGGGTGATCTTGTCCGTGGCCAGGTCGTACTCGAAGAAGCCGTTGAAGAACGACACCTGGAAGTACAGCTTCGACTCGTCCGGCGAGAACACGGCCGGCCGCACCGCGTCGGAGTAGTCGGTCAGCCCGATCGCGTCCAGGCGCGGGCGCATGTCGATGACCTTGACCTGCTGGTACGTCGTCGCGTCGACGACCGTGATGCGCCGGTCGCCCTTCGTCCAGTCCAGCCACGGGGCGTCGGTCTGCGTGTTCACGTCGCCGATCGCCATGTTGTAGATGTACTTGCCGTCCTGGGTGAAGACGTTCTCGTGCGGCTTGTCGCCGGTCGCGAATTTGCCCAGCTCCTTGCCCGTGACGATGTCCAGCACATGCACGGTGTTGGAGGTCGAGGCCGACACCGCGACCCGCTTGCCGTCGGGAGAGACCGCCATGTGGTCGGCGCGGTAACCGGACACGGAGAAACGCCAGTTGATGTCGCCGGACGCGAGGTCGATGGACACGACGTCGGCGAAGCTCGGCCGGGAGACGACCATCGCCGTGCCGTCGGGCGTGGAGTACATGTCGTCGACGAACTGGTCGTGGCCCTCGCCGACGCTGTTGCGGATCGCCATGAAGTAGATCCACTTGATCGGATCGGCGTTGATCTCCGCCATCCGCGCGTCCTTGTCGGGAATGACATTGACACGGCCGATCTTCGCGAAGTCACCGGAGGACTTGATGACGTCGGCGGTGCCGTCCCAGTTGTTGCCCACGAACATCACCTCACGCAGGGCGGCGGAGGAGTCGGCGGCGGTGGCGATGGCCGCCGGGGCGGTGACGGTCAGGGCGAGGGCGGCGGCTACGGAGCTCAGGTGCCTGGGTCTGATGGCAGGCATGACTGCTCCCTTCCTCTCGGTGGGCGTCATGAGCGGGGCATGCCAAAAAGCGGAGCGCTGGGATCTGAACACAACTGGTTTCAGAGTCAACTTACTGAAAAGTAAGGAAGGGGGGCCCTTCTCCACAAGACCGCGGACACGACAAAATTGGCCGTCGGGTCGGCGAGGTGCTGGGAGGACAGTGTGGCGGGCAGGCTCAAGGCGCCCACCGGCCGCTACGGCGGCAAGTCGGCCGAGGAACGACAGGCCGAGCGGCGGCGCCGCTTCCTGGACGCGGCGCTGCAGTTGTTCGGCGACAGCCCCGGTTACCGGGGTACGACGGTCGCGGCGCTGAGCGAGGCCGCGGGGCTGTCGACCCGTCAGTTCTACGAGGAGTTCCGCAGCCTGGAGGACGTATTGGCCGCCCTCCACCTCCAGGTCAACGGCTGGTCGGAGGAGGCCGTCCTGGCGGTGGCGGCCAAGGCGGGGGACCTGCCGCTCGCCGAACGCGCCACCGCGATCTTCCGCGCGTACGCCGCGAACGTCACCGCCGACCCGCGCCGCATCCGCATCACCTTCGTCGAGATCGTCGGCGTCAGCCCACGCCTGGAGGAGCAGCGCCTGGCCCGCCGCGCCCGGTGGATCGACCTCGTCTGCGCCGAGGTTGCGGCGGCCGTCGCCCGCGGGGAGGCGGCGCCCCGCGACTACCGCCTCGCCGTGACCGCGTTCATCGGCAGCGTCAACGGCCTGCTGCACGACTGGAGCGCGGGGTGGGTGGACGCGACCCTCGACGAGGTCGTCGACGAACTCGTCAGGCTGCTCCTGGGCATTCTGCAGCCGGCGGATCCGCGGGTGGCCGGGGCCTGAGGTCGTCTCCGGGGCGGTGGGGACCGCCCGGGTCAGCCGGCTGAACGGGGCTTCAGCCGAGCCGGTTCACGGCATCCAGGACCGGAGCCACCCCGTCCTCGGCCCGCAGCCCCTCGGCCAGAGACCGGGCACGTCGAGCGTAGGACGGATCGCCGGTCGCCTGCCGTAGGGCCGTCGCCAGTGCGCCGGCCGAGAACCGCCGCAGCGGCACGGCCCCGGGTGCCACGCCGAGCGCGACCAGGCGGCCGGCCCAGAACCCTTCGTCGAACTGGATCGGCACGGGAACGGCCGGCACCCCGGCGCGCAGTCCGGCCGCGGTCGTGCCCGCACCGCAGTGGTGGACCACGGCGGCCATGCGCGGGAACAGCGCGGAGTGCGGTACGTCGTCGATGGTCAGGACGTCGTTCCCGGTGGCCTCCAGCCCGCCCCACCCCCGCTGGATGACCCCGCGCAGACCGGCCCGCCGCAGCGCGCCCACTACCTCCGCGCTCAGCCCGGCCGGATCGGGCACGGTGGCGCTGCCCAGGCCAACGAAAACCGGCGGTGGACCCGAGTCCAGGAAGTCCAGTAGCCCGGCGGGGAGTTGAGCCTCGCCGTCGTACGGCCACCAGTAACCCGCCACTTGCAGGTCCGGGCACCAGTCACGTGGCCGCGGCACCACCAGGGGGCTGAAGCCGTGCAGTGTCCGTCCCCTTCGGGAGCCGCGCGTTGCGTGTCGAGGCAGCCCGAGCCTCGCCCGCGCATCCGGTACGGCCGCCGAGAAGACGCGCTCGACGGCCAGGTTCACGCCGTGCCCGGCGACGCGGTTGCCGAGGCCTCCCCAGGAACGGCCGCCGAGCATCGGTGGCCCGAACTCCCTGGTGGGAGCGAGTGGTTGCAGCGGGAGCTCGATGCTCGGCAGTGCGAGGCCCTCGGCGATGGCCTGCCCCAGCGGTGCGGTGGAGGCCGCCAGCAGCAGGACGTCGCCGGCCCGCGCGGCCGTCAGCATCTCGTCCGTCATCCGCCCCGCCAGGGCACGCGCCATCTCCATCACGCGCACGAGCTTGCCCACGCCGGTCGCGCTCCGGTGCAGGCGCTGTCCGCGCGCGGACTCCAGCTCCGCCCGCGGATCCACCGGCAGCGGATGGAAGCGGACGCCCGACCCTGCCACGAGCCGTTCGAAGCGGCCGTGCGTGACCAGGGTGACCTCGTGTCCGGCCCGGGACAGAGCGTGCCCGAGGCCGGTGTAAGGGGCCACATCGCCCCGGGAGCCCGCCGTCATGATCACTACGCGCACCATCCCAGTATGGCGGCGCCGGCGGTCCGGTGTGCCAACCGACCGGGGGACAGGGCGACTTCAGGTCTGCCCCGTGCGTTGACTTCACCCCCGCGTGGCTCTACTTTCGGCGCCACGCGTTCGGTGTTCCGAATTGTGTTCGAAATATCGAATCCATCGGCCTCCCTCCCGCACTTAGGAGCCGCATGTATCCCCCACCTCGAATGAATCCCGTACGCCGCCTCAGATCCGCGGTCCTACGCGCCCTCGTCCTGGCGCTCGCGGCGTCGGCGGCCCTGCTGTTCGCGGAGCCCGCCCCGGCCCGGGCGGCGACGACGAACCGCCACATAGCGGTGCCCACCGCGCCCATGGGCTGGGCGTCCTGGAACGCGTTCGCCGCGAAGGTCGACCACAACGTCATCAAGCGGCAGGTCGACGCGTTCGTGGCGGCGGGTCTGCCGGAGGCCGGCTACGAGTACATCAACATCGACGAGGGCTGGTGGCAGGGCACCCGGGACAGTGCCGGCAACATCACCGTCGACGAGGCGGAGTGGCCCGGCGGCATGAAGGCCATCGCCGACTACATCCACAGCAAGGGCCTCAAGGCCGGTATCTACACCGACGCCGGCAAGGACGGCTGCGGCTACTACTTCCCGACCGGCCGCCCGGCCGCGCCCGGCTCGGGCAGCGAGGGCCACTACGAGCAGGACATGCTCCAGTTCTCGCGCTGGGGCTTCGACTTCGTGAAGGTCGACTGGTGCGGCGGTGACGCCGAGGGCCTCGACCCGAAGACGACCTACCAGGCGATCAGCGACGCGGTGGCCGCCGCGACCGCCACCACCGGCCGCCCGCTCGCCCTCTCCCTGTGCAACTGGGGCTACTCCAACCCCTGGAACTGGGCCCCGGGCATGGGCCCGATGTGGCGCACGAACACGGACATCTTCTTCCACGGCGGCACACCGTCGTACGGCAACGTCCTGACCGCCTTCGACCGCAACATCCACCCCACGGCCCAGCACACGGGCTACTACAACGACCCCGACATGATGGTCGTCGGCATGACGGGCCTGACCGCCGCCCAAAGCCGCAGCCACATGAGCCTGTGGGCGATCTCCGGCGCCCCGCTCCTAGCCGGCCTCGACCTCACCACCCTCACCGCCGAGACGACGAGCATCCTCACCAACCCCGAGGTCATCGCCGTCGACCAGGACCCGCGCGGCCTCCAGGGCGTCAGGGTCGCCGAGGACACCTCCGGCCTCCAGGTCTACGGCAAGGTCCTGACCGGCAGCGGCAACCGTGCCGTCGTCCTGCTCAACCGCACCTCGTCCACCCAGAACATGACCGTTCGCTGGTCCGACCTCGGCCTGACGAACGCCTCCGCGACCGTCCGCGACCTGTGGGCCCGCCAGAACGTCGCCACCACCGGCACCAGTTACACCACCAGCGTCCCGGCGGGCGGTTCCGTGCTGCTCACCGTCACCGGCGGCACCGAGCAGTCCACGAGCACCTACAACGGCACGTCGAGCTTCTCCGGGGTGGCCGCCGAAAGCGCCGGTCTGAAGACGGTCGAGGTCTCCTACACCAACAACACCTCCACCGCCCGGACCGCCACTCTCACCGTCAACGGCCAGACCTCCACCAAGGTCTCCTTCCCGCCGACCGGCTCGAGCCCCGGCAACATCGCCGTCAACGTCTCCCTCTTCAAGGGCGACACCAACACGATCTCCTTCTCCGGCGCTCCGACGCTCGAAGGCATCGTCGTACGACCGCTGCCCGGCAGGAACGGCACGCTGATCACGGGGACCGGGTCCGGCCGTTGCGCGGACATCAACGACAACACCATCGCCAACGGCACCGACGCCCAACTGTGGGACTGCAACGGCGGCCAGAACCAGGTGTGGCAGTACCACAGCACCCGCAAGGAACTGGTGGTGTACGGCAACAAGTGCCTCGACGCCTACAACCGCGGCACCACCAACGGCACCAGGGTCGTCATCTGGGACTGCAACGGCCAGAACAACCAGAAGTGGAACCTCAACGGCGACGGCACCATCACCAACGTCAACGCCGGGCTCTGCCTCGACGCCTACGGCGCGGCCACGGCCAACGGCACGAAGCTGGTGCTGTGGGCCTGCAACGGGCAGAACAACCAGAAGTGGACGGTGAGTTAGCGCGCGCCTAGGCGAGGCACGCGACCAGGACGGCGAACGCCACGGCGCAGGTCAGCAGCCAGCCGGCCAGCAGACGGCGCCGCAGCTCGCGGTACACGGCCTCGTACTCGTCCCGCAGTCTCCCGGCACGCTCCGCCGTGTGCTGCCAGGAGCCGCGGGCGAGTGCGAGGTACTCCGCCTCGAACCGCCGCTCCACCTCGTCCCGCTGAGCATCCGTCAGCCAGTGCAGCGGTGCGCTGAAACGGGCGGCGGCCGTTCGGCCTTCCTCGCGGGTCGCGGCGAGCAGCAGATGCCCCTCGATGTCGTTGAGGAACTTGTCCGTGATGCTCACAGCGTGGTCAACTCCCTCTCCGGCGCGGGGGTGTGATGGAGGTCGAACGCCGGAGATTCGGAACGGATCTGCGGCAGGGTGAGGAAGTTGTGGCGCGGCGGTGGGCAGGACGTGGCCCATTCCAGCGAGCGGCCGTAGCCCCACGGGTCGTCGGCCGCCACCTTCTTGCCGTACTTCGCGGTCTTCCAGACGTTGTAGAAGAACGGCAGCAGGGAAGCCCCGAGCACGAACGAGAAGACGGTCGACAGTGAGTTGAGCGGCGTCAGTCCCTCCACCGCCAGATAGTCCGGAATCCGGCGCTGCATTCCGTTCACACCCAGCCAGTGCTGGACGAGGAACGTGCCGTGGAAGCCGATGAACAGCGTCCAGAAGGTCATCTTGCCCAGGCGCTCGTCGAGCATCCTGCCGGTGAACTTCGGCCACCAGAAGTGGAATCCGGCGAACATCGCGAACACCACCGTGCCGAAGATGACGTAGTGGAAATGGGCGACGACGAAATAGGTGTCGGACGTCGGGAAGTCCAGCGGCGGTGAGGCGAGCATGACGCCGGTCAGACCGCCGAAGACGAAGGTGACCAGGAAGCCGAAGGCCCAGAGCATGGGTGTCTCGAAACTCAGCGAGCCGTTCCACATGGTGCCGATCCAGTTGAAGAACTTCACGCCGGTGGGTACGGCGATGAGGAACGTCATGAAGGCGAAGAACGGGAGGAGTACGCCGCCTGTG